>CAWHNS010000007.1:0-340394 GCA_963830715.1 uncultured delta proteobacterium
CACCGGCTGCGCCGGACGCTTCGCTTGTCACGCCGTGCAGCGTTCCGCTTCGCGCGTCTCGGAATCTTGCGCGCGCCCTCAGGTTCGAGTGAAGGGCAGCGCGCCTTTAAAATGGTGCTCACTCGAAGAACAGTCGGCGTCCTGCCCCTGCGGGGAAGCGGACGCAATCATACCGGCGTGGTTGGTCTTCCATTGTGGATTTCTGTAATTCCGAGATTGTGGCTTTCGATGACTTTTCTTGCAGATTCCGATAATCTTTAGCGGCAGGAGGCGGCGAGCGGCGGTTGCTGGCGCTGATAAACTTGAATGAAGAGTTTCGGTCAAGTGCTTAGGGACGCTCGGAAAAAGGCCGGGCTTACGCAGAGAGAGCTTGCCGCGCGCTTGAAGCGCGAGGACGGGCGTCCAGTGGACCCTCCGTATCTCAATGCGGTCGAGCACGATCACCGCTATCCGCCCGAGGACTTCCTGATCCAGCAGATGTCGAAGATTGTCGGCATCTCGCCGGATGTGCTGTACTTTCACGCGAACCGCCAGCCGCCTGACGTGAAGACCGAGGCGGACCAGGAACGGCTCGAAGCCGCTTATCGTGCGTTCCGCAAGGCGCTGGGAGTAAAACCGGCCGGCAAGCGAAAATGAAGTTGCTTCGCGATCCGCTCGGACGCCCAATCAAGCGTCTTTACTTCAAGACGGAAGAGCTCGACGAGCGATGCGAGCAGATCGTTGCAGAGTTCATGCGTCGCCACTCCGGCGGCTACAGACTGCCGATTCCCACGGACGACATAATCAGGATGATTGAGGCAGAAGCCGACGACCTCGATATGTATGCCAACCTGCCCGAAGGACAGGACGGATACACCGACTTCTTTTTCGACCGAAAGCCCCGAGTGAAGATCTCTGCGCGGCTTTCGGACCCACGTTATGAGAACCGGCTTCGCTTCACTCTAGGGCATGAATATGGCCATGTCTGGTTTCACGCGCCGCTCTGGAGAAAAGGCGCACAGGAGCCGGACTCCCGTCCCGCCGAGCCATGCTGGACCTGCCATCGAGAGAACATCGAGACCGCAGCCGAGAACGACTGGATGGAATTCCAGGCGGGCTACATCGGCGGAGCCCTGCTGATGCCAAAATCGGAACTTTCGATGATGGCGGGTGAGATTGCGATGCGTGAGGGCGAGAAGCCGCCGCTTAGAGTCGATTCGGAACTCGGCCGCGCGACGATCGAGCGGATCATGAGGCGTTGCCAGGTCTCCGAACAAGCCGCACGAGTCCGGCTCTTACGTTTGGGCCTTTTGACCGAATCGTGAATCCGACGCGTGCGTAGCAGAATTATGGAATTTGACAATTCCATCAGAATTGGTCTATGATCCACCTTGACGATGGGTAAATGACCGTCGCACTCAATGGATCGAGGTGTTGTCATCATGTCAGTAGTTCAAGTCAGTTCCCAAGCTCAAGGCGCAGATTCGGAGAGGCTGAGTACCCCAAAACTCGGCTGGACCCTGGACGAGCTAGCCCGCAGCCTCGGCGTCTCGGTTCCGTTTCTCCGGCTCGAGGTGAAACGTGGCCGGTTACGCGCGGCGCACTTAGGGCGGCGGGTCGTGCTTCTCGATACCGAGGTGCGTCGCTACCTGGCCGAGGCGAGCGATCGCGCGGCCTGAATTGTGCGGGGAGAGGAAAGGCGATGAGCGTTTACAAACGGGGCGAGACGTACTGGTTCAAGTTCCTGTTCCAAGGGCAGCTCATTCGAGAGTCGGCCAAGACCAACTCGAAGACGGTCGCCCGCGAAGCGGAACGAGCTCGTCGCCGCGAGATCGAGCTCGCGGTTAACCGCATCCCAAAGCGCGAGCGGATGCCGCTCTTCTCGGTTGCCGCAAAAGAATGGTTGGCCAGTCGAGTGGGTCTCGCGGCCAATACACTCGAAGCCTATGAGCATTTTGTTGAGACGCTCACCGAACAATTCGGCAAGCGGCTCGTCTGCGACATCGACGACCAAGACATCTCGACTCTTCAACGCAAGCGACTGGCGGAAGAGAAATCGGCGCGGACGGTGAATTTCGAAATTAATGTATTGCGCCAGATTCTCAAGGCTCACGGGCTGTGGGGAGCGATCTCGGACAAGGTGAAGAGCCTTCGAGAGCGGCGCGATGTCGGGCGCGCGATTAGTTCCGGAGATGAAAAGAAGCTCATAGACGCAGCAGCGAAGAGCCGCTCGCCGGCCCTTCTCCCCTTGTTAATTGTCAGCCTAGACAGTGGACTGCGCGCTTCCGAGATACGATCGTTGCGCCGACGCGATCTAATGTTGGAGTGGCGCAGCGGCGTAATCGAGAAGGGCGTACTCACGGTTCCCAAGTCAAAGACGGAAGCCGGCACTGGACGCAGCGTGCCGCTCACGTCCAGAGTCTGTGCGGTCCTGACGCTGTGGTTGTCGCGTTTTCTCGAAGCCGAAGCCGACAGTTATGTATTCCCGCGCTTTTCGGTCGGCTTAGAGGGTAACGCTCGTCGCCCCAAGTTCTATGCGGCCGACCTCGCACATCCAATCGGTGAATGGAAAAAGGCTTGGAAGGTCGCGTGCAAGGCGGCCAAGGTTCAATATCGCTGGCACGATTGCCGACATACGTTCATCACCCGCCTGGCTGAGAACCCCAACGTCAGCGAAGAAACGATTCGATCCCTAGCCGGGCACGTCTCCAGGAAGATGCTCGAACGTTACAGTCACATTCGGATTTCCGCCAAGCAGGCCGCGATCGCGACCCTCGATCAGGCGGTTCCCGCCGTTGGAGCGGAAGAGCACCAAACGAGCAGGGCACAAAATTGGGCACAATCTGCAGCGGTCGGAAAACGAGATCTTCCTAACTAGTTGATTTATGTTGGTGGACGCACCTGGACTCGAACCAGGGACCTCTTGCATGTGAGGCAAGCGCTCTAACCGGGCTGAGCTATGCGTCCACCGCGAAAACGGATTATCGCGCCGGGTCTGGCGCCTCGCAAGAGCAGCCGCGCCGGCTCACTCGATCGCGAGGCTGGCGAACGTCACCGCCGATCCGGTCTGCGGCTCCAGCGCGATGTCGTATTTCAGCAGGCGGCCGGCACGCCCGCGCAGCAGCTCGAGCTGGGTGTACATCGGGGCGAATCCGCAAATCCGCCTGCGGTCGCCGTCCTTGGAAACATCCGCAAAGAACGCCGCCGGGTCGCCGCTCGTTATCGTCTCGATAAGCCTCAGATCGTCGCGCCGAACCCATTCCACGACTGTATCGTCAACGCTGAAGCTGTCGCCGAATTTCTTTCCGACGTGCGCGAAGTCCACGCCGGCAACGATCAGAGTGCGCCTGCCATCGGCGGCGAGTTCAGTTCTGAGCGCGTCCAGAAAGGCGCCGACCCGCCGATCGCCGGCCGGAACGGCGCCGCCCGCAATCATCTCGTGAAACGAACTCACCAGGATCGGCACGACCGTATAGCCCCGCGCGCCGAGCGCCCAGGCCAGGAACAGCGCCTGGAACTCGATCGAATGCTCGCTGCGATGGAGCAGTTCGTCGCCGAACAGATCGCCCGCGCTGTAACGCGCGGCGAGCCGCTCGACGAACCCGCGATCGGTCTCGAGTGCGCCGAGCGGCGTCGCGTAATTCTTGCGGGTGGCGGTGAAAAGCGCCGGCCCGGTCCCGTAATGCGACGTGCCCAGAATCACCACCAGCTCGGGCGGCTCGCGGCAGACCAGTTCACCGTATGCGTGCGCATAGGCGGAACCGCCGCGGCGCGGATCGATGTGCGGCGCGATAAGTCCGGTGAGCGGCGCGCCGTTTCCCGAGGTCGTGACCGTGCCGGGACCGGCGGGCGGCTCGAAGAATTTCCTGATTTCCGCCCGCACCGCCGCCGGCTCGCTCTCGTAGCAAAGCCCGGCGTGAATCGCCGACCGCTCGGCGTTGCGGTCGAATTCCTCGCGCACGTCTCTTACCCGGCCGGCGAAGATTGCCGAGTCCAGGAAGTATGCCTTGTCAAGCGCCGCAATCAGCTCCTTGATCTTCTCGGATGGTATGATGTCGCCGAAACGGCTGGTGAATGCGGCCTGGAGATCGAGCACGGTGCGGCTGCCGTCAAACAGCGTGATCAGGAAATACGCGCCCATCCCGAGCATCACCGGCTCGGGCGCCATCCCGCTCGGATCGCGCAGGCAGATCAGGGTCTGGTCGCGATGCTCGATCGGAAAGACCTCGACTGGACGGATTTTCGGTTTCTCCATCGATTCGCTTGCGGCTTCCTTTCGCGCGGAGTGCGATCTTAGGCCCGGCTGCGCCGCGACGGAGACCGCGCGTGCGGCGCATTTACAGATGCTAAATGCTCTGGCAAACTTCGGCAAGCCGCGCCGGTCGGGCGGCAGCGCACGCCGTCGCGAGAATCGCTGCGCCCGCATCAAATTGAAACGAGAATCCAACCGCGCGCGGCATCCGCGCAAAGCCCTGCGTTACATTGTCGGCCGCGCCGCCGATCTCAAGCCCGGTGAATCGATGAAGTTCATGCTTCCGGTTCGCGGCGCCGATGAGGAATGTTTCCTGGTGAATTTCCAGGGCGCATACCATGCCTATGTCAACCGATGCCGCCATGTGCCGATGGCGATGGACTGGGTGGACAACCAGTTCTTTGCCGAAGAGGGACGCTACCTGATGTGCCAGACGCATAACGCCTACTACGACCCGGCGAGCGGGGAATGCGTCGCGGGTCCGCCGACCGCGTGCGGCAAATTTCTCTATCGGGTGCCAGTGGAGATCAAAGAGGGCGTAATTTACGCGACCGCGCCGGAGCAGGAATTCGATGACTGAGAGGTGACCGGGAGGGGAAGCCGCCGGATCATTCGTACTCGTCGCCGAAATGGGCGCGCACTATCCGCGCCTTCAGGGTACTCGAGCGTGCCGAGATCTTCGACGATGTCGCCGCCGGTGTCATAGAAGAACAGCTCGCCGTTCTTGGTGCGTCCCACGGCGATGATCCATTCCAAATCGTCGCGATCTTCCAGCAGGTAGTTGATGGTCTGGGCGACGCCACGGCCCGGAATAATCGTGATCTTCGGGCGCTGCGCTTTTTCCTGCTTGGCCATCGTTGCTTTGCCTCTGGCGGGGAACACTTACCGGGCGACTGGCCCTACATTACGGACGCAACGAGAGCTAAGTCAATACCGCGTGCCCGACGATCTCGGCGTGATGCGTGTTTGGAAAAAAATCCCAGGCGCGCAAATCTTTCAGCCGGTAGCCGCGCCGCGCAAGCGCGCGCAAGTCGCGCGCCAAAGTGATCGGATTACACGACACATAGATTACATTGGGCGCGCCGAGCTTCGCGATCGGGTCCATCAGGCCGGAAGCGCCGGTGCGCGGCGGATCCAGGATCACGGTCTGTGGGCGATAGCGCGCGCGCAGCAGGAACTCCGCGATCTCGGCGGCGTGCGTCGCGGCGAAGCGCGCGCGCCCGAAGCCGAGCCGCTTCGCATTCGCATCGGCGGCCGCGACTGCGAGCGGCTCCGCGTGAACGCCCATCACCTCCGCGCCGCGACGCGCCACGGGCAGGCTGAAGTTGCCGGCGCCGCAAAACAGGTCGAGCACGCGCGCGCCGTCTCCGATCTCCCCGGCTCGCATCACGAAACCGATAAGGCGGCCGTTCTGCACGTGATTCACCTGGCTGAACAGGTCCGCATCGACCCTGATTTCGAGGCCGGGCTGAGCTCGATCGCGATTGCGGGATCGCCGATCACTTCGCGCGCGCTTTCGGCGCGCATCACGATCGCCGCGATCCGGCGGTCTGACTCCCATCACCTGGCGGACGCTGGCGAGACTCGGCCGCGCGCAGCGCGCCGCGACAGATACGCGACCAGGACTTCGCGCTCGCCGTCCGTGGCGACCTCGATTTCCTGGACAATCCGGCCGAGTACGGACGCGAGCGCGCGCGGCAATCTGATGCGCTTGTCCGCGACCATGCACCGATCGATCTCGACGAGCTGGTTGCTGCCGAGTTGATGGAAGCCGAGCCTGCCGTTCGACCCGATCTTGAGCCGGATACGCGAACGATAACCGAACTCGGCGGGCGCCGGCTCGACCAGTCCGGCGGGATCGATTTGGACGCCGAGCGCCCTGCCGATCTCCGCCGCGATGATTTCTCCCTTGAGCCTGAGCTGGGCCGGATACTCAATCTGCTGCCAGTCGCATCCACCGCATCGCGGCAGGAACGGGCAAGGCGGGACGCGCCGGACGGGTCCCGGCTCAATCACGCTTACGATCCGGGCGATCGCATAATCGCGCCGTTCGGAATCGATTTTCACTTCCAGCCGATCGCCCGGCGCGCAGTTCGGAACCATCACGGTCTTGCCGTCGATCCGTCCGATACCGAACGGACCGAACGTCATCGCGGTGATTTCAAGCTGCGCCATCGGCCGGGAAATCGCTTCGCGTAGATTCTTCGCCTTCGGCTTCGCTCAGGACATGCTTCGCCTTCGGCTGTCGCCTCAGCTCAAGGATGACAACTTGCAGGCGCTTATGCTTGTCATTCTGAGCCGAGGCGACAGCCGAAGGCGAAGAATCTACGCGAAGCGACCCGCCACTTCAGGTTACGCAGCCTTCCTGTTACCGATCGCGCGGGGCGATCGGTAGCGTGAGATGCGACGCGAAGGCGCGATCGTGCATCACGGTCTGCATCGCGGGGCGCGTCTCGGCGTCGGCGAACAGATCGTGTCCGGTGTTCGGATTGCGATCGAAGCGCGGGAAGTTGCTCGAACTCACCTCGAGCCTGATGCGATGTCCGGCCTTGAAGACGTTGGCCGTGGACCACAGATCGATCGTGAATTCGTAAACCTTGCCCGGCGTCATCAGGGCCGCGTCTGAACGCGATTCGCGATAGCGCGCGCGGATTATGCCGTCGGTCAGGTTGCGCGCGAATCCACACGGTGACGCGTCGACCAGCTTGGCGGTGAAGTCGGTATCCGGCGCCGAAGAGGACGCGAACAGCGTAAGCTTTACCGGCCCGGTAACTTCGAGGTCCTCGGCGAGCGGCTCGGTGGAATAGACCAGCACGTCGGCGCGATGCTCGATCATGCTCTGATCGTAGGCGCCGCTGCCCATCGCCGCCGGATAGCAGCAGAGTCCGCCGCCGCGTGTCTGTACCGGGTCCAGCGGATTGTAGAGAAATGAGTCAGGCGGTTCGGCGCCGGGCGCGTCGATCGAAAGCGCTCCGTCGCCGTAGGCGCTGTTGGCGCGGCCGCGGCTGTGCAGGTAGTAGCGGCGGAACTCCGCGCCGGGCAGGGGCCAGTCCTTCTGCTCGCGCCATTCGTTGGCGCCCATCACGAAGATTCGGGCGGCGCCGTCCTTGTCGACGCCGTTCTGCTTGCCCTTGAGCCAGTGGTCGAACCATCGGAGCTGAGCCCCGTCGATATCGGCTGAGATCGGGCTCGCACGGAAGCCGTAATCGACGTCGCCGACCAGATTGGTGAACGGCACCGAATGGTTCCACGGGCCGATCAGCAGCCGCTGGCCATTGCGCGCCGCGTCGCCGCCGCCGCGTGATTTCATCCCGAGGTAGTTGCGGATAGTGCCGCCCTGGAAGATGTCATGCCATCCACCGATATTGAGCGCCGGCACTCTGATGCTCGAGTGATGCTCCTCGATCGAGAGCGTGCGCCAGTAGCGGTCGTATGCGGGATGTTCGAGCCAGTCGAAGAAGTACGGCGCGCCGGCGCGGAACATCGGAAACTCCTTCAGCGGGAGAAAGTTCATCCGATCGACCATCCGGTCGATGCTCCCGATTACGGCTCCGAGTTCCTGCATCGCGGCGGGATTCGAGTCGCGCTCGCGGATCAATCGCGCGAGTCCCAAGCGTCATCATCAGCCAGCTCACGTTGAAGAACAGCGAGAACGCGCCGCCCTGGTAGGTCCATCCGTCGTGATAGTCGCTGGCTGTGACCGACGGCGCCATCGCCTTGAGGCTCGGCGGCGCCTGGATTGCGGCGAGCCATTGTGTCGCGCCCATGTACGACGGCCCGAAGGTCCCCACCTTGCCGTCGGACCACGGCTGGCGCGCGGCCCATTCGATCGTGTCGTAACCGTCGAGAGCCTCGTCCATGAAGCAGGTGAAGGTGCCGTCGGAGGCGAAGCGCCCGCGACAATCCTGGAAGAGCACGTTGTAGCCGGCCTGTGCGGCGCGGATCGGATCGAGCGTCATCAGCGACACTCCGGGCATCGACTTGTCGTAGGGCGTGCGATTCAGAAGCACCGGCAGCCTTTCGGGGCTGTCGGGGCGAAAGAGGTCAGCCCGCAGCACGCATCCGTCGCGCATCGGGACGTCCAGATTCTTCTCGACGATGATTCTTGGCATGAGGGCGGCGCGCTACTTTTGCAGGAATACCGGGTCGCCGACGCGAATCGAGCCGCGCGCGCCGATCGAGGCGAATACGCCGACGTTGGCGCGGTGATTTTTGGCCGCGACGCGCAGGATGGCGGGATCGCGATCGAGATCGTCCTGCCGATGGGTGGTCATCACGCAACGCAGTGCCGGCTTCATGCCCGAGATCTTCACTGTATCGCCGACTTCGAGCATCCCGCCGAGCCATTCATCCTCGACGAAGCCGTCCGCAGCGCCCGCGGTCTCGACGTAGATATTGGGACGGAACCGGCGCGAGTCGAATCGCGAGTTTCCGCCAGCCAGTCGTCGCATGTGTTCGAGCGTGGCGCTCGCGAGCACGTGAACTGTCGCCGAGTCGAAGAAGGTGCCTTCAGGCAAGGGGAAGAAATCGGGCGCGGTTGCGGCGCTCATTCCGGGGACGATGTTCTCGATTCCGACTTCGCCGAATACCGTCGCGGGATCGATGCCCGCAAGGTTGTTCTGTCTGGGCTGCGGGCGTTCGATCCGGACCTTGCAGCCGATCGAGTCGGAAAGGATCTCCGACGCATCGGGATCACCGGCGTGAATCGTGGCGCCGCCGGGCAGGGTAATCCGCACCGCCGCCGAGTCGTCATCGTCGGGCGCAGCCTCGAACGCGGCGCGCATCTCGAACAGCTTCGGATACTTCTTGGCGCTCAGGATGCGGCCGCTGGCGGCGTCGCGAAGTGCCCAGGCGCGATCGCCAGCGAATCCGCGCAGAGTGACGGTAGTCGCGGCGAGTCTCTCGCCGAGCATCGACTTGACCGGATAACGCCAGAGCTCGGCGACTTTGCCGATCATCCGCTTCGCCACAGGCGCGCCCTACTTTCCACGATTCTGCGCGCCGGTGCTCTGGGCGGGCGCGAGCGAGAATGGTTGCGCGGCGGTCGATGTGAGCGCCTCGACGGCTTTCTGATCCGAGGCGATCGCTTTCATGATCGCGCCGGTCGCGGCCGCCATCAAGGTGTGCTTGTTCGCTGAGACGCGAGCCGCCGACGCATCGATCGAATCCAGCAAGCCCTGGCATCGCGGCATCACGTATCGCGCGATCATCTCGTAGCTGCGGCGCATCTTGTCGAGCGGCGCCCAGTCGTGCGCGAAGCACAGGATAGTGCCGAAGCCGCCCGCCAGCTCCTGCAATTGGGCGATCTTTTGAAGCGCGTCTTCGGGCGTGCCGAAGATTCCGCCGCCGATTTCGTCCATCTGCCGGGCCGCCTCGTAGCCGTCGTCGAAGAGTTTCGCGTCGGGCCGGCCCAGAATTCCTGCGACGTATTCGTTGTTCCAGCGCTTGAGGCCGTCGGCGACTTCGCGGTAGGCCTGCTCCTTGGAGTCCGACAGGTGAAACGGCATCACGACCCGCCAGCTGCCGCGATCGATTCGCTTGCCGTGCTCCTTGGCCGAGGTTTCGGCGAAGTTCCACTGAGTCTTGAGAGCGCTTAGGCCCTCCTGCGAGTACGACGCGACCGAGAGCACGCCCACGCCATGCTTGCCGGCGCACTTCATTCCGGAGGGTGAGATCAGCGAGGCGACCGCGATCGGCATTGCGTGCTGCAGCGGCCGCAGATGCAGGGCCGCGTCACGCAGCCGGAACCACGAACCGTCAACGGTGATCGGTTCGCGTTCGGTCAGGAGGCGCAGGATCACGCCCAAACCCTCGTCCATCTGATCCCGCTGGACCATCGGATCGATCCCGAGCATGAACGCGTCCGAGGGCAGCGCGCCGGGTCCCACCCCCAGCATCGCGCGGCCGCGGCTCAGATGGTCGAGCAGAACGATCCGCTGCGCAACGGTAAACGGGTGATGATACGGGAGCGAGACGACGCCGGTGCCGAGCCGAATCCTGGTGGTGCGCTCGGCGGCGGCAACCAGGAACATCTCCGGCGACGCGATCGTCTCCCATCCGCCGGAATGATGCTCGCCGACCCAGAACTCGTCGAAGCAGAGCTTGTCGAGCAGGGTCGCCAGTTCCAGATCGCGCTGCAACTGCAGGGTGGGATGCTCGCCGATCGGATGATGCGGAGCGAGAAAGACGCCGAAGCCTAAGCGATGGTCCATCGAGAACTCCTTTGATTATCGCCGAGTGAGCGTGCGATGAGGAATGTCATTGCCGATCTTATGGGCGCACGCGTAATGGCGCAAAGCGAAACGCCTGACAGCGCCGAGCCTCAAGCGGGCGGCGGTGCCGCAGGTGCGGCGTGCGGGGGCGCCGCGCCGGGCAGGCGGTGGGGCAGCCGGAGCAGGCGCCTTCACTGTCGGCGGAGCCGCCGCGGGCGGTGGCGCTGCGGGCGGTGGTGGCGCGGGTGGCGGGGGCGCGGTTTCGGCGGCGCGGCGGTAGGGATCGGCGCAGGTGCAGGTGTCGGCGCGGGTGCCGGGGTCGGCGCGGGTGCGGGGGTCGGCGGCGGCACGTATACGGTCGGAATCGGCGTCGCCGGGAGTTGGACCTCGGTCGGCTGCGGCGCTCCCGGAGCCATCGCGCCGGTTCCGACTCCGTATGTGTAGACCAGCACGCCGCCGGTGTGTGCCTGGTAAATCAGGAGAAGCAGGCTGACGACGGCAACCACCAGATAGGGCCCCGCGTCCGCGCCACAAAGCCGAGCAGCGCTTGCAGGATTCGCCACAGCGCGAGCACCGCGAAAACGAACATCAGGTAGTAGCCGAGCTGGCCGTGGCCCAGGAATGCCCGGCTGCCGCCCTTGAAGTAGTCTTTGGCCGGCGCGGCCATCATGTCCCAGATCCGATCGGCTTCCATGTCGCCGGTCCCGTACGAAGCCGCCGCGGCAAGCGCCCCCAGTATCATCAACGTCAGGGCCGTACTTCGAAGCCAATCGCGCGTGGGAAACAGGGACGCGACGAGATCGATCAGGATCGCGACGGTAAGCAGCGCGACTGTGAAGTGGTCGGCAACCGGATGTAGTTGCATTCCCTGAAGCAGCTTTTCGACGCCTTCCATCTAAGCTCCTGGTTCCACGCGCCGGGGCCGCAACAGACCGGCGGCTCGGCGGCATTGAAATCGACAAGGATTCCCGCCTTTTATTGCAGACCGCTCGCGCGCACGCAAATATTCGATGGCGGGCAAGTTCGAATGAAACCCGACACAGACGAACTCAGAGCGGTCGATTGGCAGGTCATTGTTCGGCAAACTCAGACCGGGAACTATGCCGCAGCGGAGATTTGAAATACGCCGGGTGCTCGGCGCGTCGTTGTCGTTCCTGCTCCTGGCATCGATCATCGCGCTGTTCTTTGCGTTCAGGCAGCGGGTCGGAGTTCTGCACGCGCCACCGTTCCGGGTCTCGATCGCGGAACTGCCCTACTACGCGTTCTGTTCATTCTACCGGATGCTGGCGGCATACGCGTTGTCGCTTGTGTTCGCGATCGTTTACGGGCTGCTACGCAGCGCGCAGCAAGGCGTACGAGCGGGTGATGATTCCGGCGATCGATATCGCGCAATCGGTTCCGGTGGTCGGCTTCTTCCCCGCGGCGGTGTATTTTTTCGTCGCGCTGGGACATGGCCGCCGCCTCGGCGTCGAGATGGCGGCGGTATTCCTGATCTTCACCAGCCAGGCCTGGAACATGGCGCTAGGCGTCTTTGAAGCGATCCGGACCATCCCGACTGACTCGACCGAATCTCTGGAATCGTTCGGCGTCAGCGGATGGCTCAAGTTCAGGCGGCTGTTGCTGCCCGCCTGCGGTGCCGAAGCTCGTTTACAACTCGATCCTGTCGTGGGTCGCGGGATGGTACTACCTGATAGCGTGCGAAATTATCACGGTGGGTCCCGCGCATTATCGGCTGCCCGGACTGGGCAGTCTGCTGATGGAGGCGGCGGACAAGGGAGAATGGGGCGGAGTCATCGGCGGGCTGTTGACGTTGTTGTTTATCATCGTGGCGATGGATCTGATGGTCTGGCAGCCGCTCTCGACGTGGTCGGAGAAGTTTCGCTACGAGTTTGCGGCCTCTGCGCAGCCGATGCACTCGCTCGGGATGCTCGACGTGTTCGGCGGAATCGGCCCGCCGATCACTCGTTTGGTGCGCGCCATTCTCCGCCCGATCGGGGAATTCGCACGGCGCGCGATCGAATCCCTGCCGAGACTCGACCCCGGTCCGCGCTCAGCTCTCGCGCGCCTGGGCGTGATTGTGCGGGCCGTCGTGCTGGCGGCCTCGCAGTCTTCGGCTACGCGATCCTCGCGGGAATCGTGGCGCTGGTGCGCACGCTTGCGCAGCCGTGGCCGCCTGAGGTCAGGGAGATTCCCGCCGCGACGCTGGCCTCGATGTTGCGGATGCTGATCGCCTACGCGATCTCGCTCGGCTGGACGCTGCCGTGCGCGCTTATCGCGAGCGACAACGCGCGCTTCAATCGATGGCTGGCGCCGATCGCGGAGATCGCCGGATCGATGCCGGCCACGGCGCTCTTTCCGCTGATCGTGCTGTTTGTGATCAAAGTAACCGGCGGCATGAACCTGGCCTCGATCCTTCTGATCCTGACCGGGATGCAATGGTATCTGCTGTTCAACCTGTTGGCCGGCGTAAACCAGGTTCCGAGCGACCTCAAGGAGGCAGCGCAGTCGTTCGGACTCACCCGCCTCGGCACCTGGAGAAGAGTCATCGTTCCGGCGCTGCTGCCGTCGCTCATCACGGGCAGCATCACGGCCTGGGGCGGCGGATGGAACGCGCTCATCCTGTCGGAGTATTTCGTTTACGCCGGCCATGAGTATCAGGTGATGGGACTGGGCGCACTGCTGGACGAAGCCACTTATAAAACCGGCAACGGAGTGATGATCCTGCTGAGCCTGCTCTCGATGATCGCGGTGGTGATAAGTTTGAACCGTCTCTTCTGGCGCCGGGTGTACGATTTCGCCACCGAGCGCTACAAGCTGGACTACTAGCGGATGTGAAGCGAGGCCCGCAGTGAAAAAGAGGTTGACGGCGCGGCGCCGATGAGCGACCCCGATTCAGCAGAACCATGGCCCTGCTCGAGCTCAAGCAAGTGTCGAAGAGTTTCGCTCACGCCAAGGGAAGCCTGCGCGTGCTGGAAGACATCTCGTTCACGGTCGAAGAGGGCGAGCTGGTCGCGGTGGTAGGACCGTCGGGATGCGGCAAGTCAACGATGCTGCGCGTGATCAACGGAATCATGCCGCCGACTTCCGGACAGGTGCTCTACAAGGGCCGCCAGATCGACGGAATCAACCTCGAATGCGCGCTGGTGTTCCAATCCTTCGCGCTGCTGCCGTGGCTGACGGTCAAGGGCAACATCGAGATGGGGCTGGAAGCACGCGGAATCAGCGCGGCCGAGCGCGAGAAGCGCAGCGGCATCTACATCGACAAAGTTGGTCTCGACGGTTTCGAGGAAGCCTATCCGCGCGAACTGTCGGGCGGGATGAAACAGCGCGTCGGCCTGGCCCGCGCGCTCGCGGTCGAGCCCCAAGTGCTCCTGATGGACGAGCCGTTCTCAGCGGTCAACGCGCTGACCGCGATCACGCTGCGCGAGGAACTGCTCGATCTCTGGCAGGCGCCCGACGCGTCGGTGAAGACGGTGATCATCGTGACCCATATTATCGAGGAGGCGGTCGAGCTGGCGGATCGGATCCTCGTGATGGCGACTTCGCCCGGACGGATAGTCGGCGACCTGAAAGTCGAATTGCCGCGCCCGCGCGACAAGCGCGCCGAGCAGTTCAACGCGCTGACTGACAAGGTCTTCTCGATGATCGAGGAGCGCTCGTGATGCCGGCGACGATCAATCCGATTCCGGATTGCCAGCTCACCTGGATCTTCGGACTGCTCGAAGTGCTGGAGGACGCGGGAGGCCGCGAAGACGGCTACAAGATCGCGCGCGACCTGCAGTTCAAGTTCGGCGACCTGCTCAAGGTGATGAAGGCGGGGGAGATCCTGGGTCTGGTCTCAACCCCCTCCGGAGACGTCGTGCTCGAACCGCTCGGCAGGCAGTTTCTGGCCTTGAACATCAACGGCCGCAAGCTCTTGATCCGCCAGCAACTCAAGCAGCACAACCTGTTCAACTATTTTATCCGGCTTCTGCGCGGGCAGGAGAACCGATCGCTCGACAAGGAGGTGGTACTCGAGCACCTGGCGATGCTGCTGCCGAGCGAATCGCCGGAGCGAACCTTCGCCACGCTCGTCAACTGGGGGCGCTACGCCGAGCTGTTCGGCTATAACAAGGACGAGAATCGCTTTTACCTCGATCAGGAATAGGCGCCGATAGCGCGGTCAACGCGCGAGGAGAATCAATATGCCAACGGACAGCGAACGAGTCGTCAACGACTTCTGCAAAGCCTGGGTGCGCCGCAATCTCGACGAGATCATGGCTTTCTTCACCGACGATGCGGTCTATCACAACATCCCGATGGCGCCGGCGAAGGGCAAGGATGCGATCCGCAACGTGATCAACATGTTCTTGCCGGTGGCGAGCGCGGTCGAGTTCAAGATTCTGAAAACCGCCGCGTCGGGCGATATCGTGATGAACGAGCGGGTCGATATCTTCCAGATGGGCGACAAGCGCGTCGAGCTGCCGGTCGCGGGTGTCTTCGAGGTACGGGGCGGAAAGATCGCGGCGTGGCGAGACTACTTCGACCTCGCGACCTGGACGCGACAGACGCAGTAGCGGGGCTCCGGCGCCGAAAGGAGTAGCCAATGCATATCACTTTCGTTTGCTTCAACTTCAGGGGATCGGATACCGCGGCCGAGGAGAAGCACTATTTCGACTACCATGTTGCGCTGGCCAAATCGTTTCCGGGCGTGAGCCTCTACCTGACCGGCAGGCTGCTTGCGTCGAATGGCGCCAAACCCGATCGTCTCCGCGCCGCCGTGCTGGGCTTTCCGAATATCGAGGCGAGCGCCGGCTCAATGGCCACCGAGGCCAGCATGAAGGTGATGGCCGACACTCAGGAGCGTCTGACTGACATGCGGCTCGAAGCGTTCCAGGCCGAGGAGGTTGTGCCGTTCGAGAGGCCAAAACCCGGCGCGAGCCGCTTCCTGTGGGCGGTAGCGTTCGACTTCAAGCCCGATCAGGGCGACCTCGATACCGCCGAACGCAACTACAAGACCGGCCACGTGCAGATCGCGCGCGGCATCCCGGGGCTCAAAGGCTACATGATTGCGCGGCTCGGCGGCGAACGGCAGCGGATCGCGATGCTGATGTTCGACAGCGCCGACAGCTACCGCGAGGCGATGGCATCGCCGGCCGGCCGGGAGGCCGCCAGGGACGGCGCCGCGACCCTCACTAACATCCGATCCGATCGCATCGAAGCTTGCGTCGAGCTTTGAGCGCCAGTCGCTTTCGGCGCTTTGCGACAACGTCCGGTTCCCAATCGCAGCGATGCTAAAGCGGTCCGCCGGGGTCCTGATCCCGCTCTTCTCGATCCGCACGGGCGGGGACCTCGGATGCGGCGAGATCCTCGGCCTGTCCGCGATGATGGACTTTGCGCTCGCGATGGGCCATCGCGCGATCCAGCTCCTGCCGATCAACGAGACCGCGCCCGGAGAGGCGAGACCCGTACAGTGCGCTCTCGGTATTCGCGATCGATCCGGTTTACATCTCGCTGACCGAGCTGGAAGGCATCGAAGCGCCGGCGATCGACGCCGCGCACGCGGGATCGCGTGCGAGAGGATCGATCGCGCGCACCCGCGTTCAGGCGATCAAGCTCAAGTTGCTCGACCGGGGTTTCCGATGGTTCCAGTTCAACGGCGGCGCCGGGCAGCGCGCCGCGTTCGAGGCGTTCATCGATCACAATCGCGGCTGGCTGCGCGACTATGCGCTGTTTCGGGCGCTGAAAGAGCGGTTCGGCTTCTCGCCCTGGGAGAACTGGTCCGAGGGTTTGAAGCGGCGCGATCCGGGCGCGCTTGAAGAGGCATCGCGCGAACTCGCCGAACCGATCGGCAAGTTCTGCTACTTTCAGTATATTGCCCATCGCCAGTGGTCGGCGATGCGTGAAGAAGCGGCGCGGCGCGGCGCCATGCTCGGCGGCGATCTGGCCTTTTCCCCCGGCCGGGATAGCGCCGAGGTCTGGGCGCATCAGGAGTTGTTCAATCTCGAGCGCACGGTCGGCACGCCTCCCGATGCCTTCAGCTCAAGCGGGCAGCGATGGGGCCTCCCGATGCCCAATTGGGAGCGCATGCGCGCCGAAGGTCTCGGATGGTGGCGGATGAGGGCCCGGCACGCAGCCGAGCTGTACGACCTGTTCCGCGTCGATCACGTAGTCGGACTGTACCGGACGTTCTCGTTCGGGGCCGATCCGGGCGCGCCCGGCGAATTCTTCCCGGCCGAAGAGGGCGCTCAGCGCGCGCAGGGCGAAGAAGTGGTTCGCGCGATAAAGGAGGAGGCAGGCGCATCCGCCGTGATCGCCGAGGACCTCGGCAGCGTGCCGCCGTGGGTGAAGATGTCGCTCTCCTCGCTCGGCGTGCCTGGCTACAAGGTGTTTCGATGGGAGAAAGAAAACTGGGACACGCCGCAAGAGCGGTTCGTGATGCCGTCGGCGTATCCGGAGCTTTCGGTCGCGACCACCGGCACTCACGATACCGAGACGCTCGCCGCATGGTGGCGCGGATCGCCCGAGCGCGAACGGCGGGAAATCTTCGAGGCGCTGGGCGTTCCCGATCTCGATTTGCATCGCGAGAGGCTGTCCCCGCAGATCCTCGACGCGATCCTGCGCGCACTGTACGCATCGCCTTCCTGCCTGGCGCTGGCGCCGATCAGGATCTCTTCGGATGGACCGCGCGGATCAATCTGCCCGGCACGATCGGAGGGCGGAACTGGAAGTACCGGCTCCCCTTCAGCCTGAGCCCGCTCGATGCTCCGCCCGCAATCCGGGCTCGCATCGGGCATCTGAAAGAGATGGCTATCAGGACGGGACGCTTCGATCTAGTGGCACAGGTCAAGCCCGCGCCCGCGTCAAAATGACCCAGTACTCGCGAAGCGGTACCGTCCCGACTGGGTCGGGGAGTTAATCGCCGACCGCCCCGCTACCCACGCAGCCGAAGACGACGCTGTGCCCCGACTACAAAACGTTCAGGCTAGTCGTGATTCGCAGCGAGAAGATGAGCAAGCCCAGAAACTAATCAGCTTGTCATGCCGACAACGAGCGTGACGGCATCTAATACGGAGTGCGCTTCTGAATAAAATTCGACAACTTCCCTGAATGTCAGGCCGGAACCAGCTTTGTGTGCCGTACCGTGCCGCTTCACCACGAGATTGTTGAAAAAGGTTTCGGCACGCTGCATCCGCCTCATCTCTACGGTGAACCGTTGTGCATATTGGTCGCCGAATCGCCCTAACAGGCCGGCTATTTGACTCGTTTTTATGCTCCTGAACAACTGGCTTGTCGCCGAACGGACATATGCAGCGAGGGCGACATCCTTCGAGCTAGACACCCTATTATTGACGAGTTCTTCAATGAATTCCTCAAAACTGGCGCACATGAATACGAGTAGGAAGCCGGTCAAGTAAACCTCGATCTCCGTACCCCATGTTTTTGAGTCGTTGAGATGCTTCTCGCAGACTTCGATCGCATGGTCAATCTGCGAAAGCTTCATGACGCTGGCTAGTCAAATAGTCTCTCGCTGGCTAGCCGCGTCCGCTCCTTTAGTACCTCGGCGTCGGTCGTGCCAGCGCTGACCTTTGTAAGAAACCCGGTCTTGTCCTCTTTCAATTCCTGATAGCGTTGGGCTATATCTGTTGGTATCGCATCGAGATGGTGAGCAAAACTCACCATAACGCAGTCGAATACAGCGCTGTTGAGACCCCTTCTTATGTGGAATGGCCGCTCGCCTAAAGCTTTGGTCACCGCCGCACACGTAGCGGCGAACAGTGTCCTAAATTGCCGATAAGCGGTGTCCCCTAACTCGCGGTTCTTGAACATGAACTTCGACAGGAAATCCTTCATCGGTTTCTCGTAGTGCGTACTGTCCAGTAGTGCAAAGAACCGGAGAATCAACTCTATGTCTCGTTGGCGGCTATCAATGGACTCTTTCCCTGTAATCCTTCGCCATTCTGGCAATATATTAAGTTCTTGGAGAAGCACCCTAAAATTACCCCGATAGACACAGTTACGAATCTCCTGATTAGCTAGAAATGTTCCCCCGGTATTCAATCGTTCAAAGACGTGATACATGCTGGTATGGTCTTGAGGATTGAGCTGCTGAACGATGAACGAGCGCAGGACGCAGTTGTGTAGCTTGCGTTGGTCAGCCGCGCTAAGCTCCCTAAATTCCTTCTGGTAATATCTGCTGTTCTCGCTCAGCCCAGTTAGGTTGAATACGTCTCGCTGACCGTTCTTTTTCTCGCCAAAGTAGCCCTCTAGGAAATAAAAGACACTGCGAAGCCGTTGCTGTCCATCGATGACCAGGAACTTTTGCGATGCACGTTCCGTATAGAGAAATACAGCGGGGACGGGTAGCCCAATCAGGAACGATTCTATGAGCTTGCTCGCTTGATTCTGCCTCCAGACGAATTGACGTTGAAATGGGGGAATCTCAATATCGCCAGCACGCCACTTTTGATACAGTACCTCAAGCGTGAAGTCGGCAGGATATGTGTTGATTTCGTAATCTGGCGGCGCGCTTTCCGCATCTTCTTCTTCCGACGTAATACGCTCAAATTCGATATCCTCGGGCCGAATGGTGCGATGCTCGTATTCCAAGCGCTCGTCGAGCAGTTCGGGATCAATTTCCTCCGGCATGGTCCTTTCCCTTAGATATCCTGCTTTTTCCGAAGCACGCAAGACCGCTGCGAGTGTCGATACTGGCCGAATTAGGCAGGCCAGTGCCCGAGTGTCCGGTTGTGGCGGGCAGGGTATCCGGATTCGGGAAATCCGGAAAGCATTCGAAACGGACCGTCTGTTGCGGCCCTCGATTCTGCGCTATAAGCACGGCGAGATGGGACCGCTCAAAGGCATCCGAGTCCTCGATCTGAGCCTGGTCGTCTCCGGGCCGTTCTGCACGATGATGCTGGGAGACCTCGGCGCTGACGTCATCAAGATCGAACCGCCGGAAGGCGACATGTCGCGCAACGTGACGGTTGATTCCCGCGGCGGCATCGGCGTCGGCATAATCAATTACAACCGCAACAAGCGCGGGATGCTGATCGATCTGAAACGTCCGGGTGCGAGCGAGCTGTTCCTCAAGATGGCTGAGCGATCGGACGCGGTGGTGCAGAACTTCCGTCCCGGCGTGGTGGACAAGCTCGGAATCGGCTATCGCGCGGTCAGCGCGCGCAACCCGAAAATCGTATATTGCTCGATCGCCGGTTACGGCTTCACCGGTCCGTACGCCGACAAGCCGGCTTACGATCCGATCATCCAGGGGCTGGCCGGCGTGATGGCTTCGCAGCGCACGCAGGGACGCCCGCGCGCGGTCAAGAACATAATCGCCGACAAAGTGACCGCGATGACGGCCGCGCTCTCGATAACCGCGGCGCTGCTCGCCGCACGCGCCGGCGGGACGGGGCAGCATATCGAAATCGCGATGATGGACGCGGTGGCATACTATCTGATGCCGGATACGATGGCGCGGCGGACGTTTTTGCCCGACACGCCCGGCACTCCGCCCTCGATGGGCACGCTCGAGCCGTTCAAGACCGCCGACAGCTTCATCACGATCGCGCCGCTGACCGATGAGCAATGGCAGCGGCTGCTCGACGCGGTAGGCCATCCGGAGTGGTTCGAGGGCGACCAGCCGCGCAGCGAACGCGTGCGCCGCTCGATCAAGAGCCTGATCGAGCTTTTCCCGACGCAGCCGTCGGCGCACTGGCTCGAAGCGATCGAGGCCGCCGACGTGCCGTGCGGCCCGGTGAACGACTACGACTCGATCTGGAGCGATCCGCAATTCGCCGTCAATCAGACTTTTGTCGAGTACCAGCATCCCCGGGCCGGACTGGTCCGCGCGGTGCGTTCGCCGGCCCGCTTCTCCGCCACGCCCGCCGAGTTCTGGCGACACGCGCCCGCACTCGGCGAAAACACCGATGAGATTCTCGCCGACCTCGGCTTCTCCGGGGCCGAAATCGCGCGCCTGCGGACCGACGGCGTTGTCAGATAAGACGCGCGCAACGGAGCGAGTTGTCGCGCGCCTTCTTGCGGCCGCGATAGTTCTTGTTGTCGGCGGCTGCGCAGCGCAAACGCCCCCGAGTGCCACTCCTCAACCCGAGAGCGCGCCGGTCGCCCCGCCGCCGCAACTGCGTCCGATCTTCGACATCGTTAGCGGCCCCGACGGAAACCTGTGGTTCAGTCAGCCGTTCGCGAGCCGCCTCGGGCGCATCACGCCGGCCGGTGAAACCACCGATTTTCTGCTTCCAAACCAGTTCTTCGCCGTGCGTCTCGCGTTCAGGCCGGACGCCACGATTTGGTTCACCGATCCGGTCGGCAATCGAATCGGTTCGATGACGCTCAAGGCCGTCACGAAGGAATTTCCTCTGCCGGCGCGCGACAGTGGTCCCACCGGAATCGCGGCCGGTCCCGACGGCAATCTATGGTTCACCGAGATCGCGAAGAATCGAATCGGCCGGATCACTCCTGCCGGCGCGATCACGGAATTTCCGCTGCCCGGCGATAACAGCCGCCCAGCCGGAATCACCGCCGGGCCTGACGGCGCCCTGTGGTTCGCCGAGGAAAAGGGCGGGCGCATCGGTCGCATAGATTTAGCGGGTGAATTGTCCGAGTTTGCTCTGCCGATGCCGGACTCCAGGCCCGAGGAAATAACCTCCGGGCCCGACGGCGCGTTGTGGTTTACCGAGTTCCGAACGGTGCGCGTGGGACGAATCACCGCGGCCGGGTTGCTGACGGAATATCCGGTCGCCAACGCGCTGAGCGCCGACCATATCGCGGCAGGCCCGGACGGAAACATCTGGGTGACGAGTACAAAAGGCGGCAAGATTTATCGCATGACGCTCGACGGCGAGGTCACCAGCTTCGCGAATGTGCCGGGAGGCACGCCCGGCTTCATCACCTCGGGTCTGGACGGTAATCTGTGGTTCACCGAGATCGACGGAGCGATCGGCCGGATAACCCCGTCCGGCGAGATAAGGGAATTTCCGCTCCCGCCCCCGCCGGAGTCCGATCCATAGCGATCATTGCCGCGCTGTCGCGCGCGCGAGGATTTGCGCTATAAAACGAGACAGCCAATTAGGGAGATTCTATAGCCATGGGCAAACTCGACGGTAAATCTGCAGTCGTGACCGGCGCGGGCCGCGGGATTGGGCGCGGCGTCGCAAAGACGCTCGCAGCGCAGGGCGCTGCGGTGATCGTCAACGATGTCGGTGTGACGGTGGCGGGAGAGAAGGAACAATCGTCGCCAGCCGACGAGGTAGTTCGCGAAATCAAGGCGGCCGGCGGCAAAGCCGCCGCGAATCGCGACGATATCGCCACAGTCGCCGGCGGAGAGAACCTGGTCAATCAGGCGATAAAGGAATTTGGCAAGCTCGACATCCTGGTGAACGTCGCGGGAATTCTGCGCGACCGGATGATCTTCAATATGAGCGAGCAGGAGTGGGACGAAGTCATTCGCGTCCACCTGAAGGGCCATTACTGCACGATTCGTCCGGCCTCCGCACACATGCGGGAACGCAAATGGGGCCGTATCATCAATTTTTCCTCCAACTCCGCTTTGGGCAGTCCCGGCCAGCCCAATTACGCGGCCGCGAAGGCGGGAATCCTCGGGTTGACGTATAGCTGCGCCAACGGTCTCGCCAAGTACAACATCACGACCAACGCGATCATGCCCGGCGCCGCGACCCGGATGACCGACACGATTCCCGCCGGCCGGATGCCGGGCGGTGGACCGGGCCTCCCCGCGAGCGCGACCGCCGAGGGCACGCCGCGCGATCCCGCCAACATAGCGCCGATCGTAGTGTTCCTGGCCAGCGATGAGGCGGCTGGCGTGAACGGCCAATGCTTCGGCGCCTCGGGCTACCGGATCACCCGCTACTCGCATCTCGTCCCGGAGCGCGTCCTGATGAGCGACCATCCGTGGGAGATCGATCGGCTGTTCGAGATCTTCAAGAGCACGCTTGGCGTGGATCTGGTTCCACCCAGGATGTAACGCGCGCGGGATTGGACGCGACAGGGTCAGGAACTGCGAGCTGACGGGCGGTGCTCGTAGCCCGGCACCCATTCGTCGAACTGCGGCAAGCTGTCGTTGATCTCCCACCAAGGGGCCTTCGACCCGACGAACATATGAAGGATCGGTCGGACGCCTGGGTCTCCATCGAGGAGACCGGCCGGGATCAGGATAATGTGGCTGTCCTGAAATTTGAGCTGAAGGGGGGCTTTGGCGCCGCACACTCCGCAGAACGCTCGACGACCGTCGGGAGGGTAATCGTAGAACCGAACCAGGTCCGCTCCTTTCACGAACCGAAAGCGATCGGGCTGCGCGACGGCAGCGGTTCCAAAAGCGGCTCCGGATTCTTTGCGGCACCGGGAGCAGTGGCAGTGCCTCATGAACATTATTTGTTCAACCTCGAAGGCGATTCCTCCGCAAAAGCAGCTTCCCCTTAGCATGCTGATCTCCTTACGCAATGTTTCGGAGTTGCTTCCAATTCACGACCGGTCTCGAAACAGATAGTGCGGGCAGGAATCATGCTCAAAGCAAAAGGGACGGCCCCGTCAGGACCGTCCCTTTTGCGATCTTTCGCTCGAAGCGAACCTACTTCGCGGGCGTGCGCGCGGCGGGTGCGTTCTCCTCGGGTTCGATAGACCGCATCGTCAGCAATTGCACGGCCGAACCCAGATCGAGCTCGCTGTACTTTCGGTTGGAATACAAATCGTCGAGCCGCTTCACGACATCTTCCGGCTTGAGCCCCGAGACCGACAATTCTCGCGAGAGCTGGCGGATGATCTTCTTCGCGCCCTTCCAGTGGAACAAATCCGCCGCGACCGTTAGGTTGTCGAGCTTGCCCTCGCTCACCTGCATCGCGTCGGCATAGCCGTTAACGTAGCCGGACTTGGCTGCAGGGCCGAGGCGGCCCCAATACACGCCGTTATGCTCAACGACGGTAGCCCCCAAGGCAACCGCCCAGCCCGCCAGCAACCCCACCACCATGCCTGCGCCAAACTTCTTCATGAGCTTAAGCCCCCTGTCCTCACACCGGATGAATACGTCTTGTACCAGAAGCCGGTTACGCAATAAAGAACCCCCGGCGGCAGGTTTTTTCAGGACCACCCGTCTGCCGGCCAAGCGCGGTCGCCTTGCTTTAGTCGATTCGCACCAGCCTGCGTTTTATTGCCGCGCGGACCATCATGGCGGTCGATCGGGCGTTGAGCTTGAGTTTCAGGTTCTCGCGATGAGTCTGGGCGGTCTTGGGGCTGATGCCGAGCCGTGACGCGATCTCCTTGGTTGTGGCGCCGTCGGCGACAAGCTTCAGCACTTCGCGCTCGCGGCGCGTGAGGGCGCCATTGCCGGAATTGCGATCGGCGCGGCGGTCGAGACGCGCCAGCACGATCGGGGCGATCGAGGGGCTGATGTATCGCTTCCCGCGATGCACCGCGCGTACGGCGGCGAGCAAATCGGTTGCGGCATCGGTTTTGACGAGGTAGCCGGCCACCTGCGCATCCGAAAACGCCTCCATCACGTACTCCTCGTCGTCGTACTGGCTCAGCACCAGGACGCGGGCGGCCGGTGTCTGCCTGGCAATACGATGCGCCGCGGCGAGCCCGCCGATTCCCGGCATGCCGATATCCATCACGACCACGCTCGGCCTGGTCCTGGCGGCCAGGGTTACGGCTTCCTCGCCGTCGGCGGCCTCGCCGACGATCTCGCATTCCGGCGCCAGCACCATCCTGAGCGCCTCACGGAGCATCCGATGGTCGTCGGCGATCAACACCTTTATCCGCCCGTCAGCCTGCCCGCAGCCGCTCATCTGGTAACTCTCTCCGGCCAGAGTTGCGCGGCATGGCGATCTCGACGACGATTCGAGTGCGCCCTCGCCGCGAGTCCACTTTGAGGCTCCCGCCGATGAGCTCGACGCGCTCGGCGAGTCCGCTCAATCCCATGCCGCGGTGCTCTCGGCCGTCCTGCGCGCGGGCGCGCATTCCCCGGCCGTCATCTGTGATTGAAAGGCGAGCGCGACCGTGGTCGCGCTCGAGCGACAACTCGACGTGCCGCGCCCGGGCGTGCCGGATGATGTTCGAGACCGCCTCGCGCGTGACCTGATAGCATAGGTTCAGGAGCGGCGGCGAAAGTCCGCGCGCGCCGTCGAGGCTCAGCAAGCGCGCCTCGACATCCGCTTCGGCGAGACGGTGCAGTTCCGCTTCCAGGGCCGTTTCGAGCGTCCGTCGTCCAAGCGTGGCTGGGCGCAACGCCTTGAGCCTGGCGCGAAACCCGTCCTCCAGTTCGCGGAGCAGCCGGTCAGCCTTCCGAGGCGAAGCCTGCAGCGCGATCCGTGCCGCGGCGATGAGCTGCGCCTGATCGTCATGAAGATCGCGCGCGATTCGCGAGCGCTCGGCATCGACGGCATCATAGAGCCGCAGCGCGAGGCTCTGCACCAGCGCGCGTTGTGCGTCTGAGTCGCGCCGGAAGGTCCATGCGTCTATCCTGGGCGCGAGCCGGCCGACGATCGTCTCGGTGCGCCGCGCCGCGGCCGGCAGGATCGGCGCGCGCGCGGCCACCGCGATCACGCCGCTGGCGAACGGGAAACAGAGATAGGAAGAGAACCCGCTTCGGGCGAACAGCCAGTCCTCGAGGTACGAGACGCCGGCGGGAGCCGCCCCGAGCCTCAAGACCGGCCTCGCGCGGCTGAAGCTGTCGAACAGCGCGCTGCGAGCGTCGCCCGGCATTCCGATCTCGCGTGCTGGAAACGACGGCGATGCGGCCTCGATCCGCAACCCGGCGCGATCGGAGAGCGCAACGAGCCAGGCCTCGAACGAACCGACCTTCGCGACCAGGCGCGCGATTCCGGCGGGCAGGTCTCGCGGCTTCAACCGATCGGCGGCCTCGACAGCATCCTCGATCTGCCGGCGCTCCTTTTCGGCCTCACTTGCCTTGCGCGCAGCCGCCACGACTCCGCCCTGGAGCGTCTGCGCGCGACGCTTCCAGAACTCGCGCGAGTACGCATCTCGATCCGACATCACGAAGGCGCGTGCGGCGCTTGCGATGAGTTTCAGGGTCGCTTCAACTTCATCAGCGGAGCGATTCGTGGAGGTCATCAACATCGCCGCCGCAGAACCCGACTCATGACTCCCCACCTCGGCTGTAAGCTCGAGTTCAACCGGTGTAGCCGGATGCAGCCACGCCGCCAGCTCCCCCGCCCTCAGGCGGAAGATCGTCCGCTGATGATCTTGAAGCCGCAACTGATCGGCGAGCCTCAACAATCCGGCATCGTCGTGGGCCTCGACGGACGCGGTTCCGTTGTGCGCCCGCACCCGGACGGGCCCGTCGCGCCCCTGCCATTCGATAACGCAGAGCGCGGCGGAGCTCGCGGCGCGGCCAAGCTCGGCGAGCGCGCCGAGTTCCGTCGCGAGCGGATCGGCACGGTCGCGATCGGCACTGCCGCGGGTTTCCGCCGGCCCGATCGAGAGGCAATCAGAGGGTCGCGAGATGGTCGCCACGTGTCCTCGCAATGACGCGAGCCGGAGCCGTAGCTGGTGTCGCGTTGTGCAGGTGGTGGAGGAAAAAGCTCAGCCTGCTTTCGTCCGGTGCTCCGATCTCTCCCCGCTCCTGGAGCGCCGCTACGGGCGCCCCGAATCGCCGGATTGGCCCAGGGCCTCACCGAGTTTCTGCATCTCGCTGCCGAACCGGGCCCAGTCGCCTCCCTTCAAGGCAGTGAGCGCGCGGTTGTAGTGATCCGAGGCCGCCTTGATTCCGCCTGCGGTCACGTTCGCGGGCGGCCCGCCGTTCGGCTGCGGGCTGGCAGGATTGGCCGCCATCGAGACCACCGCCGGGGCGGAGGGCGCCGGCGCACCGGTGAACAACGCGCTGAGCGTCTGGCCGAGATCGTCGCCCATCACGACCCGATCGCCGTAGGCCGCTAGCACGCGCTGCAGCTCCGGAAGCTGTCCGTTCTCAGCCCGTATGTAGAGCGGCTCTACGTAGAGTAGCGAGTCCTGGATCGGAATCACGATCAGATTGCCGAGGATTACCTTGGACCCCATCTGGTTCCATAGCGAGAGCTGGCGCGAGATGTCCGGGTTCTGATTGATTCGCGCCTGGATCTGATAAGGGCCATAAAAGAGCGAGTCTTTGGAGAAAGCGTACTCGAACAAATGGCCGTAATCGGAGCCGTCGCAGCGCGCCGCCAGCCAGGCGATCATGTTGTCGCGCCCGCGCGGCACCATCGGGATCATCTGGATGTACTCCTCGTGGGCCTCGCCGGGCAGCCGCATGATCACGTAGTAGGGCTGCATCGTGGTGGTCTCGCCGCCGTAGTTCTCGCGCGGAAATCCCCACTGGTCCTCGCGGTTATAGAACACCTGCGGGTCGTCCATGTGGTAAGTGCCGAAGATGTCGGCCTGTATCACGAAGAGATCCTCGGGATAACGGATATGCGCGCGCAAGTCCGGAGGCATCGCGGAGAGCGGCTTGAACAGCGCCGGAAAGATCGCCTGCCAGGTCCGGATCACCGGGTCTTCGGGATCGGCGACGTACAGTTCGGTGACGCCCGTGTAAGCGTCGATCACTACCTTCACGGAGTTGCGAATGTAGTTGATCTGGTCGGCGTTGCGCTCCGAGTACGGGTAATGGTCGCTGAGCGTGTAACAGTCGGCGATCCAGAACAGCCGCCCGTCGCGGATTATCATGTAGGGATCGTGGTCCTGGCTGAGAAACGGCGCGAGGCGGCCGATCCGATCGCGGATGTTGCGCCGGATCATGATGCGGCTTTTGGCCACGATGTTCTCGGTCACGAGCAGGTTGATATCGCGATAGTAGAAGCTGAAGAGCAGGCGCCGGAACAAGCCGCTGACCGGAATCCCGCCGCCGCCGTGATAGTACGCGAACACGTTGTCGTTGCCATGTGGATAGTCGAACTCCGGCGAGGCGGCATCCACCACCGCGTAGTTGTCGGGTTCTTCGCCGAAGTAGACCGCCGGTTGTTCAACATGAATTCCGACCTTCGAAGTCGCCGGGATGTCCTTCAGGTAGAAGACCGGCAACCCTTCGGAGTCCTTGAGATTCACCGGGCTCATCGCCAGCCCGCTGCCGTGAGTGAATTTCAGATGCTGGTTGACCCAGGTCTGCGCGCTCTCAGGCAGCAGCGAGGGGTTGATCTCGCGCGGCGAGAGCATCACCTGGGTGTACTGGCCCTGGATATTGTAGCGATCGATGTCGACGTCGCGAAAATCGTAATAAGACCGAATTTCCTGGAGCTGGCGATAGGTCGCGATCAGAGGGCGCGGATCCCAGATCCGGATGTTCCGGATGGTGGGCTCGTCGTCGGCCAGCGCTGCGGGCGTGAGAACTCCATGCCCGGCGAACGGCTTCACGTCCACGCTGTCGACTTTGTAGGCATGGCGCGTCATCGCGATGTTGCGCATCAGGTAGGGGCGCTCGATTCGAATCTCGTCGGGCTTGACCCAGAGCTTCTCGATCACCGGCTCCAGGAAGCTCATCAGCAGCGCCGGACCGAATACGATCGCCGCCGCGACGATCGGGAGCCGTGCTCCACGCGGACCCAGATTGGCGAGACAGATGGCTGCGGCGGTTATCGAGAGCAGCACCAGAAGCCACAATCCAGGCTGCCACAACAGCCGATCGACATAGCGCAACCCGAACACGACGCCGTTGGTATGGAGCAGAAGCTCGAAGCGGTCGATCCACGAGCCCAGCGCGCGTTGCGCGAAGAATAGCGCGAGCAGGATCGAAAGATGAGCGATCGCTTCCCGGCTGATACGCGGCGGCGACTCGCGCGTATCGATCGCGCCGCGAACCCAGTAAACGCCAGCGGCCAGCGCCGCGGCCAGGAACAGGATCATCAGGATCAGGCTTCGCAACTCTTCGAGCAGGGGCAGGCTGAAGACATAGAACCCGACGTCGCGCCCGAACGCGGGTTCGGCGATATTGAACGGCGTCCCATAGGCAGCCTTCAGATAGACGTCCCAGCTCGAGGCCTCTCCCTGGGCGGCGAACATCGCCAGCACCGCCGAGGCGGCCACAATCAGGATCCGCCAAGGTATCCGCTCGCCGAGCGCGCGGAACAACTCCGGCAGGTTCACTTCGATCATCTCGTCGCTGCGGCGCACGACCCGCAGCCGCTCGCGGTCATGGGTCGAGGCATAGGCGGCAAGCCCGCTTACCCCAATGACCAGGAACGCGACCAGCCAGACCGCCGCGAACACCGCGATCTGCGCGCCGATCATCGTGCGAAACACCGAGCCGTATCCGAGTGAATCGAACCAGAGCAGGTCCACGATGATCTGGTCGCCCAGACCCAGGATCAGCAACCCGACGATAAGGATCGCCGCCAGAACCAGCAGGAGAATTCGCGGACGCATCAGCGTGGGCTTTTCAGTAGCCGCGCGCGACGTGACCGACGTGATCGCGGACAACGTCAGCCGGACAGAGCCAGATGAACAGCCTCAAGCTGAGGTAACCGATGACCACCCAGTCAAGCTCGCCGATAAAGGGGATCGCGTCGAGCTCGAGCGCCGGCGGCGAGATCAACAGTATCAGGCCGAGGAACGGCACGAGCTTGGCAGTGGTCGCGACACGCCGATCGTTCATCAGGCGCCAGAACACCCGAACGAAGTGCGGGAGGTACACGATCATACCCCGCATCTTGAGCGGATCGAGCAGTCTAAACCGGAAGAAGGAGCGCCACATCGCGCCCATAGTGATTCCCCAAGCAACATTCTAGCACCATTGGAGTGTGCGTCTCCAATGGCCCCATCGGGAAGCGTTGGATGCCTTCGCCTGACCGGGGCGGACTCGAGCCGCTTAGATCGTGTCCGAGACTCCCGGGATGAACAGCGGCTCCATCGCGTAGCGCGCGACATCGGCTTCCAGCTCGGCGCGATCGGGCGGTATCGCGGTCTGGGCGGCCGCATCGAGAATGTCGCGCAGGACGGTCGCGTCGCTCGACGAGTTCAGGAACAGTCCGGGCCGGCTCATCACGAAATGGACGCCGCGGCGGATCGCTTCCCGATCGCGCAGCGGCTCGTACCAACTGAATTTGCGCTCGTTCCCGTTTTGCCATCGCCGCCGCGCAACCGACTTTATCGTCTGGGTGGCGACGCCGCGCTCACGGCACGCCTTCAGCAGCGCTTCGACATCGGCAGCGTACTGGCCGATCCCCATCATCGTGAAATTGTAAGGAAAGAGCACCGAGTCGAAGGCGAACCGCTCCAGGCTTCGCAGATGCATCGCGGCTACCCGCGAGCCGTGACCGGTCACCCCGATGAACCGGACCAGACCCTGCGAACGCGCCTCCACCAGCGCTTCGAGCGCGCCGCGCGGACCGAGCGCCGCCTGCCATTCGCTCTCCTCGACCAGGTTGTGAAGCTGGATCATATCCACCTGATCGACCTGCAACCGTTCGAGCGATCGATGAAGACTGTCGTGCGCGCCCTGGTAGGTGCGATCGCCGGTCTTGGTGGCCAGGAAGAAGCGCCCGCGATGCTCCCGCATCCAGGGGCCGATCCTCAGTTCCGAATCGCCGTAGGAAGCGGCCGTGTCGATATGGTTGATGCCGTACTCGACCAGCACTTCAAGCACCTGATCGGCCTTCTCCTGTTTCATCCCGCCCAAAGCCGCGGCGCCGAAAATCACGCGCGTGCTTCGATGGCCGGTGTTTCCAAAGGGACTGGTCTCGATCATTTCTCACCTCGGCGGATGCACAATTTGCCGGCGCGGATCACGCGCGCTTGCGGGCCTTCCACGCCTCTTCGCAGGGCCACTGCCGCGCCCACTCCAGCGTGACAAACGGATAGCGCGTCGTTGCTGTTTCGGACGGACGCAACTCCAGCAGATCTTCGATCTCGAATCCTGAGCGCCGCAGCAGGCGGATCCAGTCGCCGTGCGGCAGATGGAACTCGACGCCCGAGTCGTCAGGCCATTCGATGCGGTACATGTCGAACGCCGGGCGCAGCATGCGATCGGTTGCTGCGGTCCCGTCCCAGGGCGGCACGCAGAGCATCATCAGAAAGGAATTGACGAGAAAGACCAACTGGCCACCCGGCCGCAGCAATCGCGCGGCCTCGGGAATTCATCGATACGGATCGGCCCACAGGCACGCACCGTATTCCGAGATGGCGAAGTCGAAGCTCGAATCGGGCAGCGGGGTCTCCTCCGCGTTGGCGCGGATCAGCGGGAAATCTAGGCCATGCTCGCGCCGCAGGCGCCGCGCCGTGGCGAGCTGCGCTTCAGAAATGTCGATCCCGACTACGCGCGCGCCCCGGCGCGCGAGCCACGAGGAGACGTAAGCCGTGCCGCAACCGAGCTCGACCGCGTCGATGCCGCCGAGGTCGTCAGGAAGAAGCCGAAGTTCCGCCTCGGGGATCTGCCAGATTCCCCACGCCGGGGCATTCTGCGCCCAGCCCCTCTCACCGGCGGCCACATACTCACGCGCCAGTTTATTCCACTTCGCGCGATTTACGCGGACGTGCTCGGATTGCGCCTTGATGTCGTCCATGTCGGATTAAATCGTCCAAACTACCGGCTATCAGACGAGACTTGCGCTGGCAAATGGCACGTGACCCTACAGACTCGAGCAGTCGCACCTGCGCTCGCGTTCGCCGCTTACCCAGGTCCATCGAGCTCTGATGATCAGCGTCACCTCGAACGGGCCATCTGTGGTAAGGGGAGCCGAAGTGAACCGATGCGGGCCGCCCCCTGCCCGGCGGCGTTGACAGGGTCCGCACACCCACCTAGTCTCGGAAACATACCGCCAGGAGGATCACCGGCGTGCGGAACAACTGCCTCTGACGATTGAGTTCGCTTCGATCAACCGCGCTTGTACGAACGCGATGCGCGTCGTGCCTGCGCCGTATCTCAGGAGCAGTCATGCCGTTGGTTCGTCTGTTCGACGTTTCATTTTCCTTTTCCGATTCGGTCCCGATCCTGACCGGCGCGAATCTGCATTTCGGCCGGGGATGGACCGGTGTGGTCGGCCCCAACGGAGCAGGCAAGTCCACGCTGCTGCGTCTCGTCGCGGGCGAGATCGAACCCGAGCGCGGCCATATCAAGTTCGATCCGCCCGGCTTGAGCGTCCGGCTCTGCCATCAGACCGCCGAGCGCCTCACGCCGGAAATCGAATCATTCGCCCTCGCCAATGACGGAGCCTCGCGGCGGACGCAGGGTGAACTTCGCCTCGAGCCCGATGATCTGTCGCGATGGATCACGCTGTCGCCGGGCGAGCGCAAACGATGGCAAGTCGGGGCGGCGCTCGCCGCCGCGCCCGCGGTGTTGATGCTCGACGAGCCGACCGACCATCTCGATTCCGAGGCGCGCGATCTCCTGCTGGCCGGTCTCCGGAGCTTCGCAGGCGTCGGCCTGATCGTCTCGCACGATCGCGGGATGCTCTCCGAGCTGACCTCATACACGGTGCGCCTTCACGAGGGCGCGGCGCGCCTGTGGCGGGGCTCATACGATGTCGCGAGGCAGAGCTGGGAGGCCGAAGAGCGCGAGCATCGGGAAACCTACCAGCGCGTGAAGGAAGAGCAACGGTCGGTGATGGCGAGGCTCGCCGATAAACGACGGCTGGCCGCTTCTTCCGAGCCGCACTTGAGCCTCAAGAAGCGGATGAAGAATGCCCACGATCACGACGCGCGCGACAAGCGGGCCAAGGGCAAGGCGCTGGCCGCTTCCGCGCGCATCTCGCGCGACGTGGGCCTGCTGCGGCGCAAGTCAGAACGAATCGCGGCCGAGCTTGGGGCGTTCAGCTTCCGCAAGCTCCCCGGCCGTTCGCTGTTCGTGGATTACGTCCCCGCGCCCGCGGCGCGATTGCTCTCGCTCGACGCTTCCGATCTGCGCGCCGGCGACAAGCTCATCCTCGAAGACGTGCATCTCGCCGTGATGCGCGATAGCCGGATTCGGGTCGCAGGTCCCAACGGAATCGGAAAGAGCACCCTGCTCAACGCCTTGCTCGCCGAGACGCGGCTTCCCCGCTCGCGGCTGCTCCATCTGCCGCAGGAGCTTCGCGCAGAAGAGGCCGCCGCCCTGCTTGATTCGGTCCGCGAACTCGGCGGAGGCGATCGCAACCGCGTGTTGACACTGGTCGCGGCGCTCGGAGTCGAACCGGGCAGACTGCTCGAATCGAGATGTCCGTCGCCCGGCGAGGCGCGCAAGCTCAAAGTCGCTTACGGACTGGGCCGGCAGGTGTGGGGTCTGGTGCTCGACGAGCCGACCAACCATCTCGACATGCCCGCCATCGAGCGGCTCGAAGAGGCACTCATGGAATATCCGGGCGCGCTCGTGATGGTCACGCACGACGAGGTGCTGGCCCGCCGGTGCACCACCACGGAATGGCGGCTTGCCGGCCGCAGAGTGATCGCGAGGCTCATACTGCGCCGCCTCGTGACTCGCGAGGTGCGCGCTCGAATTGCTAGGATTGCAGGCCCGCGCGGCGCTTGCGCGGCGAACGCGATATGAAAAAGGTGCTGATGGTTTGCACGGGCAACCTCGATCGCAGTCCGACCGCTGCGATGGTCGCGGCGGAGATGCGCGTAGCGGCCTGGGTCGCGTCGGCGGGCACCGAGCCGTGGGCGGAAAATCCGCTGTCGCGTGAACTGGTCGAGGAGGCGGACGTGATTTGCGTGATGGAAACGGCGCATCAGCGCGTCATCCGCAACCGCTTCGGCGAGGAACAGGCGGCGAAGGTGGTCGTCCTTGAGGTGCCGGACGTCTACATCCACGGCGAGCAGCGCCTGATCCAGGTGCTCCGATCCAAACTCCGCGCCGCGCTTGGCCTGCCATACGCGGAGTAGGCGGATACCGAAACCTGCGCTCAGACTCCGAGCCCTGCGCGGATGGAATCTACGATCTCGGCGGGCTCAGGCGAACGTCGATCGTAATCGCGTCACGCGGCTCTTCGAGGCTGTCGAACTGGCTCTGCAACAGCTGCGCATTCATGAAGTGGTCGCGCCGATGCGCGAGGCGATCGGCGATAAGCGCCCTGGTTCCCTTCAGGTACACGAGCTTCACCTGCGACGGATCGACCACCACTTCGGCGCGGTAGGATTGCCTGAGCGCGGAGCAGGCCACGACCGCGTTCGACTCGCCCGGAGATAAAGCCCCGGATCGATCGGCGTACGGCACGGAGCCACGGCTGGCGGTCCGCGTCGGTAAGCGCGATCCCACGGCGCATCTTCCCCTGGTTGGCGGTGGAATGCAGATCGTCGGCGTCCAGAAATTCCCATCCTAGCGATCGCGCCAGCAACCGGCCGACCGTCGTCTTGCCGGCGCCGCAACGCCCATCAGGATGATCACCATTCGTGCGCGACGACTAAACCACGCGCGCTACGCCGGGTACGCTGCGAATTGCTGCGCTTGTGCCCCAACTCAGCAGCAGCACACCGGCAAAGACGAGAGACGCTTTCCCGATCGCCGAGAGCGGCGCGACAAGAAGCGCAAACTGCAGCCACGAGACGAACATGTAGTGGATGAGATACATCCCGTATTCGTTGTCGCTCAGGCTGTCGAAGATCCGGAAGCGACGGCGGGCGAATCGCACAAACAGCGCGAGGAACGCGAATGACGACGCGCCGCAAGTCAGCGACGAACGCTGTCCCGCCAAGCATCGCCAGCGCAACACTCGGCAATACACGCGCCAGGGCGGGCAGACTCACCACGAACGCGACGCTCATCGCGAAGGCGACAACCATCCAGATGACCCAGCGGCCCCAGTGCCGCGCAAGAAACCCGTCGGGGGCCAGCAGGCCGCGCTCGATGCCCCAGGCGCCGACTCCGATACCCGCAAAAAAGTAGATCGCGTAGTGAAAGACGCGGCTGGTTTGGAACTGGAACGGTCCAATGCTGGTCCAGTACATCGGGCCGTAGGCATACAGCATTGGGATGAAAAGCCCGGCGGACATTGCAATCAGCAGGAGGAAGAGTCGCACAGGATGCAGGCGCCCGTTCGCCGCGAGACGCCCGATCGCCTCGCCGAAATTCGGTATCATAGCGAAAAGCGCGGCGGCGAAAATGTCGAATGCGAGCAGCAGCCAGATGAACCACGCGGGTCCCGTCGGCCAGTCACCGAAAGACACCCAGTCCCTCAAGTAGCCGGTCAAACCGTGCGCGCCGGTCATCAGGTAGGAAGGGTAGTACGCGATCGGCGCTACGATCGCCGCGGCGACGACGAACGGCACGCCCAGCCGGAGCATCCGATCGCGGGCGAAGGTTCCACCGCCTTTGCGTCGAAGACTGGACCATACGAAGAGCCCGGAGACGAAGAACATCAGGGACATGAAGAAGTCGTCATTGAAACCAGTGAACACGCTGAACCCGGCCCAATGCTGATGGTCGACGACCGGGAACGCCCTCCACAATGGCGGCAGAACCCGCAGCGAGGTCAGTGCAGGCAGCGGCAAGCCGAGATAAGCCAGCACCGAGTGGTGCGCCATCACCAGCACGACGAGAAAGCCGCGCAGGTATCCGAGCGCGAAGTTGCGCCCCGGCCTCGCGGCACTCGCGGGCGTTGGCGAATCCTTCGCGGCGGAAGCAGGAGTGAGCGCGGCCGCAGTTGGTGACCCCATTTTGAACTACGCCCTGACTACGAGGATTAGCACGGCAACGACGCGCACGCAGCTACAGAATCCATTTGCGTGTCGCTGAGAAGCCCCAATGCCCGCGGCCCCCGCGGGGAGACCTTCGTGGCTCCTCGCATTGCCTGTCGCGATCGGCCCGCGCCACGAAGCATAATTGATCTGTGATGGGACTGCTGCATCCGGGCGCGCTCTTCTCGTTGCTGGCCGTGGTGCCGGCGCTGATACTCGCGTACCTCGCACGCGAGCGTCCCGCGCGCGTGACAGTCTCGAGCGTGCTCGCCTTCCGCGCCTTGCGCGGCCCGCGCGCCGAACGGTTCCGGCGGCCGCCCGCGCTTCAACTGGATGTTCTTCGCGGAGCTGCTGATCCTGTTGCTGGCGGTGCTCGCGATCGCCGCTCCCTACGCGACCACCCGGCAGCGCCCGATCGCGGCCGTGCTCGACAATTCGGCTGCGATGCGCGCGGCGCTGGCTCCGGCCGGACCCGCTTCGAGGCGGCGCGCGATCGGCTGGTTGCCGCCCTCGCCCGAGAGAGCGGCGCAGGCCAGATCACCGTCTACGTCACCGCGCCGGAGCCTCATCGTTTCGCCGACCCGTTCGAGCGACTTGCGGACGCGCGTTCCGCGATCGGACGCGTGGAGCCCACCGACGCTCCCGGTGACCCGCAAGCCCTCACCACGATGCTCGGCGAGCTGGCTTCCGGCGCGCGCTTCGCAAGCGTGATTTTCGCCGGCGACAATCCGCTCGACACGGCGCTGGCGACGCGCCTCCATCCCATCACCGTCGGCAATCCGATCGCCAACTACGCAATCGGCTCGTTCGTACTGCGGCGCGAGTCGTTCGGCGCTCAGGCGATGCGGGCGCGTGTGACGGTCGCCAATTTCAGTCCCGGCGCGCAGACTCTCGAAGTCGCGCTGAGCGGCGATGGCCACCCGCTTGGACGCGCGCAGGCCCGGCTCGCAGCCGGCGAAGCCGGCACGATCGATTTCCCATCGCTCGCGACCGCGCAGGTTTATCGCGCGGAACTGACGCCGCGCGACGACTTCCCGCTGGACAACGTCGCCTACGCCACCACGAGCGCCATCAAATCGGTCTCGATCCTGTTCGTCAGTCCGACCCCGGATGATGCCGCGGGTCTATCCGGGTTGCCGGGCGTCGAGGTGCGCGTCAGGTCGCCGGACCAATTTTCGCCCGACGATCTCTCTCGCGCCGACCTCGCGATCTTCGAGTACGCGGTTCCGAAGGAGATGCCGTCCGTCAATGCGTTGCTGGTGACGCCGCCGCCGGCGGATCCGATTTTCGACTTCGCGACCGCGCCCGCCCCGGCCGGCAACGTCCAGGTGACCGGATGGCGCACGCCCGACCCGCTTACCGATTCAGTCAACTTCCGGCTGATTCAACCCCGCGGCGGTGAATACTTCGCGGTCCATCCGTGGATGGCGCCGGTCGTCAGCGGCAGCCTGGGCGGGCTGTTGCTCGCGGGCGAACGCCAGGATCGCCGCTTCGTCGCCGTTGGCTTCAATCCGTTCCCGTATCTCGGCAGGCACAACCTCGCGATGTCGGTGCTGACGCTCAACATGCTCAGCTATCTCGCCGGGCTGTCGAGCGACACGGTCGGCTATCGCACGGGCGATCCGTGGCCCGTGCCAGCCGGCGTCACCAGGATCGTCCTTCCCTCCGGCCGCGGAATTGCGGTGAAGCCGGGCGCACTATTCACCGACACCTCAGAGCAGGGCGTCTACCAGTTGAGCGGGCTCGAAGGCTCGAAGACGTTGCGCGCGGTCAATCTCGCCGACCTCACCGCTTCCAATCTGGAAGATCTCGTCACGCTCAGGCCACAGTCGGCCTCGTCGCCGACAAGCGGCGCCGTCTTCACCCGCCGCGTTCCGCTCGACGGATGGCTCCTCGGCGCGATTCTCGCGCTTGCGAGCGCGGAGGCGATCGCCGCGTATCGGCGCCGCCGCCCCGCGTATCCAGATGCAATCATGAGCTGGAGCCTTGTTCTTCGCGAGCTGAGTCTTTCCCGGCCCGACGCGCTGTATCTGCTCGTGCCGGTCGCGATTTTCGCGGGATGGTCGCTGCGGCAGCACGGCGCTACGCGCCGGGTTATCCCGCCGATCCTCCGCGCGATCGTGCTCGCGCTGTTCGCCCTCGCATTGGCCGGCCCCGCATCCGTGTATCGACATGAAGGAACGACGCGGCCCACGGTGATCGACGATTCGAACAGCATCACGGGGCCGATGCGCTCCTACATCGCGACGATGCTTTCCGATCGGCTGAAGCTTCGCCCGCAGGATCCGGCGGTTATCTTCGCGGGCGCAGCGGTCTCCTCGACGGTCGGCAATGCGATCGAGATGCTCCGCGCGCCGAACCGATGTATCGAATGCCAGCCCGGCGCGACGGACCTGGAAGCGGCGCTGGACCGGCTCGCATCCGATCCCGAAGCGGCGGGAGGACCGGCGGTGCTGTTGACCGACGGATGGGAGAATCATGGCGACGCGGATCGGGCGCTCGCCGCGCTGGTCGCCGCGCGAATCAGGCTCTATGTCTTCACACCGCCCGGCGCCGAGGACATGCCCAACGTTGCGATGACCGCGCTGACGCTGCCCGGGGCGCTGTCGAAGTCGGAGCCTTTCGCGCTGGGCGTAACGCTCTCGAACCTCAATCCGGTCAAAGTCGCGGGAACGATCTCGCTTTATGAAAACGACCGCCTCATATCCGAGCGCCCGGTCGAGTTGCCGCCCGGCCAGCAGCGTTTCGATTTCCCGGTGCGATCGGAGGACACCGGCCTCATCTCATATCGCGCCGACTTCAAACCGGCCGATCCTTCTCTCGACATCTATCCCGAAGACGATTCGCTCCAGGGATGGGTCGGTATCGGCGCGCGGCGCAGAGTGCTGATCCTCACCGACGCGGCGCGGGACGCGAGCTACCTTGAAACAGTAGTGCGCCGACTCGGCCTCGAACCGACCGTGGTAACGCTGGCGGGAAAACAGTTCGGCGGCAGCCCAAGCGGCTACGACGCGGTCGTGCTCGACAACGTACCGCGATCGCGGCTCACGCCCGCCGCCGACGGTGCGCTGTCGAGCTACGTCGAGCACGGCGGGTCGCTCGCGATGGTCGGCGGTGACCAGAGCTTCGGGCTGGGCGGCTACGAAGGCAGCGATATCGCCAAGGTGATGCCGGTCGTGATGAAGCCGCCGCAGCGCAAGGAGCCGCAGCGGGCGCTGGTCCTGATAATCGACAAGTCCGGCTCGATGGGGCGCGACAACAAACTGGTCTACGCGAAGGCCGCGGCCCGCACCGTCACCAAAGCGCTCAAGGATGACGACCTCGTGAGCGTGATCGGATTCGATTCGCAACCGTTCGTGGTCGTGCCGCTCGAGCCGCTGAGCGAGAGCCGCCCGTACATGGATCAGATGATCGATCGGCTCAAGGCGCGCGGCACGACGTTTCTGCTGCCGGCGCTCAAGGAAGCCGAGCGGACGCTCGCCGCCAGCGGCGCGTCGGTGAAGCACGTGGTGATCCTCACCGACGGCGAGACCGGCGGCACCGCCGACCAGTATTACGACCTCGTCGCGAGCATGCATCACGACGGCGGCGCGACGATCTCGACCATCGCGGTCGGCCGCGAGGCCAATCTCCGGTTGCTGACCGCGATCAGCAAGTACGGCGGCGGCGCCTTCTATCAGACCGACAGCCCCTCCGACCTGCCCGAGCTCTTCCTGGAGGATGTCAGGCAGCACGGCGGCGAGCTCACGATGGTCGAGAACGAGTTCGCGCCAAAGAGTCCCGCGCCCGACGCGGTGCTCAAAGATCTCGCGGGACGCCAACTTCCCCCGCTCAAGGGCTACGTCAGCACCGACTTGAAGCCGCACGCATCGATCGACCTGTTCGTCGATCGGAATGGACGGCGCGAGCCGCTGATCGCGAGCTGGAAGTACGGCGCCGGCAAGTCGCTCGCGGTCACGACCGACGCGAGCGGGCGATGGTCCGCGCCGTGGATAAGCGGCGGCGTCTTTGGGCAGGTGTGGGACCGGCTGTTCACCTGGATGACGCCCGAATCGACCGAGGCGCAGAATTTCGACGTGGCGCTCGGCTATCGCGGGGGCAGGCTCGAGATCAAGCTCACGGACTATGGCGCCAATCCGGAGCGCGAAGCGAATCTGGTAAGCGCGATCGTGTCCGGTCCCGGCGGTGTGAAGAACGAGCAGACGCTCTCGGAGGAGTCGCCCGGCGAGCTCTCCGGAAGCGTCGAGGCCCCGCGCGCCGGAACGTACTACATCACGCTCAAGTCCACCCCCAACTCGAAGGAACGGACTTTCCCCCCGCTCGCGTATACTGTGAGTGCCGCCGCTTTCGCCGAGACCCCGCGCCCGGATCCGAACTACGGCCTGCTCGAGCATCTCAGTTCCGCGACCGCCGGCAGATTGAACCCGAATCCGGACGAGGTCGCGCTCGCGCGTCCGATGCTGGAGCGCCGCGCGCCGCTCAGCGCGTGGCCAATCGCCGCAGCGATATTCCTGCTGATCGCCGAAGCGCTCATCCGCCGGTTGACCTTTTGATTGCAGTACCAGCTTTCCGTTCTCGATCCCCGGCTTGCGCTTCCCCCGTTCCACCAGCCCGACGCAGGTGTGGTGAACCTCTCATCGGGCCTACGCGACCATCGAAGTCGCCAATCGGCTCGCGAAGGCTCTGCGAAGAAGGTTGTCCGCGCTCATCGCCGAAGCCGAGGAAGAGTCTCAGAAGTTACGCAGCGCGCGGCGGCTCGCGTAAGGGCCGGAGTGCAGACCGGCGCGCACCTTGAAAGCGCGGGCTATCGGGCGTATATGGGCGGTCTGAATCCAATCTGTTTGCTATCTCTCCATAGATGGAAGGGAGGAACCGACCATGGGCGGAAACCGGACAGCCTGGGGCAATACCCAAAAGCAGCACGACGATCTGATCAGGTCGCTGAGACCCCTGATCGGGCGCATTGTCCACGCGCTCTCGGCCATTTCCTCGAACCTCAAGCAGGTCGGAGAACAGACCGAGAAGATGGGCAGGCGCGCAGCGCAGGATTCCAATATCGAGTATCACGGCGGGAGCCCGGACCAGCTTTTCCCCTTCGCCGCGCTGGATACGATCATTGAGACGTTCGGCGGGCCGCGTCACTTGATGGAGTCCGACGAAGTGTCGTTCTACCTTTCCGCGATCCGGTCGGTTCTGAAGCTGAGCGACGGCAACATCCGCGAGAGCGCCAGACTTGCGAAAGCGTTCAAGGACAACCGTCAATGCTTAAAAAAAATCGAGCGATTCTACTCGATGGGAGAAAAGGGCGCTGGACGCGCCGCGCGGCGACCGAGGCGATCGGCCAAGCCGAAGCGCCGGCGCTGAGCCGCCGCTAGCGTTTCTCGCGCCGCATCGTTCCCAACATGAGCAAAACCCTGGAGGGAGGGACCGGCGCAGTTACCGCGGTGGATTTACCGCCTCCGATCGAGGCTGCATTCGTAGGCCGTTCGCGCGAGCTCGACGAACTCGCCCGCGCCCTCGCGCAAGCCCAGCGCGCTCACGGGCAACTTTTTCTGGTCAGCGGAGAGCCGGGGATCGGCAAGACCCGAATCGCCGAACAGTTATGCACGATTGCGCGCGAGCGTGGGATGCGGGTGGTATGGGGACGATGCTGGGAGGCGGGAGATTCGCCGCCGTACTGGCCGTGGCTCGAGGTGCTGCGGGATTGCATCGGCGATGCCGCGGATGCGTCGCGACTCTCACTGCCGGCGCTCCTGCACGCGGCGGATCCGCATAGCCAGTCCGGGGCCGTACACAGCTCGCTCGCCCCGGAAGAGTCGGAACTCGGTCGCTTCGCGCTGTTTGACACGACCGCGCGCCTGCTCAAGCGGACCGCCGAAGCCTGCCCGCTCGTGATCGTGCTGGATGATCTGCACGCCGCTGACGAAGCTTCGCTGCGGCTGCTGCAGTTCGTGGCGCGCACGCTCAGAGGCGCCGCGATTCTTGTCATCGGAACCTATCGCGATGCTGAGGTCAGGACGACGCCGCGGCTGTCGGGCATTTTCGGCGAAATATCGCGCGACGCGCACACCATCACGCTTCGGGGCCTGAGCCGCGGGGACGTGGCCGAGTTGGTGCGCGCCAGCATCGGGCGCGCTCCCGAGGAAGGCTTGCTCGCGGCGCTCCATCGCATCACCGGCGGCAATCCATTCTTCCTGACCGAGACCATCCGGCTGCTGGCCGCTGAGGAATTGCTCGCAAGCGGGACTTTCGAGAGCGGAAAAATTCCCATCAGCGACACCGTTCGCAGCGCAATTCGAAAACGCCTCGATCTGGCGCCCCAGCCGCTCCTGGAGGCGCTGCGCGCGGCCGCCGCGATCGGCGTCGAGTTCGGCGTTACGCTCCTGCAGCGGACAACCGGGGTCGAGCGCGAGGTGCTGCTCGATCTCCTGGGACGCGGGACCGCGGCCGGCATCCTGGACGCCGCCGCGGCATCGCACGAACTGTATCGCTTCACCCATTCGCTCATCCGGGAAACCATCTACGGCGATTTGAATCCGGCCGAGCGCGCCCGCCTCCATCACCGGATCGCGCTCGCGATGGAGGACATGAGCGCGTCGAATCCGGAGCCGTACATTTCCGAAATCGCGCATCACTATATCGAGGCGCACGCGCCGGACGCGTCGGCGAAGACGATCGATTACGTCCGCCGCGCCGCCAAGCTCGCGATGGATTCGCTCGCGTACGAGGAGGCGGTCAGGCTGTGCAATACGGCGCTGCGCACCGCATCCGGCAGTGCCATGCTGACCGCGGAACTCCACTACGACCTGCTGATGGACCTGGGCGAAGCGCTCTATGCTTCGGGTCTCGTCTCGCAGGCGCGGCGCGCGTTCGAGCAGGCGGGTCAGATCGCGCGCAAGCTGGGCGATTCGCGCAAGGTGGCGCGCGCGGCGCTGGGGCGCGCGACTCCGCCGAGCGAGATCGAGCTCGATCAGCCGCTGGTCACAATGCTCGAGGAGGCGCTTGCCTCATCCGAAGATCTGGAGGTGGGCACCCGCGCGCGGATGCTGGCGCGGCTCGGATCGGAACTCAAATGGACCGGCGATCTCCGCGCGTCCGCTCTGGCGGCGCGAGCGGTTGAACTGGCGAGGAACAGCGGCGATCCGCTGACCCTGATCTACGTTTTGTACTGGGGCCACGTCGCGATGTGGTCGATCGATAACCTCGAGCTGAGGATCGCAAATGCCAACGAGGCGATCGAGTTGGCGGAAAGGGTCGGAGACAAGGCATGGGCGCTGAAGACGCGTTACGTGCGATTTCTGGACTTGCTCGAAAAGTGCGACGTGCCCGCGGCCGACGCTGACCTGGCGCGTTTTTCCCAGCTCACCGACGAGCTTCGGCTTCCGTTTGGATGGAAAGAGATGGCGTCTGCGGAACGCGCGCTGATGGACGGACGGCTCGACGATGCCGAGAAGTCGAGCCTCACGTCGCTCGAGATCGGGCGGCGGATGGAAAGCCGCTTCCGCACCCTGCGCCAGGCCTTCACCAATCTCTGCCTGCTGTTGCGGCGCGAGCAGGGTCGAAGCGGCGAGATGCTGCCTGCGTTTCGCGCGATCCGGGCGCGACACCCCGACAACCTCTACGCGCGCTGCGCGCTCGCATGGTGCTTCAGCGAAACAGGCGAGTCCGGCGATGCGCAGGAGATGCTTGATTTCATCGCGGGCAACGGCTTCGAATCGATCCCGCGCAACCTGGTCTGGTACGCAATCACAGCCCTGCTCAGCGAAGTCTGCACGCGCCTCCGCGATCGCCCGCGCGCCGAGGCCCTCTACGCTCTGATGGCGCCGTACGCCGCGCGCAACGCTCTGCTCGACGTACACGTGTGCTACGGACCGGTCGCCCGCTACCTCGGGATGCTATCCGCGGTGGCCTCGCGCTTCGAGGCGGCGCAGATGCACTTCGAGGCCGCGCTCGAACTCAGCGCGCGGATGGGGGCGCGGCTATGGCTGGCGCGCACCCGATTTGACTACGCGTCAATGATGCTCGAGCGGGAGGCCGCCGGCGATCGCGCAGCCGCGATCGGTCACCTGGATGCGGCGATCGAGGAGGCTTCGTCCCACGGCCTGAAGACGCTCGGCGAGCAGGCCGCCGCGCTCAGGAATTCCGTCGTTGGATCTTCCTTAACCGCGCCCCCCTCAGCTCCGCGCAGGGAAGAACCGGCGAGCGCGAACATCTTCAGGAAAGAGGGCGAGGTCTGGCACATCGCGTGGTCGGGGAGATCGTTCCGGCTCAAGGATTCCAAGGGACTCGCCTATATAGCTTATCTGCTGCGCTATCCGGGCCAGGAATTTCACGTGCTCGATATGATCGCGCCGGGAAGCGGGGCGGGCGAGACGATCGACGAAGCCGGTGACGACCGCGTGGAGCGGAAAGTCACGGGGAACTGGCCGGGCGAGGGTTACCAGCCGGGACCTGGAGACGCAGGAGAGATGCTCGACGCGCGTGCGAAGGGCGAGTTCAAACGGCGCATCACCGAACTACGCGAGCAACTCGATGAAGCACGCGAGGTCAATGACGAAGAACGTGCGCGCAAGGCCGAGGACGAAATCGACGCGCTCTCCAGCGAACTATCGCGAGCGGTCGGACTCGGCGGCCGCGATCGCCGCGCCGCCTCTGCCACCGAACGCGCGCGAATCAACGTGACCCGCGCAGTCAAGAGCGCCCTCGGGCGCATCGCGGCAAACGATCGCGAATTGGGCGCGACGCTCGATCAGTCGATCCGGACGGGAACGTTTTGTTCGTACGATCCGTCCGATACGAAAATCGCCTGGGATCTGTGAGAGCAGGCGGCGCGCGTCCGCGCGGCACATCGAATCCGCTTTTCCAAAGCTGGCGCTGCAACTCGTTTTTCATGTTCATTTCACCAGCAGCGCTCCGAGCAGCAGCGCGAGGTAAAGCAGGCCGACCAGTCCGCACGCTGGAGTAGCCAATTCGCTAATCGACAGCTCGGTCACCAGCCGCACGATTTCGGCCGCCTTTCGGTGCAGTACCAACGTCCGCAGCGCGGCAGCTCTCGCGATGATCTGTCCGAGAATCGGCCCCATTTTTCGCGCCCTCCCGAATACTCTGAAGGGAAGGCGTAAAAGCGCACTGAACGATCCGGTGCGCTGCAAATGAACGGTAGTTCATCGGAGATGAACGACGGACTCGGCCGGTGTGGCGAATCGAGCCAGGAAATCGGCAGATGCGCGGCAGTCAGCGCCGTTCAGGACGATTGAACGGACTCTTCGGGCTGCGATCGTAAGTCTTCATCGCGCACGGTTGAGCTTCGCCGGTGACAGCTTCTCTACCGCGCTGTATCCCAGAAGTCGCAGTTGTGATTTCTGCGGAACTCATGCGAAACCGCGACCTGATCATCCAGCGAAAGGACGTTGTCGCTGCCAGCCTGATAAACAGCCCAATCGGCGGAATCGCCTGAGCCCTTCGCGTTGGGATTCAATGTTTTAACAAAATTGGTCCAGTATGTGATCATGACACCAGACAACGCGCGATTGGCAGGCGTGACCCCGTTCGGCGCGAAATTTCCGAAGACATAGGAGAGCTCGACTGCGTGCGGATCATGCCAGGGATAGCCAGTCGGATGCGGAATCGGAAACGCCGGGTTGTCCTCGGCGAACTCGTATTGCCAGACTGGCACGTGCGATGCGAGCGCTTTGGTTGCGCGTGAGGCAGGGCACGAAAACCCGGAGTCGGTCTGCACGACGGTCCATGCTTCAAGCGGCGAACTGAATTTGTCCGCAGGATAACGCTCGAGGATTTCACCGCTGTTCGCGTGAAACCGCTGCCGGATCCGATCTGCATAGCCACTGGCATCGAACGGATGGCTCTTATCAACCGGCGCAAAGCCCGGATCGTCGCGAAGAGAAAAGAATTCGGACTCGGTTCGATTGGTGCCGTTGATGACCGGAACCTTGTTGAACTGACCACCGGCAAATGCTTCCGCGGGCTGCCGGGTCAGTACGACGCCATCGAGATTGGGAGTCCATCGAAGTCCGCCGCCTCCCGGCCCGCCAGGTCCTGGAGGGATCATTTTGGCGAGTAGCGTGTCAACCGATATAGATCGCAGGCACTGCACCGGGTCGGGCTGTTTCGTACATCCAACGGTGGCAACGTATCGATCGCCGATCGCCTCCGCCTCGGCAAGCGTGGGGAGCTGAGAGAGGCCGCTGCGAACTCCAATCGTGCTTTCGCCGATCGCGCCCCGGAACAGCCCGCCGCTCTGGGGCGACAGCAGATGGTCCGCGACCGATGATGCCCCTGCGGACTCGCCGGCGATTGTAACTTTCCTCGGGTCGCCGCCGAAATTCGCGATATTGCGTTGGACCCATCTCAGCGCAGCTTGCTGGTCTTCGATTCCGTAGTTGCCGGAAACGTGATTGGGAGCCCGCTTGCTCAGAGCGGAAGCGGCCAGAAAGCCGAATGCGTTGAGACGATAATTGGCGGTCACCACGATCACGCCCTTCCTGGACAGATTGACGCCTCTGTACAATGGCGACCCGGCACCGCCATAGAAGAAGCCGCCGCCATAAATCCAGAAGAACACCGGCAGATGCTTCCCGGCCTTTGCCGGTGTGTAGACATTCAAGTAGAGACAATCTTCATTGTTGCTCGCCATCGCGCCGATCGGCCCCTTGTTTTGCGGGCAATTGGCCGAAAATTTGAGCGCCTCGCGCGCGCCGCTCCACGGTTCTGCTTCCCTTGGTGGCGCAAAACGCAGGTTATCGACAGGCGGCGCCGCGAACGGAATGCCAAGGAATTCGCGATGGTCAGCGAACCCGGCTCCCTTTACGTCGCCCTTGTCGGTATGGATTACCGGATGTGATACGGCCAGCTCTTCGGCAGCATCGGGCGCTCCAGCCCACACGCACATGGTCACAATTGCGAGTGCAATGATCGCCGAATGTTTGAACGCTGTATTCATGTTCATCAAGTGCCTTGTTGTCAGTCTCGAATGTCAGGATCGCGGGAACCTCGAACAATATCAATCCGCTTGCGGTACGGGCTCGATGTCCGCCGAAACCTCAACCGGCAACTCGTGGCCGCTGACTTCCACGCCCGCGTCGGGCGCGAGCCGCAGGAACAGCAACGCCGCCAGTAACGACAGCACTCCGGTGATTATGAAGGATGGCGTGAAATCCCACGCCGTTAAGGCCTCGACGCTGCGGTGTCCGAGACTGAGGTGCAGCAGGAAAGCGGCTAGCGTAACGCCGAGGCTCAGGAACAACTGCTGCGCCATGCTGGAGAGGCTGCTGGCGCCGCTCATCGATTCGGTCGTGATATCAGAGTAGGCGAGCGCATTGAGGGCGGTGAACTGCAGCGAACGGAAAAATCCGCCGATCAGCAGGGTGAGGACTATAACGGTGTACGGGGTCGACGGGCGGAACAGCGCGTAGCTTGTCAAAATGAAGGCGCATAGCGTCCCGTTGCCGATCAGTACGGTGCGGAAGCCCAAGCGGCGAATGACCGGGCTGGCAGTGAACTTCATCGTCAGCGCGCCAACCGCGCTGGTGAACGTGAGCATCCCGGATGCGAACGGACTGAGGCCGAACACCAGTTGCAGCAACATCGGCAGCAGAAACGGCAGGGCGCCGATACCGATACGGAACAACCCGCCGGCTACCGTTGACGCGGCGAAGGTGGGGATTTTCAGCAATCCCAGATCGATGATTGGATGGTCCGAGCGGCGCGCGTGGACGACGTAGAGCGCGGTACAAACCGCTCCGCCGCCGATCAGAACTGCGATTAGAGCGGGTGGAATCACTCCCCGGCCTACAACCTCAAAGCCGAACACGAGACCGGCTAGCCCAAGTCCGGTCAGCATGAAGCCGGCCAAATCGAGCGGCGGCACGTCCGGCTCCCGGAAGTTCTCGATATACATCGTGACCAGCGTCATGCCGATCACGCCGATCGGCACGTTGATGAAAAAGATCCATCGCCACGACCAGTACGTAACGATGAATCCGCCGAGTGGGGGACCGACCACCGGTCCCATCACCGCCGGAACGGTCAGATAGGACATCGCTTCTACCAGGTCTGCCTTAGCCACAGTCTTCAGCACGACCGCGCGGTCGACCGGTGTCATCATCGCGCCGCCAAAGCCCTGCAAGACGCGCGCGGCGACCAGTTGCATCAGAGAGTGAGATAGGCCGCACAGCACCGATCCGACGGTGAAGATCGCGATGGCGGTGCGGAACACCGTGCGGGAGCCGAACTTGTCGGCCATCCAGCCGCTGATCGGGATGAATATCGCGAGGCTCAGGAGATAGGACGTGATCGCGAGGTTGAGGCTGATCGGATTTTGGCGAAGCGACCGGGCCATCACCGGCAACGCGGTCGCGATGACCGTCGAATCGAGCAGCTCCATGAAAAGCGCGCATCCGACGATCAGCGGAACGAGGAACCGGGAGAAGTGCGTTTTGGCGCGGTTAGGAGTCGCCTCTTCGCGGTCGGGGTATCGGGCGAGCATCTCCTCAGTCAAACATAGGCCAACCGCCGAGGCCATCGGCGAGCAGCTCAGTGCGAGTCGAGTTCAATTCTCACGCACCTCGGATTATCTTTCGTACCTCGGAATTCGGATCATTCACGATCTGGCTCTGAAGATCGAACACCATCGTGGATCGCTTGCCGGCATCATAGGGCGGCCAATGCGGTATTTCGGGACAATCGGGTTTGCCGCTGCGAGCAAACGACACCCACGCGCCCGCCAACTGGGCCTCCATCCGCGCCGCTCCGGGGTCCGGACCCGAGAACGCGCGCACCCGGCGATAGGAATCGAGCATGAAGGGAATCTCCATGGTGTGCGGGGTCTTGAACATCCCGTTTGCGACCGGAGTTTCCCAGGTCAGATACCACAAGTATGCCGGCGCACCACCTTGCGCGGCCTTCCGCTCGGCAAGCGCGATCGATCCGCCCATCGCGAACATCGAGTCCATCGCGGCGGTGAACAGGTAGGTCGGCGAATAGTCGGGTCTGATTCTGCGCCATGCCTCGACCAGCGGCTTGCCCTTGGGGCCGAGCATCGCGATGCGCTGTTCGAGATCGGCTTCGGTCATTTCACGGAACCACGGCTCACTCGCCGTGAAGATGGTGACCTCGTCCTTGACGTAGCCGACCAGCAGCGGCACCTCGCGGGAAACCTCCGGGGCATCGGGTGTGAACGGATCGCGCGAGATCGCGACGCCGTCGATGATCGGCACGTAGCCGAACCCACCAGGGCGCCGCATGCCGGGCACGCGCGGCGCGGCGGTGTTTTTCGCATCCGCCGCGAAGGCCGCGGCGACTATCGTCTGCGCGGGCGCCCCCTGGAGCGACTTGATATCGCCCGGCTGGATGCCAAGTTCCTCGATGAGCAACCTGGCGGCAGTGTTGGCGGACTCTCTCCGCCCGACGATCAGCCCCGGACCCGACTGAATCGACGCCTTATGGAATAGTCCCTTTGCCGAGTCCATCGACATCAGAATCGAGACTTTGGCGCCGCCGCCCGACTGGCCCATGATCGTCACGTTGCCGGGATCGCCGCCGAGACTCGCGATGTTGTCTCTCACCCACTGCAAGGCGAGCACCAAATCCTGCATTCCGACCGTGCCCGAGGACTTGTAGCTGTCGCCCATCAGGTCGCCAAGGTAAAGATAGCCGAAAACATTCAGGCGATGGTTCACGTTGACCGCAACCACGTCGTGATCGCGTGCGAGATCTTCCATGCAGTAGATCGGCTGGCCGCCCGAGCCGTAGGCGAAGATGCCGCCGTGAATCCAGAACATCACCGGCCGCTTCGCATTGTCGGTTGCGGGCGTCCACACGTTTAGAAAGAGGCAGTCTTCGTTCTGAATTTTCAGCTCGGATGGGGTCGTAAACACGCGGGCCATCAGCATGCCGTAGTCGCCGGTCGGAGCTGCGGTCGCGCCTGAGACCATCTGCATCGCGGGCGCTCCATAATCGGAGCAGTCCAGCACCACTTTCGAGGGCGTCGGCCTTTGCGGCGGCATCCAGCGCAGCGGACCCACGGGCGGCGCGCCGTAGCGAATGCCTTTGAAGGTATGCACGCCGTCATTGACGAGGCCCCTCACCGGACCGCTGGTCGTGTCAATGATCCTGGTGATTTGCGGTAAACCGCCGCTGTCCGCACGATAGACCGCGTTGCTTTCCTCTTTGCGCATAAGTTCGTTCTCCTGCGCGAGGCTCACGCCCTGCGAGCATACCAGGTAGGGCCGTGGTCGTTAGTCAATTTCGTCTGCCGAGTCGGTCATCGTTCGCGTTCCACCCGCGCCGAGAAGATCAATTGATAGGTGTGCCGGGCTATCATCAAGTCCTCGTTGGTTGGGATAACGCGAGTGAGACACTCCGAGTCATGGGTGCTAATCGTATCGGCATTGGTCTCATTTCGTTCGCGATCGAGCTTGACGCCGAGGTGTCCCAGGCCACTACAGGCCGCCCATCGCACCGGGGCGGCACGTTCGCCGATGCCACCGGTAAAAACCAGGAGATCGAGTCCGCCCAGCGCGGCGGCGAGCGCGCCGATCTGCTTTCGGACTTGATAGCAGAACATCTGCACTGCCATCGCGGCATCTGGCTCGGTATCCGTGCGTTCGAGCAGCGTCTTCATGTCCGAGATGCCTGACACGCCAAGCAATCCGGATTGATGGTTCACTAGCTCGGAGAGCGCCTGCGCGTCCAAGTGTCTATTGCTCAGCAAGTAGAGAATGATGCCCGGGTCCAGATCTCCGCTGCGCGTTCCCATCATGAAGCCGCCGGTGGGAGTCAATCCCATCGTGGTATCCAGCGGCTGTCCGTCCTTCACCGCCGCCATGCTCGCGCCGTTGCCTAAATGAGCGATGATTAGACGCGAGGGAGGATTAGGGCCTAGCGTCCGCAGTATGTACTCATAGGAAGTACCGTGAAAACCGTAGCGGCGGATGCCTTCCTCCCAGAGGGCGCGCGGCAACGCGAAGCGCTGGGCCACTTCCGGCATCGAGCGGTGAAAAGCGGTGTCAAAGCAGGCGACCTGCGGCAGGCTCGGGAAGTGGGAGGTGACCGCTTCAATGCCGGCGATCTCATCGGGCATGTGCAACGGTGCGAAGGGGATCAAACTTCGCAGCTCGCCAACGAGCATATCAGTGATCCGTTCCGGAGCCGCGTGGTGCGGGCCGCCATGCACCAGTCGATGACCGACGGCATCGGGATGCGGAAGGCGCAGCCCCTCCAGCTCGATGGAAGCCGCACGCAGAGCTGCTGAAGTCGAAGAAGAGCCTCTGACGGTTTTCTCGATCTTCCGTTGCGCTCTGTGAATCCAAAGGCGGGCGACTTGCGTATCGTCGCGCTCGACCGCACCTTGCGCGAGCGGAATTTCCTCTCCATTGCCGATTTGGTAGAGCGCGAACTTGAGCGAGGAGGATCCGCTGTTCAGGCATAGTATGACGCGAGAAGCCAGCGGCCGGTCGAAGCCGCGCGTCATCGTGAAGTCTCTTTCAGTCTGCGGTAGCGACGGATCAGATTATTGGTCGAACTATCATGGTCGAGCTTGGGCTCAGCCTTGCTCTCGAGTTCGGGGATGATGCGTTGGGCCAGGACCTTGCCCAACTCGACGCCCCATTGGTCATAGGAATCGATGTTCCAGATGGTCCCCTGCGTGAAGACGCTGTGCTCGTAGAGCGCAACCAATCTACCGAGGGCGGCCGGCGTCAAGCGGTCCATCAGAATGGTGTTGGAAGGCCGATTACCCTCGAACACCCGATGAGGAACGAGCCAATCCGGCGTTCCCTCGGCTTTTACCTGCTCGGAGGTCTTGCCGAACGCGAGTGCCTCGGCTTGGGCGAAGACGTTCGCGACCAGCATATCATGATGCCGGCCCAGGGGATTGAGCGACTGACTGAACGCGATGAAATCGGCGGGGATGAGCTTCGTACCTTGATGGATCAGTTGATAGAAGGAGTGCTGACCGTTGGTTCCCGGCTCGCCCCAGTAGATAGGTCCGGTCTCGTAATCTACGTCGGTTCCTTCGAGCGTGACGTGCTTGCCATTGCTCTCCATCGTCAACTGCTGGAGATAGGCAGGAAAGCGCTTGAGGTATTGCTCGTACGGAAAGACTCCAACTGTCTGTGTGCCGAAAAAATCGTTGTACCAGAGAGACAGGAGCCCCATCAGGACCGGCAGGTTGCGATCGAACGGTGCGGTGCGAAAGTGCTCGTCCATTTGATGAAAGCCGTCCAGCATGGCGTGGAAGTTGTCGGGGCCGATGGCCAGCATGGTCGAAAGGCCGATCGCGGAATCCATCGAGTAGCGTCCGCCAACCCAATCCCAGAAGCCGAACATGTTGGCGGTATCGATGCCGAACTTCGCGACTTCCGCAGTGTTGGTGGAGACCGCGACAAAGTGCCTGGCGACCGACTTTTCGTCGTTGCCCAGCCCTGCGATCGCCCATTGCCGGGCCGTGTGCGCATTGGTCATCGTCTCCAGCGTTGTGAACGTCTTTGAAGAGATGATGAAGAGCGTTTCGGCCGGATCTAGGTCGCGGGTCGCCTCAAAGAAATCAGTGCTATCGACGTTTGAAACGAAGCGGAATGTGAGCGAGCGATCGCTGTAGTGTCTCAGCGCCTCGTACGCCATTACAGGCCCGAGGTCCGAGCCGCCGATCCCGACATTGAGGACGTTGCGGATGGCCCTCCCGGTGTGACCCTTCCATTCGCCGCGGCGGATGCGGTTGGAGAACTCTGCCATCTTATCCAGCACGGCATGAACCTGCGGCACCACGTTGTCGCCGTCCACGACAATCGAGGCTCCTTTCGGGGCGCGCAAAGCCACATGCAACACAGCTCGCTTTTCGGTGACATTGATCTTCTCGCCACGGAACATCGCGTCGCGCCGCTCGGCGACACGGCGCTCTCTGGCGAGCTGCACCAGCAATCTCACGGTTTCATCGGTAATTCGGTTTTTTGAGTAGTCCAGGTAAAAACCTGCGCCTTCGACGGCAAAGCGTTTTCCACGGTCCGGGTCGTCCGCGAATAGCTGCCGCAGGTGGATAGTTTTAATTTTCTCGTAGTGCGCCTGCAGAGCACGCCAGGCGGGAGTCTCTCTTAGTAGCTCGCTGTCCGGCATTGATCCGTTCCTCTTGGCGCCGATTACTTCAGCGCCTTGCTCTTGGCCCCGATTGCGGTCAGCAGATCCTGCCAGGAATCGGCAAAGGATTTGGCTCCATCTTTCTGCAGATCGGCGCCGAGCTTTGCCACATCAATTCCCACTTTGCCGAACTCCGCCAGCACTTGCTCGCAATCGGCGCCGCCGCGTGGAATGACGCCACTTACCCGGCCGTGCTCGCCGAACGCGAGCAGGGTTTCCTCCGGCATCGTGTTGACCGTATTGGGAGCGGCGAGCGCGCATATGTAGAGCACGTCGGAAGCCTTGGGATCTTTGGTTCCGGTGCTCGCGAACAGCAACCGTTGTGCGCGCGCGCCGCAATTCGCCAGCCGCTGCCAGCGATCCGACTCGAGCAAATCGCGGTACGCCGCGTAAGTCTGCTGGCCGATAGCGACCCCCAGCTTGTCGCGATCCCGGTCGGGGACCTTATCCATCGTGGCCTTGTCCCAGCGACTGACGAAGAGCGACGCGACCGAGCGGACGTCGGGGCTCAAACCGGCGGCGATTCGCCGCTCCAGCCCGCGCATATAAGCCTCGGCTGCGGCCACGTAATGATCGCGCGTGAAGAGCAGGGTCACGTTCACCGAAACGCCGGAGAAGATCGCTTCTTCGATCGCCGGCGCGCCTTCCTTTGTGCCGGGAATCTTGATGAACAGATTGCGCCGGTTGGCCCTTTTGTGGAGCGCTTGGGCCTCGGCCACCGTCGCCTTGGCGTCGTAGGCAAGGAGCGGCGAGACTTCGAGCGACACCCAGCCATCCACGGTGGCCGTGCGTTCGTGAATCGGAGCGAACAGATCGGCGGCCCGCGTCAGGTCCTGAATCGCCAACTCAAAAAACAGTGATTCGTCGGAAAGACCCGTGCCCGCGAGCCGGCGAATTTCGGAGTCGTACGATTTGCTATGGGTGATCGCGTGGTCAAAGATCGTCGGATTGGACGTCAAACCCGTGACTGAGAGATCTTCGATGTAGCGTTTGAGCGTGCCGCTATCGAGAAGCTCGCGCGTGATGTTGTCGAGCCAGATGCTCTGTCCCAGATTGTGGAGCATTTGAGTAGCTTTCATAATCCCACCTCCAGAGCGTTGTTCACGATCTCCTGGGCTTCGCGAAGTATGGCCTCCAGGTGCGCCCGGTCTTTGAAACTCTCTGCGTAGATTTTGTAGATGCTCTCCGTGCCGGAGGGACGAGCGGCGAACCAGCCGCTGGCGGCAATCACCTTCAGGCCGCCGATCGGGGCCTGGTTGCCGGGGGCCTTAGTAAGCCGGGATATAATCGGCTCGCCCGCGAGCTTCGATGCTCTGACGGCTTCCGGGGAGAGTTTTTCCAGCTTCGCCTTCTGTTCCGCACTCGCGGGTGCCTCGACGCGCTCGTACTGTGGATTGCCAAATTCGGCAGTAAGTCTGCGGTAATGCTCGCCCGGATCACTGCCGGTGCGAGCCGTGATCTCTGCGGCAAGCAGGTTCGGGACGAGTCCATCTTTGTCCGTCGTCCATACGGTGCCGTCGTGCCGCAGAAATGTCGCCCCCGAGCTTTCCTCGCCGCAGAAGCCAACGGCGCCATCGATGAGACTCTCTACAAACCACTTGAACCCCACTGGCACTTCGATCAGCCGACGGTTCAGCTTCGCCGCCACCCGATCGATCATGCTGCTGCTGACAATGGTTTTCCCGACTGCTACCGCCTTTGACCACTGAGGACGGTTCGCGAACAGGTATGAAACGGCAACCGAAAGATAGTGGTTCGGATCGAGCAGCCCCTGGCTGTGGCTGACGATACCGTGGCGGTCGGCGTCGGGATCGCTTGCGAAAGCAACGTCGAAGCGGTCTTTCAGGCCGACCAAGCGCGCCATCGCGTATGCCGACGAGGGGTCCATTCGGATTTGGCCGTCCCAGTCGACGGTCATGAACCGGAACGTCGGGTCGATGGTGTGATTGACGACCTCGAGGTTGAGCCCGTAGCGATCGCCGATAGCGTCCCAATACGCCACGCTGGCACCGCCCAAAGGATCGACCCCGATGCGAACCTTGCTCTCGCTGATTACCTGCAAGTCGACCACCGCGGGGAGATCGTCCACGTAAAAGTTCAGGTACTCATGCTGATGAGTCGTCGAAGCTGCGCGCGCTCGCTCAAGCGGCATCCTCACGACTTCGCGCAGACCGTCCGCAATGAGACGCGTTGGCCCGATCCTGGATCCATCCGGTTACGTGAGTATCCGCCGGGCCGCCGTGAGGCGGATCGTATTTGAAACCGCCGAATCGCGGCGGATTATGCGATGGCGTGATGACGACGCCGTCCGCCAGACCGCGCTTGCGGCCGCGGTTGTAGCTCAGAATCGCGTGCGAGATTACCGGGGTAGGAGTGTAGCTATTCCTCGCATCGACCATCACGTCTATACCGTTGCCTGCCAGCACCTCCAATGCACTTTTGAAAGCCGGCTCCGAGAGCGCATGCGTATCGAAGCCGATGTAAAGCGGCCCGTCGATGCCCTGCTGTTTGCGGTAGAAACAGATCGCCTGGGTTATCGCGAGAATGTGCGCCTCGTTGAACGAGTTGTCGAGCGAGCAGCCACGATGCCCCGAGGTTCCGAACACCACGCGCTGCGCGGGCACGGATGGATCCGGCCGCCCCGAGTAATAGGCGGCCACTAGCTTGAGGACGTCGATCAGAATCGACGGGTCGGCGGGCTTACCGGCGAGCGGGCTGACTACCACGATTGCCGCTCCCTACATCAAATTCGCTGTCGTCAGAATGGCCATTGCCAATTCGTGATGTCCTGAGGGTCGATGCCGAACTGATGAGCGTAACTCTTGCTCGCTATCTGCCGATTGAGCAGCTCCTCGCGAACGCCGGCTCCCGTGACCTGGTAGTGAGGCATTCGGTCGATGGCGTCAATTGCAAGGCTGAAGCGGTCCGTTTGGTTCAGGATGGCCAATTCCAGTGGCGTATTGATGTTCCCCTTTTCCTTGTAACCACGCACGTGGATGTTGTGCTGGCCAGGCCGCCGATATGTGAGCCGGTGAATCAGCCATGGATAGGAATGAAAGTTGAAGATGACCGGCTTGTCCGGCGTGAAGATGGCCTCGAACTCCCGGTCCGTCAGGCCGTGAGGATGTTCGGTGCTGGGAACCAGCCTGAAAAGATCGACCACGTTGACGAACCGCACCTTTACTCCGGGCAGATGCTCACGCAACAGGGCCGCGGCGGCCAAAGACTCCATTGTCGGCACGTCGCCGCAACTCGCCATGACGACATCGGGCTCGACGCCTTGATCGTTGCTGGCCCAGTTCCAGATACCGGCGCCCTTCGTGCAGTGCTCGATTGCCTCCTCAATGTCCAGGTACTGCAAGTGCACCTGTTTGTCAGCAACAATAACGTTCACGTAGTTGACGCTTTGCAAGCAGTGGTCGGCGACGGACAGCAGGCAGTTGGCGTCGGGTGGCAGGTAGATGCGCACGACACTGGGGCTCTTGTTGACGACCACATCGAGGAATCCGGGGTCCTGATGCGTGAAGCCGTTGTGATCCTGCCGCCAGACCAGCGCCGTGATCAGAAGGTTCAGTGACGAGACCTTCGCCCGCCACGGCAGCTCGTTACATTTTTCCAGCCACTTGGCGTGCTGGTTAAACATCGAGTCGATGACGTGTATGAACGGCTCGTAGCTGTTGAGTAACCCGTGTCGGCCGCTCAGGATGTAACCCTCCAGCCATCCTTCGACGGTATGCTCGCTCAGCATCTCCATTACGCGTCCGTTGGGAGCAAGCTCGCCGCCGTCGCTGTCCTCAGGGAAGTACTCCGCCATCCAGACTTTCCTGGCGACTTCATAGATCGCCTCGAGCCGGTTGGATTGCGTTTCATCCGGTCCGAAGACGCGGAAGCGGTCCATGTTCAACCGCATCACTTCCCGCAGAAAGTTGCCGAGAGTCGGGACATTCCCGGCCAAGGTTGCGCCAGGCCTTCTGACCTCGACCGCCGAAGCTCCGAAAATCAGGCATGTCGAGGGGCTTGCGCAGAAGACCGCCGTTAGCGATCGGGTTTGCGCTCATCCGCCGATTTCCTTTTGGAGCCAGGGCCTTCAACTCGGGGATCAACCGGCCCGTGTTATCGAAGAGTTCCTCGGGCTTGTAACTGCGCATCCAGTTTTCAAGGACTTTCAAATGGCTGGGATTGGTTGCGATGTCAGTAATCGGGATCTGGTGTGATCGCCAGAAGCCCTCCAGGTAGTGCTCATCGACCTGCCGCGGAGCCGTCCAGCCTTTGGGAGCTGCGCGAGCACGATCATCGGCCAGCGGGGCCGCAACGCCTTCCCGGTCCGCCGCGCCTCCTCCTGGATTTTGCGGATCTCCAGTATGCAGCGCTCCAGAGTCGCAGCCATCGCCTGGTGCATGCTCTGCGGATCACTGCCTTCGACGAAGTAAGGCGTATGCCCGTATCCGACGAACAGTGACTCCAACTCCTCGTGGCTGATGCGGGCCAAAACGGTTGGGTTGTTGATCTTGTAGCCGTTGAGGTGCAAGACCGGCAGCACGGCGCCGTCAGTAATCGGATTGAGGAACTTGTTGCTGTGCCAGCTTGTCGCCAGCGGGCCGGTCTCGGACTCACCATCTCCCACCATCACGAGCGTGATCAGGTCGGGGTGGTCGTACGCCGTGCCGTAAGCATGCGAGATGCTGTAGCCGAGTTCCCCGCCCTCGTGGATGCTGCCGGGCGTTTCGGGGGTTGCGTGGCTGCCGATCCCGCCGGGAAAGCTGAACTGCTTGAAAAAACGCTGCATTCCCGCGACATCTTCGCTCTTGTCCGGGTAAACTTCGGAGTACGTTCCTTCCAGATACGCATTGGACAAGACCGCCGGGGCGCCATGTCCGGGGCCTGAGATGAAGATCGCATTCAGGTCATACTTGTTGATCAGCCTGTTGAAGTGAATGTAGGTGAAGCTCTGTCCGGCGTCCGAGCCCCAGTGGCCCAGCAGCCGAGGCTTGGTTTGCTCGATCTTCAGCGGCTCGCGCAGCAGAGGGTTTTCCTTCAGGTACAGCATCCCCAGGCACAAGTAGAGGCTGGCGCGCCAGTAGGCGTCGATCTGCCGCAGCTCATCGGGGCTGAGCGGGGTGCCCCGAATCGTCGAGCGAGCCGTGCCGTACGCTGAAATCTTTTCGTCAACTCGAATCGGCTCGGACGTTCCTGCCAGGTCGGTCATAATTGTGACTCCCATTCAGGTTGCGGAAGCGACATGGTCGGCGGTCACGCAGATCGGCGGACCACGCGCTGATCGGACTCTGGACTCAAGTGGGCTATGGACCTGAACAGATTCAAGAGTCTACGCGCCGCGAGTCGCGCGGCGTCCTTTTTGCGCCAAAGTCAAAAGGCTCGGTGAGAGCCGCTTCAGCGTCTAGATCAGATTACTCGCTCTGACGCCACCATGCGCGGCCGTCCTTTTCGAGCAGCTCGTCTGCGGCTTTTGGTCCCCGGGAACCGGATTCGTAGTTCGGAAAATCGCGCGGCGGAATCGCGCGCCAGGTATCGAGGATCGGATCCACGATCGACCATCCCGCTTCGACCATATCGGCCCGTTGAAAAAGCGTCTGATCGCCAATCATGCTATCGAGCAGCAGCGTCTCGTATCCGGTGGCCGGGGCGTCGCCGAAATACTCCGAATATTTCATCTCCATGTCTACGGTGCCAAGTTTCACGATTGGGCCCGGAACTTTCGCGGAGAAGCGGAGCGAGATCGCCTCCTGCGGCTGGATATGTATCACGAGCAGATTCGGCACGACACGCTCGACGGAAGTATTCCGGAACAAGAGCTGCGGCGGGCGATTGAACTGAATCGCGATTTCCGTCACCCGCTGTTCCATTCGCTTGCCGGTGCGCAGATAAAACGGGACGCCGGCCCATCGCCAATTGTCGATATACAGCTTCAGCGCGACGTACGTCTCGGTCGTTGAATGCAAGTCGACGTGCGGTTCCGCGCGGTATGCCAGCACGCGCGTGCCCTGCTCCACCCCGGCCCCGTATTGACCGCGCACCGCGCGCATCAGCACGTCCTCGGGCCTGAGCGGATGAACCGCGCGCAGAACCTTGGCTTTTTCATCGCGAACCGCCTCCGACTCGAACGAGTTCGGCGGTTCCATAGCGGTCATCGCGAGGCACGACAGCAGGTGATTCGGCACCATGTCGCGAAGCGCGCCGGCACTGTCGTAGTAGCCGCCGCGCAGCTCGACACCGACGGTCTCGGCCGCGGTTATCTGCACGTTATCGATATAGCGCCGGTTCCAGATCGGCTCGAAGATTCCGTTGCCGAACCGAAACACCATGATGTTCTGCACCGTCTCCTTGCCGAGGTAATGGTCGATGCGAAACGTCTGTGACTCGTCGAGACAGGTCGCGATCTCCTTGTTGAGCGCGCGCGCCGAATCGAGATCGCGTCCGAATGGTTTCTCGATGATAACGCGGCGCCATCGCCCGTCCACTTCCCTTGTGAGTCCCGCGTCGGCGAGTTGGCGAATGATCGGTCCGAAAAAGCCCGGCGCAACGGCCAGGTAAAAGAGGTAGTTGCCGGGCGTCCCGGCTTCCTGGTCGATCTGCTCGAGCGTCTGCTTGAGTTTCTGAAAGGCCCCCGAATCGTGGAAGTCGCCGCACATATAGTACAGATTTTTCGCGAGCGGTTCCCAAGTCTCCCGATCGAAGCGCGTCGTGGCGAATTCCGCGAGCTCCTTGGTCATCTCGGCGTGGAACGCTTCACGCGTCAGGTCGTCCACCGCGAAGCCAAGAACCGCAAAATGCTCGCCCAGCAGGTTGGCGTTTTCCAGGTTGTAGAGCGCCGGAATCAGCAGCCGCTTGGTCAAATCTCCGGACGCGCCGAAGATCACCATCACGCAGGGATCTGCGCGCTGCGCCTTCGCCGGGCTTTGATCTACGGCTTGATCATACGCCATCTTTTTCAGGTCTCCTCCGGATACGGCGCCGGGCGCGGGCAAGCGGCGCTACCTTTTCTCGAGATGGCCGCCGAATTCGTAGCGCATCGCGGAGAGAACCTGGTCCGCGAAATCCGCGTTGCCGCGCGAGCTGAATCGCTCGAAAAGCGCGCTCGACAGGACGTGGGCGGGCACTCCCTGATCGATTGCCGCGTCGATTGTCCAGCGTCCTTCGCCGGAATCCGACACGCGCCCGGTGAATTTGCCGAGTTGCGGGTCATCCGCGAGCGCCTGCGCGGTCAGGTCGAGCAGCCACGAGGCAATCACGCTGCCGCGGCGCCAGACCTCGGTTATGTCGGCGAGATTGAAGTCGTACTGATACAGCTCGGGATCGCGCAGCGGCGCGGTTTCGGCGTCGGCCGCGCTCTGCTGCTTGCCGACGTTCGCGTGGCGCAGGATGTTCAAGCCCTCCGCGTACGCCGCCATCAGTCCATATTCGATTCCGTTGTGAACCATTTTGACGAAATGGCCGGCGCCATTGGGTCCGCAATGAAGGTAGCCATTTTCGGCGCTGCTCGGCTTCATCTTCTCGCGTCCGGGAGTGCGCGGCGCTGATTGGTTTTCCGGCGCGAGCGCCGCGAAGATCGGATCCAGATGTCTCACGACTTCGGGCTCTCCACCGATCATCTGGCAATAACCGCGCTCCAGTCCCCAAACGCCGCCGCTGGTTCCCGAATCGACGTAGTGGATGCCTTTTTCGCGAAGCTTCTTGGCGCGGCGGATATCATCCGCGTAGTACGAATTTCCGCCGTCAACGAGAATGTCGCCGGGCTCGAAATGCGCCGTGCCCTTGTCGATCGTGTCGTCGACCACCGCCGCCGGCACCATCATCCAGCCGATTCGCGGCTTCTTGAGTTTCGTGGCGAAATCCTGAAACGACGAAGCCCCCAAGGCGCCTTCCTTGGCGAGCTGGGCAACCGCATTGGCGCTGACATCGAACACCACGCATTCGTGTCCCCGGCGCAGCAGCCGACGCACCATATTCGCACCCATCCTGCCTAGACCGATCATTCCCATCTGCATAGGTTTCGCTCCTGGTTGGCGGTCAGAACCTGCGGCCGGGCACGCCAAATCCATCAATGCTTATCCCTTCATTTTGCGGAAAACGGAGGGGGATTGCGAACCGATTGAAGCATCCGACGCGATGCTTCTGGCGCCGGGAATTCGCCGCATCTTCACGCGAACTCTCCCTTGACGCGATGGTTATGTTGGCTGGTGAGGCCGATATGAAACCAATGTTGCGCCGCGTGCTGGACGAGTCCGATAACTATCGCGAGCAATCCGGAGATTCTTCAGCGTCTGATGGTGAATTACTCGATGCCTATTCCGAGGCCGTCGCCGGCGCGGCCGAGAAGGTCAGTCCTTCGGTTGTCAATATAGAGAGTTTCAGGCAGGAGAGTGCGGGCCGGCCGACCGGCGCAGGCTCCGGATTCGTATTCACGCCGGACGGGTTCGTTCTGACCAACCACCATGTGGTGGCACGGCCTCGCGCATCGCCGTGACACTGCTGGACGGGCGCAGAATCGACGGCGCGGTAATCGGCTCTGATCCCCACACCGATCTGGCGGTGGTGCGAATCGATGCCGTCGGGCTGGTTGCGGTGACGCTCGGCGATTCAACCAGGCTGCGCGTCGGGCAACTGGCGATCGCAATAGGAAGCCCGTACGGCTTTCAGTGCAGCGTCACCGCGGGCGTGGTGAGCGCGCTTGGGCGCTCGCTGAGATCCATGTCCGGTCGTCTGATCGACAACGTCATTCAGACCGATACGGCTCTGAACCCGGGCAACTCCGGAGGGCCATTGGTCAACTCGCGAGGCGACGTGATCGGCGTCAACACCGCGGTGATTCTGCCGGCTCAGGGAATCTGTTTTGCAATCGCGATCAACAGCGCCAAGTATGCTGCGGCGCGCCTTATTCGGGACGGCAAGATCGTGCGCGCGTATATCGGGTTGGCCGGGATGGACGCGCCTCTGCATCGGCGGCTCGTGCGGTTCCATCGATTGCCGAAAGCGAAGGGGGTCATGATCATCTCGGTCGAGCCAGGCAGCCCGGCCGAGCGGGCAGGGCTCCAGCCCCGAGACATCATCGTCGCCTATGGTGGCAATCCGGTGGACTCTATCGACGAACTGCACAAGGTTCTGTCCGAAGACCAGATCGGCGCGAGGGTAGCGTTGACGGTAATCAGGAGAATCGACCCGCTCGACCTCCGGATCGTGCCCGCTGAGTCCGGATAGACGAACGCGCCAGTCCACGTTTCTACGATCTTTCCCGCCGTAGTACATTCTCCGAATGAACGGAGCTTTCCGGACGACGCGCTTTCAGGAGATGCGCGCCGCGATACGACGGGATCCGGTTGTATGGTCGGTCGCGTTGCTGCTTGGCTTGATCTACGTTCCCGTTGCCGGGCGCTACGACACGTTCCGCAACGAACTTTACTTCATCGTATGCGGGCGGCATCCGGCGTTCGGCTACGCCGATCTGCCTCCGCTGGTGCCGTTCATCGCCGCGGCGAGCCAGCTCTTCGGCGATCACACCTGGCTGTTGCGCCTGCCTGGAATCGCGGCGGCGATCGCGCTGGTGCCGCTCACGGCGGCCTTCGCACGAACTCTCGGTGGCGGTGCCGCATCGGCCTGGATGGCCGGTGTCGCGGCCGGGATTGCGCCGATGCTGGTCGGCATGGCATCCGTCCTCACCACCTCGACCTTCGAGCCGCTCGGGTGGACCCTGTGCGCCTACCTGCTGGCGCGCGCCGTGATCCGGAGCGATCGAACCGCCGCCTTGTGGGCCGGCGTGGTCGCGGGGATAGCGCTGGAAGCCAAATACGGAATCGGCATCTGGCTGATCGGACTGACGGTCGGATTGGTCCTGACCAACGCCCGGCGCACCCTGGCGATGCGCCAGCTCTGGTACGGCGCGATCGCATGCGCGCTAATCGCGGCGCCGAGCCTGGTCTGGCAGGCGATCCACGGATGGCCGTTCTTTCAATCGATTCACTACGCGACCGGGCACAGAAACTTCACCGGATCGCCGCTCGGGTTCGAGATCAAGATGGTCTTGGCGATGAACTTCGTCCTGGCCCCGCTATGGATCGCCGGAGTAGCGGCGCCATTCTTCGATGCGAGACTTCGCAACGCGCGCTTCCTCTCGATCGCGTTCGTGATCGCAACCGCGATCGTGATCTTCTCTCACGGCAAGGACTACTATCTCGCACCGGCATATCCGGCGATGTTCGCGGCCGGCGCGGTCGCATGCGCCGGACTTGGCCGCTGGTTGCGAGTTGTGTGGTTTGCAACCGCGGCTGTTTCTTCGTTGATCGTGGCGCCCGTCCTGCTGCCGATACTTACGCCGCAGGCGCTCAGTAGCTATTTGGCCGCGACGCATTTGCGGCCGCCGCCAAGCGAACGTGAAGCGGTGGGCGCGCCGCTGACGCAAGTGTTCTCCGACGAACTGGGTTGGAGAAAGATGGAGCAGCAGGTTGCCGCCGTCTATCGGTCGCTTTCGCCGGAGGACCGCGCTCACGCAGCTATCATGGCGTCGAACTATGGCGAGGCGGCCGCAATCGATGTGTACGGGCCGGCGGATGGCCTTCCGCCGGCTCTGTGCGGCCAGCTCCAGTACTATCTGTGGGGAACGCACGGCTACGACGGCAGCGTGATCGTTCACGTCAACGGAGATCCGGACCGCTGGAGCCGCATCTGCGAGAAGAGCGAAATCGCCGGACAGTTCGGTGCGCCCTACGTGATGCCCTATGAGAACGGCCCAATCATCGTCTGTCATGGTCTGCGCCGCCCGCTCGGCGAGATGTGGCCGCGGTTCCGGCGCTATCATTGAGCACGCCGGCGGCGCCGCGTAAGCCGATCGTGATTGCCCGGAGCCGTCCGTCATTACAATTGGGCGGCGCGTCCGACAATGAATTTCGCCGGCTGAGCGGCGTCAGGTTTGAGTCACGGCGGGAGTACTGGTCTATGGCCAAATCGGGTAGCAGGCGAATATTTCGCAAGATCGGCGGAATCATCGGTGTCGCGTTGCTGTTCTCGCCGGGCGTCAACGCCGGCGTGGGATCAGGCCTCGGCAACGCGCGATCGCACTTTCGCCGGCCGCCGGTTTCCACTCCGCTGTTCATCGGCATGGGCAACCCGCTTCCTGGGGTTGCGAACAACCCGGCGGATTTCGCGAACTTCTCGAACGGGCAGCTCAACTTCAAGGAAGTAGAGACGCTCAACAGCGCGAGCGCCCAGATCGCCCCAAGCGGCGGTCTCGGACCTCTGTTCAACGGCGTGGCCTGCGCGGCCTGTCACAGCCAGCCCGCCTTGGGCGGCGGCGGGCTGTTCCTGCGCGAAATCCGGGTGCGCAACCGCGGCGATGGCGCCCCGGCGGTCCAGACTTTCGCGGTCAACAACCTGCTGCGCTCGGGGCCGCAAACCCAGGAGGCACAGACCATCTTTCGGTTCGGCGAACAGGCCGAGGCCACGGGCAGTCCGATATCGTCATTAACCAACACTCCGTCCTTGTGCCAACGGCAGCTCCTGACGGACAGTACATATAGCCCCGCGCTTCCGGTTTGCGACACTACCTCGGCCAGGCTTCGCCAACGGGGCCAATTGCATCGGTGAACGCGAAAGCCTTCAGCTCATGGGTGATGGGCTGGTCGAAGCGACGGCCGATTCCACTTTTGTGCAGATCGCAGCGGCCCAGCCAGCCAATGTTCGTGGCACGGTCCGGATGGTCACCGAGCTGAGCCAGGTCAGCGCGCGGCGGGCGAGGTCTCGGCGGCAACGCTGGCGGCGCTAAGCCAGCCCCACGTCGGGCGTTTTGGCTGGAAGGGCCAACATTCAATCCTGGTGGGCTTTGCGGGCGATGCCTACTTGAACGAAATCGGGATCACCAACGATCTGAATTCCGCGCCGAACAGCACTTGCGCTCTAAACGTGCAGCAATTCGGCGTGACGCTGCAGTTCGCGGACGATCCCGAGGATATCGTGGACTCGACCGGCAGATCCGACATCGATCGATTCGCGGACTTCATTCGTGCGCTTGCGCCGCCGCCTCCGGCTCCGCAGAATCGTTCAGCCGCCGCTGGCGCGATGACTTTCGCTCGCGCGGGCTGTCAATCCTGCCATGTGGCGTCCATTACGACCGATAGAAATCCCGCCGCGTTCATCGTGCCGACGATCAATGGAACCCCGATCTCCGCGAGCCTGAATCGCACGCTGGCAAACGTGACCTATCATCCTTTCTCGGACTTCCTACTTCATGACATGGGCTCACTCGGCGACGGAATCAGTGATGGCGCTGCGAGTCCGACTATGATGCGTACCGCTCCGCTTTGGGGGTTGCGCGCGCGCGAGGTCTTCCTGCACGATGGCCGTGCGACCGATCTGCCGACTGCTATCGCGTTGCATGACGGCCAGGCCAAAGCCGCTGCCAACGCACTTCGAGGCGATGAACCCACAGCAGCAGCAGAACCTGATCGAGTTCCTTGGTACGCTCTGAAGCTGCGCAGTTGAACCCCGGCCGGCCGGATCTCGGCTCGTCGCGTTCCGCGCATTAGCGCCGGAGCCTCATTCGCTGAGATACCACGGTACCGTGACGATCACGATCCGATGGGCGCCCTGCACCAGACGCGCGGAAAGCACGGCGCCGCGCTGGTTGTGAAGGAAGTAGTTGTACCAGTGCCGCTCGACCAGCTCGGGAACCATCACTGCGATGGTGCGACCCTCGTTCTGCCGCTCGACTTCCATCACGTGATCGATGATTGGCTGGACCACGAACCGGTACGGCGACTTGAGGACCGTCAGCCGCGGCGTCGCCTGCTGCGCCTGACGCGCCGACTGTTCGATGCGCTCCGGCCATTGCCGTTCGAGCGAGTCGTCTTCGTCCTCGCTATGGACATGCACCACCTCGACCTCGTGCGAGATCGTCAGCGCCAACCGCAGCGCGTTCTCGGCCAGCGAATTCCACTGGAGAATCGGCACTATCACGATGGGTTCCTGGAGGCCGTACGGCTTAAGCCCGCCCGTGGCCGAAAGTTGGCGATCGACTCTTCGGTAGTGACGACGCACCGCAAGCATCAGAGCGATCAGCGACGGCACCAGCAGCACTACCATCCACGCGCCGGCCATGAACTTGACCATCGCCACGATTACGACCGTGGTGGCGGTCGCGCTGGCGCCGAGTCCATTGACCGCCATGCTGCCCACTGCGCCGGGCTGCCGGCTCTTCCACCAATGGGCGACCATCCCGGCCTGCGACAGCGTGAAGGCGAGAAACGCTCCCACCGCGAACAGCGGAATCAACCGGTCGGTCACGCCGCCGAACGCGATCAGCAAAATCGCCGAAAGCACTGCGAGCACCCAAATGCCCTCGGTGTAGACCAGCCGGCGGCCGGAGTTGGCCAACGAGCGCGGCAGATAGTCGTTGTCGGCGATCGCGCGGCACAAGCGAGGGAAGTCGGCGAACGAGGTATTTGCCGAGAGGCAGAGCACCAGCACAATCGAGATCATGCTGATCGCGTAGATGATTCCGTGGCCGGCGATCGCGCCGGTCAATTGCGAGAGGATGCTCTGATATTGCGGCGTGCCCGGTTCGGTCGCGCCGATGCCATAGGCGCGGGCGAGATATGCGATCCCGAGGAGCAGCACCACCAGGATCCCGATGATCGCTGCGAGTGTGCGGCGCGCCGCCGGAACCCTCGGCTCACGGAACGCCTGCACGCCGTTGCTGACCGCCTCGACGCCGGTCATCGCGGTGCATCCGCTCGCGAACGCGCGCAGCAGCATCCACCATCCTGCCGCCACGTTGGCGCGAGACGCGGGCGGCGGCGGCGCCAGGGCATGCGGATGTCCGCCCGAGGAGATCGTGGCATACGTCCCCCACACCACGAGCGTGAACAAGCTCAGCACGAACAGGCAGGTCGGCAACATGAACAACACGCCGGCCTCGCCGATGCCACGCAGATTCACGACGGTGAGCAAAACCAGAATCGCCAGGCACAGGGTGAGCGTATATGGCTGAAGCACGGGCGCCGCAGAAATGATCCCGCCAACACCCGCCGAGATTCCGACCGCGACGTTCAACACGTAGTCAGTCATCAGCGCGGCGCCTGCGAGCAGGCCGGCTCGCGGACCGAGGTTCGCACGCGCAACCGTGTACGAGCCGCCGCCGCGCGGGTAGGCCGCGATCGTCTGTCGGTAACTCAGGTACACAATGCCGAGCAGGACGACGATCGCGGTGGTGATCGGAAGGATGTAGCTCAGTCCCGCCGCCCCGAGCGGCAGCAGCACAGTCAGGGCCGCTTCCGGTCCGTATGCGGCGGAACTCAGCGCGTCGAGTCCGAAGGTCGGAATTCCGGTCGCCGTGCTGAGGCGTTGCGCCCTGGCCTCGGAGGAGGCAAGCGGGCGTCCGAAAATCGTGTCGATAAGCGACATACCAGTTTGCCCCACTGCAGCCGGCTATGACATCAGCGTCCGGGTCAGATTGATCGCGGCGCCGACCACCCGCAGGCCGCTCCCCGGCCTCACCGGCATCAGCCATCCGGTATCAACGCCGTGCGCGATTGGCGCCCAGGAGACCTCGTACCCGCCACGCGCGAGATCTTCGTCCGCCGGCAGGTAGCCGATCCATCCGTTGGTGTAACCGTTGAGGAACGCGGGAGTCATCGGCGCCCGATCGGCGAAGTCGAGCGCCTGAGCCGCGAATGTCTCCATCGGCACTCCAGCGAGGCATCCGTCGCCGACCCTGGCGACTTGCAGCTCGAACCCGAGTCGGACGCGCCGCTGATTCGCCTCCAATCGTCGCGCGACCTCCGCTCGCCACGGCTTCGCATCGACACCCCAGGATTGCTCCGCTTGCTCCGACAATCGATCGGCCGCGGCCCCCTCCGGTAAATCCTCACATTCCAGGCTCACGGTCTCGCTGACCGCATCGATCACCACCTCTGTCGAAGTGCGGATCGCGCCGATACGCGAGAGCACGGGCTGAGCGATCGCTGTCCCCATCCGCGCGAGGTCATCCGTTGAGCCCCGCCAACGCGGATTGGCGTCGCCGGCAGAGCCGTTCACGACCAGGATAGGGCAGTTGAGAAGGGATCGGAGCCGGCGCCTCACGGCGCCCGGCCAGTCAGCCGAGACCAGCAGGTTGTCGCGCCCGAGCACCGTACCGTGGGCGGTGTAGCGAATAACCAGAGCGAGCGGGCGGCCGTTAGAATCGTCGATGCGGAGAATTCCGATTCGCCGATCAACGGGCCCCTCACGCGCCGGACCCGGTGACGCCTTGGAAGTTCCGTCAGAGCGCCGATTGACGGTGGCATCTGCAAATCCGGCGCTCCATCCCAACGCCGCCGGCTTCTGCGAAGCAAGCGCCGATCTGACGGCGGCAACTGCCTTGTCGGCGATCATGGACACGCACTTGTCATCGACGGACGGTCCGGAGTGCGTGTGCGAGAAGCTGACCATCACGTGCGACTTGGGTATGCGGCAGAAGTCCGCAATCATACTTCGTATCGGATCAGTTTCGCGGACCAGAAACACGATGTTGTCGATCGTGACCCACACGAGCGAAGCGCTGTGGCACGACAGAACCAGAGCGCTCAGTTCCAGGCGATCGAGAATGCCCCTGGACGGCCCGAACCTCCGATATCCGCCAAGCGCGCAGCCCGGTTCGGGCGTGATATCTTCGGTTGCAACCCCCGCATGTAGCACGCTGCTCATCGATCATTTGCCACCGACGTTTCAGGTGAGAGCCACGCCGATCAGGCGGCCGATCGCGAAGGTCGCAGCAGCCGCGCCCAGACCCAGCGCGAGCTGCCGGCCACCCGACCTCCAAACCGGTACTCCGGTGAAAATGGTGATAGCTGCGCCGATTGCAAACAGCGCGAGTCCGCTCAGCGCGAGGCTCGTCGCGATAGCGGCGCTGCCATTAGCCAGCGTGAATGGAACGATCGGCACAACCGCTCCCAGAGCGAAGAGCAGAAAGGACGCGATAGCGGCTTCGCGAGCAGAGCCGCCCAACTGGTTCGGATCGATTCCCAGTTCTTCGCGTGTCAGCGCGTCAAGCGTGGCGGCCTGATCCGACATCAGTTGCCTCACGATGCGCTGCGCTTCGCCGCCGCTCATTCCTTTGGCCTCGTAAATCAGTTGCAGCTCCTCGCCCTCGCCCTTGGGGTCTTCGGCCAACTCGCTCGACTCGATGCGAATCTCGCGCTCCGCGAGCTCGCGCGAACTGGTAACCGACACCCATTCGCCCAGCGCCATCGAGCACGCGCCTGCCAGCAGGCCGGCCACGCCGGTCAGGAGGATTCCGTGGCGGCCAGTGGAAGCCCCCGCCACACCCATCACCAGGCTCAGGTTGGAGCAGAGCCCGTCGTTAGCGCCGAGGACGGCGGCACGAAGCGCATTGCCGCCAACCGCGCGGTGACGCCCCTCAATCCGGCCGAGAAAGCTCCCGCTGAGGCCGCGCGGCTGCGTGTGCACGAGCTGTCCCAGGACCCGGGCGTGCCAACGCTCCTGCGCGCTCATCCGGGTGCCCTGGGTCTCCGGCTGGTTTACATAAACATGCCGATCTACCGCCTCCTTCGCGGCGATAGTTGACAGGACGGCATCGGGGCCCAGTCGCCGGGCGATCCAGGCGAGGACGCGGCTGCGCCATGAAGGTCGTCGCGCCGGCGCCCCCACGCCCGCGCCGCGAAGGCGTTCCTCCCAGAACGCGATGTGCGTCTCCTCCATTTTGGCGAGATTGGTGTACACCTTGGCGATGCGGGAATCGCTCTCGCTCGCCGCCATCGCTCGGTACTCGGCAGCGCTGTTGACTTCGTCCTGCCAGTTCTCGAGGTAGCGATCGACGTCGGTTGGAGTTGCCATTGGCGGCGATCCTAGATCGTTCGTTGTCGGGTCGCTATAAGACCATTGAGGTCCGGGAACACGCCGTCTCCAAAATCAGCTCGCGAGCACGCCTAAGAATTCGTTTGACGACCAGCGCTCATAAGCGGGAGACCCTGGCAATCCTGGTTGGCGGAGGCCCGGCCCCCGGTATCAACAGCGTAATCGCGTCGGCCGCTATCGAGGCGATCAACTGTGGTCTGCGCGTGCTGGGATTGCGCGACGGGTTTCGAGGGCTGGTGAACGGCGATATCTCACACGCAGCCGAGCTCCGGCTCGATGAGATCTCGCGAATCCACTTCAGCGGCGGGTCCATATTGCGCACCTCGCGGACCAACCCGGCGCGTGATGAGGCGACTCTCGAATGCGTGATTCGTACTCTGATGGCGCTCGAGGTCCGCTATCTCCTTTGCATCGGCGGCGACGGTACGACCTACGGCGCCGCCAAAATCGCGGAGCGCACCAGGGGACGGATCGGCGTGGCAACAGTGCCCAAAACCATCGACAATGACCTGCCGCTGCCGGAGAACGCGCCCACCTTCGGATTCGAGACCGCGCGCGCCGTCGGCGCCACGATCGTCGAGTCGCTGATGGAGGATGCGCGCACGACCAATCGATGGTATCTGGCGGTTTCGATGGGGCGCCGAGCGGGTTTCCTGGCGGTGGGCATCTGCAAATCGGCCGGCGCCACGCTTGCGATCATTCCGGAGGAATTCGAGCGCGGCAGGCTCGACCTGTCCCTGGTCGTTGACATCATTGTCGGCGCGATTGTCAAACGCCTGACTTCAGGCCGCGCAGACGGCGTTGCAATCGTAGCCGAGGGAATCGCCTTGCGCGCGGACGCCAGCGCGTTGCCGGTGGCGCCGGGTTCGGCCGAAGATCCGTATGCGCACGTACACATCGCCGACATCGCGCTCGGCATCTATCTGCGCGATCGGGTGCGCGCGGCCCTCGCCGAGCTGGGCCTCGGCGTGACGGTGGTTCACAAGGACGTCGGCTACCAGCTCCGCTGCGCGAAGCCTTCGGCGTTCGACGTGGAATATACGCGCACGCTGGGCTACGGCGCGGTCCGTTACCTACTGAACGGCGGTTCGGGCGCGCTCATCGCAATCACGGGTGGACGCGTTAACCCGGTGGATTTCGATCAACTGCTCGATCGGCAGACGGACCGCATACGGGACCGGGTACTGGATATTTCCACCGAGTCATACGAGGTCGCGCGCTCATACATGATCCGGCTCGAACTCGCGGACTTCGAGGAACCGTCGCTGTCGCGACTGGCCGCTTGCGCGAATCTCTCCGCCGAAGCCTTCAAGTCGCGATTCCTGCCATGCGTGCTGCATACCATCTGGCTGCCGCCGCCGGCTTGGTCCTCGCCGCGGTTGACCTGACGAATCCGAAACGAGGAAGAAGGTGAGTCTATCAATGCGCTCCGGATGGTTCACCTGACGCTCAGGCCCCGGAGTCTGTTCTGCTCCAATTGCCGGCGCTCAAGCCTGCTGCTGCAGGAGGCGGATGTCGCGATGGCGCAGTTTCGAGATTCTTTGATCGGGCGCTTCACTGGCGCCTTTGGACACGCGCGCGTGTAGCTCGTGGTGCGATCTGATGCATGCTAGATATCCATTCTGTACCCTGAATCAGCCGGGTGTAATTTTAACCGCAGGTCTCCAGAGCCCGGGAGAGGCATGGAGCTTGCTCGGAAAACGCTGCATCAATTGAGCCGATTCGAGGGACTCGCCCAATGACAACTCTCGAAGACGAATCAAAACAGGAAACGGCGGCGGGACCGGACTTAGCTGGCCCGCATCGAGGGCATAAGGCGAACGGAAACCCGGCTGAAAAGAGGTTCGCTTTCCGGAAGACGTTCGGGGAGCTGGAAACCCGGATAAAACTTTTCGTTCTGGTCTTCGAAAAGGAGGCTATCAAGAGGCCGGCGGCGTAATCTGACTCTGACCGGCTGGAGATTTCGAAGCAAGGTCTGTCAAGACGCGCCGAATGGCCCATCCTGAGCGCTCACATCGCGGAATCCGCCCCTGCGCCGATTGTCGGTGCCTGAATCTTTGATCGGAAGATCAAGCGGAGGCATGGCTCAACCTTCCGACAATTCGAAAGCTGGTCCGCAGAACGAGCCGGGAATAGTTACGCGCGTTCGCGGGTCGGTCGTCGATATAGAGTTTGCCTCAGGACGCCTGCCGGCGATCAACGACGCCATGACGATCGAGCTGGACGGCCACGCGCTGCTGGTCGCCGAAATCCAGGGGCATCTCGACCTTCATACCGTGCGCGCCGTCGCGATGGAGAACACTGCGGGCCTTCGCCGCGGCGCGATCGCGCGCCAGGGCGGGAGTCCCATCTGCGTGCCGGTGGGGGAAGCGGTCCTCGGCCGCGTCATCAACGTGATCGGCGATCCGATCGATCGCCTCGGACCGATCGAGTCCGCAACCCGATGGCCGATCCATCGGCGCTCGCCCGCGATCAGTCATCAGGGTCACGAGCGCGAGGTCTTCCGCACCGGCATCAAGGTGGCCGACCTTCTCGCACCACTCGCCCGCGGCGGCAAAGCCGGAATGTTCGGCGGCGCCGGCGTCGGCAAGACCGTGCTGATCATGGAGCTGATTCGGAGCACCGTCGAAAAGTATTCGGGTATCTCCGTGTTCGCGGGCGTCGGTGAGCGATCGCGCGAAGGCCATGAGCTGCTCGCCGAGTTGCGCGAATCGGGCGTGCTGAGCCGCACCGCACTCGTCTTCGGGCAAATGAACGAGCCGCCGGGCGCGCGCTTGCGCGTCGGGATGACGGCGCTGACCGTCGCAGAGTATTTCCGCGACGTGATGGGACGCGATGTCCTGCTCCTGATGGACAACGTGTTCCGATTCGTGCAGGCAGGCTCGGAGGTGTCGGGGATGCTCGGGCGGATGCCGTCGCGGGTCGGCTATCAGCCCACGCTTGCCACCGAGATCGCCGAACTCGAAGAGCGGATCGCATCGGTGGCCGGCGCATCGGTGACCGCAATCCAGGCGGTGTACGTGCCTGCGGACGACTTTACCGATCCGGCGGTGGTCGAGACCTTTCGCCATCTGGACTCATCGATCGTCCTGTCGCGCGAGATGGCGGCGGCGGGACTTTATCCCGCGATCGATCCACTGGCCTCGACTTCGGTCCTGCTCGATCCGCGCGTCGTCGGCGAAGAACACTACGCGGTCGCCGAGGAAGTGCGCCGGACGATCGCGCGCTACAAGGAACTCCAGGAAATCATCTCGTTGCTCGGCGTGGAGGAGTTGAGCGCGGAAGACCGGCGCATCGTGGCGCGCGCACGTCGCCTCGAGCGTTTTCTCACCCAGCCGTTTCTCGTGACCGGGCAATTTACGGGAATCGCGGGGAAATCCGTCACTGTCGAGGAAACCATCAGGGGTTGTGGCGCGATACTTGCGGGCGAGGGCGACGCATGGGCGGAAAGCTCATTCTACATGGTCGGAACCTTCGAGGATGCTCGCCAGAAGGAGATCGCCGCGCACAAGGCGCAGCAATGATCCGATGCCGATGAGGCTCATCGTCACCACGCCCACCGCGATCGCGCTTGATGAAAGTTCCGTGCGCCACGTCCGGGCCGAAGATCCCAGCGGCGCCTTCGGCATCGCATCCGGCCATGCGGATTTTCTCACCACGCTTTCGATCTGCGTCGTGCGATGGCGCAATGCCGGCGGCATGGAGCGCTACGTCGCCGTGCGCGGGGGCGTGCTACGCGTCCGGGAGGGCAAGCTCGTCGAGATAGCGACCCGTGAGGCGGTCATAAACGATGACCTGGGACATTTGCGGAGCGAAGTTCTCACCGCGATGGCGAAAAACGTCGAGGCCGAACGCTCCGCCCGATCGGGGGTGCTGAGCCTGGAACACGCCGCGATTCGGCAAATCTATCGTTATCTGCGGCCCACCGATCGGCCGCTCAAAGCCGAGCCGCCGAAATAGTTGTGGCATGCGATCGTGGCAACCGGGCAAGATCACGGCAATCACGAGTTGAGGGCCGAAGAACGCGAACTGGAAGAAGCCGTCAAGCGGGCGCATCGCCGGCGCGATCACTGGCTGCGGACGGGAGAGTGGCCGATGGGCCGCGCGCTCGCGATGATGGGGCGGTTCGGATGGACGATCGTCGCGCCGATTCTCGCCGGCGCGTTCGTCGGGCGATGGCTCGATCGCACCTTCCATAGCGGCGTGTTCTGGAGTGCGGCCCTCGTCTTTCTTGGCGCTGCACTTGGCTACTGGGCGGTCTGGAAGCGGATGAACAGCGAATGATCGGAGCAGTCGTTGTGCTGATAGTATCCTATGCTGCACTCGGCGCCCTGGTCGGCGCGGCGTATTTCGCGGTGCTCGGATGGAACGTCCGCCTTTACGCCGGCCACGGAGCCGGATCGAAGGCTCTGCTGCTCCATCTCATCCGCCTTGCCGTCGCCATCGCGCTCTTTACGCTCCTTGCCAGACAAGGCGCCGCGCCTCTGCTGACAAGCTTCGCGGGCTTTCTCGCCATACGGACGATCTCTGTCAGTGACTACCGGCGCGCGATCGAGAGGAATCCATGAACCATTCGCCGCTCAGGACCGTCATTCTCTTTCACATCGGCATCGTTCCCTTCAGTCGGACCGTGGTAACCACGTGGGGAGTGATGGCGGCGCTGACCCTCGCGTGCTGGATTGCGACGCGGCGCTTTCGCGTCGATGCGGGCGGATGGCAGGCGATGATCGAAGCCGTGGTGGTCGGAATCGAAACGCAGATAGCCGCGCTGCTGAACCGCGACGCTGCCCCGTTCCTGCCGCTGCTCGGAACCCTGTTCGTCTTTCTGGTAGTCGCGAATCTATCCGGGATCGTTCCCGGAGTCGCGGCGCCGACCGCGTCGATCGAAACGCCCGCTGCGCTCGCCGCGATAGTTTTTCTATCGGTGCACTTTTACGGGGTGCGCGTTCGAGGCTTCGCCGCGTACTTGAAAGGCTATCTCAAGCCGAATCCGGTCATGCTGCCGTTCAATATTTTGTCCGAACTGACCCGCTCGTTCTCGCTGGCGATGCGCTTGTTCGGGAATATGATGAGCGAGGAGCTGGTGGTCGCGATCGTTCTGGCGCTGGCAGGTTTGCTGGTGCCGATTCCATTCATGGCATTCGGAATTCTGGTTGGCCTGGTGCAGGCCTACATATTCAGCGTCCTGGCCGCGGTCTATATCGGCGGCGGCATCGGCGCTATCGAAAAGTGAGGGAGGTCGAAACAAGATGACGGTCCAGATGCTCAGCATAATCGGCGCAGTGGTCGCGGTCGCCATCGGCTCCATCATGCCGGCATTCGCCGAGGGCCGCGCGATCGCGGCGGCGATGGAAGGCATCGCGCGGCAGCCTGAGGCCGCGGGCTCGCTGTCACGCACCCTGTTCGTTGGCCTGGCGATGATCGAGACGATGGCGATCTACTGCCTGGTCGTCGCCCTGCTGCTGCTGTTCGCCAATCCGTTCGCGCGATGAATTTCAGTTGGTGGACCTTCGCGCTGCAGGCGGCCAACTTTCTCATTCTGGTCTGGCTGCTCAGCCGCTTTCTGTTCAAGCCGGTCAGTGCGATCGTCGCCCGGCGCAAAGAGGAAATTGCGCGCAGCATGTCGGAAGCATCGGCTGAAAAGCAAACTGCGCTCAATCTGCAGCGCGACCTTCAGGCGCAACGGGCGGGAATCGAAGCCGAGCGCCGGAAGGCGATTGAAGAGCAGCGCGCGCAACTCGCCGCCGAGCGCAACAAGATGATCGATGAAGCCCGCGCGGAGGCCGAAAAAATCCGCGACCAGGCGACCACGAAACTCGGCGAAGAGCGCGCCGCCGCCGCGCAGGATTTGTTTTCGCGAACAGTCGAGCTCGCCGCGAACCTCGCGGGATCGCTGCTTCGCGAGCTGGCCCTTCCCTCGATCGAGCATGCCTTCCTGACTCGCGTCCTGGACTATCTGGACGGTCTGCCGGCCGAGGAGCGGGCCGTGCTCGTTTCGCATCTGTCAACAGGCGCGACCTCCCTCGTAGTGACGACGGCTCATCCGCTCGACGCGCGCGAGGAAGCGGAATGGCGCGAACAACTGGGAAAACGGATTGGCGCCGCCGCGGGCATAAAGTTCAACAGCGATGCGGCGCTTATTGCCGGCACCGAAATCACGTTCCCGAGCGCAATTCTCCGCTTCAACTGGCGCGACGCGCTGGCGACGGCCGCCAAAGAGATCAATCGCAATGAGCACGCTGGCTGAATCCGTCAAGGATCGCCTGAGCAGAGCGGGCCGGCTCCTGGACCAGCTCAAGGCCGAACCCCGACTCGACGTGATCGGCCGCGTCGAACGAGTGGGAGACAATGTCGCCAGCGTGCGCGGCCTGCCGGAAGCGCGGCTCGGTGAACTGCTGCTGTTCGAACGATCGGACGGCGGGAAGCCGGTCGCCGGGATCGTGCTGGCGCTCGACCCCGATCTGATCGGATGCGCGACGCTCGGCGACGACAGCTGCATCCGGGCGGGCAACCTGGTGCGCGGAACCGGTTCGGTCGCAAGCGTGCCGGTGGGCGACAAGCTGCTGGGCCGAATCGTGAACGCGCTCGGGGTTCCGATGGACGGAGGCCCGGAGATCGAAGCGGCGGGCGTCGAGCCGGTCGAGCGGCCGGCGCCCGCGATCGTCGATCGCGATTTCGTCAATACCGCGCTCAATACCGGCCTGCTCGTTATCGACGCGATGCTGCCGCTCGGCCGTGGCCAGCGCGAATTGATCATCGGCGATCGCGAGACCGGAAAGACCGCGATCGCGATCGACACGATAATCAATCAACGCGATACAGGCGTGGTTTGTATCTACTGTGCGGTGGGACAGAAAACGTCGTCCGTGAGCCGGGTGATCGATGCGGTCAGGCGCTACGGTGCGCCTGAGCGATGCATCTTCGTATTCGCGCCGGCGGACGACCCGCCTGGAATCCAATGGCTGGCGCCGTATGCCGCCTGCACGATGGCCGAGTATTTCTCGGAAAGGGGCGGCAACGCGCTTCTGATCATCGACGATCTGAGCAAGCACGCCGTGATCTATCGGCAGCTTTCGCTGCTGTTGCGCAACCCGCCGGGGCGCGAAGCCTATCCGGGCGATATCTTCTATATCCATTCGCGGCTGCTCGAGCGCGCGGCCAGGCTCAACCGCGAGCGCGGGGGAGGGTCGCTGACCGCGCTGCCGATCGCGGCGACGGAGGAAGGCAATCTGTCCGCATACATACCAACCAACCTGATTTCGATCACCGACGGGCAGATCGTTCTCGAGCCGCGCCTGTTTCACGAAGGACAGAAGCCCGCCGTCAATGTCGGGAAGAGCGTGTCGCGCGTCGGAGGCAAGACGCAATCGCAGGCCATGCGCGAGCTGGCCGAAAGTCTCCGGCTCGAATACGCGCAATTCCTCGAACTGGAAATTTTCACACGCTTCGGCGGGATGGTGGATGAGCGCACGCGGGAGATAATCGAGCACGGGCGGCGAATCCGCGCGGTCCTCACGCAGCCGCAATTCGCACCGCTGCCAGTCGGGCATCAGGTGGCGCTGCTGGTGGCAATCGCCGAACGGCTGCTCGACCAGCTTCCTCTCGACAAGATGAGCGAGCTGCAGTCGAAACTCGGTCCCTGGCTGAACGAGCACGCCGCGGAGCCCGTGCAGCAAATCAACACTACCGGAGAGCTGGAGCCGCGCACGCGCGCAGCCCTCGTCGCAGCTATCGGAAAGCTCGTGGAACACTTGAGTCGCTCCGGCGCCGCGCCGGTGAAGCTGTAACTCGATGGCGCAGGAACGCGAAGTCACCGTCCGAATCGCGTCGCTCAACGAGCTGCTCAGGATAGTTGCAGCGATTCGGGCGATGGCTGCATCACAGATGCAGCAGGCGCTCAGATCGCTGGAAGCAATTCGCGGCTACTCCGGGCAGATTCGCGAGGCGTTGTTCGAAGCCGCAACTCTGCTGCCGCCCACCGGCGCGATCGAAGCTCCGGCGCCACCGAACAAATCCGGACTGGTCGTGTTCTGCGCCGAGCACGGCCTGTGCGGCGGCTTCAATGAGCATCCGTTGCGCGAGGCCGAGCGCGCGACCGCGGCAAGCGACGGCGGGCTTGCGCTGATTGTGGTCGGAACCCGGGGCGCCCAGATCTGTCGCGAACGCGGATTGAGTCCGGACCTGACACTGCCGATGGCCACCCATTGCGCGGGAGTGACCGGCGCTGCACGCCGCGTCGCGGCTCAACTCTACCGGATGTTCAGCGAGCGACGCATCGGGGGCGTCGAGGTCGTCTACGCGCAACATGCCGGAGGCCAGCCGCCGCGCATCGAACGGCACCGCCTGCTGCCACTCGAGGTGCCGGTGGTGGAAAAGGCTTCCACGCAGATCCCTCCGATCATCAACCTGCGGCCGCAGCGCCTCTTCGATGACATGGCGGGCGAATATTTCTTCGCCACGCTGGAGAACGCCGCGATGCAATCATTCTACAGCGAGAACTCGACCCGCTTCCGCACGATGGAGGCGGCGCATCAGAACATCCGGAACAAATCCGGCGAACTCACAAAACTGATGCAGCGTCTCCGCCAGGAGTCCGTAACCACCGAAGTTCTCGACCTGATAAGCGGCGCCGCGGCACTCGCGTCAGGCTGAACGCGATCGGACGCCGACGGGGCCCTTCAAGCCCATCTTTACTTCGTGTCGAATAAGGCATATCGTACGTTTATCACGCTCGGTTGGCGGCCTCTCATCTAAGCCCGGAAATGATTCCGGGTTTTCTGTTCGGAAGCTTCCCGGCAATTACAATGGAGGGCTCTAATGCCCAGTAAGTTATACGTAGGCAATCTGGCCTACACGGTCACGAGTGACGATCTTCAGGAACTGTTTTCGCAGGCGGGAAAGGTTGAGAGTGTCGCAGTCATAAGCGACAAGTTCTCCGGCCAGTCCAAGGGCTTCGGCTTCGTTGAGATGGCTTCCGGCGGTGATGCTGCCAATGCAATCAAGACGTTCGACGGCACCGAACTCAAGGGCCGGAACATCAAGGTTAACGAGGCGCGTCCGAAGGAATCGGGATTCGGCGGCGGCGGCGGCGGCAACCGTGGTGGTAGCGGCGGCAACCGCGGTGGCGGCGGCGGCGGTCGCTGGTAACATAGACCTGTAGGGCGGCTGCGCTTTCCGCGCCGGCCGCCCTGTAACTTCAGAACACTGCCTTATGGCCGGGCGTCGCGGATGCGTGAACGCCCGGCCGCTCAGGAATCTCGTGCGTCGCTGGAGTCCGCGCGTTTACGCGCAATGCGTGACGATCTCCGGGAAACTCCTGCCGCTATGCCCGCGCAATCCGTCGATTTGATCGGCAAACTTGTGCGAGCATAAGCGCCTTCGCTATAAGTCCGTTCTAAGAGGAGCTTGGCCTCCGGGCCGCGAGGTGACTATGAGCGTCGTGAATGCGAGCGACGGACGCAACAGCGTCGATGTGCGCACGCGCATCGATGGACCGGTCGAGACCGTCGATGCGCGCGCGTTCTTCGAGCAGGAACTGCCCGCGGCTCTCTCCGCCGCCGCGCCGATGCTCGCGCCTGCGATCGCCGCGCTAAAGCCGGCGCCGCTTACGATTGAAATTGACGGCGTTGCATGGACGCTGATTGCCGAGGTCGAGCGGATCGCGGTTGCGGCCGGCGCCATCGGCGGCACGGCGCGGCTCAGCCTCGATTCCCAGCAGCTCGCCGATCTCGTACGCGATCAGGTCGCTCCTATGGGCTGGTTCGCCAGCGGCAAGCTAAAGATGCATGGCAGCCTCGACCATCTGCTGGACTGGTGGATGCTTCTGCGCGGAGCCTTGGACGGCGTGAAGCCGTACCTCCCGGGATCGATCACGTTCAAAGGGCGCGACGGCCAGCCGCTGGATTTCGGCCGCAGCTTTCGCCTCGACGATCGTGACGATGAGTTGCGCGACTTCCTGATCGAAGCGGGGTATTTGCACGTCAAGGGCGTGTTCAGCGAGAGCGAGATGGCAGCGATCTCCGCCGACATGGACCGCGCGGCGCCTACCTACTCGCAGGGCGACGGGCGCTCGTGGTGGGCCCGCACCGCGGACGGCGCCGACCATCTGGTGCGCATGCAGCGGTTCGACGAGCGATCGCCGGCGGCCGAGGCGCTGCTGGCAGACGGACGCCTCGCGCGGATATCGCGGCTGACCGGCGACGGCCACGCGATGGGCAATAAGCTAGAGGGCAATCGGATCGAAGCGCTGGTCAAACCGTTGGGCATCGTGCAGGGGATTTCCGACGTGCCGTGGCATAAGGACTGCGCGCTGGGCCGCCACAGCTATGATTGCTGCTCGATCACGGTCGGAATCTCGGTCACCGGCGCCGACGCACGATCGGGACAACTGAGAGTCGTCGCAGGATCGCATCGCGCGCTGATGTGGCCCGCGATGCTTCGGCCGGGCTCGATCTGCCGGTCGTCGATCTGCCGACTCGCACCGGCGATATCACCGTGCATTTGAGTTGCACTCTTCACATGGCGCAGCCGCCGGTGGATCGCGAACGGCGGGTGCTCTACACCGGCTTCGGTCTGCCGGCGCGGGACCGTGAGGCAACCAAGGCCGCCAAGCGCCGTCTGCTCGAAGTGCGCGAAGCCGCGCCGGTCACGGTATCGCAGCCGTCAGCCGCCGAGGTGCTGTCGCGGGGCTGAACGGCGGGCGAGACTTCTGCCTACCGAGACAGTTCGTTTGCCTGGCTATGCGCCGGCAGCATCTTGTAGCGGATCGGCATGTGCTTGATGCCGCCGACGAAGCTCGATCGCAGGCGCTGGACAGAGCCCGCCAACTGCGGATTCTCGAGCCGCTCGACCATCTGGCGATAGATCACTTCCAGCTCCAGCCGCGCCAGATTGGCGCCCAGGCAAAAGTGCTCGCCGATACCGAAGGCGAGATGCGGATTGGGATCGCGGCCGATATCGAACTTGAAAGGTTCGTCGAACACTTCCTCGTCGCGGTTGGCCGAGGGGTAAAACATGCAGACTGACTCGCCTTCGCGGATCTTCTGGCCGTGAACCTCGGTGTCGGCGGTCGCGGTGCGCGCGAACTGGATGACCGGACTGGTCCAGCGCACTATCTCCTCGACCGCGCTCGGCATAAGCGAGCGATCACGCTTGAGCCGCTGCCATTGATCCGGATTCTCGATAAACGCGAGCAACCCGCCGGTGGTTGCGTTGCGCGTGGTCTCGTTGCCCGCGACCACCAGCACGAACAGATACGACAGCAACTCGAAGGCCGGCAGCGGCGCGCCGTTGACGCGGCCGTTGGCGACCATGCTGGTGATGTCATCGGTGGGCCGCTTCTGCCGCTCGGCCACCATTTCGCTGAAATACTGAAACATTTCCATCCGCGCGCGCTGCACGCTTTCCAAAGCGGTCGCGCCCTGCTGAAACTCGGGGTCGCCGCTGCCGATGGTCTCGTTGGTCCATCTGAACAGCATTTCCCAGTCCTTGCGCGGCGCGCCGAGCAGCTCCGCGATCACCGCGAGCGGCACCTTCGACGAAATCTCGGTGACGAAGTCGCACTCGGATCGATCCGCGATGTCGTCGAGCACCTTGCGCGTGATCTCCTCGACCTGCGGCTGAAGCGTCCTGACGCCGCGCGGCGTGAAGTGCCGGCTCAGCACCGACCGGAATAAGCCGTGATCGGGCGGATCCATGTTGAGCAACTGGCGAAACATCGGCGTCTCGGGCCGCTGCGGCGGCTGGTTAAGCTCGTTGGTGAAAACCGCCATGCGCGGGCCGTTGTGCCACAAGTTCGGCTTGCGCGAGATGTCCACAATATCGGCGTGTTTGGTGATTGCCCAGAAAGGATCGACGTTGGCCCGCTCGACCCGGAACACCGGCTTGTGCTTGCGCAGGTAGGCCCACTCCCTGTGCGGGTAACCGTTTTTGGCGTAGTGATCGGGGCCGATCACATCGATCGTGTCGAGTGAAAATTCGCTGCTCATCATACGATCTGATACCCGATCCCGCCGGGCGAGGCCAACACCGGACTTCTTTGCCGCGCCGCTTGCCCTGCGCCGCTAGCGCGCGTCAGCCATCGGCAATCTCATTTCAGCGCGGCGCGAGTTGCGGTGCCGATGATCGCCCGCTTGAAAATTCCGGCATGATTTCGCGCGCGAAGCGCCGCAACTGCTCGTGGCCGCCGAAAATCGTCAGCAGCACATATTCCGCGCCGGCCTTGTTCAAAGCCGCGAGCATGCCGCAAATTTCATCCGGCGTTCCGTAAAGCGCATTGGCCTCAGTCGCGCCGGCGGTGTCTGCGTAAGCGAGGACATGTGAACCCGCCTTGCCGTCAGGCGCACGCGATACCGCAACCGTGCGCCGGGTATATTCGGCTTGCCGCGCCAGCGCGGCCTCCTTGTCGGCCTCATCTTTGGCGACGTAGAGCTGGCGCGCCACCGTCACCTGCATCGGATCGAATGTGTAGCCCCTGGCTTCGCGTTCGGAGCGGTAGAGCGCGATGCGTTCGCCAATCGCGTCGGGTCCGGCGTATTGATCGAGGATGAGATTGAGTCCGCGCGCAGCCGCGCGGCGGATCGACGGCGGGCTCGCGGCCGCGACCCAGAGCGGCGGATGCGGGCGCTGCGCGGTCGGTGGCTCGACCACGATATCCTCGAAGTGCCAGTAACGGCCGTGATGGGAGAAGCGCGTGCGCGAGGTCCACGAGCGCATGATGACCTCGAGCGCCTCGTCGAAACGCGCCTCCGCTTCCTCCTGCGGAATGCCGAAGCCCTTGAATTCGTTGTGCCGGTAGCCTTTGCCGACGCCGAAATCGAGCCGGCCGCCGGAAATCAGATCGAGCGTCGCCGCCTGCTCGGCCAGCAAGACCGGGTTGTGCCAGGGCAACACGATCACCGCGGTGCCGAGCCGCAAAGTGGCCGTTCTCATCGCGAGACAAGTGAGCAGCGTGAGCGTGGCCGAGACCTGATTCCAGCCGGTGAAATGGTGCTCGACCGAAAAGCTCGAATGATAGCCGAGCGCCTCCGCCTCGACGTTGAAATCGAGATAGTCGCGAAAGCCCTGCCCGGTTTCCGGGGGAAGCTCGTTGCTGTCGGCTTGCGCCGAGCAGAACAGACCAAAACGCATTGCCAGCTTTCCTAACCGCCCTACCGAATGCGACCATATAAGGAATAGGCTGTTGATTCGAGAACGCTGAAGATCGGATCCCGAGACGGGTAGTAGTAGTTGTCCGGCGACACCCGATTATCCGGCCTTCGGTCTGAGAAAGGAGACGGGACCGGCCACGTCAACTTCGCGGATCAGTCTGGTCATGTCCGGCGGAGGCGCGCGGGGCGCTTACGAGGCGGGGGTGATTTCCTACCTCTTCGAGGAACTCCCCAAGCTGCTCGGCCGGCCGATCCACTTCGATATCGTGACCGGAACCAGCGTCGGAGCCATCCACGCGTGCTGGGTCGCTGCGACGCAGGACGATCCGCGCGCGGGCCACCGGCTTACCGAGGCTCTGGCGCTCGCTGTCGTTCGAGAAGGTCTTTCCGGTCGGCGTCACGGACGTGGTTCGGGTGCCGTGGCGGCTGCTCGGATTCGGAGGGTCGAAAGGATGGCTGCCCGCCCGCGAGGACAATGCGCCGGATCGCCTGCCCGGCCTTTTTGACACGACCTGGCTGGAGTCCATAGTGCTCGCGCAGATTCCCTGGGACCGGCTTCATCGCAACCTCGACGAGGGCAGGCTGTACGCGCTGGCGGTGGCTGCCACCGAGATTGCCACCGGGCGCTCCGTGGTCTTCGTGGACAGTCGCGGCACCTTGCCGCAGTGGGTGGGCAATCCCTTCGTGATCGCCCGTTCGGCCCGCATCGGTCCCGAGCACGCACTCGCTTCGGCCGCGATCCCGCTGATCTTTCCCGCGGTTCGGGTAAATCAGGCCTATTGCTACGATGGCGGGCTTCGTCTGAATACCCCGCTGGCCCCGGCGCTCCGGCTGGGAGCCGACCGGGTGATCGTGATCGGGCTTCGCTACCAGCGCAGTGCGCAGGAGGAGGACCACATCGCGGGTGAGCGAATCGCGAACTACTCGAGCCTGACCTACTTGAGCGGCAAGGCGCTGAACGCGATGCTTCTCGACCGCGTCGAGCACGACGTGGATCGACTCAGGCTTTTCAATGCAATCCTCGAGCGCGGCGTCAAGGCCTACGGTCCCGAGTTTCTCACCCGGATCAACGAACCGATCATGACGATGCGCAACGCGCCCTACCGCATCGTAGAGAACCTGTTCCTGCGCCCATCGAAGGACATCGGCGCGATCGCGGCGGAGTGCCTCGAACATCCGTCATCCGTCCGTGGCGCCCGCGACTGGCTGAGCCGCAATGTAGCCCGCTATGCAGGCCGCGGCGCCGTCGGCGAGGCCGACCTGCTTTCATATCTCTTTTTTGACCGCTGCTACGTGGACCATCTGATCGAGCTCGGGAGGCACGATGCCGAGCAGGCCTCCGAGCAACTCGCGAAGTTCTTCTCGCAGTGAACTCAACGCGAGCGCATCTGCCGCCAACTTTCTGAATTGCGAATCAACCCGGATATGGATAGCCGGCGGCCAGCACTTTCTCGAGCGAAGCGTCGTGGCCGTAGATGTCGTCGTAGAACCGCACTTCGCCGTCCTCCTCCACGAACGCAGTCGCATAGATGATGAGCACCGGGATCGGCTTGTCGAGATTGACCTGCACCGTCCGGTCACCGTTCATCAGCGCGCGGATTCGGTCCATATTCCATCCGGGTTGGTTGCGAAGCACCCACGCCGCAAGAGCAACCGGATCCTCGACCCGGATGCAGCCGTGGCTGAAATCGCGCCGGGATCGGGAGAACAATTCGGTTGACGGTGTGCTGTGGAGATACACGTTGTAGGGATTCGGAAACATGAACTTGACCAGGCCTAGCGCGTTCTTGGGCCCGGCTTCTGCCGTATGCTCAGTGCGCCCGCGGCAAGTCCGCGCAAGACCTCGTCCGTCACCGGGCCATCGGTCACCACTTCGCCGCGGCTGTCAGTTACCTCGTATTGGTTTTTCGCCAGGTAATTCCGGTCGCGCCGGATCTTCGGCACCAACTCCGAACGCTGGATCGAAAGCGGGACATTCCAGTAAGGACGGAAAATCAAATATCGCATGTTGTTTGCGAATACCGGCGTCTGGTGGCGATAGGCCCTTCCGACTACCACCTTCATCGACATTGGGGTACCCCCTTCCCAGCGAAAGGTGCGCAGCCGGAACTCGGGGATATTCACGATCAGAGGCGGTTCGGGAAAATGGGGCGGCATCCATCGGTAGCGTTCCAGCGTGAGCTGGAGCTGGCGTACTCGAACGCTCAGCGGAACATCGAGCGCGGCGATAGTGCCCTTGCCCAGCGCGCCATCGGGCGCAAGGCCGTGTCGTTGCTGGAAATGCTTGACGGCGTCCACGACCGCGCCTTCGTATATCGCCGCATCTCCGGACGCATCGCCGCTGGAAGCCAGGTCCCCGAGTTGGCGCAGTCGTCGGATCAATTGCGCCAATTCCGGATACGAATTCCCAGGCCGGACAGTCTTTTCCGGTATCGGCAGCGGTTCGCCGTCGCCTTCCTGAGCGAGCTTCGAATAGGTTGCCAGCGCGGCCTCGACTCGCCGGTAGCCGGAGTACGGCGGTTCGGCCTTCCCGATTACCGCATCGAGGTCCTGAGCGTGAAGCAGCTGACTTCGCAGAAGTTCCGGAAGGTCGTATTTGTTCGGCCCGACGTCGAGACCGAACTTGAAATGCTGCGGGTTCACCCGGCCGATATGCAAGTCGGAAATGTAGCGCATCGTTGAGACGGTGAGCGCCAGATCGAAGTGCACGAGGTTCGTCTCGACAGGACGCGCGATCGGCGGCACAAGCTTCGCCAGACGGCCGTCCCATCGCGAGGCGTCGTAGGCCTCCGGGTCGAGTCCCTTCAACGAAGCTTGCTTGAAGAGCCCGATCATCGCGCGGGCTTGCGGAGTTGGCTGGCCGTCCAGGACCCAGGCCAGCGAATAGCTATCGGATTCGTAAAACCTGCCGGCGTCGATTCGATAGTCAGTGAAATTCGGCCAACGCAGGTCGGAGAGCATCCCCGCGCCGATCAGGGCCTTCAGTTCCTCCTGATCCCGCGCCGAGAAAATCTCCGCGGGCTCGTGTCGCGCGGTAGCGGCGGACGAGCCGCCGATCGCCGGCGGCTGACACAAAGCGGAACCTTGGCAGAGAGGGACAACCAGAACCGCCGCGATGAGAGCGAGTCGCCGAGCGCGATTCACTACCAGGTTCGTACCCGGCCGACGTCGATATGCACGAAGTCAGAGCGAGGATAATAGCCAACTCCGCCACCCCGCAATGCGAGCGCCGCGCCGCGCACGACCGACAGTTCTCTGCCCGGCACTCTTAAGTCTATCGCCTGTCCTTTGAGATGCAGGCTATGCGCAGCCACTCCCTCGCTCGCGCGGCGGAGCATCGCGTTGGTCAGCGGCGACCGATAGCCCGAGATCACGTGGAAAGAAGCGTTCGTGTCGAGATTCAGCCGCAGCGCGTACAGCAGATCGAGCAGACGCGCATCGATCGGCTTGACCTCGTTGCGCCGGAAGTCACGCAGGATGTAATCGATCTCGCTCAAAGCGCCCGGAACGTATTTGCCGTCGGCCCAATACACGGTCGTAAGGGTTTCGTCGGTATGAAGGTTGTAAAACGAGAGCCTTCGAGCGCCCTTGCCGCTACGCCAGAGCGCGGCCAGGGCGGGGCTGGGCAGAAGACAAGCCGCCGAAGCGAACAGGCCAAGCCTTACAAACCGCCGTCTGCTGAGCGTAGTCTCGTTGGGCGTCACACCAATCCTGGCCGCAAGACACTGCTGGAACGTCAAGGTGCAATTTCCCACACCCGCATCAGGAATGACAGCCCTTTCGACGGGCATGCCCTCATCCTTCGTACTCGCTATCGCGACCCGGCCGACGCGCTCGCCTGTTTGCCGCTGCTCAGATTGTCGAGCGCGAGGTTCAGCGCCAGAGCGTTGACACCCGGCTCGCCCAGAAGCCCAAGCCATCGCGAGCGTGTGTTCGCGCGAATCAGATCTCGCACCTGATCCTCCGACATTCCCCGCGCCTTCGCCACTCTGGCTGACCTGGATCTCGGCCGCGGCGGGGCTGATCTCCGGATCGAGGCCGCTGCCCGAAGCGGTGACCAGGTCAATCGGAACCTGGGATTTCGGAACCCCATCGACCTCGGCGACTTGCGCCAGTCTGGTCCGGACGGCATCGATCAGAGCCTTGTTGGTCGGCCCGAGGTTCGAGCCGCCCGAGTTCGAGGCGTCATAACCCTTGTCGCCGGCCGCGGATGGGCGGGGCTGGAAGTAGCGGGGGCTTGCGAAGTTCTGGCCGATGAGAGCGGACCCGACGACCTTGCCGTCGCGTTCGACCAGGCTGCCCTGCGCCTGCCACGGAAAGAGCACGCGCGCGACACCCACCATCAGCACCGGGTAGGCCAATCCCGTGAGTATCGTAAGGACGACCGTCATCTTGATCGATATCCAGAGATTGTTCATTGGTTCGTGCCTCAGACCAGGTGCAGCGCCGCGATCACCACATCGATCGCCTTGATACCGATAAAAGGAATAATCACCCCGCCGAGACCATAGATAATCAGGTTTCGCAGCAGGATCGCTGACGCGCCCACCGGCCGGTATTTAACGCCGCGCAAGGCCAGCGGGATAAGCGCGATGATGATCAACGCGTTGAAGATTACCGCCGACAGGATGGCGCTCTCCGGACTGGCCAGCCGCATGATGTTCAGCGCCTGCAACGGCGGATAGCTCACCACGAACATCGCCGGAATAATTGCGAAGTACTTGGCCACGTCATTGGCGATCGAGAAGGTGGTCAGCGCGCCGCGCGTCATCAGGAGCTGCTTGCCGATCTCGACCACTTCCAGGATCTTGGTCGGATTCGAGTCGAGGTCGACCATGTTGCCGGCCTCGCGTGCGGCCTGCGTGCCGGCATTCATCGCGACCCCCACGTCGGCCTGGGCGAGCGCCGGCGCATCGTTGGTGCCGTCGCCGATCATCGCCACCAGCTTGCCCTGCCGCTGTTCCTCACGAATCAGGCCCAGCTTGCGCTCGGGCGTCGCTTCGGCCAGGAAGTCGTCCACGCCGGCTTCGTCGGCGATAGCTTTGGCGGTAAGCGGGTTGTCGCCGGTGATCATTACCGTGCGCAGGCCCATCGCGCGCACGCGCTCAAAGCGCTCCTTGATGCCCTCCTTGATGATGTCCTTGAGATGAATAACGCCGAAGACGCGTCCGCCGTCAGCCACGGTCAGCGGGGTTCCGCCGCTGCGGGCGATGCGTTCCACGATCTCCCGCAATTCGGGGGGAACCTTGCCGCCGTGCTCGCCTACGAACTTCGCCACCGAGTCGGTTGCGCCCTTGCGGATTTCGCGGCCCTCCAGATCGACGCCGCTCATCCGGGTCTGGGCGGAGAACGGGATGAACTTCGCGTTGCGCTCCTGCAGCTCGCGCCCGCGCAGATTGAACTGGCGCTTGGCCAGCACCGTGATCGAGCGCCCCTCGGGGGTCTCGTCGGCGAGCGAAGCCAACTGGGCCGTGTCAGCCAGCTCTTCGGCGCTGACGCCGCCGACGGGAATGAACTCGGTGGCCATCCGATTGCCGAGCGTGATTGTGCCGGTCTTGTCGAGCAGCAGCGTGTCGACGTCGCCGGCGGCCTCAACCGCGCGTCCCGACATCGCCAGCACGTTGTGCTGAACCAGCCGATCCATCCCGGCGATGCCGATCGCCGAGAGCAGGCCGCCGATCGTGGTCGGAATCAGGCAGACCAGGAGCGCTACCAGCACCGGCAGGGTGAGAACCGTGCTGCCATAGAGCGCGAATGGATATAGCGTCACCACCACCAGCAGAAAGATGATAGTCAGTCCCGCGAGCAGGATACTAAGTGCGATTTCGTTGGGCGTTCTCTGGCGGCGGGCGCCTTCGACCAGGCCGATCATGCGATCGAGGAAGCTCTCGCCGGGATTGACGGTAATCCTGACCTTGATCCAGTCGGAGATGACGGTGGTGCCGCCGGTGACGCCGCTGCGATCGCCGCCGCTCTCGCGGATGACCGGGGCCGATTCGCCGGTGATCGAGGCTTCGTTGACCGCGGCCATGCCTTCGATCACTTCGCCGTCGCCGGGAATCACGTCCCCCGCCTCGACCATCACGACGTCGCCCTTGCGCAGCGAGGTCGCCGAAACCATGGTCACTTGATCGGAGCGCAGCAGCTTGGCCTGGGTCTCGGTGCGCGTTTTACGCAGATTGTCGGCCTGCGCCTTGCCGCGCCCTTCGGCCATCGCCTCGGCGAAGTTGGCGAACAGCACCGTGAACCACAGCCACAGCGCGATTTGCAGCTCGAAGATCGCCACCGCGGTGTGTCCCGCGAGCGCGTCGCGAATCAGGCTCAGCGTGGTCAGGACGCTGGTCACCTCGACCACGAACATGACCGGATTCCTGACCATCAGGCGCGGGTCGAGCTTGCGCACCGAATCGACCGAGGCGCGGCGGATTATATTCCAGTTCCAGATCGAAATTTCGTGACTAGCCATTTGTGACGAGTCAGTTCCTAGTAGGTTTTGCCGGTTAGCATCAGCAGATGCTCGACGATGGGGCCCAGCGCGATTGCCGGAAAAAAGGTCAGCGCGCCCACGATCAGGATCACGCCGATCAGTAGAGCGACGAACAGCGCCCCGTTAGTCGGAAAAGTTCCCGCGCTGGCCGGCACCGATTTCTTGAGCACCAGCGAGCCCGCCAGGGCGAGCGCCGGAACCTTCATCATGAAGCGCCCGAGCAGCATCGCAACCGCCATCGACCAGTTGTAGAAATTCGTGTTGGCGTTGAGTCCGCCGAAAGCGGAACCGTTGTTGGCCGCCGCTTCGCTGTATGCGTAGAGAATTTGCGAGAACCCGTGCGGCCCGGGGTTCGAGATGCTGGACAGTGCGGCCGGCACCACCACAGCCGCCGCGGTCCCGAACAGAATCACTGCCGGGAAGATCAGGACGTAGAGCATCGCGAGCTTCATCTCGCGTGACTCGATTTTCTTGCCCAGATACTCCGGGGTGCGGCCGACCATCAGGCCCGCGATAAACACCGAAAGCACCGCCATCACGAGCATCCCGTAGAGGCCGGCTCCGACTCCTCCGAAGACCACTTCGCCAAGCTGGATGTTCACCAGCGGGATCATGCCGCCCAGCGGCGTGAAGCTGTCGTGCATCGAGTTGACGGCGCCGCACGAGGTGTCGGTGGTGACCGTCGCCCACAGGGCGGAGTTGACGATGCCGAAGCGGACCTCCTTGCCCTCCATGTTGCCGCCGCTCTGGGCGGCCGAGGCGGAAGCATCGACGCCGAGCGCGGCAATAGTCGGATTGCCTCGTTGCTCGCTCCAAATCGCGACGCCGGCAGCCATCAGGAAGAGCAGCGACATTGCCGCAAACAACGCCCATCCCTGGCGCGTGTCGCCTACCATCCTGCCAAACGTATTGGTCAGACCGGCTGCGATGGCGAAGATGGCAAGCATCTCGATTAAATTCGTAAGCGGGGTCGGATTCTCGTACGGATGGGACGAGTTGGCGTTGAAGAATCCTCCGCCGTTGGTGCCGAGTCTCCTTTATGATCTCCTGCGAAGCGACCGGTCCCTGGGCGATTAGCTGGTCGGCGCCCTCGACAGTCTTCGCCTGCGTATAGGCGCTGAAGTTCTGCGGCACTCCCTGCCATACCAGAACCAGGGCCAACACAAGGCAAATCGGCATCAGAACCCACAGCGTGGCGCGAGTCAGATCGAACCAGAAGTTGCCGATCGTTTTGGCCGTGCGGCGCGCGAAGCCCCGCACGATCGCGATTGCCACCGCGATTCCCGCTGCAGCCGAAACGAAGTTGTGGAACGCCAGCCCGGCCATCTGGGTCAGATAGCTCATCGTGCTTTCGCCGCCGTAGGCCTGCCAGTTGGTATTGGTCGTGAAACTGGCCGCGGTGTTGAAAGCCAGTGCCGGCGGCACGCCCGCAAGCCCCTGCGGATTCAGCGGCAGGTACCATTGCAGCCGCTCCAGCGCGTAGAGCGCCAGCATCCCGACGGCACTGAAGAGCAACATGCTGATCGTGTATTCCACCCACGTCATCTCGTTGCCCGGCTGAACGCCGCAGCTTCGATAGATGAGCCGCTCTATCGGGAGCAGGACAGGGTCGAGAAAGGTGCGCTCTCCAGAGAACACCTTTGTCATATAGGCACCCAGCGGCACCGTGACGGCGAGCACCAGCAGGAAATAGATGCCCACCTGAATCAGAGCATTGCTGGTCATCTGTTGCTCCCGCTGCGATCAGAACTTTTCGGGGAACAGGAGCGCGTAAACAAGGTAGGCGGCCAACCCCACGGACGTGGCAAGGCCGAGAATCAACTCCCAGGTGCTCATATGCGACTACATCCCCAGACGTAAGCTATTCCAACGGCAAAGAACGCGACGGTTACGGCAATGGCCAATGTGTCCAGCACGCCAACTCCTACCGCAAAGAGCGTACCGACAGGGAAAGCAAGGAAATTGCTGGGCTCAGGACCTTTTTCTTGCGAAAAATCCCGCAAATTGCAAGGCGCTCACTTTTCAATTTGAATTCAGCACCGCCGAACGACGAGCTGTGGAAATGCCGCTCCCCGGCTAGGTTGAGCGCTGAACACAGGCGCAAACGTGTGCTATTTTTCGCCGCGTTGCCATTCCTCCCGCAAGAATCTGCGCTGATGTCTACCATGAAGGCGCTATGGCTGCGGTCGAAGTTGTCGACCTGAACTCTGGCCAGTGCGCATTAGCAACCTGGCGGGCGATAGCGGGGTCTCTCCGGAGAATGCCGACGATCGCAGACTCGATAGGGGCAGAACTTGGTTTTCGCGGTCCTCTTATAAGACGCGTGCCTCAGGGGCTGACGTGCAATCACCCTCCGGCGCAATTGCGGCCGTTGGTCGCGCCCAAGCCACGCCGCTGGACTGAGCAGCGGTTTGTGCTTCAGACTTCCTCGCGTCTGCGAGCGCTGGCAGCGCGTTGCGGCCTCCGCGCTCGGATGGTTAGTGAGCGGACGGTCTCCGCGACGCGCTGGACGTCAATCCCGGCGGCCTCCGCCTGGCGGACCATCGGTTCCGGCACCATGGTAAGCGCCACCGCGCCGAAACCTCGGTCGTTTACGACCTCAATATCGGAGAGGCCGGCGGCAGTGATCGTCGCCAGGTACTGGTCACGCAAAGCGGCACCGGCGACGCACCCGGTCAGCGCCGCCACATCCGCGGCGACCACCTCGGGCAGCGGTTCATTGAGTACGACGTCGCTGATCACCATCCGCCCACCGGGGCGCAGCACGCGAGCCACTTCGCGGTACACCGCCGCTTTGTCGGGGACCAGGTTGATCACGCAGTTGGAGAGCACCACGTCGATGCTGGCGTCTTCCACCGGCAAGGCCTCGATATAGCCCTTGCGGAACTCGACGTTGCTCACGCCGGCGGGGCGCGCGTTCGCGCGTGCCTTGGCAAGCATCTCGTCTGTCATATCGACACCGATCACCAGCCCCGTGGGGCCAACCGCGCGCGCCGCCAGGAAGGCATCGAAGCCGGCGCCCGATCCAAGGTCGAGCACGGTCTCGCCCTCGCGCAAGGCGGCCGCGGCGAGCGGCGCGCCGCACCCGAGGCCGAGGTTGGCGCCCTCCGGAACCGTCGCGGTGTCTTCGGCCGAGTATCCGATACGCTCCGCGATCTGCGCCGGCTGCGGACCGCAACTGCCAGCAGTGGGACTCACGCTGCCGTCGCGTGCGATCTCGGCGTAGCGCCGGCGCACCATTTCGCGGACCTGTTCGGGCGGTTTCGTTTGTGCAGTGCTCATACTGGTCTCCCTTTCGCGTTACGATTCGCGACGCGGCGGGCAGCACAACGGGATGATCGACCGGAATTGTTCGATCATCCGCTCCATACGCGTTACGACACTGCTCCCGTCGAGCTCGAAAAACACTTGCCGTCCGACCTTCTCTCGCCGCACCACGCCGGCCCGGTGCAGGACGGCGAGATGGCGCGAGACCACGGACTGGTCCTGCGGCACCTGCGCGTTCGATATCGTTATGCCCGCTTGAAGTTGCGTCGCTCAGCCCCCTCGATTGCCGCAGGCAGCGTCGCAAAATATCTGCGCTGCGCCAGGCGCGAGACGTCGACCAGCCCGATCATTACCGGAACCTCAATCAAGGGCCCGATCACCGCTGCGAATGCCGCGCCGCTGTCGATCCCGAATGTCGCAATTGCGACTGCGATTGCCAGCTCGAAATTGTTCGAGGCCGCAGTGAAGGACAATGTCGCGGTCTGTGGGTAGGTGGCGCCGACGCGCCGGCTCAGCACGAACGACAGCGCGAACATGATCGTGAAGTAGAGCAGCAGCGGTATCGCGATGCGGACCACGTCGAGCGGCAACTGCACGATTCTCGCGCCTTTGATGGAAAACATCACGACGATCGTGAACAGAAGAAACACCAGCGTGAGCGGGCTTATCTTCGGAACGAAACGCTCGCGATACCAGTTTTTACCCTTGCGCCGGGTGAGAGTTTTCCAGGTAGCCAGGCCCGCGACGAACGGGATGCCGAGATAGACGCCGACGCTTTCTGCGATCTTCCCGATCGTGACATCGACGATAGCGCCGCCCAATCCGAGCCATCGGGGGAGCACGGTCACGAATACGAACGCATAAAGCGAAAAGAAGAGCACCTGAAAGATCGAGTTGAATGCGACCAGGCCGGCGCAATAGTCCGCGTCGCCGTCGGCGAGATCGTTCCAGACGATTACCATCGCGATACATCTCGCGAGGCCGATGATGATCAGCCCGGTCATATACTCCGGACGGTCGCGAAGGAAAATTATTGCGAGCGCGAACATCAGGATCGGGCCGATTATCCAGTTCTGAACCAGCGAGAGACCGAGGATCTTCCAATTCCGAAAGACGTCGCCCAACTCGTCATAGTTAACCTTGGCCAGCGGGGGGTACATCATCAGGATCAACCCGATCGCGATCGGCAGCGAGGTAGTGCCGACACTCAGCCGATCGAAAATGATCCGCACGCCCGGCACCGCCGCCCCCAGCGCAATCCCGGCCGCCATCGCCAGGAAAATCCATAGCGTCAGGTAGCGGTCGAGAAAGGAGAGTCGGCGCACGACCGGCGTCTCGGCCATCGTCATCGTTGCACTCAATGCGCACTCCTGCGTGTGTCGGCGGAGGTGTGGGACCTGGCTACGGTTCGCGCTCTTCGGGAAGTTTGATTTTACCGATTTCTCTCACGCGCTCCCCCAGAGCGAACTTGTCGAGTGCCTCGATTCTCAGGCTCGTGAAGATCTTGATTCGATTCTCGAGTTCACGGTAGGTGCGAAAGAAGAGGCGGCGCCTCCCTTCTTCGCTGCCTTGAAACACCACCGGGTCGGAGACGCCCCAATGCGCTGTTATCGGTTGGCCTGGCCATACCGGGCACGGTTCAGCTGCCGCCTGGTCGCAAACCGTGAACACGAAGTCGAGCAGCGGACTGTCCGGACGTGCAAACTCGTCCCAGCCCTTGCTGCGCAAGCTTGAGGTGTCGTAGTTCAGCTCGCGGAGTAGTTCGAGCGCCATCGGGTGGATGGCACCCTTGGGATGGCTCCCGGCGCTGAAACCTTTGAACTTTCCCTTGCCCCAGCGTCCGATCGCGCATTCGGCCATGATGCTGCGCGCGGAATTGCCCGTGCATAAAAACAGGACATTGTATTCTCGATTGGCCATGGTGCGATTGTCCGGCGAGCTGCGATTCACGCTTGCGCTTTCGATCCGCCGCAGCAGGCACTCGTCGAAGACGGGGCTGGCGCGCAGCACGAAGCAGACTCAAGCGGTTTGGCTGCAACTGTACGCGGGGCACGGTCGTTGCCGTACACGGTGTTCTCGCCGAACGTATGAAAGGTCTCCCACGAAATGCCGCTCGGATCGGAGACCCAGCCTTTATTGCCACGCGCGTAGCAGCACGCGGCGTTCTCCTGCTTGACCACCGACTGACCGGCGGCGTCGAGCCGTCCCGCGATAGTCGCCAGATCTTCGTCCGATTCGACCTGCAGCCCCAGATGATCGAGGCCTGGCGCGGTCGATCCCGAAGTGATCGCAAAATTGACGCGCGGATCGTCGAGCATCCATTTCGCGTACTCGGGTTTGAGTACCGCGGGCTCGGCACCGAACAGCGTCGAATAGAAGCGCACCGAGGAATCGAGGTCATCGACCCGGACGTGAACGTGAAACCGTTTCATATGGATATCCTCCGACTATTCTTTGGCGCGGCAATTTGCTGAGGTGTACATTCGGATGCACAACCCGGCTCGACGGCGGGACTGCATAACTCCGTCCGCCCGCCGCAACAGTTCTCCGTCAGATAGGAGAGCAGATCATTCATCGCCTTGAAATTGGCGCTGTAGATGATCGACCGGCTCTCCCGCCGTGACCTTACCAAGCCCGCAAACCTGAGCTGGTTCAGGTGAAAGGACAACGTGGGCGAGGGTTGACCCAGCCGTGTGCCGATCTCGCCCGCCGGCAGCCCCTCGGGCCCCTTCTGCACCAGAAGACGAAAGATGTCGAGCCGCGTCTCTTGCGCCAGCGCGCCCAGCGCTCCGATTACGGTCAACTTCTTCATAGTTTCACATTTATAGAGATATTGGATAACCAAGTCAAGCTCCCTCGAACGCCGGGCGATCCGCGTCCGCAAGTGCGTTGCAGCGGCGCCGGCCCGCTCTGGTCATGGCCTTCCGGGAGCAAGCCGAACTGTTCCCCCCCTGCAGCTATATTGTGCAAGCCTCGACAGTTGGAAGCTGGAGGCGCGGATAGGCTCACCGCCGAGACCTTGGCCGAACGGATCGATCGGCAGGGTCAAAAAGGGGGAATTCCGGCTAATCTCCCTCGAACGCCCGACCTTTGACGAAGATTGCCGACTGGTCGCCAAAGTAGACTAGCCTCTCCTCCTGCCAGAAGCGAAACTCGAAGCGGAGCACAACCCGCTTCGGCCCTTCGCGGGCCTTGGTCTCTTTGGAATGGAGCCGGAGCGGCGGTCCAATGGTTACCAGACTTCGGAAGTCAGCGCGATGGATGCGGTTGCCGAACCCGACCCATCCCTCCTCCCAACGACAGCTGTGCAGGAAGTAGGCGTGAAGGCAGCCGAGGTTGCCGGTCAGCAGTATAAGGTCGGGCCCCGATAAGTGCCGAGGATGGATGCCTGGATCGCCCACTTGATACCGCGCCACTGGCAGCGGGCGCGTCGTGTCCATACGCGCTTCGATCTCTCGCTGCGCGAGGTCGACACATAGCACCTCGTCGACCAGGAATGCCTCGCTCGAATATGGAAACGTCGAGACGAAGCGCTCGAGCTCAAGCTTCGAAGGTGCGCTCACGGCAGCAGATCATTCCAAGCGTGATGAGAAATGACAAGCGGCGGACCAGGCGGCGCTTCCCGGCACGGTGCTGTCCTAATTGGGGCACTAATATACTTAGCTAATACGGCGTGGTAGGGTGGGCCGGACGTGACAGGCCGTTCTCAAAAAACTATCGGGAGGTTCCGGAAATTATATGAGACGCGAGACGACGATAAGGCTCGGAACTGTTCTTATCGGCGTAGGAGGGAGCGCGCGAGATCGCAGTGCGTATTTCCTCGACGTTCATCCCGGCTAAGGTTCCGATCAAGCGTCCAATGCAGTCCTTGCGTGACTTTCCCGCTTGAAAATCCTTGGACAAGTCTTTTCCAAACGCGCGGCAACTGTCGAGCGTCGGCAACAAAGTGCCGTTCCGAAGTCGCATGTCGAACTCTCGGATAACATCGTACTTTTCGGGCGCGGTGCGTCTCAGGTCTGACATCACGTCGTCTCTGTCCCTTCCGGCATGGATCGGGAGATGCCGTTGGCTCTGGCTCGGAGCTATACGCCGAACTAGAAATTCGACGACGTCTTCGCCATTGGCGCCTCCCAGGAGAGATAACCCTTCGGACAACTCATTCGGTGCGAACTCCTCAAGAAGGAGTTGAATCCGGAGAGCGGCCTCTCGTCCTCGTCGCGTCATCACAATCCAACTCTCTTCAGGAACTCATCGCCAACAAGCTGAAATTCTTGCTTCACATAATCGCGCGCGTAGTTTGTGCGGAAGATTGGAGCGCCAGCGCGTGCGCCAGCCGCGTATGAATCCGAGTGGCGCGCCTCGTTATCAAACACCGGCCATTTGTGTTCTTTCGCTATTGCCCCGACATCGCGCCTTGACCGATTGTGCTCCGGTTTGACGTGTTGAGGATCAGAGTCATTGAACACGATTCCTGCGAACTCGATGGTTTGGTCGTCACGGCTCGCTCGATGCTCGTTCAGCGAACGTGCCAAGAGCGGAAGTCCGATCGTCGCGAGAAATTCCGGTTTCACCGGCACGACAATATACCCGCTCGATAAATATGCGGCCGTGGTCAGGATCGACTCTGTTGGCGCACAATCGATGATAATGAGGTCATATGCGTCGTGCAACTTCGCCAGAAATTTCGGCAACAAGTGCGCCTTTTCCGTGGGATTTTTCAGCGTCCATGCCAACTCCAACCGCGAGGGAATCAGGTCAAGAAGACTTCCGTCTTTCCACTTGATGAGATGCTGCACAATGCTCGACGGTTGAACTGGCGTCGGGGCGCGATGCCTCTTCGTCGGTGGGGAGAACTGCTCGAAAATTTCGACGACCGTGGGTTTCTCGGCTTCGATGTATTTGACGTATTGCTCCGCGCCCATGAAATACTGGCTCAGGTTTGATTGAGGGTCCAGATCGACGGCCAAGACGCGATGGGTACCGCTCCAAGCGGCGTGCCACGCAAAATTGAACGCAAGCGTCGTTTTACCGACGCCGCCCTTCATGTTGATCATCGATACCGCTGTCGCCATCCCCGTGGTCCCTCCCTTGAACTATTCGCGGATCGCTGAAGATACCTGACCGCTAGAAAAAATTCCACGTTGCCGTCTTGACCCGAAGCGATCAAAGGGCGAAACTATTTTGGGGCCGCGAGACTTTGACTTACCCCTGGGCTTGCACGATGCTGCGACTCGATGCCAGCCAAGGTGGAGTATCCGCCACTTTTCCCTGCGGGCTTCCACCCGATGACGCTGACGGCGTTACGGCAGAAATGCGTTCATGGATTTCCGTTGTCAAAGACGCGAGCGGCGATCATGGATGGACTCGAACAGCTAATCTACCAGGTCGAAAATTCTGACATCACAGGCGAACTCTGGATCGACGGAGGTTTTTTGACAGAGAAAATGGACCCGGAGGACGCTGATATTGTCCTGTTCGTTGACGGCAATTTCTATGACACCTGCCCTCAAAATCAGCGCGACATAATTGATCACTTTGACTCTTCTGCTCCTAAGCTTTCCCACTACTGCGATAGCTATGTAGCCCGGGAATATCCGATCGGTCATCCACTTCACAACGAAAGCATCTGGGACCGCGTTTATTGGCACAGGCAATGGGGATTCAGCAGAAGCCTTGATTACAAGGGCATCGTGACGTTCCAAGTCCGGCCGCTCTCCGAGGCCGCAGCAGCAGGCGACCCGTATGCGCAACTGGCCTTGCTTGCCCAACGATACTAGAGACATCAGTGCCTGATCTATTGGACATTCAGGAAAGGCTACAGGAAACAAGCGCCGCCATCGAAAGGTTGCAGCGCGTGATAGCGCAAAATCCTGACCGTCGTTCGCTACTCGCAAACGTCCAGTCTCTGGAAAGGCGCTGGCACAAACTCGACCAGGATTTCCGCGCTGCTGCGAATCGACTCGAACTTGACGTTTGTCACTACCGGATTCTTTTTGAAGGTCGGCCAATGCTGGCGGGGCTGACGAGCGTTTGGGGAGACTTTCAAAAAATGTTTTCGCTAGTGTACGATGCCTTGAAAAACGGCCCGAAACTCCGAGGACGACTGAATCCCGATGTTCTCAGCGAAACTGCGTTGGGATTTGCATACTCGTATCCGGGCTCGATTGGTGTGGTTTTGACTCTAAGCAGCGAACGCTTGCTCTTCGGGGGGACCTTGCTTGACGACGCGGTTAAAATGACCCTTGAGTTAGTTCGAGCAGCCGACACGAAAGGGCTAGCCGACTTCTCGAAGAAGATTGGCGCGCCACCGATTGCGGCTGCCTATACATGGGCTGATGATCAACTTCACTTCGGTATGGAAAGTCAGATCGAATGGCATCGCCAAGATGAAGTGCGGGCATCGCTAACTATTCAGAGACCCGAATTGGAACGCTTCCGAACGATAGCCAGTGAAATGAGCGCCGAGCAAACCGACGAAGTTACCGCAAATATAGAACTAGTAGGTGCGGATGCTGATACGCACTCTTTTCATCTAAGACTGGAGGACGATACACCGATAAGGGGAAAGTGTTCGCCAGAAGTAATCAGCGAGACGCACTCTGTCGAATTGCCGAAGAGTTATCGCGCCACGTTACTCAAGACAACCAGAATAAGATTCTCAACGGAAGAGCCAGAAGTAGAATGGCGACTTACGAAATTGGAGAAGCTATAATCCGTGCCAACGCTTGAGAAACCCAAATCAAGGAAAAAGCTGACGCCCTATCAGCGTTTTGAAAACCTTATTCGCAGTCTCGTTGCTGTGCCACGAAAGGAAATAGAAGCTGAACAGGCACGGTATCGCGAAGGCCGAGCAGAGAAGAAGAAATCCGAGGGTGACTGACTGGCCCGCGCTTCCCTCGCTGTTGCCGTGTCAGTCAGACGGGTGTGGCCACGGGCTCGATTTCCTTTCCCGTTAGCTTCTTGTACGTCACACGCTTTCCAGCCACGCCCTGCATCACGCCGATGAAGCGGCCCGCGTTGTCATCCTTGCGCTGGTTGAACCGATAAGCCTGCTCATCCAGATAGCGGAAGAGATGGAACGGTTCGACGCTGATGTATGTTCCCTTCAGGCCGCGCTTCAAGAGGCTCCAGAAATTTTCAATCCCGTTCGTGTGGACGTTGCCCTTCACGTAGGTTTCCGCGTGATCGATGACGTTGTGGACGTATTCGCGATCCAGTCCGTGGTATCCAAGCCACGCATCGGTAAAGAGATAGGAGCCGCCCTGTATGTATTTCCGCACTTGCGCTTGAAGAGTCTCGCGTTGGACGTTCGGAACGTGGACGATCCGAATCTGCTTGCTCTTGCGATCCAGTAAGCCCATTACGACCGCCTTACCGGCCCCGCCCGTGCCCGTGATCGTCCGGGCGCGACGATCCTTGTGCATGTTTTGGGCGAGGCCACCGATAAAACTTTCGTCGGCCTCGATCTCGCCTGACATCTTCTCGAAGGTTCCGGTCTGCATCGCGAGCCTGATGCGATGCAGCATGAACCACGCGGTTTTCTGCGTCACGCCAAGCTCGCGATGAATCTCGTAGCTGCTCACGCCGTTCTTGCAATTCGTGACCATCCAAGATGCCGCGAACCACTTGTCGAGGCCGATAGGCGAATCCTCGAAAATGGTGCCGACCTTGACGCTGAACTGTCTTCGCTCATGCTTCACGCTGCATTGCCAGCGGCGCTGGTTGGCAAGATAGCCGACTTGCTGGCTTCCGCACGTCGGACACGTCGCGCCGTTCGGCCAGCGGATGTCCGCGAGGAATTTGATGCAGACATCCCGATCGCTGAAATATCGGATCGCATCCTGTAGGGTCATTGGGCTTGGAGCTTTCATGCCCTAGAATCTAGCAAGGGTAGCTGTATTAGTCAAGTATGTTAGTGCCCTAATTGGCAGACAGCCTGTAGCGGTTCGTCTCCCAAATCCAAGTCGGTCGGCGATTGAATGGCGAAATCGGGTGGCCTTCCGGGCCGGCGTCCGCGAAGGCCTGCGTCAACTCGCCGCGGAGAGCAATCCGCAGAACCGGCCGGGACGGGGCCATGTCGCGGCCTCTCCGGTGCCCTTAGGCACGCGGGAACCCGCGCGCACGCGCGAATTTCGCGTGATTCTCCGGACAGCGCCGAACATCGAAGACTGGCTGGCGGAGAGGGGGGGATTTGAACCCCCGAGACCCTTTCGAGTCTACACGCTCTCCAGGCGTGCGCCTTAAACCGGGCTCGGCCACCTCTCCGCGATGGATCGCCAGTATGCCATCCGAGCCGTCGGGCGTGCCAGCAGGAACCCCAACTCCCCTTCCGTTACCGGGGCTTAGTTAACCCGCGAAAATGTCGGCCAATTCATGCCGGTAAAACCGTTTGACGCCAAGCAGCACAATGGGCTAGGTACAAGTCGCTACTGACCGCGATCTGGAGGGAGGCGCGGCGAAGGCGGCTCTCTCCCTGTGCGATCGCGAAGGGACAGCGATGAGTTTCTACCGTCGGCGATTATCTTTGGGTCTAGCGCTGACGACCGCCGGGATCGCCGCCATAATCGCTTCACAACTTGCGCGAGCCGCGTTGGTCCGCAGGCCGCAGGGCGAGCGCGCGATTGCACAGGCGAACCGGAAATCGCGCGATGCCGCATCTGCGCAACTCGCTCCGCCGGGGCCCGAGTCGTCCATCGGTGCGCGCCTGAGACGAGACTACGGGAGGCTGCCGCTTAGCTTCGAGCTCAATGGCGGTCAGACCGATCGGCGGTTCAAATTCCTTTCTCACGCGGGCAGGCTCTCGTTGTTCCTGGGGCCAGGTGAGACGGTTTTTTCGCTCAGCGGCCCGGCGAACAGCCCGATCGGCGGCCCGGCGATTTCCGCGCCGGGACCTGCGGTCGCGGTGCCGGCGGTCCCGCCCGCTGCTCCCGAACGCGCCGCGGTACGGATGAGGCTGGTCGGCGCCGACCCATCGGCGCGAATCGAAGGTCTCGGCAAGCTGCCCGGGGTCGCCAGCTATTTTATCGGTCCTGACTCAAAGAACTGGCACACAGGCCTGCCCACCTACTCGAAGGTGGCATACCGCAACGTCTATCGGGGCGTCGATTTAATCTACCACGGCGATCAGCGAGCGCTCGAATACGATTTGGCGGTGGCTCCGTCGGCTAATGCCTCCGCCATCCGGCTCGCTTTCGAGGGCGCGGATCGAATCGCGCTCAACGCCGAGGGTGCTTTGGTGCTGAGCACGCACGTGGGCGACCTGGTGCTCCGCCAGCCGGTGACCTACCAGGAAATCGATGGCGCCAGAAAGTCGGTCGCGAGCGCCTACAAGCTGATCGACCGGTCTAACGTACGAATCGAGCTGGGCTCTTACGACCGCCGGAAGCCGTTAGTTATCGACCCGATCATCTATGCCACGTATGTGGGCGGATCGATCACCGACGAGGCGAACGCGATCGCGATCGATTCGGGCGGCAACGCTTACGTGACTGGACAGACGTGCTCCGCCAATTTCCCGGTTGTTCCAAATCCGGGCGCCTACCAGACCAGTCAGGCGGGAGGATGCGACGCTTTCGTAACCAAGATTAATCCGACCGGTACGGCCTTCGTGTATTCCACCTATCTTGGGGGCCCGACCCTGGACCTGGGATTCGGTATCGCGGTGGACGGCTCCGGCGACGCATACGTAGTCGGACTCACGAGCGGCTCCTTTCCGGTCTCAGCGGGAGCGGCGCAAACCACTTTCGGCGGCGGATTCAGCGACGCATTCGTCGCCAAGATAGGAGCGCTCGGGACGCAGCTATTGTACGCGACTTATCTCGGAGGAAGCGGCTTCGAGCTTGGCTTCGCGATCGCCGTCCCCCAGGGATGCGCCTCGAACTGCGACGCATTCGTCGCCGGCGAGACCTCCTCGTGCAACTTCCCCGCCACTCCCACGGTCAATCCGGGACGGGCCTTTCAGGTCAGCAATGGCGATCCGGTGTGTGCCCAGGGCGGAGGCGATCCGTACGACGCCTTTGTCGCGCGGTTGAGCTCCGATGGTTCGCAGTTCAAGTACGCGACGTACCTGGGCGGACAGGAAGGGGAAATCGCGTTCTCGATCGCGGCGGACCCGGCGGGCAACGCTTATGTTGCTGGCAATACCGATAACGCCGAACCAAACAACTTTCCCGCAACGGCCGGGGCAGCACAGCCAACCTTCGCCGGGACCTCCGACGCCTTTATCACCAAATTCAACCCATCGGGCAGCGGGCTGGTCTACTCCACTTTTCTCGGCGGCACCGGGGAGGAGCTGGCCAAGGGAATCGCGATTGACGCCCTTGGCGACGCCTATGTAACCGGCGTCACCTATTCCAATGACTATCCTACCACCGTGGGAGCCTTTCAGCGCGTATTCGGCGGATTTGCCGATCAGTTCATCGCGAAGCTCAATTCCACCGGCAGCACCTTCCTATACTCCACCTACCTCGGCGGGCTCGGAGAGGACCAGGGCGAAGGGATCGCGGTTGATTCCAACGGCGAGGCTTTCGTCACCGGGTTCACGAGTCTGACCGACTTTCCGACGGCGCAACCGGTAGAGCTCCCGTTAGGAACCACCGGTTCTATAATCGCCAGCCACAACAAGGGTATCAGTTTCACTACTACCGCCCTTCCGAGCGACGGTTCGAACGCCCTGATCGTCGATGGCAGCACGGTTCCGCACACGGTTTTTGCGGGCAGCTCGCGCATCGGTTTATTCAAGAGTACCGACGACGGATTAAGCTTTGCGCCCACGAGCATCACCACCCCGGTGAATTTCAACTCGCTCGCGATCGATCCGACCGCGGTTCCCAAAGCGTTGTATGTGGGCCTGGGCTGTCCAATAGGGCAAGTCTGTCCGCAGACCGGCCTGCTCAAGAGCACCGACGGCGGAATCACCTTCAGCCAGACCGCGCTGGTGAACGTGCCCGTATCGCCGGTGTTCGTCGATACCGGTATCGTACCGGCCCCGCTTTTCGCGGGCACGCCGTCAGGCCTCCTCAAGAGCACCGACAGCGGGGCCAGCTTTGGCCCGACCGGACTTCCCACGAGCGTGATTGCCTACTCGATGATAGCCGATCCGAATTCCTCACCGCGGCTGCTCTACGTAGGAACCAACAGCGGACTTTGGACAACTCCCAACGAGGGCGCCAGCTTCTCCGAGACCGGCTTCAACTTTCAGCCGGTTTTCTCTCTGGCGATCGACACCAACGTGTCTCCCTCGCGAATCTTCGGCGGCATCATAACCGGTATAGCCGCCGGAACCGGGAACTTCGCGCCTGGCTCGGTGGCGTTCAACGAGGGCGGCACGGTCGTCTACGACGTCAAGGTTGACACCAGCGCGAAGCCGTCAACGGTGTACGCGGGCGGTTTTTCGAACGACATCGGGCAGTTGTTTCAGAGTACCGACGCCGGTACAAGTTTCCATTTGATCGGGCCCGTCAACCTGCCGCCGCTGCACCGCCTGGCGCTCGACCCGGCCGTGCCCAACGGAGTCTTCGCAAGCACGTTCAGTGCTTTTGACGCAACTGCTTCGCAATTGAGCTCCGACGGGTCTTCACTGCTGTTCTCTACCTACTTGAGTGGAACGAACACCGACACCGGCGCCGGAATAGCAGTGGCGCCTGCGGGAACGCCGCTATACATCGCTGGCGCAACCTCGTCCATCGACTTCCCGATCGTGCCCAATCCGGGCGCCGCCCAAATGACGCTCGGTGGTCCCTTGAACGGCTTCGTGGTTAAACTGTCGATTACGCCCTCGGGTCCTACGCCAACGCCGACAGCTACGCCTACCCCAACACCTACGCCGACTCTAACACCGACCCCGACGCGAACACCTACACCGACGCCGACACCGACACTGACGCCATCACCTACGCGGACCCCAACCCCGACTCCAACGCGAACACCTACACCGACGGCGACTCCATCACCAACTCCCACACCGCAATGTTCCGGACCTCTTCAAGTTCTCAAAACAGTTTGCAACCTCCAGCAGTGCAATAACTCCAGCTTGTCGATAACCAATTTCAACGTCGCACCTAACGATCTGATTGTTGTCTGGTCGGTTGACTTCAGCACCACCGCCAGTACCACAGTCAGCTCGGTCTCGGCGGTCGGAGCCAGTGACTGTAGTAAGTCAGCTCCAGACGGACTGTACAATCTGAGCCATGCGGAAGCAGAAACCTGGGCATGTACCGCTCCGTCCAGTCCGACGAATACGATTCAGGTCAACTGGAACGCGGCAATCGGTTGTGGAATCTGCGCCAGTGATGTCGCTGGTGCGCTGAATTCCCTGGACGCCAACTACAGCAGTGGTGGACTTGTCAGCAACAACAACCTCAGCTCGTCTCCCCTGACTCCGTCGATTGCGGCATCGGGAAACGATTTCATCCTGGCTACGTTGGCCATCGATGGCGGGTTGTCGATAACTGCAGGGCCGACCAACGGGTTTACTCAGTTTTCCGGCCCGTCGTCCACCATATCATTCGGCGAGGTGTTCGGTACTTCGGGCGGAAACTATTCCACCGGATGGACGATTGCTCCGTCCGGTCATTGGTACGACTCCATAATTCCGTATCGGGCCTGTGCAACGCCGCCGCCACCGACACCAACCCCCACGCCAACGCCAACTCCCACTGTAACGCCGACGCCTACTCCGACACCGACGCCTACCCCGACCAGAACCCCAACTCCAACGCCAACGCCGACCCCCACTCCGACACGAACGCCGACACCGACCCCCACCCCAACGCCGACTCCGACACGGACCCCAACCCCAACGCCAACTCCAACACCGACGCCGACCCCGACTCCAACACCTACCGCGACCCCAACGCCTACACTTACGCCAACGCCGACGCCCTCGCCGACTGCAGTCCAAGTAGAGCTGATCGGCAGCGCTGACGGCGACAACACGATTAGTGGAGGTTCGCAGGTGAGGGCCAATTTGCCGACCGGTTCGGCAGTCGGTAACCTGGCAATGGTCGGCGTCGACGCTCTCAGCGGCTCAGCGTCAATCACGCCGCCTGCGGGTACCTGGAACGTTATATCGTCAGATGTCGCCGGCTCGCCTGCGAACTTCGAGCAGGTTTATTACTGGCATCAGGTCACCTCCGGCGACATTACCACCGGTTCCTACACTTTCACCTTCGGCAGCAGCGTGAAGGCCGCGATGATCGTTGCCGTGTACACTAACACCTGTCTTGATGACCCTACTCCATGCAGCGATCCGATCGGCGCCAACCACAGCTCGCTGGATCAGAACAGCGGCACAATCTCAACGGGCGCGAGCGGCGTGACGTGCGCCTTGAACTCGGAGTCGGTGGCAATGTTCGGCCATCAATCGAAAGGGACTCCGGGGCCGCTGCAGTTGACGCTGGAGAACGGCGATGGGGTGAATGGTGGACTCACCGTGGGCGACGAGCCGGAGCCCAGCGGAGGTACCTGCGGGGCTTTCACTGCGACCAACAGCGGCAACCTCAGCAACATCGGCCAGTTAGCCATCATAACGCCGCAGTAGGTTCTCCTGGTCCGGTACCCGTGAGACTTGGTATCTCACGGGCAACCGACTGGGCTTCAGCGGGATTGAATCGACTTCTCGCCCGCGTACAAATCAGCTCGATTGCGCCGCGAACCACAGCGTGATACCGGTCGCCCGGGTATGCGAGCGGCGACCGGCGCGATCCTGGGTACGGCCATCGTTGTTGGTGCGTGCTTGCGCTTTGGCGGTCTCGCGACGGACGAGATGACCGCGGACGAGGGTGCGTCCTGGGCGGCCGCCTCTGCACCGGCCATTTCAGACGTGGTTCGCCTTCACACACACCTGAATGCCGGCAAGACTGCGCTGCACGACGTTCTGCTGCACATCTGGATGCGCGCATTTGGTGACTCGCTTCTTTCGATGCGGTCGCTTTCGGCAACGTTCGGTACGGCTGCGATCGTCCTGGTCTTCCTGGTCGTTCGCGAGCTCCTGAACGATGAACCGAATCACTCCAACCCGGCGGACCGCGATCTGATCGGGGCCGTGGCGGCGTTGCTTTTCGCGATGAACGTCCCGATGATTCTTCATTCGCGCCAGCTTCGCATGTACTCACTCCTGATCGCGGTGCTCCTGGTTCAGATATGGTTCTTTCTGAGGGCATTGCGGATCGGCGGTCTCAGTTACAATGCCGGGCTGGCCATCTTTTCGGCGCTTTCAGTCGCGGCCCATTTCTTCGGCAGTCTGGTAATAGCAGCCGAATGCATTTATCTGGCGCCCCGCCTGATTGACCATAGCCGTCGCGAAGAAGGTACACCGCTGCGCCTGCGTGCCTGGCGCGTCGTTGCGGCTTTCATTGCGGGCGCGGTGTTACTGGCTCCCTTCCTTCGTAAATCGGCGGGCGCCGCCTACGGTCGTCGTCCGAGTCAGGCAACCTTTCCTGGATCCGACGGCCAGGGATCGTGGCGCCGATTGCCATGTTCAGCGAAGGGGTTGGCACTACCCTCTTCATCCTGTTGATGGCGTTGGCCGCGTGGGGCGTGGTGAGAGCGCTGCGATGGGGACCCGGGCCGGTTTCATTCCTTCTTCTGTGGATGTGGACGCCTCCCGTGTTACTGCTGCTGCTGTCATACGCGATAGTGCCGGTCTTCGTCGCGCACTATGCGTTGGCGTCGGTTGTGGCTCTTCTCATTCTTGCCTCGATCGGAATATGTGAGCTTGGATCAACCGCAGCCGGATCGGCCGCTCTCGCGATAGTGATCGCGTTGGAGGTCCCACCAATTCAAAGCTATTTCCGGAGCAGCCGCAATCAATACCATGTCCAATGGGACGAGGCCGCGCGGCTCGCCAGCGCCAGCCTCAAGCCCAACGAGTTGGCAATCGTCGAACCGGACTGGGCCATTAGTGTTGTGCGCTACTATTTGAGGAAAGGCTTCGATGGGCGCTGTGAGCGCGCGGATCTGAAGTCTTTGGCGAGAACGACGACTCTCCCATCGATACTGATCGAGAGCAACAGGGCGTACATCGACGATCGTGTGGGAGTGAAGCTGTTTGAATGGGCTGCTCCCGATATCATCGGGCAGATGCGCGGCGTTTCCGTGCGCCGGTTCCTTCCTGAGAGGATCAGTGCTCTGCGTCATCGCGAACTTGAGCCGCCAGGGACTTAGAGGAGATAGAGCGCGCCGCGTCAGGTGCTCGCAGCCGGTCGCCGCGCCGGCATTAGACGCTCGCTTGACTTTTTGCGTCCTTTGTGGGCCTTAAGGGTGTGACGCGTCGCCTGTCCGCCGTCGCCGTGCAGGGATCGCCCGCAGAGCGTCGCATCATGGGGGACGCGTGAGACATATTATTGCGGGGCGAACGGGAGTTGCGGGTCTTATGCTCGCAGCAGCGGCGTTGAGTTGCGCGCTCGCGTTGTCGCGGGTTTCTCTCTCCCGCGGCGCAGAGGTGGCCCACGATCGCGCACCCGCAGGCGCTCTGAGCGACCAGTTCCGGGCGCGTCTGGTGACGGCGTACGGTAAGCTTGCGCCCAGCTTTGAGCCGAATCAGGGCCAGACAGACTCGCGCGTCAGGTTCCTCGCCCACGGCCGCGGCTACACGCTGTTTCTGACCTCGACCGAGGCGGTGCTCTCGCTCAGGAAGCCGTCCACGCAAGCGCAGCGCTCCTCAGCGCAAGGTGTGCAGCCAGTAGCGGCGGCCTCCGGACCGAAGGCCGAGCGGGCCGAGTACCAAGTCCTGCGGATGAAGCTCGAGGGAGCCAAGGCCGACACGCGCGCGGTCGGCTTGGATGAGTTGCCGGGCCGCAGCAACTACTTCATCGGCAGCGATTCGAAGAAGTGGCGGACCAACATTCCCAACTACGCAGGGGTCAGGTTCGAGCAGGTCTATACGGGCGTGGACCTGGTCTATCACGCGAGCAGTCAGCAGGAGTTGGAGTACGACTTCGTGGTGGCGCCGGGGACCGATCCGGGGGTGATTGAGTTGGGCTTCGAGGGGGCGAAGAGTATCGCGCTTGACCGGGATGGGAGCCTGATCGTGCGGATGGCGAGCGGGGTTGAGTTTCGCCAGCCGCGTCCGCCTATGTATCAAGAGATCGGCGGCAAGCGACAAGAGGTAGCGGGCGGCTATGCGCTCCGGGACGGGAGCAAGGTCGGATTTCGGGTGGCGGCTTACGACAAGCACGCGCCGCTGCTGATCGACCCATTTTTCCTAGTTTACTCCACCCTATTGTCGGGCAGCAACGGGCGCGACGACGGCACCGCCATCGCAGTTGATGGTGCGGGCAACGCCTACGTTACCGGCATTGCCGAGTCGACCGACTTCCCAACCACCAGCGGCGCCTACCAGACCACCCTCCAAGGTGGCTTGGATGCGTCCAACGCTTTCGTCGCCAAGCTGGACCCGATGCTCAGCGGCATCCCGTCGCTGGTGTACACCACGTATCTTGGGGGCCCGGCGGCCTCGACCCAAGGGACCAAGGCACCCAAGGCTTCGGCATCGCAATTGATGGCGCGAATCCGCCCAACGCCTACGTCACCGGCGTTACCAGTTTGACCGACTTCCCTACCACCGTCGGCTCGCCGTGCAGTCAGAGCGTCGCAGACGTCTTCGTCACCAAACTGAACGGCAGCGGCTCGATGCTGCTCTATTCCGCCTGCTTTGGGGGCAATGCCAATTCCCAAGGTAACGCCATCGCACTTGATCGCGCGAATCCCCCTAACGCCTATGTCACTGGCACTACCCAGTCCACCACCGGCTTCCCAATCATCAACGCCTTCCAGCCGATGTCGGGCGGCGGCTTCTCAAATGCCTTCGTCACCAAGCTGAACACTGTCGGGGCGCTGGTGTACTCCACCTACCTGGGTGGCAGCGGCGGCGGGGGCAGTCTCGGCGATGAGGGCAACGGCATCGCAGTTGACGGCGCGAAACCTCCCAACGCCTACGTCACCGGCACTACCAATTCGTCCAACTTCCCAATCAAGCCCACCACTGGCGCCAACGCGGCCTTCCAGAAAATCATTGGCGGCGGCTCAGATGCCTTCGTCACCAAGGTGAACCCGAGCGCCAGCGGGGCCGCGTCGCTGGTGTACTCCACGTACTTGGGGGGCAAGGGCAGCGACTTGGGCTCCGGTATCGCAATTGATACGGCGAGTCCCCCCAACGCCTACGTCACTGGCGCTACCAATTCGCACAACTTCCCAATCAAACCCACCACCGGCAAGAACGCGGCCTTCCAGAAGATCATTGGCGGCGGCTTCGACGCCTACGTCACAGAGTTGAACGGCAAGGGCTCAGCGCTGCTCTATTCCACCTACCTGGGAGGCAGCGCCGACGACGCAGGTACGGGCATCGCAGTTGATGGCGCGAGTCTTCCCAACGCGTACGTCACCGGCCTTACCAATTCTTTCAACTTCCCCCACACCTCCGACGCCTTCCAGCCGTTCTATGCCGGCGATACCGACGCCTTCGTGAGCAAGCTGAACGCCGGCGGCTCGGTGCTGTTGTACTCCACGTATCTGGGGGGCAGCGGCGGCGGGAGTGGCGGCGGTGTTCAAGCCGGCACTTTGGGCTACGGCGGCGATCAGGGCCACGGCATCGCAGTGGACGCGCTGGGCAACGCGTGCGTCACCGGCCAAGACAACTCGCTCAACTTCCCAACGACCACCAACGCCTACCAGACCGTCCTTCCCCTGCCTAAATTGCAACCCGGCGCCCAACCCGGCGCCTTCGTTGCCTGCTTCAGAAACTGCCTGCCCCCGCCCTCGGGGATGACGTCATGGTACCCGTTTGACGAGACCAGCGGCACGGTGGCGAACGATATCGTGCCGCCCGCCGCCAACGCGACCTACGTGGGCACCCCGATGCAGTTGCCCGGCCGGGTGGCAGGGGCGCTCTGCTTCGACGGCAAAACCCAGTCTGCGGCGACCGCGCCGAACGTTGCCAAGCTGAATATCGGACCGTGCAAGTTTACGATCGACGCCTGGGTCAAGACGGCCCCGGGCCTGGATACATCGAACGCAACGGCGATTCTCGATAAGCGCGTGCAACTGGGTGGGAATCTCACGGGATATCACCTCTTCATCTATAACGGCAGTCTGGGATTCGCGATGGCCTCAAACAGTCCTTTTGCCAGCGTGCCCAACTTCATTTCGCCGGCGCCGGGCGGCGCCATCCCGGCTCTGAACGATGGCAACTGGCACCACGTGGCCGTGTCGGTCACTAAGTGCGGCGCTGCCGGCGGCGCCATGTACATCGACGGCAACCTGGTCCAGACATTTGTGCCCCCTTCGGGCTCCATGAACAACAAAGCGCCGCTGCTCATCGGCAAGCAGATCGTGGCCGGTTTTCCATTGCTTACGGGCTGCATCGACGAGCTCGAGATCTTCAACAAGACGGCGCTCACGGCGGCCCAGGTAAAGGCGATCTACCTCGCGTGCGGCGGGGGGAAGTGCAAGCCGGCGATACCGGCCACAAGCTGTACGGCCGCGCCCTCGGACGTGGTCTCATGGTGGCCCGGCGACGGCAACACGAAAGATGTCGTCGGCCCAAATAGTGGCGGGACTCTGAACGGAGGCGCTGGGTTCGCGGCGGGCTGGGTCGGGATGGCGTTCAACTTCCCGAACCCGAAATCACCACCGGGGATGGCTCAAGTCGAAATTCCCGACGTGGGTAATAGCTTGGACCTCACAACCTGCCTCACCTACGATTTCTGGCTCCTGAGCGCGAAAGGCGGTCAAACGTGCACCGGCTCCGGGCACAATTGTCGCGTCATCAGCAGAGACGGTGACGGACTTGAGATAGCGGTGGCAGGATCCAACGAGACCCCGGGTTGTCCGAAGGATGATCTCGTTGTCTATCCTAATAACACGGATCAGTGGCAATGCACGGGGTTACCAGTAGCGACAGATGGTAAGACCTGGACGTTTGTCGCAGTCGAGGTTTGCCCAGCCGCGGGAAATGAAGTCCTGACAGTGTACTCGGCCCCAAGCACCGGGAGCATAACGGCGGCCCCGTCGCCGTATACGACGGGCTTGAGCGCGGGCCCCGATCCGCAGCTCGGCCAGCTATTCCTTGGAGGAAGGGTTAGTGGCGCCGGTGAGAACTACGACGGCAAAATCGATGAGGTGGAACTCTTTAACCGTGCCCTCAGCCTGCCGGAAGTTGAGAACATCTTCCACGCGGGCCACTTTGGGAAGTGCAAGGCCACGACACCCACGCCGACGCCTACGCCTACGCCCACACCAACGCCTACACCCACGCCGACGCCTACACCCACGCCGACGCCTACACCCACCCCAACCCCCACGCCCGCCTCTGCTTGCGACCTGCAGATCGTGAAGACCATGAGTCCGAACCCGGTGGTGAGCGGGCAACAGGTGAACATCACCCTCACGGTGACGAATGTGGGAACAGGGCCTTGTGCTCCCGGGAATTCCCCCGGAACCGTAGTGCAAGACTTCCAACCTTCGGGTCTGAGCTTCAGTGCCGAAATGATCGCAACCTCATCCGCTAACTGGTCCTGCCCTCCGCCGCCTTTGGGCGAAAATTCTCAGAGCTGCAGCGACCAAAGCACAATACAGGCGGGCGACACAGCCACGTTCAACTTTACCGCTCCGGTGACCGCTGCGGGGGGCAGCACAGTCATGAACTGCGCGATGGTTGCCAATTCGAACGACGTCAACCCGGCCAACAACCAGTCGTGCGTGACAATCCAGGTCACCGGCCCTACGCCCACGCCCACGCCCACGCCGCTGCCGGCGATGTCGCCGTGCCCCACCGGCGTCCCCAGCGCCTCTATCAATACGGGGCAGTCTCCCTCAGTGGTTGGCGGTTCCGACCCGTTTTGGTCGCTGCTCAGTGCCCCCCCTGGGACTCCTGGGGTAGGAGTTACCCCGGAGTCCGCCATAGTGGTTCCGACCGTTGACAGTTGGGGGACTACTACTGTCTCCCCCGCCCAATGGGTTTCAGCCAGCACCCTCTGTAGCGAATTCACCTGCCCCGCGGGGATGTACGTCTATGAGGCCTGCTGGACAGGTTCGGTGGGGAGTCCCGTAAATCTACAGTTTCTTGCCGACAACCAGGCATGCGCCTGCTTAAACAATCCAAACTGCTCCGCGAATTGCTCCGTCGCCAATGTCGGCTTTCAGCTTCCCGCTACTTCTTTCTCCACAACCACCACTACCACAGGGAAAAACTGCATAGATATCGTCGTAACCAACACCACAGCCATAACTGGGTTGGAGGTGCAAGGATCCGTGTGCGGGACACTCCTGACGCCGACACCCACGCCGACGCCGGTTTGCGACATGGTGATCGCGAAGGGCATGAATCCGAAGCCCGTGATGAGCGGGCAACCGGTGGACATCACCCTCATAGTGGACAATGTGGGAACAGGGCCGTGTCCTGCCGGAACTGAAGTGGTTGACAGTTTGCCTAACGGCCAAGGCCCCTACGGGAACGGGACTACCAACTTTAATGTCCCGCTCACTTGCAACCTCACCACATCTTCTCTCAGTTGCTCCACATCGTCGATATGGCCAGTGGATTCCCCGGACATGATCACGTTACCGGCCACGGCGAACGCTCCGGGCCCGTTCTTGAACTGCGCGACGGTTACCAATTCGGGCGACAACAACCCGGCGAATAACGAAGCGTGCGCGGAGGTCCAAATCCTGGCAGCCCCCACCCCGACGCCCACACCCGCTTGTGGTAGTGGGCAAAAGGCTCAAACACGAGGCTCTCGCCCTTGGGTTGCCTGTCCTTGCTGCGGCATGCCGTGCTGTCCTTGCTGCGGCGTGCCGACGCCCACCCCCGCCCCGTCGCTAGGAGCCCCCTGCGGCAACCACCCGGCCAGTTGTACCTACCATGAGGACTGCGGAGACGTACAACCGACGCTGGTATGTGTCTCCGATAGCACCTTCTCCGCTGACGAATGCGGGTCCGACGGCGACTGCGCAGGGTTTGCAGGGGTGCCTTTGTGTGTCGGCACCCCCACCTGCATGGGCAGAGGCACGCAGATTTGCTATGCGCCGTGTCCGCCATGAAAAGCGGAGAGGGCGGAGTTGAGCGCCCGAGACCCTTTCCCCTACGCGCTCTCCAGCAGGCTGACGAGGGAAGCCCTAACAGCCTGCTCCCCCCCTTTTATCTCCCCTCGGACAGGAGGGCGTGCGCCTCAAACCGGGCTCGGCCACCTATCCGCGACGGATCGCCAGCATGCCATCGGCGGGTTCCCACGCGCTACGCGATCAGGCTCCGCGGCGGTCTCGCGCCCAACCTAACGCCGGCGCGATGCGTCCTTGATTTCGCGCGCGCCTGCCCCAAGTATAGGGAGCGTATGGGGGTCAGCCGCGCAGGCGACCCACCTTTGGGAGATTGCGATGCTCTACACGCCAATCTGTGACTACTTTGGGATCAAGTACCCGATCGTACTGGCCGGGATGGGAGCGGTGTCGCTGCACAAGCTGGTCGCCGCGGTATCCAATGCCGGCGGCCTTGGAGTGATCGGCGCCGCGTCGCTCAGGCCGGAACAACTGCGCGCGGAAATTCGCAAGACCCGCGAGCTCACCGACAAGCCGTTTGCGGTCGATCTGCTGGCGCCGCTGCCCGAGATGATGCGCCCGCACATGCCCGTTCTAATCGAGGAGAAGATCCGGATCTTCGTGGCCGGACTTGCGGTGCCCTCGGAATTTATCCAGACCATGCACGAACACGGTATGAAAGTGATCGTGATGTGCGGCAAGGTGCATCACGCCGAGAAAGCGCAGGAGGCCGGCGCCGACGTGGTGGTTGCGCAGGGCACCGAGGCGGGCGGCCACACCGGCGAGATCGGCGGGATGTCGCTCGTTCCGCAGGTGATTGACGCGGTCAAGCTGCCGGTGCTGGCGGCGGGAGGAATCGCCGACGGACGCGGAGCCGCAGCGGCGTTCGCGCTCGGCGCACTCGGGGTCGTGGTGGGTACGCGCTTCATCGCGACCGACGAGGCTGCGGCGGCGATCGAATACAAGGAAGCGATCGTCCACGGGCGCGACGATTCGACGATGCGCACCCGATGCTACACCGGCAAGCCCGCCCGATGCATCCGCACGCCGTACGCGATGGAATGGGAGAAGGACCCTTCGCGCATCCAGCCGTTTCCGCAGCAGGCGATGATCTCCACGCAAAACGGCGTCATGGGCTATTCGGCCCCGCACGGGGATCCGCAGCGCATATTCATGCCTGCCGGCCAGGGATCGGGGCTGATCAAGAAGATCAAGCCCGCGGCGGAAGTGTTCGCCGACCTGATGCGCGAGACCGAAGAGGCGATCGCGCGGATGAGTTCGCTGTTGAGCCGCCCGGCCGGCTCCGCTCACGCTGCGAGCCTGCGCTGATCGGCGAGCGCCGCCGATCGATCAACGATGGTCGAAGGCGTTCTCGCAGTCGTTGCCGAACGTGAAGGAGTAGAGCGACAACGATGCGGCCGCGCTGAGCTTCAGCATATGCTCGCCGAAGCCGGAATTTTCGATCAGGTAGTACATCCGCTTGCCCGTCAGATCGATGAACGTTCGGCCGCCGGCGTCGGTTTTGAGATCGACGCCGCGCGCCTCCTTCACCACCGGCTTTTCATCTTGGGTCACGTATAGCGGGCCGGCGCGGTCGTCGCCGGAGCCGGCGACAAGGTAGACGGACTTGGCCGCGTAGTGGAGCGTCAACGAGTCAGCCGGCGGGCCTGACGCCGCGGGATGATCCAGCGACTCCGGAGTCGCCAGCCATCGGCCGCCCAGCGCGAAGTTGTTCAGCGGGATCTCCGGCGGCGGCGCGTATGCGGCTTCGCTCGAGTCGATGATAGCCGCCGGCATTCGCCAGCCCGTCGCCGCGCTCGAAACCGAGATAAGTCTCGGGCGTCTCCTGCCCGCATCCGGCGATCGACGCCGAGTCGTCGCGCGATGCCGCGAATTTCGGATCATTGAATTGCAGGCGTGGATTCGCCTCCTTCAACAGCTCGCGGATGTGCGCTTCGAACTCGGCGTAGTCGCCCTCGCCCAGGTGAACGAACGCGACATTGCCGTCCTTGTCGATCAGGTATTTGGCCGGCCACGCCTCGTTGTGGAATGCGTTCCAGACTCTGTAATCGCTGTCGACCGCGATCGGAAAGCTGAGGCCGAAGCGCCGGGCGGCTTCCTGCACGCGCTTGGGATCGCGGGCGAACGGAAATTCCGGAGTGTGCACCCCGATTATCACCAGCCCGAGCGGCGCGTAGAGCGCGTTCCATCGCCGCAGGTAGGGGAAGGTGCGGATGCAGTTGATGCAGGTGTATTCCCAGAAATCGATCAGCACGACCTTGCCGCGTAGATTCAAAAGCCGAAGCGGCGGAGAATTGAACCATACGTCGCAACTGAAGTCCGGCGCCGGGACCCTGCTCTCGGCGCGCGATGCGATCGGCGCGAACAGGATGACGAGCGAGAGCATCGAAATTTGAAAGATTCGCGGAGTGCGGACCGTCATTTGTTCAATCCTTTCGGCCCTTGCGAGGCGGCGGCTTGACTGCGCCGGCATGCCGTACTTACCTTGCAATCCTGAAACGCACCGGCGAGGAGAAAAGTTCCGATGGCAAGCGACAAGGTTCGTCCACGTTACCGACGCCAGCTTCGAGCAGGAAGTGCTCAAGTCTCCGCAGCCGGTGCTGATCGATTTCTGGGCGCCGTGGTGCGGTCCGTGCAAAGCGATCGCGCCGATTATCGACGAGCTCGCCAGGCGAGTACGCCGGCCGGCTCAAGGTGGTCAAGATCAACGTCGATGACAACCCTGAAGTCGCCGCACGCTACGGCGTCCGCGGCATCCCCAATCTGCTCATCATCAAGAGCGGCCAGGTCAAGGATCAGATCGTCGGCGCCGTGCCCAAGGCGCATCTGGTGCGCGCCGTCGATACCGCCCTGGCGGCCTGACCGCTCTCGCGGCCACTACTAGCTTCGTCGCCATCGCCTGGTCACGGAACCGGAGCGGCGACCGTTCTTTCGTGTTCGACGGCCAGTACGCTGGACCAACGCGTCCGCGCGTCGCGTTTCCTGGTAGGTATCGCGAATTTCAGCCGGTACATAAGCCATCAGCGCCTGATTGTAGGCCAGGCACGATCGGCGCCAGCTTCGAGTCGCGCACGAACGGCGAGTCCGACGGCAGAACTGCGGTCAGAGCATCACGAGCCAGGCCCGCCAATCGATCGCGATGCCGGCGCCGACGCCCCGCCGCCCAACCGATCGGCCCAGCTCAGATGGACGACGTTGAAGCAGCCGGATCAAGACGTTGCCGCGGTCTCGACCACCGCGAACACAATCGCAAACACCACCACGTAGCCGATAACGCACGACGGTCGGCGCCGATCCGACGGCCGAAGTACTCCTTCGGCAGATCGCACTACCCGCCGAGTAGTAAAGCGACGCGAAATAGATCCCGGCCACGAGCGAACCACCGACGTCACCATCCGCAGCACGCCGCGCGAGAAGCCCGTAGATCGCGCCAAGCGCGCCACGCCAACGATCAGCATAGTCCAGTCCGTTCATCTCCTCGCGCCGTGCCTATACATCGCGCAGCGCATATGCAAGCTCCTTCGTCACGCCGCATCCGGCGGATCCGCACATCGACTGGGACAAGCGCGCAATGCTGCTTAAATAAGCGCATGACCTGGGTCTATATCGACGAGCTTTGCCGATCACGTCGGCGAGGAAGTGACTCTCGCGGATGGCTCTACAGCCGGCGCTCCAGCGGCAAGATACACTTCCTGCTGGTTCGCGACGGCACCGGAATCTGCCAGTGCGTCGCCTCGATCGCGCGACATCGGCGCGGAGAGCTTCGCGGCGGCCGACCATCTCGGGCAGGAGACCTCGCTCGAAGTAACCGGCGTCGTGCGCGAGGACAAGCGCGCGCCGGGCGGCTTCGAGCTTTCGCTCAAGAGCCTTCGAAGTTTCGTCGCAGTCCAATGATTATCCGATCACGCCCAAGGAGCACGGCGTTTCGCTTTCTGCTCGACAATCGCCATCTGTGGCTCCGCTCCTCACGCCAGCACGCGATCCTGCGCGTCCGCAGCGAGGTCGAGTCGGCCTGCCGCGACTTCTTCCACGAGCGCGGCTTCGTGCTGTTCGACGCGCCGATCCTGACGCCGACCTCCTGCGAGGGCACCACCAATCTCTTCGAGACTCGACTACTTCGGCGAGCGCAAGGCCTATCTCACCCAGAGCGGCCAGCTCTACGCCGAAGCCGGCGCGCTCGCGTTCGGCAAGGTCTACTGCTTCGGTCCGACCTTTCGCGCCGAGAAATCCAAGACCCGCCGCCATCTGACCGAGTTCTGGATGGTCGAGCCGGAGGTCGCCTTCTTCACGCTCGACGACGACATGCAACTGGCGGAGGACTTCGTCGCATACATCGTGGCGCGGGTGCTCGAGCGCCGCCGCGAGGAGCTGAAGGTCCTCGAGCGCGACGTGACCAAGCTCGAGAAGGTCGTCAAGCCCTTTCCGCGCATCACCTACGACGACGCGATCGCGCGGCTCAAGGCGAAGGGCCTCGCGGTCAACTGGGGCGACGATCTCGGCGGCGACGAGGAGACCGCGCTCTCCGGCGAATTCGATCGCCCGGTGATGGTCCATCGCTATCCGGCGCAGTGCAAGGCCTTCTACATGAAGCGCGACCCCGACCGGCCCGAAGTTGCGCTCTGCGTCGACATGCTCGCACCGGAGGGCTACGGCGAGATCATCGGCGGCGGCCAGCGCGAGGACGACTACGACACGCTCGCGCGCAAGATCGTCGAGCACGGCCTGCCGCTCGAGCCGTTCAAGTGGTACCTCGACCTGCGCCGCTACGGATCGGTGCCGCACGCCGGCTTCGGGATGGGAATCGAGCGGATGGTGTGCGTGGCTCTGCGGAATCCATCACATCCGCGAGACGATGCCGTTCCCGCGCATGATGGAACGGCTCGAACCGTAGCCAGAGTTGGAGCTACTGATGAACATTGAGCCGCCAGGGCGAGGTCCGGACCGAGCCTAGGGCGGCCCTAACAGGGTCGCCGCGCTAGGCGGCGTCGCCTGGATCGTTGGCCGGCGGCGCCATCGCGGTCAGCACGTTGGCGCGGGCGCCGAGCGTGTGCGCGATTCCGGAGAGCAGCTCGAAGGCGCGCCCCACCAGGACGAAATCGCTCGGCACCCGAACCACGGGGTTCTCGCGGATCGTCTTGAACAGTTCGTCGGTGATCTCCGAGGTGAATTCGCCCTCGAACCGCTGGCCCGGAGCGCGGCGGTTGAGCGCGTGCGCGATCATCAGCAGGGTCGAGGGGTCGCCGTTGTGGGTCTCGAAGCCGAGTTCACTGAACGCCTTGATCGCGGAGGCGTCGTTCTGCGTCATGATCGCGAACATCAGGTTGAACAGCGCGTAGCCGAAGCCGCCCGGCAGCTCCTTGGACAATCCGAAGTCGAGCAGCACGAAGCGCGGGATCATCTTGCCGGCGCTGGTGCGATATGGAGTGACGAAGATGTTGCCCGGATGCGGATCGGCCTGGAAGAATCCGCGCGCCAGAATCATCGTGACGTAGATTCGCATCAGCTCCTGCACCACCGCGGCCGGTCGGAGTCCGGCCGCGATCAGCGCGTCGCGGTCGGTCGGCTTGATTCCGGACAGGAACTCCATCGTGATCACCCGGCCCGCCGACAGCTCGTGATACATTCGCGGCACGGTGACCGCGGGGTCGTCCTTGAACAACTCCGCGATCCGCTCGGCGCTCTGCACTTCGCGGCGGAAGTCGAGTTCGAACTTGAGATGCTTCTGCAGCTCCTGCAGCAGCGGCATCAGCTCGATCGGTTGCGGATCGAGCCGCTCGTAGATCGCGCAGATCCTGGTCATGTTCGCGATATCGGTGCGGACGATCTCGGCGATATCGGGGTATTGGACTTTGACGGCGACCGTGATGCCGCTGTCGCGCAATCGCGCGCGATGGACCTGCGCGAGCGACGCTGCGGCGATCGGCCGCGGATCGAAACTCTGGAACAATTTGTCGAGCGGCGCGCCGAGATCCTGCTCGACGACCGGCGCAATTTCCTCGATCGGACGCGGCGGCACCGCGTCGTGGCATTTGCTGAGAATACGGATGTATTCCGGGGGAAAGACGTCGGAGCGCGTGCCGATGACCTGCGCGAGCTTGATCATCAGGCCGCGCAGCTCGATCGCGGTCGAGTAGATCTTGTTCGCGTTGCGTTCGTGAACCGGGGAGAGGTTGCGGCGTTTCGGATCGGCGCGGCATGCACGGTCCACCAGCCGCGGAACCTTGTAGCTCAGGTAGACGTTGGCGGCCAGCAGGCCGGTCCGTGCGGTGCGATAAACGCGCTCGACTGCGTGCATCTTCTGATTAGCGCACGCGGCGCGGGCCGGCGCAATTCCCGATCAGTAGCCGACGTGCTCCGCCCGGGCATTCTTAGCGGAATCGCTCAGCGCAAATGCCGGCGGTTCCCATCGGGTCTCGAGCGCGTCGAATCGCGCCATGAACTCCTCGAGGTCCGCGACCTTGCCCTGCGCCGCAGTCCTTACCGACTGCCGGATCTGATTGCGCCGCTCATCGAGCCGCTGCCGGATCATCATCCTGAGCGAGCGCTTGAGCAGGCCGTTCACCGCCTCGGCGCCCGAGAGCTCGCCGCCGGCCTCGGTGATCAACGTGCGCGCGGCGACCTCCGAGAGAACTGTGCGCAGGTACTCGACGTGCGGGGATTCATCCGAGCGTATGAAGCTGACCAGGCGCGCGCCATCTTCCGGCGAATCCGAAACCTCGGGATCGCCGAGCAGCTCTTCCGCCCACTCAAAGGTTGACCTGGCGAACACCTCGATCACCAGTACCCCGACCATGAAGCCCAGCAGCCGCTCGACCGGCTCGGTCACGCTGGTGAGCATCCGCTGAGGGCGGTTCTGCGGACTGCGCCGTCCCATGATCACCATCAGGATGTCCGGCGGAACGTCGGGATTGGAGAGCGCCACATCGCGGGCCGCTTCCCACATCTGCTTATGGCCGCCCTCGTCGCCCCATCCGGCCTCGTCGCGTGCGTGGGCCTCGAACAATCCGCTTGTGAGATGGGCGAGCCCGGTCGCGGCGGTGCTCTCGCGGATGAAGCTCTCGAGCGGCGGCACCGGCAGATCGCGGATAGTCGCGCCGAAGCCCTCGATAATCGCGATCTCGGTGAGCATCCGGATGATCGGCTCGCGCACGCCTGCCTTCAGCAGCAGCCTGCCCTGCGCGACATTGGGCAGATGCGGCGGAACGCAATTCAGGGGAACCTCGACCAGCGGGACGGGCGAGGTCGCCAGATGCTGCTTCTGCCAGGCCTCTATCGCGGGAACCCGCCACAGGGTACGCGGCGAACGATAACGCCCGTCGGCATCGAAGCCGCCGTGGCATCGGAGGCCGCCGACGATTAGCGGCGCATCGAATCTAGCGTTCGAGAGCAGTTGGTCGACGGTGAAGTTCAGTTGAGATTCCTGTGACATCAGGGGTGTCTCCTCGCCGCCTAACATACGTTAGGCGGGAAACGGGAGTCAAACGTCCGAGTTATTGCATCCACAAGGGCGGCCAGCCCGCGGCGCTCGATGGATTGGATTGGCGGCCGGGGTACCGAGCGACCGCCGGGCGCCCACAATGGCAAGGGAGCCGCCGTAAGATGGCCTTATGCTGGTGGCGGATGGCGAGGTTTGCGCTTTGCGGAAGAGGTCACGCCACAGGCCCATTGTCAAGCGCCAGCCTTAAGCACGTATATCGTCGCACGGTTGCTCTATTCCGCGCGACGCGGTACAAGAAGTGCGGTCTGGAGGTTCGCGGTAGTTGGCGACGCACGGCTGCGTGGCAACCGGGCTTGGCAGTTTGGCCCGGGGCAGTCGCAACCGTGCCTCAACCATCGAGCCGAAGCTTGGCTCCGATGTAGGGGCGCTGTGGGGCGGGTTCGCTAAGCTGGCCGATGCGCGATGCAGGGAAGGGCCTTGCGCATGGCGCGGTTTTGCTCGGTAGCTGCTCCTGCAGCATGTCACGATGCCGGTGCTTCGTGTGATAGCTCCGGTCGCGCTCCCCAACTCAAGTCTGAAATAGCCAAACGTCCGCCGCGCCGATACCTTTCGTGCGCGGCGATTCGCAAGTCCAGTCATATCCGCAAGTCCGGTCATATCAAGGTTGCCTGTCCGCCGGCGGCTGGGCCGATGCCGCCGCTCCGGGCCGGCCGCCGGCAATCTATTTTGCATGCGCTCTCGCGACGCCAGCACATCGCGATTGAGGGAGGTTAGTCGCCGTGCGACACGGGCCAATGGTGCATAGGAGTCCCAACACCTCACGGCTGACGCATGGCGCAACTACACCGCTGGCTCGACTTCACTCGATGCGCGGTCTCGCCGCGCTGCAAATTCCGAACAGACATCGGGCGCGGAGCAAAGACGCCGAACCGCCGGAATCGCATCGGCTCAACCTGATGGGGATGCTGCCGATCAACCTGCGGCATTTCCTGGCCGCTCGCCTCGGTCCGATGCTTCAGATCGACGACGACTCGACGCTCGAGTTCGATCCACGATGGGGCGACAAGGGAATTCGCGAACTGGCCCGCGCGATCCGGCGCTTCTCGGCGGAGCGCGCGCGCGAACTGTGGCGGGAATGCGCGGTCAAGCTGGGCCGCCTCGCAAACGAGTTGGCGCGGATCCCTCGCGCCGACCGGCATGTCGTCCTGTGCCTCAGATGCGGATCGATTGGAGTCGGCGCCGACGCTCTGAGCCGGCATTGCGAGCCGTCCTGCCTCGCGGTCGAGCTGAATGCGGCGTTGCGCCACGGGGCCTTGCCTTCCGGCGCGCCACTGCGATCGCTTCCCGATGCGTTTCGGCGGGCGGTCGAGGATTTCAGGCTGGAACGCGCGAAAGCACAGTTGCAGCACTTCGATCTCGACTGCTATCTCTCCGGCGACCAGATGGTGTTCACATGGAGACCGCTGCCGCTGCCGAGTCCGTCAGACGAAGCCGCCCGCGAGCAAGCGGAAGCGATCACAGCGACGGGGCATGACGCCCTCGGCGCGGAGCCGGAGACCCACTAAGGGCCTTTCCCAATCCGTTCAGTTGGTCAGAAGTTTGAGGCGCGGCGGCGGCGCTGTTCCTTGCGGCGCCTGGCGCTGAGCTTCGGAGCGCTTGCGTTTACGGCGGACGCTGGGCTTCTCGTAGAAGGCCCGCTTCTTCATCTCCTTGAACACTCCCTCCTTGGCGAGCTTGCGCTTGAGCACGCGCATCGCCTGGTCAAGGGATCCTTCGACCCTGATTTCCATAGTCCTCCGTATCGTCCGCGCTTTAACTCATCGACATTAAGTCCGTCCGTCCGGAGTGTCAACCTCGGGCCTTGGGGCTGTCTTGGTTCAGCGATTATGTCCGCCTTGCCGGTGGTCGTGATCTCGGAGTTGGGGGCGGCCGGACCGCCGCTTTTCTTCGATTCGCGCAACGGCTATGGTTGTCGCTTCCCGACGAAGCGATGAAGCCTTCACGATCCGCAGGAACCGAAGCGGCAGGACCGCGCCCGATTTCCGAGCGCGAGGTCGCGCGCGCGTGGGACGCCAACGCCGATTCGTGGGCGGAACAGGTGCGCAAGCGATGGGACGTCTATCGCGAGGTTTACAATAATCCCGCGTTCCTCGAGTTCGCCGGCGAGCTTGGCGGAAAGACCACGCTCGACGCCGGATGCGGGGAGGGCTACAACACGCGGATTCTTGCGCAGCGCGGCGCGAAGATGACCGGCATCGACATCTCGGCGCGGATGATCGAGCTCGCGCGGCAGGAGGAGACTCGTGCGCCGCTCGGGATACGCTACGAAATCGGCTCGTACTCGGATCTCGCCGGCTTGCCGGATTCGAGCTTCGACGCGGTCGTGTCGTTCATGGCGCTGATGGATGGGCCCGATTTCGCGGGCGCGATGCGCGCGATCTATCGGGTGCTCGAACCCGGCGGAATGCTCGCGTTCAGCATCATCCATCCCTGTTTCATGACCAAGGGGTTCAGCTGGATCCGCGACGAGTCCGGTCATGAGAACGCGCTCAGTGTCGCGCGTTACTTCGACGACCAGCCCTGGACAGAGCAGTGGAAATTCAAGAGAGCCGCCGAGATCGAACAGGTCGAGCCGTTCGCGGTTCCGCGCTTCGACCGCACGCTGTCGCATTACGTCAACGCCGCTATCGATGCGGGCTTCCTGGTCCGCCGAATCGCGGAGCCGCGCCCGAGCGAAGCAGCCTGCGGCATCCATCCCTGGCTTCAGCGATGGCGCGACCACGCGCCGTTGTTCTTCTACCTCCGCGCCGAAAAGTCGCGTTGATCGGCAAGCGCACCGATTCTTGAGCGCCTACAGCCGCTTTCCGAACCACAACACGCGCCCGAGAATTTTGATCGCCTCGGGACGCGCGACCTCCGAACCGTAGGCCGGATTGTCGCAGCCGATCTCGACGGATCCGTCGATCCGCCTGGCCAGGCGCCTCATCCCGACGCCGCCCGATTGAACGATCGCGTAGATGCCGTCCTGCTTGAACTGCGGCCTGGTGACCTCCAGCAGCATCAAATCGCCGTCGTGGATCGTCGATGTCGCCGAACCGGCCACCGGCGGCGGATTGGCCGGGGGCGAGGAGTGAACGCAGCGTTCCTCCGTTGCACGCATCGCTCCGTCGCCGGTGGCCAGCCATCGGATCGAGATTCCACCCGCCTGCGCAAGCCTGATCAGCCGGTCGCGCGACGGCTCGGACTTGCCGGCCAGGTATTTGCCGATCACCGCCCGCGATAGCCCGCTGCGTTCGGCGAGCTGCTTGGGGCCTCCTACAAACATAGCCAGTTCACCGATACGATTGGCGAATCGTTCGCGATCCTTTGAGCTTATTTGGTCTTTATTCGGCGGCATCTGCGCGGACTGTACCATTCAAATATAATCGTATTGACAATCAACTACGTTTGTGAAAGCAATACTCAGTGTCGATGTTGCTGCATACATCAATCAAAGTGGCTCCGTGTGTCAAGGGGAAGCGGCCCGAGTTCCCGCCAATCTATCCCCAGAGCGCTGACAAGCCTCTTTCCGCGCCTGACAAGACGCTTCGCGATCTTTCTGCCTATAACCCGTTTCGTTGGTCTTGAACCGGCGCCGGGTCGCGCGCGGCGCGGCCGGCGCGTGGAGTGGACATTGTGAAGGGAGGATGCGGTTGTGGAAAACACCGACCACGAGATTGAAGGCGCCGCCGGAATCTACGAGCGGGCCAAAAGATGGGGCCACCTGCCGGCCGGAATGACGTTCGAGCGTTTCCTTGCCGCGCTCCGAAGGGGCGACGACCCCTACCTGGCGCTCGGCAACGGATTGTCGCGCTGCGATAGTTGACTCACTCCCGCGGGACTCGCCGCGGAATCTCCGAAGGCAGGACGGGCGCGCGCCGCACACTGGCTGGCGCGCCGGAAGAGGGGATAACCATGGGCAGTGGCTCAGACCGGCTCACGCTGAAACAGATAGCGGCCGAGCTTGGCGATCAAATGGCCTGGATGCTGATCGGCGGTTTCGGCGGGACCCGCGTATATATCCCGCTGCAGCCTGACGATTCGAGCCCGCTGGTGCGCGTGCTCGGCCGCGACGCGGCCCGCACGCTCGGCCATCGCTTCGGCGGTGAGGTGGTGGACATTCCGCTTCATCGGACCCGCGCGGATCGGCGGCGCGATCGCGCTGCGATCCTGAAGCTGCGCGGCGAGGGACAGAGCGTCGCCGCGATCGCGCGCCGAATCGGCTGCAGCGAACGCCACGTCTACTATGTGATGTCAGCCGCGACCGCGCGCAGCAGCACTCCGCCGGCCGCGTAGGCCGGGTCAGGACTGAAGCTGGAAACTGACCGAGTTGATATACTCGTCAGATGTAAAGATCAGAGATGGATAAGGTTTCACGATGGCATTCGCACACCCCGGGCGCAGACTTGGGTGTAGACGCGACGGACAGGGAAGATCGACGATGAGCAGCAACGGATTAGTTGAACAGCAGACAGACCCCGATGTGATCGAAATCACGAACCGAGTGCAGAGCTATACGGAGCCAGAGACGACCGGCGAACTCTACGACTTCGGCAAAATGCTACTAATGGAGGGCGTTGATCGAGGCCCACTGGATCGACGCTAAGGCGGGAACCCTAGCGGGGTTTTGCGCCGCACTGGTAGCACTTCTGTTGTCCACCTCCGTCAATTGGAAGGCCGCCTTGGCGCGCAGGAGCCCTTCGGGCTGCGGCTTGCGGTACTCATCGGGATCGTATGCGCGTCTTAATCTCCGGCGCCCTCGCGTTTGGGGCGCTACTCAACCGCAAGTTTCAATGGATCGACGAGAAAGATGAGTGGTTCCAAAAGGACTATCTGAATTTTCCAGATCACTTGAGACGTTCGCATGTCCTCACGATGTATCAGGCCGCCCGTTCGCACGACAGGAAAAACGAGGCGAAATCCGCCTGTCTGACAGTCGCTCAACTGGCGCTGCTCATAGGCGGCTCTCTTCTGTCCGTTCCGCTCCTGGCAATCTTATGGATGATGCTCCAGTCCCGTTAGGCACCCTTCTTGATCGGTTTTGCCGACCGGCGGTTTCAAAGGCGGCGGCGAAGGCTTGGACGGTGGTTTTGGCGGTGGGTCGGGCATGAAAAACTCCTTCTTCAAAGGTCACTTTTTCGGCGGTGGCTGACTCCTCGGCGGTCTTTGAGTATGCTCGGAAATCTTTTGCACCGGCTTCCCAGTCGGGGGTTTCAACGGCGGTGGAACCGCAGGCTTCTTAGTCTCATCTCCCATCGGTCGTGGTGCTCCTATGAATACACATTCGGTGTCGATTCATAGGTTCCTCTCTGATTCGCGCTGTGTCGCTTCCGTCCCGAAAGCGAGGTGAACAAGCTCCGGCCGAGGAGCGAACAAAGCGCAAGCGCCGAAAATGCCGAGAGTTCTTTTCCCGTGGAAAAGAACGCTATCAAACCACGGCCTGCGCGCCAACTACGTCGCACCCAAAATTAGTTTGCCCGCCGATCACGTAGGCCGGCCAGTCGCGGCGCGCCGCTACATCATCGATGTGACCGTGCTGAGCGTCGCGGGCAGGTTACTGAACTGGACCGGTGCGCCGTTGGAAGTTGTGGCCTGTATCGCCGTGACCTCCTGCGATGAACTCACGTTCTTGCACGTCGGACAGGGGTCGCATCCGACCTGAGTTGCCGCCACTATCACCAGGCCAACCGCCAGCGCCAGCATCCTGCGCCTGCGCGGTATCGACAGCGGCAGGATCGCCAGCCCGAGCATCGTCAGGCCGATCGGCAAAGCGCCCGAACGACTCACTCCTCTGCTGATGGGTGAAATCGCGACGCCCGCCATCGCGAATTTGGGCCGCCTGCCTTCCGCGATCATCGTGGACGGGTCCGCCATTGCGATGCTCTTGGCGATCGTCACAGTGAGACCGATCGTTGCAGTCGCGCCGGACGGGACGGCAAGTCCCGGATCGAACATAAAGACGGTCGTAGCGGTTGGCGGTGTCACGGTGCTGGTCTCGGTTGTACCGCCGGAGCTGATCGTGAGCGTCGCCGACGAGAACAGAGCCGGATCACTGAAAGTGAATGTCACCGAACTCAGGGTCTGAGCGTCGCTCGATGAGTTCGTGATCGTAAAGCCGCCGGCCGCGACGGTCTGGCCGGCGGAGCCGGTGACGTTGACTGGACTGCTGGACGAAACTGAATCGGTCACGGGAGTCGGCGTTGGTGATGGTGTCGGGGTCGGAACAACCGGGGTAGGCGTAGGGGTCTCGGTCGGCACCGGTGTCGGAGTCGGTATCTGCGTTGGAGTCGGCGTCTGCGTTGGAGTCGGCGTCAGGGTGGACGTCGGCATGGACGTAGGCGTCGGAGTCGGAATTGCGGTGGGCGTAGACGTCGGTGTTTGAGTGGCGGTCGGCGTCGCTGTCGGCGTTGAGGTCGGGGTGGGTGTGGGAGTGGCCGTCGGAGTTGCCGTCGGTGTCGCGGTCGAAGTCAGCGTCGGCGTCGCAGTGGGTGTCGGCGTTGGGGTTGCGGATGACGTGGGCGTCGGGCTCGGCGAGGTGGTCGGAGTTGCTGTTGGAGCAGGAGTTTCGGTTGGTGTTGGCGTCGAGGTCGCCGGTGTTGGAGTGGCTGTCTGAGTTAGCGTTGGAGCGGGACTGGGGGTCGGCGTCGCGCTCTCAGTGGGCGTTGGCGTCGGGCTTGGCGTCGCCGTGGGCGTCGAGGTTGGTGTTGGCGTCGGAGTTGCGGTTGGAGTCGGCGTCGGGGTCGGAGTCTGAGTCGGCGCAGGTGCTGGGGTCGGTGTCTGAGTAGGTGTTGCGGCAGGGGTGACCGTCGGCGTCGGGCTCTGAGCGGGCGTTAGCGTCGGGGTTGGTGTCGCCGTGGGTGTCGGAGTCGCCGTGGGTGTCGGAGTCGGCGTCGGGCTCTCAGTGGGCGTCGGCGTCGGGCTTGGCATCGCCGTGGGTGTCGAGGTTGGTGTCGAAGTCGGGGTTGGCGTCGGGGTCTCAGTGGGCGTCGGGGTCTCAGTGGGCGTCGGGGTCTCGGTGGGCGTCGGCGTCGGGGTCGGCGTTGCCGTGGGCGTCGGAGTCGGCGTGGGTGTCGGTGGGCGTCGGAGTCGGAGTGGGCGTCGGCGTCGGGGTCGGGGTTGCCGTGGGCGTCGGCGTCGGCGTGGGTGTTGGCGTTGGTGTCGGAGTCGGAGTCGGCGTTGGAGTTGGCGTCGGGGTCTCAGTGGGCGTTGGCGTCGGAGTTGGCGTTGCCGTGGGCGTCGGGGTCTCAGTGGGCGTTGGCGTCGGGGTCGGCGTTGCCGTGGGCGTCGGAGTCGGCGTGGGTGTCGAGGTTGGTGTCGGAGTCGGAGTGGGCGTTGGAGTTGGCGTCGGGGTCTCAGTGGGCGTTGGCGTCGGAGTTGGCGTCACCGTGGGTGTTGGAGTCGGCGTGGGCGTCGGAGTTGGCGTCGGGGTCGGAGTCGGGGTCGGCGTAGGCGTAGGCAAAATCGCGATTCTCGCGGGGAACGCCGCCAGAGAGAGGAGCGCCCCGGTCTGGCCGGTCGTAAAAGGCGAACCCGGGATCGGCGTCAAGGCGCCGTCGGGTGCGACCGCGAGCACGCTCACGTCATTATCGGCGCTTGCCACATACAGGAATTGGCCCGCGGGATCCGTGTCCATTCCCGTAGGACCCGAATTGCCCGACTCGAAGGGGGCTCCCGGAACCAGGGTCAGGCTTCCGTCGTCACCGACCGTGAAATCGGTAACCGTGCCGCTATATTGGTTGCTGACGAAGAGGAGCTGCTGGTTTGGACTGAGCCGCACGACATTCGAGTTGCTTCCAACGCCGGGGAAGTTGAAGGGTGAGCCGGCGGTCGGCGCCAACCCGCCGTTGGACGCCAGGTTGAAGACATCCACTATGGTCGCGCCGGAGTTAGCGATGCCTTCAAACAGAAGACTGCTCGTCCCGTCGATGTCAATTCCGGCCGGGTCGCAGCCGGAGCACCCCGCAGGGATCGGCGCCGAAAACGGCGATCCGGCCACGGGCGTGAGCGCGCCGTTGGTGCCGATGCTGAAAATGGCGGTGGCGTTGGAACTTGGATCAGTGAGCGCTACCGCCAAAAACTGATTGCTCGCCGTGACCTCCGTACCATCGGGGGTTAGCCCGCCACTCGGGAAAGGCGAACCGGACACCGCCGTCAATGCTCCCCCCGAGCCGTACGCTGAAGGCGAAGATCTCAGACGTTCCAGAGTCGCTGGCGAACAGGAATTGGCCGTTGGGAGTCACCGCCAGCGAGATGTCACCGGTAGCCGCGATTGCAAAAGGCGAGCCCGCCACCGGCGCGAGATTGCCGGTACCGGGGTCGATCGTGAAGACACTGATGTCTTCGCTGACATCGTTGCTGGCGAACAGCAGAGTTCCGCTGATCACTATGCGATTGGTGGCATAATAGGTCGTGCCGCCGCCGGAGCCTCCGGTAAGAAACGGCGACCCGGCAAGCAGCGTGAGCGTGCCGTCCGAGCCGACCGAAAATCCCGATACGGTGTTGGTAGCTGCGTCGTCGTTGGTGTAGACGAAATTCCCGGTGACCGTCAGCGGCGTCGGATCGATCGCGAGCTGATATCCGATATTGTCCCCGGCGGCGCCGGCGGTAGCGGTCTGATCGCCGGTCTCCGTCCCCGCGCCCGCTATGCCCATCGAATCGTTGCCTATGTCAGGCCCGGATGTCGCAATGTCGTGTTGGTATACGGTCGTATATCCAGACGGCGTCGAAAGCGAATTGTCCCCGTTGATTCCGAATGCCAGCAGGTCCAGTGCGTTGTTGTTGGTCGTGGTGACGGAGGGCGCGGTCACGCTGCTGCTGGCGGTGGTGCATTGGAAGGAGTCGGCCTCGATCGGCGCGGCGTCGTTGGCGCCGAAGATCGCGGTTATGCCTCCCGAACCCTGGAAGCTGCCGTTGAAATTCCAGGTGAACGCGGTCGAGGGCGTATCGCTGACCTGGGCGATTCTGGACGCGATCGACATTTGCAGGTCGGTGCCGCAGGTGTCATGCCGGATTTCCGTCCATCCGGCCGGAACCGTGATCGTCGCCGAGGCCGCGTTCGCACCTTCGATCGCGATCGTCGCGAACAGGAACTGGTTGAGCGTGACGCCTTGGGGCAAATTCAGCGTGATGCTGCTCGCGCCCGACGAGGTCGTGTCCGAGGTTGACGATCCGGTTACCACTGGAATGCCTGGCGTCGGCATCGGGGTGGGCGTCGGAGTCGGTGTCGGGGTTGGGGTTGGCGTCGGGATCGGCGTCGGAGTCGGCGTCGGGGTCGGAGTTGGTGTGGCGGTCGGACTCGGGTTGGCGTCGGCGTCGGCGTCGGAGTCGGACTCGGAGTCGGCGTCGGCGTGAGTGCGGGTGTCGGGGTCGCCGTCGAGGTCAGGGTTGGCGTTGGCGTAGGCAAAATCGCGCTTCTCGCGGGAAACGCCGCCAGAGAGTAGAGCGTTCCGCCTTGGCCCGTCCCAAACGGCGAGCCGACGACCGACGTTAAGGTTCCATTACTTGCGATCGCAAATACGCTGACAGCGTTAGGAGCTGTCGCAGCTACATACAGAAACGAACCAGTAGGGTCTGTGTCCATTCCACAGGGGACGCTACCAGAGACTGCAAAGGGCGCTCCCGATACGAGCGTCAAATTGCCGTTGCCGGCTAGCGTGAAATCCGTAACCGTGTTGCTGGCTTGGTTGCTGACGAAGAGCAACTGCTGGTTTGGGCTGAGCCGCACGACGTTCGAGTTGCTTCCAACGCCGGGGAAGTTGAAGGGCGAGCTCGCAGTCGGCGCCAACACCCCGTTGGACGCCATGCTGAAGACGTTGACGAAGGTCCCGCCAGTGACCTCGTTAAAGAGGCCCCCAAAAAGAAGGTTGCTCGCCGTGTTGATGTCAATTCCGGCCACCCCGCAAGCGCCGACGGAGCACCCCGCGGGAAGCGGGGCCGAAAACGGTGACCCGGCCACGGGCGTGAGCGCGCCGTTGGCGGCGATGCTGAAAATGGCGATCGTGTCGGAAGCAGGGAACGCTACCGCTAAAAACTGGTCGCTCGCTGAGACCTCCGTGCCGTCGGCGATTAACGCTCCACTCGGGAAGGGCGAGCCGGGCACCGCCGTCAGTGCTCCCCCCGAGCCGACGCTGAAGGCGAAGAATCTCAGACGATCCAACGTCGCTGGCGAACAGGAATTGGCCGTTGGGAGTCACCGCCAGCGAGATTTCGCTGGTAGCCGCGGTCGCAAAAGGCGAGCACCGCCACCGGTGTGAGATTGCCGGTGCCGGGGTCGATTGTGAAGACGCTGATGTCTTCGCTGGTAGCGTTGCTGGCAAACAGCAGAGTTCCGTTGATCACTACGCGATTGAGGGCGAACAGATCGACGGCCGCATAGGCGCCCCCCGTCAGAAACGGCGACCCGGCAAGCGGCGTGAGCGTGCCGTCCGAGCCGACCGAAAATCCCGATACGGTGTTGGGATTGTTGCCATCGTTGGTGTAGACGAAGTTCCCGGTGACCATCAGCGGCATCGGATCGATCGCGAGCTGATATCCGATATTGTCCCCGGCGGCGCCGACGGTAGCGGTCTGATCGCCGGTCTCCGTCCCCGCGCCCGCTATGCCCATCGAATCGTTGCCTATGTCAGGCCCGGATGTCGCAATGTCGTGTTGGTATACGGTCGTATATCCAGACGGCGTCGAAAGCGAATTGTCCCCGTTGATTCCGAATGCCAGCAGGTCCAGTGCGTTGTTGTTGGTCGTGGTGACGGAGGGCGCGGTCACGCTGCTGCTGGCGGTGGTGCATTGGAAGGAGTCGGCCTCGATCGGCGCGGCGTCGTTGGCGCCGAAGATCGCGGTTATGCCTCCCGAACCCTGGAAGCTGCCGTTGAAATTCCAGGTGAACGCAGTCGAGGGCGTATCGCTGACCTGGGCGATTCTGGACGCGATCGACATTTGCAGGTCGGTGCCGCAGGTGTCATGCCGGATTTCCGTCCATCCGGCCGGAACCGTGATCGTCGCCGAGGCCGCGTTCGCACCTTCGATCGCGATCGTCGCGAACAGGAACTGGTTGAGCGTGACGCCCTGGGGCAAATTCAGCGTGATGCTGCTCGCGCCCGACGAGGTCGTGTCCGAGGTTGACGATCCGGTTACCACTGGAATGCCTGGCGTCGGCGTCGGGGTGGGCGTCGGAGTCGGTGTCGGGGTTGGGGTTGGCGTCGGCGTCGGGGTTGGGGTCGGCGTCGGCGTCGGGGTGGGACTCGGCATCGGCGTCGGAGTTGGAGTCGGCGTCGGTGTGGCGAAGTTCGTGGTGATCGAAGCTACGAACGCGTTCAGCGCCCCCGCGAGGGAGGTTTGCGCGGCCCCTAGAGTCGCCGGGAAGTCCGCCGAGAAAGTCCCTCCGGCCAGATGGATTGTGCCGGAGGGGTCAACTGCGATTCCGGTTCCGAAATCCTCGTTGGTGCCTCCGAGAATGGAGGAAAACAGCAGCGTGGACCCGGAGGGATCCAGCTCAGAGACCGTTGCGTCGATCTGCAGGAACGGAGCGGCGAAGACTTTTGCCGCGACTCCCATCTCCGGCGGGGCGACCGCGAGCGAGACAATGACCGGCATGCCGCCCGCCAGAGCGGTGAACCCGAACGAATTGCCGCCGTCAGTGCTCTCCAGCACCGCGCCGCCGGTTGAGATGTAGACCGTCAACGGTGCTGTCGAGGAATCGAGTGCGACGGAGAAGACCTCTTCATTGCTGGCGGCTCCAATCGGGAAGCTGAAACTGGCAAAGCCGTCAGTGCTCCTCAGAACTCCATTGCCCAGGTCGCCCGCATAGAGGATCCGGGGGTTTACCGTCGTATCCACCGCAAGGGCCATCACCGGCTGGAAATTCATCGAGGTGGGCGCGAAGCTGACGGCGCCGTCGGTGCTGACCAGGATTCCCCGGTTGGTGCCCAGATACAGCGCCGGGTCCGCGAAGCCCGGGTCTTCCGCCATTGCGTAAATCTCGGTTTGCGCCGGAAGTCCGGTGCCGGCGAAGCTTCCTCCCGCGTCAGTGCTCTTGAACAGGCCGATACCGCCTACATAGAGCGTCCCCGGAACCGTAGTTGGATCGACGAACAACGGGCCGCCGAGGCCGGGAGAGATGGTAACGAAGCTGTTGGCGCCGTCGGTGCTCTTCAACAGCTCAGACGGGGTTCCGACATACAAGACAGATGGACTGAAACTGGAATCAATCGCGAGCGAGTTGAAGCCGACGGCCGCGGTCACCGGGGTTGGCGCGAAGCTCGTGCCGTCGTCGGTGCTCCGGAACAAACCCACGCCCGTGCCCGCGTAAATTGAGTGTGGCGTGGCCGCAGGATCGACCGCGATCGCGTCGAGACTGCCGGCGCTGCTCGCCAAGCCCGCCATCGAATAGCTCGCACCCGCGTCCGTGCTCACAAGGAGTTCTCCGGCAGGCGCAGGTTGTGCCTGCAGAGGAAAAACAGTCGGAAACCCGCTGCTGGTCGTAAGTCCACCGACGTAGGCGTCTTCGTCAGTGTCAACGGCGATCGCGGTTTCTGAGTTCGCTCCCAGACCGCCCAGATAGGTCGCGTACAGGAAGGACGAGCCATCGCTGCTGAGCTTGGCAACGAAGCCGTCGTCGAAAACGCTGAAGCTGGTTTGTAGCGCCGAGCCGGTGACCGGAAAATCGGTCGAATAGGTGACGCCGGTGACGTAGGCATTGCCGCTTCCGTCGACCGCGATTCCGGCTGCGGCGTCGTATCCACCACCGCCCAGATATGTGGAATAGACTAGCGGCGCGGTCCCGGTCGGATTGATCTTGGTAATGAATGCGTCGGCGGTTCCGCCGAAAGTGGTCTGAGCGGCGCCGGACGTGGTCGGGAAGTTCGATCCCAGGACCGCGTCCGCCACGCCGGCGACATATGCGTTGCCGGCCGAATCCGCCGCTATCGCGTTACCCTGATCGCCCTCGTGCCCGCCCAAATAGCTGGCGTACGTAAACGTGCTGGCGGAGGAATTCAGCCGGACCACGAAGGCGTCGAACGGATCGGCGCTGCCGCCGTTTGAGGGCTGAAAGACACCCGGCGTGGTCGGAAAATGAGATGAGATGGTCGTCCCGGTGATGAATGCGTCGCAGTCGGACTGACATCCAGCTTCGATCGCGACACCGGAGGCGATGTCGACCGACTCGCCGCCGAGGTAGGTGGAGTACAGCAGGCTCGTGCCGTCGGCGCTGATCTTGCTGACGAAGCCGTCGGTCGAGCCGCCGCCGTAGGTCGATTGCGCCACGCTCCCGGTGACTGGGAAATTCCCCCCTGTCTGCCCCGCGACGTAAGCCGCGCCCGAGGCATCAACCGCGATACCGCTGCCTTGGTCGAAAGTATTTCCCCCCAGGTAGGTCGAATAGAGCAGCGTCGATCCGTCAGCGCTCAGCTTGCTGACGAACGCGTCGCAGCCGCCGCCCGGGCTGGTCTGCACCGCACCCGGGTTCGGCACGATCGGGAAGTCGGGCGAGCAGCTATATCCGGTTACGTACGCGGCGCCGGCGGAGTCCGTTGCAACCGCCAGGGCCTCGTCAACCACGCTACCTCCCAGGAAGGTCGCATAGTTCACGACCGGATCGATCGTCAGGGTGTTGCGGCGATCGTAAGAGGCTACCTCGACTCTGACGCCGGAGGTTCCCACCAGCTTGTAGCGGGCGGCCACCGGCCTTCTCAGCCCGCCGATCTGTTGATAGGCGACCGGCCTGCGGAGCACCATCCGTCCCCGCCCGGCGCGAATTACCGCGTCGCCGTCGGAGTTAAGTTCGAGGTGACTGGCGCCGTCGAATGCCAGCCGGATCGCATCGGGGTTGGCGCCCGGCGCCACCACCAGATCGCACTCCAATTCACGCCCGTTGCCGTAATAGATCAGGTCGACGCCGGGGTAGATGGATCGGTATCGCACTTTCGCGTAGGTCGGGATGCCGGCGCGCCACCGGCTCGGATCGCTCCCGATGAAGTAACTGCTCACCCCCGGGAGTTTGTCCACTCCCTCGATCCGCGCCCGGACGCTGGCGCCCCTAAGCCTCATCCGTACCGTCTGTCGATGTGCCCGCGCGGCCTCCAGCGACTGGCGCTGCGCGCCGGCAAGCGCTTCGAGGTTGGACGGAAGCTCGAGCTCCGGTCCGCTATCGCCAAAGGAAAAGACCGCCTCGCGCTGCGCGAGCAGCAGAGAAAAGCCGCCGGTTCGAGCGAGAAACCTGACCGCGCGCCCGCTTTGACCGAGGTTGGGCTCGAAGCTCAGAGCGAGCCTTCCGTAAGTTTGCCGGACGCGCGAGCCAGCCGCGACCCGCTCTCGCGCAACCGACTCAATTGATGCGGATCCGCCGACTCCCGTACGCAATCGCGCCGTCGGTTTTGCCAGAAGAGCGGCGCAGAGCAGCACCACTCCGCCCGCCATCAACCCGGACCCCAGCAGCCGCCGCGAGCGGACTGTGCGTACGATCAGCGTGGATCTTTGCAGGACGGCACCCCCGGACCATCGAAAGGCTTTCGCGCCTTTCCGTAGCCGATAAAGCCTGCAAATGTCAAACGTTTGGTTCAGAACCGGGCCGGCCGATTCAGGACTCGGTCCGGTGCAAGTTGTCCAGAGAGTCGCGAATACTCTCGGATGGAGCCGACTGGCGGCACAAGTCGGTTACGGCCCGCACCAGCTCGCGACACCGCTCGAGGCAGCCGCGCAGCCCGGCCGGATCGCCGCCGATTTCCGCCAGGATCGCGGAGGACCGCGCGCCGAAGTCAGGCGGCTTCTCAGCCATCGAGTCGGCTTCTCGTATCGAGCCCTTCTCGTTGACGAAGTAGCGGCGGTTGAGCGCGTAGAGCGCCTGGACCAGGCACCCGACGGTCCTGAACACGCATCCCGAGACGTAGTAAACGTCAGCGCGCGCGGCGGGCTTGTCGGCAATCGCGAGCGAGAACGACGCCTCGTACAGATATCTCCGGATCAGCGCATCGCGCAGGCTGGGCGGATATTCCGCGGTGAGCGCCTTGAGCGCGCGCAGCACTCCCAGCGGGTCGTGGAACACGCGGCAGTGGTGGACCTCGCCCATATAGATGTGGTTGTGGAAGCCGGCTGGATGGCCAATCTGGTAGTCGCAGCTGATCCGCCCGGCGGCGCATCGCGCGACCAGCTCGCTGACCTTGTCGAGATCGCGGTAGAGAAAGTCTACATGATGGCCGCCGATCAGGAGCCATCCGCCGCCGTTGATCCACGGACCCCATTCACCCACCGGCGTGACCAGATCCGCGCGATGGCGGTCGTCGAGTTCGCGCGCGATCTGTCCGAGTTCGCCGACCGGGAACGGACGCTCGGGATAGTAATAGATGCCGAGGTCGAGGTCGGAATCTTCGCGAGCCGTGCCGCGCGCCCACGAACCGCCGAGCACCACCGCCGCGACGCCCTCGAGCCCGATCAGGCGGTCGGCGATCGATTGAGCCAGCTCGATCGGCGCGGACATTTAGATTCGGCGAGCCGGGCTCACCGCGCCAGCGCCCGCGGGTAAGCCGCGGTCAGCCGCGGCATCTCGAGTCCAGCCCGCGCGACCCGCCGCCCGAGCATCTCGAGGTACAGTCCGGCAAGGTCCTGGTTGTCGCGGGCCTTCAATCCGTAGGTGAGGCAGTCGTGAGTGAAGCCGCTGCCGGGCGGTCCGAAGAAGTTGGCCGCGCGCGGGACCCATTGCCGCAACGCCTGGTTGACCTCGGCCTCGCCAAAGCGCTCGGCCGCCGCCCGCAACCGATCGGCGGCGAACTGGTCGTGGTCGGCCTCCTCCTCGACGATCAGCTCGGCGGCCCGGCCGTGCGGCGCGTAGCTGGAATTGAGATAGTTCTCGCTGATCATCAGCAGGCCGGTCATGTCCAGGCTGAGGCTCGCCATCAGCAAATCGAGATCGCCGCAAGCGCGCTCGGCAAAATATCGCGGCGCCTCGAACGCCGGCCCTTTGAGCGCGGAGATCATGGAGCGGTCGGCGGCGTTCTCGCTGATCCCCAACTCGGCGAGCAACCGGTAGATGATCGCGGCGTGTTTGCGTTCTTCGGTCAGGTTCTTCTCGATCGCGCGGCGCAGCATCGGCTCGCAGACCTGGGGCAGCGCGCGATCGTAGCCTTGCGCGGTCAGTTTTTCGGCCAGCGCGTGGGCGGCCAGAAGCCGGACCAATACCCTCAGATAGTGCTGCTCGGGCAGTCCGCGCCTCAAATCGGCGGCCTCAAAGCTGCGAGGCTGGAACTGCACGCGCGCCGGCATTATCGATCGGCGCGGGAAGGCAGGATCACGGTCGCGGTGCCGGGCGTGGTCTTCTCGCCCTTGGCGTTCTCGAGCCAGATTTCGCAGTTGACGCAATGATCGCCGTTCTGCACGTACTTCTTCGCGATCTTGCCGCGCGCCACGATCTTCGAGCCGGGCTGATCCATCCCGCGATATTGGACGGAGAGCTTCCGGACCCGTCCCTGCTCGCCCGCGAAATCGGTCACGAGCTGGCCCAGGAAGCCGTTCTTGAGCGCGCCGTGCAGGATCACGCCGGGCAATCCGTTGCCGATCGCGAAATCCTTGTCGTAGTGGATCTGGTAGAAGTCGCCGGAAGCTCCCGCGTATCTGACCAGTTGCTGGGTGGTCGGATTTTTCTCCAGGCTGGGGATCTCCTGGCCGACTTCGAGGTCTTCAAAATGAAACTGCCGCGCCATCGTCGTCTCCTAATACCGAATTCCGGTCGAGCGCTGAATTACGCAGAGCTGGCCGAACTGATTGGTGTATCGTGTCTCGGTGATTACAAACACCATCGGGCCGAGCCGGCCGGTCGCCTCGCGGATATCGGCCAGCCGCGAGACCACCGTGATTCGGTCGCCGGGCCGGATCGGCTCGAAATATTCCCAGTCGGAGCCGCCGTCGAGTCCGCGGAAAACCGGCAGGTTGAGCTGGAGATTGAACATACCGCCGCCCAGCGATCGGCAAAAAGTCGGCGGCGCGATCATCCCCCCATATCGCGTATGACGGGCCTGCGACTCGTCGTTGAAAATCGGATTGGGGTCGCCGATTGCCTCGGCGAAGCGCCGGATCGCACCGCGCTCGATCTCGACCGTGTGCGGGGCGCTCTCGGTTCCGATCATCTTGCGTATTTCGTCGGTGACAATCTTGTTAGCCATTAAATTTCCTTCCCCTTCGTGCTTGACTACATACCATACGGCGCGCGCGGCGCGCGAGAAACCGATTCGGAGGAATCCGGCGATGGCGAAGCTCGGCCCCGAACAGATTGCGGAAAAGCTCAAATCGCTTCCGGGATGGGAGTACAAAGACAACGCGATCGGCAAGCTTTTCCGGGTCAAGGAGTTCATGGACGGCATCGATTTCGTCGCCCGGGTGGCGCGGAGGGCCGAGGCCGCCGATCATCATCCGGATATCGCCATCAACTACACCCGCGTGCGCTTCTCATGCAGCACGCACAGCGAGGGCGGCGTCACCGAAAAGGATTTCAAGCTCGCCGGCGAGATCGAGAAGGAATTCAAAGCCGCGAGCGGGCAATGATCATTGATCACTGTCATTTTCGCAGGCCGCCGAATCAGCGAGGTTTGATGGCGGATGCGCGAGACTCTCGACACCGACTTCTTCGCGCCGCCGCGCCCGCGCGTGATCGCCCATCGCGGCGACAGCGCCGCATATCCGGAAAACACGATGGAGTCGTTTCGGGCCGCGGCCGGCCTCGGCGCTCCTTATGTCGAGCTCGACGTCCACATGACGCGCGACGGCGAGGTGGTCGTCTCGCACGACGGAGAGCTGGAGCGGATGTGCGGGCGGAGCGGGACGATCGCGCAGCTCACATATCGGGAGCTTCTGGCGTTCGACGCCGGATTCAACTTCACGATCGAGAACCGCGGCTATCCGTTTCGCGGCAGGGGCATTCGGGTTCCGGCGCTTCATGAGGTTCTGAGTGCGTTTCCGGATCGGCGCTTCGTGATCGAGGTGAAGCAGACCGAGCCAAGCCTCACGCGGCGCCTGCTCGAGGTCGTCGATCGAGCCGGGATGCGCCGGCGGATCGCGATCGTGAGCGAGCATCAGCCGCCGCTCGACGAGATTCGCGATCTGGCGCCGCAGATCCCGACCAACTTCTCGGGCCTCGAAGTCGCGGCCTGTCCTCCAGTCGATCGCGCGCCGCGACGCCGCATATCGGCCGCCGGGTGACGCGTTCCAGGTGCCGCCGACCTATGAATCGTGGCGGCTGGTCACGCCGGAAATCGTCGCCTATGCGCATCGCGCGGGAGTCGAGGTACACGTCTGGACCGTGAACGACAGGCGCGAGATGCGCGCGATGCTGGACCTCGGCGTCGACGGGATAATCACGGACTTTCCGAAGCGCCTGCTGAGCGTGCTAACTGAAAGACGGATCCCGGGAGGCGAAAAATAGCCGGCAAAAAACCTAACATAGCGGCATCGCTAAGTTTTCTTTCCTTTTCTGATCGATCGGTTTGCACCCATTGCCAAGTACGCGTAGCAGTTGGCCCTCGGCGGCCTCGATCCTGCGGGCTTTTCGCTTGGCATCGCGGTTGCTCATGAGTTGTTTCAGGTACGCAACAATTCAAGGAGGAAAGGCCATGAAGACGAGGACCAATCTCGGGGCTGGCAGCGGGAAACTTCGTTAGGGCAAAGCGCGCACGTATTCGAGCCGTGCCGCCGGATGATCAAGGGGAGTTCATATGCTGGGCGACACAAAGAATAACAGAGAGGCGAATCGGTCCCGATCCGGATTCTGCGGGCAGTTCCGGGCCGAGCTGCTCGCCACGATCCTGGGAGTGATCCTGGGATTGATGGCGGGCGGGATGATCGACAACAGAGTTGAGAAGGCGTCGGCCTCGGCCGCGCCGCAAAGCCAATTCGGTCCAATCGCGCAGGCGGCGCATACGGCACCGTCGCAGGCGCGTCAATAACGACGGCGAACGCAGAAGGAGGCGAGAACGATGAAGGTCACGACCAACGTGAAACCAGGTCTCGGCCTGCATAATTTTCGGTAGGTGAACGGGCCATCGATACCATTCCGGCAGGGCGGACATTCTTGCGGCGGCCCGGGCTTCGCGATTTTGGATAAATCGCGGGCGCTGCCGGCTGCGCTCACCGCGCCGGGCGGTTTCTCCTGAATATACCAACTGCAACCAGAACAACGGCGAGCACGAAGAGCGCGGCTATCGGGGACCAGAGTGACATACTCAGACCTTATCACAGGGGCAAGCAAGAGTATCCCGCCCTGAAGCCGGGCGCTCGCCCTGACGTTCGAGCACCAAAACCCAGACTTTCAGTAGTGAGGGTGGTCCTTCGCGGACGGTATGCCGTGCCGCCGGCACCATTCGGCTTCCCTTCAAGGGAACGTCCTTCCGTTGACTTTGACGTTCAATTTGGGTACCGCTTCCGGCGACCGAGCACCTGTTTGCATGTCCAAGGTAGGGAGCAATGCATAGAGTAAACCCTTTCTCTCTGATCGGCGAGGCCCGCTGGCGGCAGGTGGCTATAGTGAGCGGAGCGCTGGCAGTCGCGGCGATGCTGGGAGCATCGACGGCCAACGCGCAAGTGATCGACGCATGCGCCAACAAAAGCTCCGGCGCGCTGCGCGAGCATCCGCCGGGCGGTCCGTGCACGAAATCCGAGAACATGGTGATGTGGAACGAGCAGGGGCCATCCGGACCTCATGGCCCGAGCGGACCGAAGGGCGCTCCGGGAGCGCAGGGCCCGAGGGGACCCGCCGGTGCGATGGGCGCAACCGGCGCGAGAGGACCATCAGGTCCGCCGGGCCCACCCGGACCGACGGGACCATCAGGTCCGCAGGGTCCGCAACCACCGCCTGCTTGGTCGCTCAACGGCAACTCGGGCACGAGCGCGGGAACCAATTTCCTGGGGACCACCGACAAACAACCGCTGGAGCTTCACGCCAACGGCGCGCGCGTGATGCGCTATGAACCGGCGTTGGCGAATTCGAATAACGATACGAGCCCCAATGCGATCGGCGGTGATGCCGGCAATAGCGCGGGCAGCCTCATCCAGGGGGCTACGATCGCGGGCGGCGGTGGCGAAAGGCTGGGCAACGCCACCCCCAACTCGGTAATAGGTGATTTCGGCACGGTTGGCGGCGGCCGCGGCAACGCGAGCGAATTCGAAGCCACGGTCGCTGGCGGCGTCTTCAACAACGCGAGCGGGGACGTGGCCTCGGTCGCCGGCGGCAACGCCAACACCGCGAGCGGCGCGGGCGCCACGGTCGGCGGCGGCGAATTAAACAGCGCGAGCGGTGATGACGCCACGGTCGTTGGCGGCGCAGGTAACCAAGCGTTGGGAGACTACAGCTTCGCGGCCGGGCGACAGCGCGAATGCGCAGAACGTTGGCGCATTCGTGTGGGCCGACGCCACCGGCGGCAATTCTGCGCCGGTGTTCCCTTCCGTCGCCGACAACGAGTTCGCAGCTCGCGCTACGGGCGGCGTGCGTTTCGTGACCGCTGTCGATGGCTCCGGGAATCCCACTGCGGGCGTAAGCCTCGCCTCGGGCGGCGGCTCGTGGTCATCGATCAGCGATCGCAACGCCAAAGCCAACTTCGCGCCGGTCGATGGCCGCAAGGTCCTCATGCAACTGGCCGCTATTCCGATCGAGACCTGGAACTACAAGACCCAGCAGCCCTCGATCCGCCACATGGGACCGATGGCGCAGGACTTTCACGACGTCTTCAAAGTCGGCGAGGATGACAAGCACATCACGACTATCGACGCCGATGGCGTCACGATGGCCGCGATCCAGGGGCTCTATCAGATGCTCAAGGAAAAGGACGCACAACTCGCCGAGCAGCGGCGGCAGATGGAATCGCTCAGCGCGCGGCTCGACACGTTGGAGCGCGAGGCCCGGATGAGCCGGGGCGCGCCCCCGATGCGTCCGGCCAGCGCAATCGAGCCGTCGAGACCGCCGGGCCCGGCGGTCAGCCGGTTCTAGGTCAGTCCGGCGCGCACTCCGCTGCCCTCGGCGCCGGAGCGCGCGCCTCTTCGCCCGAGGCCCTGGGTCAGCGCGCCGCCACTTGACGCACCGGGCTTACGGATGCGGCGCTTCGGATGACCCGGCGAATAACTGGCCGGCAGCCCGTGACAGCGCGGCCCTGGAAACCGAGAAGGCATAGAGTGCCTGCACGTAGGCCGCGTCGTCGCTCGTATAGCGCTGCTGCGCGTCTGTCAGTTCGATGATGTCGCCGAGGCCCGCCTCGTAGCGCTTCTCCGCCAGTTCGAGTTCCACTCTTGATGCGGCGAGAGTCTGTTCCGCTCGATGGATTCGCTCCAATGAGGCCTGCCAATCGAGATAGCCGCTCTTGACCTCCAGGAAGATGCGCTGGCGGAGGTCCTTGATCGTATGCCCGATCGCTTCCTGGTGGAGTTTTGCCTCCTCAACCAGGTGCGCTGTCTCAAGGCCGTTAAAGATCGGCCAGGTGATGACTATGCCGGCGTCGAAGTTGTTGGTGGCCGGCAGCCCGGTCCCCATTGTGCTGTAGTTCGCGGTAGCGTAGGCGGTCGGAAAGTAATCGCTCCGATATTCCCTTATCTGAGCGCCGGCCGCTCGCGCCTGATCGATCATCAGCGCCAGGTCGGGACGCGCCTGAAAGGCGGCCTGCAGATAGCTATCCAGGCTGCCTTCGATCTTCCCGTACGTCAGAATGTCGGCCTGATGGTACTCCGGAGCGCTCTCGCCGAGTCCCATCGCGTTGTCGAGCGCGACCTTGGCGTCGTCCCTGGCGTTGTCCGCGTCCAGGAGCGCTACGTTGGCGCGCGCCAATTCCGCCTGCGAAGTATAGACATCGATCTGCGGTTTCAGGTCGGCTTCGGCCTTTACCTGCGCCTCGTGCAGATGCTCCTGCCTCTGGGCTACGGCTTTCTCGTAGACGCGCACCAACTGCTTGGCTGCGAGCAGAGCGAAGTAGCGCTGTGTGACCTGAAAAACGAGGTCCAGATCGGTAAGCCTCAACCTCGCGTTCTCGGCGTCTGCCTCGGCCCTGCGCTGATCTATGAACCCGCGGACCCGGCCAAAATCGAACAAGTACTGCGAGGCCGCCACACCGCCCAGATAATTGTCGTCGGTCGAGGTTGACTGCGAAGCTCCGACAGGAGCGTCGCTGTCCCGGCCCGGGATTCTGGGAACGTAACCGAGCCCGATAAAGCTGGTGTCTCCGATGCCGTTGTCGGTCGAACGGAGGTAGTTCGCCACTCCGTAGAGCTGTGGCAGCGTTCTGGATTCAGCCTCGCCAACGCGTTCGCTCGCGGCCTTCGCTTCCGACTCGGCAGCGAGCCGGATCGGATGGTAGCGCAGCGCGAGATAGACGGCCTTCTTGAGCGTGAGTTGCTCGCCGGCCGCAATAGGCAGATCGTCTGCCCGAGCGCGGACGCATACAAGCATCGCCAGGGCGACCGATAGGGCCGCCACGACTATGGGGCGCTGGAGCTTGAGCATAAGAAGTGTCCCTGCCTGTTACTGAGAGATCGCGACCGTGGGAGGGTGGCGGCCGTCATCGATGCTGTTCGATCCCAGCCGCACGGAACGCACGCTTTCGCCGGCGGCCAGGGCTGGGCTGACATTGCTGACAACCTCATCGCTAGCACTGACGCCGGAAATTATCTCGACAGACCGGCCGGTGCTGATGCCAAGCTGGACCGGAGCTCTAATCAGCGCGTCGTTGCGGACAACGTAGACGTAGTCGCCATCGGGCGCTGCACCCACCGCGGTCGGGGGCAATTCGAGGGCGTTGCGATGCCTCGCCAGTTCGAGACTCACGTCGGCGTACATTCCGGGATAAAGTTCATGTTTGGGGTTGTTCAGGTCGACTTCTGTAAGCATCGTCCGGGTCGACAGATCCAGCGAGGTTGCGAACCTGGTCACCGTGCCGGTGAACACACGTCCGGGGAACTCCTTGAGCGTGATGGTCGCCTGCATGCCGCGCCGGATCAGGCTCACTTCGCGCTCCGGAACGTAAATGTAGACGCGCAGCTTGCTGATCTCAGCGACGGTTACCACCGGCGCGGAAGTACCACCGCCCGAGGAGCTCTCCGTCGGCTCGAATTTTCCGCCCCGCGCCTCGATCAGCGCACCGGGATCGACGAAGCGACCGGTGACCACGCCGTCGAACGGCGCGATGATCCGCGTATAGCCAACCATCGTCTCCAACTCGTCGACCTCGGCCTTTGCCTCATCGAGCTTGCCCTCGGCGACGTCCACGTCCTCTCGCGCGACCAGCCTCCTGTCTGTGTCCCACACATGTTTGAGACGCTGATATGTCACGCGCTGGACTTCCAGGCTGGCACGCGCCCGTTGTAACTTTTGCCGGAGCTCCGGAACTTCGATCTCAGCCAGCACCTGACCCGCCTTGACCCAGTCGCCTTTGTCGACGCTGATGCTCTTCAGATAACCGGTGACCTTCGCGTGAAGGGCCGCCTCGTAAAATCCCACCAGGTCGCCGGGCAGCGTGATGGTCGCGATAGCGTCGGCGCGCTGGGGGGTCACCACCGTTACCGTGGGCGGCTGCGGCGCCGAGACCGGATCGGATGCGGTGCGGCATCCGGCTTGCGTTGCGACCCACAAGGCGCACGCGGAAACCGCGACGAGTCGCTTAATCATTCGCCACACGCCTCGCGTAGAACATCTCGTATACGGCCGGCACCAGCACCAGCGTGAAGACGGTCGAGACGGCGAGCCCTCCGATGGCTGCGCGCGCCAGCGGCGCCGAGGCCTCGGAGCCCGCGCCGAATTTTAGCGCGATCGGCATCAGGCCGACCACCGTCGCCAGCGCAGTCATCAGGATAGGACGCATCCGGATGCGCGCCGCTTCAACCACCGCACGACGCAATTCCTCGCCGCCCCGGCGTCGTTGGTTGGCGAAATCGACCAGTAGAATCGAGTTGGAAACCACTATGCCGACCATCACGATGATGCCCATGAAGGACTCGATGTTCAGGGTCGTGCCGGTCGCCAGCAGCATCCAGATGACGCCGATGAGTCCCATCGGAACCGCGAACATGATGATGAAAGGGTCGAGGAACGAGCGGAACTGAGCGACCATGACCAGGTATAGCAGCACCACCGCCATCGCGAGGCCGAAGCCGAAGCTCGAGAAGGAGGACTCCATCGCCGAGACCGAGCCGCGGATAGTGAACGAAGCCCCGGGCGGAAATTCGACGCTGTGCAGGGCCCTCACCACGGCGCTCTGGGCGCCGCCCATATCGTCGCCTCGCGGCGAGACCAGCACATCGACTACGCGCTGAATGTTGTAATGGTCGGCTTCCGCGGGATGACTCTCACGATCGATCGAGGCGACATTGCGCAGCAGCAGCGCATCCGCGTGACCGTGATCGAGGCCCTGGCTCCGGACCGGAATGTCGCGCAACGTCTCCAGCGAATTGATGTCCTCCTCCGGATACTGGGCGGTCAGGAAGTAGTCGTTGCCGTTTTTCGGATCGATCCAGATCGAGGGCGCGATCATCTGGTTGGAGGTCAGCGCCGTGATCAGGTTGGTCACCACGTCTTTCTGCGTGAGACCGAGCCGCGCCGCTTTGACGCGATCGACCTTGATGTCGAGCGTGGGATAACCCGACTCTTCGGGTATGAAAGCGTCGGCGACCTGCGGCAGCTCCCGCAGCCGCATCTTCACCTGCTGCGCGGCATCGAAGAGCGGCTGGTAACGCGGTCCCGCGATTTGCACGTCGATCGGGGCCGCCAACCCAAAATTGAGGACCGAATCGATGATACTGCCGGATTGGAAAAAAGTCTGAAGTTCCGGGATGCTCGCCGGGATCGACCGCCGAAGCTGGTCCATGTAATACCAGGTCGACCTCTCATGATCGGGCTTCAGGCTCACCATAACGAAACCTGAATCGCTCGCCGCGTTGGGCGAGTAAATCGATGAAAAGCCCGAGGCGAGGCCCAGGTTCGAAACCACCGTCGATAGATCTTGCGGCGGTATGATCTGATGAACCAGTTTTTCCAGCCGCGCGGCGAGCTCCTCGGTGTACTCGATTCGCGAACCGAGCGGCGAACGCAGGTTGATGATGAACTGGCCGGCATCGGTACGCGGGAAGAGCTCGGTGCCGATCAGCGGGTAGAGCGCTATCGTCCCGAAAAAGACCGCGCTCACAGATGCGATCACAATCCGCTTGTGGTCGAGCGCACGCGTGAGCCAGCGCTCATAGCGCCGGGCAAACCGCTCGTACGCGCGAATGAACGAACCCAGCACTCCGCCGCGTGCGATTCCCTCCTCCTCGGCCTGCGCCTCCTCGGCGGTCAGGAAGCGAGCGCAGTAGATCGGAATCACCGTCATCGCGACCACGTATGACGCCACCATCGACAGCACGACCGCCAGCGCCAGTGCGCTGAACAGGTACTTGGCGACTCCGAACAGGAACATCACCGGAAAGAAAACGATAATGGTTGTAACGGTCGAGGCGAGCACCGCGAGGGCGACTTCCTGCGCGCCGTCGCGCGCCGCCTCGGTCGGGCTTTTGCCGTGGGCCAGATGGCGGTTGATGTTCTCGAGCACCACCACTGAGTCGTCAACCAGGCGTCCGATCGCCAGCGCGAAGCCGCCCAGCGTCATGATGTTGATGGTCGCGCCGTCGAGGAAAAGCCCGAAGGCGCCGGCGAGGATCGACAGCGGAATCGACAGGAAGATCGCCAGCGTCGATCTGAAGCTGCCGAGGAAGATCAGGATCATCAGCGAGGCCAGCACGGCGCCGGAGATTGCCTCGTGCTCGAGGCTGTCGACCGCAGAGCGGATGTACGCCGACTGGTCGAAGATCGTGCCCAGCTTGATTCCAGGCGGCAGATCGAAGACGTGCGGCAGCAGCGCGCGGACTCCGTCCACCACCGAAATCGTGTTGGCGTTGCCCTGTTTGAGAACCGGAATATAGACCGAACGCTGACCGTTGATGCGGACGATGTTCTGCTGGATCTGTGCGGCGTCCTCGGCATGCCCGATGTCTCGAACCAGCACCGGCGCCTGGCCCGCGCCGGTCTTCACCGGAACGTCGTTGATGTCGTCCGGATTCTCGATCATGGAGTTGGTGTAGATGAAGTAATCGGTCGCGCCGATCTTGGCGTCGCCGGCCGGAATGATCAGATTCGAGTCGTTGAGCGCGTGGACGACATCCATCAGCGTCAGCCCGCGGGCCTCCAGCGCCTCGCGATTGACGTACACCATGATCTGGCGATATTTGCCGCCGAACGGCGGCGGCACCGAGGCCCCCGCCACCGTCGCGAGCTGGTTGCGGATGTTGTACTGCGCCTGGTCGCGGAGCTGCGACTGCGTGAAGCCCTCGCCGGCGACCGTCAGCAGGGTCACCGGCAGCGACGACGCATCGAACTTCAGCACGAGCGGAGGTAAAGTGCCGGGCGGCAGATGGCGCAAATCCGCCATCGCGAGGTTTGCCAGCGAGGCCGCCGCGGTATCGACGTTCGCGTCGGGATGGAAGAACACCTTGATGATGCTGACGCCGGGCAGCGAGCGCGATTCCATGTGTTCGATGTCGCTGCCGAGCGTGAAGAAACGCTCGAACCGGGTCGTGATGTCGCGCTCCATTTCGGTCGGCGGCATGCCGGGATAGAACGTCGCTACCACCACCGCCGGCATCTTCATATTCGGGAAGACATCTACCGGCATCCTCGTGAACGCGGTGATGCCCAGAATCGTGACTATCAGCGCGCCGACGATTACCGTGTGCGGATTACGAAGGGAGAAACCAGCCATTGCCCGGATACCTTGAGCGCGTCAATAAGTTGCAGCGGGGCCTTTCTCGAACCTGCGGGTTTCGGTGAACCTGCATGCCCTGCCTGATCCGTGACGAGGGGACATCCTCATCAGTCTCGAGATCCTTTATCACAGCGTGCACCTGATTCGCCTGTTCCTCATAAGACATCCGAGATGTAGCGATCGTCGCGATGAGGGGACTCTGTGTGACGACGATAGAGCCGCTTTTGGGATACTTGCGCATTTGCGATACTCCAAAAAGTGCCAACGCCCGAATTCGCTGATACGAACGGCCCTCGGAGGTCCGTGCGACGCACGAATCCCGCCTCGCCGCATGAACGGGGCGCTAGCCTGGAATGTCAGAGGAGCGGGTCTTGTGCGCTCGCGCGCGCGGTACCGAGCTTGAGGCGCACCAGCAGAAGCGTTACGGGAACTAGAGGAAGGAACTCGAGGTTTGCGCGAGGCTCGCGCAATCGCGAAACATCGACCAGCTCGAAAGGGTTGCGCAGCCGGTCGCGAGGGACGACCCGGTTCGAGGCGTCAGCCTGGGTTCGCTCATAAGAAGTATGACGCTCGACGGATCGGCGTACTTGCTCAGCCCCAAGGTGGTTCGCGAACTGATGCGAGCGCTCCAGCGGAAGCGTCAGCAGCAGCGTGAGGAGCGCCAACAGGCACGCAGCGAACCGCGCGAAAGCGGCGTCGTCTCTGGCGAAGCGTGTGATCATCGGCCAAACATTAGAATAGCTTCCGCCCACGCGAACCTCAAGTGACTCGGCATCACGAGCTTCATCCCCTCGCTCGATCGGGGGCCGATCTTCATCGGAACAGCGCGTAATGGCGGTACACGAAACAATCGAGAGTTGCCCGCCATCGCGGGAAAGGGCCGGCGGGCGGGGAGGTGGGGGGAGCACCTGCGTCCGCCCGCCGGGGTGGAGGAAGCACTTCAACTCAATAGGAGAACTCGGCGCTCAACCAGAACGAGTGGTTGTCGCGGGGTACTGCGTCGGGAATGATGCCCGCAGTATTGTTGTACTTCTCGCTGGTAAATTTGTTCGCATAGGCCTGCGGAAAGTTGAATTGATCGTGATAGTACGACAGGTTCTGGCTCGTTAGCGCGAAGCGCATGAACTCGTTGTACTGGTAACTTACGCCCGCCACCCAGCGTTGAAAGTCGAGCGGGTTGAAGTCCACCTTGGTGTTGGGCTGGAACCACTGGAACATCCCGAATGCGGTAAATGGCGTGGTCGGGATATGGACGTGCCCGAAGAAATCAACTCCCTTCTGCGTGGCGCGGCCGTTGTTCAGCAGCGCCTTGCTCAGGGTCCCGAAGTCGGCGCTGGGGCCCGCCGAGGGCGACGTGCCCGACAGGTAGCTGAATGCGGCGGGCGGGCCGCTGCTCGAGAACATGTTCCCGGCATTAACCGCGTTGTGGCCCCAGTCATACTCTCCGCCCAGGCCCCATTGCTCCGCGGTGTAGTGCGCCAGTATCGCCGCTCGGGTGATGTGTCCCTTGTTCGCGCTGCCGGTCGTGTTGTCCGGAGTGGAGTTGTTATACCCGTAATCGTAGAAGGCTGTCAGACCCAGGCCGTCGAACCGCCATAGTGCTCCCAGCGGATAGACCGACACGCGCCCCATCACCTGCTTGGTGTTGGTTTGCTCGAATTGGTGGAAATTTGCGTTGTTGTACGCACCAAAGTCGTATTCGACATATTGCAGGCCGTTGAATTTGACCGGCCCCTGGATCGAGACTCCCTGCTGAGTGGACGACAAGCTCAAATAGTTCCAGGGAGTGAGGTTGACGTACCGAAAGCCGTAGAGATTTTCCTGCCAATCGACCAGTGGATTCGGCGCTTGCCCGAACGTGATCGTGTCGCCCTTCAGCGGCTCGATCATGTCGAAGGCCTTCTTGTATTGCAGGTAAGCGTACTTCAAGCGGTATCCGAGTTCCCCGCTCAGATTGCTGTTGATTGCGCTGTTCTTTCCATTTCCAAATCCGTCCGGATTCTCCGACCCGTTGATGCGGTAGATGTTCGGCGTCACGCGCACCGTCCAGTCATCGGTCGGGTTGAAAAAGAGGTTGATATACGCTCGGCTGATGTCAAAAGAGTTGAAGGCATTGTTGCCGGGCCCGGGTGCATTTACCTGCGTCATTTCCTGCGGGCCGTAGCCGGTGTGCGAATAGAAGCGCCAATCGGCGTAGACCAGGGTGCCTACAGTGAACTTGTTTCGAAAGTTATCGACATAATCCTGCCAGGCGGGCCTGATCTCGGCCATCTGCCGCGAGACATCTTGAGTCTGCTGTTGCGTCTGCGTGAGCTGGGCCTGCATCTGTTGCTGGCTCTGCGCGGTGTCCTGCTCGACCTTCCGCGCGACGTGACTCTCGATCTCGGCCGTGTCAACGCCTGCCGAGGGTATGATGAAAGCCCTTCGGCCCCTGCCCGGGCGCGTGAAGAGCTGGCCGGTTGCGGGATCGACCCACAGGGTTATGAATTTCGATCGGGCATCCTGGGCGAACGCCGGCCGCGTCGCGGGCGCCAGCATCAGAGCGCCAAGGATCGCCGCGGCGGCGAGCATCAATCTTCGCAGTTTCACTGGGAAGTCTCCTTTAGATTGGTTCGATAGTCGGGCGGTCGTGGCTGCGCTGCGCGGCCTACTTACCGGACTCATATTTCTTCTCTTCCTGCTCACGCAGCTTCGCGAGCTGAAAAGTCGTGTACACCTTGCCGCCGCACACGTATTTGGCCGGCGACGAGATCGACACGACGCCGCAATCTTGTACGCGAGGCACCGGACCGCTCGCCGCCGATCTTCCGGTCGCCGCCGGAGTCACCATCGTGCCCGGCGACACGCCGGCGCATCCCGCCGCCAGCGCGGCCGTCGCGGCCAGCACGATGGGCAAAGCCGCCTTGATTCTCGATCGGGTCATTGTCGATTCCTCCCCCAACTCTTCTCGAGCTGGCCTGTTCGCGCCGCTCATGAATTGCCTGTACCGTCGCGGGCCCCGAGAGTCGGCGCGTCATCGCTGCTCGACTCCGGGCACGCTCGCGTCGGCGCGGGTCCGCGGCGCGGTCGGCAGACGCTACGGCAGGAAAATTACTGGAAGATGAAGCCGCGGTTGCGCGCTGGTAAATTCTGGCCCTGGGATCTGGCGCGCCTACTCGGCCACCTTCACCTGGTCGATTTGTCCCAGCTCGGATTTGACCACCTGTTGCGGCAGCGGCGCGTAGGACAGCTTCGGCGCGTACTGCTGCCCCGCAGCAAGCATCCACTTGAGGAACTCCTTGATGGCCTTGCCTTTGGCCGCGTCAGTCTGTTGCTGGTAGACGAGCAGGTAGGTGAACGACGAGATCGGATATGCGTTGGAGCCGGGCGCGTTGGTGATCGAAACGCGGAAGTCCGCCGGCATGCTCGCCGCGGCGCCTGCTGCGGCGGCGGTGATGCTCTCGACGCTCGGCTTGACCCACTCGCCATCGTGGCTCTGGATATCGGCATACGGCACCTTGGTTTGTACCGCATAGACCAGCTCGATATACCCGATCCCGCCGGGCGACTGCGCCACCAGAGCGGTCACGCCCTCGTTGCCCTTGCCGCCGAGTCCGGCCGGCCATTTCACGGCCGTGCCCTTGCCGACCTGCTTGCTCCAATCCGGGCTCACCTTGCTCAGATAGTCGGTGAAGACGTAGGTCGTTCCGCTGCCGTCGGATCGATGGCACACGACGATTGGGGTATCCGGAAGCTTCACCGTCGGGTTCAGCTTCGCGATCGCATCGTCGTTCCACTTGGTGATCTTCCCGAGAAAGATGTCAGCGATGACCGAACCGGTCAGCCTGAGCGAACCCGTAACGCCTGGAAGGTTATAAGTGATCACGTCTGCGCCCAGGACGGTCGGAAAGTGCAGGATCTTCGCAGGCGCCTGACCGAGTTGTTTGTCGTTCATCGGAGCGTCGCTCGCGCCGAAATCGACGGTCTTGTTCAGCAGTTGCTTGATACCGCCGCCCGAACCGATCGACTGATAGTTGAAATGGACGTTCGAATTGTCTTTTGAGTAGACATCGAACCATTGCGAATAGATGGGATACGGAAATGTGGCTCCGGCCCCATTGATGAGAAGCTGACTTCGAGCGTCGCGAGCGCCGAAAAGGGTCGCGGCCAACAACGCCACCAGGAAGGGAAATTTCCTCACGTGCATGTGTGTCCTCTCTGAGCCGGATTTACGGCCAGCAAAATAGTGGAGGGAGCAAAACGCTCGCGACTATGGTAACCAATCGGACGTTACGAATTGATTAACCGGTGATTGTCATCCGATTAATTCCGGCTTCCTAGCGACAGACGTTCGATTCTCCGCGACTCTCACATCGTGCCGGGGAGGCGCCGGTCTTTTCCGCTATCCCGGTGACTCGTGACGATTCGGGCCCGCTTGTAGTTTCCCGCCGCAGCATGGCATTAATCACGGAATGTCTTGCGCCGAGGGAGACGCTACCCTATGAAGCTAATCGCGACGCTGGCAATGGCCGTGGTTGTGGCGGCGGCGGAGGTGCCCCCCGGCTGGACCCCTCAGCTATTCCAGAATGAATCGACGCTCCAGTTTTACACCACGAACAGCGCAGGCGAAGGTCACTGGTCGAGGGTCTGGGTGGTCGTAATCGACGGCCAGCCCTACATCAGACTGGGGTCGCAAGCCGCGTCCCGCATCAACGGCAACACCGATGCGCCATACGTGAAAATCCGGATCGGCGGTCAGGAATTCGACCACGTGACCGCCCAGTCGGCGCCCGAGATGACCGACAAGGTAGCCGCGGCGATGCACGACAAGTATTGGGCCGACATTCTCGTCCAGTACGAACACCACGAACTCACTATGCGCTTGGTTCCGGCTCCTCAGCCGGTGCCGCACTGAAGTCGGGCGCGGCGATGCGCGCCAATCCACGCGCGGCGCGAACTCGATCTTGTCAGGAGAGCGGCTTGCCGTTTGGGGTTGATGACGCCGGGCGCGAATCCGAAATCATCTGACGGAATCGGCCTAGCGCCATCAGCGGGAAATAGAGCGGGTAGAGGTAGTAGCGCATATAGAAGTGGTTGGGAAAGCCGTTGCCGGTGAAGGCGGTTTCGTCCCAGCCGCCGGCCTGGTTCTGCCGCTCGATCAGCCATCGCACGCCCCGGATGACGCCTGGGCTCAATTGCTCCTCGCCGGCGAGCAATCCGATCAGTGCCCACGCCGTTTGCGATGCGGTGCTGTCGCCACGGCCGCGCCATGCCGGGTCGCGATCGCTTAGGCAGTTCTCGCCCCATCCGCCGTCCGGGTTCTGCTTCGACTTTAGCCAATCGACCGCGCGCGTCATCAGATGGTCCTTGGGATCGATGCCGATCGCGCGCAGGCCGGCCAACGCCGAGAACGTTCCGTAAATGTAGTTGACGCCCCATCGCCCGGCCCATGAACCGTCGCGCTGCTGATCGCGTCTCAGCCATTCGATCGCGCGCCGGGCGGCCGGATGCTCGCGGCGATAGCCCACTGCACCCATCATTTCGAGCGCCCGCCCCGTCAAGTCCGCGCAGGCGGGGTCGGTCACGGCTTCGACATCGGCGAACGGCAGTGAATTCAGCCATTCGGAATCGTTATCGGCGTCGAACGCGGCAAATCCGCCGTTCTTCCATTGCATCCCGATCACCCAGGCTGCGCCGGTCCGAATGGCGCGTTCCATTGCCGTTTCGTTCTCGGCGGCAACCTGCGGCAGGACGGTCAGGATGACCGCGGTATCGTCGAGGTCCGGATAAAATTCGTTGTAGAACTCGAACGGCCAGCCTCCCGGCTCAAGCCCGGGACGTTTTACCGCCCAATCGCCGCGCCTGAAGACCTGATGATCGATGAACCACTTGCCTGCGCTGACCAGGGCGGGATGCTCCCCGGACAAACCCGACGCGAGCAGGGCCTTGCACGCCAGCGCGGTATCCCAGTTGGGAGAGACGCACGGCATGCACAAGGCGCTGTCGCCGAAGTCCCAGATCAACTCACGCGACGCATCGAGAGCTCTCGCGACGACCGGATGATCGTTGCGATAGCCGAGCGCCTTGAGCGCCATCGTGCTGAGCAGGTAGGTGGGCTCGATACCCCCGAACGATCCGTTCGCTTCCTGATGTTCGAGCAGCCACGCTTCCGCATACTGCATCGCGCGCGCGCGAAGAAAGGGCAGATGATAGCGATCGTAGAGACGCAGACCCCGGTCGAGCAGATTCAGCAGGCTTCGCAGCGAATATGGCTTGCCTCGCGGCTGCGAGAAACGGGCGAGCTCTGGGGGAGCACTATACAGATCGGAGATGCTCAGGCGTTCCTCGACGCGCACCACCGGTTTGACTGCCTGCAGGACCGCCAGCGCGAAAAAGGTGCCGCGCGCCCACGATGACAGGTCGAATGGATTACCGGGAAACCAACGTGGGAGCATCGTGATTTCGACCGGGACCGCCGCCGTGGCGCTCCATGGCACCTGGCCGAGCGTCGCGAGGTAAAATCGCGCCAGAGTGCCCGCGCTCTCGATCCCGCCCTTCGACAATATCCAGCGGCGAGCCGCCACCATCGCGGGGTCGTCGCGTCTCACTCCCGCCAGCCTGAGTGCGAAGAACGCTTCTACAGTGTGCGATGCGTAACCCTCGCCGCCGCTGAAGATATTCCAACTTCCATCGGGCTGTTGCCTATCAAGTAGGAATCGCGTGAGTTTAGTTTGGAGCGCCGCGTCAACCACACTCATGAAGCGGTTGAAGATGATGAACTCGGAATTCATTTGAGCATTCGCTTCCAACGGAGCAAGCCAGTAGCCTTCGGGCCGCTGGAGCTGCAGGAGCGAACGCTGCGCTCGATCTACGGAGCGATCGACAAGCGTCACAAATTCGTGCGGGGATGCCGGTACTGAACCGGTATACTCATCGATCTGAGCAGCGCCGGCCATACTACTTTCTCACCACGACAATACCGACCGAGAATACCGAAAGGTCAACATCTCCCCGAACCAAAGGGAACCAGATAGTACTACAAAGGGAAAACAATTCAAGTATCATCGCGAGAGACGTGATAGTAATTCATCGAATCAAATCTTGCCGGAAAAGATTGACGGCGTTTGTAGTGTGGCGAGGGGCGGGCGAAACTTCAGCGAACAGACGCCCGTCGCCGGCTCAGGCGTCGAGCTGGGGTTGAGGTCCGGAGCAATTGCCGTTCTCAGCGGAAGCGAACCCTCATTCGCTGGCCGATCCGTCAAGGCTTGTCCACATTTTCGCACTTTACTTGGAGCCCTACGTTAAGCTACCTTTCCCACGGTTGAGGAGAAGGGGAGACGGCCCCTGACGGAAGTCGCAGGCCTTCTCGAGCGTCTGATCATTCCGCATGGGACGAGCCAGACTTCACTGGGCTTCTGAGACAAGGTGAACAGCCGGTCTCGACTGTCGTCAGTCGAGGGGCGGCAGGTTATTTTGGCCCGGAACTTACGGGAGGGCGGACGCTTGCCGGTCACTTCTGAGACATCTGGCAGCGTCTAGAGTTATCTCGAAGCGCAATAAGGCGTCGCGTCTCCAAACGACATTCAGAATTCAGATGAGGATTGCTCTAAACGAACGCCACGCTGTGCTGTCGCGTCGGCGAAATCAGAGCTTGTGAGGGTCCTATGAACGCTCCGATACGAAACGGCTTCGTCAGGCTGGATTCCTCGATCCGGCAGTCGATTTACGATTCCGCCGGTCCGACCGTTACCGGTCGTCCTGGCCCGACGAAGTCCGAGGCGCGACCACGAAGACGTCTATCGCGCATGCTCGGGACGGTGGTGGCGCTCGCACTCCTGTCGGCCGGCATAGCCGCGACTGCCCGAGCGCAAACGAACAAGCCCGTGCCCGCGGAAGCCGCACCTGAAATCGCCCCGGGCCAGCAGCTCGGGAACTCGTTGGAGAATCAGGCTGCCCAGTATCTCAATCTCAGCGACGCGGAACTGGAGGCGCTGAAAAAACCCAACGCGCTGTTGACGGACGAAGAGCTGAACAAGCTCTGTGCGGCAATCGCAGCGAAGCATCTGTCGCCGGTGGACGTCCAAACGATGGCGTCCGGGCTTGCGCTTACGCCCGATCAACTCGCTCAGGTCAATTCCTGCCCCCAACGCGCAACGACAACGGGCAGCGCGGCATCTCGACCGAGCGCTCCCGCAGTCCAGAGCGCGGCAACCGTGGCACCGCAAGGCCCTTCGTCAATCGAAACGCGCTTCCGCGACCTCGAGACGCCATACAGTCTTTTGGCGCCCCCGAGTCCAAGCCAGATCGCACAATTCGGCTACGAGCTGTTCTCATCCAGGGTGTCAACTTTTGCACCGGCCGAAAGCGCGCCCGTCAGTGACGACTACACGCTCGGTCCCGACGACAAGCTGAACCTTCTTTTGTGGGGCAGGATAAATCAGACTCTGTCGCTCGATGTCCAGCGCGACGGCACGATCCTGATGCCTGAGATTGGGCCCATCGACGTGGCCGGGCTGACGTTCGGGCAAGCCAAGCAGCTAATCGAGCGCCGCGGCGGACAGATCACCGGCCTCCAGGTAGACGTCACGATGGGGCAAGTCCGCGCGATCCAGGTTTTCGTGATCGGAAAGGTGAACCAGCCGGGTCTCTATACCGTCAGCGCGCTCTCTCATATCTCGAACGCATTGGTCGCAGCCGGCGGCGTGAGCAAGATCGGCAGTCTGCGGAATATCGAGCTCCGCAGGGACAACCGCGTGATCGATACGCTCGACTTGTACGACCTGCTGCTGCAGGGTGACACTTCCGCCGACGTGAGACTCAGGCCGCGCGATGTGATCTTCGTTCCGGTGATCGGATCGGTGGTCGCAATCACCGGCGACGTTAAAGATCCGGCGATCTACGAACTCAGGCGAAACGAGAGCCTCGGCAACGTCCTCAGGATGGCGGGCGGCGTTACCGCGTTCGGCTATTCCGAACGCCTCCAGGTGGAGCGCGTGGAAGCACACGAGCGCAGGGTGGCGCTTGACATCAACCTTAAGGATCGAGTCGGCCCGCAGTATCCGGTCCAGGATGGCGATCTGGTCAAGGTCTTCACCGTCCTTCCGCGCCAGCGCAATGTAGTCACTGTACAAGGCAACGTTAACCGGCCCGGCACCTACCAGTTGCATCCCGGCATGACAGTTCGCGATCTCGTGAGTGAGGCGCAGGGAGTGGCGGATCAGACCTTCTTCGACTATGCGTTGGTGCGGAGGTTTGAAGGGCCGGAACGCAAGGTGCATCTGATTCCGTTCAATCTGGACGCCGCGCTTTCGACCCGAGCTTCCGCGGACAATCTACGTCTCGAGAGCGAAGACACCATCACTATCTACAACCTCCGGGAGATAGGCGAAGTGCCTGGTGTCGTCGTCCGGGGTGAGGTCCGAAAGCCCGGCGGTTATCCTCTGACGCCGGGGTTGAAAGTCCGCGATCTGATCTACGAAGCCCAGGGACTGAATGACAGCGCCGCGCGCGATCGCGCGAAACTGGTGCGGGTCGAAGTGATCAACGGCGCGACAACCCATTACCTGCGGATGGACATCGACCTCCAATCGGCGCTTGCCGACGGCCCGGAAAACGTCGCGCTGAAGAACGGCGACGAACTTTTCGTCCAGCAGGCCTCGAACTGGCATCAGCCCTGGCAGATGACCCTGGGCGGTGAGGTAGTGAGACCCGGACCATATCCGCTCCATGAGGGCGAGCGGCTCGTTTCGGTGCTTCGCGAAGCCGGCGGCTTCCGCCCGGGCGCCTACCCGCGCGCGGCGGTCTTCATCCGGCAATCCGTAAAGCAAATGCAGCAGGACGAAATCGACCGAGCCAGAGCGCGACTCCAGGAAGAGGTTGCGAGGCTCTCGCTGATGCCGCGGCAGGCGGGCCAGGGAGAGAATTCTTCGGACGCTCTCAAGCGCCATAAAGAACATGCTCGCTCAGACCCAGGCCCAGCAAGCGGTCGGAAGAGTGGTCCTCGACCTCTCGTCGCTTGATGATCTCGAGCACTCGCCCGATAATATCGTGCTCCAAAACGGCGACACGCTGATCATTCCGGCAGAGCCTTCTTCCGTCCAGGTGCTGGGGCAGGTCTACAATCCCAATGCGATTGTGTACCAGGCCGGCCTGACCGTCGAGAACTATCTGCAGCGAGTCGGCGGGCCCACCGAAGGCGCCGATCGGGACCACATCTATGTTATCGAGGCCAACGGCTCCATCCTGACCGACGAGGGCGTCCGGCTCGAGGCCCAGAACAGGCTATTCCCGATCTTGCCCGTTATATCCGGTGGGCTGGCAGGAACCCGCTTGCAAGCGGGCGACACCATCTACGTTCCCGAAAAATTGATATATGTGAGCTCGCTCCAATATGCCAAAGACATTTCCCAGATAATCGCTAATAGCATCATGTCTGTCGCGATACTGGGTATACTGGGGAGCAGCCTGTAAGGAGGCCCAGTCGCTAGTGACCAGTTCCCAAAAGCCGCTGCCGGCCGCCCCTAGCATCGAGCGGGTCGACAAGCGCTCCGGGCGGATCGAGTACCAGGACCTGCCGGCGGTGATTGTGCTGCTTCGTTCCTGGAAGCAGATCGCAACGCTGACGATCGCGGCCGTGATAATTTCGGTGATCTTCGCGAAATTCGTGATGACGCAATGGTATCGCGCCCAGGCGATTCTGCTCCCCGTATCTCAACTGATGCCGAACGGACTGGGCAGTACGGCCACCAGTTCACTCACTTCGTCGCTGCTTGGCACCACGCTCGGAAGCTCCCGCGGCGAAGAGATCCTGACCACGCTGGAAAGCTTCGACTTCAGCCTCGCGATGGTCGATCGGCATAGCCTTCAGCACGAGCTTCTTTTCACCGCCGGCTTCTGGGGAAGCGGCTCGGATCCGCGATGGCAAATCTTCCGGCTACTGCAAAAAAGACTTAGCTGCGACTTCTCCGTAACCACCGGCAACGCGACCTTGAGCTACCTGGACCCGCACCGCGCCACCGCGGAACGCATACTCAATTATTACATCGACGATTTGCGACAGAAGCTGCGCGAGGAACAGATTCGCAACACCGGCGCGGCCATAAGGTCGCTACAGGAAGAAGCCAAATCGACTCCCGATTCTCTTCTGCAGGCCCAGCTCTACATGATGGTTGCTCAGCAACTGGAGGAGCAGAAGCTCGCTATGGTAGAAGCGGACTTCGCGTTCAAGGTCCTCCAGCGTCCGGCGGCCTCGGACCGGCCTTATTCGCCCAATCCGATTCTGGTCGCCGGCCTGGTCGGCATCGTCGTGCTCTTTCTCAGTTGCTTCGCGCTGCTGAGCCTCGATTGGCTAAGACACATACGCTCGATCTACGAGCTCGATCTCGCCTCTTCCGCGAGAAAACGTGAGGCCGGGCCGGCCCGGTGAACCTGCGAACGCAGGCCTTCCCGGACGGACCGATGTACCAGCAAGCGCCGACTCCGGAGAACATACCGGTCGCACATGACGTGGCGAGCGGCGTGATATCGTCGGCCCTGCTCCGAGGCACGCTGCTGGTCGGCGCGATCCAGGTCGGCAGTGCCGCGCTCCGATACGGTTCGTCGGTGCTGTTCGCTCGATGGATAGGCCAGAGCGGCTACGGCAATTACTCATATGCGATCGCGCTGTCCCAGGTTCTCGCAGTAGTCGCTGCCTTGGGACTTCCTATCAGCACGCTGCGGTTCGTGCCCGAATACGTGGTGCGTCGAGACTGGCCGCTGCTGCGCGGCCTTGTGCGGCGGAGCAGGCAATGCATCACCACGGCCGGGATCGTTTGCGCACTGCTGGCGACCGGCGCCTTGATCGGCGCACGACCGGCCAACCTGAACCTGATCGTTCTGATGATCGGAGTCTGGCTCACGCCGATCGTGGCGCTTTCCTACTTCGAAAGCGAGATGACCAGGTCGCTGCACCGCTTGGGGATTTCCTACTCGCCGCAGATATTGGACCCGCTGGTTTCAATCGCGCTTGCTCTCATACTGATGCGCCAGTACGGGTATCTCAGCGCCACGCTGGTTATCATTGCGCGATCCGCGTCGCTCGCGCTGGCGCTCGGACTGCAACTTATTGGCTCTCAAACCGTGCTGCCGAGAGAGGCAAGGCGCGCCGAGCCAAAGTCGGAGACGGCACTCTGGGTCGGCGTATCTTTCCAGTTGCTGCTCGTCGGCTCCTATACAATTATTCTTTCCCGCGCGGATGTTCTGGTGTTGGGGCTGTTCCGACCGGCGCGGGATGTGGGCCTGTACTCGGCCGCTGCGGCGACGGCCGCCTTGGGCAGCCTGGTGCTGGGCGCCGCGAACGCGAAAGGCGTCCCCACCATGTCCGCGATGTTCGCGAGCGGCGACAAGCCGGGATTGGAGCGAGTCGTCCACACGGTCACGTTGTGGGCGTTCTGGCCTTCTCTGGCCATCGCGATCGCCTTTTGGGCCGTCGGCGATCGAGTCCTCGGCGTCTTCGGCCCCGGATTCTCCGCCGGTTACTGGCCGTTGGCGATCCTCGCGGCCGGTCAGGTCGTCAACTCGGGAACAGGGCCGGTCGTGGCACTGGCAATCGTGACTGGTCAGCAGAATGTCACCGCGCGTGTGTTCGGATGGTGCGCCGCGATCAACATCGTGCTGTGCCTGGCTCTCGTTCCGCACTTCGGATTGCTTGGCGCCGCCTTCGCAGCATCAGTGACGCTGGCGCTGATGAACATCTGGCTCCATCAGATCGTGAGCAGAACTCTCGGCATCCGGCCCGCAGCCGCCCTGACGGGCCTTCGCCCGCAGACTGTGCCCGGCCTGCCCCCCCGGCAAGCTCCCCGATGGAACGAAACAAACTGATTTATATCGCGGGTGACGGACGAAGCGGCGGCACGCTGGTCGGTCAGATGCTCAACAGCCTGGACGATTTCGTTTACGTCGGAGAACTCCGAAACATCTGGGTCGAGTCCATCGAGCAAAACGACCCTTGCGGTTGCGGCGAGCGCTTCCGTGACTGCGAGTTCTGGCGGAAAGTCATTGAGCAGGCGTTCGGCGCCTTTGAGCGGATCGATTACGCAGCCATGATGAAATCGTATTCGTCGGTCGCCAAGGAACGATACTCACCGTTGCTGCTGTTCTTCAATCGCGCACCCCTCGAATTCCTCGGCAGCCGGCGGCCCCACGCTTACGAGCACGCGATGAGCCGGATCCGCCGCGCTATCTGGCAGGTATCGGGCAAAAGTGTGATCGTGGATTCTAGCCGGGAGCCTTCGCAAGCCCTGCTACTCACCCGCTTTTCGGATGTTGAACTGAAAGTTCTCCATCTCGTGAGAGACAGCCGGGCGGTCGCGTTCTCCTACTCGCGCAGCAAGCTTCAGTTCGCACACGGCAGCGCACGAAGGTATCTGCCGAGGCGTGGGGCCATTCGGAGCGCCATGGTCTGGGCCTGGCGAAACCTCTGGTCCTCCGGAATCGCGCGGCTGCAAGACCACGGGGTCAAGTACACTCGTCTCCGCTACGAGGACCTGGTTCGGGCGCCAGCCGAATCAGTAGCCGCTGCGCTCGCCGACCTCGGTATGGATAAACAAGACCTGTCCTTTATCGACGGAACCACGGTGAGGATTGGGAGCAACCACGCGATTAGCGCGAACCCCGTCAAGTTCAACTCCGGCACGATAACCCTGCGCCTGGACGACGAGTGGCGGTCGGCGATGGCGAAGCGTGACAGGCAGGTAGTGACCCTACTCACCCTGCCGCTGATGCGGCGATATGGATACTCAGTGTGACTATCTGGAAAAAACGGTGTGGCTGCGGGCAAGAACCATCCAGCTAGAATCGACCCGATCCTTGACGAAAACGAATGAAAGGATCGGGCGTAGGTTTCGATCGCGATGAGTACGACCGAAGAGGCGATCGATAAGTTCAAGAGCCGGCGCGCGCGCGTTGGAGTGTTGGGCCTTGGATGTGCGGGCTTGCCGCTGGCATGTGCGTTCGCCGAAGCGAGCATCGCCACCTGCGGGTTCGACATCGACCAGCAGAAGATCGAGCGCCTGAACCGCGGTAAAAGCTACATCGACTACATCGCGGCGGGTCGGGTTACGAAGCTGGCCAAAAGCGGCTAGCTGCAGGCATCTTCCGAATTCGCCGGACTCGCCCAGTGCGACGCTCCCTCATCTGCGTGCCGACCCCGCTTGGTGAAGAACGGACTCCCGATCTGATTTTCGGGATCAATACCGCCAGGACGGTGAGACAGCATCGGCATCGGGGTTAATTGGTCGTACTCGAGAGCACCACCTATCCCGGCACTACTGACGAGGTGCTGTTGGTATCTTCGCGGGAACCGGAATGCGGGTTGGCAAGGACTACTATCAGCCTTTTCGCCCGATTCATCGAGTCGCCACATGAATCGATGCGTGCAGCATCAGTGATACTGGCGCTGATGAACATCTGGCTCCATCAGATCGTGAGCCGAACTCTCGGGATCCGGCCCGCAGCCGCCCTGACTGGTGTTCGCAGATCGACCGTACGCAGCTTGCTTGCCGGGCAAGCCCCCTGATGGAATCGAGCAACTAATCTACATCGCCGGAGACCTCCGCAGCGGGGGCACGCTGCTCGGCCAGATGCTCGCCAATCTGGACGACTGCGTCTACATTGGCGAACTCCGCAACCTCTGCTTCGAGGTTATTCCCGGAAACGAACCATGCGGATGTGGCGAACGCTTCTCGGAATGCCCGTTTTGGCGCGAGGTCGTCAAGTGTGCCTTCGGCTCCCTCGACAAGCATCGATCTGGCCCGCTTGACCAGTTCTCACTACTCCGTCAGCCGGGAAAGGTACACGCCGTTTCTGATGCTCTTCGATCGCGTGCCCGCGGACTTCCTCCATGGTGAGCACCGCCGCGCCTATCTGGATGCCATCGGCAGGGTTTACAGTGCGGTCCGGCGGGTCGCCGGAAAGAAGTTGATCGTGGATTCGAGCCGAGAAACCTCGCAGGCGCTGCTGCTTTCGAGCCTTCCCAACCTCGAAGTAAAGTTCCTGCATCTGGTCAGAGACAGCCGGGCCGTCGCATTCTCAAATCAGCGCAGGAAGTTACAATTCAAAAGCCAAGGTCTTCACAAATATCTGGTCGGGCGGGGAATCACTGAAAGCGCGATCCTCTGGGGTTGGCGCAATTTCTGGGCATCGCGAGTGGCTCATATGAAGCGCCGCAACATCAAGTACGCCCGTCTTCGTTACGAGGACCTGATCCGGGCGCCGCGCGACGCGTTGGCCGCCGCGCTGACTTCCCTGGGTCTTGGCGAACAGGACCTCGGGTTCATAGATGGCACCAGGATAAGGCTCCGGCTGAACCACGCGATCAGCGCGAATCCCGTCAAGTTCAATTCCGGATCGGTGGACCTTCGGCTGGACGACGAATGGTGCCGCGAGCTGGCCGCGCGAGACAGGCGACTTGTGACTTTGCTCACGTTTCCACTTCTGCGCCGCTACGGATACTCAGTCTGATAGTCGGTGTAAAACTTGATCTGGCCGGGGGGCACGCGGATTAGCACCGAATGGCAACGCCGAACATGCTGACCTTCGATATCGAGGGTTTCATCGAGTCGTCCCATGAATCGATGCGTGTTCCGGCGCAATGCATTTCGGAGCGGCTGGAAGCGGAGGAAATCGAGGCCAATACCGGATCGATTCTGGATCTGCTGGAAGAGTTCGGGCAGAAGGCGACCTTCTTCATTCTGGGCCGAATAGCTCGCGACATGCCGCGCCTGGTCAGGCGAATTGCCGATGCGGGGCACGAGATCGGATGTCACAGCCTGTTCCACAAGCGCCTGTATAACTTCCAGCGAGACGAAGTCGCCGCGTTTCTCGACGAAGCGAAGCGCCGGCTCGAGGACGCCTCCGGGCAAGCCTGTATACGGATTTCGCGCACCCGATTTCTCGATTACCAGATCGAATCTGTGGGCGTTCGATGTGCTTCGTGAAAAGTCGTTTCTGTACGACTCCAGCGTATATCCAACCGGTCTGCACGACGTATATGGAATCGGCGATTTCCCGACTACTCCCTTTCGCCTGCCGAACGGGCTGATCGAAGTTCCATTGTCCACCGTAAGAATCCTGAACCGTAACATTCCGTATGGAGGCGGCGGTTATCTGCGGCTTTATCCGCTTTCGGTAACCAAGGCCCTGTTCAGGTCGTCGAATCGCAGAGGGGTCGCGTCGGTGGTTTATCTCCATCCCTATGAGATCGGCAGCATGGTGCGGAGGATCGCCGGAATCGGACCGCGAAAGCGATTGAGAACCTACGTCGGACAGAAGACCGCAGCCGACAAGTTGCGATCTCTTCTGCGCGCATTTTCGTTCGTCCCGATCATAGATTACCTCCAGCAGGCACAGCCGGCGGAAATCGCGTCGTGACCCCGGAATCCCTGCAGCAAAGACCGGACGCGCCAGTTTTTCTCGGCCTTCGCCGATACTTGGGACTCGCTCTACGGCGGGAAGCGGAATCTGCTATGGCGGCTGCTCGACGGTTGGCTGCGGCGCGACATTCAGCAACGCTACCAACTGACCTTCGAGCGGATGGGTCCGGATCTCCGGGGATGCACGGTTCTCGATATCGGATGCGGGTCCGGAATCTATTGTTTTGAAGCCGCGCGGCGTGGCGCAGAAAGGGTCGTGGGAATTGATATGGCGGATGGCATGGTCTCGCTGGCGAAGCAGGAATGCCATCGCCTGGGATTCGACGGCGTATGCGATTTCATCTGCAGCCCGTTTCCTCCCCGTGATTCCTCCGGTCACGACTTGCGCGCGTTCGACTACGCAATCGTGATGGGCGTGATGGACTACGTGGCCGATCCCGCCGCGTTCCTGTCGGCGCTGCGGCCGCTGGTCCGGAAATTCGCGGTGATCGCGTTCAATGCGCATCATTGGTTTCGCGCGCCCCTTCGTTATTACCGATACAAGCTGATGGGCCGATGCGAAGTGTACACTTACGGGGAAGAGCAGGTGCGAAATCTGCTCTCCGGGGCGGGTTTCGGCAGATTGGACGTCCTCAGACTCTATCATTCCGGCGGCTCGTATATCGTGACTGCCCACGGTGCCCGATAGGTGGACGTAACCTGGCCATTATCCGCGGGCGTTGTTGCGCTGATGGCCGCGCAGGCCTGGCTTGCGAACCGACAGCTTGGAGGCTGGCTTGCGCCGGGCGCGTTCTTCTCCCTGGTCTGGACGGCGCTGGTAGTGCTGTGTTTGATCCTGGCCCCCGAGTACAAGATTTGGCCGGGGGTGCTTTGGATACTCTTCATGACGGTTACCGCTCATCTGGGCGCGCTGCTAGCGCGTCCGGGAGGCGCGGATCTGGTGGAGTCCCCTTATCCGGTGCGGCCGGCGCCCTCGTTTCCCCTGCTGATGCCGCTACTGTTCCTCGCGAGCGGTTTGGCAATCGCGGGGGTGCTGTATCTTATTTCTACGATCGGGGAAGTGGCGGCCTCGCTTTTCTCACTGAGAGATATCGGTCGAATCGCGTACTTCTTCGCGGGATCGCGATACATTAAACTCAATGAGTATGGCGAACCACCCGGCTTTGTCGCGCTGATGTCCTTTGCTTTTCTCGCCGGCTATCTCGCCGGGCTGGCATTCGCGCAAACTCGGTCAAAGATTCGAAGAACTATAGCTGCGCTTGCGCTGATTCCGGCCCTAATGATCACGCTGACTCTCGGCGCAAGGACCACGGTCGCCGCGGTCGGTATCGGAGCGATCGCCACCTACTGCGCGCTCAGGGCTTACATGGGCGACAGACAGCCATGGACCAGCTCTAGCCGGGCTCTGATCATGGTGGCACTGACAGTCGTGCTCTTCACCGGATTTTACGTCGCGGTCCAGCTCGTTCGGGTGGACGCCTTCGATCCGCGATTCTCCTTGGTATCCGGTTCTTCCCAGAAAGAGGTAACGCAAATCAGTCTGAGTGACGCGAAAAACCACTATGTCGGGTGTGTCCCACTGTTCTCGCAGTGGTTCTCCGACTACTGGGATGTTTGGGATACTCCGGGATTTGGCTATTGGAGTTTTGACGGCCCTGTGGGCTGGCTCGGGTATAAGATCAAACGCAGCCTGGAGTCCGTTCAGGTCTCGCCCGATCCCGATGCTCCCCGGACTAATATTTTCAGCCCTTTTTGTTACATGGCGCTGGATTGGACGCTACCGGGATCGGCCGTCGTTCTGCTCATTATGAGTTTTGCCGCCAGCATCGCCGATCGAAAGGTCCGCGCCGGAAATGTCGCTTGCCTTCCCTTTACCGCCTTCTTCTACCAGTTTGCGCTGTACCCTATGACGCCCATAACGCGATACACAGTGGTCGACGGCGCCTGGCTAATGCTGGTGATCTATGTGTGGCTCACGCGTTTGCCCGCAGTCATGGCTCAGATGGAGTTCCAGAATCCCAGCCATTAGATCGAGCGCGACACAAGCTCAGCGATCAGCTCGCGCTCGAGAAGTCGATCCGGAACTGGAGTCCCGACTTCGCGCTTTAATTCAGATCGCTTGCTCGACATGGTTTTGATTTGGTATCGTTCGGTCCCCCTCAATATCTCATAATAGCGAGTTACCATCGATGACAGATCAGGGCGTATACGCGGTATTGAACCGCGACAAGGCGCAGATCAAGAAGGCCGTGCGCGCGTATTGGGAGGCGGAGCCGTGCGAATCACGCTCCGGCAGGGGCGCGCCAACCCGTGAGGGTTTCTTCCGCGCCATCGACGCTTATCGCTACGAGAAATCACCGTTCGTCGAAGGATTCGCGAAATTCGAGCAGTCGCGCGGCCAAAAGGTCCTCGAGGTCGGCCTGGGTTCGGGTTCGGACTTCGTGCGCTTCGCCCGCAACGGCGCGCTGCTGTGGGGCGTTGACCTCACCGAGGCCAGCGTCAAGCTCATCAACGAGCGGCTGGCGATGGACGGCTTGACGGCGGACGTCCGCGTCGGCGACGTCGAGGCGCTCGACTTCGGCGACGAATTCTTCGACATCGTCTATTCCTACGGCGTTATCCATCTCACGCCCGACACGCCCGCGGCGGTTCGCGAGCTTTACCGAGTCCTCAAGAAAGGCGGCGTGGCGCGGATCATGATCTATAATGTTGGCGGGCTCATGTGGTATTATCAATGGATACTCTTCGGATTGTTGAAGGGGCGTCCCGGGCGCTCGCTAAGGGAAACTGCTTTCTACCATAATGAGAGTATCGGCACGAAGCTTTACAGCCGATTGGAAGCGCAGGAACTGTTCGCCCCCTTTCGGTCTGTGAATATACAGACGGTAGTCGATTCGGGTGACATGCTCGATATTCAGTTGTCGGATCGCTACCGCAAGGTCTGGCTGATACGCAATATCCAGAAGCTCGCGCCCATGCTCAGAGCAGTACGGCCCTACATACCGTCGCGGTTCGGCAGTACGATGTTGATCGAAGCGGTAAAGTAGCGCGTGCCGACCGGTCTGGTCACGATTGTTGGACCGCTGGCCGGACAGATTCACCTGCCCTTCTTCAGAGGCCAAGCGTAGCGACCGAACGGCCGGCGACGGTGCTGATTCGAATGTGCCGGTTAACTGGAATAGTATAGGCCGCCACTGAAGATCCCGCTGCGGCAACCGGCTGATGTTTTCGTAGGCCTATGTGTGGCCCCGCCCTCGCCGGCAGCCGTGGATCAGGCGGAGTTCCAGGGTCCCACTCCTTTGCTAGTCTTAGTGCGACGGAACACTAGCTATCGCCTTACAGAACCATGCCATCTCTGGACGAGTCGAAGCGCATCTTAATCTTCCGGCCCGCGGGACTTGGCGATGCCCTCGTCACGCTCCCATTCTTCCACCTTATAGCCAGGCGATTTCCTCAAGCTGACAAGCGCGTGCTGTGTACGCTGCCGCCCGGCGCGATGTTCGCGTCTCTGCGTTCGATCCTCGACGGCTCCGGCCTGGTCCAGGGATATTTCGAAGTGGATTTCCATCGCGCGCGACACAATCTTCGCGATCAGCTTGCGCTCCGGAAACTGATTCGAAGCTGGCGGCCGGAGTTCGCCATATACCTGGTAGCGCCGCGGACGCTGCCGCGCCTGTTGAGCGAGGCGATGTTCTTCAGGCTCTGCGGCATCCGGCGAATCGTCGGCGCCCGCTTCACGCGATCGTTCCAGGAATATCGCTGGATTTCGGGAAAGCAGTTATTCGAGCACGAGACCGAGCGTATTGCCCGATGCGTCGCCGAACTCGGCGACCCGGAGCTCGGGAACCCAGCGAGCTGGAATCTGCGGCTGACGCCGTCCGAGAGAGCCGCAGCCCAGACCATCGTCCGCGAGGCGATCGGCGGCCGAGACTTCCTCGTAATAGCGACCGGCACCGGAATGGACGCGAACGACTGGGGCGAGCCGAACTGGCTGCGCTTCACGCAGCGACTCGCCGGCGTGGCAGGTCACTACGGCCTCGCACTGGTTGGCGCGCGGCCCGATCACCCGCGATCGGAAGCCGTGCGGAGTGCCTGGCCCGGTCCGAGCGTGAACCTGTGCGGCAAATTCACGCCGCGCGAGAACGCCGCCCTTATGGAAATGGCGACGCTGTTCGTTGGACACGACAGCGGCCCGATCCACCTGGCCGCAACGGTCGGCCTTCGATGCGTTGGCATTTACGGCGGACGTAACATGCCGGGACCCTGGTTTCCATACGGTGAAGGCCATCGCATCGTCTACCACGAAGTCCCCTGCTCTGGCTGCGGACTCGCCGAATGTGTCCGCTATGCGAAGAAGTGCATTACCTCGATCACGATCGAAGAAGCGCTGCACGCCACGACCACACAACTGGCGAGTGTCGTGAGAATTGGGAGCAACCGGGCACAGCCCGCTCGGGCGTCGGAGTTTAGTTCCGCGGGGCCGCGATGAAACGTGCGCTGGTCCTCGAAGAATCGAGCGCCGCCCAGCGGCTGGAAGACGTTTACGCGCGGCACTATGCGAAAAGAGGCGCAGACCGCGACGACATAGTCCGGAATCGAGGAGTGCTGTTTGGCCACCTGGCGTGGGAGGCTTCGATCTATAGACCCTGCGTTCGGTCGATCTCGATCGCGCTCGCGCCCGGGTCCTCGATGTTGGTTGCGGGTCCGGCACCTCAACCCTCCTGCTCTTCAAGGCCGGCTTCGCCGCGGAAAATATCTTCGGATTCGATGCGCAGCCGGATCTGGTCAAGCGCGCCCGAACGATGTTCGCCGGAATCAACTTCTCGATCGGCGACGCAACCCGCATGAACTATGCTGACTCGACTTTCGATCTTGTGATGGAGTCCACAATGTTCTTGCAAATCGTCGATGAGGAACTCCGGCGGCGGATTGCATCGGAGATGGCACGAGTAGTGAGGCCGGGGGGGTACGTGCTGCTCGCCGACTGGCGTTATTCCGACCCGCGTGCCCCAGGGGAGTACAAGGGACTTACGCAGCGCCGCGTTCGCAAGATGTTTCCGGCGATGCGACGAATCGGTCTGATACCTGGCGCGCTCGTTCCGCCACTGGGACGGGTTCTGTCGAAGTATGCCTCGCCTTTGTACTTCATGACTGCGATTATTCGACCTCTGGTCGGTCAATTCACTACTGTCCTTCAGAAGCCGCGCGGTAGCGACTGAATAGCCGGCGACGGTGCTGATTCGATGTGCGGACTAGCAGGAATAGTATCGGCCACTCCTGATGAGTCGTTTCCTCTGCGGCTCGATCGCATGATGCGCTCTCAGCATCATCGGGGACCCGACGGCGAAGGCTGCTGGTCCGGCCAGGTCGCCGGCTTCCAAATAGGGCTCGCGCACAACCGCCTCGCTATCCTCGATCTCAGCGAAGCCGGCCGCCAGCCGATGTTCACCCCGGACGGTGATCACGCACTGATCTACAATGGCGAGATCTATAACTACAAGGAGTTGCGAAGCGATCTCGAGGCGCAGGGAATCGGTTTCCGCACTCAATGCGATACCGAGGTGCTGCTCCTGGCGCTTGCGACCTGGGGCGAGCGCGCGGTTGAGAAATTCAACGGGATGTGGGCCTTCGCCTGGTTCGACCTGCGCGCGGGAAGACTCATGCTCTCGCGCGACCGGTTCGGCATCAAGCCGCTCCATTTGTATCGCGGCCGGAATTCGCTCTTTTTCGCGTCCGAGACAAAAGCGATCCTCGCCGGCAGTGCCGAGCGCTTCCCGATAAATCCCAGCGTGGCCGGGCGGTTTGTCGAGCAGAGCCTGCTCGATGCGCAGAGCGAGACGTTTTTCTCGGGTATCGAGGCCCTGCCCGCCGGGCACAACCTGGTCTTCGAACTCAACGGCCGCACCGGCCTTGAACCACAAAGCCATTCCTATTGGTCACCTTCGACCGAAGCGGTCAAGGGCAATATCGCCCAGCGAATCGATGAGGTCCGCGAGACGTTCGCAGACGCGGTCCGTATCCGCCTGCGTAGCGACGTCCCGGTCGGTGTATTGCTCTCCGGCGGCGTCGATTCGTCCTCGATAGCGGCGGTGATGCGCCGCGTGCTCGGGCGCGACTCGGACCTCCACGTGATGTCGGCGGTGAGCGACAACGGCCGCTTCGACGAGAAGCCGTTTATCGATCTGATGGCCCGGCATCTGGAGTGCCCTGTTCACTGGGTAAGGCTCAAGACCGAGCCGTCGCAATGGTTCCAACTGGTGAGCGAAGTTACCTACTCGAATGACGAACCGATCGGCGGCTTCTCCTCGGTCGCGCATTACCTGCTCATGAAGCAGGCCAAGGAGCTCGGCATCACGGTGATTCTGAGCGGGCAAGGCGCCGACGAGCTATTGTGTGGCTATTTCAAGTTTACCGGCTTCTACCTCCAACAACTGGTGCGCCAGCGCCGGCTTGCTGCTGCGGCCCGGCTGCTGGCCGGCTTCGCGCGACGAGGCACCGTGCTGCGTCAAGTCGAATTCAGCGAGGCGCGCCGATACTTGCATCGCTTCTTCAAGCGCGCCGACATTGACATTCGCGGTCCTCTGCTCAGAGCGACCGAGTGCAGGATCCCGATGGGTCTGTCCGGCGGGACTGTGATCGACCGCCAGCGTGCCGATCTCTACCGTTTCTCGGTGCCGGCACTGGTTCATTACGAGGATCGAAGCTCGATGGCGTCGTCGCGCGAGATACGATTGCCATTTCTGGATTATCGTCTGGTCAATCTGCTTTTGCCAATCGATCCTGAGTGGAAGCTGCGTGACGGATGGACCAAGTGGATTTTCCGCCAGGCTATGAAGGACTGGCTGCCGGAGGGGATCGTCTGGCGCAAGGACAAGCAGGGCTTCATCAATCCGGAAAGCGAATGGTTGAAAAGTGAGCTTCGGCCGGCAATCGAACGCTTTCTCCGGGAGGACCTGTTGATCGCGCAGGCGGGTCTGGTCGATCGCGACGCCTTGATCAGGCGATACCGCGCCTACTGCGATCAACCGCCGATGAGCGGCAGGTTCTCGGTCAAGGACATTTTCAACCCGATTGCGCTGGAGCTCTGGGCGAGGAGTTTTGAACCACATCTGGCGCTCTAAACCCTGGCGGTTTTGAGAACGGGGTAACTTTATGGACAGGAAAGAACAGGAACGCGACTTCCATGATGCGCTGCGCGGGGAACTGGCCCTTGACGAGAAGCATCATGCAAACGATAGATTCTATTCAATCTTCCGAAGCAATGAGGAATTCGTCGAGAAGCTGCTCGCAGAGAGATTCAAGGGGAAACGGGTTCTGGACTATTGCTGTGGAAACGGCGGAACCGCAAGGAAGCTCGCCAAAGCCGGCGTCGAAGTTTACGGAATTGACATTTCTCCGGTCTCGATCCAGCGCGCGCAAGAGCTGGCGGGGCAGGAAGATCTCCAGATTCCCATCAAGTTTCTCGTAATGGATGCCGAAGCGACGGAATTTCCCGATAGCTTCTTTGACGCGGCTATCGTTAACGGCGTGTTTCATCACTTGGACCTGGAGAAGGCGTACCGTGAGCTTTCGCGAATACTCAAACCTGACGGCGTTGTAATAGGGGTGGAAGCGCTGCGGCACAACCCGGTTTTCCATCTCTACCGGAAGCTGACGCCTCACTTGCGCACCGCGTGGGAGGCAGACCACATCCTGGGCAGGAGCGAGATATACGGCGCTCGGACATACTTTGACCGAGTCGAAGTCTTGAAGTTCTATCATCTCACTGCGATACTCGCAGTTCCTTTCAGAAACACCGCTTTCTTCAAGCCGATTCTCAAGACCCTGGAAGCGTTGGATTCCGGACTGCTCCGTCTTCCTGTTCTCAAATGGCAGGCTTGGCTGGCCGTGTTTATGCTAGCGGTTCCCCGAAAGGCGGCGGCGTAATTGGATCCCGGCAGTCACCAGTGTTCCGGACGCCTTGGCCGGCCTGGCTATAGCTGATAGGCTTGCGTGACTCTGGAGCGGGCGCTTTGAGCAATCTCTCAGCTTCAGTCAGTAGGTCGGCGGCTGAACCCCTCATCCCCCCCAACCGTCCGCTCTCGCTGTCAATAGTCATTCCCTGCCGCAACGAACGCCGCTTCATAGCCATTTGCCTGGACAGTATCCTCGAGAACGATTGCCCCAAGGAAGCACTGGAAATTCTGGTAGTAGACGGAATGAGCGATGATGGCACCAGGGAAGTCGTCGCGTCGTATTCGCGTCGCCATGATTTTATCAGGCTCATCGACAATCCCCGCCGAATCATTCCCTGCGCGCTCAACATTGGAATCGCGGCGGCGCGCGGCAAGATCGTGATGCGCATGGACGCTCACGCCACCTATTCGCGCGAGTACATATCGAGATGCGTGGATGCACTCGAACGGTATGGCGCAGATGAGGTCGGCGGCGTGTGGCAGTTCGTATCGCCCGACGACAGCCTGATGAGCCGGGCGGTGACGACCGCGCTGTCTCATCCGTTCGGCTCCGGCACACGGATAAAGGGCGGCAGCCCGGTCGAGCCCGAGTGGGTCGATGCCGTGCCGCTGTTCTGCTGCCGCAAAGATACCCTGCTGCGCGCGGGACCGATCAACGAGCTGCTCACGCGAAGTGAGGACATGGAGTTCAACAACCGGCTGAGAAAGGCCGGCGCGAAAATCCTGATGGTCCCCGGCGTGGTCATCTCCTATTATCCCAGGACCGACTTCCATTTCTTCCTGATGCACAACTTCGATGCCGGAATATGGGCGGTCATTCCTTTCGCGTACTCGGAAGTGATGCCGGTGTCAGCGCGTCATCTGATTCCGCTCGCGTTCGTACTCACGATCCTGGGCTGCGGCCTGCTCGGGATCGCGTGGCCACCAGCGAGATTGCTGTTCGCCTCGGTTCTTATCGCCTATGCCGCTGCAAATCTGGCAACATCGATCATGGTCGCCGTCCGGAATTCGGATCCCAGATACGCGGCCGTGATGCCCTTGACGTTCGCAGGAATTCACTTCGCATATGGCCTGGGTTCGCTATGGGGCCTGATGCGCCTCGCACTGATGCCTGTTGCGTGGCGCAAGCTGTTGACGTTGTCGATGAAGCCGAATGCCTAAGCGCGCGTTCGATCTCTTCTGTTCCGCACCGGCTCTCCTGCTGCTCTCACCGCTGATGCTCGCGATTGCCCTGCTGATCAAGCGCGAGGACGGAGGCCCCGTCTGTCATCAACGGCGTGCTGCTTCATCACCTGGACCTGGAAAACGCGTAGCGCGAGCTTTCGCGAATACTCAAACCAGACGGCGTTGTTATGGCGGTGGAAGCGCTGCGGCACAACCCGGTCTTTCATCTCTGCCGGAGGTTAACGCCTCACTTTGCGCACAGCGTGGGAGGCGGACCACATCTTGAGCAGGAGCGAAATATACGGCGCCCGCACGTACTTTGACAGAGTTGAAGTGTTGAAGTTCTTTCAATCTCACTGCGATACTCGCAGTTCCTTTCAAAAAAAGCCTTTGTTCAAGCCGATTCTCAAGATCCTGGAAGCGTTGGATGCCGGACTGCTCCGTCTTCCTGTTCTCAATGGCAGGCGTGGCTGGCCGTGTTTATGCTGGCCACTCCACGAAAGGCCGCGGTGGCAGCCGGATCCCGGTAGTTCGCCCGTGTTTCTGACCTTGGCCCGCGCGGCTAAAGCTGATAGGCTCTCGGGACGCTTTGATCAGGCGAGACGCGCGTTTGGGGCTGGCCCTTGATGAGCGCTGGTTCCCGGTGGGGGGATATCCCAATTCAATCTCGATTGCGATCCGGAGCAGGCGCTTTGAGCAATCTCCCGGCTTCGGTCAGTAGGTCGGCAGCCGAACCCCGCAGCCCCTCCAACCGTCCGCTCTCGCTATCAGTAGTCATTCCCTGCCGCAACGAACGCCGCTTCATAGCTATTTGCCTGGACAGTATCCTCGAGAACGATTGCCCAAAGGACGCACTGGAAATTCTGGTAGTCGACGGAATGAGCGATGATGGCACCAGGGAAGTCGTCGCGTCGTATTCGCGTCGCCACGATTTTATCAGGCTCATCGACAATCCCCGCCGAATCATTCCCTGCGCGCTCAACATTGGAATCGCGGCGGCGCGCGGCGAGATCGTGATGCGCATGGACGCTCACGCCACCTATTCGCGCGAGTACATATCGAGATGCGCAGATGCACTCGAACGGTATGGCGCAGATGAGGTCGGAGGCGTGAAGCAGTTCCTGTCGCCCGACAACAGCCTGATGGCCAGAGCGGTGACCATGGCAATGTCTCATCCGTTCGGCTCCGGCACCGGGATAACAGGGATAAAGCGCGTGAGCCCAGCCGAGCCTGAGTGGGTCGATTCCGTGCCGCTGTTCTGCTGCCGCAAAGATACCCTGCTACGCGCGGGACCGATCAACGAGCTGCTCACGCGAACCCAGGACATGGAGTTCAACAACCGGCTGAGAAAGTCCGGCGCGAAGATCCTGAGGGTCCCCGGTGTGGTCACCTCCTACTATACGAGGAGCGACTTTCGCTTGTTCGTGAAGCACAATTTCGACGATGGAGTTTGGTTAGTCATTCCTTTCGCGTACTCGGAAGTGACGCCGGTGTCAGCGCGTCATCTGATTCCGCTCGCGTTCGTTCTGACGATTATCGGCTCCGGCCTGCTCGGGATCGCGTGGCCACCAGCGAGATTGCTGTTCGCCTCGGTTCTTATCGCCTATGCCGCTGCAAGTCTGGTGGCGTCGATCATAGTCGCCGTCCGGAATTCGGATCCCAGATACGCGGCTGTGATGCCCTTGATGTTCGCAGGAATTCACTTCGGATATGGCCTGGGTTCGCTATGGGGCCTGATGCGCCTCGCAGTGATGCCTGTTGCGTGGCGCAAGCTGTTGACATTGTCGATGAAGCCAAATGCCTAAGCGCTTGTTCGATCTCTTCTGTTCCGCACTGGCTCTCGTGCTGCTCTCACCGCTGATGCTGGCGATAGCCCTGCTGATCAAACGCGAGGACGGGGGCCCTGTCTTCTATCGCGGACTCAGAGTTGGGCGCTGGGGCAAGCCCTTTCGCGTTTACAAGTTCCGGACGATGGTGGTCAATGCCGAACGCGTCGGCGGTCCATCGACGGCCGAACGCGACCCGCGGATCACCCGGCTGGGAAAAGCCCTTAGAAAATACAAGCTCGACGAGCTTCCGGAACTGATTAACGTGCTGGTTGGGGAAATGAGTATTGTCGGCCCGCGCCCGGAAGTACCGCAATATATCGCCATGCTCAGTGAAGAGGAGAGTGAGATTCTCGATCTCCGCCCCGGCATTACAGACTGGGCAACGCTATGGAACAGCGACGAGGGGGCGGTGCTGGCCGAAAGCGCAGACCCCGACCGAGCCTATCTGGAGAAGATCAGGCCAACCAAGCTCAGGCTTCAGCTCGAGTATGCCCGCAAGCACACTCTATTGGTGGATCTTTCGATCGTCGCGCGGACCCTCGTCGCCATCGTTCTGCGCAAGCCGCCTGAGGCGCTCAGCGTTGTAGGTCGGCAATCCGGCGCTGCGACCGACTCCCCCGACAGCGCCAACAACTGAACTACCCAGACGAGTGACTTGGCGGGATGGCATGCGCGGCGGTTGGAGCAAGGCGGAGCCGAGACGCGCTGCCGCCTCCTTCAGGTGGGGGCCGGCCACCCTCCTGGTCCTTGCACTGTGCTTCTCGAATGCGCGGGCCGACTCGAAGCAAACTCCTGGCAGTCCGGACACGCCCAGCAACGGGGCACCGGTCCGAGGCGCCGGACCCAAACTCAGCGGTGCAGCCGATGTAGTATCGTTCGGGGCGGTCTCGAGTTCGTCAATTCTGTCCTGCACGGCAATGGACGGCTCTCCCACATTAGCCTGCGCGAACACCGGCGATTACCAAAATGGTCAGACGGTGCTGGTTCCGGCCGCTGGTCCGTTGCCGGCTGATGAACTAGCCAATGGCCCCGGCGACTTGACGGTCATCAGTACTGTGTCAGGCGGTGGCGGTGCCCACTTGAACACTATATCGCGGACCTATGAAGTGACCAAAGTGGACTCAGCAGTCGGCGAGAGCGCACCCACTCATCCCGTAAGTGTCGTCAACGGCGCCATCATGTTGGGCGGCAACGCCTGGGAAGACATCGAGTGGGACTGCGATATCAGAGCCGCCGGGTACCGGGTTTACGGATGCCAGGGCGCGGGTTGTACTCCAAGGTTCCTCGGGTGGGTCAAACAACCCACGGTGGTGCAGGTCTGCGGCTACGATGACGTCGGCTTCGCGAATGCCACCGAGATGGTTGCCGTGGGACCAAATCCGGCTTCGGTGGGCCCATTCGGGAGAACTCTGCTCGGCCATCCGATCGTCCCAAAGAGCGTGTATGTATTCCAAATGACTTCTTCCACCATCCCGACTCTACTTGGTAATGATGATGGCGGCGGCAGACTCGCCGGTACGGCGATTTCGTCCGGATCCGTCGATTATTTGAGCGGACGGGTTTCGATTACTCTCAGCTCGCCGATCGACAACCGGACAGAGCTTTGGCTGGCCTTTACGCCCGCCAATGGCGCATCTACGGCTCCGCGCCAACCCACTCGCGACTTTCTCCACGCAACTATCGTCTCCGGCACTGGCAGCCCCCGCCTCACCTTGAACACAAATTCTGCCGTTAGTGGCTCGGTCAGGCTCGCGCACGATAACGCGCCCGCACTCCAACGCGCACTAAATTCGCTGGTCGATGCCGATCCGAAGGGTGGTATTGCCGTGGCGCCCCGCGGAATATACTCCATCGGATCCATTATATCGATTCCTGATCAGGTGAGCCTGGAGGGACAGGGTGGGGGAACTGAATTCGGCCCCGGTTCGACTTCTCCAAACGTCGATGCAGGAACGACGTTCGTGTGGAATGGTCCCGACAATATGAGCATCTTCGACGTCAGGAACGGCGCTCGCCAGGCGCTGCGCCGATTCACGATCGACGCGCAGCGCGTGAATGCAGGCGCGTCGGTTTCGACCGGGCTCACCGGCGTTCACGTCGATGCCGATTCCAATTTAGCCACTGGAGCGGACAAGACCAACCTTGAGGATCTGACTGTCGTACAGGCCCATCATGGGATCGAGTTTGGCGGCAACCTGCAGCGAGCTCATATTGGGCCTGACGCCGACGTTAGCGAGAGCAGGATCAAACAGGTCCATTTCCTGCACCTGATCGACAAAACCGACATCACGAGCAAGGGCTTCGTGCTCGATTCAGGCAACATATTTCTCATGCGTTTTACCCATAATACGTGCCTTTGCCTCAATCGATGCCTGGATGACGTTCAACTCGGGCCGATCATGGTCGATACCATGGCTGGGGCCGGATGCGCGAATACGGGTAGCAATCCCACCACCATTTACAATGATAGCGGCGCCGGCGGCCTGTACGAGAACATGGAAGACGAGCCGGGAGACAGCTCCAATCCTTTCTATTCCGTTTGGCTTCCCCGGACTGCTCCCGCAACTGGAAATAGCTACCTGACCACACTCCTGAACAACACTTTAGGCGGTCACATCCTGATTGCCGACATATCTTCGGTGCTGTCTTACGGCAACACGACCGCGAAACATATCTATAGTCAGACCTGGCAACTCGACGGCAATATGGCCGGCGGGTTCGACTTGCCCAACCTAAGCGGCGGGTCGGACGGCGGCCCCGGATGGAGTATCGGCCCTCTGGGTGGAATAATCGGCGATTACTACAACGGCGGGACTAACCTGAACGGCAAGCCCTCTGTTTCACGGATTTTCAGTCAGCTCAACCGCCTGGTTATCCGCTCCGCTGACGGCGCCCGCCTCCCGCCGATGATAACCCTGTGCCCCGGAGCGGCGGCAGCGGCGGGCGCAGCCAGCGACTGCTGGTCGCTGTCATACGGACTCAACGTCGCGCCCACTTACGGAGAGTTCGGCTACGGCGGCGGCGACAGCCCGTCGGGATATCCGGCGGCCAACGATCTCATAAGATGGACGCGAGACCGGATCGAGTTCAAATCGCTCAAGAACGATTGCTCGGGTTCTCACGTGCTGTCCCCAACCCCACCGGATACGATTCACAATGCTTGCTTAACCGGAAGCCAGCCCGTGCTGTGTTCGGTCCAGAACGCTCCTCACGCGTTTTCATGCAATCCAGCACCCGGATCGTTGCAGATTAATGGTACCGCAGGGGACACTCTCTATTGGTGGCAGGGATAGCGGAAGGTTGCGGAACGGCAATGCCATGAAGGTCCTGAAGTGACTACGACCGATAGGCGCAGAGAGGCTCCCGCGCCTGTTCAATCCGGCGCAGCCGGTGAACAACGGCGCCGCCTCGAGCTCCTGGCAAGGCGGGTTCGGGTTCGTGTGGTCCAGATGACTCACGAAGCGCGGAGCTCGCACGTCGGCACTTCGCTCTCGATGGCGGAAATTCTGGCCGTGCTCTACGGAGAGACCCTGCGTGTCGATCCGGCGCGCCCCAAATGGCCCGCTCGCGATCGCTTGATCCTCAGCAAGGGCCACGGCTGCGCCGGCCTCTACGCGGTGCTTGCCGAGCAAGGATTCATCCCGCGTGAGTGGCTCGAGACCTTCTACAAGGACGGCGGGAGGCTCGCGGGACACGCAACCCATCACGGCGTCCCTGGTGTCGAAGTCTCGACCGGGGCGCTCGGGCATGGGCTCTCCCTCGCAGCCGGGATGAGTCTCGCCGGAAAACGGGACGGCATGAGCTATAGAGTCTTCGCACTGCTCAGCGATGGTGAATGCGACGAGGGCTCGACCTGGGAGGCTGCGATGTTTGCCGGGCATCATCGCCTCGATAATCTCGTCGTCATAATTGACTATAACAAGATCCAAAGCCTAGGGACCGTAAGGGAGGTACTCGACCTGGAACCGTTCGACGCAAAGTGGGCCGCCTTTGGCTGGAGTGTGAAGCAAGTCGACGGCCACGATATCGACCAGCTTCGCGAGAGCCTGAACGCGGTTCCCCTGGTGCAAGACCACCCGACTTGCATCATAGCGCATACGGTGAAAGGCAAAGGCGTGAGCTTCATGGAGAACAAGTTACTATGGCACTATCGTTCTCCCGATGATCGCGAATTCGAGGAAGCGATCCTCGAACTAGAGCGCGGAAGATGAGGACCGCCTTTTTCAAGACTCTGGTCGAGGTCGCGGAAACCGATCCGCGGATCAATCTGGTGGTCGGCGACCTGGGATTCGGAGTCGTCGAAGAGTTCGCCCGGCGCTTTCCCGACCGGTTCCTCAATGTGGGAGTGGCCGAGCAGAACATGACCGGTGTGGCCGCCGGCTTGGCGCTGTCGGGCCGCACCGTATTCACCTACTCGATTGCGAACTTCCCTACCCTCAGGTGCCTGGAACAAATTCGCAATGACGTTTGTTATCATCATGCCGATGTGAAGGTGGTAGCGGTAGGCGGCGGGTTCGCATACGGCGCTCTCGGCATGACCCATCACGCCACCGAGGACCTGGCAATCATGCGCGCGCTTCCCGAGATGAGGGTGGTCGCGCCCGGCGATCCGCTCGAAACCGAGCACGCCACGCGCGCCCTTGCCGCCACACCCGGCCCCTTCTACCTGCGACTCGGTCGTGCCGGAGAACCCGCGGTCCACGAGGGACCAATCGAATTCGCGCTCGGAAAGTCGATCCGCCTCCGCGATGGCATGGACGTTGCTCTAGTCTCGACGGGTGGCTTGCTGGCAAGCTGCCTCAAGGCGGCCGAACTGCTCGAAGATCATGGAATTCGCGCTCGATTGATCAGTATGCACACCGTGAAACCGCTCGATGAGGACGCAATAATCAGCGCCGCCAGTGAGACCGGGGCCATACTGACCGTCGAGGAGCATAGCGTTCTCGGCGGCCTTGGCGGTGCGGTGGCCGAAGTGCTGGCCGAGTCCGGCATCGCGCCGTTGCGTTTTCGACGGATCGGTCTGCCGGCCGAATTCGCCGATCGCGTCGGGGGACAGGAATATCTGCGCGCGCAATATCGACTCTCGGACACGGCCATCGCCGACCAGGTGATGGCGCTGCTCAATACGGGCAGGGCCGGCAAAAGGCGCTACGCCTGAGCAGGGAACGAAGAATGCCGTACAAGGTACCGTTCGTGGATCCGCGAACGCACTATCGAAATCTAAAGCCGGAGATCGACGGCGCAATAGTCGATTGCCTCACGAAGGGCGACCTCGTCTATAGGCAGCAACTCCGCGACTTCGAAAAGAGTTTCGCCGAATTCGTCGGGGTCAAATACGCAGTCGGGCTGAACAGCGGGTATCATGCACTGCTGTTCGGGTTGATGGCGGCGGGAGTCGGACCGGGCGACGAGGTAATCACTGTCGCCCACACCTTTGTAGCCACGGTCTCGGCGATTATACACTGCGGAGCCACTCCGGTACTCATTGATGTACGCTCCGATTACAACATGGATCTCAGCCACCTCGAAGAGGCTATCACCTCGAAAACCAAGGCGCTGCTGCCAGTGCATCTGAACGGCCGAATTTGCCCAATGGACCGCTTGATGTCGATAGCCGGGAAGCACAAACTCGCGGTCGTGGAAGACGCCGCGCAAGCGCTGGGCGCGACCTTCGACGGCAAGATGGCCGGGAGTTTCGGAGTGGCAGGGTGTTTCAGTTTCTACCCCTTCAAAATGCTGGGCGGATTCGGCGATGGCGGCGCCCTGACGACCAACGACGCCGAAGTAGCGCGGATGGCGACGTTGCTCCGCTACAATGGCGAAGATCGCCAGACGGGAGAGTTCCATTATCACGGCCACACGGCGCTGCTCGACAACGTTCAGGCCGCCGTGCTCAGTGTCAAGTTGCGCCATCTGCCCGACTGGATAGAACATCGCAAAGCGATCGCGCACCTTTATGGCGATGGATTGCAGGGGCTTGGCGACCTTCGCCTTCCTCATTTCAACCAGGAGCGCCAGAAAGACAGCTTCCAGAATTACGTGGTCCGCACAGGTCAACGTGACCGGATACGCGAATTCCTCACACAGGAAGGAGTCGAGACGCTGGTCCATTGGCCCAAGCCGATGTGGGAGCATCAGGGACTCGGCCTTCAGAATCCCGGGCTGCCGGAGACCGAGGCGATTTGCCGCGAAGTCATCTCGCTCCCGATGAGCGCGGAGACTACCGCCGAACAGGTCGAATTCACGGTTGGAAAGATTCGCGAGTTCTTCGGCGAGTAGTTCAGAGACTCTGCAGTGACCCTGTCGCTCAGCAAACGTGCCGCCCGGATCACCCAGGCCGAAATCCGGGTGATGACCCTCGAATGCGAGAGAGCCGGCGGGATCAACCTGGCGCAGGGGGTCTGCGATACCGAAGTGCCGCTGCCAGTCCGGCGCGCAGCGCAGACCGCACTCGACCTGGGTATCAATAGCTACACGCGTTTCGACGGCCTCGCCGAGTTGCGCCACTCGATAGCGCTCAAGATGAAGGAGTACAACCGGATCGACGCGGACCCCGAAACCCAAATAACGGTCAGTTGCGGCTCGACCGGGTCATTCTATTGCGCCTGCCTCGCATTACTCGATCCCGGCGATGAGGTAATACTGTTCGAGCCCTACTATGGATATCACCTGAATACCATCGAGGCAGTGGGAGCCGCCGCGTCGTTCGTGACCATGCGCCCGCCCGACTGGTCGTTCGGGCCTGAGGACGTGGAGCGGGCGATCACTCCCCGGACCAGGGGAGTAATGATCAATACGCCCGCCAATCCCTCCGGCAAGGTTTTCACGGCGACCGAGCTGGAATGGATTGGCGAGATTGCCACGCGCCACAATCTGTTCACCTTCACCGACGAGATATACGAATACTTCGTCTACGACGGCCGCCGTCATATCAGTCCTGGCTCGCTGCCGGACGCCGGCGATCGGACCATAACGATTTCCGGCTTCTCGAAGACTTTCAGCATCACCGGATGGCGGATCGGTTACAGCGTATGCGCCCCGCGATGGGCCGAGGTCATCGGCCACATGAATGACCTCGTCTATGTATGCGCCCCTGCGCCGCTTCAGTACGGCGTGGCGATGGGGCTGACCGAGCTCCCCACGGCGTTTTATCGTTCGCTCGCAGCCGAGTACGTGCGCAAACGCGACCTGATCTGCGGAGCTCTGAAGGAAGTCGGGCTGACGCCTTTCATTCCGCAAGGCGCATACTATGTCCTTGCCGACGCCTCGAGAGTTCCGGGCGAGAGCAGCAAGCAAAAGGCGATGAACCTGCTCGCGCAGACCGGCATCGCGACCGTGCCCGGCAGCGCCTTTTGCCACGGGGACCAGGGGCGATCGCTGGTGCGGCTTTGCTTCGCCAAAGACGACCGCCAACTCGAAGAGGCCTGCGAGCGGCTGGCCCGGCTGGCATAGATTATCGGCCCGCAGAGCCTGAGAGGATGCCGCGCCGCCCTCCAACGAACGACTCTTCAACCCTCGCGCGCCAATGGCGACGGGCGGCTTGCACGAAAGGATAAGGCGATACAGATGCCTGAGATATTGAAGCGACTCCCGGATCTTCGGCGGCCGCTGATGTTTCTGGTCGACGCGACGCTGATCGTACTTTCCTATTACGGTGCGTTCGCTCTGCGCTTCGACGGCAACATTCCGCTCGCGCAGATCGCGGTCTTCAGGCAGACGGTCTTGTGGCTGCTCGCGATCCGTCTGGCGGTGGGCCTGATCTTCCGCCTGCAACATCGAGTTTGGCGCTATACCGGGCTGTCCGATCTGGTCGCTATCGCCGCAGCCGCGTCAACGGGGACGATCGCGTTCGCGGGACTAGTCAGTGCCGCTTTGCAAGTCACCTGGCTGCCCCGCTCGATCTACGCAATCGATACGCTCCTGGTGGTCGCCATGTTTGGAGGGGTCCGCGCTCTTCGGCGGATCATCCACGACAGCCGCGACTTTCAGAGCCGCAAACGCATCCTGATTTTTGGCGCCGGCGACGCGGGCGAGATGATCGTCCGTGACATGAGGCACAATCCTTACTATGGATATTCGCCCATAGGGTTCATCGATGACGATCCGGCCAAGGTCGGCCGGCGGATACATGGCGTCCCGGTACTCGGCACCCGCGCCGACCTGGGACGGCTGATTAAGGCCGATTCACCGGACGAGATATTGATCGCGATGCCGAGCATGATGCCGGCCACGATTCGCGGAATTATGAAAGCCCTGGAAGCGTATCGCGTGCCAGTCAAGACGCTGCCAAATCTGCGCGACGTATTCGACGGCCGGGTCAGCATTGCCGACATCCGCAATGTCGCCCTCGAGGACCTGTTGGGACGCGCTCCGGTCGGGCTGGACAGCAACCGGCTCGGGAACCTGATCGCCGGACAGAGCGTGCTAATCACAGGCGCCGGCGGTTCGATAGGATCCGAGCTCTGCCGGCAAATCTGGGCGCTGAAGCCGCGAACGATGGTGATGTACGAACGGTACGAGAACGCGCTCTACATGGTGGAGAAAGAGCTTCGCGACCAGGGCGCGGGCAACGGGCTGGTCGCGGCGATCGGCGACATATGCGACGAAAAGCGGCTGGAGTCGGTCCTGAGGAGGCACGCCGTCAGGCTGATCTTCCACGCCGCGGCGCACAAGCACGTGCCCCTGATGGAACTGAACCCGTGCGAGGCGATAAAGAACAACGTGCGCGGTACTCGGGTGCTGGCTGAGACCGCGGCGCGAAACGGAGTCACCTCGTTCATCCTGATTTCGACCGACAAGGCCGTGAACCCATCGAGCCTGATGGGAGCATCGAAGCGAATGGCCGAGTTGTTGATCAAGGCCGTAGCCAGTCAGACCGGACTCAGCTTTGGCGCGGTTCGCTTCGGCAACGTACTCGGCAGCAATGGCAGCGTAGTGCCGAGATTCATGGAGCAGATTCGCTCCGGCGGTCCGGTCACCGTCACGCATCCGAACATGCAGCGCTTCTTCATGCTGATCCACGAGGCGGTGCAACTTGTTCTGCACGCCGCCACTCTGATCCAGCCCGGCGCGATTTACGTGCTCAAGATGGGCGAACAGATTCCGATCGCGGATATGGCCTCTCATCTGATCCGGCTCTCCGGCCTATTGCCGGGCCGGGACGTGAAGATCGAGTTCACCGGCGTACGGCCGGGTGAAAAGCTTCACGAGGAGCTGGTTGGAGGCGACGAGCGCGTCGAGGAGTCGGGAATCAGCAACGTGTTGCTGCTGCGCGGCGGCAAGGACCCGGACCCGGAATGGTTGTTCGAGAGGGTCGCCGCGCTGGAGAACTCGGCCGCGGCAGGCGACGCCGACAGCGTCATCAGTATACTCGAGGCGGTGATTCCGTCTTTCAGGCGATTTGCAGGCGAGGCGATAGAATCGCAGTTGCTTGAGCGAAATGAAGTTCCTGCTAGCCATTTGGTAAACGGCGCGGATACCAACATGGAGACATTGGCGGTTCCTCTGACTATGGAGCCCCTGGTATTGAAATAGAGTTTAGCCCCGATTCATGCCCGCCCCGCCTCGCGGCACGACGCAATCCTGACTCTTCAGCATCCGCGCCGGTTGCCTCCCGCGACGGACGGGCGAACGCGCACCCCTCCCGCCTTCCTTCCGAACCCTGACCAGGCTTTCTCAGCCCCGGCTCAGGCCATCGGTCTCACATCAACTGTTACACCTGAAAGTGCGCGCAAGAGGCTCGCACCGCTCGGGCTCTCGGAGGAGCATCGCCGCGCCCAAGGCGCGCGAGGAGCCTAGCGGCACTATTTCGCGGTTCCCAGGAAAGGGGCCTTGCGCTTTGCGAAGCCGGGGGGCGCCTGGAACTCGTCCGCAGAAATCGCTTGCACCTTGACGCTGGTTATCCTAGTCGCGACAACCCTGCTGCGCTCGATGACCTTCTGCTGGACGGGTGGTTTGGCCTGACTTCCGGAGGGGGCCGGAGGAACGATTTTCATCGTGATCTTCGTCTGCATCTCGAGCGGAATACCATCCGGGAGACTGCTGCTTTTCGACGCAGGCTGTCCGGAGTTGAGTTTGGCGACAGCTTGCCTCACAAACTCCGCATACTCCTTGGCGCCCGGTGCCTGCGTAGAATAGCAGGCTACAACGAAATAATCGGCACCGCTCAAATTGCCCGACCCCGTGTACTGATCGCAGCTATACTTGGCAACCGTCTCCTGCTTTCCGGTCTTCTGGTAGTTGAGCGGCGGTGGACTGATCTGGCTGCGGAGCAGGCCGCCGAGTGTGCTCGGTACCGGAAACGGCAACTCGTAGTAGTTCTTCCCCAGTGGATGGATCATCAGGGTCTTGCCCTTGTCGAGATCGATGACGACGGCATCCCTTGGGTTGACGATCTTTTCCCTGGGGCCTTCTATCATCACGGTGCGGGCGACCCACCCCGTACTCGAGCCTGAGACATTCTCCTCCTGCTGCAGGATCACGCCCGCCCAAGCGGTCTCGCCGCAAAACACCAGCACAGTCAATATTATTGCGCTAACCAAAGTTCTCATGAGTCTTTCCCGTCACATCTGCGAGCAATCCGTCAGCCGAAACGCCAGAACCTCAGCCGGGAGCGGAGAACGACCGCGCATAGCGCGAGACTCCTCTCTCCCAGCGAACGATGTAGTAGGGGGCACTAGTTGCTGCCGCTTACGGTCTGGGGCGCGTATCCTGAGTCCTCGCGTGCAGCGCCGCCGAGGTGGTGGCCGCCGAAAGAACCTAGAATAGGCGACTCATCCGCCGCCACCAGCGTTACAAAGGTCGTCAAGACAAGGGGTGCACGAGCACTCACGGCTTCCCGGCTCACGCTGAAAAATACTTCCTCGGGGTAGTTAAGCAGGGAGCCAGGTCTTGAGAACCTGGCTCCCGCGATACCAGTCAGGCCAGCAGGGAGGCGCGGCTTATTTACCGTGCCTCCCCGGGCAAGGAATCCGGTCCGCAGTTCAGTCGTTCGGCCCGCACTGCAGAGTCCGGCACACGCCGCGGCTATTGCCCGCGCCGATAAACTGCGCGTCCGTACAGAGGTTGGCCAGAGTCAGGAAATCCACGTCCGGCTCCCCGGTGTACTCCAACTCCTCTTCGGTCACTGCCGCCGGGTTGAACGCATTACCCGCGTGCGTTATCCACGCCCGCATCGATGCCGCCGGGGTGAACGAAAACGGCGATCCTGTCCCGCCCCCGTCGGTCGGGTCGCAGGCAACCGTGCCCGGCGCCGTCCCGGTGTTGGCGTTGGTCGATACCACCTTGATCGCACCGAGATGCAACGTCTGCCCAGTCAGCGATTTGCTCGTCAGGTCGTTGTTGACCGAGAAGTCAACCCGCCCCGCATGGGTTATCTCGCACCCGCAGCACTCCTGCAGCTCCTGGCGAGTGTCGAACACGTAGATCATCGCGCACAGCGGCGCCGGCGGTGCCGTGAAGGCCGCCGGTACCCCATTGGTGTTGGTGATCCGCAGCGTGTCGTCGGCCGCTCCGCTGCCGACGTTATCGTACTGACCGTAGTAGCCGTCCCTGAACGCAGCGGTGCAAGTCCCACTGCCGGATCCCGTGCAACACGCGTAAGGGTTCCCGGATCCGGTACACTTTACATTTAGCTCATCTTCGGCGAGAGCCACTCCCGAGGCCGCCCACAGCAGCCCCAGGAAGGCCAACGCCATCGCGCCAAGCTTTCCGTCTCTTCTTGTCATAGGCTTTCTCCCACTTGTCAATGTATCGCCCTCCTCAAGAACTCGGCGGGCAGATGCACGCCCCGGGACCCACCGCGGTTCCGCTGGAAGTCACAACGCCGCCCGTATTCCAGGTCGTGTTGCACTCTTCGTCCAGCACGCTGTAGAAGTCCGCGTCCGGCTCACCGGTCGGCAGGAGTTCTTCCTCGCTCTGTGCGGCCGGGTTCATGTTGTTATTGTTATGCGTGATCCATGACCGCAGCGTCGGGGTGGGAGTAAAGCTGAACGGCGAGCCCGTCCCGCCGCCATCGGTCGGGTCGCAGGCAAGAGTTCCCGGCGCCGTCCCGGTGTTGGCGTTGGTCGACACGATCTTGATCGTACCGCTGCCGGGGGATACGCCGAACATCGTCGGAGTACCCAGCGTGCCCGCGGTCACAGGATCCTGCGCCAGGTCGCCGTTCACCGAGAAAACCAGCTCTCCCGCGTGGGTTATCTCGCACCCGCAGCACTCCTCCAACTCCTGGGAGGGGTCGAACACGTAGATCATCGCGCACAGCGGCGCCGCAGCGGCCGAGAAGGCCGGCGGCACCCCGTTGGCGTTCGCGACGTACAACGTGTCGGTCGGAATCTGCACCGGGTCGGCGGGTCCACTGACGTTAGCGTTGACGAAATAGTTGACGAAGAAAGCATCGGTCGCGTGCCCCACTCCGGCCGTGCCGAACACCAGGACCGGCAGCAGCATCAGCGCTGCCACCTTCCCGCCGGCACCTACCGAGCGGCACATTTTTTCTAATCTCAGCATAGAGACATCTCCTTCAGCGTTTGCTCAACTGCCAATCGATATCCGGCTCTTTGTGCCACCCGGCTCAGCTTCCGGTCCCGCACGTGCAGATCCCTAATCCGGTCCCGAGTTGTTGTACGTCTGAACAAAGAGCGGCCAGATCGTTTGCGTCGGTCGATGCTGACGGTATGTCCAGGAACTCCTCTTCGGTCAACGCAACCGTCTGCGGATGCGTCGCCCACGCCCGCACCGTCGGTTGCAGCGTCAGCGTGTTCGAGGCGCCGCCGGTCGGGTCGCAGCATAGGCGACTCTTGGGGTCGCAGTACGCCCCGTTGACGGGACAGGTCCCCGAGTTAGTCCCCGTGCAGCACAAGGACGGCGTCCCGGCTCCGGTGCAGTACGAATTGTCGTAGATCGGCGGGTTCGCCAGGCTGGCGTTGGTGGTCGTGGAAAGGATCCGGATAGTGCCGTTCTGAAGAATCGACGGCGGAACGGTGGCCTGTGAGACCGCTGTCGAGACCAGATCGGTAATCCCCGGGGGGGCGGCATTGATGCTCAAAGTCAGCAGTCCGTCAGCCGTCACCGGACATCCGCAACACTCCTGCAGCGCCTGCTGGGGATTGAAAACGTAGAACATCGCGCAGATTACTTCGGGCTGCGTTGTCGCGCTGTCCAGCTCCAGCGGATCGGTTACGTGCACAAACGCGTTTCCCAGCATTGGAACGTTGGCGTTACTGAAGTAATTGAGCTTCTGGGTATCAGCGACGGTCTGCGCCATTGACACCCGCGCGGCGCCTGCCACCATCAGCATGGCCATCACCACCGCTATGACGATTTCCCTATGGACTCTTTTGCCTGCAAGCATTCCTGATTCCTCCGTGACTTTGGATAGTGACCTTCTCTCTCGCTCTTTCGTTGTCGCCTTCATCTCATGTCATGCGGATTGCCCTCCTTTCCGAGGTTCCGTCATATGGACGCCATCCGGGCGTACAACCATCAGCACCCGACTGCGAAGGCCTGTCTACGACTTCGCGCCGCCCCGAGGCGCCGCTTCTTTTCTCCCTAAGGCCGCAGCCCCGCATGTCAAGGACCTCATCTACCACTGTAGGCAAGGTCACGTCAAGCCAAATGCGCCCCGTTGCCGCATGCCAAGACTGGCAGCCTGCGGGTGGAATTGCCGGGGATGATGCCGCATTGCCTGGAATTCCACTCTCGGCGACTCCTCATCGCCGCCTCCGAGCCGATACGGCGAAAACCACCGAGGTCCACAGCCCGCCGGCCTGACGCGACGCCGAGGCGCCGGGCGCAGCCCGGCAGCTTGCCTCGCGGATTGAAAACACCAGCCGCCACTGGCGTTGAAGCGTAATATGATCCCCGGACTATTACAAGCGGAAAGAATTAGTTACAACCGGATATAGTTCCGGCCAGTTCCGATGCCGCCGGGGCCGCATCCCGGGGCTGTGGATAGTTCCTTTCGATGCCGTCTTGCGCCCAGCCGACTCCGGCCAGCCTGTGCGGCCGCGAACGCGGCGCGGTCAGCAGCGCGGGGCATATGGGGACACGACGGCGCCAGATCGATCCCACCGTTTACACCTCGGCACCGGACCGCTAGACTGCACCTGACGCGGCCGAGCATCAGCGGAGCTCGAGCCGCGTTCGTGCATTCGGCCGACATGAGAAGAGACGACATACGCAACCTGGCGATCATCGCACACGTCGATCATGGCAAGACGACCCTGGTCGACGCGATGCTGCGTCAGTCGGGGGTGTTCCGGGCCAACGAGCAGTTGGTCGATAGGGTGCTCGATTCGTTTGCGCTCGAGCGGGAACGGGGGATTACGATTCTCGCCAAGAACACCTCAATCAAATGGGGCCCCACGCGGATCAATATCGTCGACACGCCCGGTCACTCGGATTTCGGCGGCGAAGTGGAGCGCACCCTGTCGATGGTGGACGGGGTCCTGCTGCTGGTCGACGCCTGCGAAGGGCCGCTGCCCCAGACCCGGTTTGTGCTCAAGAAGGCGCTGGAGGCCAAGCTCCCGGCAATCCTCTGCATAAACAAGATCGATCGTCCCGACGCGCGGCCTGCCGAAGTTCTCGACGAGGTTTACGATCTCTTCATCGAGCTGGACGCCACCGAGGACCAGCTCGATTTTCCCGTGCTCTACACCAATGCCCGCGCGGGTATCGCGGCGAGCGAGCCGCGAGCTCTCGACGGCAACCTGGAGCCGCTGTTCGCCGCGATAATAAAGCATCTGCCGGGGCCCGAGGCGGACGTCGATGCCCCCCTGCAATTCCAGGCGAACAACCTTGATTACAGCGACTACGTAGGGCGGATCGCGATCGGACGCGTGATCGCGGGCGTGATGACCGCCGGTGAAACCTATGCGCGATGCGGAATCGCGCAGGAGAGCGCGGCCTGCAAAATCGAACACATATATGGCTGGCTCGGCCTCAAGAGGATCGAGCAGCAGCGCGCGGAGGCGGGCGAGATCGTCGCGATTGCAGGCGTAGAGGACATCGCGATCGGCGAAACCATCGCCGATCCGGAGAATCCGCGGCCCCTGCCCGCGATCCGGATTGACGAGCCGACCGTCGCGATGACCTTCTCGGTCAACAACGCGCCCTGGGCGGGTCGCGAAGGAGTTTACGTTACCTCGCGCAAGCTGCGCGAGCGGATCGAGTATGAAGCGCTGCGCAACGTGAGCATCCGCGTCGAGGAAGCCGGGGTCGATTCATGGCGCGTCGCCGCGCGCGGGGAATTGCAACTGGCGGTGATCGTCGAGACGATGCGCCGCGAGGGCTGATCGAGCTCCAGCTCTCCAAGCCCACCGTCCTTACCCGGCGCACGGGCGGCATTCTGCTGGAACCGATCGAACTGGTGATGATCGACATCCCCGGCGAATACGTCGGGATCGTCACGCAATTGCTTTCCCCCCGCAAGGGCAGGATGCGAACCATGGTGACCCACGCGACCGGGCGGGCCCGGCTGGAATACGAGATGCCCGCGCGCGGCCTGATCGGCTTTCGCGGCTTCTTTCTCACCGAGACGCGCGGCACCGGCATCATGCATTCGCTCTTCAACGGTTATGCACCCTGGGCCGGACCGATCCAGTCGCGCACCAACGGCGCGATGATCTCCGATCGCGAGGGTGAAGCCAGCGCCTACGCGCTGTTCCATCTTCAGGATCGCGGCCGGCTGTTCATCGGAGCCGGCCAGCCGGTTTACGAGGGCCTGATCGTGGGCGAGTATTCGCGCGAGACCAATCTGCCGGTCAACGTATGCCGCGAAAAGAAGCTGACCAACATCCGCGCCGCCGGCCATGACGAGGCCATCCGGCTCGCGCCGCACCGGGTGATGTCGCTGGACCTTGCGCTGGAGTGGATCGACGAGGAGGAGCTGGTCGAGGTCACGCCGAAATCGGTGCGGATGCGCAACCGGGTGCTCAAGACCGCGATCCGGAAGAAGCATCGCGGCGGTGCGCCGGAAGCACAGCCATCAATAATCTCCGCCGCCCACGACTGAGACCGCCGCAACGCGTCGCGCCGCCTGCCTGATGGGTCACGACGAACCCTCTCTGAAGCCGGATACTCCCGCCAGGTCCGGCCGCGACGGACGACCGCTTTGGCGCCGGTGATCGCGAGGTCGCCGGGACAGCTAAGCGTGTTGTGTCCGACGATTACTCAGGTTCGATCGCTGCAAGGTCCGCCCAAAGTTGATTCAGCGCAACATCGAGCGGATGCGCCTTCAAGTCGGCGAATCGGGCATCGCCGCTAAGCGTTTCGGCGAGCGCCAGAAGTCGCGGATGTTGGCTTTCGTACTTCTCCACGACGGTTCCACTCGGCTTGTGCTCCAGAAACCAGAGCAGGGGAAGCAATTCAGAGAACACGGAAACAGGGCCGCCGAGCGGACCACGCCGAATGGGCCAGCGGCTTGCGATGAATTCGTTGAGTTCCGTGAGCTTAGATATTCCGTCCCAGAGCCGATCTCTTGCTGCAAAGGTGACGCTCCCGACGTTGCTCGTCACAATGGCCATGGAGCAGAGCGGGCAGGGTTCGAGCGTCGTCCAGAGCGTATGGCGCCGATAATCGCCCGGCGTCAATTGTCCCAAAACATCGAGCTCGGCGTGGGCGATGAACGTCGATCGAAGCCTTCCTGGCGGGGCTTCCTTGTCCGACACACGATTTCGTCCGACAGCAGCAACACTCCCACGAGGATCCGTCAGAACCGCGCCGACGCCGATGTTGCCACCGACATACGCCTCCCAAGCCAGTGTCAGTGCCATCTGCCACGGCTCTTCCAGCGCTGACCAGTGACTGTCTTTTGTCACGAGCGGGGAATCCCTTCCTCACCTTAGCTGGTAGCTGCGCGCCACGCATGGTCAGCATGCGTCTGAGATTGCCGCGAAGCACCCCAGGGTCTGCCGGATGCGTCAGCGTGCGGGATCTCTGAACCCGGATACTCCCGCCAGGTCTGGGCGAACCACCTCGATCGGGTCACGCAGGTCGTCGACGTAGCCGAGCGCATAGGCGCCGCGCCGGTAGCCCATGAGCTGGAGCAGTTCCACGGGGAGGGTTCGGGCAATCTCGAGCGGCACGGACAGATATTGATTCTCCTCCTGGCGGAGCCATGAGACGTTGTACGTGATGTTGATCCCGCGTCGCTCGGCGGACGAGCGGTTCGCACCGCCGCCGTGATACAGGCTGCCGGTGTAGAACAATACCGACCCACGCGTCATCTCGGCCGGCTCGGTGTCCTTTTCCTCGAACCGCAGCCGGTCATCGTAGCGATGGCTTCCCGGAATCACGCGGGTCGCGCCGTTCTCGGCCGTGAAATCGGTCATCGCCCAGATGGTATTGCATTCGACCTCGTAGCCCTTGGGGAACGGGAAGAAATCGAACGCCCATTGATCGCGATGGACTATCTGCGCGGCTTCGCCGGGACCGATCGCGATTACCTGGGTCAACTGCAACTGAAAGCTGGTGGCGCGAGCCAGCACCTTGCCGACCGTGGACAGCACGAGCGGATGCATCACCAAGTCTATGCACTTGGGCGAGCGGGCGATGAGTCCGCCGGTTCGGCGCGTGCGACGGCCGCTGAACTCGTCCGGGCCGTATGGCGTCGCCTCCATCCATGATCGAAGCTCCTGCGCGACCTCGTCCATCCGTTGCGCGGCGGCCAGGCAATCAACGACCGCGACACCGTCCTGATCGAGAGCCGCAGCGACCTCATCGGCGCAAGCCGAAGCGGGAAGATGCTTGATGCTCACGGAGTCCTCCGTCTCGTCGTGGCGTCCATCGCCAAGCTCTGTCGTCTGAAGGTAGCATGATCGGCAGCCGCTGCGGATCAGACTAGCTGGCGGCGGCGACTGCGACGCCATCGCATATGAAAGCAGACTACGACAGAATCGGGCTGGGCTATGCGCTCAGGCGCCGGGCCGACCCTCGCGTGGCGAGCCAGATTTTGTCCGCGTTGAAGGACGCGGGAACGGTTGTGAACGTCGGCGCCGGGACCGGATCGTACGAGCCGAAGCAGCTATCAGTGGTCGCGGTCGAGCCGTCGCTCGAAATGATTCGCCAGCGGCCTCGCGATGCGGCGCCGGTAGTGCGCGCACGAGCGGAACGGCTCCCCTTCGCGGCGGGCCGCTTCGACGCCGCGCTAGCGATCCTCACCATCCATCATTGGCAGGATCTGCCGAACGGACTCGCCGAGATGCGGCGAGTTGCCAGCCGGCGCGCCGTAATCCTCACCTGGGATCCCGATTCGAGCGGCGCGTTCTGGCTCACGTCGCACTACCTGCCGCAAATCGTGGAGTTCGACCTGCTGCGCTTACCCAGGATGGACGAGCTCGCCCGTCTCCTTGGCCACATTGAGGTGCGGACGGTATGATTCCAGCTGATTGCGAAGACGGCTTTCTCGGCGCGTTCTGGCGACGGCCCGAGGCGTACCTGGACCCGAGCATCCGCGGCGCAATGTCGGTCTTCGCACAATTGCCGCCGGACCTGCTCCAAAGCGGCCTCGATCGGCTTGCCGATGACCTCCGCTCGGGCCGCTGGGACGAGCGTTTCGGTGCGTTGCGCGCGCTCGAGAACGCCGACGTCGGCTACCGGCTGGTGATCGCGGAATTCGGGAAGTAGCGGCACTACTTCGTAACGCTGCGATGGTCGAAGAAGCGCAATACGTATCCGTCGGGGTCGCGGAGCTGCGGGCCATAGCCCCAAGCCGTCTTCTGCGGAGGGTGGTCGAAGCGCAAGCCGCGCGCATCCAGCCGGGAAAATAGCTCGTCAACGTCTTCGACCTCGAAGTAGATGCTCACGTCTCTTCCGGGCTCCGCTCTCGGCTCTCCCTGCGCCAGCAGAAATCCAAAGTCCGCATGGTCCTCGAGCGCGACAAATTTTTGATCGGCAGACTCGAAGTCGAGCCGCAGTCCCAGGTTGGTTATGTACCAATCGCGCGACGCCACGCAGTCTTTCACGGTGAGCGCGAGATGATTCAGCTTCATAATCAACTCCCGCAGTTGGATGCTCACTCGGCGCGTTCATCCGGCGGGCGGATGGTTCGGAACTGCACCAGCAACAGGATATCGTAAATCGATTTCAGCAGTCCGCAGCATATCAGCGGCCACCCAAACACTGAGTAATCGAGCATGACCCCGGCCGGCAGAGGCGCGAACGCGCTCGCCAGGCTGCGCGGCACGTTGGTCACGCTTGCAGCGGCGGCGCGTTCCTCCGGCGGCACCACGGCCATCACGAAGGATTGGCGCGCCGGTACATCCATCTGAGACATCGACGAGCGCAGCAACAAGCACAGGATCGCGAGTCTGGCGTTCGGCATCAGGGCTGCCAGGATCAGAAATACGCTCGACGGCAGATGGGTATAGACCATCGTGTTGATTCGTCCGATCCGGGACGCGAGCCACGATGATACGAACTGCGAAAATGATCCCAGGATGCCAGCCGCGAAAAAAAAGGAACCGGCGGCGGCTATCGAGAGATGAAACCGGCGGAACAGCCAGAGCGCCAGCAGCGACTGAACAACAAAGCCGCCGCCGAAAGCATCCAGGCTGAAGAGCGCCGACAGGCGCATCACCACCTCGCGTGATCTTGCCAGCGGCGCCCCGTGCGCCGCGGGCGCGTGAGCTTCGACCGCCGGCGACAGCGACCAGTAGACGGGAGCTGCCAGCAAGGCGATAGCGGCGTAGGCAAAAAAACCGGAACGCAGCGCCGCTCGCGGATCCCATCCGTAGCGAGAGGCCATCGCCACCGGCAGGGCGCTCAACAGCGACCCGATAGCGCCCGCGAGCGCGCCGGCAACATTGTAAAGGGCAAAGATCGAGGTGAGGTTGCGCGTTTCGACGGTCTCCGCCAGCGAGGCCTGCTCGATGGGTAGAAACAGACTGACGTCTCCAGCCGACGGATTCAGAGTGCCAGCCACAGCCACTACGAACAAAGGCCAGAAACTCGTCACGCATCCGAATCCGATTCCCGTGGCCATCATCAACGCGCAAGCAGCGAGCAGCAATCGGCGCCTGCCCAATCGATGACTCGCGAGACCGACCCAGAGCGTCAGCGCCGCCGAACCCGACAGAGTTCCGAAGACGATCGCGCCGATTGCGGTCGAGGTGAACCCGATCGCGGTCAGATAGCTTGGCAGCAGGACGCTCACGGCCCCGTCGGCGAGCCCGCGGAGCGCGCGAGTCACCAGCAGCCGCTTTGCATCGGCGCTTGCGCTGGAAGGAAGCCAGAGGCGCGAGCGAGACATACAACGGGAGCCAAGTCCTGAGAACCTATCAATAGTAGCGGCAGAAGCGCCCTTTTCAAGCTGCGCGAAGCCGGCACACGCGCAGCAGCAACACACGAGACCCGTACAAAACTTATTTCTGCCGGGCGTGTTGCCTCAGCAAAAAGTGTTACTCGCCATGATCGCTGATATTTGCGACCCTCCGGAGCCACCGCCTGCTCCCACGGCCCCATAGGTAACGGTGCGCAGAAGCTCCATGGAGGAAACTCACCACACGCGAATTTGAAGATGAGTGTCTTACGGCCACTGTGGCTGGCCGCTTCCGGCGGCGTCGTGGTGGCCCTGATGCTGATCTGTGGGACTGCTCCAGCAGCAACCGGAAAACCGGCCGCCGCCAAAATCTACGTGACCAATGATGGTTGCACCAAGGTCGTGACGGCCTACCCGGTCGGGAGCAAGGGCACCGTCGCGCCTCTTTCGTCGCCGCCGGGGACCGGCTGGCTAACCCGATTGGCATTGCGGTTGACGGCACGGGCAAGATCTTATTTTAACAATAGTGGTAGCGGCAGAAGCGCTCTTCAAGCTGCGCGAAGTCGGGACAGGCACGGCAACAACACGCGAGGCCGGCACAAAACAGAGCAAACGTATAATAGCGTATCGTGTGGGAGAGCCGGCCTCGCTTCGTGAAACGTGCATCCAATCAGGATCGGGATAGGACGGGAGCCAAGTCCTGAGGACCTGGCTCCCGCGATACAGTCAGGCCGACAGGGAGGCGCGGCTCAGATCTGCCGTGTAACCTCCCCGGGCTAGAACCCGGCTCGAATCAAGACGCCGGGGGGCAGATGCACACGCCGCGCCTATTGCTCTTCCCGATAAATTGCACGTCTCCACAGAGGTTGGCCAGAGTCAGGAAGTCCACGTCCGGCTCCCCGGTGTACTCCAACTCCTCTTCGGTCACTGCCGCCGGGTTGAACGCATTACCCGCGTGCGTTATCCACGCCCGCATCGATGCCGCCGGGGTGAACGAAAACGGCGATCCTGTCCCGCCCCCGTCGGTCGGGTCGCAGGCAACCGTGCCCGGCGCCGTCCCGGTGTTGGCGTTGGTCGATACCACCTTGATCGCACCGAGATGCAGCGTCTGCCCGGTCAGCGAGGCCTGCGTCAGGTTGTGGTTGACCGAAAGGTCAATCCGCCCCGCATGGGTTATCTCGCACCCGCAGCACTCCTGCAACTCCTGGCGAGTGTCGAACACGTAGATCATCGCGCACAGCGGCGCCGGCGGTGCCGTGAAGGCCGCCGGTACCCCATTGGTGTTGGTGATCCGCAGCGTGTCGTCGGCCGCTCCGCTGCCGACGTTATCGTACTGACCGTAGTAGCCGTCCCTGAACGCAGCGGTGCAAGTCCCACTGCCGGATCCCGTGCAACACGCGTAAGGGTTCCCGGATCCGGTACACTTTACATTTAGCTCATCTTCGGCGAGAGCCACTCCCGAGGCCGCCCACAGCAGCCCCAGGAAGGCCAACGCCATCGCGCCAAGCTTTCCGTCTCTTCTTGTCATAGGCTTTCTCCCACTTGTCAATGTATCGCCCTCCTCAAGAGGCCGGCGGGCAGATGCACGCCCCGGGACCCACAGCCGTGCCGGTGGTGGTTACAACGCCGCCCGTATTCCAGGTCACGGTGCACTTTTCGTCCAGCACGTCGTAGAAGTCCGCGTCCGGCTCACCGGTCGGCAGGAGTTCTTCCTCGGTCTGCGCGGCCGGGTTCATGTTGTTATTGTTATGCGTGATCCATGACCGCAACGTCGGCGTGGGAGTAAAGCTGAACGGCGAGCCCGTCCCGCCGCCATCGGTCGGGTCGCAGGCAAGAGTTCCCGGCGCCGTCCCGGTGTTGGCGTTGGTCAACACGATCTTGATCGTACCTGTGCCGCCGTGTATGCCGAACATCGTCGGAGTACCCAACGATCCCGCGGTCACGGGATCCTGCGCCAGGTCGCCGTTCACCGAGAAAACCAGCTCTCCCGCGTGGGTTATCTTGCACCCGCAGCACTCCTCCAACTCCTGGGAGGGGTCGAACACGTAGATCATCGCGCACAGCGGCGCCGCAGCGGCCGAGAAGGCCGGCGGCACCCCGTTGGCGTTCGCGACGTACAACGTGTCGGTCGGAATCTGCACCGGGTCGGCGGGTCCACTGACGTTAGCGTTGATGAAATAGTTGACGAAGAAAGCATCGGTCGCGTGCCCCACTCCGGCCGTGCCGAACACCAGGACCGGCAGCAGCATCAGCGCTGCCACCTTCCCGCCGGCACCTACCGAGCGGCACATTTTTTCTAATCTCAGCATAGAGACATCTCCTTCAGCGTTTGCTCAACTGCCAATCGATATCCGGCTCTTTGCGCCACCCGGCTCAGCTTCCGGTCCCGCACGTGCAGATCCCTAATCCGGTCCCGAGTTGCTGTACGTCTGAACAAAGAGCGGCCAGATCGTTCGCGTCGGTCGACGCTGACGGTATGTCCAGGAACTCCTCTTCGGTCAACGCAACCGTCTGCGGATGCGTCGCCCACGCCCGCACCGTCGGTTGCAGCGTCAGCGTGTTCGAGGCGCCGCCGGTCGGGTCGCAGCATAGGCGACTCTTGGGGTCGCAGTACGCCCCGTTGACGGGACAGGTCCCCGAGTTAGTCCCCGTGCAGCACAAGGACGGCGTCCCGGCTCCGGTGCAGTACGAATTGTCGTAGATCGGCGGGTTCGCCAGGCTGGCGTTGGTGGTCGTGGAAAGGATCCGGATAGTGCCGTTCTGAAGAATCGACGGCGGAACGGTGGCCTGTGAGACCGCTGTCGAGACCAGATCGGTAATCCCCGGGGGTGCGGCATTGATGCTCAAAGTCAGCAGTCCGTCAGCCGTCACCGGACATCCGCAACACTCCTGCAGCGCCTGCTGGGGATTGAAAACGTAGAACATCGCGCAGATTACTTCGGGCTGCGTTGTCGCGCTGTCCAGCTCCAGCGGATCGGTTACGTGCACAAACGCGTTTCCCAGCATTGGAACGTTGGCGTTACTGAAGTAATTGAGCTTCTGGGTATCAGCGACGGTCTGCGCCATTGACACCCGCGCGGCGCCTGCCACCATCAGCATGGCCATCACCACCGCTATGACGATTTCCCTATGGACTCTTTTGCCTGCAAGCATTCCTGATTCCTCCCGTGACTTTGGATAGTGACCTTCTCTCTCGCTCTTTCGTTGCCGCCTTCATCTCATGCGGGCAGAGCCCTCCATTGCCGAAGAAGCGCCGCCCTTCAAAGCCGCGCGAAGCCGCCAATCAGCCTCGCCGCGCCACGCTTCAAGCAATCTCCGAGCCAATCAACGCAGGGAAGGGGTCCGGAGAGGCGATGACGACGCCGGGAGCTCCGCTAAGGCCCCGCCTGTCCGCGAACTAGGAACGCCGCGAAAAGTCCGCTTCCGGTCCGGCACTACCTTCCGGATCGGTGCAATGATCGTCGTCCTCAAGCTTGCGATACAGGGTCTTGCGGTCGATCGCCAACACGGCGGCGGCTTCGGTCTTGTTGCCGTTGACCGATGCCACCACGGATCGGACGTACTCGTGTTCGAGATGCTGCAGGGTGAGGCGCCGCGCGACCAGTTCATCAAGATTGATCGGCGACCGATCGCCATCGGTTATCCTGGGCGGCAGGTCCGAGGGAGCGATTCGGGCATCAGCGCAGAGAATTACCGCGCGCTGCACCGCGTTCTGAAGCTCTCTGATATTGCCCGGCCAGCGGTAGCGCGTCAGACACGTCATCGCGTCCGGGTCGACCAACGGTACCGGCTTTCCGGCTTCGGCGGCAGCCCGGGCGAGGAAATGCTTGACCAGCAAAGGGAGGTCTTCGGGACGTTCGCGCAACGGGGGAACGCTCACGGCCACGGTTGCGATACGATAGTAAAGGTCCGACCGGAATCGCCCCTGCTCGACGGCCTTCTCCAAGTCCGCGTTGGTGGCCGCGACTATCCGCACGTCGACGGAAATTTCGGCGGTTGCGCCGAGCGGCCGCACTTTCTTGTCCTCGATCACTCTCAGCAGCTTCGGCTGAAGCGCGAGCGGCATCTCCCCGATTTCGTCCAGCAGCAGCGTGCCGCCACTGGCCGCGGCAAACAGCCCGACCCGGCTCTGCTTGGCGTCGGTGAAGGCCCCCTTGACGTGGCCGAATAGCTCGCTCTCGATCAGATTCTCCGGAATGGCGGCGCAGTTGACCGGCACGAAGGCGTGATCGCGCCGTGAGCTCGCGAGGTGAACGGCGCGGGCGAGCAGGTCCTTGCCGGTGCCGCTCTCTCCGGTAATCAGGATGTTCGCGCCGCTTTCGGCCACCTGTTCCAGGATCCGCAGCACCGAAATCATCTTCGGGCACGCGGCGATGATGTTGGACAGCCCGTAACTGCGCGCGAGCTCGCCGCGAAGCCGCCTGACCTCCTGACGCAACTGGCGATTTTCGAGCGCTCGCGACACGACCAGCAACAACTCGTCGTTGCCGAAGGGCTTGGTGACGTAATCGAACGCACCGAGCTTCATCGATTCGACCGCGGTCTGAATCGAGCCGAAGGCAGTGATGATTATCACCGGCAGATTCGGCGCCCGACGTTTGAGTTCGATCTGCAGCTCGTGGCCGTTCATCCCACTCATGCGAAGGTCGGAGATGAGCAGGTCGGGCTCTTCGTTTCTGACCATGGCCAGCGCGGCAGCTCCGCTATTGGCGCTCCGCGTGCCGTAGCCGGCGTGCCCGAGGACGTCGCACATTATGCCCGTCATCTCGTGATCGTCGTCGACCACAAGTATCGTCGCCTGCGGAGTGCTCACCGGTTGCCTTGAAACGGTTGAAGCGTCCCGCCCCGTTCCACTCCGGCCCTGGGCAGGGTGACCGAGAAGCGGGTCCCTGCGGGACCCGATTCGAGCGTTATCTCTCCATGATGTTCCGCGATTATCGACTGGCTCACAGCAAGACCCATTCCGGTGCCTTTGCCGGGCTCCTTGGTGGTAAAAAAGGGATCGAAGACGCGCGGGCGGTCTTGCTCCGCGACTCCTGTCCCGGTGTCTTGGAAGATAAGCCTGACCGACGAATCCTGCCCGTCCCCATCGGTCTCCGCGATGACCCTGAGAATGCCCCCGTTGCGGGCCATCGCGTCGAGCGCGTTGACGGCAAGGTTCACGAAGACTTGCTCGAGCTGACCGGCATCGCAGTCGATCTTCAACGGTTCCTCGCCCAATTCCGCGATCACCTGTACATTGCGGCGTGCGCCTTCGGTCTCGACCAGGCGCAGCGCGTGCTGGACGATGGGTCTCACGTCGCAGGTAACCCTAAGCGATTCGCGAGGCCGCGCATAGTCCAGGAGCATCCTGACGATACGCGAGATGCGGTCGATCTGCCTGATGACCACTTCGAGGCTTTCGTCCCGCTTGGCCGGAGGCGGCTTGCTGCGCAAAAGAAATTCAGCCCGCCCCCGTATCACCCCGATCGGAGTGCCGATTTCGTGCGCCAAACCGGAGGCGAGCGTACCAATCGTGGCGAGCCGGTCAGCATGCTGCAGCCTGCGCTCCAGATCCAGCTCGCGCCGATGGCGTTCGCTCAGATCTACGCGCGCCCTGGTGAGCTCCTGGTCGAGACGGAGAAACTCTTCGGTGAGGCGCGTGAGTCTCGTCGCCCCGGCTTCCATCCGGCTCGCCTTCCTTCGCGAAGCGCATCACCCTTCGAGACAGTTCCGCCAACGGCGCGGTCACGTAGCGGCCGATCGCCAGAGGAATGATCAGAGCGACAATTGTCGCGAGCGCCAGTGCCACTATCGCCGAGGCGATGGTTCGCGTCCTGACATCTTCAGTGATATCGGTCCAGTCGCTGGCGACCAGCAGGTAGCCGATGATGCGTCCGTCCTTCGCGCTCAGCCGGACGAGCCGGCAATACCATCGCCGACCGCCTGCAGTCTCGTCGAACTCCCAGGAAGCTTGGCCCATCGGTGCCCGCAGCCCGCGTATCTGCTGCGCCGGCGGCGATGGCGAGTTCTTGCGGAAAGTCCGGCAATCCGTCCCAAAGCCGGCCATCGAGCCTGAACACCGCGCTCAGCGCCTTGTCGGCGGCCATCCGCCGGAAGACGCTCTGGATCTGGTCCCACTCTCCAGCACCGATGTCGACTCTCTACAGATGGCGCAAGGCCCAGGGTAATCGTACGCGTGCCGCGCTTGAGGTCGTCAATATCGTTATTGGCCGACCGATGCACACTCCAGTAGGCATAAGTTGCCAACACCGGCAGGAGGAACACGAGCAGGACAATTGTCAGACGCGTGCCGATCTTCACACCGGCATCATACTGCGTCTCGACGGATGGCGGGGAGTCTCCGCGCAGCTCCCAACCCTGGCCTACCCCGGCGCGGCGGGTCCCGGAGGAACGGGATTTAACTGGTGAAATATTCCACACAGGTGTGGAATTTTGCCCCACCCCGGGCCGCCCTCCGATTGACTGGTTCTAGCGGCCGTATCACCCTTGATCGCGTTCACTTCGCCCCATAGCAGCTTTGAGGCCACGACCTTGAGACCCCTGCAAAGCACAGCGACCCTGGCGTATCGTACCGAAGAACCGCCGTCGTTTCGTTAAAAGTGCAGTCGATCAGGATCGGTATCTCGGCGTGCCTCTTGGGCGCAGAAGTTCGCTTCGATGGCGGACACAAGCGCGACGCCTTTCTGACCGATACGCTCGGACGATATGTTGAGTTTGTGCCGGTATGCCCGGAAGTCGAGATTGGGCTCGGTGTCCCGCGCAACACGATGCGGCTCGTCGATCGCGGAAACGGGGTTCGGCTCGTGGAGTCGCTAGCCGGCGATTCAGGCGGTATCCACGGGCGCGATCATACCGGCGCGATGCGCGCATACGCGCGCAAGCGCGTCGAGAATCTTGCCCGCGAGGATCTGTGCGGCTACGTGCTCAAGAGCAAGTCACCAAGTTGCGGGATGGAACGGGTGCGCGTTCACGGCGCGAACGGTGCCGCGCCGCACGACGGGCGTGGGATTTTCGCCGAGGCCCTGATTCGCGCCTATCCGGATCTGCCGGTCGAAGAGGAAGGCAGGCTGTCAGACCCGCGGCATCGCGAGAATTTCATCGAGCGGGTTTTCGCGTATCGTAGCCTGGGCTTGCTCTTCGCGAATCCTTGGAAGGCGGCGGATCTGATCGCGTTTCACACCGCCCGCGAACTGCAGTTGCTCTCCCATTCCACAGGCGCTTACGAAACACTGGGCCGGATGGTAGCCAGCGCGCAGCCGCAACGGAAACTGCAACAGGCTTACCAACGCGAGTTCATGGCCGCGATTCGCCGCCCCACGACCCCGGCACGCCATGCTAAAGTGCTGCGGCACATCGCTGATCATGTGCGAGACAAGCTTGACGAGGCTGCGCGATGCGAATTTGATGATGTGATCGCGGGCTACCGCGCTGGGCAATTGCCGTTGATTATTCCAACTACCCTGGCTCGTCATTACGCACGCACTTTCGACATCGCCGATCTACGCGGTCAGACCTACCTCGAAGCGCATCCTGCGGAGCTGATGCTCCGCAATCACGTCTGACGCGGCTTCGACCCCGATATGCGCCCATTCGCAACCCGATCAGCATTTGTCTTCGCGGCCGTGATCGCCGTCGTCGCCGCGGCCTACATCGTCGGCCATTTGCCGATCGTGCAGGAAACGTTGCTTCGTCGCGGTATCGAGCAACGTCTGCGCGATACGCACGCCGACCTGCTGGACGACAACGCTCTGAGCGTAGTCCTATGCGGAACCGGCAACCCGTTGCCGGATCGCGATCGCGCTGACGCGTGTACCGCGGTCTTCGCGGGCGGGCGGTTCTTCCTTGTCGATGCCGGCCCGGGGGCATGGAAGAACATCGCCCTGTTGCGATTGCCTGCCGCCAGGCTGGCAGGCGTACTCCTGACCCATTACCATTCCGACCATATCGGCGAGTTGGGCGAGATCAACTTGCAGACTTGGGGAGCCGGACGTGACCATCCGCTGCCGGTCTATGGACCGCCCGGGGTTGAGCAGGTCGTCGCCGGGTTCATGCAAGCCTATAAATTGGATGAGGGCTATCGCGTGGCGCATCACGGCGCAGCCATGTTGCCGCCTGAGAACTGGCCGATGGAGCCGCACGTCGTCAGTATTCCCTCCGCCGACCCCGGCAAGCTGCCCTGCGCCGACGGCGCGACGACGGTATTGAGCGGGAACGGCCTGACCATCACCGCTTTCCTTGTGGGCCACGCGCCGGTCGCGCCGGCATATGGATATCGCTTCGACTATGAAGGGCGATCGGCCGTGGTAAGCGGCGATACGGTCAAGTGCCCCAACCTGATTCGAAATTCAGCGGGCGCCGATTTGCTGATCCACGAGGCGCAGTCGGCTCCGATGATCGAACTCATCGGGGAGGTCGCCGGGGAGCAGGGTAACGCGCGCATTGCGAAAATCATGCACGACATCCAGCGCTACCACACTACACCGGTAGAGGCCGCTCAGGCGGCCGAACGAGGCCGGCGTAAAGCTCCTGGTCTTCTCGCATATCGGTCCCCCACTGCCGAACATCCTCGCGCGATGGATGTTCATGCGCGGCGTATCGGCCGCCAGGCCTCACGGCGTCCGCCTCGGCTACGACGGGATGCTTATCCGGATGCCCGTCGGATCGGATAAGATCGCGATATCGACGCTGAAGTGATTTGCTCAGCGTTGCGGAACTATCGAAGCGATGGAATCGCGCGTCGCGGATCTCGGGCGGGGCTTGCCGGACGGGCAATGGAGCCTGGCGGCAATGGCCGGAATTCTGCTCGCCATGCTGACGCTGATGGTCGGTTCGGCGTGGAATGACTCGGCCACTTACGACGAGCTCTCGCACATCGGCGCCGGCTTCGCGTACATCCTCGAGCGCGATTATCGGATCAACCCGGAAGCTCCGCTGCCGCTGAAGGCTGTCTCGGCGTGGGCGGCCCAGCTCGCGACTCATCCCGATTTCCCCGCCGGCACCGATGCGCTTCGAGACAACAACTCTTCGGAGCAGGGGCGGATCTTTCTCTATGAATCCGGCAACGACGCGGATCGGATCGTATTCTGGGCGCGCATGCCCCTGATGCTTCTGGCGTTCGTGTTCGGCGCGATTCTCTTTCTCTGGACGCGCCGGCGCTTCGGAGGCGATACGGCGCTTCTGACCCTCGTGTTCTTCGCCTTCTCGCCCACGTTCCTGTGCCATTCGCATCTGGTCAACAGCGATCTGGGCGCCGCCTTTGGATTCTTCATCGGCATCTGCGGATTTCTGCGCTTCCTCGAGGCGCCCTCGTGGGGCAACGTTCTGATCGCCGGAGTTGCCCTCGGAGCCGCGCAGCTTTGCAAGTTCTCGATTGCCCTGCTGACGCCTCTCTTCCTGATATTCCTGATCGCGTGGGTACTCACTCTGCCCGCGCCGCGGACGGGACGCCTTGACGCACTATTGAAATATACTCTCAAGGCATTCGCCGTCCTGATGGTCGCACTGCTGCTCGACTGGATCGTCTATGGATATTTCGTCTGGGGATCGTCCGCTGCATCGCGGTACCGCGATGCGTACGCGTTCCCCAATCTTCCGTTTGCGCATCCGCTAATCGGTAAACTGGTCGTCCCGCTGGACCTCGCGCTCATCAAATCAACAATCGCGCGCCCGCTCGGCGAGATGCTATTGGGACTGCTGCTTGCGACGGCGCGGGTCTCGACCGGCGATTTCGCATATCTGTTCGGCAAGCTGACTCCGAAGGGCTCATGGCTCTATTTCCCGGCCCTGTATCTCCTCAAGGAGCCGCTGCCGCTTCACATCCTGACCCTGCTCGCGCTGTGGCTGGGCGCGCGCGGCATGATCGGCGCCTTACAGCGGGGATCTCCGCCGCTCGGTGCGCGGCTTGGCGCCTGGATTCACGCCAATTTCGTCGAATTCGCCGCCCTGACCTTCGTTTTGGTCTACTGGGGCTTCGCCATTCGTTCCGGCCTCAACATCGGCGTGCGCCACGTGATGCCCACCTTCCCTTTCATCTATCTGCTCGTCGCACGACAAATCGCCCGATGGATTCGCGGCGGACAAGCCGCCGCGGCCGCGCCAGCGCGCATCGCCGGTTCCGGGCTCGGACTCGGCGCCTGGGCAAGGCGGGCGGTCGTGGCGATCGCGATACTCGCGCTGGCCGGCGGCACGGTCAGTTCGTTTCCGCACTTTCTCCCATACTACAATATGCTCGCCGGCGGGACCGCCAATGGATGGAAAGTCGCGATTGATTCCAACTATGATTGGGGACAGGATCTCGCGCGGTTGCGCGACTATGTAGCCACAAATCATATCAATGCGATTTCACTGGACTACTTCGGACGCGCCGACCCGAAATACTATTTAGGTAAAGCCCTGGTCACGGAGAAGGAGAATAAACACGATCCTCCCAGCGGGTGGTTCGCGATCTCGGCGTCGAATCGGCAGATGGCCTTTGCGGAGGGAAAAGACGGCTTCGACGTAGGCTGGAACGGGGTTTACGATCTGCTTAAGGGCTATCAGCCGGTCGGGCGGGCTGGATACTCAATATTCATTTACCGGCTGCCCTAGAATGACGCTGCTTCTCAATCCAAACGGCGTCGCCTGGCGGGTCCATCGCGAGGCCGCACTTCTGATCGGCGGGCGGCGGGCCCTTTTGATGCAAATCGCGCATCCGGCGGTCGCGGCCGCAGTCGCAAATCATAGTCACTTCAAGGAAGACCCGTTCGGCCGCCTGCGGCGAACTATCGAGACCATGTTCACGATCTCGTTCGGCAGCGTCGAAGACGCACGGCTCGCCTACCTGCAGGTCGATTCGGTACACGCCGGAATACGCGGGCCGCTCCCCGGAACCGGCGCCGCCGCAGGAACGACATATAATGCGCGCGACCCGGAACTCCTCTTCTGGGTGCATGCGACGCTCGTGGATACCGCGATGCTGGTCTATCGACGCTATGTGCGGTGTCTCACCCCGCGCGAGGAGGAGCAGTTTTATCAGGAGAGCAAGGCGATCGCCCGCCTGTTCAGGATTCCCGATCCGCTGATGCCGCCCGGATTGAGCGATTTCCGCGACTATATGGACCGGATGATCGAGAACGGACCCCTGCGGGTCGGCCGGACTGCGCGCGACCTCGCGGCAAGCATACTGTATCCGCCTGTGCCGCTGATGCCTTCGGTCGCCTTCGACCTCCTCAACGTCGTCACGGCCGGCCTTCTGCCGCCGCCGCTGCGCGCGCAATTCGGTCTTGAATGGAACTCCGCGCGCCGGTTCCTCTTCGATGCTTCCCGCGCGGCGATCTGGATGACGTTGCCGCTGCTGCCCGATTTTCTGCGCGCCGTGCCCGCCGCCCGCGCCGCGGAACGGAGCGTCCGCTCCGCCAGGGCTTAAGGATGCGTCGTCGTAGTAGCTTGTGAGAGCAAGCCGAATACTCCCACGCCATCGGTCGTACCGACATAGACTTTGCCGTTCGCGATGGTCGGGGTGATGAACTTGTTGCCCGTGCCGAAATGGTCCCGGCCGTTCGCGGCCTGGTTGCTGTTGTAGAGTTCCTGCGACAGATCTCGGGCGTTGTAAGCGTGCAGCACCGCCTCATCGCCGTTTTCCGCAGCCCATAAGATGGCGTCCGACACGCCGTTGGCCGAGATGCTTGGGGTCGCGCCCGGGTAGCCGAAGGTGTTGCCGGTGACAGAAGCAGGCGTCGGCGAAAGTCTGGCTTGCGAAAATGGCAAGGCTACGATCTGGCGCGCCCAAGCTCCATAGTAAAGAGTGCCGTCGAAGTATGCGGGCATGCCGAATTCCGGACTCTGCAAGAAGGACGGCAGTTCCTGGTAGATATTGTTGAAGTGCGAATTGAAGTGTCCCATCTGGTCCCTGTCGACCAGGTAAATGTTCTCATCCTTGCCCGCGCCAACTGCGAGGTGCCTGACGCGTCCCGATGAATCGACCATGTCGGGCAATAATAGTGCGCCGCCGGAGCCGAGATCCTGGTCCAGGTTCGACTCCGCCACCGTGTTGAACATCTCAAAATAGTCCGCGACGTGCAGAGAGCCTACGGTCGAGAGCTTGATAAAGGCGTTGCCGAAATCGCCATCGCTCGGGAAACCTGCAGAGTTCAATGTAGTATCGAAAGTTCCGTTCGCGTCGAGCAAGTAGATATTGCCCTGACTATCCGCGGCAGGTCCGGCTCCGCTGCCCCAGATTGCTCCGTCCCCGCCGTTGGGGGTGACATTGAAAACACCGGACTGCGCCAGCGTTGCGCCGTCATAGCCGATGATCCAGCCTGTGTACGGCCCGGCATCGCAGTCAGAGGCCCAGGATGTATATACCTGCCCTCCCAGCCATAGCAGGCTCGCCCGTTCCTTGTATTGAGCAGGATCGAAGATGACAAATCCATCCTGGCTGTTCGCGCCGGTTCCCGGAAAGCTGGCCTGTATCGTTACCGGCCCGCCGAATTCCTCCGCCCCTGTTGCGAGGTCGAGGGCGTGGATTCTCTGGAAATAGGCGCCCGAGCTGTTCTTCGACACTCCAACCACATAGATCGTGCCGTGCGGCCCGGTGCCCGGCTCGATCACGGGCGTCGCGGTAATCCCGATCTCGGGCATCACCTGCTTGCAACTCCTGGCGTCCGAAGTCGTTTCACCGGCCTGTAGCACGGAAATCTGCCACAGGATTGCACCGTTATCGGCGTCGAACGCGAAGACACTGTCGTGCTCGGTGGCAACATAAAGCACGTTGTGCGTACCACGGCCGGGCACGTTTACTCCCGTCTTATAAAGCGGCTGGGCGTCCACCTTTCCGTCAACATTCAGAACAAAAAGTTCTCCGAATGTCGAAGAATTTACGTTGCCGGGAGTCAATATTCCCTCGCTCAGGTATTGCCCGGTCCGGGCGTTGTCGTTGTGATAGGTCAGTACGTCGGCGGACCGAGTCGGAGTCGGGGTTGGCGTGGGTGTCGGTGTAAGCGTGGGTGTCGGTGTCGGAGTCGGTGTCGGAGTTGGTGTCGGAGTTGGAGTCGGGGCCGCCGTGGGCGTCGGGGTAGGTGTTGGCGTAGCTGTAGGTGTAGAGGTAGGCGTAGATGTAGGTTCAGGTGCCCGTATTGACGCCGGCTCGGGTTTCGCCGACGAACTGCCGCCTCCACCCCCACATCCAGAGGCGATCGCAGTGACAAGCGCTGCGCCGAGAACCACAAGCGTGAATTCGCCTCTGTTCTGCCGAAAGCGGGAGGCGTTCAGGCGCTTCCCCGGCGCGATCCAACGCCGCGAATCCCCCACTATGCCGGGATCCTTTTCTTTGATCACGTTCCGTCCCCGCGAGCCCAAAGTGCTTCGGCCCTTCGACTCACCATAACGAGGTGAGATTGTCAATCCACTAATTCGCAGCTGGCGGAGAAGGGAAGGAGTCGAACCTTCCGGCGTCGAAAAAACCTAAGCATCTGCGAGGGTCCGTGGACGAAACTGGGTGAAAAAACGGCTTCTGGAGTTGGCACTTTGTTGGCACTCGCATCGCGCTAGTGCTCCGATGGAATCGCACGATGCCCGCTTAACCCCTGTCTAGGCGATATTGGATAATCGCGCGTAAACCAACTTTCCGGGAACGCCGCGTCACGCGCGAAGTCGCCGATTTCGCGGACGCTACTTCTTTTTGTTGTCTCTGTCCTCACTCTCTACCCGCCGTTGCGCCTCGGCGTCTGCCTGCTGTTCCGCCTCAGCCCTTGCAGCCTCTTCACCCAAACCCTTTGCGCGCGCTTCCCTTTCGTACCCCGCCCGTAGCTGCTTTCTGTGATACTCCATGCGTTCTTCTTTCTCTTCTTCGTTCATTTCAAACAGGCTCCTTTTGCATTCGCTTACGCCGCTGCCGTGTCGGGCCGTAACTCGACAATTGTGGTTTAGAAACCAGAGGGGGGCCCGAGTTATTTCACCGCAAAATTCCAAGCGTAGGTTTGCCCGCTTGCGGTGACCGAGACTTGGTACGTTGCTTGGTGCGCGAGCGGCTCACGTGTGATCAACACCACCGCGCCAAAGCCCCTCAACACGTTCCGGGCCCAGGCTTGGGTAGAGGTATCGGGGTTAGTGTAGTTCGACGAGTCGAAGCCGCAGACTTCAATGGGCTTCCCATCGCGGCTCACTGAATATGCAGAGAGCTGCGGCACTAAACGCCCGTCAAATTGAAGCGTTATAGGATAGCCGGCCGGCGCGTTGTAGCCGGGGCAGCTTGTAAGCGGCTCCGGCCACTCCAAGCCGCTAAACGCCCCGATGGGTACAGAGGTACCATCGGGGGGAAACTCAACTGGTGATGGTCCTGCGCCCGTCCGAGGAAAAGATGGCTTACTTCCGAGCGCCGCGGCACAATTTCTTGACTCGCAATAATAGCCGTAACCCACGCTGAGCAGGTAGGGGTTCAGGATTGACAGGCGATGCAAGGGAATGTTGATCCAAGCGTCAACCCCGTCCACGCCTGAAAACTCTCCCGCCTGCTGGACGTCGCTGCTTTGCGCTGCCCGCAAGCCTTCGGGCGTGTACCACGGGTCGCTTGGGTCTTCCGAGTGCGCTTCTGCCCCTACGGAGGCTGCACCGGTTCGGATCATCCGTTTGACCAAGTAGCGCGAATGCTTGAAGTCGCCGTCGCTCAAGGAAGGGTCTTCCGTGACGGCGGGAAGATGCGCCATGCGTCGGTAGTAGTTGATGCGCCAGAGCCAGTCCGGCTGCTTCGCGAGAGCGCTGTCCTTGGTTGCCTCAGCCTCGGCAGTTGCAACCCGTCTCGAAAGGGCCGCTTCGTTTTCCGATTCCGTCCGCTCGGTACGCAACAACTTGTCTGAAAGCACGCGGTTGATGAAGTGTTGCGTGAGCGCGAACCCAGCCGCGAAAATCACGAGCAGGAGCCCGAGTCTCGTGGCCAAGGAAACACGCCTTTTCAGTTCGCGGGTTCCGGGCGGGCCCAGAAACGCAAACCGCACTGCGCCGAAGCGTAGCTCATCGCCTCTCGCAATCGGCGCTCTATGGACGCGACGGCCGTTGATGAAAGTGCCGTTGGTCGATTCAAGGTCGATCACTCTGTAGCTTCCGAGCCGCCGTTTGATCAGCGCATGACAGCGAGAGACCCTGCCGCCAAGAACGACCAAGTCATTGTTGCTCGCGCTCCCGACCGTCGTCTTGCGCTTGGTCAGTAGGTACTCACGCGGTCCACAAGAACCAATCGCGGCTAGGCGCGGATTGCGCCGACCAGTCCCGTGCCGTCTGCGCCTTGGTACCGCCGTGGAGCCCGCGAGCGCCGGAGTCAGTTTGATCATCGCCATCACATGCCCGTCCCATTGACGTATTATACGGCTATTTGTAGTATTATTTTAACTCTTGAAACGAGGCCAGCCCCCTGCGGAGGAAGAAACAAAAGATGAAAAGATCGTTTATTCGCCCAGCGGCGCTGTCTTTGATCGGCGTCGCCATCATCTTCTCGTCTGCGGCCCGCGCCGAGACGAACGAAGTTGTCGGTATTGCCGACGGCGACACCATCGCCGTTCTCGATAGCACTGGCGAGCGGGAGGTGATCCGGCTCGCTGGAATTGACGCGCCCGAGCACAACCAGTCCTTCGGGGAGCGCTCTACGCAGAGCCTCGCGGCGCTGGTGTTGGGAAAGTCCGTGACGCTGGATTGTGGCGGCGAGCAATCCTACGCGCGCCTTGTCTGCAAGGTGTTTCTGCCAAACGGCGAAGATGTGGGTCTCGATCAAATCAAGGCTGGCCTCGCGTGGCACTACAAACAGTACGCATTCAACCAGACGACCATGGATCGCCAAGCGTATGCCGCCGCAGAAGACGCTGCGCGGCAGGCTCACTCAGGGCTGTGGGCAGACGCGCACCCGGTTCAACCACAAGACTTCAGGCATGGAACGCAGAGTCCGCTCTGCCTAAACAATCTTGATCATCGGGTCGCTTGCAGCGAGCAGTACCAAGGGCCGGTTAGAGGCAACGCACGGTCGCACATCTTTCATTGGCCGGCTTGCCCCGACTATGACGACATCGCGGAGCACAACCGCGTCTCGTTTTCTAGCGCTGCGGCGGCAGAAGCGGGGGGATTCAGGGCGGCGAGAAACTGTCCATAACTGCCGCCCGTCTTGTCATCATTTTGTCGCGCCAGTCATTGCCGGTGCTCGGTGCTCGTTCTCTTCCGGTGGGGCAAGGAATGTGCCGTACGGAGCGCGGTTCGCGCCTCTGCCGGAGCGCCGCTGTTCAAACCGAGCGGCGAGCGCGGCCTATTGAGCGCGCTCCGCGAGCATTGGCAGCGCGCGTGCGAAAACGTCGGCCTGCCTGGGTTGCTGTTTCACGACCTGCGCCGTTCAGCCGCGCCTAACTTCGAGCGCGCCGGAATGCCGCGCGGAGTCGCGATGAAGCTCGGCGGGTGGAGCGAACGCATGTACAGCCGCTACGCCATCGGCGCGGAGAGCGGGGTTGACGCTGCTCTATCGCGCTTGAGCGACTACGTGCGCTCGTCCGGTTGGCACTTTGGTGGCACTGCCGAAAAAACTCCAACAAATTCGGGTAGGTTTGTGGCGGAGGGGGGAAGGAGTCGAACCTTCCGGCAAGCGCAATGCCCGCCAAGCCGGTTTTGAAGACCGGTAGGGCCACCGGGCCCTTTCCTCCTCCGGGCCTTATTTTCTAAGCATCCGCAGCACTCGGATCGCAAGGAGCGATGCGCCCTTCAGGGTGCCACACTGCTCCAAGTTTCGATCAGATTCCGCGCATTGATGGCGCCGATCCCGGTCGGGAGATCATAGCCGGGCGTTGCCAGGTAGGCCGGCCGATACGCGGAGTTCGATGTGGACAACACGCCGAAGGCGCCAGACGGCCGCTCACGAGGTTCGCCTCGGGACGGGGGAGTCCCTGCCAGCGTGCATTCCGGCCTCCGGAATCGAAATTAGCCGATATTGCCCGGATGAGCGGCCCATCCGCCTGCGGCGTAGAGTTGACATTAGTCCCTGATCTACAGTCTCGTACCCGATTCCATGCGCTCTGTCATGCGGATCGAATTTTCGCTAATGACACCGGCATCAGGGAGTTTGCCAACCGAGACAAGTCGGAGGAGACGGCGATGAAGAACGCAACCGAAGCGACGCGGGCCGCAAACCGGGCAGCGCTGGCGCACGCGCCGCTTGCGGATCAGCAGTCGTTCGAAGATGCGCGGCGCGGCTTTATCGAAGCGCTGGGCGACAAGCTCGTCACGCGCGCCGACGGACGTTCTGGTGTGGACGCTCAAGGGCTACGAGTTTCTCGGAATCGACAAGGCCCCCGACACCGTCCATCCGGGCCTGTGGCGCCACGCCCGAGTGAACATGGCCAACGGCCTGTACCAGGTGACGGATCGCGTCTATCAGCTCCGCGGCTTCGACGTATCCAACATGACGATCATCGAGGGCGACAGCGGTCTTATCGTAATCGACCCGCTGATCTCGACCGAGGTCGCCGAAGCCGCGATGGACCTGTACCTGAAGCATCGGCCGAAAAAGCCGGTGGTCGCAGTCATCTATTCTCACAGCCACGTCGATCACTTCGGCGGCGTACGCGGAGTTGTCAGCGCCGGCGACGTGGCGGCCGGGAAGGTGACGATCTGGGCGCCGGCGGGTTTTATGGCGGCGGCGGCAGGCGAGAACGTGATCGCCGGCAACGCGATGATCCGCCGCGCCCTGTTCCAGTTCGGCGCGACGCTGCCGCGCGGCGAGCGCGGCCAGGTCGACACCGGCCTTGGCAAAAGCGTCTCGCTCGGCACGGTCACGCTGATTCCACCCACCAACCTGATCGAAGAGCCGTCGAGACGCATCGGATTGACGGCGTCGAGATTATCTTCGAGCTGACGCCCGACGCCGAGGCGCCGGCCGAACTGATCATGTACTACCCGCAGTTCCGCGTCCTCAACATGACCGAAATCACCACTCAGAATTTCCACAATCTGCTGCCGATGCGCGGAGCGCTGGTGCGCGACTCGCTCGCATGGTCGAAGTACATCGGCGGCGCGCTTCACCGTTACGGCGCATCGAGCGACGTCCTGATCGCGCAACACAACTGGCCCGTATGGGGCGGCGATCGCGTGCGCGCCTTTTTGCGCAAGCAGCGCGACGCCTACAAGTTCGTTCACGATCAGACCGTGCGCCTGATGAATCACGGCTACGTCGGCGCCGAGATCGCCGAAATGGTCAAGCTGCCGGCGAGCCTCAACCAGGAATGGTCGACGCATTCCTTCTACGGCAGCCTCAAGCACAACATCAAGGCGATCTATCAGCGCTACCTGGGCTATTATGACGGCAACCCCGCGAACCTCGACGCTCTGCCGCCGGTTGAGGCCGCGAAAAAGAGCGTCGAGTACATGGGCGGCGCCGAAGCGGTGCTCGAGAAGGCGCGCCAGGACTACGCGCGCGGCGAGTACCGCTGGGTCGCGCAAGTGGCCTCGCAACTCGTGTTCGCCGATCCCGCCAATCGCGACGCGCGCGAGCTTGCCGCCGACGCGTTCGAGCAGTTGGGCTACCAGTGCGAGTCGGCAACCGCGCGAAACTCCTTCCTGCAGGGCGCATTTGAGCTGCGCAACGGCGCGCCCAATCTCCCGGGCGGTGCCGGCGCGGCGCCCGACCTGATTCGGTCGCTTCCTCTCGACATGTACTTCGACTTCATGGGCGTGCGGCTCAACGGCGACAAGGCCGCCGGCAAGACTATCGTGCTCAACTGGCGGTTCACCGATACGAAGCAGGACTATGTGCTCAACCTCGAGAACAGCGCGCTAACCTGCGTGCCTGACGCGCAGGCCGAGAATGCCGACGCGAGGCTGACACTGACCCGCGCGACGCTGGACGAGATCTCGCTGCGGAAGACCACCTTTGCGGCGGCGATGCAGTCCGGGCAGATCGCCGTCACGGGCAAGGGCGAAAGATTCGCCGAGTTGCTGGAGATGCTCGATACGTTCCCGTCGCGGTTCCCGGTCGTCGAGCCGCGCCCGACGCGCTGACGTTTGCCGGCGCTCCAGATGGACCTTCTCATGCAATCGGCGCTACATATGGCTCAAGGGAATTCGTGCGCGCGCGGGCATAAGGTGGCTCGCTGAGACTTCGGGACGACGGAAGAATCATGGAAACTGCCGATTCAGTCTCCGGGATCCTTTACGATCCGTTCGATCCGGCGACGCAGCGTGACCCATTTCCGATCTATCGGCGGTTGCGCGACGAGGACCCGGTTCATTTCGTTGCGGGCCGAGGCTTCTGGGTCCTGTCGCGATTCGATGACGTCTTCCGGGCCGTGCGCGACCCCGAGACCTTCTCGTCGGCGCAAGGTCTCACCTTTGAAGAGAACGAGATCGTCAAGCTCGGCCTGGCCCCGAACATCGTGATGATGGATCCGCCCCGCCAGACGATCTTCCGGCGTCTGGTCAGCGCAGCCTTCACGCCCCGGCAAGTTACCAATCTCGAGCCCGTGGTGCGGGCCTTCGTCCGCGATCGGATCGGGCGTATCGCGGAGGCGGGAGAGGCCGACTTCATCGCAGAGCTTGCCGGCCCGCTTCCGACGCTGGTCGTGGGTACTTATCTCGGGGTGCCGGAAGCGGACCAGGCGCGGTTCGACTCGTGGAGCAACGCGATCGTGCAGGCGAACGCGGCGGGATCGGTCTTCGATGCGAGCGCGGCGATAGCCGATCTCTACCGGTACTTCGCCGAGTTGATCGAGTACCGGCGCGCTCATCCTGCAGATGACATGCTCTCCACGCTGCTGGCCGGGGAAGTGGATGGGGAACGGCTCACGACCGACGAAATCCTGGGCTTCTGTTTCGTGATGATCGCCGGAGGCAACGATACGACCACCGGTCTGCTCGGCGGCGCAGCGGTGCTGCTGACCGATCATCCCGGAGAGCGGGCACGGCTGCTGGCCGATCGGCGCTTGATCGGCGATGCGGTGGAGGAGCTTCTGCGGCTCACCTCACCGGTTCAAGGTCTGTGTCGGACGACCACCCGCGATGTCACGATCCACGCCACCACCATCCCGGCGGGACGAAAGGTGCATCTGCTCTATGGGGCGGCGAATCGCGACCCGCGCGAGTTCGGGTCCAATGCCGAGGAGCTGGACGTGACGCGACAAATCACCCGGATTCTGACCTTCGGTCACGGACCTCATTACTGCCTCGGCGCTGCGGCCGCGCGACTTCAGGGCCGCGTAGCGCTCGAAGAACTTCTCCTCCGGTTTCCCGACTTCGCCGCCGACAGGGAGCGCGCCCGTTATGCGCCGGGTCCGTTCGTCCGGCGTTTCGAGTCCCTGCCAATCCGGGTCCGTTCCTGATCATCTCTCTCGATCGTACCTAGAGAGAGCAACAGTCTCATCTTGGCTAGAATCTTGCGTTGGACTAGACTCTTTTAGATCGAGACCGCCCGATCTATATGGTTCGTTGAAATCGGAAATCCCGGACAGAAATTATGGACGACGCTATGACTATGCTAAGAAGTGGTTTCTCGCGGTTTGCGCTGAATTTTCGAGTGGCCACCCTGGTTGCGATCGCGACGCTCTGTCTGATCTGGACGGTTCCGGCGTCCGCCGCAGACAACTACAACCTCTTGTTCAATCCGGATTTGACCGGGGGGACCGGCGGCACGCCCGACTACTGGCATAGCGAGGCATTCGTTCACTCCCACACCGGGTTTACGTGGATTTTGGACCAGTGGACGGGGCAACTGGAAATATCGAACGCGCAACCCAACGATGCGGGATGGGGCTACGACCTTCACCTCGACCCAGGCTGGTACCATTTCACCGCCAACATCAGGACCAAGAACGTTCCCGATACTCCCAATACTGCCGGAGCCGCTCTCTGCGTGATGGAAGACGCTCCCAGGACTCTCGACCTTCGAGGGAACCCTGCATTCGGCAGTCCGCCCAGTCCATGCTCGCAGCAGGTGCGCGGCACAACCGACTGGCAGCCGGTCGGGATTTATGTGAAAGCGGGCGGGGGCGGCGTTGACGGTATGCTGACGTGCCGGCTGGGCGGATTTTCCGCGATGAATACCGGCGAGGCCTTCTGGAAGGACATCAGCGCGGTTCAGGTCGAGGGGCCGAGTCCGGACGACGGCGATCCGATCCTTGACCTGGACCTGGAAGACACCCTGACGCCGACCCAGCCGTAGCTTTCCGCCCACGGCGTTCCGAACGATTCAGCCCAATCGGGTCCGCTCCTGATCGGCCCACCAACGGGAGCCTGATCGCCGCAGATAACCGGCGTCGGCATGGACGCCGTGCGTTGATCGGGAGCTGTTCATGCTCGAAATCGAGTTTGTCGGGCTTATCGGTGATCCTATGCATCGAGTCGAAGGCCGACAATCACGAGATCGCGCTCGACACCATCAAGCTCGGCGACTCGCGGCAAAAGTGCCCAGCGCTCAAACCCGAAGCCCTGAAACAGTCCGAGGCTCGGAGCGTTGTGGCCGAAGATAAAACCGAGCAGGGTGTTGAGGCCGAATGACCGGGCACGGCGGACCCCTGCTGCGAGCAGCTTGCGGCCGCAGCCATGTCGCTGATGGTTCGGCGCGACGTAGACGCTTATCTCTGCCGTGGCGTTATAGGCGGGACGTCCGTAAAACGACTGAAAGCTCAGCCATCCTGCGATGCGGCCGTCGTCTTCAAGCACCCAGAGCGGGCGGTGCGACGGAGAGTGTTCGTCGAACCACGCTCTGCGGCTTTGCACCGAGACCGGGGCAGTGTCCGCCGTTGCCATCCGTCCCGGGATGGCCGCGTTGTAGATTTCGACAATCGCCGGTAAATCGGCGATCGTCGCGTCGCGAATAGACATGCAGGCCCCTCTCGCCCGGTTAGCGCGCCGGATAAGCGGAGCAGCCGGCTAAAGCTGCCTGCGGTACCGCTCAAGCATCTCGTCCTGGGTTTCGACGGGTCCCGGCAGCCCGGTCTGATCGCTCATGATCTCGCCCATCGTGGGCAGGCCGCCACGATCGTGCTTCGCTTCCCCGCCCCACAATTGCGCGCGCATCAGGGCCTTGCCGCACTGAAAGAACGCCCGCTGGACCGTGATCTTGAGCACGGTCTGCGGAGCTCGGCCGTTGCCGATCAAGTCGTCCCCGAAATCGGCGCCCGCGACGATCTCGGCGGCGCCAAAAACCCGCAGCGTCTCGTCCAGGCCGGGGACCAGGAACAGCAGCGCGATTCGCGGGTTGGCCGCGAGTTTCGAGAGACTGTCGAGCCGATTGTTGCCGGGGCGATCCGCTATCACGATCGTGCGGCTGTCCTGCACTTTGGCAAAGCCCGGCGCGCCGCCTCGCGGCGAGAGATCCGGATCACCCTCCCTGGTCGCCGAGCCCATCACGCAAAACGGCGACAGCGCGATGAACCGGGTGCAATGCGCGTCTAGCTCCTTGACTTCCTTGGCCAGGGCGCGAGCGCTCGGCGCCGGATAGAGCTCCCGAAGGGCTTTCTGGTCTTCGATTTTCCCCATGTCCGCCACTCTATCTTCGCCTCGGTTCCGACGCGAACGACGCCGCTATCGCCTAGAATAACCCGTTGTCATGCGGCGTCTCGCATTGCCAGCGGCACGCCGCGGAAGAAGTTGTGCTTCCCAGGCGGCGGCCCCACCCGTGGGATCGATCCGCTGGAGGGCGGCTGCGAACTGCGCCAGGGTGATCGCCGCTTGGCGTCGGTATCCACCTCGTCGGCGTGCATCTTACGAGCGCACATGAGCTCTACTCCCGCCTCGTCAGCACGATCGTGCACAAAAGACCATTGTGGTCCGAGTAAGGAACGTTGACTCCCCGGTTGCGGATGAGCTCGAGGTCCGCGAAGCCGTCCCAAACTTCTGACTTGGCGAGCAGGATGTAGTCAAGCCATTGTGGCTCTGCTGTCGCGCAAGTCGAAGACCGTTCCACACTCGTATCGCGAGCGCGCCTGCGCCGTGAGGTCTGTTCCAAGAGCCGTAAGGCGCGAATAGAGAGGCTCGCGCCAATCCGTATTGAAATCTCCGGCGATTACGATCGGGATTCCCTTGCCCAGATGCAAGACAATCTCGTGAAGTTCGGCGAGCTGGGATTCGCGGACCAGGGCGTAATCGTCGCCGGGGTATTGGGATTGGAGATGGGTATGTGCGAATAGCACCCGCTGCGAGCCGCGCTCAAGATCGAGAATCTGGACGCCCTTGCCCCCGAGTCCGTCGCCCTCCCAGATTTTCCAGGCCGGCGCGCTCGACGCGTAAGCGTGGAACTGCGGCGCCCCTCGCGCCAGCCATCCGCTCGAGGCGCGCACAAAAGCGACCAATCCTCCCTTCGGACTCCCGATGGAGCCCCTGACATAAGTCGCAATCCATCCTGGCAGCGCCCGAACGAGCAGGCTGGCGTCGGAGGCGCGCCAGACTTCCTGAAACAGCACGATCTCCGCCGAGGTCTCACGTATCTTCGAGCACACTCGATCCAGTCGGCCCCGGCGATCGCTGGAGAACGGCCAGGGGAGTCCGTGCAGATTCCACGAGATGATCGGAAAGCGAATGTCACTGGGTTTCGACAAGAATCGGTCACTCGCCGTACTTTAGCGAGACACGTTAACGAGTTGTCTCCGTTCTGCCGAACAGCACCGGCATCGACCGCCGACCATCCAGCCCAAGCTGGCTACCGACTCGCGATAGGCGCCTTCGTCCGCGCAGGCGTGGGTAGTGACCTGATTTAATTGGATCGCTACCCTGCTCTTTATGCCTAGCACGGCCAGTGCGGAAGTACGCATCGCGATGCCCCCGGATCAGGCGTGGAAGAAGATGTGCGACTTGAGCAAGCCGCATTTCTATGTTCCCGGCCTGACCGGCTGCCAGATCACAACCGCGCAGCGCCAGGGTATCGGCGCCAGCCGCAGAGTGTTTCAGAAAAGCCGGGCGCCGATGGACGAAACGGTGATCGACTGGCAGGAGGGGCAGGGCTTCGTCATTCGCCTCCACAATGGCGACCGGCCTCCGATGCCTTTCAGGGAAGCCCGCTTCGTCTATCGAATCGAGGCCGACGGCGCAGGTGGAACGATCTTCAAGCCCTCGATGATCTATACCGTGCGCGGAGCCGCCGTCGGGCGCCTGCTGGATCGCCTGTTCCTGAACAGGGTCATTTGTGGCGCGGTGCGGAACGTCGCGCTCAATCTCAAGCAATATTATGAGACGGGCCGGCCTTCCAACCCGGACTGTCAAGACTCTACGCCGACGGACGTGGATTCTGCTGGCACATGACTCCCCCAGAAGTCGGATCTTCGACCGAATTGAACCGGGCAACAATGGATAAGTTCCGGAGATTTGCTGTAGTTTTTTCTGTGAAACTGAGCACCATCTGCGATGAGAGCGGCGAATTGGACGGGGGTTTCAACACCGCGGATCTCAAGGAAACCGGGATGCTTCTCTCCGAACTGGATCGATGAGGTTCCACGGCGCCGTCGCGCTCATGCTCACCGGCTGGTATTTCCTGATGCTGCCCGGCGTCGCCCGCGCTGGTCAGACGGATGCGGCCTCACGGGCAATCTCAACCTCAATCGCCGGCACAGTCCACGACGCTCTCGGCCGCCCGGTGGCCGGTGTTACGGTGACGCTGCAATCCGATCGCGGCCGGACGATCGCGCCCGCGATCACCGACGATCAAGGTCTGTTTCGACTGCCGAAAGCTGGAGCCGGCACATATTCGCTGACGGCTCGAAAAAAGGGCTTCAAGCAAGCAACGATGGTAATCGCGCTGCCCGAAGGCGCGAAGAAGCATCCGGTTTTGGTGCTGGAATCAGATCAGCCGCTGACGGTTCCAGTAAACGCGAGCCTGATTCCGCAGAACGGACTGTCCCGGACCGGCTCGAGGAAGTACACGCTGACGGAGGCGGACATCAACAATCTTCCCGAAGGCGACGCGACACCGCTTAACGAGGTGATGCTGCAGATGCCGGGCGTGGCGCTGGACCAGAACCAGGAGATTCACATCCGGGGCGAGCATATGGGCGTCCAGTATCAGATGAATGGGATTCTGCTGCCGCTCGACATCAACAACGATCCGACTTTTACGCAGTTGTTGAATTCGCACTTCGTCACGAGCGTGAACCTGATGGACGGTGTGCTGCCCGCCCAGTACGGCTACCGCACCTCGGGCGTGATCGACATCCATACCAAGGACGGATGCGAGGGCGCGCACAACGACTTCACGATCTCTGGCGGTCAGCGCGACACCGTCTCGCCAAGTTTCGAACTGGGCGGATGCGCCGGGAAGTTCGGCTACTACCTGACCGGCCTCTATTACCAATCCAATCTCGGATTCAGCTCGGCGTCGCCGGTGCCCGATCCGATTCACGATACGGTAAAACAGGGACAGGGATTCGCCTATCTGACTTATGAGCCGGACCCTGCCGCCAGGCTGAGTCTGATCTCGGGAATGACGGTGGCGCACAATCAATTTCCGAACCAGCCCAATCAGCAGCCGCAGTTCCAGCTCGACCATCTCGATCCGGCCCTCTACCCTTCGAGCGGAATCAACTCCGGTCTCGACCAGCAGGATTACTACGGGGTCCTCGCCCTCAATGGCGTAATCGGATCGACGGCCGACTATCAACTGGCTTATACCGCGCACTACAACAGGCTGGCATTCAACCCGGACCCGGTCGGCGATCTCATTTACCAGGGCATCTCCTCGAAGGTCTTCACCAGCGCTTTTTCCAACACGCTCGAAGGCGATCTGACGTATCGGCTGGGCGCCTCGCATTCGCTGCGTGGCGGCTTCTACTTCGGCGAGTATGGCGTGGAGTCGGATCAACGCTCGCAGGTCTTCCCGATCGCGATGGGGCAACCGGCGATCGTGCCGATTTCCGTGACTGCGAACTTGAACAAGATCAACCTGGTGTACGGGTTCTATCTTCAGGATGACTGGCGGATCACCGACAAGCTGAGCGTGAACGTCGGTTCGCGATGGGACCGCGTAACGGGGTTTACCGTCAACAGCCAATTCAGCCCGACCATCAATGTGGTTTACAAGCTGCGTGAAGATACAGTGCTGCACGCCGGGTTCGCCCGGAACTTTCAGGTTCCGAATTTCCAGAATCTCTCGTCGGGCATCTTCAAGCTTTTCGCCGGCACGACCGGGGCCATCGGGACCAGCCCGAACGGCAACACTTCTCCGGAAACCGAAACGGACTACACGTGGGACACGGGTTTCACGCATAGGTTTACGCGGCATCTGGTTTTCGCGCAGGACAACTATTTCAGGATCGACCGCCATTACCTTGACGAGGGCCAGTTCGGTTTCGTACCGATCGATGCGCCCTTCAACTACGTCCGCGGCTGCGGCGGCGGAACCGAAAACTCGCTGACCTACAACCTCGAAAACTTCGCGGCGCGCGGCAATATATTCGCGGCCAGAGAGGAGGACATTGGCGTCGCCAGCGGACAGTACAATTTCCCCGCGGATGAGGTCTCATACATAGGTCGCCACTACTTCGTACTCGATCACACGCCGTTGGTCGGCGCCTCAGGTGGCGTGGCGTATCGGTGGAACGATTATCAGTTCACGTTCGACGGGTTGTTCAGCAGTGGACTGCGCGGAGGATTTGCCAATCAGACCCAGCTTCCGAAGGTATGGCAATTCAACCTGAGCGCCGCGCGGGATTTCATGATTGCGGGACTCGGCAAATTCACGAATCGAATCGTGCTGCTCAACATCTTCGATCGGACCAATCTGATCCGGCCCGCCAGCGGCATCGGAGTTTTTCAGGCGGCTTACGGACCGAGAATTACGGTGTACGATTCGCTGACCGTGCCGTTACCGCCGTTCTAGGAAGATCGGGCCACTCCGGGGCTCGATCTCGGAGCGGTTACGGGCGAACCATTCAATCTGGTAGGCTCGATGGACGAGCGTGAAGACCCTCTACATCGGCGCGATCTGTTGCCTGGCGATCGTTGCGAGTGTGGCGCGAAGTCCGGCGCAATCAGCGCCCGCGCAGATCGGCTCGACCGCGCGCGCCACTCCGACCGCGACGCCTATGCCGATCGCATTGCCTAGTCTTGCGATGGAGGGGGAAGGAGAGATCGCGCCGACTTCTCAGAGTCCTTGTTCGGGCACAACCTGCACCGGCACCCTCACAGCAACGCTTTCCGGCCGGCCATTCGGAAAAGCGGGCCTTACCCTGAACCTCTCCGCCGGCACTGCCACCGATAGTTTCACGAACTGCAACCAACTCGTCGGCAGCGGCACGATCAACGGCGACGCTTTCTCAGTCTTTCTGGTTGGGGAGATTTGCAGGCCAAATCCCGGCGTCGGATACCTCCTTTCCGGGACGGTGCAGATATTCTCCGCCAGCTCGCCGAACGAGATCGCCGCGGCCGGCTCGATCGCCGCATTTGGTGGAACCAACATTCCGCCACACGGCCCGATACCTTCGAGCCAGAGCGTGGTCAGCATCGTCGGCGGCACCGCCAAGATACCCGTGCTGCTTCCGTGATTGATGCCGAACTAGCGCGGCCCGGCATAGCTGCCTCTGCCTATGACAACTGACGACGGCCTCGTTGGACTTCGGAACTACCGGGCAGTGCGGCGCGAGTCGAAATCCTGCGCGACGCGCTCATCGTTTCGGTTGAGTTCCTCGGTGTCGATTTCGCCGAAAGCCAGAATGCCCATGCTGGCATAGGCGCGGCGGATCTTGGGTCCCCATAGTCCGATGTCCTTGACCGTGGGAACGATCCGGCTGAAGAGGTTGGATCGGAAAGTGCGCATTCCTTCCGAGTTGTCGATGTAGTTGACGCACTGTTCGACCGGCAGCCCAACGGTCTCCCAGACCTCCTCGGAACGGAAACGATCCCGCATCAGGTAACACGCCTCGACTGTGAACTCCTCGCGTTCGTCGCGCTCGGCCTGGGTCAGTTGCGGATAGTAGTCGCGCAGCGTCAGCCGCCCGAACGCCACGTGGCGCGCCTCGTCCTGCATCACGTAGGCGTTCACCGACGCCGCCAGCGAATTCCTGGCCTGGTCGCGAATTCCGGCGAAAGCCGCCAGCGCCAGCCCCTCGATCAGGACCTGCATCCCAAGGTAGGTCATGTCCCATCGCGCATCGCGCAGAACGTCGTTCAGCAGCCGCTTCAGCGTCGGCGTAATCGGGTAGGCGAGATCGAACTTCTCGTGCAGCAGCCGCGCGTAGGCCTCGACGTGCCGCGCCTCGTCCATCACTTGCGTGGCCGCGTAAAACTTCGCATCGATGTTGGGCACCTGCTGGACGATCTTGGCGGTGCAGATCAGCGCACCCTGCTCGCCGTGCAGGAATTGCGAGAGCTGCCAGGATTGCAGATGGCGCCGCAGATTGGCTTTCTCCTTGTTGGTCAGCCGGTTCCAGACGTCGGAGCCGAAGATCGAGACGCTCTCGTCCGGCAACTCCTGCGGATTCTCGGGATCGAGGTTCTGGGACCAGTCGATTCGACTGGTCGCGTTCCATTGCATGTTCTTGCCCTTCTCGTAGAGCTTGCGCAGCGAGTCGACTCCGTCCTCGTACTCCCACTTGAAGGTGGTATCGAAGCCGCCGGGGATTTTCCATTCGTCGCGCTCGACCGGGCGCGCATATCTTTGCTGGGTGCTCATAAGTGCGCTCCTATGCTTGTGGGACTATGAAGCTTCCGTTATCGCAATATCCGCCCTGCTTCAACCCCGGTCCAATCGCGCGCCACGGACGACCAACGCGCCGACGCAGGTAAGGAGGGTCAGCGCGGCGCCGGCCAGGAACGGATAACTTCGGTATACCAGCTCCAGATGATGCGTTCCGGCGCTCAGGCGGACCCCGATCAAACCGCCCTCGGAGAACACTTCGCCATCGCCTTCAGCCAGGCGCCAGTTTGGATTGTAGTTCTGATTCACCACCATCACATTCGCCGTCGGCGTATTCACGTCATAGCCCAACGCGTTCGGCGTCCATCGGCGAAGCGTCACCGAACCCGGACGCAGCAGGAATTGTTCGCCGCGATAGCCGGGCTGGTTGAAACCGACGACGTTCCTGTTTTCGAGGTCGGAGAAGTCCATGCCCTCGTTGCAAAAGACGGAACCCATATTGGAAATCGCAGTCCCGACCATCTCCCAGGGGGAGCCGTAGAACTGCCTGAACTGCGGAGACCACGATGCGCCCGGGGGCAGACGATCGAGCCTCGCACCGCTGAGCGCCTCGCCGAACGCAGCAGGTGGATCGGACTCCGCGATCGGGTCGAGGTTGGGCCGGTTCACCATCCATGCATCCAGGATTGCCGCACCCAGCAGCACCGAACCCAGAATTCCTCCGAGCGGCTTCCAACTCCGCGCCAGGACGTCGGCGCCGAATCCGGCTATTACCCCGACAGGAAGAGTGACGGCCATCAGCGAGCGGCTCGGGACGCGCTCTGACGACATCAGGGGCAGATGATGAAGCAGCGCCCACGGGTACCACGGCGCCGGGCTCCCGATCGCCATCGCAAAGAACAACGCGGCCGCCAACAGCCACGGCAAGCTGCGCCGCGGCCGAGACCACAATCCGAGCGCTGCAAGGCCCACCGCCGCCGGGCTCAGGTAACTGCCCAACTCGAAGAAGCCCCAATTACCGCCGGCCAGTGGACGGCCCGCCGCGAAGCGGTCCCAAAACTGGTCGCGGGTAAAGATACTGGTCAGCAGCACGCCGACCGGGTTGTACTCCAGATCGGCGATCGGGCGGGGATGAAGCCGCATCAGAAACAAGCACGGCAGCAGTTTGATCGCTCCGAAGCCTATCGAGAATATCCCGAGAATGACTATCCCTTTGATTGCACGAAGGTTCCTTCTGACTACCGTCGAATAGATCGCGAGTAGCGACGCGAAGAATACTGCTCTTGTGCATTGGTAGGCGCCGCCCTCGCCGAATGTGATAGCAATCAGCAAACCAGCCGCTATCCAGGGCAATATACTTTCTTGCTCCGTGCCCACCCATACCAGCATCACGATCCAGGGGAGATATGCAGCGGGGAGATATTCCAGATGTCCAACTGCGATATGCAGATAGAACCACGAGCTTGCGGGGAAAATTGAGGCGCAAGTCAATCTGCCCAGTAGATCCATGCCCAGGCGCCTCGCGAGCATATAGCCGCCCGCCCACGTGATCGCGAGATGGACCGGGATTTGCAAGTTGAGCCCTGTGAATGGACCGAAGATGAGCTGGAGGGCGACCAGCGGCGTGACGAACAGCGACAACGGATGGGCCAGCAAAGGCATGCCGCCGCATCGATAGGGACTCCAGAGTGGAAGCTGGTGAAAGTGGGTAATCGAGTAGAATGCCGCCCAGTCGGGTTGGAGGTGCTCGGCCCAATCGTCCACGAGGCCGATTCTCGACAGCCGGCCAAGGATTGGATAGCTGAAGGCCGCCGCGAAGCATCCCGCGCCGGCGCCGACCAATAGCGTTTCGCGCAACTTTATTGCCGCAGGCGCGACCGCAGTCGGTTCCGCTTTCCGCACGGAGTCCTTCAGAGCCGCGATCGTCGAAGGCACGCTGTCCAGCCACGCACGGCTCGACTCCAGGGCCTCGCGTGCGAAGCCGCGCGCACCCAACAGTCCCATCGCCAGAGTCGCGACGGCGACGACCAACGCCATCGCCAACTCGAGGATATCCAGCGCCCGCTCGCCCAGGATCTGGACAGGCGACGCCTTGTGCATTTCGATCGTAGCCGCCGGCGCGGCTGGCATCGTCGCGGCAGGATTTTGTCCCGGCGCCCGTGCAGGGGATGCCGCGGCGACCGGGCCGCTGGCGCGCGCCCGGCCGCTGACGCAAGCTGCGAAGAGCGCCGGCAAAAGAATGGCCGCGCAAATGATCGGGGCCAGCGCCGATCCGTTGGCGCGAAAAGTGCGGGCTTCCCGGCTACTAATGGTTCCCCTAATCACGATGCTACCATCCTGATTCGCGGGTGCATGGTCAACAAACTGTGCGCCGTGCGATGCGGGGACGGTCCGAATGCCGACGCCCCGGCGGCGTATATCGCCGGCACGGTTGCAGCGCCGCAAGCCGCCGAAACCCGCCGCGCGACTGCGTATGCCACGGCTTCGCCGTCGCCCTCATATATAGTGAGCGGAAATTTCACCGCCGCCCCCTTAGCGCGGCATAGACGAACAGTGCGGCGTGTTGCACGTACGTCTGCGCAGCCGGGTAGATCGCGAAATGCGGGTTCTAGTCGTCTTCAAAGCCGAGCGCCGAATAGAGCATGTACTCTTTATCCGGACGAAAGGTTCCGGGAGTGCCGAAGTCGGTGGCGGTGAATCTCAACCAGGCTGCGACGAGAGTCAGCCGCCCCAGCGCGACGAGCCTCACTCTCATCGCGAGATCCGCGCCATCAGACTGAGTCCATCCGTGTCCAAACCGGTCGCAATCATCGCATTTGCCGCGTTGTTTGCGATCTGCGCCGCTATCGCGCGGCCCGCCGATGCGGCGCGCAACCCCGTTCTCAATGGCGATCTAACCAGCGGTTCGGGCGATTCGCCTGATAGCTGGCATCCGGTGGCATGGCAGAGCGGACCCGAATTCACCGCGTTCCGATGGCTACACGCGCCGGGCGCGCCCGCCGAACTCCTGGTCTCCAGCGCCAGGCCCAATGATGCCTACTGGGAACAGACGGCGCATCTCGGCGCGGGATGGTATCACTTCACCGCTGAACTCCGGGCCGAAGGAGTCCCTGAAGACAACATCGGTGCGAGTCTGTGCCTTGTCGATGACGCGATCGCCTCTGCGGAGCTGCACGGAACCACCGATTGGCAAACTGTAGGATTTTACCTCAAAGTGGGCGCGCCCGCCGACATCAGGCTGGCCTGCCGGCTTGGAGGATTCGGCAGCCTGAACACCGGCAAGGTCTCCTGCCGCAATTTCAAGGCGGCGATGATCGCGGCGCCGCCGGCTGACGCGGACTTCACATTCGACCTCGAACTGATCCGCAAAGAGGCGGCGGCCTCCGGGCCGCCTGAGGCTGAAACCGGCGCCGAGGAACCTCCGGCAGCAAGCGCGACGCCCGCCATAATCCTCATCGCAATCGCAGCGCTCGTCGTGGCCGGACTGTTCGGGGGGTGGCGGCTGTTGCGAGAGGCGATAAAAAGGCTGGGTACCGCCGCGCAGACAATCTTTGTCTCTCGCCCACCGGCAGAGAATACGCGCTCCGCCCTGTCCAGCGCCGGATCACGATCCGTACCGCATCCCGCACCGGAGATTCCGGAGCTCGCCGAGGCTTCGGGGCATCCGCCGACGAACTACCTGGCGATGCTCGCCGTCGCCGCTGCGATCGCCCTCGAAGTCCTGCTCGCGATCCGCCGACTGGATCGCACGCCCTACGCGGTCGATTTCACACTGGCGTTCGCGGGGTTGAGGAGCGTGCTTGCGACGACGGCGATCGCAGCGCTCAAGCTGTGGTCGATTTGGGCGCTCAGCGCCGCGATCGTCGCCGGACTGCTGTTGCAGATCGATCCGCAGATGGAGCTCGTGGATGCAGCCCTGGCGGGCGCGGGTGGCGTATGGGTGATTGGCTACCTGCTCGGACAGACGCTCGGTCCCATGGGACTGTTCCGCCCAATCACGATCTGGCTCCTGATCGCCGCCGGCGCCGTCCAGATATGGCGCAAGCCGCCCAAGCTCCAGCCGAAGCCTCTTACGTCGGGGCAGAAGCTCGCGCTGCTGGCGCTGGGCCTCCTGTCGGTCGGGATGCTCCCGATGGAACTCGGCTCGCCGGTAGCGCCGTACATGGACGTCCTGACCTATCCGGCATCAGTGCAGCGGATTCTCTCATTCGGCGTTTATCTGCCGTTCGACAATGATGCCTACGGATGCTGGGGCGCGCGCGCCCAGACACCCGGCTTCGAACTCTTCCTGGCGATGCTCGCGGAGGCCAGTCAAGTGAAGCTGGGTGTGCTGGCGCAGAGCGGCATTATGCTTCCGATGGGCGCGCTCATGATCTTCGGCGCTTATCGCCTGGGGCTGACCCTGGCCGGCGACACCGCCGGAGGGATGGCCGCGCTGCTGCTGTTCTTCACGGTCACTTTTCGGCGGATGGCCGGGATGCGCGGGACGGCGGTTGACTTCGCGTTGCTCGCTCTTGGCCTCGCATTCTTCCTCGACCGTCGCCGCAGCCGGACGCTGATTGCGATGGGCGCTCTGATGCTTGGTACTTCGGTTGCGGTACATGCGATCGACGGAGGCTTTGCGATGATGCTCGCGGGAGCGGGCACGCTGCTGTGGCTGGCGAATTGCGATACGAAGCGCTTCGCGGCGAGCGTGTTGTGCCTGGCCGGCGCGACCATGTTCGCGCTGCCCGAATTCGCGATCGGGCTTACCCATCCGGTCCGCTACCCGCTTCTGCCGTTGAGCCAGCTTGCCGGCATCGACCTGATCCTGATCGCGGTGTGGAGGCTGGGCGGTAGGGCGGAGGAGAGTTCGCGAGTCGTCGTGTGGATCGGCAGATCGCTGGTCGCGTTGCTGGTGGCGTCCATATTTTATCTGCACGCGACTGTTCCGGATTCAATCTTCGAGCAGCTGATGACCCAGTTTCCGCTTCTGTTTCTGTTCGCGATCGGCGGGCTCGTCATCTGGGCCGTCCTTGACGATTCGCCCGCGACCTCGAACGGGGCGGCGATCATTGCGTTCGCGCTGCTGATTGGAGGGGCAAACGAGGTTCTCGGATTCGCTGGCCGCCGGGCACGGGAGCGAAGTCGTTCGTTCGGGAGTGATCGACATCGCGTACAAACTTGAGGAGTACTGGTGCCCGTATTTTCTGATTTTCCCGGCCGCGATTCCTTTCGCGATGCTCTACGAGGCGAAAGCGCGCACGCGGCCGCTGGTAGTGCTCGCGCTGCTCAGTATCCTCATTTATCCGTGGCATCCGTGGCAGGAGGTCAGCTACGACTACACCGAACATTCGATCGTGGAGGAATGGGGTATCGATCTGGGTACCGCCGCGCGCGGCTTCTGGGTGGAATCGCACGACGGCCGCTGGACGATGACGCCTGCCGATTTCGCGTTGGTGGACTTTCTGCGCGGCGAGCAGGCGAGCGGCCGCATAACCACCGCCACGCACGTCCTTCACATCGCGCACGACGCGATCGTGATGGGCGACTTCAATCGATTCGCGGTCTTCACCGGTATCGACGACGATCCGATGGTTTACGAAATCGACCCCGGTGACATCGGATGGTTCGCGGGAAGCAGGCTTCGGAAGATCTCGGAGCTGCCGCAGGCACTGGCCGAGCGCCCAGCCTACATCCTGGAGCAGGTCAGCCCGCCCGCATGGATGAAGGAACCGCCCGACGGCTACGCTGAAGTCTTCCATCGCGGGGCGCTGCGGCTCTTTCGCCGCGATGAAAAGTAGCATCGCTCCGCGTAGATTCTTCGCCTTCGCCGTGCAATGCGCCGCGGTTTGCGATATCTGTGGCGCAATCTCTCCGATTGGAGGCTTGCGATGACAACCGCGACGGGACGCCTGGCCGGCAAAATCGCTCTGATCGTCGGTGGCGGCGCCGACGGGCCGCCCAGGGAAGGCGAAAAAATCTCGATTGGCAACGGCCGCGCCACCGCGATCCAATGCGCGCGCGAGGGCGCGAAAGTAGTGGCCGCCGATCGTTCGCTGCCGCTGGCCAAAGAGACCGCCGATTTCATTCGCGGCGAGGGCGGACTGGCCGAGGCGGTCGAGGCCGACGTGAGCAATGAGCAGGCGTGCCGCGCCGCCGTCCAGGCGGCAGTCGGCTTCTTCGGCGCGCTTCATCTGCTGGTCAACAATGTCGGAATCGCGATCGGCGGGCGGCTGACCGAAACTACCACCGATCAATTCGACAAGATGGTGCAGGTCAATCTGCGCAGCCATTTCCTGACGATGCGGTACGCGGTGCCCGAGATCGCCAAGGCCGGCGGCGGCGCGATCGTCAACGTCTCGTCACTCGCGGCGCTCAGGAGCAATCGGATGGTCTCCTACGAGGCGACCAAGGCGGCGTTGCTGGGACTCTCGCGATCGGCGGCGATGTCGCACGCGCGCGACAATATCCGCGTCAACACGATCCTGCCCGGACTGATAAACTCCTCGATGGTCAGGCGGCTCACGGGCGACCGCGAGTCGCAGGTAGCACCGCGGATTCCGATGCGCCGCCAGGGGACGCCGTGGGAGATCGCAAAGGCGATCGTGTTTCTGCTTTCCGAGGACGCCTCGTATATCACCGGCACCGAGCTGGTCGTCAACGGCGGGCTCAGCGCGAGTTGAGCCGAGACAAAGACTGCGGATAGAATCAGCGGGCCGCGCGAAGGCCCCCCCCGGGCAACAAGCCTATGCCAATCGCATACATTCCGAGGACGCGCGAACTCTACGGCAGCTATTCCGCCTATCGATGGGTAGTGAACCAGACGGTTCCCTGGACGCCGCTTTCCAAGCCACTCGCTCGATGCAAGCTCGCGCTGATGAGCTCGGGCGGTATCATCTACCGCGACCAGCCGCGCTTCCATCGCGAGGACGCCTCGTACCGGCGAATTCCCAAAGATGCGCCGCCGTGCGACCTCTACGTATGGCACTTCGGCTACCCGACCGCCGACGCCGAGGCCGACGCGAACTGCGTATTTCCACTCGAGCGCCTGCGCGAACTTGAGCGGCAAGGCGTAATCGGCGAGCTCTCGGACCCGGCGTTCAGCTTCATGGGCGGAATCTACTCGGCGCGGAAAGTTCGCGACGAGTTGGCGCCGAAAATCATCGAGGAGTTGCGCTCCGCGCAAGTCGAGGCCTTTTACCTGGTGCCCGCTTGACCCGTATGCCATCAGTCCGTTGGACTGATAGCGAGAGCGGTCGAGGAGGCGGGCATTCCGACGCTCACGATGACCTCCGCGATGGACATCACGCGGGCCGTGAAGCCGCCGCGCTCGGTGTTCGTGGACTTCCCGCTCGGCCATCAGACCGGCAAGCCGCAAGAGCCCGATCTCCAGCGGCGGATCGTGCTCGACGCGATGCGCGCGTTCGAGACCATCACGCGGCCCGGCGAAATCGTCGAGTTGCCGTACGTGTGGGATGCCGACGATCGCTCGTGGGAGGAACGCGATTACACGCCAGGCTTCATGCCCGAGCGCCCGAGCCGCGAAGCCGCCGACGCGGAAGAAGCAGCGCGCATCGCCAGGTATCGAAAAGAGTAGGTACATCTCCAGACAGACCCGTCACCGTCGATAGCCGATAGAGGAGGAAGTCATGGATATATTCCCTGGTGCGCACTGGGTAGCGCTCGTCACCGTTCTCGCGCTGATTGAGTACTCAGTGTTGGGTGTGATGGTTGGGCGGGCGCGAGGCAAGTACGGGATTGAGGCGCCCGCGACGACCGGCAATCCGATTTTCGAGCGTCAGTTCAGGGTCCATCAGAACACGCTCGAGTCGCTGATCGTATTCCTGCCCGCGATGTGGCTGTTCGGGATCCTTCTCAGCATGAGACTGGCGGCGCTGCTGGGACTGGTATTCGTCGTGGGGCGAGTGATTTATGTACGCGGGTATGTGGAAGACCCGACCAAGCGCGGACCGGGCGCGGGGGTGACTTTTGGCGTCAACGCGATCCTGATACTTGGAAGCCTCATCGGCGTTTTCGTCCACTGGTAGGACGGAGGGCCGCGTTAATGCGATCCTAGCCCTGCCGCGGCGAGAGCTGGCGCCGTGCCTGCCAGCGATCGAGACCCGGACGGATCGCCGGCCCGCGCTCGAAGAAGGCGTGCAACGCCTGGCACGCCTCTTCCGGTGTCGCGGCCACGCTCAGGCATCGGTAGTCGTCGAGAGTCACGGTCATGTTCTCGAGCCAGCTGTCGAGGATGCTTCGCCATTGTACCCCCAGCAGCACGAGCGGCCGCTCCGCGAACATCCGGAGCGACAGCTTCTGCCACGCGAAGGTCATTTCGGCCAGCGTTCCCATCCCGCCGCGCATCGCGATCCATCCGTCAGCTCGATCGATGAGCCATCGGAATCGTGCGTAAAAGTTGGGCGCGTAGATCTCGTTCATCACATACGGATTCGCCTGATCCTCGAAGCCCTTCATGGTGATCCCGAGCACCTGCGCACCGGCGTCATGAGCGCCCTGGCTGACCGCCTCCATCACGCCCGTGTACCCGCCCGTCATTACGTCGAAGCCGTTGACGGCCAGTGCGCGGCCCATCTGGAGGCCCTCGTCGAAGAGTGCATCTCCCCTGGAAGCGCGCGAGCTTCCGAAGACGGCGATTAAGGGCCGTTCGCGCTTTCGCGGATCAAAGGGATTCGCGAGCTTGTGCGGTCGTCCGTTTGTGCGGCGATCGGCGCGCCGATGATTTCCGGAGGAGATTCCGTTTGCTTTGATTGTTGCCCCCTGCTGCTTGGAACCGGTCGGACGGGTCGAACGGGTCGCCATAGGTCTCTGACCTCGGCAAAGGGGCGGGATTCGCGTTTCAGCCGCCTTTGCATACGAATTGTATTACCTGCGCTGCGTACAGTCAGCACCCGAATAACAGGTGGTGGCGATCGGCTCGAACAGGCTTGTGTTTCGGGCCTCGCGCACATATTTACGCCAACAACCCGACAGACTAGAGTCGAAGTTCCAACCCCACGATTTGCTGAATACGGAGGAGAACTAACCAATGGCGGAAGAACGCAAAGGCGCCGTGACGATGAGAGGCAATCCGATGACCCTGGTCGGGACCGGAGATCAAGCCGGGACAGAAGGCCCCGAATTTTACCGCGGTCGGAAAGACCCTCGCGCCCGTCACGCTCGATCAGTTCAAGGGCAAGGTGAAGATCCTGTCGGCGGTGCCGTCGGTCGACACGCCGGTGTGCGACGTCGAGACGCGCCGCTTCAACGAAGAGGCGGCCAAGCTGCCCGGCGACGTGCAGGTCGTGACCGTCTCGATGGATTTGCCGTTCGCGCAGACCCGATGGTGCGGCGCGGCGGGAGTCAACAAGGTCACGATGCTGAGCGACTACCAGCGAGCCGACTTCGGCGAGAAGTACGGCGCGCTGATCAAGGAACTGCATCTGCTGGCGCGCGCGGTCTTCGTGGTCGATAAGAACGACAACGTCACCCACGCCGAATACGTCAAGGAGATCGCCAACCAGCCCAACTACGATGCCGTGCTCGAGGCCGCCCGCAAGGCCGCAGCATCCTGAACGCGGCCCTTAAGCCGCGACAGCTGCGTCACGATGCCGGCCACAGACAGGCACGCCTTCGCGGCGGAACTTCGGCGCGGGCTGTACGAGGCGATCTTCCGCCGCCGTGATATTCGCGAGTTCCTGCCCGATCCGGTTCCCGACCAGGTGCTCGCGCGCGCCCTGATCGCGGCTCATCACGCGGCCAGCGTCGGCTTCACCCAACCCTGGGACTTCATCATCGTCCGCGACCTCGAGTTGCGGCGCGAAGTCAGGCGGATCTTCGATCGAGAGCGCGAGCTCAACGCCGCGCAATTCACGGGCGCGCGGCGCGAAAAATTCCTCTCGCTCAAACTCGAGGGAATCCTCGAAGCGCCGCTCAACCTGATCGTGACCTGCGAGCCCGATCGCTTCGGGCCGGGCGTGCTCGGCAAGGTCAGCATCGCCGACGTCGAGGTTTACTCGGCTTGCCTGGCGGTCGAAAATCTCTGGCTCGCCGCGCGAGCCGAAGGCCTCGGCATGGGATGGGTCAGTATTCTTCGCAATGACGCGCTCCGAAAGATCTTCGCGATTCCCGAGAGCGTCATTCCCGTCGCCTATCTATGCCTCGGCTACGTTAAGGACTTTCCGCCGCGCCCGATACTCGAGAGCGACGAATGGGCCGCGCGCCTGCCAGCCCGCACGCTGCTCCATTTCGATTCGTGGAATGCGCGCAACGGCGCCGGTCAGGCGCTGGTGAAAGCGATCGAAGACGCCGCGATCTGGCGCGAGATTTTTCCCGCCGATCTTCCAGAACGCTGATTCGCGATTGTCGGCGATGGGTCTGCTGGACGAAACGCTCGCGGCGATAGCTCCGCCGGATGCCGCCGCGGCCCGCGCCGCGCTGGCGCGGCTCAATTCGCTCACCAAACCGGTCGGCAGCCTGGGTCGTCTCGAGGAAATCGTATGCCGCTACGCGGCGATTCGCCGCGACGGATCGGCGCGATGGGGCCGAGGAGCGATCGCGGTGTTCGTCGCCGATCACGGCGTCGCCGACGAAGGCGTCAGCGCCTACCCCAGGGCGGTAACGGTCCAGATGCTGCGCAACATCGCGGAGGGCGGCGCTGCGATTAGCGTGCTCGCGCGCCATTTCGGCTTCGATCTCGAGGTAGTCAACGCCGGAGTCGAGTCGGACACGAGCGCGAATCCGCTGCCGCGCGTACGTTACCGGCGGATCGGCGCGGGAACCCGGAGCTTGCTGCGCGGTCCGGCGATGTCGATCGAACAGGCGCGGCGCGCCATCGAAGCCGGCATCGAGGTCGCGCGCGATTCGGCGCGCGCCGGTGACAACGCTGCTCGGAATCGGCGAGATGGGAATCGCCAACAGCACGTCGGCTGCCGCCCTGCTGACCACGACGACCGGCGTATCCGCGTCGCGAATCGCGGGACGCGGCACCGGCCTCGATGAGGATCAATTTCGGCACAAGGTCGAAGTCATCGAAGCGGCGATCCGGCTCCACGCGTCCGTGCTGCGCGATCCGCTCGCCAGGCTGGCCGCGCTCGGCGGCTTCGAGATCGCAGCGATGACCGGCGCGTGCCTGGGCGGCGCCGCCCATCGTGTGCCGGTCGTGATCGACGGCTTTATCGCGACCGCGGCTGCGGCGATCGCTGCTGAGCTTCATCCGGCGCTTCGCGACTATCTGCTATTCGGGCATCGTTCGAGTGAGGGCGGTCATGCGCTCGCCCTCGAATATCTCGGCGCCCGACCGATCCTGGATTTGGACATGCGGTTGGGCGAGGGAACCGGCGCGGCGCTCGCGATGGCGACGATCCGGGCGGCGCTCGAGTTGTTCCACTCGATGGCGACCTTCGCGGGCGCCGGCGTGTCGGAAAAGCTCAAGTGACTGAGCCGCACGCGCCGCAGGCGCGCGAAAGCAGCCCCCGATTCCTCGACGATCTGCGGCTCGCGCTAGCCTTTCTGACGATCCTGCCGGTGGGCCCGCGCCATCGCGTTCCGCCAGAGGCGAGGGCCGCCTCGTTCGCTTGGTTCCCAATCGCGGGATTCATGATCGGCGCGGCGCTTGCCGCGCTGGACTGGCTATTGGGCCTGATGTTCGGACACGCGATTTGCTCGGTGCTCATCGTTCTGTCACTGACGGTCCTGACCGGCGCGGTCCATCTCGACGGCGTCGCCGACACCGCCGACGCGCTGGGCGCCGGACGCGACCGCGAGCGCGCGCTCCGAATCCTGCGTGACAGCGCGATCGGCAGCTTCGGCGCGATCGGATTGTTCTTCGTGCTGGCGCTCAAGATTCTGGCGCTCGCCGCTATGGGAGGTCATCGGAGGTACGCGGCGCTTTACCTCGCGCCCGGGCTGGCCGGTGGGCGATGGTCGCCGTAAGCGAGGGACTCGATTATCTCCGCTCCGACGGCGCCGGTTCCTCGATTCTCGAGTCCGGCAGCGCGCGTAACTTCACATTCGCCTGCGCGACCGCGATCGTCGCTGCCGCGCTGGTCGCCGTCTGCTCGTACGATCGCCGCCTGCCTTGCCGCGGCGATCGCGACCCTGTTGATGCGCTCCTTCTACCGCGCCTGGCTCGACGGCGTGACCGGAGACCTGATAGGCGCCGCCGGAGAAATCGTCGAGGTCATCGTGCTGGTCGTGATGTCACTTTGATGGAGGGCGCGCGACCACAATAAAATGGCGCGCTGGCGGCCGCGGATTCCTAAGACTACTGGCGCAAAGAGAACAGGCACCGAGGCCCCCCGGTATGGCGCAGACGACGCGTGATCTCGACCTGTCAACAGCAGCGTACATGTGCGAAACCTGTTACCGTTATTCTCTCGCCTAGTGTGCTAGACGGGTAGCGAGGAGGAACCGTTAGCAACGCGTCCTAGCGAGGGCGAGAAGATGAGGGGTCTGAGCGCATGCTACTCGGGAACGAAGTACGGCGAGCGACATAAGGGTAAACTAACGCCATGCAGCAGGATACGAAGAATTGTCACACGGACGATCCCTACCACGCTCGATGGTCGTATGAACAGTTGTTGCTGCATCAGCCACACATTCGTGTCGACGGCCTTTGGAGGAAGGCGGAGCGGTTTTACGCGGTTTGTCCTAACCTCGAGAAGGGAGTTGTCGCGGCTGACGGTATGCCGTTGGAGAGATGGTTCGACCACTCCGGTCGTGTGGCCGGCTCGCCCGTAAAGCTCGTTTCGGCTCCTCCGGAAGGCGCCGTTCGCGTCGCGGAGCGGACTGCAAAGGATATCTGCGAGCTAAGAGGAACGCCTCTCACGGTCCGCGATGTAGAGACGTGCTTGGCCGTTTCGCTTCCTCTGGGTTTCCCGGAATTTCGGTTCAAAACATCGCCACCGGACGCATATGTCTATGTCGCGACTGCGTTGACGCCGGCCAGCGCCGAATCCTCGAAGAATACTTCGAGCCCTTCCAAGGCAGACTGCGTCTGAGCGTTGTGGTCAACGCAGCGCGAGCGACGGAGCCTGGTCCGGAAGGCTCACTTCTTGTCGATCCCTTGTATCTCGTCACGAGCAGGCGGCTCCCGCCGGCATACGGCGCCACGGTCAAAAGAGTTGTCGAAGAAGACGAAGAACGCTGGTCGAGTCAGCGGGAGAGAGTTCTAGCGAGCGACTTTCGGAAGCCAGCCGATCTGCTCCCCGAGTCGTTTCGCCCCGAGGGCTCACGCTGCCTCGTTGATGCGTCGGTCTTTCCCCCAAAGAATCTGCGTACATACGTGAGCCTCTACCGCAGGGTCGCGATTGTAATGCCGCTCGCGGATACCTATCAAGAAGCTCTCAAAGCATTCCATGCGAACGAAGATGAAGTGGTTGAACTCGCTCGGCGGGGTCGTGTTCAATTTCTTCTGCCCCAGCCGCTAGTTCGCTATCCGCACCGTCTTCTCGAGCGCCTAGCCGAACTCGAAAAAGGCGCCATGTTGCTGTCCCGGCGACTAGCGGCCGCAACAATAGCCGATTCTCGGCGTCGAGTTCCTCTGCTCTATCCCCCATTCGGCATACCCGAGCGGCGCTTGTTGCTAGAAAGTCTGGCTGCTCTATCGGGCGGGAGGTCCGGAACCCTAGCCAAAGCGATCGCCGCGGAATTGGGTCGGATATGGTCTTCCGCGGAGGACACCGTGCAATTTCGCGGAGCGATGGCAACACCTTTCAATGGTGTTACCGCGTTGGCTGCCGCCGTCCTGAAGGAGATAACGGGTCAGGACAGATTGTTGGAACTCGGCGTTGCGGCAAGCTCGGTAGAATGGGCCGCAGCCCTCAGCGCGACGATTTTTCCCGTCGAGCCCAAGAACTACTCGGCACAAACGGCCACCGAGTTTTGCGCAAGCCTTTACTCCGGCGTGAATAGGGAAGCGGCGGCCCGTTCCCCAGGTGACGTAGAGACAGTAGTCGAGGGCCTCTTGGCTCTGGACAACGACGCGCCAATTCTGAAAGTAGAGGAAGCCTTCTCCGGAAACGACGTCGATCGGCTGAATAAAGTCGTCTACCGGCTTTCGGGGGCCGACGTTACGCCCGACGGATTGCGGAAAGCAATCGCTGAAATAAACGACCGGGTCAAGGCCTACGATAGCCGGAGCGAGCGCCAAATGCGCGTGAACCTGGTCGCTCTCCTGGGAGCTTTGGGTACCGCGGCGTCCCTGGTCCTGAATCCGCCCGAGGTCAAGCTGCTTCCTCTGGGCGCCTGGCTGGTCAACTATCTGTTTCGAGATGCCGAGCCGGAATCCGCAGTAGGGAAGACGCTGGTAGATTGGGCGCGCGGCCTGAACGCATGGACTACCGGCGATGTTGTGCTTGTCAGTAGGGTGCGTCGAAATCTCGACTCGTGAAGTCCTCGTACTCCTCCCGAAGTCCTGGTGTGAGCTCCAGCTAGCACGATTGTTTCCGGGCTGCTTCACCCACAGGCCTCGACGCTTACCGCGCAGGTACCAAGGGAGGGGCGGATCGGGGCTCCTACTTCACCCTCAGCGGCACGCCCGCGACCATCAGCACGACTTCGTCGGCGGCCCTCGCGATCTTCTGGTTGGTCCATCCGAGCAGGTCGCGGAAGCGGCGTGCGGTCGGATTGTCGGGCACGACTCCCGCGCCGACTTCGTCGGTCACCACCACGCTTGCATACGAGGCCTCGTGCAGCACTTTGGCGAGCGATTCCGCTTCGCTGAGCACCGCGGTGTCGTTGGTGTATATTGCCATCAGGTTCGATACCCACAGCGTCAGGCAATCCAGCACGACTATGTCCGCGCGGCCCTCCATTCCAGCCAGCGCGGCCACGACATTGAGCGGTTCCTCGATCGTATGAAATTCCTGCGGGCGATTCGCGCGATGATGCTCGATGCGCGCGATCATCTCGTCGTCCAGCGCCTGCGCGGTGGCGACGAACGTGCGCCGGCGGCCGTGAAGCTCAACCGCGCGCGCGATTGCGAACCCGCTCTTGCCGCTTCGAGCGCCCCCGGTGATTAGCGTGATCGTGCCCATCTTCAGGACTTGAGCCTAACGCACTCCTCGTGCCCTTGACTATCTGTTGGCCGCGAACTAAAAACTGCGCTCAGAAGCATCCCCGGTGATCGGGAAGCCGGTTGAAATCCGGCGCTGCCCCGCAACTGTGTGGGGGGACGACGGCCCACGATGCCACCGCGTAAGCGGGAAGGCGGGCCCGAGGGCGATCCCCAAGCCAGGAGACCGGCCGGGAGACTAAGCCGCTGGCCTTCCGCGGGGAGGGTGGCTTCAGGAATCGCCTGACGCCCGGCCCCTTACAGCGCGGTCGGGTTTTTCTTTCGGCCCGATCGCTGCCCCTCGCCGAAGGCCGGCGCACACGAGGGTGTCGGCCATGAGGCGATTTGAGATTCCGCCGATCGTTCCGCTTGTCTTCCTGGTTCTCGCCATATTGGCCGGGGCGCCGCGCGCGAGCGCCGACGGTCCCGGCGCAAGCCCGCTGCCCGCCGCCGCGACACCGGCCGCCGCGCCATCGCCCGCGACATCGCAGCCGCCCGCGCCACAGGCCCAGCAATTGCCGACGATCGTGGTGACCGCGACGCGCGTCGATCAGCCGCTCAGCGAGATCGGCACGACGGTCACGGTCGTTGACGACTCCCAGATCGAGTCGCAGAAAATCGAGCAGGTGAATGACGCCTTGCGAGAGGTGCCGGGCGTCGAGCTGGTCCAGAGCGGATCGCCGGGCGCGCTAAGCGACGTCTTCATCCGTGGCGCGACACCCGCGCAGACCCTGGTACTGATCGATGGGGTCGCGGTCAACACGGGCTCGTCGGGCAGCTTCGACCTGTCCGGACTTAACTACCGACAATCTCGACCGGATCGAGGTCGTGCGCGGCGCCGGCGGCGCGCTGTACGGCTCGCAGGCAGTCGGCGGCGTGATCAACTTCATCTCGAAAGAGGGCCAGGGTCCTCCGCAGTTCAGCCTCCTCAGCGCCGGAGGCACGCGGGCGACTTCGCTCCAGACGTTGACCATGAACGGGTCGGAAGGGAACCTCGGCTACTCGGGGGCGCTGTCATACTTCTCGACCACCGGTTTCCGTCCGATCAACGACAGCTACGACAATCTCTCGGGCTCGATGCGGCTGGACTACCATCTCGACGCCGACACCTCCGTGCGAGGCTTCGCGCGCTATACCAGGTCGAATACGAGTCTGGTGAACTACTCGAACTTCATCGAACCGATCGATCCGGACGCGCATCAGCGCAACGAGTTCATGCTCTTCAAAGGCGAGATCGAACGCCGCTTCGGCGACCGGCTCCTGGTGCGACTCAACTCGTCGTACGTGCGCAACGAGATCCGGATAAACAACTATCCCGATCCGGGCGACCCGGCGTTCGAAACGAGCGACATTCCGGAGGAGACTCGCGGGGCGAACCTCGAGGCGGTTTACACCTGGGCCAAGGGCATCCGCACCGTTGCCGGTTTCGATTTCAAGGATCGATGGCTGCGATCGGGCGATCTGTTCTCCGAGTTCAACTCGACATCGGTCACCGTGTTCACCGCGCGCCGGCAGGAATATGCGGGCTATGTGGAACAGGAGGTCAGCCTGCTCGACGGCCACCTGCTCGGCACGGCCGGATTTCGGGCCGACGGCAACAGCGACTTCGGAGAGGAAGTGAGTCCGTCGTGGTCGGTCGTGATACCAGTCTCGCAGGCCGGAGTCGCGTTGCGCGGCAGCTACAGCGAAGGCTTTCGCGCGCCCAGCTTCGACGAGTTGTTCTTCCCGAATTTCGGCAATCGGAACCTCAATCCGGAAATTTCCAGCGAATATGACGGCGGCGTCACCAAGACTTTCGGCGAATCGATCTCCTTCACCGCGACCTACTTCTCGCGCCGGATTCACAATCTAATCGAGCCGATACCGTGTACGACTTACCCCGGATGCGAAACGGTCGCCAACGCCGGGCGCGTCGAAGCGCAAGGCGTGGAGCTGGCGCCGAACCTGCGAATCACGCGTGAATTCACGCTCAGCGGAAGCTTCACCGTGATCGATGAGACCCACAAACCACCTCCGCCTCCCCCGTCTCCGCTGATGCCGCTCGACGTGAGGCCGGTCCGAGTGCCGAAGCATTCCGCATCCGGGCTCGCGCAATACGTCCGCGACGCCGTGTTCACTCCGAACGACACGGTAACGGCGAGCCTCGCCTACACGTTCGTAGGCGATCGCGACGACATCGTACCGACCACCGGAACGATCCGGAGCCACGTGGGCTACCATCGTTTCGACGCGGTTGTGTCCTATGCTCTGGGCCGGCGATGGGGCCGAATCCGGGGCGAGGAAGTCTTCACGCGGATTCAAAACCTGTTCGACCGCAATTACTCGGAAGCGTTCGGTTTCAAGGCGCCGCCGATCAACGCGCTCGCCGGAGTGAAGGTGGCCTTCTGAAATGGCGCCTCAGCGACCGAACCGGGCCGAAGCCCGCCCGGCCGTCACCCTAGCGCTCGCCGCGTTGGCTGCGGCGGCCGCGATCCTCGCTGCGCCGCGCGTGGTCGCGGCGCAACCCGAGCGGATCGTGTCGCTCGCGCCGTCGATCACGGAAGCGCTGTTCGCTCTCGGCGCCGGTGCGGATGTGGTCGGCGTGTCCCAGTATTGCGATTATCCGGAGGAGGCCAGGCGGCTTCCCAAGGTCGGATCGTTTCTCACTCCCAATGTCGAAGTGATCGCCGGCCTCAGGCCGACGCTCGTCGTCGGGCTTGCGATCTCGTCGAACCTGCGCGAGGTGCGCGCGATTAGCGCGATGGGTTATTCGACCCTGATGGTCAGCGACGACACGCTCGCCGACGTAATCGCAATGATCCTCAAGCTCGGCGATCACATCGGCCGCGGCGGCCCTGCGCGCGAACTTGCCCGGAAGATCCAATCGCATATCGACGCGGTGCGCGCGCGGCTTCGGAATACGACTCCTCGCCGCGTCCTGATGCTGGTCGGCCATCAGCCGATCGTCGCGGTAGGTCCGGGCACTTATCTGGACGATCTGCTCAAGCTCGCGAGCGCAGTGAATATCGCGGACAGCGGCCAGGCGTGGCCGCATCTCAGCATCGAGTACGTCATCGCGATGGCGCCGGAGGTAATCCTCGACGGCCAGATGGGCACCGATGCGTCTTCACCGGAAGGATACTGGGCGCAATATCGAACGATTCCGGCGGTCCGAAACCATCGTGTCTATGGCTATCCGGAAGACTTGATGCTTCGTCCCGGACCGCGCGTCACCGAATCGCTGGACACACTTGCGGCCATGATTCATCCGGAGGCGCCGGCGCCTCCGGCCGCCTCGACGATGGCTGGTCACGAGCCGAGCCGGGGCGACTGACCGACGAGAGGGCGCCCGAGCTAATGCGAGGGTAGGTGAAGGGTGTGCCACCCCGGAGGAAATTCACAGCCTCCGCGCGCCGAGCTCGGCGATTTATCGGTTCCGTCCCCGGCGAGCTTAGGGCATAGTGGCAGGGTATCCGGCCGATCGGAGGGCTGTTCTCGATGGCGATGAGTGCGACCGAGAAGGCGATCGAGAAGTTCAAGAGCCGGCGCGCGCGCGTCGGAGTGTTGGGCCTCGGTTACGCGGGCTTGCCGCTGGCTTGTACGTTCGCCGAGGCGGGCATCGCCACCTGCGGGTTCGACATCGACCAGCAGAAGATCGAGCGCCTGAACCGCGGCGAGAGCTACATCGACCACATTCCGGCGGATCGGATTGCGAACCTGGCCGGAAGCGGCAAGCTGCAGGCGTCTTCCGATTTCGCCGGACTCGCCCGATGCGACGCCGCCATCATCTGCGTGCCGACGCCGCTCGGCGAAGGACGGACTCCCGATCTGACTTTCGTGATCGATACCGCCAAAGCGGTGAGAGAGCACCTGCATCGCGGCCAGTTGGTCGTGCTCGAGAGCACCACCTATCCCGGCACTACCGACGAGGTGCTGTTGGGTATTTTCGCGGAAACCGGAATGCGGGTTGGGGAGGACTACTACCTGGCCTTTTCGCCCGAGCGGCAGGATCCGGCGAATACTGAGTTCACCACGCGGACCATCCCGAAAGTCGTCGGCGGAGTTACGCCCGATTGCCTGGAAGTCGCGGCCGCCGCCTATGGCGAGGTTGTCGATCGCGTCGTGCGCGTATCATCGGCGCGAGTCGCGGAGGCCACCAAGCTGCTCGAGAACATCTATCGATGCGTCAACATCGCGATGATCAACGAGCTCAAGCTGCTGTTCGAGCGCATGACGATCGATACCTGGGAAGTGATCCGGGCGGCGTTGACCAAGCCCTTCGGCTTTACGCCATTTTATCCCGGCCCCGGGCTCGGCGGACACTGTATCCCGATCGATCCCTTCTATCTGAGCTGGAAGGCGCGACAGTACGACTTCCCCACGCGCTTCATCGAGCTGGCCGGCGAGATCAACGCCTGGATGCCGGAGCACGTCGTGGCGCGGCTCGCCGACGGCTTGAACCTTCATGGCAAGCCGTTGCGCGGAGCCGATATCGTGCTGCTCGGCGTCGCCTACAAGCGCGACATCGACGACATCAGGGAATCGCCAGCGCTCACGATTATTCAGTTGCTGGAAAAGAAGCTCGCGGACGTCAGCTACTATGATCCGTTCGTGCCGCGCCTGCGTTCGCGGCATTTGACCCGTGAACTCGAATCGATCGAGTTGAGCCCCGACCGGATCCGCCGCGCCGACGCGGTCGTGATCGTAACCGACCACAAAGCCGTGGACTACGCGATGCTGGTGCGAGAGGCGAAGCTGGTAATCGACACGCGCAACGCGACTGCGCACTGCCGCGATGGCCGCGACAACGTACTGACCGCTTAGGACCCTATCCGACAGGAGGAACAAATCATGTCGGGACTCGTGATTCGCCAGGACCAGGGCGGCCTGGCGACTCTAATTCTCAATCGGCCGGAGAAGCTCAACGCGCTCAACGTCGAGATGTTCGTGGAGATGCGCACCCATGTCGAGAGTATCGCCGGCCAGACCGATCAGATCGGCCTGGTCGTGGTTCGCGGCGCGGGCAAGTGCTTTTCCGCCGGACACGATCTTGCCGATATCGCGCAGGGCGAGCGTCCACCTAAGCCGAACTTCCAGGCGGATACCATCGAGCGGCTGGCCAACCTGCCGCAGCCCGTGATCTCCGCGGTGCACGGGCATTGCTATACGGGTGCGCTGGAACTTGCGCTGGCCGGCGATCTGATCGTCGCCGCCGAGTCGGCGAAGTTCGCCGACACTCACGCGCGATGGGCGCTCACGCCCGCGTGGGGCATGAGCCAACGCCTTCCGAGGCGCGTCGGGCTGTCCAGGGCGCGCGAGATGATGCTGACCTGCCGCACTTATTCCGGCGCCGAGGCTGCTCAAATGGGGCTTGCGAACATCTGCGTTCCCGATGATTCCTTCGACGCGGAACTACGCGCGCTCGCCGACATGATCCTGGCCAACTCATGGTTCAGCCATCGCGCCAACAAGCGCCTGCTGATCGAGACCGACGGATTGCCGATCGCGGCCGGGCTGGCGCACGAGGTCTATCGCAGTCAGGGCGTTGGGCCCGATATGCGCGAGCGAATCGCCGCCTTCACAGGCAGGACAGCGCGCCGCAGTTGACGGAGTGCGCTAGCGACTTGGGCCCGATTCGCGGAACGCTTCCTCCCTGGCCGATTCCTCAAGCGACATTCCGCGCGTCTCGTCAATGAGTATCCCGAATAGAATCGAACCGGGTACTGCCAATATAGCCAGATAGCCGACAACTGCCGAAAGACTGCCGAGCCGCAAGGCCAGCGACGATATAGTCACTTCGGCGCCCAGCGAGCCCATCGCGCCGAGCAGCGTAAGCCATCCGATCATGGTGCCGCGCAGGGCGGTCGGAAATAGCTCGGTGACCGCGGCGTTCGAGGCTACGGTAGTCGCGTTGTTGGCAAGGTTGAGAAGAAAGAACGCCGCTACGAGCCAGATGACAGGATACGCGAAGTGCGCCGGCGGTCCCCAATAGAAGAGCAGCGCTCCGGCGGCGACGGAAAGCCCCGAGGCGACGATGGTCGGAACCCGTCCGACCCCGTCAGCCAGCCGCGCGCCGACCGGGAATCCGGCCAACCCCAGCCCGCCACCGACGATCGTCACCGTGCTCGCGGCGCCCGCCGATAATCCCAACACCGATACCACGTGGAAATAGCCCCAGGTGCCGATGGCCTCGCCGACGATCGCGGCCATCAGCGTGCACACCAGCATCGTGATCGAACGCTTGCGATACAGCGGAATGAACACGTCGTAAAATCGCGCGCGTTCGGCCTCGCCTTCCCCGGCCGTCCGCACCCAGCGCCGGCTTTCCGGCAACGCTCGGGCGATTGGCGGCAGCAGCGCGATTGCGACGGCCGGCGGCGCCAGGAGCCATCGCCACGACCATCCGGCTGCGATCAGCGCCGGCATCAGCAACACGCAGAGTCCGCTTCCCGCCGCGGCCGCCAGCCCGCCGAGACTTTGACCCTCGGCGCGCCGCGCAATCGGCAGCGTCTCGGCAATCATGACGATCGACGCCGAGGCGGCCGCGCCGGTAAAGCCGCTGAGCGCGATTCCGAACAGCACGAAAACCACCAGGTTGGCCGAAAGCGCCGTCCCGAGCGCGCACAGCGGCATCGCCGCGGTTGACCAGAGCAGCACGCGGCGGCGCCCGACCCGATCGACCATCCGCGACAGCGTCAGCGCCAACAGCGACGACAGCGCCAGGAGAGCGAACACGCGCGCGATTCCCGACTGGTCGAGTCCGAAGCTCCTGGCGATCCACGGCGAGGCGATCGCGAACACGGCGCCCGCATAACCCTGATAGAAGAGCGTCGCCATGAGCAGCCGAATGGCTCTTTTGGTCTCTGATGGCGACTCTTCTGTTTCGTATTTCACTGAAGTTGGTAGTACAGAACTGCGCCCGCCGAGGCCATCGGACCGTCAAGACGGACCTGCCCCGGACATTCACTGCACCATTTCCTGCACTGACCATTAGTCGCACCGCTGGACAAATTGCGCGAATCGTTGTACCCGCGATGGACGGACCACGAGACAATGGCGAGCGAACGCTGGAACGATCGATCCATGCGCGTGGCGATGAGCGCCGGCGCCGCGCTCGGGCTCGCACTTGCGCTCGGCGGGGCATTCTCACTCGTCAGCTCGGAGCGGCTCCGAGCCGGCGCGGTCGCGCAGGTAAATGAGGGCACAATCACCGCCGCGTCCTATGCGCTCGCGGTCGATCGGATCGGCAACGGACGTCCCGATGCGCTAACCGATCGCGATCGGCGATGGATCGTCGATCAGCTCGTCAACGAGGAACTGCTCGTCCAGCGCGGCGTCGAGGTCGGACTTCTCGATTCCGACACAATAGTGCGCAAAGCGATAGCCAACGCGGTGATTGACTCGGTTTACGCAGAAGCGATGCGGAGGAGGCCCAATGAATCGCAACTGCGGGCATTCTACGATGCGTTCCGGGCGCGGTTCGTCGAGCCCGGCCCGTATCCGAGTCCGGCAGATCTATTTCGGCGGCGACGCAGACCACGCGTATCGCCGCGCTTTGGCGGCGCGCGATGCGATCGCGCACGGAACGCCATTCGCCGCGGCACAGGCCGGATACTCAGATCCCGGCGGCGAGCCGATTCCCGACGCCATGATTCCGCTGCACGAGTTGCGCGGCTTGCTCGGCCCGACGCTTGCGGGGGACGCGCTCGCGATGAGGCCGGGTGAGATCTCGGCGCCCCTCGAGTCGCCCTCGGGCTGTCACATCCTGTACCTGTTGGACTTCGAGCCTGAGAGAATTCTGAGCTACGAGGACGCTCGGCCGCGTGTCGAGGACGAATACCTGCGGCGCGCCCCTGACGACGCTCTGCAGGCGCTGCTGGACCGCCTGCGCCGCAACGCGAGTATCACGCTCGCGCCGTATGCGCCGCGCTGAGCGAGAGGAGAACGAGAACATGAGGCTTAGACGCGCGATCGCGATAGTGGCCGCCCTGTGCGGTGGTTGGAGGCGCAGTCGCCGGGACCGTGTACATGGTCCGCCTGCGGCACGCGAGGATTCCCGATCCCAAGGGATACTTCAAGCGCGATCCGCTGGGACCTCCGGAAATCGCACATGTCAAACGGCCCGATCAGGCGATTGCAAAAGAGACCGAAACGCAGCGCGGCGCCGCGGTCAAAATCGGCGTCGAGCAACCCAAGCAGATTCTGTTCGGCGACACGCACGTCCATACGACCTACTCGGCGGACGCGTTCCTTGGAGCGCTGCCGTTCATGAACGGCTCGCGCGGCGCCAACCCGCCCGCCGACGTCTGCGACTATGCGCGCTACGTCTCGCAGCTCGACTTCTTCTTCCTGACCGATCATGCGGAAGCCTATACGCCGCAGAGATGGCATGCCTCGATGGAGGCAATCCGGATGTGCAACGAAGTGGCGGGCGATCCCGAAAATCCCGACGTGGTCGCGTTCGTGGGCTTTGAATGGAGCCAGGTCGGGAGAACGATGAAAGACCACTACGGTCACGAGAATGTGCTGTTCCGCGATCCGGAGCCCGGCAAGTTTCCATCGCGGCCGATCGGCGCGTCGGGCCTGGCTTCCGATGCGCTGCGCGGCGCGCTGACGCGGTTGCCGCCCGGAGTGATGCGGGCCGATCCGGACAATAAGTCATTCTACGAGGCGTTCAATCGATGGGGGAAGAGCTGCACTCGACGCCCAAATGCGCCGATGGAGTCAACGAACGCCAGCTTCCGCCCGATTGCTACGACAGCGCCGCGACCCCCGGCGACCTGTATCGCAAGCTCGACGAATGGGGCTTCGACACAATAGTCATTCCGCACGGCTCTTCATGGGGAATCTACACACCGCCGAATTCCTCGTGGGACATGCAACTCAATAAAGCGAACCACGATCCGGACAAGGCGCGCCTGATCGAAGTGTATTCGGGCCACGGCAATTCGGAACCGTGGCGCGACTTCCACGAGCGCATTTTCGACAAGGACGGCAAGCCGGTGTGCCCGCCGCCGCAGCACGATTATCTGCCGAGTTGCTGGCAGGCGGGTGAAATAATCCGCAGCCGATGCCGCGCGGCCGGCTCTGACGACCAGGAATGCGACAAGCGCGCCGCCGACGCACGCCAGCTCTTCGCCAACGAGGATACCATCGTGGCTCCGATGACGGTCGGCGGCAGCGAGATCAGCGAGTGGCTGGACTCGGGACAGGCGCGCGACATCTACAAGCCGGCCTTCAACTACCGGCCGTCCAAGTCGGTGCAATACGGACTCGCGATCCGCAACTTCGACGACCCCAACGATCCGCTGCGCTACACCTGGGGATTCGTCGCCTCGACCGACACGCACAGCGCGCGGCCCGGGCACGGCTTCAAGCAATACATGCGCGTCAACACCAGCGACGCAGCCTTGCTCCGGGCAGCGTCCAACGACTGGTGGTACAACCAGATGCACGCGCAGGTCCCGCCTCCCGCGACCACCGCGTCGCCGGCATTGACGGCGAGCGCCAGCGTGCAGACGGTCGGGCTTCGCATGACCGAGACCGAGCGCGGGGCGTCGTTCATGTACCTGGGCGGGCTGGCCGCGGTGCACGCGACCGGCCGCACGCGCAAGGAAATCTGGGACGCGCTCAAGCGCAAGGAGGTCTACGCGACCACCGGCCATCGAATCCTGCTCTGGTTCGATCTGCTCAATGGCGGCAAGCCGCTGCCGATGGGCTCCCGGACCAGTATGAAGACCGCGCCGATCTTCCGCGTCCGCGCGATCGGCTCGCTCAAGCAGATGGCGGGATGCCCGGACTGGGTAAAGCAGGCGCTGTCGGAACGGCGGCTCGATAAACTGGCGGATGGAGAATGCTACAACCCGTCTGACGAGCGGTACCATATCGATCGGATCGAAGTGGTGCGAATCCGGCCGCAAAACTACAAGGACGAGCCGGTCAAGGGGCTAATCGAGGACAACTGGCAGGTAATCCAGTGCCAGCCCGATCCTGCCGGATGCTCCGCCGAGTTCAGCGACTCCGGCTTCGCCTCCGGCAAACGCGACGCGCTCTACTACGTCCGCGCGATCGAGGAACCGACGCCGCAGGTCAACGCAGGCACCCTGCGCACCACCTTCGACAAGGACGGCAACGCAACCAGCGTATTGCCCTGTTACGGCGACTACCGCACTCCGAAGGGCGACAATTGCCTGGCCGATGCAGGCGAGCGGGCGTGGTCGTCGCCGATTTACGTGGACTACGCGAAGTGACCGGCGCGAGAACAAGCACGCAGCGGCGCGCGCTCATCATGCTCGCGATCGGCGCGCTGGCCGGGGTCTCGCTCGGAATCGGCGCGGCAAAAAGACAGCGCGCGAATGACGCGCGCGCGATACCCGCCGACGCGATCGCGATCGTCAACGGCAAGGTCATCCGGGAAGCCGAGTACGCCCGCGTGCTCGAGGCGATCGCCAGCGACCGGCGCGGCGATCTGACCGAGAGCGATCGCAAGCTGGCGCTCGATCGGCTGATCGAGCAGGAATTGCTGATCCAGCATGGGGTCGCGCTCGGCGTCGTCGATTCGGACCGTGCCGTTCGCGAGACGATCGTGCGCGAGATGCTCGCTTCGATCACTGCCGACGCGGCCGGCGATCAGCCATCCGAAGACCAGTTGCGTTCCTTGTTCGCCGCCAACCGGACCCAATTTTCGGGAACGTTCGCCCGCGCTTCGCAACCCGCCGGCGTGAATCCCGGCGAGGCTCAGTTCGAGCGGACCCGCTCGGCGGTCGAGCAGGACTATCGCCTGCGCGCCGCAGACCGGGCGCTGCGCGACTACCTTGGCTGGCTCCGGTCCAGCGCGACGATCGTGACCGCCCGCGAGTTGCCGAGATGAATGTCACGGCGAATGGCGCTTGCCGCTCTGGTCGCCGCGCTTTTGGCGTTCGCCGGCGTCGGGGCCGGCGCGAGCGCATACCCGCAGCCAGTCGTTCTCTTCCTGGCAGGTCGTGCGCGGACAGGTGCGGATGACCTTCACGGTCGACGTGCGCGAGGCCACGCGGCTGCCGCCTGTCGCGGGAGGCATGATCGATCTCGCGAGCCTGACCGCGGCATATCTGCAATCGCGGATCGCGGTCGCTTCAGGGGGTATCGCGTGCAGCTCGATCGGAAGTCCGCGCCCGCTCGCCGCTCAAGAAGGCTCGCTGCGCATCGAGTGGCGGCTTGGCGTGCCCGGCAGAAAAGCCTATCGAGATCACCAACAACGCGTTCTTCGAGTTTGCGCCCTCACATGTCCACTATGCGCGAATTCAGGTCGGCAGCGGCGCGCCGTTCGAGTACCTGTTCACGGACAGCCAGCGCAGCCACGCGATCGCGATTGGAGCGCAGGCGGTTGCGGCGCCGCGCGGCGCCACCTTTCCGGGCTACATCAAGTTGGGAATCGAGCACATCCTGACCGGACTCGATCACGTCGCGTTCCTGGTAGCACTCCTGCTCACGGCTCGCCGGCTGCAAGGATGTGTTGTTGATGGCGACCGGGTTTACTCTCGGGCATAGCATCACGTTGAGCCTTGCCGTGCTGGGGGTCGTGCGACCCGACTTGCCGGCAATCGAGGCGATGATCGGATTCACGATTGCCCTGGTAGCTGTCGAAAACGTCAGCGTTGATGCCGGAGCCGGCCTTCCGATCGCGCTGGTTGCGGCCGCCGCTCTCGGGGGTCTCGCCGCGCTCGGCAGGTTCGTGCACGTCGCACTGCCGGCCAGGACGCTGCTCGGGCTGGCGATGTTCGCGCCCTGCTACCTGATGCTAACGGGCACGCGCGAATCCGACGCGAAGCTGCGGCCCGTACTGACGGTCCTGTTCGGCCTCATCCATGGATTCGGCTTTGCGAGCGCGCTGATGGATCTCGGCCTGCCCAACGATCGCCTGGCGCCCGCGTTATTCGGATTCAACGCGGGAGTGGAAATCGGGCAGGTCTGCATAGTCTCGGTCTTGTGGGGAGGCGCGCTGGCGGTGCGCAGGTTCCGGCCTCGGCAGGATTTTCGACTGAGCCTCGATGCGCTCTCGGCCGCGCTGTGCGCGCTCGGCCTGTTCTGGTTCGTCTCCCGCGCGTTTGCGTGAGATGATTCAGGATCGAATCTTCCCGCATCGCATCGTGGAATCATCCCGCTCCCGCATCATCGGAACCTCGATTCTGATCGTCGCAGTCGCCGCGGGAGCGATCCTTCGATTTGGCGATCTCGACGGCGCGGAGTTGTCCACCGACGAGGCGATCATGTGGGCCAGCGCCGTCGCGCCGACGATGAGCGAGCTGGTTCATCTGCACGCCAGATGGAATCCCGGCGAGCTGCCGGTCTACGAGCCGATCCTGCGCCTGTGGATCGCGCTCTTCGGCCCGAGCACCGCCGCGCTGCGCGCGCTGCCGGCATTTCTGGGCACGCTCGCGATCGCGATGGTGTTCGCGGTCGCACGCGAGCTGTTCCGCCCAATCACTCGCGGCGGCCACCCCGATGCCGCCGCGCCGAACGTCGATATCGGCCTGATCCCGGCATCCAGCGCTCTGATCCTCGCGCTCAATCATGTGACGTTGAAGTACTCCGGCCAGGCGCGGATGTATTCGCTGGTGCTGGTCGTGATTCTCGCGCAGGTCCTGTTCCTGATTCGGGTTGCACGGCGCGGAAGGTTCCCGGATTATCTCGGGCTGGCTCTGCTAACTCCCCTCGCGGTCGGCGTCACATTTACGGCGGCGTGCGTGATGGTGGCCGAGGCGATATGGCTGCTGCTCGCCGGCTATTTCGCTCCGTATGAAAAGATGAGTCCCGCCGCGGCGTGGCGGACGATCGCGATTATGGCTGTTGGCGGCCTGTTGTTGCTCCCTTTCCTGATACCGGAAGTCGGATTGTCATTTGCGGCCGTCCGGCCGGCTATATCAGCTTCATCCAGCCGCCGGATGTATCGAAATTCTATCGGCTATTTCGGATGTCGAGCCCGAAGCTCACATTCCCGATACTCATTGCGCTAGCGGCGTTTGGCGCGATCAGGAGATGGCGTGCCGCGCGGCCGCCGATCGTCTTTTCTGCTGTGCTGGATGTGGATTCCGGTGATCATGATATTGCTGATCTCCTTCGCCATCGTGCCGATGTGGGAGGAGCGCTATGTGCTTTCGTCGTTCGTGGCATTCTTCATTCTAATCGCGCTGGGTATCTGCTCTTTGGAATCGGCAAATCTACGCCTTGCGGCGCTGGCTGTCGTAGCCGCGATGTCACTGTTCCAGCTAAGGTCGGACCGGCTCGCAGAACGGAGTAAACCCGGGTTCCCCCAATGGCGCGAGGCAGCCTCGATCGCGCTGTCTGCGAGCAAGCCGGGCGATCGAGTGGCGGTGCTGCCTGAGGGCGCCGTCTATGTGGTGCGATATTATTCGCCGCCCGCCCGCCGCGCCGATGAGATCGCGGCACCGCTTAGCGGCGGCGTTGGAGAGGTCGAAGGGGTTGAAGGGGCCGGCGTATTAGTCTTCAATCACGCCGCCCTTCGCATGGCGGGCGGAACGGAGGAGCAGGTGCAATCGATCCGATCGGAATACCCGCGCGTTCTGGGCCGCGTGCGCGACATCGACATCCTGGCCAAATGAGGCCGAGTCGGTCCGAACATCAGGCCAGTCGGCGCGCGTAAATCTCGAGCGTATCCAACGCCGTCAGGTCGATGGGCCGTCGCCGTTGATAGAGGTCAATCCGCGAGTCGGGACTGTAGCGGCGCTTGAGCCATCTGCCCGACCAACCGCCGGGACGAAGCCGTTTGCCGTGTCGCAAGGGACGCAGCCAGGCGGAAATCCACCGCGGCAGCATGGTGTCTCCGGTGATGGCGCGCCAGAATCCTTCCAGTCCTTCGAGCGCCAGAACTTCGAGTCCCGCCAGCTTCAGGCAAAGCGGCAGCGTTTGCGGACCGAAGTAGGCAATATGCTCGGGCGGGATAAGCCACACATTGAAGGGAAAGGCGCCGCGCGCCTCGGGGCATTCGCAGTTCGGCGTGCTCATCGCGAGGACGCCGTTGGGCGCGAGCAAGCGCGCGACTTTGCGCATCGTCTCGAGCGGGCTCTGCAGATGTTCGATCACCTCGAACATGGTGACGCATTCGAACCGTTCGCTGCCCTCAAGCGCTTCCTCGATCGAGCTAAAAACCGGGCGCCCAAGCTGCCGGCTCGCCCGCTCGCGCATCACACCGGAAAGCTCGACGCCCCATACCGTCCAGCCCGCGGCCTCGGCCGCGGCCAGGAAACTCCCGCCCGCGCATCCGATATCCAGCATGCGACCGGGTCCGATGAACTCGCGTATTCGCGTGAACTCGCGTATTCGCGCGAGCCGCGGCGGATAGAGCGTGCTCAGGGTGGTGCTGCTCTGCTGCAACACGCGTTCGGCTTCGGGATCCTCGGCGGTAAAATAAGAATCCTCGCTGTAGAGAATCTCCGGGCGGTAGCTCTCCGGCAGGACCGCGAACATGAAACCGCAGTCGGGACAGCGTGCGATCGCAAAGGAATTGCGCTCATCGAAGGCCGCGGTCCGCGCGCCGCATAGTTTGCACGGCGGCAAGCCGCCAAGCGCCTCTGCCTGAAGCTGATGGTCAGGCGCCAATCGCTACGTCTCCTCGCCGGCCCGTGACCGCGCGGTAAACTTGAAGGTACTGATTGGCGACTGTCTCCCAGGAAAAGCGAGCGGCCACGGTCTCGCGCGCGAGCTGGCCCATACGCGAGCATTGCCCGGGATCGCCCAGCATCCTTCGCAACACTTCACCGATCTCGCGGGGTTCGTTGCTGCGCAGGAGAAATCCGGTCTGGCCATCGACGATCACCTCAGGAACGCCGCCGCTCGCCGTACCGACAGCCGGCCTGCCGCACGCCATCGCCTCCAGAAAACCCAATCCGAGGCCCTCGGGCATGTAGCTTGGCATCGCGAAAAACAGTGCTCCCTTGTGATAGCGCCACAAATCCGCCCGGCTTACCGCGCCCAACAATCCGACTCTCGATGACATCTCAACCCGCTCGATCAGCTTCTCCAGGTCCGCGCGATCGGGACCATCGCCGGCAATCAGCAGATCGACTGCAGGAAACTCGGCGGCTACGGCGGCGAACCCCTGGATCAGCCGATCGATCGCCTTGTGGCGCAAGTCCAGGCGGGCTGCACAGAAGATATACGGCCTGTCGCGAGGGTCCGGCTCGGCCGAGCGCGCCGCCCCGCAATCGACGCCTCCTGTAATCACGTATGCGTCGCGCACCACCTGTGAATGCTCGGCCAGCGCCGCTTTAGTCGCCTGCGATAGCGCGATCAAAGCTGCCGCATGACCGAGGATCGAAAGCGGCTTCTTGCCGAGTTTGCCCTCGCCCCAGAGATCGTAGAGGCTCTGCACAAGGGGAACTCGCGCGGCTTCGCACACACCGATCAGAACCGGAATTTTGTCCCAGTCCCAAGCGTGCGAATTTACCACCTCGGGACGCCATCGCTCCAGGCACTCCGCCAGCGCCGCAGTCTGCGGTTGGCGGAACAGGCGTTCCGGATGGCGCCAGGTAACCGGTTTGCGAGAGGGCACATTCAGGTAGAAATATTCGGCGGCGGCTCTAGCAATGCGCCGGGCATTGGGCGTCGCGTATGAACCGGCAACTATCGCGACCGCATGACCTGCCGCGAGCATCTGAACGGCGAGATTGTTCGACGACTTCCTGAATCCCTCCGATTGAATCGAAGGCTTCGCAAATCAGCGCGATGCGCATCGGATTCGGGCAGTTGTTCTGTGTCTGAGCGTCGCGGAGAGTCTCGCGCCTGCGCCGTTATTCACTGTCGGAGCGGATGCGCGCCGTCGCGATACGTCCGATCGATCGCCGTTTCCTTCGCCCCTTCCTTCCATGACGACAGGTCAATCCCGATGAGGCGCTCTACGGCTTCGACTTCGGGTTTGAAAAACTCGCGCGTGCGAGCCGCGACCTCTCGAGAAAGCGGGGCGAACTCTTCTCCGCCCTTGAACGCGATTCTCCAGAACCCCAAACGGCCGAGGATCTTCGACGCCCGGTACATTCGCCTCGATTCCAGCGATGAGGTCAAGCGCCACGCCAGGAGCGCGATTGCGGGGTGACGCGGCGCTTCCTTGATAACGTTGCGGATAGACTTGCGCGTCGCGGCTTTTGAGTCGGCGAGGGCGAAACGGGAGATGCCAACGAGGTCACAAATTCGATCCACATAGGCCTGCGGATCGGCCTGCAAGCGATCGTAGCAAACCGCCAGCACGTTCGGTTTTCCCAACAACTTCTGCCACTGCTGCAGATGGAAAGCATAGCGGCCGCAATCGCGCAGCGGCTCCTTCCGCAGCGCCTCCTCGAAAGAGCTACCGGCATAACCGAACTTGCGCAGCAGCTTGAACTGCGAATAGGCCCTTTCGGCGGGGTCTCGCAGCGTCACGATAATCCGGCAAGTCGGGAGATGATGGGCGATTCTCACGCGCGCGTCAGCGTGCTCGAAATAGGTAGGGCAAATTTCTCCCGCCGGAAGGCTCGCGTCGCAACCGCGGAAAAACTCGGAATACCATCCGATGCCCCGGTCGTAATTGAGGTCGAAAAACCGCGTCTCCTTTATGCCTTCGGGAAGCCCAACACGGCCCCGCAAAACCTTGTCAAGCCAGGTGGTTCCGGTGCGAGGCGGTCCGACGGCCAGAAAGCTCGGCAGGAGCACCCGTGCTCGGCGCATAGGAATTCGCAGCGGGCATACTCGATTCCAGAGTATATTCCCCTGGGAACGCCTTACAATGACGCCGCGCAGACGCACTAGCAAGTGCGGGAATCGACTCGCCAGTTATGCTGCCGTGTTCGCGACGCTCTGCTCGCGAATCATCACGGTCCGATCAAACTGCTATCAGGCCGTAACCGGGCGAAAATGGAAGGCCATTCGCCGACTGGTCCAACCGTTCAAGGGCGATATCGGACGCGTCGAGAATGAGTATCCGGTCGTCTCGCAGCTCAACCATCCGATAGATGGACCTCCCGTCCAGCCGACGAGCGCCCACAAACCCCTCTTCCGCGAAATAGATGCACTCTCCATGCGAAGCATCCGGCATTGAAAACATCGCGGCAGTCTCCTTGGCCACTTCACCGACGGCACGCGGCGCGAAATGTGCCGCCACCGAGCGGTATTGTTTTCTGCGATTGGGGAGCGCGGTATAGACATAACTGCCGGGATCTCTGAAATGCGGCTTGCCGTCCAGCACCAATTCCGCCGAGAGTTGATCGTAATGATCGTGGCCGCCGCGACCGCTTTGACCGACCGGACCGCATCTGACTGAAAGAAAGAGGCGGGGCGACCGAAGGATATAAAGCCCGAAATCAGGATAGCCGAGAATCCGAAGGCCGTCTGTCAATCTCGAACCGCCGCGATCGCCGATCGCTTCGTACGCCTGTGTGAAGGGCATATTCCGGATCCTGCTCTTCCATTGAGTCCAATCACTGCGGCTGCCGATACTCACTCGTTCAGCGGCCGGCGGTTGCATACTCTGGCAAGTGCCGGACGAAAGCCCGGCCATCTGCCGAACCAGGTCGCCCTCGTACCATTCATCGCCGCTGAAGCTCGCGAAATCGGCGCGATCGAAAAGTCCGTTTATCGCGGCCACCAGATGGCGGTGGTCGAGAACGTCTTCAAGCCAATAGTCGGCGTCTTCGGGCAGTTCACGGTAGCAATCGAGATTGCGTAGTCGATTCCGTGCTTCGCTGATCGCAATACGGACGCACGCCGGCTGCAACTTGAGAAAGCGGCCGCTGTCGTTGTCGCCGACCTGGACGATGTGGAAGTCGTCCTTCGTGGCGTGGACCGTGAATTCAGCGATTCTCTGCAGACGCTCGATGCATGAGGAAACGACCACCTCGGACCACCCCCCGGCGGCGGCCACGGGCGCGAACGGATCGCCGCGCCCTGAGGTCCTGCCTCGCCGCCTTTACGACTCGCGGCCTCTGCTCCCTCAAGATGTGGCAGATGAGAGCAGTTGCGTAGATCGCCATCTCCGCCGACAAGCGATGATAGCTCGTAGAGCCCTCGAAGTTCGCCCCATCATCAAGAAACTGGCCCTCGACTTCGCGAAGCACCTCCCGGCCGGCGTATTGCAGCCAGTAGTCGGTCTCGGCCGACGGCGCAAGCCAGGCCCCGGCGAATAGCAACCCGGCGACGTCGCCGAGATAGTGATTCGCCCGCAGTCCGGCAGACAATTCAAGGTTGTTGACAATGTGGTTCGCATGTTCGTAAACCGCCCGGGCGAATAGCTCATCGAATAGCCTGTCGAAAGTCGCGCCCGAGGCCAGAAAGAGATCGCGAGCCACCAGCCAATTGGCGACGCGGAGCGCTACGTCCACGGTGCTGTTCCAGTTGACCCCGAATCTGGGTGGATTTGCCGCCAGGAAGTCCAGGACCTGGTTGCGAAACTCCCGCCGATAGGGCTCGCCCGCGCCCATATCGCCCGTACGCGCCAGCCGGTATGCCAGCGCAAGCTGGGGCAGATGCTGCATCCGGGCAAGCTCCCAGGGAACCTTCACGTCGGCACCGAGTTGATACCCATAGGAGATGTCGCGATACCATGTTTTTGCCGACCACCGATAGCCTGACTTGAAATCGAGTTGCCAGTCGATCGGGGAATAGTCGCTATCCGCCAGCGACCAGATGCGCCTGGCCTCGGGCAGGTTCGGTCCATTGACTACTGCCTTGAGCCACTGACCGCTCAAGTCCGGCGATACCCGCAGGCTCGCGGGGTACCGAATACCCTCGATTCCGCGGCATGGGATGCCGTATTGAAGCTTTACCCATCCCGAGCCAGAAGATCGAACCTGTGCGCGATGTAATTGGCGCCAAGTGCCATCAACTGCGGAGCGGCTCTCTTCAAGACATCAAGCGGCGGGGCGGGGAATATGCCGCTGTGCAATCCGGGCCATCGATTGCAGTGGCTGGCGCGAAATCGATCGCGCAGCCGGAGAGGGGTGAGCGCGGCTTCCTTGCGAGCCCATCGCGCGCCGTTGCCGACCGCCATCCGCGATGGAAGCGAAAGAGCTCTCCGCGTGCGTGTTTTCAGAGCGGCAAAAATCTGGTTTTGCTAACGCCGCTGAACCGCGGCAGGGCCGAGCGCTCAGCATCGCCGTCGGCGAGCGCTCGTGCCGGAAAGGGAGGACTGACGAACACTACTGTGCGCGCACGAGGGCCGCGATCAACATGACCGTGACTCGATCCTCGCAGCGGACACCGCCCGGTGCAGCATCGCCGCGTACTGCCCGGCGATCACCGGCCGGTCATAATATTGCTCGGCTACTCTTCGGGCGCGCCGCCCCATCTCCTTCAATTCGGCCGGATGGCTGATCGCGAAACCGATCGCCTGCGCGAGCGCAAGACTGTCGCCGGGTGCGCTGGTCAGACCGACCATGTAATTCTCGGCCAGCCGGGCTGCGTCCGAGTCCTTATCCATCATCGCGACAAATGGACGCCCGGCCGCGAGAATTCCATAGATCTTGCTCGGAACGATGGTCCCGGTGGCGGCGCTCAGCAGGGGAATAAGATGAAGATCGGCCGCACTGAGAGATTCGGCCAGCCGTTCCCTGGGTTGATAAGGAAGGAACCTGACGTTCGAAAGCCCCAGCGTGCGAGCACGGTCCTCCAGCCATTGCTTTCGCGCACCCTCACCCACCAGGAGAAACAGAATCCGCTGGTCCCGCCGAAAGCAGCCGGCGGCATCGAGAACCGTCTCAAGCTGCTGCGAGAGTCCAAGGTTCCCGGAGTACATGACTATGAACTTGTCTCCGAACTGCTCTCGGAAGTGATTAGGTTCTATAGGCCGAATCTTCCGGCAGTCAACGTTGTTTTCGACCACGACGACCTTGTCTGCCGGGACTCCCTTATCGAGCAATCGACGGCGCATATCGTGTCCCAGCACGATTACCAGATCGGCCCGTGAGTAGGCGAAGTCGTTGGCCCGCTTCAAGAGCCCGAGCAGGAAGCGGCTCTTCACGCCTCCGTTCGCCTCTGCCACATCCGGATAGAGGTCTCTGACGTTATATACAAATGAGCATCGCCACCGGCGCCTGATTATGGCGCCGAGCGCTCCCAGCAACGGCGGATCGGTCGCCGCGATGACAACATCGGGTCTCGAATCAGTCAGGGCGGCTATCGCAGCCAGCGCAAAACAACTTCCCAGGTTGAGCAGCCGCGCTGGCAGCCTGCGCTTCGGGAACCGCGTGCCCCAGGTTCGAATGATCCTGATCCTGCCAAGCTGATCTATCGTCCAGGGACCTCGGCGAGCAGTCTCGACATGATATGAAGGACCCGAGATGAAGGTAATCTCGTGCTCCTCGGCCAGGTCCTCGCATAACTCAGTGAGGTTCTGACCCGAGGCTTCAAGATCGGGCCAAAAGGATCGGTTTAGAAAGAGCAGGCGCATTACACACTTGTCAGCGTCTGCGTGACTGCACTTCGCTAGGCGACCCGCCGCCCGACCGCTATGTATTTCACGCGCGCGGTGAAGCGAGTGGGATCGAGAAAGCGCCAGCAGTCAAATACGGTCATCGAATCGCGGGCCAGTTCCTCGACGGACTTGAATTCGGGGGAAGTCGTGGTGATCACGCAGGCCGAGGCGGTCGCGAGACAGTCCGCAACGGAGCCGGCGTAACGGATCGAGTTGCCGAATAACTTGCGGGCGTTATCGATCGCAAAAGGATCGTAAGCGACCACCTTGAAGTTCCGGCTGACCAATTGCTCCACGAGCATGATTCCCGGCGATTCGTCGATGATCGGGGTGTTGGTCTTGTAGGCAAGACCGAGGACGGCGATGGTGTCGCCGTGCCTGACGTTCCGGAGCAGGCGCCGCAACGTCGCATCTGCGCGGCCGGCATTGACCGCGTCAGTGGCTTCGGCCAGCGGCGCTGCGCAGCCATATTGTTGTGCGAACGCCACGAAGGCGCGATTGTCTCGCGGGAAGCACGGACCGCCGAAGCTCGCGCCGCCCCTCAGGTAGTACGGCGACACCCGGCGGTCAGCGCCGAGCGCGCCGCAGATCGCGTCGAGATCGGCGCCAGGCACCTCCTCGCAGATGTTGGCCAGAGTGTTAGCGAAGCTGATCTTCATCGTGACGAACGAATTCAGGCTGATCTTCGCAATCTCCGCGCTGATCATCGACATCCGGGCGATCCGGCACTGGCTGACGCACAGGCGCCTGTATACGTCTTCCAGGATGTCGCCGGCCCGCTTGTCACTTTCACCTATCAGGACCAGGTCCGGATTGAGCAGGTCTTCGATCACGCTGCCTAATGCCATGAACTGGGGGCTGTAGCAAAGGCCAAAGCGCTGATTGAGCCGCATGCCAGACACCGACTCCAGGAGCGGTGCAATATACTTCTCGCTCGCGCCGGGCGACACCGTCGAAGCAACCACAAAGAGGTGATACTCCTTCTGAGCTCGCCTCAGCGCCGCCGCGAGCTGCTTGAACGCACTGCGCAGGAAGCCCAGTGAGAAGCGGCCGTCCGGCTCGCTCGGCGTTGGAACGACGACAAACGACAGCTCCGAATCGCGCGCGACGTCATCGAAGCTGCCGGTCGCCCTCAAGTTGCGAGCGTTCCTGGACACGAGTTCCTGAAGGCGCGGCTCAGCGACCGGCGCGAGGCCTCGATTCACCGCGCCGACGACCTCGGTGTTCAGGTCGGCACCGATAGTGGGAAATCCCCGATCCGCCAGGCAGGCCGCCAGGCACGCGCCCAGCTTGCCCAATCCGACTACCGAAACCTTCATTCCGCACCTCGTATAAACTTGCTACCCAACTCGCACAAGCCGCGTCCCGCAGTGCGTATAGGTCGTGAATATAGCTTCGTGCCAGGCGGCGCTCGAAGAAGGGAGCATTCAGGCGAACGCGAGCAGGATCTGCACGATTCGCCGCGCCGCCGCTCCATCCCATTTCTCAGGCCGCGGCGGCCGGATCAGTCCGTCGTTGAGGCGTGCTCTGACCGCGCCCACGATCGCCTCGGTCCGATTGCCCACCAACTGGTTGCCGCCAACCTGGATCGTAATCGGGCGCTCGGTGTTGTCGCGCAACGTAATGCAGGGCACGCCGAGCACGACTGCTTCCTCCTGCAACCCCCCGCTGTCGGTCAGGATCAACCGGGCATGGCTGGTGAGCGATAGCATCTCTATGTAGCCCAGCGGTTCGAGGACATGGATCGCCGTCGCGTTCGCCATCCGATCCCACAACCCGAAGGCCTCCGCCATCTTGCGGGTCCTGGGATGCACCGGGAAGGCGATCGGCAATTCGCGGCTTATCTGGTCCAGCGCTTCGGCGACGCGGGCGAACGTCTCAGGTCGGTCCACGTTGCCCGGACGATGAAGGGTCAGCACCGCGTACTGATGCGGGCGAAGGCCGAGTTTTTCCCAATAGCCGAGTCCCGCCGCGCGATCGCGATACTTCAGCAGCGTGTCGATCATCACGTTGCCGACGAAATGGATCCTTTCCTCGCTAATCCCCTCCGCGCGAAGGTTCTGGTTCGCAAGCAGGTCGGTGGTAAACAGAAGATCGCACAACACGTCGGTAACCACTCGATTGATCTCTTCGGGCATGCTCCAGTCGCGACTGCGCAACCCCGCCTCGACGTGAGCAACCCTGATGCCGAGTTTCCGCGCCGCCACCGTGCAGGCCATAGTCGAGTTCACGTCGCCGACCACTATTACCCAGTCCGGGCGCGATTCCATCAGCAGGCGCTCGAAGGCGATCATCACTTTGCCGGTCTGCTCGGCGTGAGTGCCCGACCCTACTTCCAGATCGACATCGGGGCGCGGCAGATCGAGGCCTTCGAAAAACGCCCCCGACATCGTTGCGTCGTAGTGCTGGCCGGTATGTACCAGGCTGTATTGGAGGGTCGGATCTTTCGCCCTTGCCTCCTTCAGGGCGTCGATCAAAGGAGCCACCTTCACGAAATTCGGCCGTGCTCCGGCTACTAATACGATCTTCATTCGGAAGAAGAGTAGCTACTCTCACCGATACTCTGTCCGCATCGAGCGACCGTGAGGCTGACCTTCGTAGTCTCCACCAACTCGTCAAACGGAATCGGGGCCGGGCCTCCGCTTGCCACGCTCTCGAGGAAGGCTGCAACCTCCGCTTTATGCCCCTTGTCCTGGCGCCACAGGTTCATCCTGCGAAAGCCCGGCCATCCGTAGCCTCGCAGACGCCTGAAGTTGTCGAGTTGCAGGATGCGCCCGGCCACGAAGATCTCCAGGCGCTCCTTGGAAAAGGAACGATGCCCGTTAGACAGATAGAGCACCGTGCCGAAGGACCCATCGGCGAACCGCAGCGTGAAACTGACTCGCTCGCTCGGCGCGCCCGGGTGATCGCGATCGGGAATCGCAGTGGTCTGCACGTCGAGGACGGGGCGCCCGGCAAGGAACCGCAGCAAATCGATGAAATGGCATCCTTCCCCGATAATCCGCCCACCGCCGATCGCAGGATCCTGCGTCCAGTGATCGGGCGCGATCGCGGGCGCATTCACGGTCATCACAAAGCTCTTGGGCTCGCCGACCGCCGCGAGCAGGGATTTGATCTTCCGCACTTGCGGAGCGAAGCGGCGGTTGAAGCCGGCCATCAGGACTAGCCGTCTATTTACCGCATATCGCCGGTATGCCTCCTCGACACTCTCGAGTTGCCCTTCTGTAATAGCCAGTGGCTTCTCGACGAAGACGTGCTTGCCCGCCTCGAGCGCGTCGCATACCAGCTTCGCGTGACTATCGTGACGGGTGGCAATGAACACGGCGTTTACCTCGGGATCGTCCAACAACTGAAAGCTACTGGCGGTAGCTTGTTCGAAGCCGAACTTCCGCCCTGCCTGTGCCGCGCTCAGACCGTTGGCCGAGGCAATCGTCTTCAGCCGCACCCCAAGGCAAGCCACGGCGGGGATGAGGACCTGGCTGGCGAATCCGCCCGCGCCGATAAAACCGACAACCGGCCGCGAGGTTCCGCGAATCGCAGAGCCGGCCGGGGGAGCGAGCGGCACCGACACGGCGCGCATCGACTCGCTGCTCCTGTGCGCTTCGGTCGGATAGCGAATCAGCACGCCCAGCGATCGACGCGTGCTGCCGATCAGCTCGTAGGCGCCGGCAATTTCATCGAGATCGAAACGATGGGAGATTAGCGGTTGCGGATCGAGCGCGCCTTGCGACATCAGATCGAGCGCCGCCTCGAGATTGCGCTGCTCTGTCCAGCGCACGAATCCGACTGGGTAGTCGTGTCCCTCGAGTTCGTACTGAGGATCGTAGCGTCCGGGACCGTAAGAGCACGAAACCTGGAAGGTCAGTTCTTTCTCGTAGAAGTCGGCGCGGGAGAGCTGCAATCCGGTCGCACCGATCGACACTATTCTGCCGCGCTTGCGGCAGATCTGCGCCGCCTGATGGATTGGCTCGCTGCTGGCAGTCGCCGCGGCGATTATGACCCCGTCCACGCCGCGACCGCGCGAGAACCGCATCGCGGCAGGTCCGGGATCCTCATCCTGGGAAAGATTCAGCGTGTCGGCCCCGAAACGGCGAGCCAACGCGAGCCGATCCGCGCTGAAGTCGATCCCGAGCACGTGGCAGCCATTGGCTCGCAGGATCTGGACGGCCAGCAGGCCGACAAGCCCCAGTCCGGAGACCACGAAGCACTCTCCCAGAGTCGGCGAGGCCAGCCGGACGCCCTGCATGCTGATCGCGCTAAGGACGGCAAACGCCGCGGACTCATCGCTCACGCCGTCGGGGATGCGGGCGCAGATGTTCTTCGGCACCTGGACGACTTCGGCGTGACAGCCGTTGCAAGCGACTCGATCGCCGGCCGCGAACTCGAGGACGTCATCTCCGGTCGCTAGCACCACGCCGGCATTGCAGTAGCCGAGCGCCAGCGCCCGGTCGAGCTTGGCGCGCACGGCCTCCAAAGCGGGAAGCACGCCGTCGGTTCGCACCTTGTCCAGCGCCTGCCTGATGCGTTCCGGCTGCTGCCGCGCCTTGCCGAGAAGACTCGCCTTGCCGAACTCGACCATCATCCGTTCGGTCCCGCTGGAGATTGCGCTGATCCGGGTACGGATCTGCACATGACCCGGCCGTATGGCCGGACATGGGACATCGATTACCTCGGCTCTCCCGTCGCGCAAGTGCTGAACAAGCTGCTTCATCACTATGTAGTCGGTAGATTATGTCATCAGTCGATTCAGCAAGAGGGCGGCGGGCGAACGATCGCGCCTCACTGCTTGCGGCCGAAGGCGAACAGGACGACTTTGAGCGCGTTGGGCGCCAAGCGTTGATACAGGGTTCCCAGAAAATAGGTCAACCGGGAGAAGATCAAATAAACCGGCGCGCCATCGAAACCATAGACGACCGGGTCAAATCCGGCATCGGTCATGGCCCTGCGCAACTTGCCGCGAGTGTTGCACTTGTAAAGCGTCGGGAACACGTCCCGTTCCTCGATCGCGCCGCCCCACATTCTGCGCAGCACCGCGGCATGAAGCCGCGCGGGAATCAACACCGAAGCTAACCCGAAGTAGCTAAACAGGTTGGGCGTGCGAAGACAGAGATAGCCACCCTTCCTCAGAACGCGGCACGCCTCCGAAAGGAACTCGGCGGGATCGCCGACGTGCTCCAGAACCGAGTCGGCCACGATCAGGTCGACGCACTCGTCTTCCACGGGCCACGAATCACCAATCATCAGACGAAACTCATCTATGTAGGGATTGGCGCTTGCCCCCGAATCCGGATCAATACCAATTACCCGCTTGCACTTGCCTCTGAGGATTCGAATGGCCTTGCGAATCGCGATCGGATCTTTGCTGTACGCCCCTCTGCCGCATCCAGCGTCCAACACCACGGCGTCCGGCTGGATCAGCGAGTTGACGCGAAGGTAGAAAGCAATAGCCACATCGACCTGCGAAAAATTCCCGATGCGGCTCTCGGGGTAAAATCGATGTAGCAAAGACAGGCCGGGAATTCGCTTACTCGCATCCTCATCGAGCAACTGCTCATGCGAATCATCGGATGTGAGCGCGCGATTGTGGAGAGCGTTCATTGGTCGAAGACCAACTCGCCGCGGGCAGTGGCCAGTCCGCGAGCAACCCCGTACAAGAGCGATGAACCCGCGATCAGAGCAGCGACCGCGACCAAAGACCACGCGATGCCGTAACTGGTTATCAGGACGTCGCGTATGCTCACTTGACTGAGATAGTAGGCGCTTACCAGACCCTGCACGAAGAGCGCGTGACGGACCGGTCCACTTTCGCTCCTTCCCAGAACCGCTACCGTTTTCAGCATGAGTCCGCATACAACGAGAATCAGCAGTGAATATGCGACACCCGCCTGGGCATACGCATCGACGTGCGCCGGCGCCGGAGCCGCGCGTAGATACAATGTTACTTTCATTGGATACATATAGCTGATTACGTCCGCGGGGCGGGTCGGGCGGCTGGCCAGGCCGATCAGATCCAGGGCAACATCAATTCCCGTGTAGGGCAGGATTCCAGGATAGAGGTTGAGATAATACGGAAACGAATCCGCCATTCGGAAAATAATCAGGTACAGGCTCTGGAGCGCACCCCAACTCCTGAGAAGAAAGGTCTGGATCGAATTGAGCAACACGAAGCTGAGCGCGCCGCCCGCTGCGAGTCCCCATAGGCTCCTTCGCGTGAGCCGCGCCCATCCGATTCCGATCGACAGCACAAAGACGAATATCGGAGCCTTCTGGGCTGTGAAGAGATTCAGCACGCAGACCGTCACGATGGTGGCGAGGAATGAGACCCGCCAGCTCCACGCGCGCTTGCGCACCGCCTGGTAGCATGAAACCTGCGCCAGCGCGGGGATTCCCATGTAGAGCAGGCCGAAAAACATCCGGCCAAGCCCTTCAGTCGCCATCTGGCGAAGCTGTAGCATCGCGAGGTAATCGCCCTCGGTATGCACAAGCGCGTCCGCTGCGAGAAGCCGAGCCCGATCGAGCATCGCAACGCAATAGGCAATAAACACCCCGAGGATTAGCCAATATCCAGCCAGTGGAATGTCCATTCTCAGGAGATTGCGTAACCCTCTGATCCTTACGCCCCTCGGCTTCAGCTTGTCGGTAAGCAGACAGGTCAGAGGAACCAGCACGAGAGGACTATAAAGCATCCCCCAGTAGAAGAAGCTGTCATAATCCCGAATGACGGAAGTGTCCAGGCCGCCGCCATATAGCGCCCACATCTGACCTCCATGCTGCACGCCGACGATCGTGGCGCCAATCACGGTGGTGACCAGATAGGCGCCGAGATACACGGCTACCGGGAGGCGCAGACTCGTCGAGCCGAAGCGGAGGGTCGCATAGAGCGAGGCCAGCGACCCGGCCAGGAAGACCAGCAGGATCACGATTTCACCCGGGCGACCGCTTCGAGGACCTTGCTCGGCATCCTCGGCGGCGGTTCGGGGATCGTCAGGCGCCGATTAGCCGGCGATTGTGCAGCTCCGCTCCAGTTCCGATCGACCAGACCGAGCCGGCGCATGCCATCCAGGATCGCTTCCACGTGTCGGTCCCATGTGTAGCTGGCGAGCACCTTCCGCCTGGCATTTTCGCCCAGAACTTTGCGCCACTGGGAACTCCGCACCAGAAACCCGAGCGCCTCGACGATATCTCCCGGCTCTCCCGGCCGGCAGAGAATGGCGAGACCGTCATAATCCGGAGCCGGCTCATTCAGAGGCAGGTCGCGAACGCTGAGGCCGGGACTGAGGACCTCGGCTATCTGGCCGAGATCGGAAGCGACGATCGGTTTGCCCATCGCCATGTACTCGAACAGCTTGGTCGGCGAACCGAAGAATACACTGCCGTCGGGGTTGCCGACGTGGGGCGAGAGCAGAATGTCGCTCGCGGCCAGATGGAACGCGGCCTCTTCCTGAGCGATTAGGCCGGTCAGAGTCACGGTACCGGCGGCGGCGGGAAACTCCAGGATCGAGCGCGTCTGCTGCATCTCGGGGCCGTCGCCAATCAGCATGAAGCGCAGCCTGTTTTCCCGAATCAAGCCGGGTTGCGTCTCAGCTAGCAGCCGGATCGCGCGGGCGAGCACCTCCGCGCCGTGCCAGGGGCCGAAGGTACTGACAAACGTGGCAACCATCGCATCCGGGGCGATTCCGTAGCGTCTTCTCACCGCCGCGGCTTGTTCGCCGGTGATGCGGTCGGGGTCGTAGCGATCCGCATCTACGCAGTTGGGGTACGTCACGATACGTTCCGCATCCACTCCGCGTTGAAGAAGCTCGCGGCGCAGCGCATCAGACACGGTCACCACCATATGAGCGTGCTTGAGGCAGGTCTCCTCGACGGCGCTGGCGAGCTTGGCGAACCCGAGTCTGGCGCCCCAGTTTTGCGAGACCCATACTTCCGAGCAGTTATATTCGAGCACCAGCGGCACGCCGAGTTCGCGCGACAAGGTCACGCCCGCATAATCGGCGACGGATAGCCGCTGGTATATGAAGCCGGGGCGCTTCACGGCAGCCGCGCTACGCACTTGCCGCACGACCTCATGCTGGAAGCGGAAGCGGTTCAGGTCCATCGGAAACCCGAGGCGTCTCGGCTCGGGCAGCTTGCGCCATTCGACGTCATGTCCGATCTGGCCTCGATCGGTCATCGAGAAATAGGTCATCCTGAACCCACGCCGAGCGAGCCCATTGGCGACTCCGGCGATGTGACCGACGGGACCGCCTATCTTCGCGCCCACTGCACCGACCCACATATTGGCATTCAGGTAAAAGACGTCGCGGAGGCGGCACGGCTTCGCCGCGATCCGGCGGGAACCGCGGAGGCGCCGAATATCCAGCCAGCAGCGGGCAGCCGCGGCAAGACCGCCCGCACAGGCGATGCCCGCGTCCAGCCATGCGGCGACAAACTGCGGAATTCCGGCGTCAGCGGAATCGAGCCGGTCGCCATCGACAATCCGAATCGAATCCGCCCTGGTAAAGGCGGCGGCGGTCAGGAGCAGCGGCAGCATCGCGCGACCGGAGCCCTGCTCGAACGGAATGAGAACCCGGCGCGCGGTTACAGAGCGGAGCTTGCGCATCGCGCCGGCGATGCTCAACCGGCGCAACTCGAGCAACGTGAGCTGCTGGGACGGGCCGATTGCGGCCTCCAGCCGCCGTTTGTAGTCCGCGGAGAGAGCGTACGCGCTGATCGCCAACACAACGCCGGCCTCGGTCAGGCCTCGAGAGCGCACCCGATATCGAAAGGCGAGCAGAAACATCAGAGTGAACAATCCGCAGCAAGTGAGAGAAAAAGACAGGCCAGCTCCCAATAGATGGTAGCGAGGCACCAGAACGACTCCGCTAATCACAACACCGGCAAAGGCGAGTATCCAGACCATTACCTGCTCGATCGGAAAGCCGCGCGACGACAGATACTGAGAGACGATTGAAGTGAGAGCGATAAAGAATACCCCGGGCATCATCCAGATCAGGAGCTGGACCGCCGGCAGGTATGCCGGCCCGTACGCAATCCGTATAACCGGCCGCGCGAGTACGGCGCCGCTCGCGCATATCAACAGCATCGCCAGCGCCGTCGTTTTGAGCGCCGAGAGCATCATCTCCCAACCTTCGCGCTGGTTACGGACCAGCTTCGGAAACAGCAACAGTGCAACCGTCACGGGCAGGATGTTAAGCCCATCTGCGACCTGCGCCGCGACCGAAAAATAACCGACCGCGCCATCGCCAAGGTAGTGTTTAAGAATAAAGGCGTGCGCGCGGACCACGAGCAGGCCGAGCAGCAGAGCCGCATAGGCTCGTGCGCCATAGCCAGCGCCGATGGCGAATACGGTCCAGTCGAACTTGAGAGAACGGACGTCCGCGCGTAGCGCCCACCATAGCAGCATCGCGCTCAACACCCATGCACAGGTGGTCAGCGCAAGAAAGCCGTCCACCCGTTGATGAGTAAACAAGCCCGCCGCTATCAGCGCCAGCATCGCCAGATAGCAACACGCTTGCGCCATGTTGTAGGCACTGATGCGCGCCACTCCGACCAACAGACTCGAACCGAGCAGAAAAAACAGGTTAGCGGGCGCGATCGCAATCAGGAACCACAGCAGGTCGGGATTCTTCAGCGGTAGAAGTCCGATGCCGCGAATCAGCAGGACCGTAAGACCGGCGACCGGCAGGGCTCCGGCTAATGCCAGCCACAGACTATTGGCGGTCAGGCGTCCCAGTCTTTCTGGCGCCTGCGCGACCAAGTACGTATTGCTGGAATGCGATCCTATGTTGCAGACCTGCACCAGAATTGCGGCCAGGGTGGTCACCAGGAAATACTCACCTTTACCGGCGGGTCCGAGGCCGCGCGCAGTGAGTATGCTCACACCGAACAGCGAGGCCACGGACAAGGCCCGGGCAAGGAAAGTGACCGCTAAATCCGTCAGACAACTTATCGCGTTCAGGTGGCGATTCCCTGACGTGCCGCATGCCGCCGCTACGCTGCGGTCGCCAGTTTGGGGTCAATCCAGTAATCGTACCATGAGCTCAGATTGAACAGCGTCCATATGTAGAGGCTGTTGTCGCGCCGGCGGCTGGCGTGATCGCTGAGCAGACCCTCGACGTAGTCGCGACGGAAAAATCCCCGGCTCATCAGCGGCGACGAAAGTATCGAGCGTTTGACCTCGGCGCCGAACCTGCCCCGCAGCCATTGGCTCATCGGCGCCGAGAATCCCATTTTCCTGCGATGGATGAGCTGGTCGGGAATCAGCCCCTGCACCGCCTTCTTCAGCAGATACTTGGCGGTGCGATCGCGGGTCTTCCACTTGACGGGAATATCCATCGCGAACTCGACCAGCTTATGAGCGAGGAACGGGACCCGTGCCTCCAGCGACGTGGACATCGTAATTTTGTCCACGCGCATCAGCAGCAGCTCGGGCAGCCGGAGCTTCAATTCGTTGTAGATCATCCGGTTCAATATATCCTGGGTCGGAGAATGACTATCGAACCGCGAAACGAAGGAACGCACTACATTATAGCTGTCAGGTTCCAGGTAGTCAGACGGCAGAATCCCTGTACGTATCAACTCTTCGGGCGCACCGGGGCTTTCGACGCTTCCCTCGACCATTAGCTGGCGTTTCATGGTGTCCCAGAACGCCACCGCACCGGTCCAGAACTGTTCGCGGCTGCGTACCGCTCGTTCCACGATGTCGGAATAGTACTCGAGTCCCGGATGCAGCATCGCGAGCGTTCCCATCGCGGAGTTGACGGCGCGGCGGGCCAGCGGCGGCACATAGGTGCGGAACGGACGCCAGTAGCGCCGGTATAGATCCAGATGAAGCATGTAGCCAGCATAACCGCTGAAGTTCTCGTCCGACCCTTCCCCGACCTGGATCACGGTCACCCCCGAGTCCCTGGCCAACCGGGATACGAAGTATAGTGGTATGCATACCCAGTCAGCCAAAGGTTCGTCCTGATGATGAACCAGTTGCCCCAGGTAGCCGACCATGTCGTGCTCGTTGATTAGTATTTCGTGATGATTGGTCTTGAACTGACGAGAAACGACCTTTGCATAGTCGAGTTCATTGAGCGCGGGGTAGTCCTTGAAGCCGACAGTGAAGGTTTCGACCGGCCTGTCGGTCAATTGCGCCATCAGTGCGACGTTGGTCGAGGAATCGATCCCGCCCGACAGGAAGACCCCGAACGGCACGTCCGACATCATGCGCTCCTTTACGGCCTCGGACAGGCGGGCCCGGATTCCGTTGACGTAGAAGCGCTCGAGGGCGGTCTCGGAGAGGCCCTTGGTTTCGTCCGGCATGATGCCCTGCCCCGGCAGCGCATCCCAGTAACGATGGGCGGTGATTTTCCCACGGTTATCGACCTGCATGCACCATCCCGAGGGCAGCTTGTACACGCCCTTGAACATGGTCATCGGAGCGGGTGTGGTCAGGAAAGTTAGATAGTGATACATCGCGGATGGATCGATGTCCCGCTCGACGCCGGGATGTTTGAGGATGGCCTTGATCTCGGAAGCGAACAGCAGGGTCGCGGTCTGGAGGGAGAAGTACAGAGGTTTGACGCCGATCCGATCGCGCGCCAGCGACAGCACGCCGCGCCGTCCGTCCCAGATCCCAAACGCATAGTCACCGCTTATGCGATCCAGCAAGCCGTCGAGACCCCATTCCTCATAGCCGTGGACCAGGACTTCGGTGTCCGAGCCGCTGGTGCGAAAGGCGTGTCCGGCAGAGATCAATTCGGCGCGCAGGCTCAAGTGGTTATAGATCTCCCCGTTGAACGTGACCCAGATCGCACCGTCTTCGTTGCGCATCGGCTGAGCGGCGTTGGGGCTCAGGTTGACTATCGCGAGGCGGCGATGAGCCAGCCCGACGCGCTTGTCCGGCGAGATCCAGCACCCGGCGCCGTCGGGTCCGCGATGAGCCATCGCATCGCGCATCGAGGCCAGCACCGCCGCATCGACGGTTGACTTGCCGTCGAAGTGAAACACACCGGCGATTCCACACATAGTCGGCTATTTCGAGCCTTCCGCCAAAGACAGCGGCTCGACCTGCATATCGACCAGCGCCGGAACTTCAGGTATCTCGGGCGCTCGGACCGCACCGTCCCGTTTCTCTGGTGGGGCATCGGCGATGCGAATGGAGAAGGTCCTGAGCCGGAGTTGGTGGGCTTCGGCGAATTTGTGCAGCGCCTTGAGCTGGATGGCATCGAGCTTCTGGGCGATCAGAATCTCGTTGAACCGGCTGACAGCGAAGAATTTCTCGAGCTCAGCGATCGGCCCCAGCACCGGATAGCCGCGCACCAACTTTCGGCGCTTGAACTCGTCGTCATCGACGAACCCTCTGAGGCTGCCGCCCTTGATCTCGCCAAGAAAGCGCGCCGCCGCTTCTCCCTCCGTTCCAGCGCCCACGATCACCATTCGATTCCGGGTCCGCGCCAGGCGGCGCATGAGGCCAGCGAGCACGCGAAATGAGAATCTCGCCCCGACCAGCAGATAGAGCAGCAACAGCACAAAGATGACCGCGGCCCCAAGCGGCATGCCGAGCGGCAGCAATCGGGCGGCGAGAAACAGCACGGCGCCGGCCAGCAAAGAGCCGGTGGTGAATCGGGTCGCGTCAGCGAAAGTGTGGTATCGCCAGATGCCCCGATAGACCCGGCACACCATCAGCGAGCTGATTCCCGCGATCAACACCAGGGGCAGCGAGTAGGTAGCTTTCCACACCTCCGCGGCGGGCATCCTGAAATCCGATCTGAGCAGGAAAGCGCCGTAGTAAGCCGCGGCGATCGCCAGCGAGTCGAGCCCGACCTCGACGATGCGCAGCTTGTAGCCGAATTTGAGGATCCCGCGTGCGAGCCGCGGTACGCGGCGATAGACCTCGGCGGGCGAGACCGTCTCGAACGAGAGATCCATCAGAAACAGCGCGACCAACGCGAAGAACAGCGCGGCGAAAGGCACGAAGACGATGGGGTAAGGGGCGGGCAGAATTCCCACCACGATCGCGCTGGCTACGCCGGCCACCGCCAAAGTGTAGGCGACCATGACAGTCTGGCGGACCGAAAGACCCCAGATTACCAGGCGATGGTGCGAGTGATCGAAACCCCGCCTGGAGAACGCGTTGCCGGTGGCGATCCTGGTGACCACGACGATCACCGCGTCCATGATCGGCATCAACAGCAGCAGCGGCGGCATCGCGGCGCGCGCGAGCCATCCCCCGCCGGTCAGGCGGCTGCAGTAAATCGCAAGCATCCCCAAATTGAGGCCCAGCGGTAGGGCGCCCGCATCGCCCATGAAGATCGAAGCCGGGCTGAAGTTGTAAAACAGAAACCCGGCCAGCGCCCCGGCCAGCGTCAACGCAGGAATGGCGACATTCGGGGCATGATTCAGAAACGCGAGGACCGCGATGGCAAGCGCGCTCAGAGCGCTGACTCCGGCCGCCTGGCCGTCGAGACCATCGATGAAGTTGACGGCGTTGACCGCCGAAAGCAGCCAGAAGCCGGTAGCGAGGGAGTCCAGCCAGCGCCATCGTAACAACTCGAGTTGAGGACAGCCCGACATCGCGATGGCGACCGCGAGCAATTGAAGCAGGAACTTGGCGCCGGGGCTGAGCGAAACCACGTCGTCAAGCGATCCGACCAGCAGCATCGCCAACGTCGAGGTCACCAGCCAGGCCGGCGCACCGATCCAGCTCAGGCTCGCGAGATAGGCGCCCACTATGGCAACGCCGCCCAGCAACGGCGTGGGCCGCTCATCCCATAGATTGCTCAACGGGGCGCATACCACGCCCGCCTTTGAGGCTCCGGCCCTGACTGCGGGTACCGCGCCCAGCGCGAACAGGGCGGCGCTTATTGCGGCCAGCGCGGCGGTGGACGATTCGGTCACTGCTTGGCTCGTGACACGCCGGTGCTTCGAGGATCGCTTGCTTGTGGTGGAGGCCCGGCTATGCGCGCGTGCGGCGGACCGCGCGCCGCGAATCAAAGGCCAGCACGGCCAGCAGCGCGAGCGTCATCGCCACAAATCCGCCCGCGGCGGCGTCGAAGAGCGCTCTGGGCTTGAACGGCCGGTCGGGGGACACTGGCGGCTCGATTACCTTGAAGTCGAACTCGGCCTCCAACTCGGCCAGCTTCTGGCGCTGCACCTGCACCGCCATCAACTCATACAATTGCGCCTGGAGCATACCGTCGGAGGTCGACTGTAGCGCCTCCTTGAGCGATGCGATCGCACTGCTGGCGCCTTGCACTTCCTCGCTGCGCAATCGGGTTCGCAACGACTCGATGTAATATCCCGCGATGAGCACGGCCTGCTTCTGGTCGGGATCGATAAAGCTTAGCGTCAGGTTGCCGGTGAAGCGATCATACCTGCAATCGAAGCGGGCCAGAGCCAGCTTGTAGGTTTGCCATGGTGTCGGCGGCGACTCCCAGAGCGACCCGAGGTAGCCCCCGTCATCAACAAAGTGATTCTCCAGCCTATAGCGTTTGAGAAGAGCCATGGTGAACTGGTAGCTATTCAAGATGGAGATATATTCCTGGGCCTTGTCGTCCTGCGAATCCAATCGGCCGACCAGACCGCCCAGCACGCCGACCGCGCCCAGACTGCTGACCGATCCGGCCGCTCCTCCGAGTATGCCGCCGATCATGGGAGACGACTGCGATGGAACCGGGCGGATGAGCGCAGTGGCCTGGTAGTATCGAGTCATGAGGAATTCGGCGGCGATGTAGGACGCCACTGCCCCGCACAGCGCCAGTCCCAGGATCAACGCCAGCCGCCGGCGCGCGGAATTCCATAGCACCAACAGGTCGAGGCTCGACGACCTCGGCCGGGGCCGGCCGCACTCGCCTCTCGAAATCGGTGGGCCTGATTTCTATTTCGGAAATCGGTTGCTGAACGCTGGCCAAGCAGCTCTCTTCCTAGTCGATCCGCGAGTCGGCAAAAGTCATCCGGAGCCGAGGTGCGAGGCCACGACCGATGGAATTATCATCATGGCAAAATACGCGTCCGCCGTCCCTGGTCCTGCCGGTTGCCAAAACCAAAGGCATTCAGCGAGCCCGGGGTCGATTCGACTCCGTCTTGGCGTGCCAAGCAGCTGAAAGTGAGAGGGTATAACCTTGAAGCGATGGATTAGCAGACATCAATTGGACCGTCAAACCAGAAGGCTCAAGACTGCGTGGAAACGGAACGCTGCTGAAACGCTTTTCGGCTCGAGGTTTTTTCGATCTCGATCGATCTCTTGCGATCCGGCTGTCGGTTATTGACGGTCCAGGTCGGATTTGCTTTAACTCGGTTCCGCCGCAACTCCTCCGGTACCCGATGGAAAGGCGAGCGCGGAGGGGGACGTTCGCGCCTGAGATCGCGATGCCAATAGTCAACGTGAATAGAGTAGTTAGGCTGGCAGCGCTTTGCTCTATTCTCATTGTCGGAGCGGTTGCGGCCGGCGCACAAGACCTGCAATCGCAGGATCTGCGATCGCAGGAATCCCCATCGCAGGAATCGCCGTCGACCGATCAGACCGCGCAACAGCTTGGTATAGCGCCGGACCAAATCGAACAGTTCCGCAACCAGATAGCAGCCCAGGGCGCGCTTACCGCTGACCAGATGGCGAAGGCGTGCTCCGAAATCGGAGCCGGGCATCTGACTGCCGACCAGGTTGACTCGATCGGAACCTCCGTCAACCTTCCTTCCGAACAGCTCGATCAGCTCAAGCAGTGCACTGCCCCGCCGACGGAGCTAACTCAAGGCGAGGATGAGATTCAGCAGACTCAGCAGCTTCAACGGCTGTGCGCCCAGGCTGCCGCAGAGCACATGACCACCGACGAGATCGATTCGATGACCGCTTCGCTCGGCTTCACTCCGGCACAAAAGAGGAGACTCAAGCAGTGCTCCGGGGGGCGAGCGATCGCTTTCGCCAACCCCTCTCCGGCGCCGGCCATTTCAAGAGGACCCGGATCGAAACCCACACCATCTTCCATCGAGAGCGGGTTCCGCCAATTCGCCTATCCGGGGTCAGTTCCCCTGAATCCCATCCCGTCGGAGCTGTCGCAGTTCGGCTACTCGCTGTTTTCCGGTCCTGTGTTGACCTTCGCGCCGGTATCGAATGTTCCGGTCAGCGGTGACTACGTCCTGGGTCCGGGCGACGAGGTGAATGTGCTGCTGTGGGGTCGGGTGAACCAGACCCTTCATCTCCAGGTGCAACGTGACGGCGCTCTCCTGATGCCACAAACCGGGCCGCTACAAGTAGGCGGATTAACCTTCGCGGAGGTCAAGAACCTGGTCGAGGGCCGCATCGGCGAAATCACCGGCGTCCACGTTGACGTCACGATGGGCCAGCTCCGGACGATCCAGGTGTTCGTGATCGGCCAGGTCAAACAACCCGGTCTCTACACAGTGAGTGCGCTTTCCCACGTATCCAACGCTCTGGTGGCCGCCGGCGGCATCAGCAAGGTGGGCAGTCTGCGGAGGATCGAGCTTCGACGCCAAAACCAGGTTGCCCACGTGATCGATCTCTACGACCTGCTGTTGCGCGGCAACGCAAAAGACGATGTCCAGCTCGAGCCACGCGACGTTATTTTCGTGCCGGTTGTCGGTGCCGTGGTGGCGATCGCGGGAGACGTGAAGAATCCCGCGATTTACGAGATCAAGGGCGGCGAATCGCTGAGCAGCGCGCTCAAACTCGCGGGCGGGGTGAGCGCCTTCGGATATGGGCCGCGGCTTCAGGTCGAAAGGATCGAGAATCGTCAGCGGCGGGTAGCGCTCGACATCGACCTCGCCGAGTTGGAGGCGCACCGGTCCGAGGTTCGTGACGGTGACCTGATCGAGGTCTTCGCGGTCCTTCCCGATCAGAGGAACGTCGTAACGCTCAGGGGCAACGTTCGCCGGCCGGGGTCGTATCAGTGGCGCCCCGGGATGCGGGTCGCGGACCTGCTGCACGAAGGAGAGGGCGTTAAGGAGAGTACCTTCTTGGGCCATGCGCTGATTCGCAGGCTGTCAGGTCCCACCCATAACGTGCGCTACTTGCCAGTCGATCTTGACGCCGTGCTGACCGATCAATGGAACACCGAAGCCAACCTGGCGCTGGATGCGCGGGACGAACTGACCGTCTACAAGGACACGGAATTCGGAGACCTCGCGACCGTCACGGTAAAAGGCGCGGTTCGCAAGCCTGGGACCTACAGATTCTCGCCCGGGATGCGCGTGAGCGACCTGGTTTTCGAAGCCGGCGGGCTCAAGGCCAATGCCTATCTGAAGAGCGGCGAGTTGGCGCGCACTGAAGTGGTAAACGGGGAGTCGGCGGCGCATTTCGTCTTCATGGATCTGAACCTGCGAGCGGTCCTGAACCACGAACCTGACGACGACCTCCGGCTCGAGCGGGGAGACGTGGTGCTGGTCCACGAGGCTTCCAACTGGCACGCACCGTTGGAAGTCACGCTCGAAGGCGAAGTCTTTCGCCCTGGGCCTTACGCCATCCACGAGGGCGAGCGTCTGTCGTCTGTGCTGAACCGCGCCGGCGGGCTGCGCAGCGATGCCTATCTGCCCGCGATGGTCTTCATCAGGCCCTCGGTCCGGAAGCTGGAACAGCAACGCTTGGCTGAAAGCCGCCGGCGCCTGCAGGAGGCCGTCGCGCGGGCATCTTTGGCCCCGCCCCGCGGCAGCCAGACGGAAGGCGACAAGAGTGCGGCGCTGGCGCTCATGCAGCAGGTCTTGTCTGACACCCAGAGCCAGCAGGCAGTGGGACGGATCGTGCTCAGCCTGAGCTCGCTCGACCAATTAGCGCGAACCCCGGACGATCTGGTGCTCGAAGGAGACGACCGGATCATCATTCCCAAGCGGCCGGCTTCTGTGATGGTGCTGGGCCAGGTCTACAATCCGACCGCGATCGTTTATCAACCGGCGTTGACGGTGCGCGACTACCTGGAGAGCGCGGGCGGGGCCACCGAGGGGGCCGACTCCGAACATATCTTCGTGGTCAAAGCCAACGGCTCGATCTGGACCGATCAGGGACTGCGCAACAGCAGCAAAGGAGCGATCTTTCCGCTGCTGCCGGTGATCAGCGGCGGCTTGATGGCAATGAGGCTTGCTCCCGGCGACTCGGTGTTCGTCCCCGAACAGCTAATCGTCGTCGACAAGCTCGATGTGGTCAAAGACATAACCCAGATCATCGTCAATAGTGCTACCAGTCTGGCGATGGTCGGGATCCTTGCAACCAATCTCTGACGGGCCGAGCGGAAGCGTCGCCTCTGCGGCGACAAGGGTATCGCGATGGACTCCAAAGCAGGTGCGCGTGAACGTCTCTACCGCGAGCGCGAAAGGCTGATCGCACTCAGCCATCGGATCCACGCCAATCCGGAACCGGGCTACGAGGAGCGTCAGGCTTGCGGCTGGCTGTGCGAGATTCTCGCCGAAGCGGGATTCGAGGTTGAGGCGGGCGTCTGCGATCTCCCCACCGCCTTCATCGCCCACGCCGGCTCAGGCCCGCTGCATCTCGCAATCTGCGCCGAATACGATTGCCTGCCGGGAATCGGCCACGCCTGCGGGCACAACATCATCGCCGCGATAGCGGCGGGAGCGGCGATCGCGGCGGCCAAAGTCGCCGATGACGCCGGGTTCAGGCTGAGCGTCATCGGCACGCCGGCCGAGGAAGTCGGCGACGCGGGCGGCAAAATCCTGCTGCTGGAGCGCGGCGCATTCGCGGGCGTGCAGGCCGCGCTGATGGTGCATCCCGCGCCGGTCGACATGGTGCGAGCCCACGATGATCGCGAACACCACCTTCGATGTCCGCTACACCGGCCGCGAGGCGCATGCTTCGGCATTTCCGGAACTCGGAATCAACGCCGCCGATGCGCTCACGATCGCGCAGACTGCGATCGGGCTGCTGCGCCAGCACATCCGCCCCAGCGACCGGATTCACGGCATCGTGACCAAGGGTGGCGACGCGCCCAATATTGTCCCCGCGCACACCAGCGGCAAATTCTGCGTGCGCGCCACGACCATCGCGGAACTCGACGAGGTCCGCGCGAAAGTCTTTCGATGCTTCGAGGCGGGAGCCCTGGCAACCGGCTCGCGGCTCGAAATCGTGGGCGGCAACAAGCCCTACGCCGAAATGCATCACGATCACGAGCTTGCGGCCATCTATCGGCGCAACGCCGAGCTCGCGGGCAGATCCTTCCCGCAACTCGGACCCAGTCGCATCGCCGCCTCCACCGACATGGGCAACATTTCGCTGGCGCTCCCGGCGATTCATCCGACGATCGGCATCGACTCGCTGCCGGCGGTGAACCATCAACCGGAGTTCGCGGCGCATTGCGTCAGCGCGGCCGCCGACAAGGCGGTTGTGGAGGGTTCGCTGGCCGCGGCCTGGACGATGATCGACGCGGCCGGCGACGCGCGCCTGCGCGCCCGGCTTGCCGCTGCAGGCTGACGCTCCCCTAACGGGGACCTGTTTCCTGATCGGGCATCTGGCCGAACTCCTCGGCCGGCGCGCGCACCGCCGTCCAATAATTCCCTTTGAAATCAAGTACTTGGCCCCGCGCTGGCGCGGCGCGCAAGCCAGCCGCCTTTATGTCGGGAATATTAAACTACTTGTTGCATGACTTAGTGCCAGAGTGTTATATATGGAAGGCGAGCGATGGAATGTCGCGCCGCAGCAGAGATAGAAGGCGCACGCCCCGCCTCATTCGATGAGTGCGCGGCGGCAGAAAAGTGAGAACGCCAATGGCCAAGGAAAGCATCAAACCCCGCAGCTTCGGAGAAGTGATCCGCGAACGGCGGAGGCAACTCGACTTGACGCAGGAAGAAGTCGCCCATCGGATCGAGACTTCGATTCCGTTCATCGGCCACCTGGAAGCCAACAAACGGCGCCCCTCGGAAGCGACCCTCACCAAGCTCGCCGACGCTCTGGGGCTCGACCGCGGCGAACTGTTCTTCCTGGCCAATCCCGAGGCCAAGGCCCTGCTTCAGCCGCCGAAAACCAATGGCAGCTCCGCCTGGGACGAGTTCAAGCGGGACGAACGACTGCTGCGGGCACAGGGCATAACCCAGAAGGAGATGGAGATGCTCTCGCAGGTGGCGCTGTTGGGCGAAGTGCGCAGCGCGCGCGACTTCCTCTATATTATACAGACCGTCCGGCACTCACTGTCGAAATGATCGTCGGGCGCCACAACCTCAACTCCGCAAGAGTCGGAATGCGCTAGATGCCGTCACTCGTGAACGTGCAGGCCACGCTCAGGTCCGCCGGACATGGGCACGGCCACAGCCACGGCCCGGCCGGCCCGATCGATGCCCTCCGGATGCGCGAGGTTGACGGGCTGGTCTCCCAACTCCTGGACGAGATCGAAATCCCTTTCACTTCGCTCGGAAAGAAGGTGATGGGGCAGCTGAGCGACATGAAGCAGGTGCTGGCGGCTGACTACCGCGAGGTGCCCGGCCTGCCGCCGACCCCTCTGGTCAAGGAACTGGCCCGCATCGTGGATACCGAGATTAACACCCGGCCTGAGCTCTGGCCTCCAGCCGACTCGGCGGGGCGCGTTTGCTGGCAGGACTGGAAAGATCCCGACAATTTCGCCTCGCTGGTCAAGCTATTCGGCCCGCGCGCGGTGCAGGTAACCGCCGAGCCCTACCGGCGGGGAGCCGGACTCGCGCTGCGCGGCTTCTTCTGCCGGGCGACCGTCGGCGACAAGCCCAAATTCGTGATCTTCCTCAACACCGCCCACCATCCGGGCGCGGTGGCAGCGACTTTCGCCCACGAACTCGGCCATTACCTGTATGGCTCGCTGGTGGGCGAAAACACTCCGATGACGGCCTTCATGGAAGGCACCTTCGGCACGCATCTCAACGAAGAGCACGAACTGTTTGCTGACGCGCTGGTGGCGCTGGGCGCCTACAGCACCGACTTTATCCGCCAGGTGACCGGCGCTGACAAGCTCGCCACCGGAAACTCGCAGCAGAATATCCTGAAGCGAATCCACAAGGTCTATGAGGCGATTGGCACGCGCATGAGGCTCGACCTCAAACAGGAGCGAATCAGTACTTCCTGGCGCGTCAGCTACCTAACCTCGATGATCCACTTCTTCAAGCTCCGCTGCGCCCTGCTCGACAAAGCCGGCATCTAGAGGACTGTTCGCGCCTCTCACGCATTTCAGGCAAGGGGGCTGTCCCCGCCGCCGGCGGCGCCCCGATCGCCGCAAGGGCGGGGCAGCGCCGAGCCGAAGGGCGCCGAATGTGGCTGCCGCTCAGAACTCGAGGGGCAGGGTTTTCAGGCCGCGCAGGAAATAGAAGTCCCGGTATTCGAGTTGCGGCTGGGGGTCCGCCAGCCTCAGATTCGGGAATCGCCTCAGGGCTTCCTCGAACACGACCACGCTCTCGAGGCGAGCCAGCGGGGCGCCGAGACAGACATGGATTCCGGTGCCGAAACCCATGTGCGGATTGGGGTTCCTGGTGATGTCGAACTTGTCCGGATTCTCGAACTGCGCGGGATCGCGGTTGGCGGAAGCGAAGATCGCGAACAGCAAGCCGCCTTTGCGGATCGGCGTGCCGCCCACCTCGGCATCCTGACGCGCGAAACGGGCGTTCGCGTGGATGGGCCCGTCGTAGCGCAACATCTCCTCGATCGCCCGGCCGATGAGGGAAGGCTCGGCGCGCAGCAACTCGAGCTGGTCGCGGTTGCGCATCAGCGCGAGGAAGCCGTTGCCCATGGTGTTGGTGGTGGTGTCGGTGCCGGCCAGCAGTTGCATGATCACGAAGTCCAGCAGCTCGTCGGTGGTAAGCTTGTCCTCGTCCTCCTTCATCACGAGCTCGCTCAGCAGATCGGCCTTAGGCTTGCTCCGCTTGCGCTCGATCAAGTCGGACAGGTAGGCGCGCAACTCGACGAAGGCGGCAACGATATGATCCGGCTGCGGTACGCCCGGCATAATGTGAACCGACTCGGTGATCCGGTCTGACCAGGTCTTGAACCTGGGATAGTCATCCGCCGGCACACCGAAGATCTCGGACAGCACCACCGTGGGCAGCGGATCGGCCAGATCGGCCAGCACATCGAAGCTGCTCTTCTTCTCGATCCGGTCGAGCATCCCGATCGCAATTTCGCGGATGCGCGGCTCCCACTCCGCGATCCGCTTGGGTGTGAACTGGGGGGCCACCGCCCGGCGGATGCGAGTGTGGATCGGCGGATCGTTCAGCAGGGAAGTGAGCATGTTGCGCGCGCCGTCGTAGCCTTCGTTGACGAACAGCGCCTGGGGGTTGGCCGAGAAGCGATCGTGGTCTTGTAGGACCGCGACTACATCAGCATACCGAGCGACCATCACGATCGGCATGAAGAGCTTGAGCGTGCGCGGAGGTCCCGAACGCAGGGCTACATAGTACGGATATGGGTTCGCCCGAAAGGCTGGATCGAACGGGTTGAAATAGATTTTCTGAGCGCTGGTGGATACGGCTGTTGCCATTCCAGTTACTCACTTAGTCAATTCGGTTTGCCTGGCCACAGTATTGGAAGAAGCGGCAATCGAAAGCAACACGGCCGCCGGCTTGCTATTGCGACCTGCCAGGTCAACCGGATTGCGGGATCGGCGTGGCGCCCCTGGCGCTCGATTCGTAGCACGCCTCCACGACAGCCATCGTACGAAACGCATCGCCGACGCTGGAAACCAGCGCCGGATCTTCGTTGGCCACGAAGCGCTGCAGATTGGACATCGGGCCCTCGAAGGCGTCGAGAAACCACGAACCGCGAAGTGGCACGGCCGTCCAATCCGCGCCCGCGGCCGCGACTTCCAGTGCGTCGGGCTCGCCGTGCGGGTAATTGAGATTCACGCCCATCGTGGCGATCGCGGCGCCGCGCGTGCCTTCCACCTTGAGTTGCGACACGGCATGGCGCGGACCGAACTTGTGGGTATGGTTGAGCATCATGCTGCACCGGATCATGTCGCCGTAGTCCAAAATGATGCTGCTGCGCACATCGGGGTAGTCGGCGAGGCTGGGATAGCGCGCGCCGCGGCAATAGACGCCGCGCGGCTCGCCGGCCAGCCTGCGCACCAGGTCGATATAGTGAATCGAATGGAGCAGGACCTCGAGTCGCGGCACTCCCTTCAAAAATGCCCAATAATCCCACGGCGTATGCAGATTGATCCTCACTTCGATATCGGTCAGGTCGCCGAGCGCACCCTGCGCGATCAGATCCTGCAGCGCCAGCATGTTGGGCGCGAAGCGCAACTGGAAGTTGACCGCGGCGATCAGCTTCCGGTCGCGGCAGATGCCGAGGATGCGGCGGGCGTCCGCCAGATCGCGCCCCAGCGGCTTCTGGATCAGAACCGGGGCCCCGGCTGGCATCCGCTCCACGATTCCCGCGATCTGCTGCGGCGGCACCGCCACATCGAAGACCGCGTCGCGGATCGCCACTGCGTCATCGAGTGAGTCGAAGACCCGCTCGATCGCGAAGCGCTCCGCTTTCTCGCGGCTCGCGGAGGGATTGACGTCGAATATTCCCCCGACGCGAAACTTAAGCCGCGCGTAGATTGGCAGATGGGCGTCGCGCACGATGCTGCCGGCCCCGATCACCACGATCGGGCGCGGCGAAGCGGGGCGGGGCCAGCTCTGCCGCAGGCCGGCGAACGATTTTGCCGCGTCGCTCATCGACGGTTGGAAAGCATCGATGCTAGCATGCCGCGCGGAGGAATCAGGCATGGCACGCACTATCACCGGGCTCCGCGTCCGCGACATCAGGACGCCGACCTCGCGCACAAAAGCCGGATCGGACGCGATGCACACCGATCCCGACTACTCGGCGGCTTACGTCGTGCTGACGACCGACCATCCGGACGGCCTCGCAGGCCATGGACTGACGTTCACAATCGGGCGCGGCACGGAAATCTGCGTCGCGGCCGTGAACGCGCTCGCGCCGCTGGTACTCGGCCGGACTCTCGAATCGATCACCTCCGACATGGCCGGCTTCTGGCGCCGCCTGACCGGGGAAAGCCAGCTCCGATGGATCGGGCCGGAGAAGGGCGCTATTCATCTTGCCACCGCCGCGATCGTCAATGCCGTGTGGGACCTCTATGCGAAGGTTGAAGGCAAACCGGTGTGGAAGCTGGTGGCCGACATGACGCCCGAACAGTTCGTCGCGTGCGTCGATTTCCGTTACATCACCGATGCGCTCACGCCCGAGCAGGCGCTCGACATCCTGAGACGCAACGCCGCCACGCGCCCGGCGCGCGAGGCCGAGATGCGCGCCAACGGCTATCCGGCGTATGTCACCTCGGCGGGCTGGATGGGCTATCCGGACGATCAGGTGCGGTCGCTATGCCGCAGCCGCGCGGGCCGCAGGATGGACCCGATTCAAAATAAAGGTGGGCCTCGATCGCGAGGAGAACCAGCGGCGCTGCGCGCTGGTGCGCGAGGAGATCGGCACCGAGTGCTCGCTGATGCTCGACGCCAACCAGGCGTGGGACGTCGGCGAAGCGATCGAGCAGATGCGCCCGCTCGCCAGATTCAAGCCGCTATGGATCGAGGAGCCGACCAGCCCGGACGATATCCTGGGACACGCCGCGATTCGCCGCGCGATCGCGCCGATCGGCGTGGCCACCGGCGAGCATTGTCCGAATCGCGTGATGTTCAAGCAGTTGATGCAGGCGCAGGCTATCGACTTCTGCCAGTTCGACAACTGCCGCCTTGGCGGGCTCAATGAAGCGATGGCGGTGCTGCTGCTGTGCGCCAAATTTGGAGTGCCGGTATGTCCCCATGCGGGCGGGCTGGGGCTCTGCGAATACGGGCAGCACGTTTCGCTGATCGACTACATTTGCGTCAGCGCGAGCCTCGAGCGGCGCGCGATCGAGTTCGCCGATCATCTGCACGAGCATTTTCTCGATCCGGTCGCGGTGCGGCGCGGCCGATACCTGGCGCCGACGGCGCCCGGATTCAGCATCGAGATGCGCCCGCAGTCGCTAGCGGAATTCGAGTACCCTCAAGGAGCAGCGTGGCGCGCGTGATCGGGCGCTCCGGCTCAGCTACAGCGAGTAGACCAGTTCCATCTCGGCCCACCACTCGCCCGGGCGCGCGCCCGGCACTGGCTCCTGCAGCGACGCCATCAGATCCTGCCACTCGCGCACGCGCGGATCGCTGCTTTCATAGGCCGCAAAATCGCGCTCGGGATCGAAATCGTCCGCGGTCTCGATGAACATGAACAGCCGCCTGGCCGTGCCTCCAGATGAGCATCCGGCTGATGCCGATCGCCTTGAGGCCGCGCTCGACCTCCGGCCATACGCTGCGGTGATACTCGACGTATCGCTCGCCAATCGCGGGATCGTCTTTCAGATTGATCGTGCGCCCGTACTGCTTCATCGCTGCACGCCTATCTAGAACACCAGCACGCCGCCGTCGATCGGATAGGCCTGTCCGGTAATAAAAGACGCCTCGTCGGAGCAGAGGTAGAGGGCCAGCGCCGCTACCTCCTCCGCAGTGCCCATCCGGCCGACCGGTTGATACTCCGACAGCTCGCGGAGCATCTCCTGCTCCCGTCCCGGGTAGTTCTCCCGCAGGTAACCGTCCACGAACGGGGTGTGAACGCGCGCCGGGCAGATGCAGTTGCATCGAATGTTCTGCTTTACGTAGTCAACCGCGATCGAGCGAGTCATCGCGAGCACCGCGCCCTTGCTCATCGAGTAGGCAAAGCGATCCTTCAGGCCAATCAGCGAAGCGATGGACGCGAGGTTGAGGATGACTCCGCCGCCGCCACTCAACATCCGCCCCACCGCGGCCTGCGAGCACAGGTAGACTCCCTTCACGTTGACCGAATAGACGCGATCGAGATCCTGCTCGCTGGTGTTCGCCGCCGTGCCGACGTGCGCGATGCCGGCGTTGTTGACCAGGATGTGCGGGCGGCCGGCGCGCACATCGACCTGCTCGAACGCGGTTCGCACCGAGCCGGCGTCCGAGACGTCGCATTCCAGCGCGGTCGCCTCACCGCGCGGCGCGGATCGCGCCGGCGGTTTCGGCGGCCGCCGCGGCGTCGCGATCGAGCACGAACACGCGCCCGCCCTGCGCGGCGAACAGCGAAGCGATCGCGCGTCCGATACCCGAGCCGGCGCCGGTTACGATCGCGTTCTTTGCATCCAGCCGAAACATCCTGGCGCTTTGACGACCCTCCCCGATCGCGACGGCGAAGCCCGCCGCCTGGCCGACAGTACACTGCCGCGCATCGAAGATTCCAGCACCGCGCGGCAGCCCGGCGCTTGCCGAGCCGCACCGCCGATCGGGCTGCCGCGCCCGCCCTATCTACTGATAGTTATATTAATCAACTCTAGTTACTATTTAGAACATATAGTTGACTTGACATTAGAGGGACTGGCGGCGAATACTTCCCGCAGCCACGAGGCGTCTCCAAGTAGGTATATAAAGATAACAATATGTATATGCCGTCCCACACGCCGCGCACGCTGCCCGAGCTCCCCTCGGGGTGAACGGCGCCCGCGATGGAAAAACCCGATGATTGTCATGCGGCCCACCGACAGCCCCGCCAACCGGCGCGCAGCGGCTTCACATCCGGGGCGCCGCGATGCGGTCCGGCGCGCCAGCGGACAGACCATGACCGAGTACGCGCTGATCCTCGCCCTGCTGGCATTGGGACTGCTCGGGGCTCTCAGGCTGCTGGGCAAAACCGAATCGCGCATGCAGGTCACCGCCGGTACCGTCACAGTGGATCTGTCGGACGATACCAGGCCCGGCAAAGTCTTGGACAAGCGGTAGGACAAAACGGCACGAAAAGGACGAGCCATGACTGGACCTAACTACAAATCCAATGCTCCCGCCGCGATTCATTCGCCGGGGGGGAGAGGCGAGAGGCGCGGCCGCTACGACCGCTGCGTGCCGGTCGGCCGGGCGGGAGAAGCCTCGCTCAATCAAGCCAACTCGAATCGCGCCTGGGAGATATTCCGGAACGATCAGGAACTGAAGCGCGTTCACAATATCTCCGAACGCGAGATGGAGATGCTCTCCGGAGTGTCGCTGATGGGCGAGGCTCGCAGCTCTCGCGATCTGGTCTTCGTGCTGAATGTTCTCCGATCCGTTCTAAGAAGCTGAGCGCGCCGCATGCACACGGACGCACTGGCGACAGGGCGGCACGGGGCGAGCCCGTGCCGCCCCTCCGTCTCGATTCAGGAACACAGATCACGCGGGCTGCTGAGAGAAGCATCAGCAGCGGGCTTCGCCCGACTGATGCGGACCGCGACGATGTCGCAGCGGTTGCCGCCCGCGCAGTAACCTACATTCCGCCGGATGACGAGTTGGCTTCCCCGGATCCGGGTTTAGAGGCGGACGACTCCATGTGGCTGGCGTTTCCGGGCGCCAACTCCTGGCGCACTATGTCTTCCAGGACGTCGAAGGATACGTTGCCGCTGACGAAGCGGCCGTTGACGAAGAAGCTGGGCGTTCCATTTAACCCGAGTTTGCTGCCCTCGGCCTGATCCTTCTGGATCCCGGCAGCCTCTTCGCCCGAATCCAGGCACTTGTCGAACTTCGTCCCGTCGAGGTTCATCGAGCGCGCGTAGGTCTTGAGGTCGGAGACCTCCAGCCCGTCGGCAGCGAACAGCTTGTCATGGAAGTCCCAGAACTTGCCCTGCGCTTCCGCGCAGCGCGCCGCTTCGGCGGCCTTCTCGGCGTGGTGGTGCATCGGCAGGGGATAGTCCTTGAACGCGACAGCGATTTTCCCGCCGAACTCCTTGCGCAGCTTTTCCACCGTGGGCTCGACCTTGCGGCAGTACGGACATTCGTAGTCCGCGAACTCGATAACGGTCACTGGGGCCTGGCGGGAGCCTTCGAGCGGAGCGCTTCCAACCGCCACATCGACCTTCGGCGGAGCGAGCATCACGACGACGTTGTTCCGCTCGCGCAGCGTCTTGGCGTAATCCATCATCAGCCTGCGCTCGCGCAACTGGCGGATGTGATCGCGGATCTTGCCTTTCACCGCATCGAACGGCTGGTCGGTATCCAGACCCTCGTAGTAGACCCTCAGAGCCTCATCGCTCGGGTCCTTTACCTGGCTCCGAACGTGCCGATCGAGGAGCTGGTCTACTGTGATGTGCTCCTTCTTGGCCTCCTCTTCCAGAAGGTCGTTGCTTATCGCCTCTTCGACTACACCGCGCTGCGCCATGTAGTACTTGTAACCTGCGTCAAGCGTCTTGGCGGGCTCTCTTGCCTCGAGTTCGCCAAGCGTGATCTTGCGGTCACCGATGCGAGCGACGACCTGCGAAGGATCGTCGCATCCTCCCGCCCACGCTCGCGCTCCGTAGAGGGTCGCAACAACCGCCAACCCTATCGCTAACGTCTTACGCACTGTCAATTGTTCTCTCCTTCTTGCGCCTGGGCCGTGCCGGCCAGCGCAGAAACACGGTGCAAAAACATTAGCGTCCGACCAGCGCCTAAGCAAGAGAGAAATCGGCGAGGTTCGTGCGACGCGTGCCCCGCACAACGGGATCCGGAAAAGCGGGATTATCTATTCTCTTGCCGAGGTTCAACGAAAGCCTCGGAGGACGGCGGAGCGGACGCCGCGATCTTCCCACCGAGCGCGAAGGCGTACATCGATTTATCCGCCGAGCCTATATACACAGCTCCATTCACCACCGCCGGCGCAGCGCCGATTCCGCTGGCGGTCGTCGCTTTCCAGAGCTGAGCTCCGGTGACCGCGTTGAACCCGTATACGCTGGCGTCCAGCGAGCCGACATAGACGATGCCGTTCGCCACCGACGGCGGCGATCCGATGAAACCGCCGGTCGGCGCGCGCCACTTCACAGCCCCGGCGGAGGCATCGAATGCGTAGAGCATATAGTCGAACGACCCGACATAAACCATCCCGTTGGCAACCACCGGCGAGGACGTGATCAATCCCCCGGTCGGCGTGTTCCACAACTTCGCGCCGGTTACCGCGTTGAAGGCGTACAAGTTGCGGTCCAATGAGCCGACGTAGACTACGCCGCCAGCCACCGCCGGAGAGGAACGGACAAAGGCTCCGGTCTTGGCGCTCCAGAGCTTGGCGCCGGTGGCAGCGTTGAACGCGTATAGATTGTGATCATCGGAACCGACGTACACGACGCCGTTGGCTACCGCCGGCGACGAGGAAATAGCGTTGCCGGTAAGACTGTTCCAGAGCTTGACGCCGTTGACGCCCCTGAAGGCGTAAAGGTTGCCGTCCTGCGAGCTGACGTACACTACGCCATTGGCCAGCGCCGGCGACGCGGTAACGGGACCGCCGGTCGGCGTGCTCCACAGCTTGGCGCCGTTGAGGACGTTGAAAGCATACAGACTGTCGTCCATCGAGCCGACATAGACCGCGCCGACGCCAACGGCCGGCGAGGAAACGATAGAGGAGCCGGTCGGTGCGCTCCAGACCGTCGCGCCGGTGACGGCGTTGAGAGCATACAAATTGTTATCCAGCGACCCGACATAGACCACGCCGTTGATCACGGCCGCCGAAGAAACCACCTGGTTTCCGGTTGTGAAATTCCACGCAGGAACCAGCTTCGACACGTTGCTCTGCCCGAGTACGTTCTCGAACTGGTTGAATCCGTTGCGCGCCGGGTTCCATTTGAATTGAGACCAGTTGGCCCTGACGATGAACGTGGCACTCGCCACGAGGCCGCTGATCTGGCCCTTGCCGGAGATTATATGAGTTCCCGGCTTCGCCGAGGCGGGCACCGTCAGACCGGCGGTAAACTTGCCGCTGCTCTCTACGGTCGAGGTCACGAGCTTGCCGTCGAAGGAGACCTCCACGGTCTCGCCATTCGGGAAGCCGCTTCCGATCACCATCACCAACTGGGTAGGCGGCCCGCTTCCCGGTGACAGGCTGACGACTGCGGCGCCCGCCGCGGTCCCGGCCAAGAGGGCAACCAACAGCACGGCTGCGGCCGGACCGATGCAGATTTGTACTAATTGTCGCATTCCTGTCTCCGATTTTGGGCGCAGCGAGCGGGGGCGCCAACAGCAATTACAGGGCCAACGCGGTGAGTTGCTCCCTCAGACCCGAGTAGCGTTCAACCTTGCACGAAGTTGCGAGGCTGAAGATCGTCTCATCACCGATGACGACTACCGACTTCCGCGCCCTGCTCACCGCAGTATACAGAATCTCACGCGTCAGCATATGAATTTTTTTCGCCGGCAAAATCACGGCGATCGAATCGAATTCCGATCCCTGCGCCTTGTGTACGGTCATCGCGCAGCCCAGTTCGATTTCGTCTTCCAGCGCGTCGAGGCGAAACGCGACGAAGTTGTCTGCCCGGGGAAACACCGCCATCGCCAGCGGCTCGCCGCCGGGCGACCGCACGCGAAGCGCGATGCCCTGATCGCCGTTGAAAAGCATCCGCTGGTAATCATTGCGCGAAACTATGAGAGGTTCGCCGATAATGAACCGATCGTGGCCGGCGCCTACGCCGGGGTCTTCGGCGGCAAGGCGATGGAGACGCTGGTTGATACGGTCAGCGCCGGTTTCAAAGACGCGAGTTACGCAGAGGACTCGTGCGGCCGCCAGATGATCGAACAGCGCTCTCAGCCGATCGCATTCAGGATGGTCGAAGCCGTTCTCCCGTGCGGTGTAGACCCCGGCCGCGAGCTCGCGGATTTCAGCGCCGCCGCGCACCCACTCGCGATACCATCGCTCGAGAAACGCGGCGCTCGGTCCGGCGAAATCGATCAGGTGCTCCACGCCGGAGAATTCGAGCTCCACCGCCGAGGCGCGCCGGACGACCAGCGGCCTGCCCTCGCTGCCGCTTGCCTGCATCGCACCTGTGTTCCCCTCGTTTATTAGTCGGGCCAGTGCGGGGATTGCGCGGCCTGGCGCATCGGATGGGTCCACTCTGTAGCTGCGGTTCAATTGAACCCGCGAAGCGGCGAGGCCATTCGCCTTAGTCTCTCCGATCTCCACGGCCGGCGGCATCAGGTCGCGAAACACGACGCCGGCCGCAACCGACGGCAACTGGTCGGCGTCTCCGAGGACAATCAGGCGAGCACCGGGCCGGATCGCATCGACCAGCCGCTCCATCAAGGCCAGATCGAGCATCGAACCTTCATCGACAATCACCACCGCGGCCGAGATCGGATTGTTGCGATGATATCGAAAGCGGGCGAGGCCGGGTGAATAGCCCAGCAGCCGATGAATTGTGGAAGCAGCGGGACAATCCGCTGCCAGCGCGTCGTCGTGGGGGTCGCGAGTCTTCAGTTGCGCAAGGCCCGCGCGGATACATTCGTCCATCCGATAGGCGGCCTTGCCGGTCGGGGCGGTGAGCGCCACTTCCTGCGGCGCCATCCCGAGACGAACCAGCACGCGCAGAATCGCGAGCACGATCGAGGTCTTGCCGGTGCCGGGGCCGCCGGAAATCACGGTCAGGCGCGAGCGAACCGCTGCCGCGACCGCATCGCGTTGTTCATCGGAGAGCCGCATCGATCCTTCCGTCGCTGCCCTGCCGGCGATATCGGACAACGCCTGCCGCAACAGGCGCGGGTCAATTTCAATCTCGATCGCGGTCCCTTGCTTGCCGGCGATCAAGGCTGTGAGCCCGGCGGCGAGCGCCGTCTCAGCCGCGCGAATTCGCTGGTGATAGACGAACGGCTGGAGGTAGATGAGCGGCTTGTAGTCGTTGGGATCGCGCCCGATCACTCCGGAGGCCGCGTCCGAGCCGAGAAGCGCGTCGATCGAGGAGGCCATCGTGCCGGCGATGCCCGCTCCGCACAGCGCCTCCAGCATTCGCGCCATCGGTTCCCGCGACTCGAGGCCGGTGACCGGAAATCGCGTGCTGCCTTCCTGCAACGCGGCGAGCGACACGACGATCAGCACAATCAGGGCGATTCGCTGGTCGTCATCCAGATCCGGTTCCAGAGCCGCGATTTCGGCGGCCAGATGGATCGCGCCGGGAGTGAGATTCAGGCCGTCAGATCGCGACTCGATCTCGCGCAAGCGCATCTCGAATCGGCTGGGACTGCGCCCGCCGGCATCCGCTTCGAGGCGCTGCCACGCGCTGGCGCCTCGGACTTGGACTTCCTCATCAGTGTTCATCGCAGACCTACTTCGTCGATCAGACCCGATTCGTACCGCACGATTTCGTCCCATCGCGGCTTGCGGAAGAAGACCCCCTCCTGCCCCGTCGCGCCGGAGCCGACGCCCCGGATGAACACGTAGAGCAAGCCCCCGAAGCGTCGCTGGTATTCGTCCTCGCTGCGAATCCGGAGCAGGCGCACGATACCGACCGAGTAGATCCGGGCCTGGAGCTCGTAATGCGCCTTGACGTGAGCCTCGATCGCGCCGCGATCGTACGAAGCAAGCCGATCGCTCTTCCAATCGGCGAAGTAGGTCACTCGGTCGTCATCGAAGACGAAGTCCACGAAGCCCTTCAGGTATCCTCGCTCCACCGTCCAGGCCCGGTCGCGTCCGGCGGCGAGAAGCGGATGGGTCCGCTCGGGAATCGGATAGATGAACTCCATCTCGCGGACATTGGGACATCGATACAGCGGACCGATCGAAACACCGCTGGGCAATTCGATTCGCGATCGCAAAGCATTGAAAACGACCTCGGCACCCCGATCGGCCCAGCGCGCATCGCGCACCTGATGACGCCGCATGGTCTCGGCGAACAGCGCCGCGACATCTTCGCGGCAGCGCCACGACGCCAAGTCGATGGGCTCCGCGAGCGAAGCCAGGTCCAGCTTCTCGATCACCTCGTGCAGGAAGATCCCGACGTTGCGCCCTCCCGGGAGATCGGCGGCGTCGCTCGCCACTTCGAGGTCATACTTGAAGTCCTCGGGTTCCACGTCCAAATCCGGGCGCGCGGCCCTGGACCGTTCCAGCGTGGTGTACGAGCTTGTGATGAGCGCCGCATGCGCGCCGCGTAGATGGCGGAAGAAGCTTTCGGGCGTGCGATCCTGATCGTCGGTCAGCGATTGCGGCGGACGCCAGGTCTTGAGCCGCGCTTGCAGCTCAGGCGTGGGGCGGCTGAAATCGCAATCGAGGTCGTCCACCTGCTCGATCTCGAACAGCCGCGCAACCTCCGAATCGTGCCCGCCGCACAGGTCTTCGAGCCGGTTATTCAACTGATCGTAGTAACCGGCGACCTTCTTTGCGGAGGGCCCGGGAAAGAGCGGCAGGTAGAGTTTCACGCGCGCGCGGGTGAGCGCCACGTAAGTGAGCCGCTGGTCTTCCCGCTGATGCTCGATGCTGATCGGCTCCGCGGCGAGCTCTCTCGCGATGCCGCCTACCGCGATTCGACGTTCGCCGTCCCGGTGATAAATCGCGACCTGAGACCTCTCCTGAATCCGGCCGATTCCGCCGAACAGGAACACGACGTCAGCCTCGAGGCCCTTGCTCATGTGAACGGTCATCACCTGCACGGCGCGGCGTTCGCTCTCGATTCGCTGGACGTTGCTGTTGATTCCCGCCGGACGCGCGGTATCGGAAATGTAGGATTCGAGCCGCGAAATGATCTCGAGCAGGGAAAGCCTCTCGTTGAGAGCCTCGTGGAGCAGGATTTCGAGGATGTGCAGGTAATTGGTCAGCTCGCGCTCGCTGTTCGACAGGAAAAGTTCGCGGCCGACCAGGCCGCTCTGATGGAGCAGGCGATCGAACAGCTCGACGAACCGTTCGCCGGCGGCCAGAGCCTTCCATTCGTAAAGGCGCTCAGTCAGCGGATGGCCGGGCGCGGGCTCGCCGATTCCGGCCAGTTGCGCGAACGGCACGGCGAAGAACGGCGATGCCCACGCCTTGAGCCGCGCCGAGCGCCCGCCGGGCTCCGCGACGGCCTTCAATACGTCCAGAACGTCGTATGCCTCGCCGGTTTGAAACAGCCCCTCCTGCTTGTAGAAGGCGAACGGTACGCCAACCTCGCGCAAGTAGCCGCCAATTTCGAAGCTCTCGGCGCGGGTGCGCGTGAGAATGTACACGTCGTTCGCTTCGACCAGTCGCCGTTTGCCGTCCTCGTCCTCGATCGCGATTCGATGAGCCTGCTCGGTAAGGATTCGGCGCACGGTGGACGCGATCGCACGTCCGATCGCGGCCCGCATTCGCGGGACCGATCCGGCGCCTGAAGCGGGCGCGTATCGGAACGCGGTCACCGGCACAATCGAATTCCCATGTGCGTCGCAGGCGCGCAGATTCGGCCTGCCGCACTCGGCCGGCTTGTCGTAGAGAATTGGTCCGCTGAAGATCGGCCGGCCCGCCCCTTGATCCAGGATAGTGTTGCAGGCGGCGACCAGGTCCGCAGTCGAGCGAAAGTTGGTGGTCAGCGCCACGGTCTCGACGCCGCCGCTCGCCAGCTCGTCACGCGCCTGCAGATAGCTGAAAACATCCGCGCCTCGAAAACCATAGATCGCCTGCTTGGGATCGCCCACTGCGCACAGCCGGCATCTTCCGCCGCTGTTGACGAAGACCGCACGGAAGATCCTCCACTGCAAATCGTCGGTGTCCTGGAATTCGTCCACCAGCGCGTAGCGGAACCGATCGCGCAGCGACGCGATCAGCGCATCGCCGCGCGGTCCCGTTATCGCGCGCCATACCAGCGCCTGCATGTCGTCGTAATCAATCTCGCGCCGTTCGGATTTCGCGACAGCGAGCCGCTCTTCGACACGCGGCAGGAACGAATCGACAATCCTGACTTCCAGAGACATCGCGCGGCGACACGCGTCGATAGTGTCCAGCAGCGCCACGGTCGCGGGGGGCGGGTCCGGGTTGCGCTCCAGTACCCAGCTCGCGTGCGGCAACGGTTCGAAGTCGAATCCGGACAGCGCCGCCCGCAGGGCCTCGTGGTCCCGCCCCGCTTTTGCGATCAACTTCGCGAGTTTCTCCGCCGCCCCAGATGCTGGTTCGCGGCGCTGGCGCAGACCGGCGTATGCCTTCCTTAGCGGCGCGACCGCGAAGCTCTCGCTCAGCCGTGCGAGCGCGCGCTGGTTTTCGGCCAACGCCCCGGACTCGAGATAGCGATGGAAGTGCGCTTCGTACAGCAACTTCTCCAGTGAGTCGGTCAGATTGTCGCGCGCCGCCGCATCGCCGCGTCCGAGCCACTGCGCGAGCAGTCCGCGACTGGACTCGCCGCCGCAAGTTCTTCCCGCAGCGCAGATCTGAAGGCGCGATGAAAAGCGCGGCGGCCGTCGAACCACCTCGAGTTGGAAGCCCGCTCCGGTGTCGAAGGCGAGTTCAGTCAGGATGCGCTGGCAGAATCCGTGAATCGTGTAGATTGGCGCGCGATCGAATGAGAACAGGGCGGCCTCCAGCTTGCGCCTGCCGGTTTCGTCGATCTCCCGCGTCTCGGCGGCGGATGCTTCATCTGTCGGCGCCGTCCCCGAAATGATCGCCTCCAGCAGTGCGCGGATTCGGCCGCGAAGCTCGGCGGTGGCCTTCTCGGTAAACGTCACGACCAGGATTTCCTCGATGGTGCAGGGCGTCGCGAGCAGAAGATCCAGCGCGATGTCCTCGATCGCGCGGGTCTTCCCGGTGCCGGCGCCGGCTTCGATCACGGCGTGACGGTCGTGCCGTAGGCGATCCAGAATCGAGGGCCGGCTGTAGCGGATGACGCTCAAATGCACGACCCCCTAATCGTCGAAGACCTCTCGGATAGGGCCGAACCGGCGCGCGATGATTGCTGTCACCTGGCGCTCATCGGGGGGCGGGAACCTGCGCGCGTGGCGGATCGGTCCATAGTCCGAGCTGCAGCCGGCAAAGTCGTTCTCGCGCACAGCTTCGATTGCGTCGACGAGATCGGCGTCCGTTCCAAGCTCGCCGAGCTCCTTCATCGCCGCCGCCACCGCCTCGATCGGCATAAAGTAGTGATTTCTGCCGAATAGTAAATCGGTGGCGAGATCGCCCAGGTACCCGACCGCCTGCTCCCGCGGCGGCATCTTGAGGACCTTGATGCGGCGCGCCGCCTTGCCGCGCCGCTCCGGCCACGATCGCGCGAAAGCTCTTCAGCGGCTCGCCGGCTGCGGCCAGTGCGAACCCGCACAGAAACAGGCGCAGAAAGTCCTTGGCCTTTGCCTTGTCGCGCAGGATGCATTGAAGCGTGGCGTCCGCGCCCGGAGATACGAACCCGATTGTTCCGTAGATTTTCACCGGATGTGTGCGGATTGTGCCGTCCGGCTGATCCACGCGCGCGTTCAGCGTTATCTCCGGCAACAGGCGGCCTCCGCCCTCGAACTCGTCGGCCCGCGCGATCCGCACGTCCTGCCATCCGGCGAGGTCGCCTGCGCCCGCGGCCCGCGCCTGATCGATCCATTCGCGGATCCGCGCGAGGTCGGCCTTCCTGGCCTCTTCGGCGAACGGGCCGGAGGGCGCGCGGCCCCGCGCCTGCGCGAGTCGAAAGGCGCGATCGTACTCGTCGATCGCGCGCTCACGGTCGCCGCGCGATTTCCAGAACGCCTCGCGCAGCATGATCGTGCGATCGAGAATCGACTGGGATATCGGCTCGTCGTCGTGGTCTTCACACTCGTCGTCCTCGTCTTCGACCATGCCCAATCCGTAGCGTGCGGCGCCCTGTATCGGGCACTCCAGGAATTTCCGCAGCGCGGATAGAGGAAGCCGGATCTCGCCGGGCGCTCCGGCCTGATTACCGGATAGCTGCAGATCCGGAATCCGCAAATCGCGGCGCATCCTGGCCTGCACATCGGGCGCGAGTTGGTCGACCACGGGATCGTCGCGGCCCGGAAGCGGATTGTCTGCGCAATGCCGCCGGAGGTTGGCTCTCAGAGCGGCCATCCGGGCGCCCCGCCGCGCCGCGCGATCGAAGCTTGCCAACTCCTGGTGGGGATCGGGCTTCGGCTCGGGCGGTTCCAGATCATCGAAGTAGCGCAAATCGTACCGGCTTACCGGATGCGTAACGGTCAGGCTGTCCACCGTTTCCCGGTCCAGGAATCCGCGCAGAATGAACTGCAGCTCGCGGATCGCCGCGGATGGTTCGAGCGGATCGCCGGTCTGCGGATCGCGCGACAGGTACGACAGGAAGATGCGATCGCGCGCGGCCAGCAGCGCTTCAAGGAAAAGGTATCGGTCGCGCTCGGTTGGCGTTACGTCGCCCGCGCTGCGCCGCGCGAGCCTCAGGTCGATCGGGTCGCGCCGCGCGCGCTCGGGAAAATCGGCCTCGTTCAGCCCGAGCACAAAGATCACGCGGAACGGAATCGAGCGCATCGCGGCCAGCGAGCCGATCGCGACGCCGCGCTGGTCGAATTGTCCGCGCCGCGACTCGACATCCGAAATGCGCCCGGTTGCAGACTCGCATGCAGCTTCGCACGAAACCGGCTCGCTCCTGACTCCGGCCGCCGCGATCGACTCGATCGCGCTCACGCAGTGATCGCGGATTCGCTCGTCGGTCGGATCCGGTGCGCGTACGTAAGCGAGGATCAGATTGCCGAGCGCGCGCCCCCATTCGTCGAGCGTGGCGCGGCGGGAGCGAATCTCGCGCGCATCGGACAGAAGATTGCGCGCGGCGCGCACGAAAGACGCCACGCTGGGAACCTCGTCCTGCGGGACTTCGTGCGGCAGGTATTGATGACCACGGGGCGCGTCGAAGAACCGCGACTCGCCGCTCGGCTCTCCGGCCATGAAGGCTCCCAAGGCAAGGCGCTTCAAGGCCTGATCCCAATGATAGAGGTCATCGGGGATGTAAGTGCCGGCGAGATCGTCTCGATCGGCGCCGAAGAACACTCCCAGCGCGGCGCACCATTCGGCGGCCTGCTCGGGGTCGGTATCGGCCGCGGCTCCCGCGATCGCGGGATGAGTCAGCAGATGGAGCATCTCATCGCGCGTGAATCGCCCGGCCGGCAGGCGCAGCAGCAGCGCAATCGCCTCGGCGACGCGGCTTTCGGTGGCAAAGCGCCGACTCACGACGTTCACCGGAATCTCGTGGAGCTCGGCGAATGCGGCCTCGAGATGCGGCAGGTATTCATCGTGCGCGCGGTCCGGCACCAGGACCGCTATTTCATGAAAGCGCAGCGGCGCACCGGAAGTTTTCTCCTGCACCAGCGACCAGATCGCATTGGCGGCGATCTCCGCCTCGCGCCGGACGCCGGGGCAGGCCAGGAAGCGGATGCTCTTGTCAGCGGCGGTCGCGCCGGCTGATGCCGGTTGTCTCTCCGGCTCGCGGATCAGGATGCTCTCCTGGAGCCTGTGTAGCAGGGTCGCAGCGGAATCTGTGCCGGTTGCCGGATGCGTGAAGTGCGCATCGAAGTCGCAGTCCGTAAGCTCATTGAGGAGGCGGATGTACTCGCGGCCGGGACGCGCCCACAGACGCAACGAGGGATTGTCGCCCGCGATGTCGAGGCCGAACGGGTCAGCGCCGTCCAGCGAATTCTCGTCGAGCCGCTGCCGCCGATGCACCCACGAATCGCGCGCGATGCCGCCGGGAATGTCGACATCCTCCCAAAACTCGAGGCATGGGTTGAGAGCATAGATGTGCAGGTCCGACAGTTCGCCGAGCCTCGCGAAGATCTGCGCGAATTCGGGACCGGCGTATGCAAGCCCGAACACGTGAAGGACCGGCGCAAGTGCGGACCCAGGCAGCGCCGCGCTGGCGGCGTCGAAACCGTCCGGCAGCAGCATCCATCGATGGTCCGCGTCGGCAATCCAGTCCGGACGGACGCTTCCGTCCGCTGCGAAGATCGCCATCCACAAATGCCGCTGCCACTGCTCAGCCTCGCCGAACGCATCGTTGTCGATTCGCTTGCCCTTGCGCCATCCGAGCAGCATCCTGCGGCGCGTAATTGAATACTCGCGGAACAGCCGCGCGATCTGACCCGACAACCGCAACAGCCTAAGTTCGACTTGAGTATCAGATCGGATACCCTCACCCGCGCTCGCAGTTGCTCGCGCGGCCTCTCCACGCGCGGGGGCGACTGGTCAGGGAGAGATGTGAAATCGCTTCGCGAAGCGACCGAAGACCCTCTCCCTGACCAGTCGCCACCGGCGCGTGGAGGGGCGTCCGAACCGAAGGCGAGGACAGGTGAGGGTGCCCGGCTTCCACGTACGCGCGTATCGGTTGCATCTCGGCAGTCGCCGCCGCGGATCGAACGGCGCATACACTCGAACAGCACCACCTGGAGCGCTTCCGCTTCGAGGATCATCAGGTCGGGATTCGCTTTCTGAACGACGCGCGCGAGATGTCGGCGCAGGAACGGAAACTCCAGGTTGGCGGCAACGCCGATCGTCTCGGATAGGCGGAACTTCACGAATTGTTCGACGACGCGATTGGGAACGATGATCGGAATGCGATCGAGCGGCCGGGCGCGCTGGCGCTCCGCGATCGCCGCCGCGAGCGGCGCGATCAGATTCTCCATCCGGTTGGCGTAGTGAAGGCGAATCATGACTTGCGGGCCGCGCGTCCGTGCCCGTTGCGCGCGTACAGCTGGGCGGCGGACCTGAGCAGATCGGCCACTTCGTTGCGCAACTCCCTCGGCTTCAGCACTTCGATCCATGGGCCGTGACCCAGAATCCAACTCTTCAGCTCGGTCGTGCCGCGCACGGTCATCGTGAGCGTGGTCTTGCCGTCGGCGCGGCGATGGAACCGCTGCGTCGGATGGATCGCGCGCGAGCGCAAAAGCGGCTCCATCTGATGCAGCAGGAGCAACTCAACGTGCGTCTCCGGTCCCTCGATAATCCCGAAAACGCCGTCCATGTGTTTTTCGGGATGATATCGCTTCGGATAGACGAACCGCTCGGTCACGCCGTCCGCGCCTGCGATCGGCGCAGCTTTGCGTATCCGCTCGACAGCGAGATAGATGATCTGTTTGTAAACGTCGCTGAAGCCGATCAGGTACAGGCCACCCTTGTACGCGATCAATGTGTAGGGATCGAAACCGTGCATCCTGCCCTCGCCGGCGAGTCCCGCGTAATCGATCCGCAGCCGCCATTGGTAGATGAGCGCGCGCAGCAGGAGATCCAGCAGTTCGTCCTGCTCGCGGTAGAGCTTGGGCGCATACGCGACAGCGTAAAATTTGCGGTCCAAGTCCCGGATGGGAGTTCGCTGCGCCTCGGGTACGCCGGCGTAAACTCGTTCCCAGAGGTCTTCGATGCCTTCCTTGATTACCGTGCCTTCGAGGAACTTGAGCACGGTCAACATGAAGTAGAGCGAGGCGGTTTGGTAGGCGGTTGAAGGAGGCGCCTGGTCGAGCCGGGCGAGCCGCAAGTAACGCCGCGTGCCGCGGCTCACGACTTCCACCATCGGCCGCCCGAGATCGTCCACAAGATGCCTGCGGCATGCCGCGACGTAGCGCATCAGCGTGCGCTCGGAGATTGAGAAGCGGCGCTGGATCGACTCGAAGCTCATTCCCCACGGATTGGAGGCGAGCTGCAACACGATTCGCGCCAGCCTGGTCGCGGCGCCATAGGTCGGCTTTCTACGCTCCCGCCGCATCAGCGTCTGAATCCGATCGGGCGGTCTTCGTCGCGGTTCCATCGCCCGTGCAGTTCCATCTCAATCGCCTGTTCGAAATCCGCCATCGCAACCGGCCCCCTCGGATCGCGCGCCAGCGTGATCCGCGCCGCGTTCAGGACCGCATTCTTGATCTCTCCGCCGGTCAGATCGACCCGCGCCAGCCGGTCGAGATTCACGTCCGGCGCAAGCGGCATCGCAGGCGGCAGGTGCTTGCGCCAGATTTGCCGTCTCATTTCCGGCCCGGGCCGGTCGAATTCGAGCTTTACCGCGATTCGCCGCTCGAGCGCGCGATCCAGAGCCAGTTTGCGATTTGTCGCCATGATGCAGACCCCGCCGAATCGTTCCAACTGCTCCAGCAGCACGTTGACCTGTCTCACCTCCCACGATCGGTAGGCCGCGTCGCGATCGTAGAGCATCGCGTCGGTCTCGTCCCAGAACAGAACCGCGTCGGCGTCGGCGGCGTCCTTGAAGACGCGCCCGATGTTCTTTTCGGTCTCGCCCACCCAGCAGTTTTCGATCTCCGCGTAGTTGGCGGTCAGAATCGGCTTGCCGAGTTCGTGCGCCATCGCTTCGGCGCATGCGGTTTTGCCGACTCCCGGCGGTCCCGCAAAGAGCGCCGTCACGCCGTGGCCATATGAGAGCACGTCCTTGAATCCCCAGGTGTCCATCAACAGGTGCGATTCCCTGACCTGCGCGATTATCATCCGCAAGCCGTCCGCGACCTTGCTGGACAGCACCAACTGATCGAGCCTCACAGCCGGCGTGCGCACCCGATGGCGCGTGCGCAGGTGCCGCGACCGCTTGTCGATCCCGACGCTCTTGCGGAACTCCCCGGTCAACTCGAATTCGCAGGTCCGGAGCGTGCTCTCGTCGTCGAAGGCCTGCGAGTCGCCGTAGCCGCCGCAGATGCGGACATAACCCTCCCTTCTCAGGATGCGATCGCGCCTGAGCGACGCGAGATTCTCCCTCACCTGCGGAGGCTCCGAGCTGGCCGCGCGCGCCAATCCTTCGCCCAGGAAGAGTTCATCGTCACAATCGCAGAAGCCGAGGTCTTTTCCAATCAGCGCCACGATCATCTCGGTCTCCTGCCGGTTGAGCTTCCACCTGGTCTGGCTGAGCGGCCACTGCGGATGGCGCTCGAAGGTTGCCCACAGCGCGCGCGCAAGGCGATCGATCCTGCGGTTGATCGCTTCGACGCTCGATCGCGAATGGAAGAAGCGGCCGAAACTGTTCTCAAGGCTTGCCGCTCGTTCGCGCAGCTTCGAGAAAAGCGGGAAGCATCGCTCGAGCAGTTGGTCCTGGCTCTGTACGTCGAATCCCTCGTATTCCCTCCCGTCACATCCGAGAAACGGAGCGATCACCTCCGGCGAGACCGCCGCGGGCCGGTGCAGCAGGTCGTCCTCATCGTCGAGGCTGATCAGCCCCGTCGAGGCCAGACGGCCCTCCTCAGTGAATGCGCGCGCGATCTGGAGGCGTTCCGCGCCGTGCTTGCGCATCGCGATTTGGACATCCTCCATGTCGGCGGCCGCTGAAACGATTCCGAGCGTCGAGGCGACCAGGAAGAGCAGGAGCTCGCGCTCCAGCGGGTCGAGGCCGTGGCGCTCGAACAGCCGGATGACCGGCAGGGACGGGTCGCAGGCCCTGAGGCGCTGGTGGAACAACTGCGTCGCCCGGGTTTCGAGCGCCTCCGTGCTTCTGAGTTCCTCGAGGCTTTCCGGGTCGCGGAGCGCGGCGCGCAGCGCGACCAGGATGCGCATCGCCTCGATGATCTCCGCCTCGCCATTGAAGCCGGAGCCCGATGCTGCATCATTGACGAAGCAGCCGGCTTCCTCGATCGCGTGATGACGCAGGATCTTTCCTTTTTCCATGTTCGCCACCCCCAAGAGAAGTCTTCGCGCCCGCGCAAGGCGGGCGATGATGTTCTGTGTTCTCGAGCGGACTGCTTACAAACATAGAACGTCGTCCCGACAACGGTTGTCGTGAAACCCGGGGCGCCGCCGGAAGCCCGCGTGGGCGGGGCAGTGGAGAACCGTTCTCTTGACAACATTTGCCGAAAGCGCTCTTTGGGAAGGGAATCCGTGGACCGCTCTGGCAGCGGCAGAGGGACAATCGAATGGAATACAAGGAAGTTGTAGGCCGGCGGCGAACGATCCGGTATTTCCAATCCTGGCGGCCGGTCGAACGCGAGAAGATCCAGATCATGCTCGAAGCGGCGCGGCTGGCGTCGTGCGCCGTCAACGCCAGCTTCTTCCGCGCGATCGTGGTGTTCCGCGACGACCTCGACCGCGCCACGCTCGACGCGCTCAAGACGCCGGTCTCGGCGCTCAATATCGAGCTGGCGCCGGTCCACATCTATTGCTTCGCCGATATGGGCGCCTACGCGGGCGCGCAGGCGCGGCTCAAGCAACTGGTCGATGTCGGCGCGCTGAACGTGACCCACGGATGGAGCCACAAGTTCGTGGACGAGTTCGTATGGCCGAATATCCTGAAGCCGCTCGCGCAGAACGCCAATCAGCCCACGGTTGCGGCTTCGGCTGCCGCCGACGCGGGAATCGCGATTTGCCAGGCGATGCTCGCCGGAGTCGAGGAGGGCCTCGGCACCTGCCTTTCGGCGTTCGTCTACGAGCCGATCAGGAAGATCCTGAATCCGCCAAAGGAGTGGATGCCGCTCTACGTGCTGCTGGTCGGTTATCCGGCCGAGTCGTGGGAGGCAGGCGGGCAGCGCCCACGGCCGCCGCTCGAAGAGCTCTACTTCGAAGGCAAGTACGGCAATCCGTTCAAGCCCGATCCGAAAGTGACCGAGCAACTGAGGGTGCAGAAGATGATCCAGGCGCCCGCTCCGCAGCCCTGGCGCAAAGAGGAAATCAAGGCGCTGGCGCGGATGTTCGGCCTGCCCGAGTAGAACGCGAGCCAGCAATGACCGCGCCGGACAGAGCGCTCGACAGCTACGAGTCGGTGAAGACCTGGTTCGCGGGACTCTCGGAACAGTCCGGGATCGATCCGCGCGCCGATTCTTCGCGGCTCGATCTGCTAGGCGAATTCTGCTCGTTCGTCGAGCTCGATCCCGATGGAGTGATTCGGGCCTGCCTGCTTGAAAAGGAGGGCAGCGAGACCAAAATCAGCATCAAGGGGCGCCGCCGGATGGTCGATCGGGTCGCGGAATTCCAGGCGCAGAAACCCGACCTGAACCCGCGCGATCGCGCCCGGCGCGGCAATACCATCCGTAGCTTTCTGATTCACAATGGCATCCTGCTCCAGTCCGGTATCCAGTTGTGAGGGCCGTTTCGTCTGATGGCTGAGCGGTTTGACGTCGCGATCGTGGGGGCCGGGCCGGGCGCCTCGATGGCCGCGTATCTGCTCGCCAAGGCCGGCCTCGAGGTCGTGGTGTTCGAGCGCGGCGACTTTCCGGGCGCGAAGGCGATGTTCGGCGGCGTGCTCTACACCACCGTGCTCAGCAGGTTCTTTCCGGATTTCCTCGAGCATCAATGCGTCGAAAGACACGTCGTCGAGAAGCGCTTCTCGATGCTTTCCGAGCACGACGAGATCGCGATCTCGCTGAAGTTCCTCGGCTTCGAGCCGCCTTACTACAATCATTCGTTCACCGCGCTCCGAGCGCATTTCGATCGCTATCTGGCCGCCCAGGCCGAGCAGGCCGGCGCGATGATCGTCACGCAGACCGTCGTCGATCAGGTGATCATGAACGAAGGACGCGTGACCGGCGTGCGCGCGCGGCGCGAGGGCGGCGACGTCGAGGCCAAGGTCGTGATCGCCGCCGACGGCGCCAACTCGCTAGTCGCGCAATCGGCCGGATTGCGGGGCGAACTGCCGCTCTCGGTGATTCTGGGAATCAAGGAAATCGTTTCGATTCCGCGGCCGATTATCGAGGACCGATTCTCACTGGAGGGCGACGAAGGCGCCGCGTACGAGTACCTGGGCGGTGAAGCGGTCAAGGGCGCGATGGGCGCCGGGTTCATCTATACCAATCGCGACACGATATCGGTCGGACTGGGAATCCCGCTCGCCGCGCTGCAAACCATGGGCGTCCAACCCGACGAACTCCTCAACCAGTTCAAGATGCATCCGGTGATCCGCCGCCTGCTGCGCGGCACGACGCCCGAGGAATATTCCGCCCATCTGATTCCCGAGATGGCGCCGCAGCATCTGCCGCGTTTCGTCGGCGACGGAATTCTCGTAATCGGCGGCGCCGCCGGATTGGTCAACGCCAATCCGATGTTTCACGAAGGCACCAACATGGCGATGGCTTCCGGGGTGCTTGCCGCGCAAACGATTATCGAGGCGCACAAGGCCGGCGATTATTCGGCCAAGGCGCTCGAACCCTACGTGACGCGGCTGCGCCAGAGCTTCGTCTGGCAGGACTACGAGCGCTACGAGCGCCTGACCCGGATGGCGGAGACCCATCCGCAGTTGTTCAACAAATATCCCTACGAATTCACCGCGATGGCGCGAAAGCTGTTTTCGGTGACGCCGACCGCCGACGGCATGCAGGTGCCCAAGCGCAGGCTCGAACTGGCGGTCGCCGACCATCTGCTGGCCGAGCTCGGGCTGATGACCTTCGCGACCGATATGATAGACATCGCCAAGGCCGCGATAATGTGACGGCAGGAAACCTGACCCTCTAGCCCCCCTTCCCTTTCCGGGAAGGGGGGAATGATCTTTCCCCTCTCCAGAAGGGAGAGAGGCCAGGGGTGAGGTAGGCTCGAAGTTTCTGGCCGCCCCGATGTAGACTGGCGGCCGTAGGGCAGAGGAGACGACGAACTTTCGATGGCGATCGATCCGGCCGACTACCTGGGCCCGCCTGAAGCTGCTGACCCGCGACGACAAGCTCGCGACGCTCTCCATCCGCGTCAACGAGGCCGACCCTCATCTCAGGATCATCGACCAGCAGGTGTGCCTGCGATGCACCGCGAAACCGTGTACTGTCACCTGCCCGGTCGAGAACTACCGGGTCGAGGACGACGGCCGCACCACCATCTACTGGAGCAACTGTATCGAGTGCGGCACCTGCCGCGTGATCTGCCCGTTTCACAACATCGCCTGGAAGTTTCCGGCCGGCGGCTTTGGCGTGAGCTATCGCTACGGTTGAGGAGCGCATAGCGGAGGACCGATTCGATGCGGATCAGATCGAGGGCCGGCAACTTCAACATGACGATCGACGACGTCACGGTTGAAGAGGGCGAGCTGGTGATGACCGGAAAGATGGGCGTGTGGTCGGCCAAGACCATGCTCAGCGTGCAGGAACTCCAGGAGATGCTGCAGTCGATGAAGGTAAGCGGCAAGGTGGTCGATTTCCTGGCGCTGTTCGCCTTCCGATACGTTGTGAGTCTGGTCGAGCAGGATCGCGCGCGGCAGGCCGCGCTTGCGAATCAGACCGCACCGGTGCTGGAATCAAAGCGTCAGTGACCCGGCAAGGGCGGGCGCAGGGAGAATACGACGATGGCCGATGAAACAATCAAGCTGTCCGAACTCGAAGAGGTGGACGAAGCCTGGAGCTTTCCGCTGCTCGAAGCGATCTTCAACCGCCGATCGCGACGCTTCGGCCTCGGGATGGAGATCAAGGAGGGGCCGAACAAGCACAAGTCGGCGCATCCGCCGATGCCGCTGGACGAAGCTCGAGGAGGCGCTGCTGCTGGGCGCCGCCACCGGCATCTCGGGCATCAACCTGTCCGACATGCCCCATACGCCGCGCCCCGAGAAGGCCGACCAGCTCGCGACCTGGGACGGCATGTGCAACACGATGGTCGAGCACGTCGGGCGGACGTGGGCCAGCCCCTGCGGCAATCACGGCACCGAGCTGTTCTACACCAACGACGACGGCGTCTACATGCTCAAGCTGCGCGAGGCGCAACCGGTCAAGCTGCAGGAGTTCGCCAGCAAGAGCGATCGCGACAAGCTTATCGAGTTCGTGCGCCAGAACCGCGTCAAGCTCTCCGACGGGCGTCTCGATCTGCCGCGCAACACCGGCGCGATCATGTCTTTCAACCTGTGGAACGTGAACATGCCCGGCACCACCATGTTCATGCCGGTGACGGACATGACCGAGGAGATGATCAACGCGATCATGCTCAACGCCGACCTGGGCGCCTATCTCGCCGACGATCGCAACGGGATGCGGCCGTGCATGGACGAAAAGTGGATCAAGGAGGGATGGGTCGACAATCCGGTGCCGATCAGCATGTTCGAAACGATGATCCTCTCCAACGTCGGCGCGGAGGCGGCGTTTATCGGGCACAATCTCGTGCTGGCCCAGCAGGCGATGGGACTCGGCGGATGGATGTTCGGCGGGGTCACCAGCTTCGTCACGCTGGGCGGCACGCCGATGGCGCGCGGGCTCGGATTCCGGTTCGAATCGAACCCGAAGAATCCGGCGGCGTTCCCGTCGCCGCTCGGAATCGACGGCAGCTTCGAGAGCTTCCGTCCCCCGTACTTCAAGAACATGGACGCCGCGGTCGACGCGGTGGTGGACAAGAAGTTCGGCCCCAACGGCACCTTCAACGCGTTCAGCAAGAAGCCGGTGCCGTACAAGAATCGCGCGGATTTCCTGCGCCAGGTGCCGCGCACGCCGGAGAAGACCATCCAGATTTGCAAGGAGACCTGCCGCTACATCTGGGAGAACTACGGGACCTTCCCGGCGCTCGTGCCTCCGATGGTGCTGTATCTCTACATCCAGGCGCAGCACCTCGAGCTGGAGTTCTACGACAAGCACTACCAGGCCGGCGCATACCTGAAGACCCACAAGGAGCACATGAGCAAGTGGCATCGGAAGGCCGGCGCGATGAAGAAGGTGGCGTGATACCTCACGCGAGGCTGGTTACCTTCCCCTAAGGGGAAGGAGGTCAGGGGGTCAGGTTCTTTAGCGAATTGACCGCGATGCGCATCCTCGAAGAAGGCAAGGGCGAATATCTCAAGGTAGACCCCGACGGCTATCGCGCTTTCGTGCGCGATCACAAGCCGCATCAGATGGTCTCCAAGCTGATGACCGAGAAGGACGCGATCGAGCGCCTGGTCCGCGACGGCGACTATCTCGCCTACGATTGCAATTACTTCCAGCGCGGGCCGTCGTCGCTGATTCGCGAGATCATCCGGCAGGGCAAGAAGCGCCTGTGGCTGTGCGGCAAGTTCACTTACGTCGCGTGCGCGCTGCTGGTCGAAGCCGGATGCGCCGATCGGATCGATATCGGGTTCATCGGTTTCGGTCCGTGGATCGCGCGCGCGGTGCGCGAAAAGAAGTGCACCATCTACGAGTACTCCAACGCGATCATGACGCTGCGGCTCAAGGCGGGCGCGATGGGCGTGCCGTTTCTGCCGACGCGCAGCTTCGGCGGCACCGACGGCTTCGAGCACTCGGGATGCAAGGTCGCCGAGGATCCCTACACCGAGACAGCCGGTCGTGCTGGTGCCGGCGCTCAATCCCGACGTCTCAGTGATCCACGTCCATCAGTCCGATGAATACGGCAACGCGCGCGTGTTCGGCACCGGCATCGCGCATCAGGAGTGCGCGCTGTCCTCGCGCCGCGTGATCCTGTCGGCGGAGGAGATCGTCTCGACCGACGAGATCCGCCGCGATCCGGCGCGCACCTCGATCCCGCACTTCGCGGTCGACGCGGTCGTGCACGCGCCGTTCGGCGCGTATCCGGGAATCGTGCAGGGCTATTACGCGTCCGATCCGGCGGGAGTGATCGAGGCGATGGGCGCGATGTTCCGCGGCGACTTCCGCGATTATCTGAAGAGGCACGTCTACTCGATCGGTTCGCACGACGAATACCTCGAGAAAGTGGTCGGAATGAAGAAGCTCGCAGAGTTGCGCCGCCGCGAGACTATCCGGGAGGGCTACGGCCCATGAGCACGCCGGCCGCCAATTTCAACGAGCGCGAGTTCGTGATCTGCCAGATCGCCCGCCTGGTCGAGGACAAGTACGTCTACTGGGTCGGCGGCGGCGGCGAGCCGCTGAGCTCGGTGCTGCTGGCCAAGCGCACCACGGCGCCCAACCTCCAGTATCTGACCGAGGACGGCGTGGTCGGTCCCGAGGCGCTGGTTCCGTTCGACCCGCTGATGACGATGATCAGCTCGCGCGCCAACTATCGCGCGCTCCAGTGGGGAACGATGAACTACGCCGGCCGACCTCGCCCATCTCGGCTACGTCGATTACGGAATCCTGAACACGCTCCAGGTCGATCGCTACGGCAATATCAACTCGACCGTGGTCGGCAAATACGAGGGCGGCGAGGGACGACGCTTCGGCGGGCCCGGCGGCGCCGACAGTATCGCGGCGCTGGCCTGGCGCACGATCCTGGTGACCGATCAGCAGAAGCGCAAGTTCGTCGATCGGGTCGATTTCATCTCGTCGCCCGGATTCCTCGACGGGCCCGGATCGCGCGAAAAGCACGGCTTGCCTCCCGGCTACCGGGCCGTGGCGGGTTTACACTCCATGGGCGATGTATGGCTATGGCGCAGGACTGCCAGCTGATGCTGCAAGGGATCGCGCCGTTCGTGACGCTCGATCAGGTGCTGGCTGAGATGAGCTTCAAACCAGCGATGGCGCCCAGGCTCGAAATACTTGAAGTTCCGACGGAAGAGGAGTTGATGATCCTGCGCACGCAGATCGATGTCGGAGGTCAGGTCACCGATCGCGGCCGATGGATCGAGCTGAAGGACGGGAAGTACCGGTTCGCGGAGTCTTAGGAATGGTCGGAGCGACCCAAAAGGGTTCTCGCAACAAATGAGACCCTACTCCTGCTAAACCGGCCGCCCCGACCATCTGTTAAGACGACCCGGCCGATTGGGGTATTCATCGACCGACCGGTTCCTGAAGCAGGCACACGTCCCGCCGGTCGCACTTCGGACGAAATGCCGACCCTTTCCGCGCGCGATCAGATGCCGAGAATATGAATCGACATAGCGGCGGCTTCGTTGCGGACCATCCCGCCGCCGTTCTCGGTCAGTCCGATTTTCGGACTCGAGGTCTGCCGCTTTTCGGCTTCGCCGCGCAGTTGCCAGAAAATTTCGCATATCTGCGCGACGCCGGTCGCTCCCACCGGATGGCCCTTCGCGAGCAGGCCGCCTGACGGGTTGACCGGGATTCGCCCGGTAATCTCGGTCACGCCCTCGTCGATCATCCTGCCGCCTTCACCCGGCTTGCAGAGCCCCAGTTCCTCGTAGGTCATCAGCTCGGCGGGCGCGGAAGCGTCGTGCAGCTCGATCACGCCGATGTCGCGTGGACCGATTCCGGCCTTTTCATAAGCCTGATTGGCGACCCGAGTCACCACGCCGGGCTCGTCCGGACCGTGATCGCTCCCCGACGACAGGACCGACGCCATCACCTTGACCGGCTTGCCCGTGTAGCGCGGCGCCAGCGACGAGGCGCAGAGGATCGTGGCGGCGGCGCCGTCGCCGATCGGCGAGCACATCAGCCGCGTCAGCGGCTCGGCCACCACCGGCGAATTCAGGATATCCTCCAAAGTGTAGACTTCCTGGTACTGCGCGTGAGGATTGAGGCTGCCGTTGCGATGGTTCTTGACCGCGATCCGCGCGAACTGCTCCTTGGTCGTGCCGTACTTCCTCATATGGGCGCGCGCGCCGGCGGCATAGAAGTCCATGAACATCGATCGCGACTCGCCCGCGCCGCCCGCTTTGGGCGTCTCGCCGCGCGCCGCGCGCTCGGCCTTGAGCTTCTCCTGCTCTGCGTTCATCTGCGCGATCATCTGCTGCATCAATTCGACGTCGACCGCCGAGCCGATCGCGGCGAAGGATTTCCGCTTGTCGGCGTGGTAGAGCTTCTCCATCCCTAGCGCGAGCACGATGTCATACATGCCCGATGCGACGTAGAGCCACGCGAGATGAAACGCGGTCGCGGAGCTGGCGCAGGCGTTTTCGCAGTTGATAATCGGAATCCCGCCGATTCCCATCTCGCGCAGCACGACCTGGCCGCGGATGCACTCCTGCCCCGTGATCAGACCCTCCATCGCATTGCCGACCACCGCCGCCTCGACCTGGCGCGATTCGACCCCGGCGCCGGCGAGCGCGTGGTTGACGGCATCGCGGGCCAGGACCTTCATGCTGGTGTCGAGGTACTTGCCGAACTTGACCATCCCGGCGCCGATTACCGATACGTCTCGCATCGTGGGCTCTCCTGTCGGATTGAAATGGCGGCGGCCGATGCCGCTCAGTGCAACGATAACCCGCGCTGGTCGCGACTGGCAAGTTGCGGCGCCGGTGGTGCTTCAATCGGTGGGGCAGGTATATTTGAGCGATCGCGAAAGACGGAGCCTCCAAGGTCGAGAGTCCACTTGCAGAGCGATGATGCCGCGCGGCGTGGCGGCACGGGCGAGCAGCGCGCGTCCGGAGCTTCCGCCTCGGCCGGCGGGCCGAGTCTGGCCAGCCTGGTCGCGGCCGGCATCCTGCTAAGCCGCATCGCCGGGCTCGTCCGCGAGAGCGTCTTCGCGCATTATCTCGGCAACTCCGATGCGGCCGACGCGTTCAAGGCCGGCTTCCGGATTCCGAACATCCTTCAGAATCTGTTCGGCGAGGGCGTGTTGTCGGCTTCGTTCATTCCGGTCTACAGCAAGCTGCTGAGCGAGGGCGACGAGGAGACCGCCGGGCTGGTCGCGTGGGCGGTCGGCGCGATCCTCGCGCTGGTGACCTCGATTCTGGTCGTGCTCGGCGTGATCGCCGCGCCGTACTTGATCGAAGTGATCGCGCCGGGGTTTCATGGCGACAAACGCGAACTGACTATCGCGCTGGTGCGGATTCTCTTCCCCGGCGCGGGCTTGCTGGTGATGTCGGCGTGGTGCCTGGGCGTCCTCAACAGCCATCACCGGTTCTTCGCGTCCTATTCGGCGCCGGTGGCGTGGAACCTGGCGATAATCGCGGCGCTGATGATCTACGGGCCGCGCCGGTCACAGGCGCAAATCGCGATCGATGTCGCCTGGGGATCGGTGGTCGGCGCGGCGCTGCAAATCGTGGTGCAGATACCGCAAATGATCGGCCTGATGAGCCGACTGCGCCTCGAGTTCGAACGTATCGCGTCGTCGCTCAGGGCGGTCTTCAATAACTTCGTGCCGGTCGTGACCGGGCGAGGCGTGGTCCAGCTCAGCAGCTACGTGGACAATCTGCTCGCGAGCCTGCTCCCGACCGGCGCCGTCGCGGCGCTCAACTACGCGCAGATACTCTACATCCTGCCGGTCAGCCTGTTCGGGATGTCGGTCGCGGCGGCGGAGCTGCCCGGCATGTCGCGAGCGACCGGAAGCTCCGAGCAAATCGCGGCCGCGCTGCGGTCGCGGCTCAACGCGGGATTGCGCCAAATCTCGTTCCTGGTGGTCCCATCGGCGGCGGCATTCCTGTTCCTCGGCGATGTAGTCTCGGCAGCGATTTTCCAATCCGGCCGGTTCACGCATAGCGACGCGCTGTATGTATGGGCCGTGCTGGCGGGGTCGGCGGTGGGCTTGCTGGCGGTCACGATGGGGCGGCTTTACAGCTCGGCATTCTACGCGCTGTGGGACACGCGCACGCCGCTCAAGTTCGCGATCATCAGAGTGACGCTGACGCTCATCCTCGGCTATCTTTGCGCGATTCCGCTTCCGCCGATGCTCGGGATTGCGCAGCGATGGGGTGTGGCGGGCCTGACGGTATCGGCGGGCGTCGCGGGATGGGTGGAATTTGCGATGCTGCGGCGGTCGCTGAATCGGCGCATCGGGGAGACCGGGCTCAGTCGCGCCTACGTGATGCAACTCTGGTCGATGGCGCTCGCGGGTTCGGCGGCGGCATTTGTGGTCAAGCTGGGCCTGATTGGCGCCGGGCCGCGCGTGATGGCGCTTGCGGTCCTTCCGGTCTATGGCGGAATCTATCTCGGACTCGCGTATGCGCTCGGAGTGCCCGAGCTGACGCGGGTCGCGAGCCGGGTAAGATCAAGCCTCGGCTGGCGCCGCGATGCGTGAACCTTGAAGTAGTCTCGCGCCGGACGATCGAGCTCATGCAATGCGCTCTCGAACTCAGCCGGATGCCCGATCGATTGTCTTTCGCGGATTCGTAGCTGCGCTCAGGCGCGAGATCGTGACCGACGTGCTGCGGCCGTCGAGCATCGGCGCCAACACCACTCTTCCGCCGTATGATTCCACGAACTCGCCGCCGTCGACCGTTTTGCCGCGCCAGTCTTCGCCCTTGACCAGCACGTCGGGTCTGACCGCGCGCACGATTCGCTCCGCGCGCGTGTCGTCGAAGACCGCGACGTAATTGACGGCTTCGAGCGCGGCGAGAATCCGGGCCCGCTGGCGGCCGGATAAACCGGACGGCTCCCGCCCTTCAACGCCCGCACGCTGCGATCGCTGTTCAGGCCGACCACCAGCACGTCGCCGTGGCTGCGGGCGAAGCTCAGGAGCTGGACATGCCCCGCGTGGAGCAAGTCGAAGCATCCGTTGGTGAAGACGATCCTGCGGCCCTCGCGCCGCTCGCGATCGAGCGCGGGACCGAGTTCCTCGATCGAGACGATCTTGCTGCCGTGGCGATCCTGCTCCTGCCCGAGCGCGCGCGCCAGATCGTCCCGGCTGATCACCTCGGCGCCATGCCGGCTCACTTCGATTCCGGCCGCCAGGTTCGCCATCGCCGCCGCCGCCTCGAAGCTCAGCCCCGCAATCGCGAACAGCCCGAAGACCGTGAGCACGATGTCGCCGGCGCCGGTCACGTCGTAAACCTCGCGCGGCGCGGTCGGCAGGTAAACGCCGGCGCCGTGCCGCGCCGCGAGGTACATGCCGTCGCGATCCAGGGTTATCAGGCAGGCTTGCAGGTCGAGCTTACGCACCATCGACTCCGCCGCTTCGCGCCAGGCATCGCGATCCGTCAGGCGGATTCCGGTGGCCAGTTCGCTCTCGTAGCGATTCGGCGTTATCGCGGTAGCGCCCCGGTATATCGAGAAATCCTCGGTCATGCGCGGATCGATCACGATCGGAATTTTGCGCGCGCGCGACCCTTCGATCAGATCGCCGAGCAGCGCCGGCGTCAGCAGGCCCTTGTTGATGTCCGAGACCAGCACGCCGTCGGCGCGCTTGAGTCCTGTTTGAGACAATTGCGGAACGCCCTTTCCAGCGCGGGTTTGAGCGGTCGCGGGTCCTCGTCGTCCACGCGCAGCAACTGCTGCGTCGCCCGAGAGGCGGATTGAACCGAGCCGAGCATCCGCTCCTTCACGATCGTCGGGCGATCGGAATCGGTCAGGACCGAGCGCGTATCGATTCCCAGGTCGCGGAACATCTCGACCAGCAGCGAACCGCTGCGATCGAGGCCAACCACGCTCAGCGCGCTGACCGTGGCGCCCAGCGCGCGGAGATTCGCCATCACGAAGCCCGCGTTGCCTGGCTTCTCCTCGCGCCGATGAACCTGAAGCACGGGAATCGGGGCTTCCGGCGAAATCCGCGAGACCTCGCCCCACAGATAGCGGTCGAGGATTACCTCGCCGGCAATGAGCACCCGCAGCGGCTTGAGCGCCGGAAGCCCCGTCGCCGCGGCGTGGTTCTTGCGGTTGCGCGTCGATCGACGCAGGCCGGGCTTCATGATCGCGATGATATGCGATCGTCAGTCTGCGGTCACGATTTCGCACTCGAGTCGAATCGGCGTCGCGAGCGAGGCGGCAATCAGGCACGCTTTCTCGCTCTTCTCCAGCACGCGGCGCGCGCGGTCGAGGTCGGCGCCCGCCGGCACTGTGAGTCGCGGGCGAAGTACGATCCCGGTGAAGCGCGTCACGCCTTCCTTGCGATCGACTGTTCCTTCGCCGGAAAGCTCGAGCGCGGTGAACGGGACCTTCGACGCGTTCGCGACCGAGCGCAGCGTCAACAGAAAGCATGACTCGACCGCGGCGAGCAGCAGATGCTCCGGACTCCACGCATCGCCGGGGCCGTCGAAATCGCGCGGCGCCGCGATGCGCATCTCGGGAGGCCCGTCCGCGCGCACGGTCGCATAGCCGGCCGGGCCGCCGCTGATTCGGACCTCGTAGATGTGCGGCAGTGGCTTCATGGATTTCCTCCTGAGTCGGACTTCCTCGCGCGCAGCTTCTGCATCGGATTCACGAAGTCCTTGAGCTGATCCCACAACCGCCGGACTTCGCGCCGGTGTTCGAGATGGTTCACGATCTCAAAACGGATTCCGTCCGGGTCCGCGAAGAATGTCGCATAGTAATCCGGCTTATATTGGGGATACAGCAGCGGATGCGTGACGTCGATTCCGAGTTCCGTAAGCCCGCGCGCCGCCGCGTCGACAGCCTCGCGATCGGCGACGCGAAGGCAAATGTGATGCAGCCCCGGCGCATAGGGATCGTGCGCCGGCTTGGCTGGACGCGCCGGACGCAGCGTTAGCTGCAGATCGCGATTGTAGTAGTGGACGTGCGGCTCGCCGTCGATCGGATCGGTCCCTTTGCGAAAGTCCAGCAATCGCATCACGCGGTCGTAGAATTTCTCGGACCGCCGCAGGTCCGACACCGTGATGTAAATGTGATCGATTCCGATGACCTGAACAGGCGCCGGCTTCGCCATCTGCTTCACCGAAACATTTCGTCTTGCTCTGACCTGGTGCCTTTGTGGTCAGTCTCACCTTTCAGGATGCCAGAGGAGGAAGGGTCTCGCATACGCCCGTGCTATGCTCGCCGCGGAGTGAGCCGCATCGATGGACTTCTCATTCAGCCCCGAACAGAAACTCCTCCAATCAACGCTTCGCGACTTCGCGCAGCGCGAATTGTCGCCCGCGTACGTCTCGCGCGACAAAGATGAAGACCTGCCGCGCTCGATGGTTCTTAAGCTCGGCGGCTCGGGCTGCTCGCCCCGATCGTCGCGCAGCAGTTCGGAGGACAAGGACTCGATTACGTTTCGCTGGGCCTGGCGCACGAGGAAATCGCACGCGGCGACTTCAACGCGGCCTACGTGATGCTGCTCTCGGCGCTGGTGGGCGCGATTGTCGCGGCGCGCGGCGACCAGCGCCAGCGCGAATCGATCCTGCCGCCGATATGCAGGGGCGAGGCGATCGCGGCGCTCGCGGTCACCGAGCCGGGCGCCGGATCGGACGCCGCGCACGTCAAGCTGCAGGCGCGCCGCGACGGCGACGGCTACATACTCGATGGCGAGAAAGCTTCCATCTCGTTCGCGTCGTCGGCGGATAGCGCGCTGGTGATGGCGCGGACGGGCAGCCTCGAACAGGGTGCCCGTGGCGTCAGCGCCTTCTATGTCGATCTGCACTCGGCCGGCGTCGCGCGCACCCGTTTCAGAGATCTCGGCTCGCGCGCGATCGGACGCGGCCAGTTGTTCTTCGATTCGGTGCGCGTTCCGGCCGGGGCGCGGATCGGCGATGAAGGCGCGGGCTTCGTCCAGGTGATGCAGGGCTTCGATTTCAGCCGCGCGCTGATCGGCCTGATGTGCGTCGGCGCCGCCGAGCAGAGCGTCGAGGAGACCTGCAAATACGCGACCGAGCGCACCGCCTTCGGCGGGAGTATCGCGCGCTTCGAGGGCGTGTCCTTTCCGATCGCCGAGGCCGCGATCCAGTTGCGCGCCGCGCGGCTGCTCTGTTACGAGGCGCTGTCGCTTCGCGATCGCGGCGAGCCGCACGGATGGCTCGCGGCGGGATGCAAATGGTGGGCGCCGGAGCTGGCCGGGCACGTGCTGCATCAACTGCTCCTGCTGCACGGACACGTCGGCTTCAGCCTCGACCTGCCGCATCAGCAGCGCCTGCGCGACGTGATCGGTTTGGAAATCGGCGACGGCACGGCGCAGATCATGAAACTCGTCGTCGCGCGCGAGCTGCTGGGCGAGGTCGCAAGGGGCTATTGAGCGCCGCCCCTGGCAGATGCGCGGCGAACCGCAGCCGCGTGTAGTCCGCGGTCCATCGTCCGCGGCTGTCGCAGAGCACCGGCTTGAGTAATTCGATCACCTCGGCCCGCGCGGCTGCGCGATCTTTATGCGGGAGACGCGCAAAGAAATTCTGCGCGAACGTATCCAGCCATCCGCCGATATCGGCGGGAAGGGGCGTCGGCCGCGGTATCAACTCGATGTAGTCAACGGTGAACCCGCCGGCTTCGAGCTTCGCTCGATAATCATCGACGGTCGGGAAGTACCAGGGTCTGGCCGCTGCGCCGTCGATGCCGCGGCGCGCCAGCACCGCCATCAAGGCGACCGTGATCGCGGCGACGCATCCGTGGCCGCCGAACTCCGCCACGAAGCGCCCGCCGGGCCGGAGCGCGCGCTTCACACCGGCTATCACCGCGTCCGCGTCGTTCATCCAGTGCATCGCGGCGTTCGAGAACACCGCATCGAACTCGCGATGGAATTCGAGTTGTTCCGCGCGCATCAAGCGGGCGTCGAGGCCGCGCTTCTTCGCCGCGGCGATCATGTCGGGTGCACCGTCCACCGCGACCACCTCGGCGCCGGCCGCGACCAGCTTTTCGGTCAACACGCCGTCACCACATCCGAGGTCGAGGATTCGCTCGCCCCGCCCGGGAGCCAGCAGTTCTAGGACCGGCGCGCCCAAATCGCTGACGAAGCGAGCGTTGCGCGCGTATCCCTCGGCTTTCCAGGTTTGATTGATCTGGTTTAGCTGTCGCATGAATTGTCGAACCTACCGCAATTGTCATAGCGAGTGAACATCGATATGTGTGAGCGATAGGGCAACGTCGAGCGTCCATGCTCAAAGGCATCGATCATATCGTCGTAGTGGTTCCCGATCTGGAGTCCGCGATCTCGGGGTACGAAGGACTGGGATTTACCGTCGTTCGCGGCGGGAAGCATCCGATCGGGAGCCACAATGCGCTGGTCGCTCTCGCCGACGGCGCCTATCTCGAGCTGATCGCCTTCCGTGATCGGGGTATCGCGCATCCGTGGAATCAGGCTCTCGCGAAGGGCGGAGGGATCGTCGATTACTGCATGCAGACCGACGATCTGCCGGGCGACGTGGCCGCGTTGCGGCGCGCGGGCGTCGCGATGAGCGACTCGATGCCGCTCACGCGCGAGCGGCCCGACGGCTACAAGCTTTCATGGGTGCTCGCCCTTCCACCAGCCGAGTACGCGGGAGTGATACCGTTCCTGATTCGCGACGAGACCCCGCGAGAGGAGCGCATCCCGCGCGAGCGCGCGCAATCGAATGGCGTCACCGGAATCAGCCGGTTGACGATCGCGGTTGGAGACGCTGACGCTGCCGGGAAAATCTTCGCGGCCGCCTTCGGCACGACCGGCGTGAAACTCGCCCGCGAGGATCTATCGGCTCGCGGCGTGCGTCTTGCGATAGGAGCGCATCAGATCGAGTTCCTCGCGCCCGCAAGCCCCGGTCCGATCGCCGACTGGCTTCGGATTCGCGGCCCGTCTCCATACGCGGCGATACTGTCCGCGACAGGGGGGAATCGCGGCGCGCTGGACCCGGAGCGGGCGCAAGGCGCGCGCCTGCTCATCGGCTCAGGTGAATCATGACCGCCAACAAGATCAGCTTCGGCTTCACGATCCCGCAGCGGGGAATATTCTTCAGAATCGCGACCTGGCCCGAGATGGTCGCACTCGCGCGCGAGGCCGACGCTTGCGGGCTGTTCGATTCGATCTGGGTCGGCGACAGCCTGCTCTCGAAGCCGCGCGCGGACTCGCTGGCGCTGCTCGGCGCGCTGGCGAGCGTCACCGAAAAGGCGCGATTGGGCGTGGGATGCATGGCGAGCTTTCCGGTCCGCGATCCGATCATGTTCGCGTATCAGTGGGCAACGCTCGACCTAATCTCGAACGGCCGGATGCTGCTCGCGGCGTGCACGGGAATCGTCGCGGGCGGTGTGAGCGAGCGCGAAGGCCTCCACTGGGGCGTCACAGATGGCGAGCGCGGCCCGCGAATGGCCGAAAATATCGCGATCTGCCGGCGTCTCTGGAGCGAGGACAACGTGAGCTTCGCGGGGAAGTTCCGATCCTTCGCCGGCATCACGATGCGTCCGCGTCCGGTCCAGCAGCCGTGTCCGATCTGGATCGCCGCCAATCCACCGCCCACGATGACGGCGGGCCTCAAACGCGTCGCGCGTCTGGCCGACGGCTGGATGACGGTGCAACTGTTTCCGAAGATGTTTGCGTCGAACTGGTCGAAACTGTGCGAGTTTCTCAAAGCCGAGGGACGTGAACCGAAAAGCTATCCGAATATCGAGTACCACAACATCAACATCAATCCGGACCGCAACGCGGCGCTCGAGGAATCGAAGCGCTTCCTGGACGAGTACTACGGGCCGGTGTTCGCGGCGCCGATGGTCGAGTGCTGGACGGCTGCGGGAACGCCCTCGCAGTGCGTCTCGCATCTGAGGGAGCTTGCCGCCGACGGCGCGAAGGCGATAACCCTGCGAATCACTTCCTGGCGCCAGAGAGATCAGTATCAACGGCTCGTCAATGAGGTCCTGCCCTATGTCTGAGAATGCGATGGTGCAATGCCGCAGATGAAGAACGAACCCGGCCAGAGCGGGGGCAACGGCTTTCCCGACGCGCCGCTGGCGCTGGAAGGATCGAGCGTGCTCCATCAGATGTTCCGCGTCCGCTGGCCCGAGTGGCGATCGCTCGACGCAGCCCGCCGCGACGCTATCGCGAAAGAGGCGTCGGCCGCGCTGGAACAAATCGAGAAGACCGAGAGCGGGCAGAGCGCGCTGTTCTGCGAGATCGGGCACAAGGGCGACCTGATCCTGGTTCACTTCCGGCGCAATTTCGACGAGCTTGCGGCGATCGAACTCAAGCTCGCCAATCTCGGACTCCACGAGTTCCTCGAACCCGCGAGCTCGTATCTCTCGGTGGTCGAACTCGGCCTCTACGAGATGACGCTCGCTCTGCACGCGCGGCTTCGCGAAGCGGGAATCCGGCCGCACTCGCACGAGTGGCAGCAGGCGGTGGACACGGAGCTTCAGAATCAGCGGGCCAAAATGGCCGAGCGGCTGTGGCCCGCGATTCCGAATCGCCGCTACCTGAGCTTCTACCCGATGAGCAAGAAGCGCGACGAGCACAAGAACTGGTATCGGCTCCCGATCGAGGAGCGGCGGCGCCTGATGCACGATCACGGGTTGATCGGGCGCAGATATGCCGGGCAGGTCACGCAGATCATTTCCGCCTCGACCGGGCTGGACGATTGGGAATGGGGCGTCGACCTGTTCGCGGACGATCCGATGGTGTTCAAGCGGCTGGTCTACGAGATGCGATTCGACGAAGCGAGCGCCGACTACGCGCTGTTCGGTTCGTTCTTCGTGGGGATTCGCGTGGCGCCGGGCCGGCTGGGCGATCTGCTGGCCGGGAAATTCCCGGCCTGAATTTTTTCATCTCCCGTAACTTTTCGGCGCCTCGCCGGTTTATCTGGCTAAGAGGCGATGGGTCGCGGAGAACTTGCATTGAAGAGGGCGGAGAGGGCCAGGGCGCAGGCGCCGGCGGACGGATCGGCGGAACGGCTTGCGATCGAGGCCGCGCAAAAGGACCCGACCCTCTTCGCCGGGCTTTACGAGGACAACTTCGATCGCGTTTACGCTTTCGTCGCGCGCCGGGTACACAACCGCGACGAAGCCGAGGACCTGACCGCCGAGGTGTTTCATCGGGCGCTCAAGAGTCTCCCGCAGTTCGAATGGCGCGGCGTCACGTTCGCCGCGTGGCTGTTCAAAATCGCCGTCAATGCGATTATCGATCGGTCGAAGCATGCTGCCCGGGAGGACGAACTTGCGGACCCCGGCGATCCCGCCGGCGAAAGCCCCGAGACGATCCACGAGCGCGCGCGCCTGTTCAGGCTGGTTGACAAACTCCCGATCGACCAGCGCCGCGTGATCGTGATGCGTTTCGCGGAGGATAGGACCACGCACGAGATCGCGCGCAGGCTCGGCCGCAGCGAGGGTGCAATCAAGCAGCTTCAATTCCGCGGCCTGCAAAATCTGCGGGCCCGGTTGAGTAAGGCAAATGGCTAAGCGCAGCCCAGTCGAACAACTCGATGAAGCGGTCGAGGCTGTAATGGCCAACCCGGACGCGCCGCTTCCACGCGTGAGTCCGCGCCTCGCCGCGCTGCTTCGGATCGCGGGCGACCTGCGCGGCCTGCCCAACGGGAAGTTCAAGGCACGGCTCAAGGCCGACCTGTTGGCGGCCGCGCGAAAGGCGCGGGTATCGAAGGTACGCAGCGCCAGCCGGCGGCAGGGGGCCGTCGCGAAATCGAAAGTAAAACCGATTCCGGCCGGTTACCAGACCGCGACTACCTGCCTGGTCGTGCGGGAGGCGCCGCGCGCGATCGAGTTTTACAAGCAGGCGTTCGGGGCGACCGAGTTGATGCGCCACGAGGATCCGAGCGGCCATATCGTACACGCCGAGATCGAGATCGGTGACACGAAGATCGCGATCGCCGGCGAAGCGCCGGAATACAATCTCAGTCCGCAAGCGCTGGGCGGCTCTTCGGCGATAATCCAACTCTACGTCGAAGACGTGGACGCGTTCGCGAGCCGCGCCGTCGCCGCCGGCGCCAAAGTCGTGTTCCCGATCTCCGATCAGTTCTATGGCGATCGAGCGGGACGGCTGGCCGACCCGTTCGGACATCTCTGGATCGTCGCGAGCCATATCGAAGATGTATCACCCGCGGAGATGAACCGGCGCATGGAAGCATACGTCAGAGAAGAGGCCGCCAAAGCGGCGCGAAAGCCGGAGCCGGCGATAGTCAGGCCGATTCCGGCAGGATTTCACAGCATCACGCCGTACCTGCAGGTGAACGGCGCATCCAGATTGATCGATTTCCTCGAGCGCGCCTTCGACGCGGAAGAGGTCGTCCGCGTGACCCGGCCGGACGGTGCGATCGCGCACGCGCAGGTCAGGATCGAGGACTCGAACATCGAACTGGCGGACGCGACCGAGGAGTTCAAGCCGAATCCGACCGCGATTTGGCTGTTCGTGACGGACGCGGATGCAGCATACGAGCGCGCGCTCAAAGCCGGCGCCAGTTCGATCCACGAGCCGGTCGATCAGGAATATGGCGACCGCGAGGCAAGCGTCAAAGACCCGTTCGGCAATCACTGGTATATCGCGACGCACAGGCCCGACGCGGAGCCGCTCCCGCAAGGGATGCACAGCGTCACGCCCTACCTGCATCCTCGCGGCACGCCGAAGCTGATCGACTTCCTCAAACGGGCCTTCGGCGCAGAGGAGGTATTCCGGGCCCAATCAGAGGGCACGGTCCATCACGCGAAGATCAGGGTCGGCGATTCGATCATCGCGATGGGCGAAGCTCACGGCCAGTATCAGCCGATGCCGCCCGCGCTTCATCTGTACGTGCCCGACGCCGATCGCACCTACAAACGCGCGGTTCGAGCCGGGGCCGCCCCGCTGTTCCACCCGCACGATGCGGAGTACGGCGACCGCGCCGCGGGCGTAACCGACCCGTTCGGCAACGTGTGGTATATCGCGACGCATACGAAGGACGTGGCGATCGGTGAATCACCCGAACGCGACGGGCGCCGAGCGTCGAGTCTCGCGCCAAGGAGGAGCAATCGATGGAGATCAATCCAGTCCCGCACACCGTGATGCCGTTCATGTATATCAAGGGCGCTGACAAGGCTGCGGAATTCTACAAGAAGGTGCTGGGCGCGACCGAAACGATGCGCGAAGTGCAGGGCGATATCGTCAGCCACGTCCACATCACGGTCGGCGATTCGCGATTCATGATCCGCGATCCGCGCACGCCGGACGTGGCCGATTACGTGGCCAAGGGTTTTGCAAGCACGGCCAAAGACCTCGGCGGCACGCCGGTGCATCTGTATCTCTATGTCTCGGACGCTGACGCGGTCTTCCGCAAGGCGCTCGAAGCTGGCTCGAAAGTGACCGACCCGATCGAAGACAAGCCGTGGGGCGACCGCTGCGGCGGATTCCAGGATCCGTTCGGAAATATCTGGTACGTCGCCACACACATCAAGGATGCGCAGTAGGGCAGAAATTGCCGGGCACGATAGGAGATACATTCATGGCAACAGAAGCTACACCGCCTTCCGCGCTGCCGGCGCCGCTGCTCCTCCATTACATGGCGACTGGGCATTACCTGTCGCGCGCGCTCTTCCTGGCCGCGAAGCTGGGAATCGCAGATCAGCTCAAGGATGGTCCGCGGCACTATGGCGAAGTGGCGAAGGCCACGGAAACCCACGCGCCGTCGCTCAATCGCGTGATGCGCCTGCTGGCGAGCCAGGGCGTGCTCGAGGAGCAGGAACATGGAAAGTTCGCGCTAACGCCGATCGGCGAATTGCTCCGCCGGGACGCGCCCGGTTCGATGCGCGCCTCGGTGATGCTGTTCGCGGGCGTCGGGATTCAGGACTCGTGGAAGGAGCTCGAATACTGCGTTCAGACCGGCGAGCCGGCGTTTCGCCGCACGTCGCCCGGCGCGGACGCGTTTTCCAGCATCGCGCAGAATCCCGAGCAGGCGGCCATTTTCGACGAGGCGATGGCGACCTTCGCGCCGATGACCTCCGCAGCAGTCGCCGCGGCGTACGATTTCTCTACGTTTGGCAAGGTCGCGGATATCGGCGGCGGCAACGGCGCACTGCTGATCGGAATTCTGAACGCGAATCCCGGCGTGCGCGGGATCGTCTTCGATCTGCCGCACGCCGCCGACAAGGCCAGAAGCAAGATCGCCGCCGCCGGGCTGGAGTCGCGATGTCAGGTCGTCGGAGGCGACTTCTTCAAGGAGGTGCCGCCCGGCGCCGACGCGTACATGCTCAAGCACGTCATCCACGATTGGGACGACAGTAAGGCGCTCGCGATTCTGAGGAATTGTCATCGCGCGATGTCCACCGACGGCAAGCTGCTGATCGTCGAGGGAATCTACCCGGCGCGCATCGACCAGTCGCTCGTGAGCCGAGGCGCGGCGGGCAACGACGTCAACATGCTGGTATGCACGGGCGGCCGGCAGAGATCGGAGACCGAATTCCGTTCGCTATATGACCGGGCCGGTTTCAAGCTCGTGAAAATCGTCCCGACTCCGGCGCGAGTCAACGTGATCGAAGGGGTGCGGATGTAGGCGCAAACGATGACGAGCCGCGATCCGACAGGACGATCCGGCCCGATCGATATCGCAGGGGCAGAACCGAATCAGCCGATAGGGCCGCGGCGCGCCGCGATCGTCTTCATTTTCGTCACGATCGTGCTCGATATGCTCGCGCTCGGGATGATCGTTCCGGTGCTGCCGGGGCTGGTTGTCCGCTTCCTGGGAGGCAACACCGCGCGGGCGGCCGAGATTTACGGCCTGTTCGGCACGATCTGGGCGTTGATGCAGTTCCTGTTCTCGCCCGTGCTCGGCGCGCTTTCGGATCGCTACGGTCGCCGGCCTGTGATCCTGATCTCGAACTTCGGTCTCGGACTGGACTATATCGTGATGGCGCTGGCGCCGACGGTCGGCTGGCTGTTTCTCGGCCGCGTCATTTCGGGGATCTCGTCGGCGAGTTTCTCAACCGCCAGTGCCTATATCGCCGACGTGGCGCCGCCGGAGAAGCGCGCGGCGGGTTTCGGAATGCTGAGCGCGGCCTTCGGACTCGGCTTCGTGCTGGGGCCGGCGCTGGGCGGAGTGCTGGGCGCGATCGACCCGCGCCTGCCGTTCTGGGTCGCCGCGGGATTGAGTCTCACCAATGCGATGTACGGGCTGTTCGTGCTGCCGGAGTCGCTGCCGCCCGAGCGCCGCGAGGGGTTCGCCTGGCGGCGCGCCAACCCGGTCGGCTCATTGACCCTGCTGCGGTCGCATCGCGAGCTGCTCGGACTGGCGGCCGTGAGCTTCATCGCCAGCATCGCGCACGAGGCATTGCCGACCACCTTCGTGCTCTATGCGAGCTATCGTTACGGATGGGGCGATCGCGCAGTCGGGATCGCAATCGCTACCGTGGGGCTTTTCTCGGCAGTAGTTGGAGCCGGACTGGTACAGCCGTTCGTGGCGCGCTTCGGGGAGCGGCGCACGCTCTTGATCGGGCTGCTCTTCGGCGTGCTCGGATTCGCGACCTTCGGCCTGGCCGCGACCGGTCTCGTGTTCTGGATCGGCGTGCCGATAAACTCGCTGTGGGGACTCTCAAACCCGCCGATGCAGGGCTTGATGACCCGCCGCGTGAAGGAATCGGAACAGGGCCAGCTGCAGGGAGCGCTGAGCAGCCTCAGGGGAATCGCGTTCATGATCGGGCCCGGACTGTTCACGCTCACTTTCGCCGGCGCGATCAGCCCGGGCCGCGAGGCGCGTCTGCCGGGAGCGCCCTTCCTGCTCGCGTCGGCGCTGCTCGCGATCGCGGTGGTGGTGGCATCGCGTGTGACCGCCACGCGCGCCGGCGAGGAATCGATCGGTCTCGCGCCGGCCGCCGAGGCAACTGAGGCCGAGGGCGGATGACGCGCGACGCGCGGTCCTGTGCTAGAAATCAATTGAAATTGACGCAGACATAGCCAGGAGGTGCTCCATGCTCGAGGCAGGAAAGTCCTTTCCGAGTTTTGCGCTTGCAAACCAGGACGGCAAGACCCTGAAACTGGGCGACTATGCCGGCAAATGGCTGGTGGTCTATTTCTATCCGAAGGACGACACGCCGGGATGCACGATCCAGGGGAAGTCGTTCACGGCCTCCAAGGCCGATTTCGAGGCCGCCGGAATTCGCATCCTCGGCGTCAGCCAGGACGACGTGGCTTCGCACAAGAACTTCTGCACCAAGTTCGGCTTCACGATCGATCTCGGCGCAGACACGAAAGGCGAACTCCTCAAGGCTTGCGGGGTCGGACAGAGCGAGTGGCACGGCGCAAAGTACTGGGATCGAACCAGCTTCGTGATCGATCCGAAGGGTGTGGTCCGCAAGGTTTACGAGAAGGTCAATCCGCAGGGGCACGAGAAGGTGCTGCTCGACGACATCAAGGCGATGCAGGGAAAGTAGCGCGCCGATGATTACCGCCGGCGACGATTATCCGATCCATCAGACGCCGGAACCGGTGCAGCAGGTCTTCACCGGCGACCGCAACTTTTACGATCGGTTCTTTTTCAACGGCTACTGGCGCGAGGGCGAACCCTACTTCGCGGCCGCGATGGGGGTCTATCCGAACCTCGGGATAATGGACGGCGCGTTCAGCGCGATCGTTGACGGCGTGCAGCATTGCGTCCGCGCCTCGCGCGTGATGGGCGCCGATCGGCTCGACACGCGCGTCGGCCCGATCGCGATCGAGGTCGTCAAACCGATGCGATCGCTGCGAATCCGGGTCGATCACGAGGTTGTTAGGGCCGACCTGGTTTTCGAGGCGCGCGCGATGCCGATGGAGGAGCCGCGCTTCACGCGGCGCTCCGGCCCGCGAATCGTGATGGACCTGACGCGCTTCACGCAGCATGGCGGCTATTCCGGCTCGCTGACCGCCGCCGGGCGCCGCTTCGAGGCGGCCTCGTCGCGCGTGTGGGGCTCACGCGATCGCTCGTGGGGAATCCGGACCGTAGGCGAGCGGGAACCGGCCGGGGCTCCGCCAGCGACTCTCCCGCAATTCTGCTGGCTGTGGTCGCCGAGCAACTTCGAGGATTACTGCACGCACTTCGACGTGATGGAAAACGCGGACGGTTCAAGATGGCACGAGTTCGGCGCGGCCGTCCGCGCCAACCTGGACGCCGAAATCGAGACGATGGGGTCGGTTGACTGGCAGGTCCACTACCGAGCGGGCACGCGGCACGCCAGGAGCGCAGAGATTATCCTGCGCGCCGGCCCGGCCGAGCATCGTATCGAACTCGAGACGCTCTACAACTTCTACATGCAGGGCGTCGGCTATCTGCATCCGAAGTGGGGGCACGGGATGTATGTGGGCGGCGACGTTTCGACATACGAGTCTTTCAAGCTGTCGGAGGCCGACGAGCGCAACCCGCTCTTTCAGCATATTCAGGCGGTATCGCGGGCGCGGCTGGGCAAGCGCGAGGGGATGGGAATCCTGGAGATGCTGATCATCGGCCCGCACGAGAAGAGCGGGTTTCGGGAAATGCTGGATATGCACGGGTAAGGGACGATCTTCATTTCCGCTTCCGACCGCGACCTAGCGCGGATCCCAAAGCTGTACGCAGCCACGCGGGAAGGGCCGACGCTTGGAATACGATTCTCCGGTGGCGAGCTTCGAGGACTCTCTTCATGGGATGTCTGGCGGAAGAGTTATCGAAGATCAGTGCTTCGTCGGCCAGCAGATAGATGACCGGAAGATTCCGCAGACTTCTTGCATAGCGACGAACGATGTCGCCTGCGGGGACGTGATGCCCGCCTTTGCGCCGGCGACTCCGCACCCGCCCGATGGCTATGCCGGAGCTTCTGAGGCCGACATACACGAGGCCGAGGCTCCATTCGTCGGACTTCACTCGCCGAGCTACCCTCAAATGAAAGTCGCCCGACAGCGTGGTCTCGACGGCGAAGCTGCGGCGCTCCTTGATTAGATCGCGAATTCTCAGCATCGCGCCCCGGCCGGCACTCAGCGCCGCTGCTTCTGGTACGGCCGGAGAAATCTGGCGGGCTATATCGTCCGGATTGACGATCTCTGAAATTTCTGCTGAAAGTTGTGGCGCATAGGTGCTCTTGCCCGCGCCGTTCGGCCCAGCGAGCAACCACAACCACGGCCGGTAGTCAGGAGCGGGGTATCTCCCGGACAACGACCGCCTCGCCGCCCGCTTCGGCACGAACTTCGAATCGTCGGCCGTCCGGCGCCTGCTTCACGATCCGCCCGGCGCTGTCCTCGAAATACACCGCTCTGCCCCTGATGGCCGCCTCGACGGACTTTTGCCCGGCATATTCGGCGCGCTCGCCGAAATCACGGGAGGCGTGAGGATCGGACCATTCCACGTACGGGAAGATGCGAAAGTCGCCGGTGAGATCGTAAGCGACGTCGAGAGAAAGGATCACCGAAATCCGCCGGAAGGGAGTCTCCTGATTCTTCCGCAGCGCTTTCACATAGCTGCTCATCGCGGCGAAGACTTTTCGGCGATTGCCCACTCCGAATCGCGACTCGTCGCAGACGAGTAGATCGTGGCTTGAAGCAGGCCTGTAGCTGGGAAGTTTTGCGAGCTTGCGCTCGATGGCCTGGCGAAGCAATGAACAAGACTCCAACTCCACTTGATCGCCAGCTAAACCATTATCCGACAATAGAACGCTCACTGGCTCGGGCTCATTTCCCCGCGCTGCAGCGTTTGCCTCTCGTCGCCCGTATTCGTGATCGATCTCGCTCAATAGCTGTTGGAACGAAGGCTGGGTCGCTCTTGCCACTTCCAAACCCGTCGTTTCGCCGGAGCTCCAGGTGAGCATGAAATCCGGTGACTCGCCGCCTTCGACGTGGAGCGGATAAGTGAGCATCTCATGCGTGGCCAGCGCGAGTAGGTACAGGCCGAGGCAGTAGCGCTCCTCGTGATGGTGCTTGCGACCGTTGCCGCGCCGGGGTACGGCGCGGACTTCGCGCCAGAAGCGCTCCACGTCGGATCGTCCACGGAATGTCCACGAGTTATGCATGCTCGGATCAATCACCACGGCGCGCCTCGGTCGGACAGCCATAGGTCATTCCAACTGTTGGCGGATGGTCCGCCGAGTCCTCGGATTACTTGAACAGTTTACTCACCGCGCGGCGGAGCGGGCCGGGCCTGGCCTCGATAGGCGGAAGCTCCCTGCCTGCCTTCAGCGCCTCGAAGCGGTCTTCGACTTCGCCGTCATCGGGGAAGCGGCCGGCCTCGGACTTGGAGAAGATCAAGCTGCCGCTGGCCAGCACGTCGAATTGTCCGGTCTTGCCGGGCTTTATCGTGACGTCTTCGCCGAAGCGTGATTTCAGAGACGCGGCCAGACTGGCCGCACGCGGTTTGTACCCTCAAGCCGAGCAGTAGAGGATTTCTGTGGCCATGCCTCCAAGGTAGCGCGACGCGGGCGGCTATTCAAAGGCCGATCATTTTCCGTCGGGCAGGTTGACGAAGACCGCGGCGGCGACGACGGTGGTCCACAGCCCGTCGCGATCGCCGATCGCGGATTGGGTGACGTTGCGGGTCTGCACGATCTTGTCCGACATCCGCCAGATGTCTTTGCGCTCGTCGTAGCTGGCGTTCGGATCGAAATCGACGCCCAGAATCGTCGCGAGCATAGTGGCGGCCAGGTCCTCCGCGTAATCGCCCGCCTTCTGATCAGTCTCGCCAAAGCTGTGATGCTCCGACAAATAGCCGTACTGGCTGGGATTGGCCGGAATCGCCAGCCCGACCGAGGCTGCGACCAACCGATGGGGCTCATTGGTCGCATTGTCGTACATTACGGCGTACACGATCTGTCCGGGCGTGAGGCGCTTGAGGCCCTCCTGCAGCGAGATCACTTTGCAGTTGGGAGGAAAAATCGAACTGACCCGCACGATGTTGTACTCGGCGATGCCTGCGGCGCGCAGCGCCAACTCGAACGAGCTGAGCTTCTCGCGATGCTTGCCCACGCCCTTGGTCAGAAAAATTCCCTTCGCAATCGGCCCCATCTGTTCAGTACTCCGCTTCAGCTTCCGGCAAAATCAGATACCCATAATGAATAACCCGTGGCGAGAGGGCAATCACAGGTGGCGCTTGCGGGCGCACGATCGCCCGTAACGCGCCGTTCACAATCTTGCCGTCTGAACCTCGTGGCCTTCCGGTCGGACCGCGCCCGCGCCAGGTTTGCGCGATCTCGCATTTGGCCGCGCGTATGCCGGCGCGGTCAGATCCGCGCGGTCCTGACTTCGAGGCGCACCCCTTCGTGCCGCTGGAGAAAGGCGACGATCTCAAAGAGATTGCCTGCGCTTGGGTTGCCCGTCCGCCCAAGCATCCGCATCAGGCTTTTGGCAGGAATGTGCGTGGCTTCGGCCAGCTCGGCGAATCCGACGGTAGCGTTGACGTAGTCGCGCAGTAGGGTCCTGCCGGTGGCAATATCGCCAGAGAGCATGCATTCGATTCCTTCGCGCAGAAGAGCCCGCCGAAAGGCTGGATCGCGTTGAACACGGTCGCGGATGGTTTGCTTGAAGTCTCGCGTCAAAGGCATCGGGTTCCTCTACTTTCTGCGTTTGTAGTCCTGCCAATTGGCAAGGGCCGCGCTAATGTCGCGCTGCTGGCGCTTCTTCGTGCCGCCGCCGAGCAGGATCACAATACGCGGGCCGTCCTTACCGAAATAAATGCGATAGCCCGGGCCGAAGTCCAGCTTGTATTCGAACACCCCGGAGCCCACGCCCTCGACGTTCGAGAAATTGCCGAGCGAGATCCGAGTGACCGCCGTCGCCACTTTCGCTGCGGCTCGCGCGTCCAAGCTCTCGAACCACGCGGCGTAAGGACTGCGGCCAGTGCTGTCGACATATTCATGGATCTCGACCACGGCCTATGGTAACGCATACGTTACTCTTGTTCAAGCCCATGGCCATAGGCTCGATCCTAGTCGCGCAGCTCCGTTCGATCAGGTTGGCGGGTGCCTGGTCAGACTTCGACCGACGGGTGATACTCGCCGAACACGCGGCGCATCGCGTCGGCGATCTCGCCGAGCGTCGCGTGGACGCGGACCGCATCGACGATGCGCGGCATCAGGTTGCTCCCGTCTCTCGCCGCGTTCTCGACGCGCGCCAGCGCCGCGCGCGTATCGGCGGCGGAGCGTTCGGCGCGCAGGCGGGCGAGCCGCTGCTTCTGCCGGGCCTCGATTTCCGGATTGACCCGCAGGATGTCCTGCGGGGCTCTTCACTGGCGGTGAACTGGTTGACGCCGACGATTATCCGCTGCCCGGCCTCGATTTCGCGCTGATAGATGAAGGCCGCGTTCTGGATCTCGCGCTGCATGTAGCCGCGCTCGATCGCCGCGACAGCGCCGCCCAGATCGTCGATGCGCGACAGGTATTCCAGCGCCTTGCGCTCGATCTCGCAGGTCAGGGTCTCGACGTAATACGAGCCGCCGAGCGGATCGATGGTGTCGGCCACGTCGGACTCGTGCGCGATCACCTGCTGGGTGCGCAGCGCGAGCAGCGCGGAGGCCTCGCTGGGCAGCGCCAACGCCTCGTCCTTCGAGTTGGTGTGCAATGACTGCGCGCCGCCGAGCACCGCGGCCAGCGCCTGCAAGGTCACGCGCACGACATTGTTATCGACCTGCTGCGCGGTGAGCGTGGAGCCGGCGGTCTGCGCGTGGAACCGCATCATCATGGAGCGTTCGTCCTTGGCGCCGAAGCGTTTCTTCATGAGCCGCGCCCACATCCTGCGCGCCGCGCGGAATTTGGCGATCTCCTCGAAGAAATTGTTGTGGACGTTGAAGAAGAACGACAGCCGGCTGGCGAACCCGTCGAGCTCCAGCCCGGCTTTGATCGCGGCCTCCACGTAGGCGATACCGTCGGCGATCGTGAAGGCGAGCTCCTGCGCGGCGGTCGAGCCCGCCTCGCGAATGTGGTAGCCGGAGATCGAGATCGTATTCCAGTTGGGGACTTCGCGCGTCGCGAAGCCGAAAATATCCGTGATGATGCGCATCGAGCCGCGCGGCGGATAGATATAGGTGCCGCGCGCCACGTATTCCTTGAGCACGTCGTTCTGGATCGTCCCGTTGAGCTTGCTCCACGGCACGCCGCGCTTCTCCGCGACGACCAGATAGAGCGCCAGCAGGATCGACGCGGTGGCATTGATCGTCATCGAGGTGGAGATCTTGTCGAGCGGCAAACCGTCGAGCAGGGTCTCCATGTCCGCGAGCGAGCAGATCGACACGCCCACCCGGCCGACTTCGCCCTGCGCCAGCGGATGGTCCGAGTCGCGGCCCATCTGGGTCGGCAGATCGAAGGCGACCGACAGCCCGGTCTGGCCCTGGTCGAACAGGTAACGATAGCGCCGGTTGGATTCCTCGGCAGTGCCGAAGCCCGCATACTGGCGCATCGTCCACAGCCGCCCGCGATACATCGTGGGCTGGACGCCGCGCGTGAACGGGAACTCGCCGGGAAAGCCGACATCGTTCAGGTAGTCGAGCGCCTCGTCGCCCGGATCGTAGAGGCGCTTGACCTCGATTCCGGAACTGGTGACGAAGCGATCGCGGCGCTCGCCGCCGCGTTTTAGCGCGGGATCGAGCTTGCGCTGCTCCCATCGCTTGCGCGCGTCCTCGATGTTGTTTCGATTTTCGGACATCTCAGGTAGCCTCGCTCTATTCTATAACCAGCAGCAGATCTCCTTTTTCGACGGTCTGGCCCGCCGCCACTTTCACCTCGACCACTTTGCCCGCCTTGGGCGCCTTCAGTTCGTTCTCCATCTTCATCGCTTCGATGATCAAGACGCCCTGTCCGGCCTCAACCTGATCGCCGGCCGCGACCAGCACTCTCACCACCCGGCCCGGCATCATCGCCTTGAGCTGAGCTTTACCGGTCACTTCGCGAGCCTTGCGGCTGCGCGAGGCCGCGCGACCGGCGCGATCGACCAGGCTCACTCGCGTCGATCCCTCGCGCGAGACGACCAGCGAATCGTCGCCGTCCTGGTGCACCTCGAAGTCGAACGAGCGGCCGCCGACGATAACGGAAAATGACGCCGCGCCGACTTTGCGGAGATCGACTTCGAACTTCTGCTCGCCGAGTTGAATCAAATAGCGACCGCCCTCCAACTCCTCGACTTCCAGCTCATGCTCGGCGCCCTCGAGCGTGGCGGCGTACTTCATCGCAAACGCGCCGGCCCTCAGCGCCTCAACAGGTCGAGGCGGCCGAGCATCTTCCACGCAGCGCCGCGCGAAGCCGGCGATGTCGCGGGAGTCCCGCGATGGTTGTTGCCGCGATGCGCGGCAACCGCCGCGGCCAGAATCGCTGCGAGGCGGCTAGTATCGATCGCGTGCGAGTTCGCGCTCGGGTTGAACTCCTGGCGGATAAAGTCGGTGTCGAAATCGCCGGAGAGGAAGCGCGGATGGTTCATGATCCAGCGATGGAAGTCGAGATTGGTGGTCAGATCGCCCGCCACCATGAACTCGCCGAGAGCCCGGCGCATCCGATCGATCGCTTCCTTGCGATCGCGCCCCCATGCGGCGAGTTTCGAGATGATCGGATCGTAGAACACCGGCACCTCGGCGCCCTCGTACACGCCGGCGTCGTTGCGCACGCCGGGGCCGTCGGGGAATCTCAGCGCCGTGATGCGCCCCGGCGCCGGCGCGAAGCCGTTGGCCGGATCCTCCGCATAGATGCGGCACTCGATCGCCCATCCGTTCTGCGCGAGGTCGCGCTGGTTGAACGGCAGCGGCGCTCCGGCCGCGACCTGGATCTGGGTCTTGACCAGGTCGATGCCTGTGACGAGCTCGGTCACCGGATGCTCGACCTGGATGCGGGTGTTCATCTCGAGGAAGTAGAAATTGCGATTGGCGTCAACCAGGAACTCGATCGTGCCGGCGTTGGTGTAGTTCACGGCCTTCGCGGCCTTGATCGCGACTTCGCCCATCTTGCGGCGCATCTCGGCAGTGATGAACGGCGAGGGCGACTCCTCGACTACCTTCTGGTGGCGGCGCTGGATGGAACATTCGCGCTCGAACAGATGGACGGTCGAGCCATGCCGGTCGGCGAAGACCTGCAATTCGATATGGCGCGGGTGATCGATGAACTTTTCGACATAGAACCGGCCATCGCCGAATGACGACTTGGCCTCGCTGCCGACCGCGCGCACTACCGAGGGAAGTTCCGCCTCGCTCTGTACCAGCCGCAGCCCTTTTCCGCCGCCGCCCGCCGCGGCCTTGACCATGATCGGATAGCCGATCTGTTTGGCGAGGGCGCGCACCTGATCCTCGGTCTCGAGGGTTCCGGGCGAGCCGGGGACGACCGGCACGCCCGCCGCCGCCATCAGTTTGCGCGCTTCGACCTTGTCGCCCATCTTCTCGATCGCGTCGGGCGGCGGCCCGATAAAGACCAGGCCAGCGCGTTCGACCGCGCGGGCGAAGCCGGCGTTTTCGGAGAAGAATCCGTAGCCCGGATGGACCGCTTCGGCGCCGGTCGATCTCGCCGCCTCGATGATCCGATCAGTAACGAGATAGCTCTGGGCAGCCGGCGGAGGTCCGACCGGCACTGCGAAGTCGGCCTCGCGCACATGCAGGGCGGTGCGGTCCGCGTCGGAGAAAATCGCTACCGACTCGATACCGAGCTCGCGGCACGCCCGGATTACACGCACCGCGATCTCGCCGCGATTGGCGATCAGGATCCGCTTGAACATCTGCGCTTCCGGAATGGGGGCCTTTGGCGGTCTGCGCGCAATCACAACGGGATGTTGCCGTGCTTGCGGGGCGGGTTGCGATCGCGCTTGTTCTCGAGCGCCTTCAGCGATCCTATCAGTCTCGGGCGCGTATCGCGCGGTACGATGACCTCGTCCACGTAGCCGAGCTCCGCGGCCTTGAACGGATTGGCGAACGTGCGGCGGTAGTCGGCGACCAGCCGCTCGCGTTCGGCGGCGGCGTCGTTGGCGCGATCGATCTCGCCGCGGAATACGATGTTGACGGCCGGCTGGGAGCCATCACGGCGATCTCGGCGGTAGGATAGGCGAAGTTGAAGTCGCCGCGGATATGCTTGGAGGACATTACGTCATAAGCGCCGCCGTAGGCCTTGCGCGTGATCACCGTGACCTTGGGCACGGTGGCCTCGCAGAACGCATACAGCAGCTTCGCGCCGTGCCGGATGATTCCGCCATACTCCTGCGCGGTGCCGGGCAGAAACCCGGGCACGTCAACGAAGGTCACCAGCGGGATGTTGAAACAGTCACAGAAGCGAACGAAGCGCGCGGCCTTGACCGACGCGTCGATATCGAGGCATCCGGCGAGATGCGCGGGCTGGTTGCCGACGATCCCGGTGGAATAGCCGCCCAAGCGCGCGAAGCCGATGATGATGTTGGGCGCGAAATCCTTCTGGATTTCGAAGAAGTGCCCGCCGTCGACTACGCGCAGAATAATCTCGCGCATGTCGTAGGGCTTGGTGGGGTTCTCGGGCACTATCGAATCGAGCGCCTCGTCGCGGCGGGCGGAATCGTCTCCGCTCTCGGCGCGAAACGGCGGGTCGTCGGCGTTGTTCGACGGCACATAGGAAAGCAACTCGCGGATCATCAGCAAGGCGTCTTCGTCGTTGGTCGCTTCGAGATGGCAGACGCCGGATCGGATGGCGTGGGTGTCGGCGCCGCCCAACTCCTGCATCGTCACTTCCTCGTGAGTGGCCGTCTTCACCACGTCGGGTCCGGTGATGAACATGTACGACGTATCGCGCACCATCACGATGAAATCGGTCATCGCGGGCGAATAGACTCCGCCGCCCGCGGACGGCCCCATGATCGCGGAAATCTGCGGCACGACGCCCGACGACAGCACGTTGCGCAGGAAGATGTCGGCATAGCCGGCCAGCGACACCACGCCCTCCTGGATACGGGCGCCGCCGCCGTCGTTGAGCCCGATCATCGGGCAGCCGGTCTTCATCGCGAGGTCCATCACCTTCACGACCTTCTCCGCGTAGGCGCCGGAAAGGCTGCCGCCGATCACGGTGAAATCCTGCGAGAAGATGCAGACCTGGCGGCCCTCGATCGCGCCGTATCCGGTGACGACGCCGTCGCCGGGGATCTTCCGCTGATCCATCCCGAAGTCGGTGCAGCGATGGGTCTTGAACTTGTCGAGTTCGACAAAGGTGCCGGGGTCGAGCAGGAATTCGATCCGCTCGCGCGCGGTCATGCGGCCGGACTCGCGCTGGCGCTTGAGGCGCTCCTCGCCGCCGGCGAGTTCCGCTTGCCGCGAAAGCTCGCGGATTCGCTCCAGATTTTCCTTAAGCCCCATGCATCAAGAAACCGCGCCAAGCCGCATCATACAAACCGGCGGCGCGATGACAAGAGACAATTATCGCATGCGCAGCGGGCGTGAAAGCCACCCGCAGCGGCTGGGGTGTCCCGAGCTAGCGGTAGTGGTCAAGTTTGAAGCGGGCGATCCAAATTCGCCGTTTTACCGGCGATGTTTTTTGCTCTTCTTGTTCTGACCGCCGGAGCCCGGATTGGGGGCCTGAGTTGGAAAGGGACCAACCTTTCGCTGACGTTCCTGTTGCTGCTTGTTTCGCAAGTAAATCGTGGTGGCTGCAAGCGCCCCGACATCGCCAACGATGACGGAAAATCCCACAACGCTTTGTCCGAGAAAAAGCAGACCCAATCCGCCGACTAGCGCGATCGCGCTGAGAATGAATCCAAAGTATTGACCCCGGCGTTCGTTGCTGGCGTTGGAGTTAACTACCTTGGCTTCAAGTTCCTGCCTGTGGTGCATCTGTTCTTCCGCCATGCTGACAATTCGCTCAGCGCAGCCAGGAAAAACCTGATTGTACTCTTTGAGAACTTCGGGCGGCGGAAGTGGCCCGATCGTTAGTTTAGCGCTGAATGAAGCTTGGACAGATTGAGTCGGCGATGGCGTTGCTTGCGCGGCGGGCCGCAAGACTTCATCGGGGTCAACAGCCATGCGGGAGTTATCGTGAAGCTGTGCGTGCTTTGAAAAGCTCGCCTTGTGGCGAATTGCTGCGGTCGAAAGCGTCCGTCGCGTCCCTCAAATGTTGACCGACAATGCGCCAGTCGCAATACAGGGTCTCTGCGTCGGCCTCTTCGGGTGTCCGGCTTATGTTGTATGAATCAAACTGCCCGAACAGATCCCAGAGCCGTGCGATTCCCGTCCAGATGGAGGGCATCGCGAAAAGAAACGTGGCTTCTACGTCCCGCTCGTCCTGTTGATATTCATGCACAGAATTATTTTAAGCTCCACGATCTTGGGGCGCAATCGGGCCCCAAGCCGGTCGCGCTTCAATCCGCAAACGCTGCGATTTCCTCGATTGTTCAGAGATGATCCGAGACCTTCGCTTCCATCGCCGGGCTGACGCGAAGCGTTTGATGCACCCGCGCGTTCCCACAGGTCAGGCGGCACTGTTCAGATTGGCTGGACTTGAGCGTGCGAGGAAGAGGGCCGCAACAGGTGGCGGCGGGTAGTGCCAATCAGAACATTTTGTCAAAGTGTTGACTGCGCATATGACGTGACTATTTCGGCCCGGAAGGGCAAATGGGTGGGCGGTTTCGACTCGATGGCTCACCGGAAATCAGGCCTCGCGGTAAACGCGCGGCATGACCCGCTGCCAGGATTGGAGTCGAGACTTCGAGGACACTATCGCGATGAGAACCCGGCCCAAAGTTCTGCTGATCGGTCTCGATGCGGCTGAGATTTCGTGTGTGGAAAAATGGGCCGCGGAAGGCGATCTGCCCCACCTGCGGCGGCTCGCCGACGAGGGTGGGTTGACGCGGCTGTGCTCGCCCGCGGCGGAATTTCCCGACGAAGTCTGGCCCTCCATCTACACCAGCTCCAACTCGGCCCAAACTGGCAAGTACTACTACATTCAGCCGAAGCACGGGTCGATGTCTCTGGAGCTGGTCGATGACGCGCCATGTCACGTCGAGCAGTTTTGGAGGACGGCGTCGGAAGCTGGGCGGTATTGCGCGGTTGTGGACGTTCCCAAAACGGATCTGGGACCCCCTGTGAACGGCATCCAAGTCGTGAGTTGGGGCGCGCACGCTATGCGTTGCAAGACCGCTTCGCATCCCCCGGAGTTGATGAATCGCCTGATCGAGCGCCATGGGCAGTATCCCCTGCACAGTTGTGACGAGCACGGCTTGTCCCCGGAGGAGTACCGCAAGCTGCGGGAACATCTGATCGAGGGAGCACGCTTGCGCACGGAGCTCTTGCTCGGCTTGATGACGTCGGGCGACTGGGATCTTTTCTTCGGCGCTTATGCGGAAACGCACTGTTCGGGGCATCAGTTCTGGCACCTCCAGGACCCCGGCCATCCGGGCTACGATCCTGAGGACCGTCAGGGCCTTCGGGATTCGATGCGCGAGATCTACCGGGAGGTAGATAGAGGCATCGGGCAGCTTGTCGAAGCGGCCGGCGAAGATACGCATGTTGTCGTATTTTCGGGGCACGGGATGCGCGCGCAGTACCACGGCCGCGACCTGCTGCCGATACTGCTCAAAATGTGGGGCATGGCACAGGCCCAAAACGTAGAGCCGGACCCGGCCCACGAACGCCGCGTGGTCTGGAAGAAAAGTTGGCTCCGCAGGGTGAAAGACACGGTTCCCATCCAATGGCAGTACGCAGTGAAGAAGGTGCTGCCGTCGAAGATCGAAAATGCGATCGTCTGTCGGGTGATGGGCGCGGAGAGGTTACCGGCCGACTGGCGGGCATTCTACGTCCCCAACAACGACCTCAACAGCGCGATCCGGCTGAACGTCAAGGGGCGTGATCCGAAGGGACTCGTTGCGCCGGGCCGCGAGTACGACGAACTACACAACTGGCTCGTGACTCGGCTCATGGAATTGGTAAATCCCGCCACGGGCAGGCCAGCGGTCGAGAAGGTTTCCAGGATTCACGACATGTATCGAGGACCCTACCTGGACGTATTGCCCGACTTGACGGCTTTGTGGAGCCGGGAGGCTCCTATTGAGGAACTCTACTCCCCCGGTTATGGAACCGTCGTGGGCGCGCACAACGACCTCCGAACCGGGGGCCACGCGGCGGAAGGTTTTCTGATCTTGCGCAGCCCGAGTGCGCAACTGGGCGAAACCGCCGGCGCCAGCGCCAAGGACGTGGCTCCCACGGTTCTCGACCTGCTCGACGTGCCGATCCCTGTCCGCCATGGAGGGCCACAGTCTGGCGGCACGAACGCATTCAGACCGGCGGCGCGATGACAAGAGACAATTATCGCATGCGCAGCGGGCGTGAAAGCCACCCGCGGATGGCGGCCATAAGGGTTATTGGCGGGGCGCACGCAAGAGGCGAGCGCTCCGGACACAATTCACTGGACCGTGCGCGGCGTGAAGCCGGCGAACTCGAACCGGTCGCCGGCGGCGACGTGATGGCGCGCGCAGAATCCCGCGTTCACCTCGAGTACGTACTGCGCCGAGCCATCGACTCCTCTGGGCGTTTCCGTGAACGGCTCCGCGTCGGCGACGATGCCGACGACGCGCGCATCGCTGTCGGCGAAAATCATGTCGAGCGGAATCACCGTGTTTTTCATCCAGAATGACAGATGGCCCGATTCGGGAAAGATGAACAGCATTCCGGCGTCTTCGTCGAGATGCTTGCGATACATCAGGCCGACTTCGCGTTTAGAGGGGGTATCGGCAATCTCGACGCGTACCGCAGTGAGTTCGGCACCGCCAGGGCCGGTAATCGTAACGCTCGGTCCACTGAGATCACGGACGCATCCCAGCAGCAGCAATGAGACAACCGCTGCCGCGAGGCAGCGCGTGCGCGCGCGGTAAGACCTCCGATAAGGCGTCATTGAACAACCGATTCCCGTTGACTCGCGATCGCAACAAAATAGCATGCTCAGCTTCGCAGAGAGCGCAGCTGAAGGCCCGCGCCGGCCCGTCGAAAGACGCACGATGCTCCTTGCGGCGGCATCGGCGGGTCGTGTACGCCATAGCCGGATGGGCGTAAACCTCGACAAACCCGAGCGCTGGAAGGCCGACATTGCGCGATCGGTCGATGCCTATAACGAATGGTTTCTGAGGTTCGCCCCGAAGGCGTACCGGGATAGCCGGGCAGAAACCGCGCGTGAGGTCGAGGCGACCCTCAAGGCGACCGACAGCCTCCGAAACGTGGGGCCCCAAATTGTGCGGGCAAACCCGGGTGCGCTCCGGGTGCTGCGAATGTCAACGTGCCCGCCGCTCGCGAGGGATCGGCTTTCGGGACTCTCAGCGGTATCGCGCACATTGGTCAACCGGCTCGATAAGGAGCGCAAGTTGCCGGCGCGTATGACGATCGCGAACCTGGACGCGGAGCTTGGAAAGTTGGGCGGTGTGATCGAGCGTTTGGCCGATCATGATCTCTGCCCGTGGCTGGAGCGAAGGTCCGAACCGACCTTCGATGAGCTTCAACGGGCAGCAACCGTGATCGCCGATCGACTCTGCGGGGCGACCGCCGATCCAATTATTCGTAACGCACAGGCGATTGTGTTGGTATTGACAGTCAGCGCAGATTGCGCTAATGTACGGACATGCAGACACTAGCCCTATTCGAGAAGCGGTTTCCGACCGATGAAGCGTGCAAGCAGTATTTACTTGAAAAGCGCTGGCCAGACGGCGTGCGATGCCCTCGCTGCAATCACGCGCTGGGCGAGCGCGTTTACAAGGTCAAGAAACCGTTTCACTGGACCTGCTGTAACGTCGAATGCGGCGGCCGCAAGGGCTATCGCTTCAGCGTCACCACAAAGACGATCTTCTCGGATAGCAAGATTCCGTTGACTCTCTGGTTTCGGATCGGCTACTTGATGCTGACTGCGAAAAAGGGTCTTAGCTCGCTACAGGTCCGGCGGGTTATCTTCGGCGAGGACTCCGGCACAGACTGGCGGACCTGTCGGTACATCTGTCACCGCTGGCGCGCCGCGATGAAGGGTGATGCGTTCCCGCTCACCGGCGTGGTGGAAGTCGATGAAAGCTACGTCGGCGGTCAGGATCGCAACCGGCATTGGGGAAAGAAATCAGCCCAAGTTCGCGTCGCGATGGGCGAGCGCGCGCCGGAGTTGTTGGGCAAGACTGGCGAAGCTTACGGTTACGGCAAAACCGGCGTCATCGGCGCGATTGAGCGGAAAGGCAATGTCGTGGCGCAAGTCATCGGGAGCATGGACGCCGCGACCCTGAGCGGATTCGTTCGATCTGCCGTGAGCGAAAAGGTCTCGCTGCTCGCGACCGATGAGAATCCCGCCTACAACTACGTTGACCGGCGGATGACCCACAAAACCGTGCGACACGGACGCGGAGAATACGTGCGCGGCGAAGTCCATACCAACAATATCGAATCGTTCTGGTCCCTTTTAAAACGTGGCGTGATGGGGAGTTTCCACCACGTCTCCAAAGACTACCTGCCGCTGTATTTGAACGAGTTTTCGTTCCGCCACAATAACCGTGACAACGAGGATGTGTTCGGTGACCTGATTACGACGTGCAGCCAATAGTGGCGCTGGCGCGGTCGCCTCGCTAAAGTATCACCGTGCGCCGCGCCCTCAAAAAGCGAAAGCCGATCACGGAAAAGACTCGCGCCGAAGACGAGAAGTTGCGCGAGTCGATCCGGCATATCGATCTGAAGAAATTCGACCGGCTTTTGGAGAAGGTCGTTAACCAGCCCGCGAAGCGCTAGTCGTTGGCAATGTCAATGGTGCTCCAAGCAAACTGTTGGGCTTTAACAGTGACCTTGAGCACAAGCCTGACTCGTTCTGGTTGAGCCTCGGCACCGTAGAGCCTCTCAGATTCCAGCCTAACGGCAGTAATCAAATTATCGTTCTCTAACAGGCAGAGCATCGGGTCTTCGCCACTCGCGGGGCTGGCACCACTCGGCAGTTCGCTGGCCGCTTGGGGAATGCGTAGCGCGTCGAACAGGACTTTCAGTCGATTGTCCAAATCGCCCGCCTTATTGGTTGTAAACAGGGAACCAGGCGGTTCGGTTCTCAAGAACAGGATATCTAGTTCGCACACAAGCCAGAGCCGAGCGAACACGAGCGGGACAAAGTTGAAAGCCCCGATTGCTGACTGAACCATGATGTTTTCTGGACGTGGTGTCTGGAAGGTTGCTGCGCGTTCCTGCGGAGACAACTTCAGAAATTCGTCATAGTAGCGCGCGAGCACTGGCTTTGATTGCCATACGTCTACAAGCTGACGATGAAACTCGCGGCGCATACGCTGTTTGTACTCGATTCGGGAGTCGTGGTTGGTCTGTGCGGGCAGAGGCCCATCGTAGAGCAATGTAAAACGCATAACTTCCACCGGATGATTTAGCTGAATTATCCTGCGCGCACTTACAGGCGCGCTAATACTTTGATGAGCTTGCCCATTCCCGGCTCTCGCCGGATTATCTCGCATTTCCTGCATGACTGTCAACTCCAACAAAAGCGCCAACGCACAGGAAGAACGTCAGCTAAAGTTGATTGGCGACTGGCTCAAAAGACGTGGCTATAACCCAGTGGCGGCTGGCAGCGGCATCAAGTTTGAAGGCATGCCGCCCGCGTCGTACGCTTTCCGCTTAAACCTTTCCGTGGTCAACGTCAAAGGGGGTGAGAACGTACCAATGTTCCAGTTGACGTCGCGATCAGGCGCAAGGGCGCCGGTCGGCGCCGAGCTCCGGTCTGCATAGAAGCAAAGTCCGCAGGCGATTACACCAACGTCAACAAACGACGCAAAGAAGAGGCACAAAAGATGAGCCAGATTCGCCGGACTTACAAACAACGGATTAGATATCTGCTGTTCTTGTGCGGA
>CAWHNS010000008.1:0-10565 GCA_963830715.1 uncultured delta proteobacterium
TCGATTCCAGCACAACTTGAGGAAATCCTCGGCCATCAGCCGCCATTTCACATCGATCTGCTGGTAGCGACGCATTGTCATATGGATCACATCGGTTGCTTGCCTGACTTGGTTGCTCACGACCTCCAAGTAGAGTGGGCGCTGGTGGTTGACGAGCGTCTCGGGTTCCCCTCTTTGACCGAGGGTGGCGGTGACGACAGCACTCATCCAGCCCGTCGATTAACTGCGGCTTTGATGGAGGAAAAGCGCGCCGATTCGATCGACGATCAAGACCTCCAGCAGTTCCTGCAGGACGCTGCGAACTTGCAGTCCCGCTACACCACGATGCTGCAATCTCTGGAGGCAAACGGCAAGCTGGTGCGCTACGGCCGGGACAAGACCGACGATTTGGTCGCCGCCTTTGGTGAGCTCGGACTGGAAATCCTCGGTCCGACCCAAGAACAATTGCAGCTCTGCGCCAAGTTTCTAAGCGCCGCCGCCCGAAAGACGGCTGACCAACTCCAAGGCGTCGCGGATGCGGTGGACCTCGCGGGTGAGGCTGCGATCTATCGCAGCATCATGCGAAAGAGTCTTGCGGCCGGAGACGATGCGCAGGATCGCGTTGGCCTGGGTGCGGCAAAGAACAATCAAAGCATCGTGCTCAAACTGCAAGTCGGTGGTTACAAAGTATTGTTGACCGGAGACATGCAGCTTGCCGTTTCAGAAGTTTCGGGCCTCGACGACTTGATGGCGCAACTGCTCCAGAAGATTGCTGATGCCGGTCCATACGATTTCGTGAAGCTCGCACATCATGGGAGTTACAACGGATTCGATGAGACAGTACTTGGTCAATTGAAAGCCACCCCGGCGTTTGCCAGCTCCAACGGGACCAGCGACTCAAGTCACCCCAATCCTGACGTTTTGAAATTGCTCGACGAGAACCGAGACCACCTCGAGTGGGCCCGCACCGATCGCAATGGGCTTGTCACCGTCACCTTTCCCGGACCGCGCCCAACTCTCGTTCCTTCGCGTGGACAATTGAATGACTCCACACCTAACACCGGCACGCCTATACGGCGCGGGGCTGGGGACGACGACTCGCTTGAAGTTTATGATCCAGGGCGGCAAGCAGTGATGGCTACTCCGGCTGACGCGGGCGAGGTGAACGCTACCGCCAGAATTGGCAATGCGAGCCTGACAATATCGCTGAAAGTTCCAGTCCCGGCGCAACCGGTTTCGTCCGCCGCCCCCGTTCCCAGACTTCGACCCCCCCGGCCCCAGCCGCAGCCTACTGATAGGTCGGCCCCGAGCCCGAAGGATGATGGGGGTCTCGCTTCCGGACGCCCACTACCTCCCCTGTTGTTCGTGACCAACACAGCAAAGCTAATCGAGAACATCGGACAGCAGGAAGCAAAGCAGGCTCTCGATACTATCCGACAGGGTGGTCAGATGGTCCTCGAGGTGCAAAATCCTGCAAATCCTGCGATGGAAGTTCAAAAGCAACTCGCAACGGGAAAATATCAAGGAGTAGTACTGCTCGGCGGCTATGACGTGCTGCCGGCCGAACGGCTCGACGTTCTCGACCCCGATCTGCGAAGGGCATTGGGCTCAGAGACCGGCAGTGACGGAGATGACTTCATCGTGTGGAGCGATGTGACGTACGGCGACATTGATGGAGATAGCGTACCCGAGTTTCCGATTTCTCGAATCCCGGATGCAAGATCTTCCCAGCTCGTGTGTACGGCTCTGCGAGCGAGTGTTCAGACTGCGCCGAAGCGTTTCGGAGAGCGCAACTCTGCACGACCTTTCGCGGCTTCCGTGTATCAGCTGCTTAAGGGAGCAGATCCGTTACTGGTCGCTGGACCCGCGACGCCGGCAAGTGTCGGACCGAGGGCTGCTTCAGGCTCAGCATTATACTTTATGTTGCATGGGGATTACAGGAATGGAACCCAGTTTTGGGGTGAGGCCAACGGAGAATTTCCGGAAGCCTTCAATTTAAGCAACTTGGCTGACAACTGCCCAGGCGTGATCTTCACCGGTTGCTGTTGGGGAGCGTTGACCGTCCAGCAGATCGCCAGCCAATACCATGACGGACAGCCGCTGGCGCCGCGTCCCGTGGAAGCGTCCATCGCTCTGAGTTTTCTGCAGGCCGGCGCGATGGCGTTCGTTGGTTGTACCGGTTCGCACTATTCTCCCACCAAGAGTCCGTACGCGTATTTCGGAGGACCGCTTCACTCGGCGTTCTGGAACAGCTACAGTGAAAATCATCAGCCAGCCAAGGCGCTGTTTGAAGCCAAAGTGGAGTATCTCAAGAACATACCTCACGGGCAGGATGCCTTGATTAGTCGAGCCATCGAACTCAAGATTCTTCGCCAATATACGTGCTTGGGTCTCGGCTGGTAGTCTACCCAAAGGAGCAGAACCTTATGCCGACAAAGAAATTGCACGCCGAAGCGGCTCCCTCGGCAAAGAGCAGAAAGCCCACGAAGAAAAAGCTGTCCGCAGCGGCAGTCTTAAAAAAGACGATGCCCAAGTGGCGAATGGTAGCTAAACGAGTCGCCAGCGATGCCATGGTCAAGCCACTGTCCGACGCGGTTTCGCCAAGTCTCGAAGAGTTGCGGGCAAAATTCGCGACCCGCCACAACTCCGATCAGTCCGCCCCGCAACCTGCGAATACAAGTCCCAAGGAGCGCGGCAGTCTGGTCGTGATGACACCCGTGTCATCCGCCGATGCGGCCAGCGGGGTTGAAAAGACACAAGTGCTGGTTGGCAACGACCATATCGGAAGTCAAGGGTAAGTTTGACGGAGCGCGACGCGCTGCCCGAAAGAACACGTGCGTTCTCGTTCGAATCAAAACAAAGTGGAACCGGTCTACAGACTCGGGGCGATGTCGTCGAGGGCGGCGCGTAGCGTGTGGACTATGAAGTCCACTTCGGGGTTGCCGATCACGAATGGTGGCGCGATCATGATCGCGTCGCCGCCGGACTCGCCCGCCATCCCGGTCGCCGGGTAGAAGAACAAGCCGCGCCGCACCGCCGCGCCGAGCACGCGGCCGGTTACGTGCGCGTCAACCGGGTAGGGTATCCGCGCGGCGCGATCGCGCACCAGCTCGATGCCCCAGAACAGACCGCTGCCGCGGATATCACCGACCATCGGATGGCCCGATAATTCCTCGCGCAACTGGCCGCCGAGCCGCGCGCCGATCTCGGCGGCGTGCTCGACCAGCTTTTCGCGCTCCATGATCGCCAGCACGCGGTCTGCGATCGCGCATCCGAGCGGATGGGCGCTGTAGGTGTAGAACATGAAGTCGCCGTTGCGCGCCTCGCATTCCTGGACCAGGCGCTCATCGACCGCGATCATGCCCATCGGCAGGTAGCCGCCGGTCAGGCCCTTGCCACCCACCAGAATGTCGGGCTTTACATCCCAATGTTCCACGGCAAAGCGCTTGCCGGTGCGGCCGAAGCCGGTCATCACCTCGTCGGCGATCAGCAGGATGTCGTTGCGGCGGCAGATCTCCGCCAGGCGCGGCCAGTACTCCTTGACCGGCGGGATCACGCCGCCGCTCGCGCCGACCATCGGCTCCGCGATGAAGGCCGCGATCGTGCCGGCGCCGGCGCGCTGGATTTCCGCTTCCAGCGCGGTGGCGCAATCGAGATCGCATCCCGGATAAGTCTTGCCCCACGGACAGCGGTAACAGTACGAGGGCGGAATCTTGGGCCAGTCGAACAGCGCGTGCTCAAAGCCGGCGCGGCGCGCGCGATTGCCGCTGGCCGACAACGCGGCCAGGGTGTTGCCGTGATAGGAGAACCATCGCGAGATGATGCGTTTCTTTTCCGGGCGGCCCTTGAGCGCGTGATAATAGATCGCGAACTTGAGCGCGGCCTCGACCGATTCCGAGCCGCCGCTGGTGAAGAAGAAGCGATTGAGTCCCGGCGGAGTCCATCGCGCCAAGCGCTCGACCAGCCGCTCGCGCGCCGGTGAAACCCAGATCGGCACGATGTAGTTGAGCTGGCGGATCTCTTCGGCGGCGAGTTGCGCGATCTCCTCGCGTCCCTGGCCGATATTGACCACGACCGCGCCGCTGGCCGCGTCGAGGATCTTGTGGCCGTCATCGGTGAAGAGGTAGGGCCCCTCGGCGCGCGTCACGCGCAGACGGCCGCGAGCCGGCCTTCATGAACATGGTCTGCTGCTCGGGCTTCTGATCAGTCATGTGGGGGCGCCGCGATCGCCTACTTGATCGCGCCCTCCTCTCGCCAGCGATCAACATCCGTCTGATTGTAGCCCAGCTCGCCGAGAATCGCGTTGGTATTCTGGCCCAATGAAGGCGCCAGCGAGCGGATCGAGCCCGGCGTATCCGACAACTTGACGGAAATCCCGACTTGTTTGATCTTGCGGCCGTCGGGCGAGTCGACCTCGACGATCATCCGGCGTGCGGATACTTGCGGATCGGCGGCGACCTCGTCCAGGGTCAGCATCCGGCCCGCGCAGATGTCGTTCTTCGACAGAATCGCGAACCATTCGTCGCGCGTTTTGGTCTTGAAGGTCTGCGTAAAGAAGCTGTGGATCTCCTCGCGCTTGTCGGGATTGAACTCGTGCGGAATGAGGTCCGCGCGGCCGAGCTCGCGGCACAGGTTGGCGAAGAACCAGGGCTCGAGCGCGCCGATCGTGAGGTACTTGTTGTCGGCGGTCAGATAGACATTGTAGTTGGGTATCCCGCCGTCGAGCATCGTCTCGCCACGCTTGGGCATCTGGCCGGTGGCGTAGAAGGTCGAGAAACTCTGCGCGAGCAGCAGCAGCGCCCCGTCCATCATCGAGATGTCCACGTACTGTCCGCGGCCGGTCTGCTGGCGCGCGACCAGCGCGGCCAGGATTCCGATCGCGCCATGCATCCCGCCGCCCGCGTAGTCGGCCAGGATATTGTGCGGGATCGTCGGCGGCTCGCCCTTGCGGCCGAGGATCGAGAGCATCCCGGCAGTCCCGATATAGTTGAGATCGTGACCGACGAGGTTGCGGTAGGGACCGTCCTGTCCGTAACCGGTGATCGCGCAATAGATAAGGCGCGGGTTTCGCACCGACAGCGTCTCGTAGTCGATGCCGAGGCGCTGGGCGACGCCGGGGCGGTATTCCTCGACGACCACGTCGGCGCGCTGCGCGAGCCGAAGGTAGATCTGCTTGCCGGGGCCGCTCTTCAGATTGATCCCGATCGATTTCTTGTTGCGGTTGAGGGCGTTGAACGGTGAACCACTGAAGCCCGAGGTTATATTCTGCGGGGCGGCGCTGCCGGCTTGCTGGGCGCGCCGGCCGGTCGGCGGTCCCGGTTCTTCGATCTTGATCACCTCGGCGCCGAGGTCGCCGAGGATCATCGTGCAAAACGGGCCGGGTGCGAGCTTGGTCAGATCGAGCACCTTGATACCGGTAAGCGGGGCGGCAGCCGACATGTTTATCTCACTCTCTCCTTGCTGATTTCGCGCCGGCGGGCCACGCCGTTCGCGCTCACGACTGACCGGTGATTCTTAAATCGTTTGGCAGCGCCGCGCAAACCGTAATTTGCCGCTAGACCAGCGAGGCGCGCACGCGCGAAAGGCGCGCGGCGAGTGCTTTGAGCCCGCGTACCATGTGCACGCCGTACCAGTGCAGGTCGCGCCCGCTCACCAGCAGCACGCGCCGGCTGAGCCCGGACGGAAGCATCGCCTTCATTTCCTGCACGTCGCGCGGGCCGAATTCGTACGGCTCGTCCGGGAGCAGCACCAGGTCGGGCCGCCGCGCGAGCGCCTCTTCGAGCGTGGTGCGTGGATAGCGGTCACCCGCCGAGGCGAACACGTTGTTGAAGCCCATCATCCTGAGCACGTCGTGCGCGTAGGTATCGCCGTTGAAAGTCATCCAGGGCTTTTTCCATATCGGGCAAAAGACCCGCAGGCGAAGCTTGCTCCAGGGGCCGAGGCCGGCTTCGATTTCGCTCACCGCGCGCACGATCCGGCGCACGATCGCGTCGGCGCGCCGCTCGCGCTGAACGGCGTGCGCGAGTTTCAAAATCGATTCCGCGGCGGAGGCGACCGTCTTTGGATAGGTAGTGAAGACCGGGATCGCGCGATCCTTGAGGCGCTCGACGTCCTCGCGCCGGTTCTCCTCCGCGTTGGCGACCACGAAATCGGGCTCGAGTTTCAGCAGCGCCCGTAGATCAGGATTCTTGGTCCCGCCGACTTTGGGAATCGAGGCCACCGATTCAGCCGGCGCAACGCAGAACTTGGTGACTCCCACGATCTGATCGCCCAAGCCCAGCGCGAATAGCGTTTCAGTCCAGCTCGGCACCAGCGAGACAATCCGCCGGGGCGCGGCCTTCAGCTCGACCGGAAAGCCCAAGTCGTCGATTACCCGAATTCCCGCCGCCATCGCCAACTCTATTTGGACGAACTCTATTTGGATTTGCTGCGCAGAATCTGGTCGAGCGCCTGGCGGTCCGAGTCGGTCAGGTTCTCGCGCGGTGGAGGCGCTTGGCCCGCCTGAGATCGTGAAGTGGGCGCGTCCGAGATGTTCTGGTTGGATGGCGCCGGCCGGCTTTGCGCGCTCTGATTGGTGCCCTCGGCGGTCTGATTGGTGCTCTCGGAGGGGGCCGTATTCGGCGAGCCGGCCGCGGCTCCAAAGCCCGTCTCGGATGGCGCACGATGCGTCAAATAGTAGAGCGCGCGCGGCGCGTAGGTACGCCGGGCGATAAAGCCCGCGATCAGGAGCGCCAGGGCGGCCCACAGGATCAGTTTTCGCAGCCGGCGCTTGCGTCGTCTCGCCACGCTCGATCACACTCCGCGTCGTGAGACCGATACTAACGCAATGAGGCCGGCAACAGAACGGACTTGAGCCAGCGGGCGATCAGCCGGTGCACCGCAACTTCGTCGGTATGATGGCTGCCGTTGTACCAGTCGACGCCGATTTCCTGCGCGCGGCGCGACATCGCGGCGAGCCGGAAGAACAGGCGATGATGCGGGCCGTAGAAGCGGCGCGCGGCAAAGGCGAGCTTGCCGAGCTTGCGGCCGCCGGCGCCGCGATGGAGCTCGCGATCATAGCGGGCCAGTGCGGCGGCGTCGCCCGCCAGAAAGCTCGCGATCGACCGGGCTGCCAGCTTGCCGTGCTCGAATGCGCACGAGATCCCTTCGCCCATCAGCGGGTCGCATCCGGCCGCGTCGCCCGCGAGGATCACCCGATCCGATGCGAACCGATCGCGCGGATCATGCCATCGGATCGGAAACGCGTGATACTGGATATTTCCGCCGGCACCGCCGAGCGCCAACTCGGGGAAGGCGGCGCGCAACTGGTCGAGCAGCGGCGCCTTGGGCACGCCCGGTTCGACCCCGAGCCGCGGGCATTGATCGTAGATGCCGACATTGAGATGCAGGCCGCGAATCGATCAGACATGGAAACGACCACGAGTAGCCGCGGATTCCCGCACTGACGCAATTGAAATCGAAGCGATACATCGCGCGCGTGAACTCGGGCGCAACGCAGCTATCGACCGCGACATCGACCATCAGGGCGCGTCCGATTGAGGCCTTGCGCGGACCGAAGATTTTCGCCGCCACGCGGCTGCCCGAGCCGTCCGCCCCGACCACGACCTGCGCGTCGAAAGCGCCGCGATCGCTCAGCACGCGCACGCCTCCGGACGGTTGTTCGACGTCGAGCACGCGGCAGTCTTCGACGATCTCGAGGCCGCGCTCGCGGGCCGCATCTGCCAGCCGCGCGTCGAAGCGATCGCGCCTGACGATCGTACACAACGTTTCGCCTCCGCCCAGTGCGATGTCGCCGACTGCGGTCCGCGCCAGGCCCGAGCGCACCTCGACCGAAGGCACGTTAAGCTCGAGGCCGAGCTCTTCCATCGCGAGCATCGCCTTGGGGATGAGGCCGCCGGCGCACACCTTGGGACGCGGATGGCGCGCCTTTTCCAGCGCGACGACCTGGCCGGCAAGCTCCGGATGGTCGCGCAGCAGGTAGAGCGCCGTCGCCAGCCCGGCCGGTCCTGCTCCGGCGATCAGCACGCGACAACCTCGACTTGTCATGTCCAGGAACCTAAGCGCGAATTCCGAGTCAGTCCAGAGTATGGCGTCGCGCTGACCTGATCATCAAGGCCGCGAATCTCCGCTTGGCACATCCGGTCGGTATGTCACTCAGCGGCGGCAATAGCCTAAAGCAATAGCTTAAAGACGGAAATGAGGTTGCACGACAACTCTGCTTCTATCAGTCACATTTCCTATCGGAGGGATATTGTAAACTCGATTCCAATGCGATAGTGATATTCGGCAGTACGTGTGGGTTGGTGGCCTATGAAGGTGGGATTGGCTGGTGAGGCGAGCGGAGGGGCGGATGTACTGCTGGTATTTTTCCTCTAAATTTTCGTCTGGCCCGAGCGCGCACGCCCTCCAGCTTGCGAAATCAGGAGGCTAAGCGCATGTCGTTCGAATTGGAATCAAAGCGGATTCTAGTCACCGGGATCGGGGATTTCGCCGGCAGCGAACTCCTGCGCCAACTGGAGGAGGACGAGCGAGTCGAGCACGCCGCCGGTCTGGACTTCAGGGAACCGCGATACGCATTCAAGCGGGCTGAAGTAATCAATGCGGATTTGCGCGCGCCCGGCTTGAAGCACCTGATCGAGGGCATCAGGCCCGACACAGTTGTCCATCTGCTGCATCTGGGCTCCCCGCGCGACGCGGCGAGCGGCGACGGTGAAGCGCACGAGATCAACGTGATGGGCACCATCAATCTGGTCGCCGCCGTGCAGGCGCTGCCGTTCGTGCGCAAGTTCGTGCTGCTGAGCGCGTTGCATGTCTACGGCGCCGACCCACTCGATGCCGCGGTCCTGACCGAGGATACGAAGCTGCGCCTGCCGGCTAAAACCCGCTATGGCGGCGACCTTCACGAGATCGAGGCAACGGTGAATCAGCTCGCACGCTCGGGACGCAGCATGATCCTGACTTGCCTGCGAACCGGCGACATCATAGGCCCCAGAGTCAACAATTCGATATCGCGTTATCTGACGATGCCGCTGGTGCCGACGATTTTGGGTTTCGATCCGCGCTTGCAGTTCTGCCACGAGACCGACGTGGTGGGCGCGTTGAAACGCGCCGCGCTCTTGACGCTGCCGGGACTGTATAACGTGGTGGGCGATGGCGTGATTTACTTAAGCCGTATCTTGAGGTTGGGCGGCCGCCTTCAGTTGCCGGTAGCTTCGCCATTTGTGGGCCTGGTGTTCGACGTGCTCAGGACTGTCGGCGTGACCGACATTCAACCCCATCACCTGCTGATGCTCCGCTACGGGCGCGCGGTGGAAAATCGCCGCTTGAAGGCGCGCTTCGGCTACACGCCGCGCTATTCCACGGTCGAGGCCGTGCTTGATTTGTACAACAAGGGCACAGCGAAACCCGCGCTGACGGATGAAAGCGAACCGGTTCCGGCGCGCAGAGTTGTGGCAGCATAGGCGGAGCGAAATATAGTCAATCTTTTGCCGAGTCTGTCATCGATGAGGTAGCCAATCATCAGATAAGTAGCTTCGGCCCGTACCTATAATAGTCGGGCCAGGGTCGATGGGTGGGGAAGGAGAGGTGGCGGTGCGGAGCGGGGCGCAAGCACCGGGATCAGAAAACCTTCGCGGAGTTTTCCCGGCTCGTTCGGTGCGAGCCGGCGCTCGGGCCATCCGATAGCATCACGATGGGTCCGGGACTCGCAGGTCTGCTGAGCGAGACGCGCCTGATACGCGAGCTGATCGCCTTTGCCGGCGACACGGCGCGCAGGCGAGCCGAACGAGAACCGCATCGAGGTTCCAAGCCGGTCCTGCTGATTCCCGGTTTCATGGCCGGCGATACCTCGCTTTATGGGATCGCGCGGCGGCTGCGGATGGCCGGCTACCGCGTGTTCTTTCCCGGTATCTGGTTCAATACCGACTGTCCGGTGAAAACGATCGGCCGGCTCGAGCGCGTGCTGCACGACGCGAGCCGCGGAGCCAATGCCAGGGTCATCATAATCGGGCACAGCCTGGGCGGAATCTATGCGCGCGAGCTGGCGCGGCGTTTCCCGATGCTGGTCGAGCGGGCGATCCTGCTCGGCTCGCCTCTGAAAGATCCGGTCCGCAGTTCCAATCATGTGCTGCGCCTCGGCGCGGCGATACTGGGCCTCGCGAATCGTCGATGCCTCGTGGCGCTCGGCGATCCGTGCGCCCCTTGCGGCCTGAACTTGCCCGGCAAATTACCCAAGGTTCCGGAGACGATTGTCTATAGCAAGAGCGACGGGATCGTGGACTGGCGAAGTTGCCTGGAGAGCGGCTCGAACGTCGAGACGGTGGAAGTTCAATCCAGCCATTGCGGCCTGGCGGTGAGCGCGCAGGTCTGCGATTTGATCATAGACCGGCTCGCGAAGGCGCCAGCCCGTACGGTCGAGACCCTGGGCTGTAAGCTCAAGTACCGGCTGTTCCGATTGCGGCGCCGGCTGGGAGCGGTTTCGCCGGAACCCAACGAGCGAATCGCCAGACGGCCGGCGATCAATCGGGTCGAGTCGGCCGATCATCTCCGATGTGGAGCAATACGTAATGGAGCGTTAAACGCTGACA
>CAWHNS010000009.1:0-140981 GCA_963830715.1 uncultured delta proteobacterium
GGCGCGCCGCGCCATTTCTTCAATCGGCATGCACCCTTCGAAGTAGACCGGCGCCTCGAAAGGATGAAGCGGGACCTTCTCCGCCGCAATCACCGCGTCCACGAAGGCGTCGTATTGCGCCTGGTCCATCGGGCAGTTGATATAGTCGTCACCGCCCTTGCCATAGCGCGACGCCTTGAATGCGACGCCCATGTCGATTGAGTCCGCGCTGATGATCGGAGCGATCGCGTCGTAGAAGTACAGATGGCGCGTGCCGATCAGCCGGTTCAGATCGGCGCCGAGCATTTCGCTGGTCAGCGGGCCGGTAGCCAGCACGGTCGGACCCGCGGGGATCGCAGTCACCTCCCGGCGGACGACTTCGACCATCGGATGCGCAATCAGGGTGTCGGAAATCAGGCGGGCAAACTCGTCGCGATCGACCGCCAGCGCGGCGCCGGCCGGCACCCGGGTGCGATCCGCAGCGGCGATGGTAAGCGAGCCCAGCCTGCGCATCTCTTCCTTCAAAACCCCGACCGCGGTTTCGAGCGAGTCGTTGCGCAGCGAGTTGGAGCATACCAGTTCAGCGAACAGGTCGGTCTTGTGCGCTTCGGTGGCTCGAACCGGGCGCATTTCGCTGAGCCGCACCCGGATACCGCGACGGGCCAGTTGGAACGCGGCTTCGCTGCCAGCCAGCCCCGCACCGACAACGTTTACGACCGTCTCAGCCATTGCTATTTGTAGAGGAAAGCGGCGCATCCGATCCGGTCGCGCGCCGATGAAGCCAGCATAGCAGGGTGTTGAGAAAAGTGGCGAACGGGCGGAATCGATCCAACGCCGATCGACGGGGTGGATTTCCATGATCAAGGGAGGCTGCCTGTGCGGCGGCGTGCGCTTCGAGATTGTACGGCCGGTGGGCCCATTCGAACTGTGTCACTGCTCGCGATGCCGCAAATCTTCGGGTTCGGCATTCGTGTCGGGGGTTGGCGTGAGGACGGAAGACTTCAGGCTCATCGAGGGACGCGATCTGATCTCCAGCTACAAGGCGCCCATCCTGCGCGAGCCTCCCGCGTATCAGGTCTCGTTCTGCAAGCGCTGCGGATCGCCGGTGCCGGACCCCGATCCGGATTCGGAATGGTTCGAAGTGCCCGCCGGCCTCCTTGATGATGACCCCGGCATCAAGCCCGACAAGCACATCTTCATCGAGGTCAAGGCGCCGTGGTTCGATATCACAGACAAGCTGCCGCAGTACGATCTGCCGGCGCTGGCTGAGCTGCGATCCCGGACTATCGCCACTGACCACAAAAGCCGCCGGCAAGAGTCTCGGCGACAGCCTGCTGCACGAGGACGGCGACTGCAATAGTCAGTGACAGGCAATTCAGCCCGATTTCCGGACTTCGCGTTTGCAAACCGCCCGGTGTCGGTGCCAGACTCAATCGGGATTAAAGGCGGGGAATCGCGGTCAAGTCATAATTGTGGCGAACTGCCCGGCACAGCATGGACTTACAGGTCAGCTGCGCCAAGTGGTGTTTGGGTCAAGTTTTAAGTCAACTCAGGAGGTCCTCCAATGAGTCTATCGATTGGCGATACTGCGCCGGATTTCGAAGCGCAAACGACCGCGGGTCCCATCCGCTTTCACGAATGGATCGGCGATTCGTGGTGCGTACTGTTTTCGCATCCCAAGGATTTCACGCCCGTATGCACCACCGAACTCGGCTACATGGCGCGCCTCCAGCCGGAATTCGACAAGCGCAACACCAAGATTATCGGGCTCAGCGTAGACGCTGTCGGCGACCACTCACGCTGGGCGAACGACATCAAGGAGACCCAGGGTTTCGCGCCGAATTACCCGATTATCGGCGATCCCGATCTGAAGGTCGCGAAGCTCTACGGGATGCTTCCCGCCGCCGCCTCGGGCGACGCGTCGAAGCGCACGCCGGCTGACAATCAGACGGTCCGCAACGTTTTCGTGATCGGCCCGGACAAGAAGATCAAGCTGCTGATCGTCTACCCGATGACCACGGGACGCAATTTCGACGAGGTTCTGCGCGTGATCGATTCCCTGCAACTGACGGCCAAGCATCGCGTAGCGACGCCGGTCAACTGGAAGCCGGGTGAAGACGTGATCATCGCGGGATCGGTTTCCGACGACGAAGCGAAGAAAATCTATCCGCAAGGATGGAAGGCGCCCCGGCCCTATCTGCGAATCGTGCCGCAGCCGAAGTAGTAACTGAGCGCAGAGCCTGCGTCCGCCCCCAGCGGCCGCAGGCTCGCTTTGTCTCCGTTGCGGTGCGAGGAACGGTCAATATGATCTTTCGCGAACTCAATCACGGCAAGTGCAAAACCTACCTTGCGATCTCGGAAGCAACCCGCAAGGCCGCCGTCATTGATCCTTTGCGCGACAAGGTCGAGCGCTACCTCGCGGTCCTCGCGTATCACGGATGGCGTCTGGATTCGATCATCGATACGCACACTCACGCTGACCATCGCAGCGGCGCGATGGAGTTGGGCGAACTAGCCGGTGCGCCGGTCGTGATGCATCGTCTGGCGCCGGCTCCGCACGTCAGTATCCATGTCGAAGACGGCCAGGTACTGAAAGTAGGCGACGGGGAACTCCGCGTCCTCCACACACCGGGCCACACTCCGGATTCGATAAGCCTGCTCGCGAAGGATCGCGTCTTCACGGGCGACGTCTTGTTCATCCACGGCACCGGGCGTTCCGATTTCGCCGGCGGCGATGCGGGCATTCAGTACGATTCAATAATGCGCAAGCTGTTCACGCTGCCTGACGAGGTCCTGGTTTTTCCCGCGCACGATTATCGAGGGCATACGCAGTCCAGCATCGGCGAGGAGAAGCGCTCGAACCCGCGGCTGGCCGGCAAGACCCGCGACGACTACATCAACTTGATGGACAACCTCGGCCTGCCGCTGCCGGAGGGCATCCAGGAAGCGCTGCAACCGAATCAATCCGACCTCGATGCGGGCGCGCTGAAATTCCCGACGCTCTCGCAACTCAATCAAGTGCGTCAGTTGAGCGCATCGGAGCTGCACGATCGGATCGCGAGCGGCAATCCGCCGATGCTGATCGACGTTCGCGAGGAAGACGAGTATCGCGGAGAGCTGGGTCATATCGCGGGTGCGTACTTGATTCCGCTGAAGGAATTGCCGGAGCGGACTGACGAGCTCGCGCATGCGAAGGGCCGCGACATCGTCGCGATATGCCGGGTCGGAGTCCGAAGCGCCACCGCCGCCGCGATCCTCACCGGTTTGGGCTTCGAGCACGTGTGGAATCTGAAGGGCGGCATGATCCAATGGAAGGACGCGCGGCTTCCAGTCGAGCGATGATTCTGATCTCAGGGTTGACCTCCAGCGATCAGGGATCGGTGGCTGAGCCCGGAACAGAATCGGCGGTTCCCCTGGCTGCGGCGTTCCGTTTTCCACGCGTTGACCGCTTTGAAGAATGGCTTCAAGCTCCGGCACAACTGGAGTCGAGGCATCCGCGCTTCGACATCCGGCGGGCCGTGCCGGCGGAGTTTGACCGTATCTACGACTTGGTCAACGACGCCTTTGGCCGCAAGCGATCGCGCTCGCGGTTTGACTGGATCTACCGGCGCAACCCCTATGGCACAGCGCGTTGTTGGGTGGTATTCGACCGCGCCAGCGGGCGGCTCGTCGGCAGCTCGGCTTCTTGGCCATGGCCGATGGCGCAGGGGGCGCATCGTGTGGAAGGCGCTCAAGATGGTGATTCGGTCGTCGCACCGGGATGGCAACGCCAAGGGATCGACGGACTGCGCACCGAGGCGTGGCGTTCCCATGCATGGCAAGCCGAGACTATCGTGCTGAGCTGGCCCAACGAGAAATCGCGCGGGGCGGCGATCAAGCGTGGTCGCGCGGCCTTTATCGTGGGGCCGGTGCCCAAGGCCGTGTTGATGCTGAACGCCAAAGCCTACCTCGCCGAGCATCACTGGCCCACCCTCGTGAGTGCGGCTGGCGGAGCAGTGGTGGACACTGCTCTGACGGCATGGCGCAAGCTCGTATTTCGGGGCCAGGGCAGCCTTGCGTTCGAAGCGGTTCGACGCTTCGAATCGAGCTTTGATGAGGTCACCCAGCGGTGCATGAGCTGGCCCGGCTTCTGGTCGCCACACGATGCCGATTTCCTGAATTGGCGCTACCTCGAGCATCCAACAGCGCGGTACCTCGCCTTCGCGCTGGTGGAGAGCTGCAAGCCGGCAGGGTACTACGTGTTGAGGATTGACCGGCAGACAAGCTGGCTGATGGAATTTGTGGCGTCCGTTTCGCCGCGCCGCCTCGCCTCGGCGTTGCTGATCCACCTCATCGAGACGGCACACGCAGCCGGTTGCACCCATCTTAGTTTTTCGGCGCCGCCAGGATGGAGGCACTGGAAGCTCTTGCACGCGGCCGGTTTCCTGCCGGTGCCCTCCGAGATCTACCTCTGGCCTGCGGGCGAGGAACCGGGGCTCACGCAACTCCCGATGTGGCAATGGGTGCCGGGCGACATGGACTTCGTGTGACCACGGTTCCAGACCGGCGGGTCTTCTAATAGCGAGCGATGTTGAATCGCTGGGAGCTTAAGCGAGCGAGCTTGGTGCGTTAGAGTAATACTCCGATCGCGCGCGCGAAGCCGAATTCAACCGGCGACCGAGCCCGAATGACGTTCAGCAATCCCTCTGACGACGCAATTCGAGCCATCCTGTCGAGGCCCGCCACAGTCGCCGTAGTCGGATGCTCCGACGATCCGGATCGCGACAGCCTTCGGATCGCGATGCTGCTGAAGCGCAAAGGCTTTCGTGTAATTCCGGTGAATCCCAAACTTCGGGAAGAGGCGCTGATCGCTGCACTCGGCGAGCGATGCTATCCCGACCTCGCCTCGATCCGCGGCGCGGTGGAAATTGTTGACGTGTTTCGGCGGCCTGAATACCTGCCGGAGATCGTGGAGCATGCGATCGCGAAGGGCGCCCGCGTTCTATGGTGCCAGCTCGGCGTCGTGAACCTGGAGGCGGCGCGCCGGGCCAAGGGGCAGGACTGACGGTGGTGATGGACCGATGCCCGGCGATCGAATATTCGCGGCTATTCTGAAGCGGAGCCGATTGAAGCCGCGCAAATGGAAGACGCTGGAGAGCGAGTCGGTGTACCTGACGCCGATCTTCGATCTGCATCGGCGCCGCATGCGGCATCCGGAACGCGGCGACCGCAACTTCTTCGTGCTCGATGCGCCGCACTGGGTGAATATCATTCCGCTCACGCCCAAGAATGAAGTCGTGATGGTGCGCCAGTTTCGTCACGGTATCGGCGCGTTCACGCTCGAGATACCGGGCGGGATGATGGATCCCGAGGACCGTGATCCGAAGGCCGCCGCGCGGCGCGAGATGCTGGAGGAGACCGGCTACGACTCAGATGAGATCGTGTCGCTCGGCTGGGTGCATCCCAACCCCGCGATCCAGCCCAACCACTGCCATCTATTCGCGGCACGCGGCGCGCGCAAAGTCGGAAAGCAGCAGCTCGATACGAACGAGGAGACCGAGGTTGTACTCGTCCCGCTGGCCGGGATAAAGAAGCTGATCGCCTCCGGGCGCATCACGCACGCGCTGGTCATCGTCGCATTCTCATTCTTCCACTTGTACAACGCACCGCGCGCAAGGAAGGGGTCTTTGCTTTCCAAGTCATAAGGAGGTGCCCACGATGGCGACTCAGAGGCTTCCCTCGCCGGTCAGGGTGTTTGAAGACTTCAGCGCCGGATGGCGCTCGATGGCGCTGGCCACCGCGATCGATCTGGACCTGTTCACGCGCATCGCGGAAGGCAAGCGGACGCCGGCCGAGATCGCATCCGCAATCGGCGCCGACACGCACGCGACCGGGCGGTTGTGCGACGCGATGACAGCGCTCAAGTATCTGCGCAAGAAGGGTGAAACCTACGCGCTGGAGCCCGTGGCGGATACCTATCTTGTGCGAGGCCGCGAGCTTTACATGGAAGGAGAAGGGACGATCGTCCGAATGCTCATGGGCGTATGGAGCCAGTTGGGGGAATCGGTGAAGAGCGGCAAGCCTGCCGTGCCGCAGGATCTAAACGCGGCGGGCGAGTTCTTCCGGGTACTGGTAAAGGCGATCTTTCCCACCAGTTACGTGCCGTCGAAGTCCGCGGTCGCCGCGCTTCCCAGGGCAACCCGGGCCAGGATTCGGAACATCCTGGACGTGGCCGCGGGCTCGGGCGCATGGTCGCTCGCGTTCGCCCAGGCGCTCCCTCATGCGCGCGTAACCGCGCTCGATCTGCCACAAGTGCTGGAGATCACGCGCGAGTATGCGGAACGTTACAAGGTCGCCGACCAGTACGATTACCTCGCGGGCGACTTGCAGAAGGCCGACTTCGGAGAGGCGCGTTACGACCTGGTGATCCTCGGGCATATCCTGTACGGAGAGGGCCGCGAAGGGTCCCGACGGCTGATCGAGAAATCGGCGGCGGCGCTGCGTGAGAAGGGAATGATTCTGATCGCGGAGTTGATCCCCAACGATCAGCGCACGGGCCCGCCAATCCCGGTGCTGTTTGCGCTCACGATGCTGTTGAACTCGCCGGCGGGCGACGTGTTCACCATGCGCGAGTATCGGGAATGGCTAAAGGCAGCGGGGATGAAATCGGTCAAGACGATCAAGGCGCCGGGCCCGTCGCCGCTCATCCTCGCGACCAAGTAGAAGCGAATTACTTCTTCAGATCGGCGATGAACTCGATTATCGCGCGGTTCACTTCTTCGGGCTTCTCCTGCTGCGTCCAATGGCCGGAGCCTTTGATCAGCACGGTCTTGCGGAGATTCGGCACCCACTTGCTCATCCCCTCGGCCATCTCGGGCCGCAGCACTACGTCGAGTTCGGCGGTGATCATCAGGGCCGGCTGGCTGACGTGATCCTGGAGATTCGCGCTCTCCGCCCAGTTTCGATCGATATTGCGATACCAGTTGAGCCCGCCGCGAAAGCCGGTGCGCTCGAATGCCTTGGCGAACACCTCGAAGTCGGCGTCGGTCAGGAATTTGCCGCGGGCGCGATCGGGCAGGCGGTCGAGGATTCCGCCGCCGGCCGGACCGAACACGCCGGGCGGCACCTTGCGCAGATCGGCGGGCGCGATGTTCACGGGATCCTGGTAGAAGCCGCGTAGCGTGCGGCGGACGTCGCGTTCCAACTCGGCCTCGGCGACGCCGGGCTCCTGGAAGTACAGGATGTAATGAAAGCCGCCGGCCGCCATCGCGCGCATCGCGTCGGTCGGCTTGATCGGCGCGCGCGGGATGAACGGGGTGTTCACGCCGATCACGCGCGCGATCCGATTCGGCGCCATCATCGCCGCGTTCCACGCCACCATCCCGCCCCAGTCGTGTCCCACGATCACGCATTTGTCGATGCCGAGCGCGTCGAGCATCCCGACGATATCGGCGACCAGCCCGCGCTGCGTGTAAGCTTCGATCTCCCGCGGGCAATCGGTCTCTCCGTAGCCGCGCTGGTCCGGAGCGATCGCGCGAAAGCCCGCCGCAGCCAACGCGCGGAGTTGATGGCGCCACGAGTACCACATCTCCGGAAAGCCGTGGCACATCACCACCGGGAAGCCGCTGCCCGCCTCGTGCAGATGCATCCGGATGCCGTTGGTCGTCACGAATTTGTGCTCGAATTCGCCCATTGTCGATCGCCTCGGCTGGATTTAAGAAGAGCCTAGCAACCTATCGCGCGGCGAAACAAATCGCGCAGCGAAAAATCCATAGCCACGGTGTTCGAGTTTTGCCCTCCTGTGCCGCATTGGTGCCGATTTGACACAATCGAAAGCCCGGCACTACTCTTTAGGGAGACAAGCCAGCAATCGGAAGGAAACACAAAATGAGCCGCGACTTTGAATTCAGGCAACTGCTGCGCGCGTATCGCAACGGAATAATCAGCGAAGCCGCCTTCGAACAGGAGATGGCGCAACTCGAACGCGGCGCCGAGCCGGGCGGCAATGGAAGCCGGGCGCCGGGATTCCAGGCCTTCGGCCGCACGTACCGCTCCGAACGCGATGCGATAATCAGCTTTCTCGACAAGGTCCGCGCCGGAGAGGCCAACGGTGGTGAAGCGTTCGCGCGATGGGCGGCGGTGTGCAAGACGGACTGCATCCGCAGCGGTCTGCGGATCGTGGCCGAGCGCGAGAGCTATCACGCGCGGGTTTTCGAGCAGCGCGTGCTCGAACTCGGCGGCGAGAAACGCGCGAGCACCAACGAGGAGGGACGCAAATTCTCCGACTTCCTGGCCAGCCCGGAGGTCTCGGACGTCGAGAAGCTGCACCGCTTCGGATCGCGCGTCGGCGACCCAAAGGACGCCGTCAAGCCGATTCACGACTTCGCGGCGCTGATCACGGAGGACATCGAGACCAGGGAGGCGCTTAGACTCTTCGCGGAGGACGAGCTGTCGAGCACGAGCTGGCTGCTCGACGCTTGCAAAGCGCTGTCCGCGGCCCGAACTCCGGCCAACGCGGAATCGGAAGCGTCGCGCTCGTAGGCTGCGCTACGGACTGGCGCCGCCGGCGGGCGGATTGTCTCCCGGCGGAGCGCTGGGCGACAGCGAGTTGCCGGCGCCGGGCGGCGGACTGCTCGGCGACATCGGCGACATGCCACCGCCAGGCGGATGCATCATCGGGCCACCACCCATCGGATGCCCCGGCGGCCGGGACGGCATCTCCCGCTTGGTGTAATCCGCGGGCACCGCAAACGTATCGGCCGCAAGATTCTGGCTGGTTATCTTCGTGACAGTTGAGTCCGAGATGACTGGCGGCCGCTTCGCGATCATCGCGTTAAGCCGCGCGGCCTGCTCCGGCGACATTCCCGGCATCGAGAAGCTGGTTATCTTGCGGCTCGAATGAGTGGCCAGCGGCACGCCTTCGGGAATGCCCGATGAGTCTGCGGAACCGCCCGCCAGCTTGAGCGCCGCCGCCTTCTGGAATGCCGCGTAATCCGACGCCCCGGGGGCGTCCTTCGAATAGCAGGCGGTGGTGGAGAACTCGCCATTGGCGGTCTTGGACGTGTTTGCATATTCCTCGCACTTGTAGCCCGCGATCGTCTTCCCGCCGCCGGTCTTCTTATAGTCGAAGTTCTGCCCCATGAACTGCCTGATCATCTGATTGCTGGCGCCGCTTGGCGGAAATGCCGACTCGAAGTAGGTCTTGGTGCGCGGGATCATGACCGTCATCGTTCCCTTGTCGAGATCGATGATCACGGTGCGTTCATCGGTCACCATTTTTTCCCGGTGGCCTTGCACCATCACGGTGCGTTTGTGGGTTATCCCGGGCTGCCCCGGCGGGCCGGCGACCGCTTCCTCTTCTTCCAGCACCACGCCCGCGTGCGCCACAACGCACGGCAGCAGGGCGATTACCGCAAACGCGGCGGCGATTTTCCTCATAACGCCTGTTCTCCTTGCGCACGCTGAATCTTCAGGACGGACTGCCCGACCGAGCCGACCGTGTCCTCCCGCGTCGCGCGCCCGGCGAGCATCCGGTGCGCGGCCATCGCGGTCAACCCGAACAGCACCCACGCCAGTTCCTTTACACGCCTCAGCAGGCCGACCACGAATCCTACGCCGGCCGGATAACCGAGCATAGCGAAGATCAGCGCCTTTCCGCCCTCCTGACTTACCAGCTTGGCGGGAATCAGGAAGGTGGCGCGCTCGATTAGCAGGCCGACCGCTTCCGCGACCAGCACGACCAGCACCGGCGCAGGTTGATGAAGCAGGCGGAGCAGGATGTAGATCTCGACCGGCCCCATGCTCCACGCGAGCAGGTAGCTCAACGACGATGCGGCCATCCGCATCCGCTGATGCGCGTAAAAGTCGCGCAGGATCGCATCGGCCTCCGCTGCGCCCTGCTGCACCTCAGAGTCCCGGAACATCGGCACGAGTCCGGAGACCGCCTCCAGCAGATGAGAGAAGGGCCGCTTCAGCTGGACGAAGAAGAACGCTATCACCAGCGACAGCGCGAGCGCGAAACCTCCGGCGATCGCCCAGATCAGGCTATGGACGCGGGCTTCCAGCGGGATCGAGATGATCAGCGCCGCGCACACGAAACCGATCTGGCCGATTGCCTCGGCCAGCGCGGCGATCGCCACGGTGGCCAGCCCGATCGCCATCTTGAGCTTCCGCCGCACCATCGTGGCCATCACGGGTTGCCCGCCTAGTTGTGCGGTCGGCGTGATGTAGTCGATCGCTTCGCCGGCTATTCGCGCCGCGAACAACTCGGCGAATCGAAGATTGCGCGGATATTCGACGATCGTCAGACGCCATCCGAGCGTGTTGGCGATGCGCGAGATCGATTCGAGCGCCACCGTCAGTCCGAGTCCCCACGCTGCAAGGCGCAGGTAACCGAAGATACTGGCCACGCCGAATCGGTGCAGGAACCAGACGTAGAATCCCAGCGCGACCAGTATCGCCAGTGTCTCGAAACGAATGATTAGCGTCTCAAGCCGTCGCATCGATCCCCCGAGCGCCGCAGCACCAGCGCCGTCCCGATGGCATTGTTTCAGCGCAGCGAAATGGGCGCAAGCCGCTTGCCGACCTTCAGTTCCACTCGTCGGTCATCCGGTCAAGGCGGCTGTCCGGTGTTCATCGGCCCGCATCTGTGATTTTATCCTGATGCGATGACGCTCGGCGGCTTTCAGATAATCGACGCGGACGGGCACGTCACCGAACCGGCGAAACTATATGTTACGCATATCGACAAGAAGTTTCGCGCGCAGGCCGAGGCGCTAGTGAAAGGCGCCGGCGCCGGCAACCTGGGCATCATTCCCGCGCTCCATCCCGGATGGCGATCGGCGGCGCACGCGCTGGGCGAAGCGCAGGAGGACCCTAAGCTCGGCAAGTTTCCGTCAGGGCGCAACCATCCGCTGGCTTCTCCGGCCGGCGGCTACGATCCGCACGAGCGAATCCGCGACATGGATCGCGAGGGAATCGACGTGGCGGTATGCTTCGCGACCGTCGCCACGTCGGTCTGTGCGGTCGCCGACGCGGATCTGGAAGCGGCGCTCGCGCGCGCATACAACCGATGGCTCGGCGAGTATTGCTCCGCCTGTCCGAAGCGAATCAAAGGCGCCGGAATCGTGCCGCAGCGCGATATGCGCAAGTGCACCGACGAGGTCCTGTGGCTCGCGCAAGAGCCGTGGGCGGTGGGAATCATGACCTTCGGCAATCTGAACGGCGCACTGGCGGACAATCCGTACTTCGACCCGCTCTATCGCGCGGCCGAGCAAGCCGACCTGCCGCTTTGTTTTCACGGCGGGACGGATCGGCCGCCGTTCGCGCCCGGCCGCCAAGATGTGGGCAACAACATGTTTCTCATGCATCTGACCGGGCACGTATGGCATCAGATGCGCGCGATGGCATCGGCGGTCGGTGGAGGACTGTTCGAGCGCTATTCGAAGCTGCGAATCGGATTCTTCGAAGGCGGCATCTCATGGGTGCCGTGGTGGGCTGAGCGGATGGACGACCATTATCGGCATTTCGGCGGCCACACGCCGCATCTTGGACGCGCGCCGTCCGAGCACATGCGGGGCCCGCGATGCTTCTTCACCTTCGATCCCGACGAAGACCTGCTGCCGGAGGCGCTCAAGTGGCTCGGCGCGGGCCGGCTGATGTGGGCGTCCGACTATCCGCATTTCGACGCGCGCTTCCCCGACGCCGCCGAACTGATCGTGAATCACCCGCGGCTTTCGGCGGAAGACAAACGCGCCGTGCTGTCGTCGAACGCACTCAACTTCTATTCCCGGCTCCGGGGCTGAGTCGGGGCTACACCTTGAACCGGACGTGGATGATGTCGCCGTCCTGCATCAGGTAGTCCTTGCCCTCGAGCCTGAACTTGCCGGCCTCTTTGACCTTCGCCTCTGACCCCGCCGCGACAAAATCGCCGTAGCCCATCACCTCGCATCGGATGAACCCGCGCGCGATATCGCTGTGAATCTCGGCGGCGGCTTCCAGCGCGGTCGCGCCGCGGCGAAGCGGCCAGGCGTGCGCCTCGGGCTCGCCGACAGTGTAGAAGGTGATCAGTCCCAGATGGCGATGGAGCGCGGCGATCAGGCGCTCGCGCGCCGGCCGATCCAGTCCGGCTTCCTTCAGCAATTCACGCTGCGCGTCGGCTTCGAGTTCCCATAATTCGGCCTCGAACACCGCCGCGAGCCTGAAAACGTCGAGCCGCGCGCCCTCAAGGCGGCTTGTTCGGCGTCGCTCAGCCCGGCGGTTGCCTGCTCGGTCTCGCAATTGACTGCGACCAGTGCGGGCTTGCGCGACAGGAACGCGAAGCTCGAGAACGCCTGGAATTCCTGCGCGGTCATCTCCAGCGTCCTCAAAGGATTTCCGCCCTCCATCCACTTCAAGCATCGCTCGAGCGAGGCACGCTCGAAGTCGCTGCCGCCCTTTTCCTTCTTCAACCGCTCGTACCGGCGTTCGCCCTGCTCGAAGTCGGCGAATACCAGTTCCGCCTCGATAGCTTCCACGGCGGGAGCAAGCGCCACTTGGTTGCCCGCGAATTGCGGGATCACGATCAACAGCGCGTCGACGTCGCGAATGAGCGGAATGAGGCTCAGGTCGAGCGCCGCGCCCTCTTTCTGCTCCTTGGGATTCGGCGCGAAGTCCAGCAGCGTCAGCTCGGCGGGGACGAGCTTCCTGGAGTTGTGGGCCCCGGCGAGAAAATCGAGGCGCGGGTCGGCGACCTTGATCTGCCCGAGGCGTGCGCGATTCTTGGCGTCGGGATGGCCCGGAATCGGCGCGAGTCCCGTCAGCGCGTGAAATACGGTCGATTTGCCGACGCCTCGCGCGCCGATGATCGCGGTCCTCAAGATTCACCTGCTCCAAAGCTCCAAGCGTCGCATATCGCGCGCGGGCGAGAAAGCTCGGCGGTGTTCATCCGGTATCGATCTGTGGTTTCATCTTCGAGCGGAGCGAACCCAGGACCAAGGAGGCTCTCGCGATGCCGAAGGCGCCGGCCGATTACCAAATTCGCTACCCGATCGATTTCGGCGATATCGATGTTGGCGTAAATCAAAAGGTCGTGCAGCTTTACGCGGCTGACGGCGCCAAGTCCAAAGCGATGCTGTACTGGCCGCGCGCCTCGAAGCCGAAGACAGTCGTGATCATGGCGCATCCGCGCGCCGATTTCGCCCATCATTACTCGATTCCATTCTGGGTCGAGGCCGGGTTCGCCGCCTTCGGTCAAAACACGCGTTACCTGAACAATGACTCGACGATGATCCACGAAAATCTGCTGCTCGATCTCGCGGCCGGAATCAAGTTCCTGCGCGAGGAGGAGAGCTTCGCGAACATCGTGATGCTCGGGAACTCGGGCGGCGGATCGCTGTTCGCGTACTACGATTCGCAGGCGCGGATGCCCAAGGGCGGGCGAATCGCATCGCCGCCGGGCGGCGGCCCGCCTGATCTGAACAATTTCGAGATGCCCCCGGCGGACGGATTTATCGTGCTGGCCGCGCATCCGGGACAGGGGATGGTCTTGATGGGATCGATCGACGCGGCGGCGATCGACGAGAGCGATCCCTTCACAACCGACCCGGCGCTCGACATGTACGACGAGCGCAACGGGTTTCGCGCGCCGCCCGAGGCCAACGCGTACAATCGCGAATGGCTGGAGCGGTATCGCGCGGCGCAGCGCGCACGCGTCGCGCGCATCGACGCGATCGCGCGTCGTCATATCGCGGAAGCGCGGATCAATCGGGAAGCATCGCGGGCGAAGGATTTCGCCGGCCTCGATGCCGATCGCCGCAATCACTTCATGCGCCGCGCGATGGCGCCGCGGATGATGGTCGTTTATCGCACGCAGGCCAATCCCAACTACCTCGATCTGACGCTCGACCCCTCCGAGCGCACGATCGGGTCGATCTTCGCGCCGCGTCCGGACCTGTTCAACTACCACGTGTTCGGCCTCGGCCGCGTGGTGACTCCGGATGCATGGCTCTCGACCTGGTCGGGGCTGTCATCCAACGCCAACCTGATCCGGAACATCGCGAAGGCGACGGTGCCGACGATCGTGGTCGGTGCGATGGCGGATCAGGACATTTTCCTGTCCGATGTGCGCGCCGAGTTCGACGCCTCGGGCGCGACCGACAAGGGACTCGAGTTCATATCGGGCGCCGATCATTTCATGCGCGCAGGCGGCACAAAGGCAGATCAAGGCGACCCACGTCCGCGCCTGATGAAGGTACTGACGCAATGGACGCGCGACCGCTTTGCGCCGTGACGAGAATTACACCGCGCGACTTCCATGCGCATCGAGCGTTCGGTAATGTCGGTGTTTAGTGCGCTTCCGACCACGCACGACGAGCCACCCTAGCTCAGTCGGTAGAGCAGCTGATTCGTAATCAGCAGGTCGTCGGTTCGAATCCGACGGGTGGCTCCACAAGGACCGCGAAGGTAAAGGGGTTTTGGCGGATTCCCGGGGGTTATGGTTTGGCCACGGGCCGTTTGGCAACGCGCTCGGCAGCAACTTGGCCTAGCTGAATGGCTTTCGGTTCGTTATACTCCGGAGCATCAGACAAGGAGAAAGTAGAACGAGATGAGGCACCGCAAGCTGCAGCCCAAAGCGTCCGAACAACACTACCCGTTCGCTGGGAAGGCGGTTTCCTTTGGAGAGGCGTTCCCGACAATTGAGCACATCAGGGCCGAAGTAGAGCCAAAGCTGGGGCGGACAGTCGTACTCACGGAGGCGACCATGGACGAATTTGTTAATTGCGCGAACCCAGGTTGCTACGGCGGTGGCGTACGAGTAGCTGAATTCGTGCGCAAAATGGTCGCTGATGGAAAGAAAGACGATGAGGGCGACGCGCTGTGCATAGGTTACGAGGGTTCTGCCACGCGCCGTCGCGGAGACTGCCTGAATTTCTTTCAGATGCGCGTTCATATTGACTACAGATCCAACGCCGATGCTGATACCGTCATGGGCTCCGGCAACGCGAAGGTCTGAGCGCCGTCGCGCGCTTCGAGTGCTTCGGGTCCTAGCATCAACGGAGGGAGACGCAAATGTCAGATAAAAAAGCAACTCCGCTGCGCACCGGTCGCGACCCGATTTCTACCCCGAATACGAGCAGCTACGCTCTAGACGAGGAGATGGAGGTTGATCGGCCGGAAGATCAGGAGGAGTTCAACGATGCTCCTGAATGGTGGAACAACCTCGACGCCACAAAGGGGATTGGCTACCCGGCCCGCGAGGAAGGGCGATACGGCTCGTACCCTTCCCACGATGGCTTTGACGACGAATCAGAGCCGTGAGCGTCTTACGCAGCGATCCGAGCGCGCCGTGCACGCGGCTTCGAGGCGCGCTCGATCTCCCGCCACAACTTCGGGCAGGGCGGCAGATCGGCTTCCGCCTATTCCAGCGCTCGGACGCCTCGAAGGGGATGGCCACCGATCGAGGAGTTCCCTTACATCCTCTCTCGGCTTGAGATTTAGACCTGCTTGCTCATATGCTCCGCCCGAAGATGCAGACCCCTCGGTATATATCTGTCACAGTCGGCGTTGCTACGGTGGTGAACCTTTGGGGCGTGGCCGCACGAGCGCAAACAACGCCGCATGGCACTCTGTTCCCGGTTTCGCAAGTTTCGCAACCGCTTACCGCAAAGGCGACCCCAGCTCCAGCACCGACACCAACTTCGTCAAATCCATCCTCAGACTACCGGTCTGGACTCGTCATCGACTGCAAGACCAAGCGAGCTTACGCTTCACTGCCCTTCCCTGACCCGGTGACCGGGCATGGACGCTTGGCCGTCATAGACCTCACCAAGAATCCCGACAACGGCGACCCAAGAATCGGAACGGTGAGGTTGCCGAATGTCGGTGCTCCCTCTTCACTAGCGGTCGATCAGACTGCCGGAATAGTTTTCGTGCCAACTATCGTCGGGTCTAGCGTCAGCCTCGATCTACTAAAGGAATCCAACGACACGGCCGTCTCTGGCTCGCCGTTCTCACTTCCTCTGGGTGCATATCAGTATGGAATCTCCGTGGCATTCGATCCCCTTCGTCGCAGACTGATTGTGGAGGGCGGTGCTGGCTTCGTATTGTTCGATGAGAGTTCGCATTCCTTCGGACCCATCATCCAGGAGGATAAGTCGCTTGGCCCGTTTGGTTCATTCGCTTTCAATCCCGCGACCAATGTCATTCTGGCTCCAAACACGGCTGTCGACGTGACGTATGCGGCCGTCTGCAACTTTGAGGACGCGTACTTCGATGAGAGTGGGGAGGGTACCTTGTCGTTCGATCCCACCACCAATCTTGTCATCGGCGCAGCTTATGAATTCGCTTCGATAGTTAATCTCAACGGTTCCACCTTCAGCTCACGAAACTCCCCTTGCGTACTTCGCGAGGCTGGCAAATCGCCGAATTCAATCATCATCGACGGCCTGTCCGGGTTCGGCAGCGTAGCCGTCCACCCCACCGCTCATTTGGCTTTTCTAGCGAGCGAAGGTGACGCGGTTGGCGTGATGCAGCTCCCGGGGCAGCCGGTACGTCAGCTAGCGCAGAAGATGGTATCCGTTCGGCAATCGGCTATACCAAACGATCCGAACAATGGCCAATGGGAGAACGATAGTCTGGCCATAGCCAATTGCCCAAACGGTCGAAACTATGGGTACGTCGTCAACTACGGTTTCAGCTTTCTCGCTCAGATTGATCTCGGTGCGCTCGCCGCAGATCCGGTTGGCCTTAGCGCTCCTTTACCACCAGGGAACTGTACCGGCACCGATACGACCTTAGCGTGCTCGAATGGAAGGGGTATAACGTTCTTCCCCCTGCCTAATGAGTGATTCAGCGTAATCGGCCTGGATCGTTCAGACCGTCAAGGCCGCGCAAGCGGATATCTAATCCCGGTTGTTGGCCGCGAGTTTTTCGGAGAGCCATCGGAGGCCCGCTTCGCTCTTCGCGAACCAGTTGTTAGCAAGAGCGTCAACGGATTCGTCTAAGGTCTGTCCCGCCGCGCGAAGCATTAGTAGAGAATGATCTTGGAGTTCTTCCAGAGTTACCAGCACTGGTACTGCATTCCTATATTCTTCGGTGGACTCCCGACCCGCTCGTGCCCGCCTGAACGCCTTGAGGGCGCGATCCCAGATATAGTCATAACTCGCCAGCATCTCAGCCGCCTTGGGATCAACGTCTTCTGCTATGTTCATGGTCCGACCTCCTAATGCCTGCTTCAACGTGTTTGTTCTCCTTCGACCCTCGCCTGAAAATCCCGCCCATCCCCCTCATCGCTTCGACCCTCGCCGCTGGCGACTTCGCCGGTGGGTTCCCAAGACCTTGACGGGAGCTGCGCGGGGTCCGCTGCGATCGCGGGTCAGCCCACGAGGCGATCATATTCGGCGTGGTCGCCAATCCAGAACCACAGGATTCCGTCCTCCACGTCTATGCCGAGGGTGCGATGGTGAAGGCCGACTCGGCACGACCAAAATCGGCCCATGCGCTTGAGGCGGAGAGCGGGGTGACGAGGGTCAGCTTTCAGAAGTTGAAATTTCTCATCGGCCAAGCGCTGGACCGCTGGTCGCAGGCGCCGATAACAGGCCCAGAACTTCGGAGAGGCGAAGTGCCTCAAAACTCGGTAGATTTGCCCGCCGCATGGTCGCGAAGGGCTTCATCGGCGAGCGCGTCCAGCTTGCCCGCCTTTACGTCCCTCTCGATCTGACGATCCCATGCGGCCGCATCGAACTCGGCGAACCATCGCCGGAACTGCGCGAGTTCCTCTGGCGAAAGCGCGGAGACCCTCTCCTCTAGCGCCTCAAGCTTGCTCATAGGGGAAACGATACCACCTTTTCTTGCGGCGGCTAACTCTCCGGCGCCTGGGCTGCCTCCCGCTTGCAGCCCCTTGGAGGACAAACAGGCGGCAGGACCGCTGATTTTCAATCAGCAGGTTAGAAGTAAAATACTCCCATGAATTGGGGGCTTACGTTCGTAAACAGAAATAGTTCAGGGAATCCGCGTTCGTAAATCAGCAGGTCGTCGGTTCGAATCCGACGGGTGGCTCCAGAGGTCTGAGCGGAGGGTGCTGGCCTATTCCGGCCAGCACCGAGCGGAGCAGCGCCATTGCCTCCGGCTCGCGTTCAAACTAATATATCCGCCTGTAATAAATTCCTGCCGTTAGGCTCGTCCCGGCCGGAACTGCCGGTGAGGTCGAATGAGACGGAGCTTTTGATGAGCGGCAAGGTTGGATGGGCGCTCCTGTGCGCCGCCGTTGCCTTTTCCGCTACCGCAGAGGAGATCCACTGAGGCTCTGATGCCACCGGCAACGATGCCAGAGGGCCATGCATCCCACTTGCGATTTCCGGCGGCGACTGGCTCACGGCGCACGCCGCCCTACGGGCTGTATGTTCTGATCGTCGCAATCCTGCTTGCCGCCGCTGATGCGAACGCGGATTCCCTGACATTTGTTGGCTCTTCTAGTACCGCCGGTACGACCCAGACGGTTCCGACCGGGGTGCAGAACGGCGACCTGATGCTGGCGTACTACGCGTATTGGTCGCCGACCACAGCTGCGCCGCCGGTCGGATGGGCAGTGCTCAATTCGGCCACGCTGAGCGGCGGCGGCGTGATGGGGGTGTGGTACCGGTTCGCCAACAACGAGCCGGCCAGCTACGCATGGGCGTTCACCTCGGGCAACGGCTCGCTGCCGTATGAAGTGGGCGGGATGCTCGCTTATCGCGGTGCATCGCCAGCCTTCGAGGACGGCAGCGCGACTGATACCGGCAGCAGCGCGGCGCCGACCCTTGGCGGCTTCACGACCGCAGCCGCCAATGACATTTACGTGGGCTTCTTCACGGCGGGTGCGGGCGGCTTCACCCTGCCCGGCGACCTGACCAGCCGCCAGGTAAAACAGTTCGCGACCGGCGTCAACTTCGGCGTCGCGGCAGGTGACAAGACGCTGGGCGCGGCGGGCGCGGTGTCCTCCGATCCGGGCTCGATGACCAGCGGCGGATGGGCGACGGTGGCGGTGGCGTTGAAGCCCAACACCGGGCTTGCCCCGCTGGCGTTCGCGGCTTCGACCAACACCACCAGCACGACCCAAACGGTCCCGACCGGCGAGCAGAACGGCGACCTGCTGATGGCGTACTACGCGTATTGGTCGCCGACTACGGCCATCCCGCCGATCGGATGGGCGGTACTCAACTCGGCCACGCTGAGCGGTGGCGGGGTGATGGGAGTATGGTACCGCTTCGCCAACAGCGAGCCGGCCGGCTATACATGGACGTTCACCTCGGGCAACGGCTCGTTGGCATACGAGGCGGGTGGGATGCTCGACTATCGGGGTGTGGCGACCGCCTTCGAGGACGGCAGCGCGACCGCTACCGGCAACAATGCGACCCCCACGCTGAGCGGCTTCACGACCACCACCGCCAATGACATATACGTGGGGTTCTTCTCGGCAGGCGCGGGTGGGTTGGCGCTGCCGGGTGACCTGACAACTCGTCAGTTGAAGTCGTACGTCTTTGGGGTCAACTTCGGCGCTGCGGCCGGCGACAAGACGCTGCGCGCGGCGGGCGCGGTGCCGTCCGATCCAGGCTCGATGACCAGCGGCGGATGGGCGACGGTGGATGTCGCGTTGAAAGGCGGGGTCACAGGTCCTACGCCGACTCCTACACTAACTCCCACGCCTACTCCGACACCTGGCCCGACCCCGACGCCGACCGCGACACCAACTCCCACTGCTACCCCGGTGCCGACCCCGACGCCGGGACCGGGCGCGGTGAGCTTCATAGGTTCGACCACGACGACCAGTGCGACTCAAACAGTCCCGGCGGGCGTACAGAACGGCGACGTATTGCTGGTGTACTATTCCTACTACTCGCTCGCGACTGCCAATCCTCCCGGCGGCTGGGCGTTGCTGCACTCCGCAACTCTCGCCAACAGCGCCGTCGAGGCCGTTTGGTACAAGACCGTCGGTAACGCCGACACGCCAGGAACGACCTACACGTGGTCATTCACCGGTGGAACCCCCTTCGAGGCCGGCGGGGTGCTCGCCTATCGGAACGTTGGCCTTCAGGACGGGTTCTGCGTCAACGAGGGCACAAGTGTTGCGCCGACACTATGCTCGTTCACGACCGCGTATACTGGCGATATCGATGTGGGGTTCTTCGCCGCCGGTGCGATAAACCTCGCGTTGCCTCCCGACTTCGCGCCGAGATCGCTGACGCAGTTCTCACTCGGAGTCAACTTTGGCGCGGCCGCGGGCGACAAAGCGCTTGGCGCGCCCGGTACGGTCGCATCGGACGCGGGCTCGATGGCCAGCGGCGGATGGGCGACGGTGACGGTGGCTCTGAGAGCCGCCGGTTCCCAGACCACAACTTCTTCGGCCGTTGATGTGCTCACATATCACAACGATCTTGGCCGGACCGGACAATATCTGAGCGAAACGACCCTCACTCCGAGCAACGTCAAATCCTCTACGTTCGGCAAGCTTTTTGTACTCAATGTCGATGGCAAGGTTGACGCCCAGCCGCTTTACAAATCGGCGGTCAGCATTCCAGGCCAAGGCACTCACAACGTGATCTATGTCGCCACCGAGCATGACAGCGTCTATGCGTTCGACGCCGATGCCGGCGGGCTATTGTGGCAGAAATCGCTCCTGGGCTCGGGAGAGACGACTTCTGACGACCGGGGTTGTGGTCAGGTCGTACCGGAAATAGGCATTACTTCAACGCCGGTCATCGACCCCACCGCGGGACCTCATGGCACTATCTATCTGGTCGCCATGTCGAAGAACGGCGGCACTTACTTTCAGAGATTTCATGCGCTTGATATCACAACCGGCGCGGAAGAGTTCGGTGGACCGGTCGCGGTAGCGGCTACTTTTCCCGGAAGCGGCGCGAATAGCTCCGGTGGATCCGTCATTTTTGATCCCAAACAGTACAAGGAGCGCGCCGGGCTGCTGCTGCTCGGCGGCACGGTCTACACGTCATGGTCTTCCCACTGCGATATCCCCCCCTACACCGGATGGATGATCGGTTACGACGGCGCGACCCTGGCGCAGACAACCGTTCTTAACATTACTCCCAACGGTTCGGATGGATCGATTTGGCAGAGCGGAGCGGCACCGGCTGTCGACGCACAGGGTCACATCTACTTTCTAGCGGCCAACGGCACCTTCGACAGCACTCTGAACGCCGGCTTTCCGATCAATGCGGATTTCGGCAATGCCTTTGTCAGGGTCGAAGCCCCGGTCTCACTTCATGTCGCAGACTATTTCGAGATGTACAACGGGATGACGGAATCAGATAACGACGTCAACTTTGGCTCGGGCGGCGCGCTGGTATTACCCGATATGACAGATTCGTCAGGCCACGTCCGACATCTCGCGGTTGGCGCCGGCAAGGATAGCAATATCTATCTGGTCGATCGGGACAACATGGGGCACTTCATTCCTTTCAATAACAGCACTATCTACGAGGAGCTTCCGGATGAATTGCCGTTCGGCGAATGGGCTATGCCGGCCTACTTCAATGGAGTCCTCTACTATGGCGGCGTTGGCGAGCCGATCATAGCACTGCCCTTTTCAAACGCGGTCCTCTCAGCGACTCCGTCATCGTCCACCAGCCTCAGTTATAGCTATCCAGGCGCGACTCCGAGTATTTCTGCCAACGGCTCAACTAACGGAATCGTGTGGGCCGCTGAGAATCAGAGTAACGCCGTGCTCCATGCTTACGATGCGACCAATCTGGCCAACGAACTCTACAATAGCAATCAGGCCGCGGGTGGACGGGACAACTTCGGAACCGGCAACAAGTTTATCACTCCTACAATCGCCAACGGCAAGGTCTATGTGGGTACGACCAGCGGTGTAGGAGTGTTCGGAGTGTTGCCATAGGAGGCGCGTCTCGCGCATGCTCTCGAGATGAGCCTCCAACCCATCAAGCGGATCAGCCAGGCGAAAGCTGGTGCGATTCGCGATCGCTGTGCTAGAGAGACAAATGGCAGATTGCAAGGACCGGAATCCTGTCGAGGAGGCGATTTATGCGCGAATGGAAGAAGCCGGAGTTCGTAGAAGTCCGCATGGATGCGGAAATCAACTGCTATTGCTCGGTGCTCGACGACATGGCGGTCGCCAGGCTTCCACGCAGGCCGGTAGCAGGAGTCGAAGCTGGCGCAGACCGCGACGCGCGCGCTTCGTCCTGAAAGCTCGAAACCAGTGCGGGTCCGGGTACTCGGCTCCGCGGCAGGCGGCGGCTTCCCTCAATGGAACTGCAATTGCGACAACTGCGCGGGTCTCCGATCGGGCGCGCTCCGCGCAAAGCCGCGCTCCCAATGCACTATCGCAGTCAGCGCGAACGGGGCGCGATGGTGCCTGCTTAACGCAAGCCTCGACTTGTCCAGCCAGATTTCCTCGCTGCCCCCTTCGGCTCTCCGAAAAGGCCGACGCGCGAGTTCGATCGACGCGGTTCTACTTACTGACGCTGAAATCGATCACACCGCCGGTCTGCTCTCGATGCGCGAGACGGGACCGCTTCATCTATATTGCACCCCGGCGGTATTCGACTGGGTATTCAAATCGAATCCGATTTTCCAAACTCTGCTGCACCCGCGAAAATTCACCTGGAGTCCTGTGAGCGATCTGCAGGCCGGGTCAATCAGACGCGTCAACGGCGTTGAGACCGGTCTTGCATATGAAGCCTATTGGGTGCGGGGCAAAGTGCCAGCGCATGCCGGATCGGCACCTGGCCGAGACGGTGGTTCAAATCTCGCCTACCGGATTATCGACAGCGCAAGCGGCGCGTCGTTGTTTCATGTTCCCGCGATAGGAGAGTTGGACCCCGGAGTCGTTGCCGCGATCGCGCGTTGCGATTGCGTCCTCTTTGACGGGAGCTTCTGGTCGGAAGATGAGATGGAAGCGCGGGGCGTCGGGACCAGGACGGCTCGCGCGATGGGTCATCTGCCGATCGGCGGCCCCGACGGAAGTCTCGCCAGGCTCAGCCGCTTAAGCGCGATCCGAAAGATCTATACGCACATCAACAATACCAATCCGATTCTCGATGAGGATTCTCCCGAGCGCCGCGCGGTTGCCGAGGCGGGATGGGAAGTCGCGGAAGACGGCATGGAACTGGTGCTATGAGCGCTGGCGATCGAACACATCTGGCGGGCAGCGTCTCGGCGGACAGTCCCAATCAATTCAAGGCCCGCCTGCGCGCGATCGGCGAGGCCGCCTATCACGACAAGCATCCCTTCCACGTCTTGATGCACGACGGGAAGCTCAGCCAGCGCCAGCTTCAAGCCTGGATCGAGAATCGCTTCTACTACCAATTGATGATTCCGAAGAAAGACGCGGTAATTCTCGCCAAGACCGATGACCCCGAATTTCGCCGCAATTGGATCACGCGAATCATCGATCATGACGGCGCCGCAGATCGCGAGGGCGGAATCCGCAAATGGCTTCGGCTGGCCGAGGCCGCCAAACTCGATCGGTACGAAGTACTGAGCCTCCACCGAGTTCTGCCGGGAGTGCGTTTCGCCGTCAACGCCTACCTGAACCTGGTTCAGTCGGGCTCGCTGGTGGATGCGGTCGCATCTTCGCTGACAGAGCTGTTCGCGCCCACGCTGATGGCGAATCGGGTGGCCGTTCTGGAAACCCTCTACCCGTGGCTCGACCGGCGCGGCCTCGATTATTTCCGCGACCGGCTGGTCGAGGCCCCGCGCGACTCGGAATACGGATTGAACTACGTCCTTGCGCATTGCACGACGCGCGACTCGCAGGATAGCGCCGCCGCTGCCTTGACTACCAAGTGCTATATACTATGGAGTTTGCTCGACGCTATCCATTTCGCATACGTCGCACCCGGATGGTTGCCGCCGCTGTGGAGCCGCAATGAGTAGCGATTCGGCGTGGAAGCCGCGGCTCTCCCCCAAGGCGCGGCTCAAGTTCGACCAAATCGCCCGACAGGAGATGCTGCTCTTTCCCGAAGCCGCGCTCCTGCTCAATGAGACCGCCGCCGCGATCGTGCGATTGTGCAACGGCGAACGGCCGGTGGGCGCGATCGTCGCCGAAGTCTCGCGGGAATTTCAGAGCCGCGATCCTGCCGCGCTCGAAGCCGAAGTGAACGCCTTTCTCGACCGTGTCCGGATGCGAGGGCTGCTCGAATGATCGCACCAAGGCCCTACACCCTGGTCGCCGAGTTGACCTACCGATGTCCGCTGCGATGTCTCTATTGCTCGAATCCTCTGGACTTTTGCTCGGCGCGTAGCGAGCTTTCGACTGACCAATGGCGGCTCACGCTTTCGCAGGCCGCCGAGCTGGGCGTCGTCCAGCTTCATCTTTCGGGCGGCGAGCCGGTTCTGCGGCCTGATCTGCCCGATCTGATCCGGCACGCGCGAAGCCTGGATCTCTATACGAACCTGATCACGAGCGGCGCCCTGCTCGACGAAAATAAATTAGGGAGGCTCCGCGAATGCGGCCTCGACCATGTCCAACTGAGTATTCAGGACAGTGATCCTGCGACTGCCGAGTTGGTAGCCGGAACGCGATCGCACGAAAGCAAGCTCGAGACAGCTCGGATGATCAGGAAGCTTGGGATTCCGCTCACGCTGAACGTGGTAGTGCATCGCCTCAATATCGACAACGTGCCGGAACTGATTGAGTTGGCTGCCGAGCTCGGCGCGCAGAGGCTCGAGCTGGCGAATACTCAATTTTACGGATGGGCGCTCGAGAACCGGCGTCTGCTGATGCCCACGCTCGATCAGTACGAACGGGCGGAGCAAATCGTCAACGGGGAAATGGCCCGCTATCGGGGCGCGATGGAGATCGCGTTCGTGCGCAACGACTACCTGTCCGGCGAGCCGAAGCCGTGCATGGGAGGATGGGGTCAGAGCTACATCTGCATCAACCCGGTCGGACTGGTGATGCCGTGTCACGCGGCGTCGGCAATACCCGGTCTCCACTTCGAGAGCGTGAAGGATTTGCCGCTGGGCCGGATCTGGCGCGACTCGCCGGCGATTAACGCCTTTCGCGGCGACGATTGGATGATGCAGCCGTGCCGCGAATGCCCGCGCAAAACGATCGATTTCGGCGGATGCCGCTGCCAGGCCTTCCTGCTCACAGGCAACGCCGCGCAGGCCGATCCTGTCTGCCGTTTCTCATCCTATCACGCCGCCGTCCAGGCAGCTCGAACCGACCGGGCTGTCGCTGCGTCTCCGCTCTATCGCGACGCAAGAAACAGCCGCCGGCTGAGCGGGCGAGACTGAACATTCGCCGCCTTTATGCCCTGATCAACCACCTATTCGGCTTCTTACGATCAGATTGTTTTGTACGGATCTGACGCCCGCCACCCCTTTTGCCACTTGCGCTGCCCGCTGCGCATCAGATTGCGAGTTGACGAACCCGCTCAGTTGCACCACACCTTTATAAGTCTCCACTTTCGTTTCAAACGAGCTCAGTCCGGGTGCCGCGACGATTGCGGCTTTCACTTTCGCAGTGATCGTCGCATCATCAATGTAAGTTCCAGTGCTTTCGCTCGTCGGAGTCGAAGCGCATGCGCCGGCGAAGATACTGAATGACAATAGCAGTAGTGTGACACAGTACGCACTGTTGCCTCCATGGAGTACTCTCTCGCGTGAACGCATATCGATACTCTCCTTGAGTGTTTGGCGCTGGCCTGACTGCTGCGGAATTGTAACAGACCGCCCTACGGACAGCCACGCAGAGTCCGGAAGTGCTCCTCCATTTCGGCGGGCGAAACGAGCCAGCGCCTGTTGGGGCGGCACGATGATGGTGTCTCCCGGCAAGGTCGCAAAAGCGCGGCGGCGGCCGGTTCGACCTGAGCAGGTCCAAAAATCCGGCAAGTGATAGAATACCTGCGCGATGACGCTGAAGGTCTGGATAGCCATCGGCGCCGAGGCGCTGGTTTTCGCGATGCTCCTGTTCGGAGCCGCCGGAACGATGCGATGGTTCGCGGCGTGGGCGTTCCTCGCCCTCTTCTTTGCTGCCGCGCTGGTGATCGCGCAGATGCTGGCGCGCGAGGATCCTGCCCTGCTCGAGGAACGGATGAGTCTGCCGTTCCGGAAAGGTCAGCCGGTCTGGGATCGAGTCGTCATATCGGGTTACCTCGTCCTCTTCCCCGCGTGGTTCGTTCTGATGAGTCTCGACGCGGTCCGTTTCGGATGGTCCGTCATGCCGGCCTGGCTCCAAAGGGTCGGCGCCGCGGGGGTAATCGTCGCGATGCGGATCTGCTACCGGGTCTTTCAGGAAAACACCTTTCTGGCGCCGACGGTAAGAATTCAGCGGGAACGCGGTCAGAAGGTGGTATCGAGCGGTCCCTATGCCGTCGTTCGTCATCCGCTTTACGCCGGCGTACTGATTCTGTTCCCGTCGATCGCGCTGATGCTGGGCTCGTGGTGGGGGCTGGCGGCGTCGCTCGCGCTGCTGGGCGGGCTGGTCGTCCGGACCGCGCTGGAGGATCGCGAACTGCAGCGCTCGCTTGGCGGCTACCCGGACTACGCTCGCCGCGTCCGCTACCGGCTCATTCCTCTCATCTGGTGAGTCTGTTCGAAAGTTCCAAGAACGGAGGGAGAACAAAATGGACGCGGTAAGGAAGCTTGACCGCTCGGTGAAGGGGCGGGCCGTACTTGTCACCGGCGCTGCTAGCGGCATGGGGCGCGCCACGGCGCACTTGTTCGCGCAGGAGGGTGCGATGGTCGCGATTACGGATATCAATCAAACTGGGCTCGGGCGCGTGCGCGACGAGATTGCGGCAGAGGGCGGCAAGGCGGAGGCATGGCGCCTCGACGTCTTCGATCATGCCGAAATCAAGCGCGTCGTCGAAGAAGCCGCCGGCCGCTTTGGCAGACTCGATATCCTGATCAACAACGCCGGCTTTGCCGGTATTCGCCGCCTCGATGAGGACGATTACGACCAGGTCTGGGACAGGACCATCGCGGGACTATTGACCGCGCAACAGCGCCTGGTACGGGCCGCGCTGCCGCATCTGAGAAAGTCCGACGCGGCGCGAATCGTCAATATTGCATCGACCGAGGGACTCGGCGCCTCACCCGGAGACAGTCCCTACGTGGCGGCAAAGACCGGCGTTATCGGGTTGACGCGCGCGCTGGCGGTGGATCTGGGTCCCGAAGGAATCACCGTCAATTGCATCTGCCCGGGACCGATCCGGACCGCCCTAACCGACGCGATCCCCGAGGAGCACAAGACGATCTTTGCCAAGCGGCGGACGGCACTGAAGCGCTACGGCTATCCGGAGGAGGTGGCGCATATCACCTTCAGCATCTGCCTGCCCGCGGCTTCTTATCTGACCGGCGCGATCATTCCGGTTGACGGCGGTTTGACGATCCGTAACGCGTGACATGCGGATCACGTCGCCGGATCCGCGATCTATTCGAGCTTTACCAGCAGGCCTCGCGAACGGGCCGACTCGAACATCCAGCGGAAGAAGGCGACGGCGAAGGCAAAATAGATCAGGTTCAGTGCGATAGCCCATTCGAAGTGCCGCGCTGAAAATCCTCCCCCCGCGATCGCTTGCCTCATTCCCTCGAAGGCGTGGGTGGTCGGCAATCCCAAGGCGATTGGGCGCAGGTATTTCGGCAGCGAACTCAGCGGATAGAATACGCACGAAAAGGGCATCAGCAGCGCAGCGAAGCTCCATGCCAGACCCTGGATTCTGGTCGTATAGCGGAAGATCAAGCCGGTAACGACCACGCCCACGGCAAGGGCGAAGAGCAGCAGGTTCAGCATGAATGGCACGAACGCGGGCAGCATCGGGAAGAAGTCATAGGCGTAACAGATCCAGGCTATAACGCCGGCCACCGACACGCTTACCATTGCCTTCATGAGATTCACGGCGATCAGGCCGGTCATGTATTCCGAGATGCTGAGCGGGGTCGAGAACAGGTTGACCAGGTTCCGCGACCAGAACTCGTCGAGGAAGCCGATCGCCAGGTCACGCTGGAACGATCGGAACATTCCCCACAGGATAATCGCGCCCAGTAGGAAACTGACTACTCCCGGCTGAAGGCGGTTGCCTCGGAGATAGATAGTGAACAATCCCCACATGATGATGTCCATCGCGGGCCAGTACACCATATCGGTGATTCGATCGAGATTGTGCCGCGCTTCGTAGGCGTGCCGCAGCATCACGGCCCGGATTCTATGAGGCTTCAATTGACTGGCCTCCGGCGACGCGCAGGAAAGCCTCCTTCAGGGCCGGTTGGTTGCGATCCTCGTTCAGGATTCTCTGGGTGACTTCGATCGGGCTGCCAGCCGCGATTACCCGGCCGCGGCTGAGGAAAATAATGCGGCTGCACATCTCTTCGACATCCGCCATGTTGTGCGAGGTATATATGATCGTAGTCCGGAAGCGGGCCTGAAGGTCGAGGAGCACCCGCTTCACTTGCATAGCGACCTGCGGATCGAGGTAGGCGGTAGGCTCGTCCAGGAGCAGCAGTCTTGGATCGTTCATGAACGCCTTGCACAAGCCGACGCGCGTGGTCTCGCCGGAGGACAGCCGTGCGACGCGTTTGTTCTTCAAATTCTCGATAGCGAACAGGCGCAACAGTTGCGCGATCTTCGAGACCGGATCGCGGACCCCATAGAGCCGCGCAAATACCATCAGGTTCTCGAACACCGTGAGCCGGTAGGCGAACGCCACATAAGGCGACGTGAAGTTCACTCGTTCGAGTATCTCTTCCCGATTCTCCTCGAGGCGCTTCCCGAATATCCGGACTTCGCCGGCGCTCGGCGAAATTAGGCCGAGCATCATATGAAGCGTGGTGCTCTTGCCGGCGCCGTTGGGACCCAGAAGGCCGACAATTTCCCCCTCGCGGACGGAAAACGAGACGTCATCGACCGCCTTGAAGTTTCCGAAGATCTTGGTCAAATGTTCGACATCAACCAACATTACGGCCCCATCGCGAAATGAAGGGTATGTCAGGATGGCTTTCGGGACAAGCGCGGGTTCGCAGGCGACCGGCCGCTTGCCCCAGTGCGCTGTAGAGGCGTAAATCGGGAGCAGGTTCGCAAGTCGAGGAATAGATCGGAATGCTGGTGATTTGCGACGGGATGGTCCGCAGCGCGTCGACCTGGTCTTTCAACGTCGCGATGGGTCTTCTGCGGCGCTCGACAGAGCGCTCGCGCGTGTACGGCGGCTACGACGAAGACCTCGCGCATTTTTTGGAATCAATCCCGCCCGCGGCGACTCACGCGGTGCTCAAGTGCCACGCGCTCGACCGGGTTGGCCGGGGTCTGGCGCGGACCGGGGCCATACAAGTCATTTTCACCTGGCGAAATATCGCGGACGCCGTGGTCTCTTTCATGACGATGTTCGGCCATGACTTCGAGCACTCGCTGTCGGTGATAGGATCTGCGCTGGAGTTGTACCGGTTTCATCGCGAGAGCGGCAATGCGGTCATCCTCGGCTACGCGGAGATCACCGCCCACCCCGCGAACGCCATTCGGCGCATCGCGGCGTACCTCGGGCTGGTCGAAGACCCGAAGACGATCGCTGAGGTCGCGCAGGAGACATCGTTCGAGCGAATGCGGGAGAAAGTCGAGGAGCTCGATACAGTCACCGACGAGCGGCGCCTGATCCGGCGCGACCGCTACGTCTACGATCGCGAAACGCTGCTGAACCTGCATCACATTCGCGACGGAAGTTCCGGCTACGGCTGCAGGATCCTGAGCGCGGACCAGTTGGCCCGCATAAGCGATCTGGTCCAGCGTTACGATCTTCCCGAGTGACGGCAGCGAGCCCCATCGGCCAGAGCCGTTCATGCGCGCTGCGCGCGTGAGGACGACGGCCTGGCGGTACGCCCGTTCGCGATCTCGGGGTGGCGCCGCGCGCCGCACCGCTCCACTATCTCGGACAGCATTTTCGGGAGGTCGTATTTGATCCGCCAGTTGGGGAAGTGCGAGCGCACCTTGGCGAGTTCCGATATATAGCAAATGTGATCGCCGACTCGGCTTTCGTCGCGTAAGCCATATCTCAGCTTGAAACCCATTTGCCGCAGGGACTCGATAGTTTCCAGAATCGAGATGCTGTTCTCGCGCCCGCCGCCCAGATTATAGACTTCACCGCATCGTGGCGCCTGGTAGAATTCGAGGAACAGCGACGCCACATCGTCGCAGTGAATCTGATCTCGCACCTGCTTTCCCTTGTAGCCGAAGATTGTGTACTCAGTCCCTTTCAATGCGCATAGCACAATATAGGTCAGATAGCCGTGCAGTTCGACCGCCGCGTGCTGCGGCCCGTGAGACAGCCGCAGCGAAATATTCCGACCGGCATCCTGAAATATCGGCCGAACTCCTGGCAAAGCACGTCGGCCGCCACTTTGGAGGCGCCGAACAGGGAATGCAGACAGTTGTCGATCGACATGGTCTCGTCGATTCCGCCTCGGCCGTCCGCATATTCGTAACGCGTCTCAAGCCTCCGTAAGCGCCAGATCATTGGGCCGGTCGCCATACACCTTGTTCGTGCTGGTGAAACAAAATGGCGAGTCCGCACAATAGTCGCGCGCCGCCACGAGCAGATTCAGAGTGCCCACCGCATTGATGTCGAAGTCGTCGTACGGGATCGACGCCGCCTTGTCGTGGGAGGGCTGCGCTGCGGTGTGAATGATGAAATCCGGCCTTACCGATTCCAGAAGGTCCCTTACCTTCTGCCGGTCGCGAATATCAAAGCTATGATGCCGATAGCGGGGAAGGGTATCGCGGAGTTCCTCGACTACGGACTCCGTCGATCCCTGCTTGCCGAACAGTTGCGCGCGCAGATTGTTATCGAGGCCGATCACGTCCCATCCGCACCCCCCGAGCATGCGTGCGCAGGCGGAACCTATCAGTCCACCGGAGCCGGTAACGAGAGCCTTCATCGCCATCTCTTTGCGATCGGGAGTTTCCGACCGGCAAACCATACCACGCTGGCTGCACCGTTCAAGCACTCCGGGGGGCTCCCGAACCGGCGCCTTCGAGCGCACCCGCAGGCCGCGACGTTTGACTCCGGCTTGACCGTCAAGTTATAGCTGTGCGGGTTTGGCATTAGCGGACGCGATTGGCGCCTGGGCGGGCGGCGCGCGTTCCGCAGCCCAAGGAAGGTCTCGGGTATGGTTGGCAACCCTCTGCTGATTGCCGAAAAAGCGCGCGCTCGCTTGCACTCCGTGGTCAACTCGATGCGGGACGGTCGCGTTCCCGAGGTTCAGGTTGACGTTCCTCGGCTGCCCTCCGAGGCCGACCTGGTGGTGACCCCGTGCGAGGTCAACGGCCTCCACGGGACCGGCACTCTGCTGTTCAGGATCTTCCCGGACTCGTCCTCGATAATCTCCATGCGCACCGGTAATTTCTACGATGGTACGCAGGATTTCGGCGCGGCCCAGTTTTGCCTGCCGATGCTGCAGGCTTCGCGGCCGGAGATCGCCTCCTGGGTAAGATGGTATCTGGCCGGTACTTCGGTTCGCCGCATTCTGACTATTCCGTATCTTCCCGACGATGCCATTGTTGCTATCGCGGCGAAAGAGCAATTCGACGTTCCTCTGTGTACCTACATCATGGACGACAAGAATGTATGCGATGAAGGTATTTCCGATTCCCTGATGGAAGAGCTGCTTTCGAAGTCGGCACTTCGCCTGGTCATCTCTCCGGAGATGCGCGCGGCATACGAAAGCAAATACCGGATGAAATTCTGGCTGCTTCCGCCGCTGGTGCCGGAGGAACTGGTCCGCAGAGAGCCGGTTCATTTTTCGAATGGCGGCGACCCGCGGCGCGGGGTTCTCATCGGGAATATCTGGGGGCAACGGTGGCTCGATCTGCTTCGCGCGACTTTTCGCGACAGCGGCTATCGAATCGACTGGTATTGCAATCACAAGGATCCGACGTCGCTTGAATTCGATCGGGCCGAACTGGAGCGGGACGGCATTCGGCTGATGGCTCCGGTGCTCGAGGCCAATCTTCCCGACGTCCTTTCGAAATACAGCTACGCAGTGGTGCCTTCGGATACTCTGGACGGGCAGAGCCCTCCGAGCGTACAGGCTATCGCGGAATTGAGCCTTCCCAGCCGGATTCCGACCATGGTCGCGACCTCGCACTTGCCAATCCTGGTAGTGGGAGATCCGAAAACGTCGGCCGCGCAGTTTGTGGATCGTTTCGCGCTCGGAGCAGTAGCCCCTTACCAGCGCGATGCGGTACAAGCGGCGCTCGAACGGCTGCTCGATCCCGCGAAGCAGTCGCAGATCCGGGAACGGGCGGCGGCGATCAGCGGAAGTTTCTCCGCGCGCGGTTGCGCGGACTGGATTTGGCGCTCGCTCGAAGCCGGCCAGGCGTGCGATCTCACATACGAGAAGCTGATGCCGCCGCGGCCGGGGGAATCCGGATAGCCATTTCCGGTCTGCCGAACGGCCAGCCCGACGCCCATCAGACTCACGGAAGAGATCGAGCATCCGCGATATGAGTGAATCAAGCGAGCATCCGGAGAGGCTCGACCAGACCCTGGGCGAGGTGGAGAGCATTCTCCGCTCGCTGGTTCTCAATGATACTTCAATTCTCGATGCGCTTGCCCAATTGCTGAGCATCCTGCGGCAGATGCAGGCGCGCAGTGAACAGAGTCAGAACAGGCTATTCGAGGAAGTACACCAGCTCAGCCTGAAGCTGCGGGATACCCGGCAGCCGATCGTCATCACCGCCGACGAGTTCGCGGAGCAAAATCCCGAAGTCGGTCTTCTGGAGTATCTGCTCTCTTTCCTGCCGGATACAACCGCGATCGATGTCGGCGCCAATGTCGGCGCGGTATCCGAACGACTCCTGAACGCGGGCTACAGAGTCCATGCTTTCGAGCCGTATCCGCCGGCCTTTCAGGCTCTGGAGCAGCGGCTGGGCGGGAACAGCAGATTTCACGCGCACCCGATCGCGATCGGGCCCGCGGACGCGACCATGAATCTTCATATCGCCTCCGATCTTTCGGGGACCGGCAAGTGGGATGCCACTCTTTACAGCAGCCTGGTGGAACATCCGATGCACGAGGACCTGAAATACACCCGCACCCTGCCCGTGCCGGTACGGAGCCTCGAGAGCCTGCGCCGCGCGGGTGAAATTCCCGATGCGAGCGGCGTTCTGAAGATCGACACCGAGGGTTTCGATCTGGAAGTCATACGCGGAATGGGCGATTCGGGCTTTGTGGTGGTGATGACCGAGTTCTGGGATTCCGCTCACCCTTTCGGTCGGTCCGGAAAGGGGCGCCTCGAAGAGATAGTCACAGAAATGAACAACCGAGGCTATGCCTGGTATATCGTGATATACCATCTGGATGATACCTCGACGATTTCTTACTATTGCAATCGTGCCCGGACTGTAGCCAATTCCTGGGGAAATGCACTCTTTTTTCGCGATCACGCAATGTTTGCCCGGGCGCTTCACTGGTGCGAGGACGTGCTTCGCGCGACCTTGTACCGCTGATCTCGCGGCGGTCGGAACCCCGGCCGGCTTCGAGCGGCACTATGCCCGCTGCGAGCGCGACAGCCCTTACACCGCATACAAAATTGCGCCGGTCTGATGAGATTGCGGCCGGTGGCGGTGTTGAGGCATATAGCAGGAGAGGCTCGCGACCATGATGGAATTCGACATCGTCATTCGAGGCGGGATGATCATCGACGGCTCGCGGACGCCGCGGTTTCGCTCCGACGTCGGAATCAGGAACGGGCGGATCGCGATGATCGGCCGGCTGGGTCCGGCCAACGGCGCGAAAGTGATCGACGCCGAAGGGTTGATCGTCGCGCCGGGTTTCGTCGATCTTCATACCCATTACGACGCCCAGCTTTTCTGGGATCCATACTGTTCGATTTCCAGTTGGCATGGCGTCACCTCGATCGTCACCGGGAATTGCGGCTTCGGCTTCGCCCCGGTCCATCCCGCCGGGCGCGAGCGCGCGATGCTTACCATGACGCGCGTGGAGGCGATTCCGTACGCCTCGATGAAAGCCGGAATGCCCTGGGACTGGACCACGTTTCCCGAATTCCTGGACAGCGTCGAGCGCCATCCCAAGGCGGTGAACATCCTTCCCTATATGCCGGTCTCTCCGCTGCTGACGTGGGTGATGGGGCTCGACGAGGCCAAGCGCCGACCGCCCACCGAGCAGGAAGAGCGCGAGATCTGCCGCCTGCTCGACGAAGCGATGGACGCCGGCGCCTGCGGATGGTCCGCACAGCGATTGGACCCCAAGGGCCCGGCCTGCGTGCAGCGCGATTTCGACGGCACGCCGATGGTCTCCGACCTGATGTCGGATGACACCTGCCTGGCGCTGGCGCGAGTGCTCGGGCGGCGCAACGAAGGGTTTATCCAGATGACGCTGGCGGGCGCCGATTCCAGGCACGATCTGGAACACTTCGAGCGGCTCGCCGAGTTGAGCGGCCGGCCGGTGCTCTACAATGTGGTGCAGCCGCGCGACAACCTTCCGTTCGTTCATCGCGCCTCGATCGCATGGCTGGAAAGCTGCCGCCAGCGCGGGCTGCGCGTCTATGGCCAGGCGGTCACCGCCGATACCGGAATGGCGTTCACGTTCGAGAACTGGAACCTCTTCGACGAATGCCAGGCGTGGTGCGATGCGACCACCGGTACGCCCGCCGAGCGCAAGGCCAAGCTCGCTGACCCCTTGCGGCGCGAAGCCCTCAAATCGCAGGTGCCGTTCGTCATCACGTCCTATTTCGATCAGATCTTCATCACGAGCGTCGAGCGCGAAGACCTCAAGGAGTATGAAGGTCTGACTATGCGCGAGGCCGGCAATCGAACCGGAAAGCATCCGGTGGACGCGATGCTCGATATCGCGGTGGCCGACGATTTGCGCACAGAGTTCTACGCGCCGGGCCCGAACCAGAACATGGAGTTCATGAAGGAGATGATCGACTACCCGTATCTGATCCCGGGTGTCTCCGACGGCGGCGCGCATACCAAGTTCTTCGCCGGCGGCCAGTACCCGACCGAATTCCTGGAAAAGCTGGTCCGCGAGCACAACATGCTGAGCCTCGAAGATGCGCACTGGCGGCTGAGCGCGCTGCCCGCGTTTTGCGCCGGCTTCCGCGACCGCGGCCTGATCCGCGAGGGAGCGCCCGCCGATATCGTGGTGTACGACTTCGACAAGCTGCACGTCGGCCCGATGGAGGTCGCGCGTGACCTGCCGGGCGGCGAATGGCGGCGGGTGCGCAAGGCCGCCGGCTACCGGTGCATCATGGTGAACGGCGAAGTCACGATCGAGAACGACACGCAGACCGGCGCAACTCCGGGCCGGCTGCTCCGTCACGGCGCGGCTTAGTCAAGCAGCCTCTGCGCGACGTCGAGTCCCGCTTGGCGCGCTGAGCCGATCGGGCGCCTGCGGGGGAGATTTCGCTCTATCTTCGACCGCATCCGGTGCCGAATCGCCGTGAGGTTTCGCCTCCCTTGGCAATTGCTGGGATGCATCGTATAGTCCCGGCTGCGGCATTTCGGATCGTCTCGGAAGGTCAGGGTTGCAGAAGACTTGGGGAAAGCCATCGGGAGTCGCCTCGGGAGGCTGAATTAATCGCCCGCGCGAACGTCATTTTAGCGATGGCTCTGGCCTATGTATAAGAACACTCCGAAGGTGGGGATCGGAGTGTTGCTGGCGGGGCTGGTCGCGGCCCTGCTGATAGCCGCTGAGCCTCCCCCAGGCAGGGAAAACACCGCGAGCGCACGGGTTCTGGGTCAGGCTGGTTACGGCAGTAACGCCGTGGGCGGAGGTCCGCAAGGGCTTTCCGCACCGCTGTCGCTGGGGCTCGACCGCAGCGCGAGTCCCAATCGCCTCTATATCGCCGACACCAAAAACAATCGCGTGCTCGGATACCGCGACGCGGCGTCTTTTGCAAACGGCGCCGCGGCCGATCTGGTGATCGGCCAGCAGAACTTCTGCTCCACGGCATGTAATGCCGGGGGCAAGCCGGCGGGGGGAACCTTGTGCTCGCCCTCGGCAGTAGCGGTGGACAGCGCGGGCAACGTGTACGTCGCGGACGCCGGCAACAATCGATTGTTGGAATATGACAACCCTTTTACGGCCTTTGCATCCGGCGGGCAGACCGCCGGGTTCGGCGCGAGCCGGGTGTTTGGACAAGCCGATTTCGTTTCGGCGAATTGTAACCGTGCCGGCAGCGGATTGGACACGCCAACGGGCGACTCGTTGTGCAACCCATTGGGAGTCGCGATAGATGGGACCGACCGCGTCTACGTGGCCGATTCGAACAATAGCCGCGTCCTTCGTTTCGATAAGCCGCTCATCGACAACGATGCGAACCTGGTGCATCGGGCAGCCGGACTTTTCCTCAATCATGTGCAATCGGGGCGGAACGCCCGACGCAACCGGTGTGTGCGTGCCCATCGGCGTCGCAGTCGACGACAGCGGCAATCTTTACGTCGCGGATCAAAACAACAGTCGAGTGCTTGAATACGACCAACCCTCGAATAGCGGACAGCCCGCCCATCTCGTATTCGGCCAGACCGACTCGACTTCGATTGGCTCCAGCGGATGCGATGGCGGAAGCGGGAATCCCGACGGCTTGTGCCTTCCTCAGGGAGTCGCAGTCGACGATAAGGAAAATCTCTACGTTGCCGACAGAGGCAACAGCCGCGTCCTGCGCTACGACAATCCGCTCGCATCTGAGCAGGGAACGCCGGGAACGCCCGGATCCGCAGGCGATACCACCGCAGACGTGGTCTTTGGCCATCAAGGCAGCTTCTCGGCGACGGCCAGTGACGATGGCGGCATAAGCGCCGACAGCCTTTCCTTTCCCGCGGGAGTTGCCGTCAACGATACCGGCGACGTGTTTGTCGCTGACACCGGCAACAACCGGGTGCTCGAATACGGGCCGACCTGACCCCATCGAGCGCAGCCACGGCCTCGGCTGAGTCATCGCCTTGTCCGGGCGTTGAACGTTCACCACTAGCCGCAACTCCTACTCCGAAGAAGGCGACTCCCACTCCAACCAAGAAAAAGGCGACTCCTACTCCAACCAAGAAAAAGCCGACTCCTACTCCAACCAAGAAGGACCCGACTCCTACCCCGACCAAAAAGAAGGCGACTCCCACTCCAACCAAGAAGAAGGCGACTCCCACTCCAACCAAGAAGAAGCCTACTCCTACTCCAACCAAGAAGAAGCCTACTCCTACGCCGACCAGGAAGCCGACCCCGACCCCCACGCCCGGCGCGCCGGAATTTTCGCCCAACCGCCTGGAGTTCTTTGGCGTACCGGTAGGCACCACTTCCAACCCGCAGACGATTACGCTGATCAATGAACAGGCCATGCCGCTGACCGTCAGCTCAATCCCGATCACGGTCACGCAGAATCAGTCCGGCGCGGATCTCGAATTCAGCGAGACCGATACATGCGGCATCAATCCTTCGCCGGCGCCCAACCCGACTCCCACTCCGATGGTTCCGCTGCCACCGTTCAAAAATTGCGTGATCTCGATCACATTCAATCCCACAGCCGGTTTGGGCCAGTTTGCGGCCCTCACTATCACCAGCGACTATCCGGGCCTGCAGCCGGCCGTGGAGTTGATCGGCTATGCACCCGCGACGCCGGCGCCGCCTACTCCGACACCGACCCCCGGCGGCGTATCATTGATTCCGGCGCCGCGGCTGGTTCCTGGCAACGTCCCGTTCGGTCCCGTGCTGATTGGAGCGAGCAGCTCGCCGCAGACCATCACGTTGACCAACGTCTCGAACACCGACACGCTCAACATCACCGGCTACAATGTCGTGCCCGCCAGCGGCCCCTTCGCGGCCATTTCACCGGCGCCGCCTACGGACTGCGCGGGCGCAATGGTTCCTCCGGAAGGACAATGCACCGTGACGCTGCAGTTTTCGCCGCTGGGACCCGGCTCGCAGATTGGAAGCCTGAGCTTCAGCGACAACGCGGCCAGCGGCCCTTTTCATCCACAGACCGTGGGTCTGTCCGGATTCGGGGTGTTCTTCGCCCCGCCGACTCCTACCCCCGCTCCGGGAGAGCTGCCCCCGCCACCGTCGATAATCCCACTGAGTATCAACTTCGGGCCTGTGCTGGTGGGAAACACCAGTCCGGCCGTAAACATCACGGTAGTCAACAACTCAAATTTCTTCCCGCTGATCTTTCCCTCCACCGGCGATGTCACTGTCACTGGCGCGTTTGCCACGACGGTCGATACCTGCGCCGGCGTTGATCTTCCGCCCTTCCAGACATGTACCGTCGGCGTGACGTTCTCGCCTACGACCAACGGTGGTCAAGCCGGCAATCTCAAATTCAGCGACAACGCCTTGAACAGCGTGCTGGGCGGGCAGACGGTGACGCTGTACGGCTCCGGATTTACACCCGTGCCGACTCCGGCTTCTACGCCCTAAGACCGAGCCGAGCAACGGTGGCGCTGTAGGGCGCCGGATTCCCGCGCCCCCCGACCCGTCAGTCTTCAGAAGGCCCACGTGCCGCGCACGAAACTGGCTGCGAAAAGCGCCATCGAGAGCAGCGACCAAAACGTGATTATCGCGTAGCACACGCGGTTGCGGGCAAGCCGCGCGAGCAGAATGAACATCGGGAAGAGTCCCAGCACGTATCGCGGCGCACTCAAGTCCCAGGTCAGGCCGGCGACCAACAGCCAGTTCGAGACCATCCACACGCTGTACGACGGCCTCATCAGGAAGATCGATCCGAGCACGGCCCCAAGCCCAATCCCCAGATAGAGGCCGACCTGCAGCGTCAGCATCTGGGCGTCATATGGCGTCCGCACCTTGAAAGCGCCCGGCATCTCTTTGAAGATTTCCCACGGCCAGGTAAGCGACTGGCTCCAGTGCGACAACTCGTACTGCCTGAAGGTGAAAGGGTCGCCGGTCACCACGTAGTTGAGCATCAGGTACGCGCCGAAGCCCGAAGGGATGATGCCGATCCAGAGCCACTCCCATCGCCATCTCCGCTCTGACCACATCCGATGGAGCACCTCCGCGCCCAGGGCGGGCGCCAGGAGCACGCCGTTCATGCGCGCCAGGCTCGCGAGCGCGCCCAGCACGGACGCGGAGAACCATCGATCGCGCCGCGCCGCCAGAAACGAAGTGATGACCAGCGCGAGAAAAAGGCTCTCCGTGTAGCCGATATGGAGAAAATAGGCGGTAGGAAAAATGAACAGGAACCATGCGGCCTGATAGGCGACCGATTCCGGATAGTCGAGCGCGGCCAGGCGCGCGAGCGCCACGCCCGCGGCGATCGAGGCCGCTCCCGACACGATGAAGGCGCTTATCAGAGGGTCGCGAATGATCCAGGTGACTGCTCGAATCATCCAGGGAAAGAGCGGAAAAAAGACGATGAAGAGCCGTTGGTCGCCGGCGCCCCGGTAGCCGTTCATCGCGATGTCGATATAGTGCGGAGCGTCCCACACGTTCCAGATCGCGAGCGCGTTGAGCAGATTTCCGACTCGCGCGTTGACTCCGATCTCGAACGCGAACGCGCCGAACGCAAGCGTCAGCACCTCGGTCACGAGCGCCAAGCCGATCACGTTCCAGTCGGTCCGGCTCAGAAGGGGCATAGGCGCAGCACGCTCTTGCTGCGCTTGATGCGGCGGAGACGGGGAAGTCGAGCCCGGGGCGTCAGCCGCAATCGGCTCGTGCTCGGCTTTCGCCTCGGCAAGCGGCTCCGAATCGTCCATTGGCTCGAGCTCGGGAGCAGGCGCCGGCGATTTTAGCCTCGCCCGTCGCTAGTTCCACTCGCAGGCTACAATAGGCCAACTCCAGAACCATTCAAGCCGAGAGCGCACGGGCGCAATACCGATCGTCGGTGCAAAGAGGAGGCTGACCGGGATCGCAGAGACAGAAATGACCGGCGAGAGGCCGGTTCCGCTTTAAGACTGCTTCGCGAGAAGACTGAAGGAAGGCTGGGGGATCAGGTGCGGACCGATCCCCCGCCAACGCCCGCTACGCCACCACCCCACTCACCTCGCATCCTGCTGCAACACCCTCGCGATCCCTGGAAGTCGCGGGCCAAACACTTTCTTGAAGCGCAACAGCCGGTCGATCGCCCATCTGAGGACCGCGTCGAGCGCCCCGTTGGGATCATCGATTTTGCCGGCCAGATAGGTCCCCACGCTGCACGCGCGGCGGCTCTCGGCCGCGTCCCATTCCAGCTTCTCGCCGAAGTCCTTCTCGATTCCGGTGGTATGTTGGCGCAACTGGTCGAAGATCTGGCGGTTCAGGTCCCGATTGCCGACGTCGATATACAGCTCCGTCCTGACCCGACCGCCGCCGGAGAACCAGATCGAATAGACGATGCCGCTGGTGCCCGAGGCGAATGAATACCAGTTCTGCGGCTGGCCCATTTTGGCGTTGGTGAAACGATACTTCTCGCGCAACTCGTCCACCAGCCGCTGGAAGAACTGGCGGTACACTTCCTGATGGTCGGCGTCGGCCGCAGGTTTCGTGTCGCTTCCACTCGCCGCCGACGCTTCGGAGGCTTGCGCCTGCGCGATGCCGTTGCCGCTCGCGGGGCCATTGCCGTTCGCAGGGCCATTGCCGTTCGCAGCGCCGTTGCCGCTGGAGACGCCGGCGGAAGGGGAGGAAGCCGGCTGGATCGTCACCGTATGCCGGTTGGGGGCGGCCCTGACATGGAACTCGACGGCCGCCTTGGAGTCGTCGATTCTGAATACGTCGAAGCCGAGCGCGTAGAACTCGGCGGCGTGGGAGCCGCGCCGGTTGAGCCATTCCATCGCGAGCCGATGGGTCTCGCGAAAGTCGGGGCTGATCCATACCACCACGCGCGCATCCTGCCCGCTGGCGAAGCTGATGATCTGGCCGAGGTGGGAATCGTCGGTAGGGTCGAACTGATTCTCGATAATCACGGTCCGGTCGCGGCCGGTGTCGCGCGCGATGATGTCGGCGGTGGCGCTGCCGGGGGCGCCGTTGCGACTGACGAGTTCCAGGTCCATCCCCAGCGTCGCTCCGAGGGCGTCGAGGTGATCGGCGAGCCAGCCCGTAAGCGCGCCTTTCTCGCCGCCTGCCAGTGTGCGAGGATCGACCTTGGTGAGTGTGCCGAATTCGAGCTTCATAGTCGTGTCCTTCTCCAGCAGGCCATCTTAACCAATAGTATAGATTTTTCTACTATTGGTTGCAAGCGGCGGCTTGCGCGCGCCGCTCACCGCTTGCGCGGGACGAAATGCTGAACGCCCTGGCCGGCGGTTTCGATCTCGCGGATCAGCCCCTCCAGATCTTCCGGATCGGCAACGAAGTCGATCTCGCTGGTATCGACCACCAGCAGCGGCGCCTCGTCGTAGTAAAAGAAGAAGTCGCGGTAGGCCGCCGATACCCGCTCCAGATACTCGTAGCTGATGTCGCGCTCGAAGTCGCGGTTGCGCTTGCGAAGACGCTCCGCGAGCACCGACGCGCCCGCCCGGATGTGGACCACCAGGTCCGGCTTCCGCATCGTGGCGTCCAGCAGCGGATAGACCTGCTCGTAGAGCGCGAGCTCGTCGGGCGCGAGCGTCAGGCGCGCGAAAATCCGGTCCTTGGCGAACAGGTAGTCGGCGACTGTCGCCTGGCTGAAGAGATCCTGCTGGGCAAGCTGGCGCTGTTGATGGTAGCGGGTCAACAAAAAGTAGAGTTGCAGCGGAAAGGCGTATTTGTCGGGATCCCGGTAGAAGCGCGCCAGGAACGGGTTGCCGGCGGCTTCCTCCAGAACCAGCCGGGCGTTGAGCCGCGCCGCCAGCGCGTGCGCCAGGCTGGTCTTGCCGACCCCGATCGGCCCCTCCACCGCGATATAGCCGCCCCGCCGCTGCATCGCGCCGCCCGCGCCCGGATCAGTGATGCTTCGCCCTGGCCCGGAGTTTCTTCACCTCCGCGTCGGGAGCGCCCCCGCGCTCCATCAGGTCGGCGGCCGTATCGTAATCGGGCGGCGTGCGCGAGAGGTATACCTGCGCGAGCTCGACGTTCGCGGTCTTGTTGTCCGGGTCGACGGTCAGGACGTCGTTGAGCAGCTTGAACGTCCGATCGGGAGATCCTGAAGCCTTGGCGGCCTGATTGGCGGCGTGCAAAATGCCGTCCGCGGCGGGCTCGAGTCGGGTCTTACCGCTGGCCTCCGCCACCAGCATGTAGGCCCGGATCGCCGAATCGTAGGCCTTGAGCGCGTCGTCATACTTCTGCTGCGCGGCCAGCGCGTCCCCCTGCTGCCCGATCATCGGTGCGGCCTTCGCCAGGCCGTCGATCGCCTTTTGGCGGACCTCCTTCGAACGGGTCTCCTTGATGGCGTCTTTCAGGGCGCTCAGACCCTCGTCGAGCTTGCCGGCCTTGATATCGCCGATGGCCTCATCGATCGAGTCCTCGGTCTGCTTGAGCTGGCGATAGTAACGGGCCTTGGCGAGCAGCTTGGTGTCGGTCGGATCGAGCCGCGAGGCGGCGTCGTATTCCTGGGCGGCGCCGTCCTCGTCGCCAAGGTATTCGTCGATATGGGCCAGCGACTTGTGCGCGTCGAGCAGGTTGGGGTCGGCCTTGACCGCCTCCTGAAGTTCCTTTTGCGCACCCTTGAAATCGCGCTTCTCGAACAGGTCCTCGGCGGCATAAAGATGGCGTTTGCCCTCGGACTGACATCCACCGATGACAACAGGTGCGGCTATGGACATGAGGGCGACAAGAATCAAGGCGCGCGGCATTCCCGTCCGCATCGAATTAGGTTTCCTTTGCCGGCCGTGGCATGAACAGAGTTCGGCGAATTGGCTGTGAGTGTCGAGGATATGCGCCGGAGTTGTCAAGGCGGCGCCGCGACGATCTTCGAATGTCAAGGATCGCTCTCGTACTTGGTGCAGACCCTTCTTTACGCCTTCGCCATCGAGGCACGGGACGGCGCGGATTCAACAGCCGGCTCAACGGCGGGCTGGATCGGACCCGCCCGCAGCGCGGGGGTGGTATTGGGTACCAGCCGGATGCTCGGCTCGCGTTTGAGCGAGTCGAGCAGCCGGCGCGAGATCTCGTCGGTAATCTGGGCCCGCATCCGAACGTCCACCGGATAGCGGACGCTCAGCCGGATCGCATCGCTGCCGATGCTGAGCCGGCTCTGCGGACGCGGCGGCTCCAGCCGCAAATGGAAGCGCCGTTCCATCTCGCGCGACCCGCTGCGCGCCGCGTCGCGATAGCGGGAGAAAACCTCCTCGACCGCTCCGACCAGCTTTTTCTCGGCCAGCGCATAATCGCAATCGGGCGAGACCGTCAACTCCAGTTCGTCCCAGCCAAGGCTGGTGCCGTACGCGCGATTCGCGAACTTCTCGCGGAACACGACCGAGTTGGGCATCACCAGTAACCGTCCGGTCGGCTCGCGCTCGGCGCCTTCGCCGCCGAGCTCCATCATGGTGAGCTTGGTGAGCCCTATATCGATAACTTCCCCGCGCACGCCCTGCAGCTCAACCCAATCCCCGACCTTTATCCCGAAGCGGCCGCCGATACGGAAGTATCCCGCGATCGACAGGATCACGTCCTGCAGCGCGACCGCGATACCGGCGGTGCCCAGTCCGATCACGGTGGCGAGCGAACCGACCGCGCTCACGAACTCAAGGGCGAGCACGATCGCGATCAGAAGTCCGATCCCGACGTTGCGGAGCTGCAGGACCTGGCTGCGGCGGCGCGCATCTTCCAGGTAACGGAACGCGATCCTGCGCCATGCCGCGCCGACCGCGAGCAGCAGCCCGATCACGGTCGCGAGGCCGCCGGCGCTGATCGCGAAACGGTAGAGTTCGCCCGAGGCGCGCGTGCGGAGATCGTCCTGCCATGCGGCGAGATTCGCCTGGTAGCGCCGAAGCAGGGCCGACGCTTCGCGCAGCGGGATCAGCGCTCCAATCACCAGCTTGTGGCGGGCGATCAAAGCCTCGAAGTCCTTCTTGCGGGATTCGATCGTCGCCGGATTGGTCCCCGATTCTGCCCCTGGCTCGCCAGTACGCGCGCCTGCGCATCAAACGCCGTGACATTGGACCGCAGCGCGTCAACCGCATTTTGTACGATGCCGTCGAGCTGTGCGGTGTCCCGGATGCGCCCGGCGATCAGATCGATCTTGCTCCGCAGGGCGAACCACGCCTGCGCGTGAGCGACCAGTCCCGAACCGCCGCCTTCGTTGCTGGCTTGGGGCAGCGTCACCGCGGCGCTCCCGCCGGCGGACGTCGTCTCACTCCCGGCCTGCGGAAGGGTCCGCTCGAGCCCGTCTATCTGGCCGAGCAGCGAGCCGGAGTGATTACCATGACGGGTTTCCTCTGCGGCCTCGAACTGCGCCATCGTATCGAGAAATCCGGCGCGCGCCTGGGCCAGCTCGAGTTGGTTTTGGGCGACTGAAAGTTGGTTGACCAGCGAGTCGCGGGCGGCCTGATTGCGCTTGCGCCTGGGCAGGGCCGCGATCTGCGCCTGGAGCCGATGGACTTGATCGTTCAGGCTGTCGATTTGCGCCTGGATCTCGTTGCGCCGTGCCCTGGATTTTCTCCGGATGTTCAAGCAGGTCGCTGGAGGCGGCCGCGACACCCTGCGGCTTCACGGTTGCGTTGACGGCTGAGAGCGCGACGGCTTCGGCGCGCGCATATTCGAAAACCAGTTTCACGATCTCGGCGCCGCGCGAGCGCCCCTGCGAGACGAACAGCACCTCCGACGGCGTCTGCACGATCTGACTCTCGAGATCGCCGCCCCGATACCAACCGATCAAGGCATCGATAAGTGAGATGACGGAGCCGGAGCCGGGAATCGGCGGCGCCGGCGATGCGGCCGCTTGCGGCGAGGGCCGCGGCGAGCTCGGCGGTGCTGACGGCGCCGCGGCCGTCAGAACGGCAATCAGGAGCACGGCGGGAACCGACAGCAGCAGACACGCGGCCGACGCCTTGATTCGCAGGGCAACGCGGATACAACGGCGCGGCATGGACAGATAATACGCTGCGAATCGCCGGGCCAATAGACGATCGGGCCCGGCGATTCGGTTGGCGGAAACGAAACCGAAATCGGTGTACGTCGAAGTCTAGTCGGCGGCCAGAGGCAGCGGGAAGTGCACCCGCTCCTTCTTGACGCTGAGCAACTCGACGCTCGCGCCGCCGCGGGCGAACGATCCGATGATCTCCTCGACCAGCCACTCGGGCGAGGATGCGCTTGCTGTCAGCCCCAACGATCGCACCCCGTCGAGCATCGCGGGCTGTACCTCGGCGATCGAATCGACCAGGTACGCGCGTCCGCCCGCGCATCGCGGCCACCTCGACCATCCGGTTGGCGTTCGAGCTCTGCTTCGATCCAACCACCAGGATCGCATCTGCGACTTTCGACCAGCTCTTTGACCGCGTTCTGCCGATTCTGGGTGGCGTAGCAGATGTCGTCTGTCTTGGGGGTAGCGAGCGCCGGGAAAGCGGCGCTTGAGGGTCTCCATGATCTCACGGGTATCGTCCACGCTCAGCGTGGTCTGGCTGGTCGCGGCCACCCGCGACGGATCGGGAACCTCAACCGCCATCGCCTCTTCGACCGTGCCCACCAGCAGCACCTGCCCGGGAGCCACGCCGAGAGTGCCCTTGACCTCTTCGTGGCCGTTGTGGCCGATCAGAATTACGGTGCGGCCCTCCATCGCGTAGCGCTCGACTTCAAGATGGACCTTGGTGACGAGCGGGCAGGTCGCGTCGATCACTCTGCAGCTCGCGCTCGCGCGCGCGCTCCCATTCGCTGGGCGCCACGCCGTGAGCGCTGAAAATCACCCGCTGTCCCCTTGGAACCTCATCGAGGCTCTCGACGAAAATGGCGCCCTCGGCCTCCAGCGCCTCGAGCACGAAACGATTGTGGACTATCTGATGGCGGACGTAGAGCGGACGGCCGAACATATGGAGCGCGTTGCGCACGGCCTCGACCGCGCGGTCCACGCCCGCGCAAAAGCCTCGCGGCTCCGCCAGGATTATCCTCTCGACCTTGATCTCGTTCGCAGTCATCGCAGGATTGCCTATCGATATTTCAGGGCCGGAAATTATTCCCGGTCACTATTATGGATTAGCCTGATGGATGGAGAAAGAGTGCTGCGATTCGATCGTCTCATGCCCGCGGCGGGTGCGACGTCTGGCATCCGATCCACACCGCGCCGCCCTCGAAGTACTCCTTCTTCCAGATCGGCACGATCTCCTTGAGCCGATCGATCGCGAAACGACACGCGTCGAAAGCGTCGCCGCGATGGGGCGCCGAGACCGCGATCGACACCGAGGCCTCGCCGATTTCCACCACGCCGATCCGATGAGCCATCGCGATGCGCGTGATTGTGAATCGACGCCCGGCTTCGTCGGCGATCTTGCGCATCTCCCGGAGCGCCATCGGCTCGTAAGCCTCGTACTCCAGGCGCACCACGATGCGGCCGGCATTCTCGCGCCGGGTCGTGCCGACGAAAGTGACCATCCCTCCGGCGCCTGGATCGGCGACCGCAGCTTCCAGGGCTGCGACGTCGATCGGATCGCGTCCGATTCGAATCGGCCCAAGCTTGCCCAAAGGCGCCTCCGATCCTCCGCTCACCGGCGGAATGAAGGCGACTTCGTCGTTGTTCCTCGGCCGGAAATCGGCCTCGACATATTCCTGGTTGACGGCGAACGCGATCGCATCGCGATTACCACCCAACGCCGGGAACTCCTCGACCAGGCTCCGCCAGATCTCGCCAATCGTCGCATCGTCGGGGAACTCCCGCGTAAGCTCGCCGGTTTTCGCGCGCTCGCGCAGCGTTGCGAATAGCCTGAGCGTGAGCTGCTTCACAGACCCAACTGCGCCGCGATATGCCCCAGCTCCGGGAGCAGCAGCTTCTCGAGCGCGAGCTTGCAAGCCGCCGGCGAACCCGGAATCGAAACCAGGATCTTGCCCGCGCTCACTCCCGCCAGCGCGCGGCTCATCATCGCCTTCGATCCCACTTCCTGATACGACAGCATCCGGAACAGCTCGCCGAATCCTTCCAGTTCCTTGGCGAGCAGCGAACGCACCACCTCGACCGTGCTGTCGCGCGGCGCGATTCCGGTGCCGCCGTTGACGATAATTCCGTCGAGCTTCGGCAGATTGGCCGTGATAGCATCGCGGATTCGCAGCGGGTCGTCGGGAACGATCTCGTAGTGGGACACGCGATGGCCGGCGGCCTCGAGCATCTCGCGCACCAGCGCCCCGCTTTCGTCGGTTTGAGGCGTCCGCGTGTCGCTGGCGGTGATCACGCCGAGGCTTAGCCCTTTGCGCGCGCCCTCGTGATGCGGATGAACGGACACAACCGAGAATTATAACATTCGCCGGTAAGGCATAATAATGAGCGCGAGCCTCTCATGACCGCCGATACTCAGCCGAAGACCCGCGCGCGAGCCGGGGCTATTTTGTGGATCGCCGTCGCGATCGCGATAATCGGCGTCGCGCACTATTACAGGGCCGAGTCGTATCTCCAACGGGCGCTCGAATGGACCAGGGGCCTCGGTCCGCTTGGGCCGATCGTGTTCATCGCGATCTACATTCTCGCCTGCGTCCTCTTCATTCCCGGCTCGATCCTGACTATCGGCGCGGGAGTGGTGTTCGGCGTGGTAAGAGGTTCGATCTACGTTTCAATCGCCGCGACGCTGGGAGCGACGGCCGCCTTCCTGATCGGACGCTACCTCGCGCGCGATTGGGTGGCCGCCAGGCTCGAGGCAAGCCCGAAGTTCAAGGCGATCGACGAGGCGGTGGCGCGCGAGGGATGGAAAATCATCGCGCTCACGCGGCTGTCCCCGGTCTTCCCGTTCAACCTGCTCAACTACGCCTTCGGCCTGACGCGGGTCTCGCTGCGCGATTACTTCTTCGCATCGTGGGCCGGTATGATCCCGGGAACCGTGATGTACGTCTATATCGGTTCGCTCGCCGGCGACCTCGCCAAGGCCGGAGCAAAGGCTCCGAGCACGCCCGGCCGATGGGCCCTCAACCTGGTGGGTTTCGCCGCGACGGTCGCGGTCGCGGTTTACGTCGCGCGCATCGGCGCCAAAGCGCTTAGGGAAAAGACCGTCTAAGCAGGGAGGGAACCGTGGCCGACGATGCTGCAGGGCGTCTCACTATCGCCCCGATGGACCCCCATAATCGCGCGCTCGCCGCCAATGTCCATCCGGAGGGTTGGCCGAATCCGGAACCGGCTTTGCGCTACAACCTGGTCGTGGTCGGCGCCGGGACGGCAGGACTCGTCGCCGCGGCTGGCGCCGCCGGACTTGGCGCCAGAGTCGCGCTGATCGAGCGCGATCTGATGGGCGGGGATTGCCTGAATTTCGGATGCGTACCCTCGAAGGCGCTGATTCGCGCCTCGCGCGCATTGGCCGAGGTCCGCGACGCCGCGCGGTTCGGCGTCGAAGTGCCGGCGGGCACGCAGGTCAACTTTCCGTTCGTAATGGAGCGGATGCGCCGCATCCGGGCGGAGATGAGCGCCAAGGATTCGGCGGCGCGCTTCAAGTCGCTGGGCGTGGACGTGTTTATCGGCGAGGGACGGTTCAAAGGCCCCGACACGATCGGCGTCGACGGCAGGACGCTTCGCTTCGCGCGCGCCGCCGTTACCACCGGGGCTCGCGCCGCCACGCCCCCGATTCCGGGGCTCGCCGAGGTCGGGTATCTCACCAACGAGACGGTCTTCTCGCTGACCGGCCTGCCCCGCCGCCTGACAGTGATCGGCGCCGGGCCGATCGGATGCGAGCTCGCGCAGATGTTCAGGCGCTTCGGCTCCGACGTCACCTTGATGGAAGTAGCTCCGCAGATTCTGATCCGTGAAGACCGCGACGCTGCCGAACGTGTCGAACGCTCGCTGCTTCGCGACGGCTTAAACCTGCTCACATCCTGCAACATCAAGAGCGTAGAGCGGCGCGGCGGCGATCGGATCATTCATCTGGAGCGCGGCGGCGAGTCCATCGAGATTGCGGCCGACGAGATACTGATCGGAGCGGGGCGCGCGCCGGCCGTCGCCAATCTTGGTCTCGAAGCAGCCGGCGTGGAATACGACCGCGTGCATGGAATCAAGGTGAACGATCGCTTGCAGACTACCAATTCCCGAATCTACGCGGCGGGCGACGTGTGCTCGGCCTACAAGTTCACTCACATGTCGGACGCGATGGCGCGCGTGCTGATTCGCAACGCGTTGTTCCTCGGGCGCGCCCGGGCGAGCGCGCTGGTCGTTCCCTGGTGCACCTACACCGATCCCGAGATCGCGCACGTCGGACTCTACGAGGCCGAGGCGCGAAGTCGCGGCTACCAGGTCGCAACCTTCGCGCAGGAACTCAGCGACGTCGATCGCGCGGTGCTCGACGGCGAGAGCGAGGGCTTCGTCAAAGTGCATATGGACCGCAAGCGCGGCCGTATGCTCGGCGCGACGATCGTCGCGAGCCACGCCGGCGAGATGATCTCCGAATTGACCACCGCGATCGCGGCTGGACTCCGCCTGGGATCGCTCGCCGACGTGATACATCCTTATCCGACCCAGGCCGAGGCGATTCGCAAGACCGCCGACGCCTACAATCGCACGCGCCTCACGCCGTTCGTGAAGCGGATGTTCGAGCGATGGTTCGCGCTGCGGCGCTACGTCTGACGGCAGGGGCTATCGTCCAAAGAGACGATGTGACCCTTGCCGCGCGACGCAATACAATCTAATCGCGGTGGGCAACTACGAGGTGAACCGATGGCGCTGACACATACTATCGAGGCTCGGCCGATTGAGAATCGCTACGCGCGCGGCTGGCACTGCCTGGGGCTGACGGCCGACTACGCCGATGGAAAGCCTCACACCCTGAACGCCTTCGGCTCCCGGCTGGTCGCATACCAGGGCGAGGATCGGCAGGTCCACGTTCTCGACGGCTATTGCCCGCACATGGGCGGCGACCTGAGCCACGGCGAGGTGCGCGGCAATTCGGTGCTCTGCCCGTTCCATCACTGGAGCTACGGCCCCGACGGCAAGTGCGACAATATCCCCTATTGCAGGCGAATCCCGCCGAAGGCGAGAGTCCGGTCGTGGCCGACCTGCGAACAGAACAAGCTGCTGTTCGTGTGGCACGATCCGGAGGGCGATCCGCCGCCGTCTGAAGTCGCGATTCCGCGTCTCGATGCCTGCTTCTCCGATCAGTGGAGCGACTGGGTAATCGAAAAGTGGACTATCAATACCAACTGCCGCGAACTAATCGATAATATATCCGACATGGCGCACTTCGCCTATGTGCATAGCGTGCCGACTACCTATTTCGGAAATCTCTTCGAGGGCCACAAGGCGACTCAGGTGATGGTCGGCAGGGGGCAAGGCCCCAACGGCGAGGGCGGCATCATGACTCGCGCCACCTATTTCGGTCCCGCCTACCAAATCACCGAGATGAAGGGCGAGATGGGCGGCTTCCCGATCGATTCCGTCCTGCTCAACTGTCACGTCCCGATCACGCTCAACAGCTTCGACCTGCGCTTCGGGATGCTGGTGCGCAGGATGGAGGGCGTAAGCGAGGACTTGAGCCGCCAGATCGCGCAAGCCTATATCAAGGGAATCCAGGACGGCTTCTATCAGGACGTCGCGATCTGGGACAACAAGGTGCGAATAGATAATCCGCTGCTGTGCGACGGCGATGGTCCGATATATCAGTTGCGCGAGTGGTATCGGCAGTTCTACGTCAACGCCGCGGACGTTCCCCCGAAGATGCGCGAGCGGCAGACATTCGAGCCGGGCAGCGAACTGGCTACTCCGCCGCCGCTGCATCACGTCTTCGAGCCGCAGCCGCGATAGCGGGAACGCGGAGATCGCTTCGCGCGGATTCTTCGCCGTCGGCTATCGCCTCAGCCCAGAATGACAATCCAAACGGAGCTGAGGGGTTGTCATCCTGAGGTGAGCGCCAGCGAAGCCGAAGGATCTGCGCGAAGCGATTCTGGCCGTTGAGGCTCCTCAACAGCCTGATGAGCGCGTTGCCTATTCCCCGATCACCTTGATCAGCACGCGCTTGGGGCGGCGGCCGTCGAATTCGCCGTAGAAGATCTGTTCCCACGGACCGAAGTCGAGCTTGCCGTTGGTGACCGCAATCACCACTTCGCGGCCCATCACCTGGCGCTTGTGATGCGCGTCGCCGTTGTCCTCCCCGGTGCGATTGTGATGGTACCGATCGGGACTCGGGTCGAACGGCGCGAGCGATTCGAGCCAGCGCTTGTAGTCTTCATGGAGGCCGGGCTCGTCGTCGTTGATAAAGACCGACGCGGTGATATGCATCGCGTTCACCAGGCACAGGCCCTCCCGAACGCCGCTCTCCGCGACCGCCTTTACCACCTCGCTCGTGATATTCACGAAATCCATCCGGGCCGGCACTTTCATCGTCAGATAGCTGGTATGTGACCGCATCTTTATGCTCCTTCGGCTGGTTATGGTGATCGGCTCCCAACGTCCTATGATATACGCGCAATGGCCGGAGCACTGGCGAAGAGGAAGCGGGCCGACACGCGCCGCACGAACGCCCCGCGGCGAATCGCGCATCTACCCGTCATTGCCGCTTTCGCTGGCGCAGTTCAGCGAGTTGGTTGGCGCCGTGTACCAGGGTCCGCTCGAATCGGTTCCCTGGAAAACCGCGCTCGAACTCGTCCGGCGCCATCTGCGCGCGATCTATGTCACCCTGATGCTCCGCCCTCCATCGTCGGATCGCGCGGGCCTGATGGTCAACGCGGCGGGCGATCGCCCGCTCGAGCGCGAGGCATCCTACAGCAATTACTACTACACGCTCGATCCCTTCGTCGGACTGCCTCCCGATCGCGTCGTCACGGTGGAGGAGATCGTCGGCGGATCGAAGTGGCGCGAGAGCGAATTCTACAAGCAGTTCCTGAAGCCGATCGACGTGCTGCACGTGCTGGGCGCCGACATCCGCACCGACGACGGAGTCGAGTGCCGGTTTCGGGTCTGCCGTTCGCACGCCGAGGTCCCCTTTTCCGAAAGTGACAAGGCGCTGTGCTCGGTCGCTGCTGCCGCATCTGAAGCGCGCAGTGCAGTTGCACTCGCATCTCGACCTGATCGAATCGGAGCGCAAGCTCTACGCCGGCACGGTCGATCGGATGCTGGTCGGGACCGTCATCCTCGACCAGAACGGCGCTGTCACCAGAACCAACAACGTCGCAGACGAATTGTTGCGCGAAAGTGATGGAGTACGGCTGGTCAAGGGAACGCTGGCGGCCGACTACGGCCCGGAGAATCGCGAGCTGCAGCGGCTGATCGGGCAGGCGCTGACCGGGCGCACCGGCGCGCCGGCGGTGATCAAGGGGATGTCGATCGCGCGCCCGTCCGGCCGCGGCAAGCTCGGCGTGCTGATCCGCACTCTGCCGCCCGGCGATTGGTCGGAGGCAAAGCGCCGGCCGTCGGTCGCAGTCTTCATCCGCGATCCGGAGCGCAAGTCGGAAGCCTCGCACGAGATGGTGCGGCGGCTGTTCGATCTGACGCCGGCGGAAGCCTCGCTCGCGCTGCTGCTGGCCAATGGTCTCAGCCTGGACGACGCGGCTCTGGAGTTGAAAATCCGCAAGAATACCGCTCGGGCGCATCTTCGATCGATATTCTCGAAAATCGGCGTGACGAGGCAAACCACGCTGGTGCGCGTCCTGCTAAGCAGCGTGATCTGGCTGGGCTGATCGCGCAGGACGGACGCGACAACAGCCGCAACAATGGTCCGGACGGCGTATCGAGGGCGCGGGGAGAGCGGATACTGCTAAGGAGTCTTGAGCCCGGCGGCTTTCGCGAGCCGCTTCTGTCGCTTGTCGAAGGTGATGAAGGTGTCGGCCCCGTTCACAAGCGCAGCGGCGACGTGGATGACATCGAGGGTGCGCGTGCCCAGCCTCGCGGTCCAGGTCTGCGACCAGCCGGGTGGCTTGCAGCGTAGACCGGCTCTGGCAAGCCCTGACTGAAAACACTCCGGCACGCACGTCAGCGCGGAACGCCGCGTACGCCGCACGCACCTGGGGCAGATGGAGTTCGCCGCGAAACAGGCGCAGTTGCAGGGCGTTGACCAGCTCCAACTCGCCGATCCGGGTCAGAAAAATCGGGAGCGGCGCGTTCTGCATCCATTTTGCCGCTTCGACGGAATTCGAATCCGGACAGTACAAAGAGACGAGAAAGCTGGTGTCGGCGTACACGCTCAAAGGCGATCTCGATCCTGCGCCACAAGCTCGGCCCCGCTGACCGCGAGAGTTTTGTCGCCATAGATCGTCCGCAGCCGGGCGAGAAAATCGGGACGGCGCAGTGAGATCCGGGCAACCGGAACAAGTCGCGCGATTACCCGCTTTCGTCTGGTGATTTCGACCTTTTGACCTGCCTGCAAAAGCCGCTCAACCTCGGGAAAGCGGTAGCGGAGGTCGCGTATGCTGGCTTTCATGTGATGCATTCTAGCATCACTTGGTCACCTGCGAAACATGAAGCCGCGAAGGCGTTGAGAATCCAGCGCCCGCGCGACGACCCGGCGCGGCGAACCCCTTCCCGCTAGTCTCTTCGGACGATGGAACTCGCATCGGCGTCGTGAGAGCATCCCGTTGATCCGTCTATGGGCCGTGCGCCATCTTAAAGCCTCCCGGGGGCGCACCAGGGAGAAGCCATGCAGCTCGAAGTCTCTGCGGATACTGAAGTCGGGAAGTCGCTCGTCGGCCGGGCGCGCGAGATGGTGCCGATGCTCGCCGAACGCGCGGCGCGTGCGGAGAAGGAACGCTGCATCCCCGCCGAGACTATCGCGGATTTCCAGAACGCCGGATTCTTCCGCATCCTCCAGCCCAGGCGTTACGGCGGCTACGAGCTCGACCCGCAAGTCTTCTATGACGTCCAGATGACGCTCGCGGAAGGCTGCATGTCGAGCGGATGGGTCTACGGCGTGGTCGCGGTGCACAACTGGCAGATGGGGTTGTTCGACCAGCGCGCGCAGGACGACGTTTGGGGCAAGGACACCTCGACGCTGATTTGCTCGACCTATATGCCGAAGGGCCAGGTCAAGCGGGTCGAAGGCGGGTTCCGGTTCAGCGGGCGATGGGGTTTCTCCAGCGGCGTCGATCATGCGAAATGGATTTTCCTGGGCGGAATCGTGCCGTCAGAGGACGGGCGCGGCATGCCGGACTACCGGACATTTCTGCTCCCGCGCTCGGACTTCGAGGTGATCGACAACTGGCACGTGATGGGACTCAAGGGCACCGGCAGCAAGGAGATCGTCGTCAAGGATACCTTCGTGCCGGAGTATCGCACCCATAGCGGGATGGATGCCTTCAACGGCACAAGTCCCGGCCTCAAGGTCAATCATGCGCCGCTCTATCGACTGCCGTTCGCGCAGGTTTTCGTGCGCGCGGTATCGTCGGCGTCGATCGGCGCGCTGCAGGGCGCGCTCACTGCCTTTCGCGAGTATGGCGCGAAGCGCGTCAGCTCCAACGATTTTTCGCGCACTGCGGAGGACCCGGCGGCGGAACTGGCCGCGGCCGACGCCGCGCTGGCGATAAGCGAAATGAAGCTCGCGCTGTATCAGAACTTCGACTCGATGATGGGGAAGCTGCGGCGCGGCGAGCCGCTCGACCTAAACGATCGCATCCACTGGCGATACCAATCGGCCCAGGTTGCCGAGCGCTGCGCGGCGCACGTCGATCGCCTGTTCCACGCCTGCGGCGGGCAGGGAATCTATCTCGACAATCCGATCCATCGCTACTTTCTCGATATTCACGCGGCGCGCAACCACTACGCCAACAACCCGGATCGCTTCGGGCGCAACTACGGCGCCGTCCTGATGGGACTCGGGAGCACAGACTTCTTCGTATGAGCGCCGAGGCTACTCGCAAAATGAGCGACGGCTCCCGCGGACTCGCGATGGGACCATCAGTTCGACGTGATCGTCGTCGGTTCGGGCGCCGGCGGCATGACCGCGGCGGTATGCGCGCACGATCTCGGCCAGTCGGTCGTGGTGCTGGAGAAGAGCGATCTGTACGGCGGCACGACGGCGATCTCCGGCGGCGGCGTCTGGATACCGTGCAATCATCTGATGGCGTCCGTGGGCGGAACGGACAGCTATGACGAGGCGTTTACCTATCTAACCGCGGCCACGCGCGGGATGGTGTCCGAGGCGCGCCTGCGGGCGTACCTCGACGCACGCGCCCCGGATGGTGCGCTATCTCGAGGAGAAAACCCGCGTGCGCTACCGATCGATGGCGCACTACTCCGACTACTATCCGGATCTGCCCGGTTCCAAGCCCGGCTGCCGCACGCTCGATCCGATGCCCTTCGACGCCGCCCAACTGGGCGAGGAATTCTCCCGCCAACGCCCGCCGACGCCCGGCACTTTGATCGCCGGGCGCGTCGCAATGACGGCCGGAGAGGCTCGATACGCTGCTCACCAAGGAGCGCGGATGGATTGTACTGATCATGCGCCGGATGGCGCGCTACTGGCTGGATTTGCCGTGGCGATTTCGCAGCAAACGCGACCGCCGGCTGACGCTGGGAACTTCGCTGGTGGGTTCGCTGCGGCGCTCGATGATAGATCGCGGCATCCCGCTATGGCTCGAAACCCCGCTGGAATCGCTGGTCGCCGACGGCCGGCGCGTAACCGGCGTGGAGGCGATCCAGCACGGCAGGATCGTGCGAATCCGCGCGAATCGCGGTGTGATTCTCGCCGCCGGCGGCTTCGAGCATAACCAGGAGATGCGCGACCTGTACCTGCCCAAGCCCACCCAGGCGCAATGGACCGTGACGCCGCCCGCCAATACCGGCGACGCGATCCGCGCCGGACACAAGCTCGGCGCGAAGCTCGATCTGATGGACTGGGCGTGGTGGGCGCCGACGGTGTTCGTGGCCGGCAGAGAGGGGCGGCGCGCGGTGTTCGTCGAGCGGGCGCTGCCGGGATGCGTGATGGTCAACCGGGCCGGCCAGCGCTTTGTCGATGAAGCCGCGCCATACCAGGATATCGTCACCGCGATGTTCGCCGACCAGGAGAAGACCGGCGCGAACATGCCGGCCTGGCTGATTTTCGACGCCACATTCCGTCGCAAATATCCGATCGGCCCGCTGCTGCCGGGAATGATCCGGCCGGACTCGTCGTTGCCCGCGAATTGGGCCGACAAAGTGTACTTCAAAGCCGACTCGCTGGAGGCTCTGGCGAAGCGTATCGGCGTCGATCCCACGGGGCTGGCCGATAGCGTCCGGCGCATGAACGAGTACGCAAAGAGCGGCATCGACGCCCAGTTCGGCAAGGGCGCCAATGGTTTCGACCGCTATTACGGCGATCGCAACGTCAAGCCCAATCCCTGCCTGGGGCCGATCGACAAACCACCTTTCTACGCGATGCGGATCGACCCCGGCGATATCGGCACCAAAGGCGGCCTGCTCACCGACGAGTTTGCGCGCGTGCTGCGCGAGGACGGGCAGCCAATCGCCGGTCTCTATGCGACCGGCAACACCTCGGCCGCCGTGATGGGGCCGAGCTATCCCGGTGCGGGATCGACGATCGGTCCGGCGATGACCTTCGGCTTCGTCGCGGCGCACCATCTCGCGGGAGTCTGAGATGCTGAAAGATCGCGTATGCGTGGTCACCGGAGCAAGCCGCGGCGTCGGCAAGGGAATCGCGCTCGCGCTGGGCGATGAAGGCGCCACCGTCTATGTCACCGGACGCAGTGCCCGCGAGAGTGACAGTCCGATCGGCGGGACCGTGTTCGCCACCGCCGAGGAAGTGACGCGGCGCGGCGGACGTGGAATCGCAACCGTATGCGACCACGGCGACGACAACCAGGTGCGATCGCTGTTCGCGCGCGTCGAGGCGGAATGCGGGCGGCTCGACATCCTCGTCAACAACGCCTGCGCGATTCCCGATCGCCTCGCCGAAACCGGGCCGTTCTGGGACAAGCCGCTCGATCTCGTGCAGATTCTCGATGTCGGGATGCGCTCCGCCTACGTCGCATCGTGGTTCGCGGCGCCGATCCTGAACCGCAACGGCGGGCTGGTGGTCAATATCTCCTCTCCCGGCGGCCGATGCTACTTGCACGGTCCGGCCTACGGCGCCGGCAAGGCCGCAATGGACAAGATGGCGCATGACATGGCGCACGACTTCAAGCCGTATGGGGTAGTGGCGGTCTCGCTGTGGCCCGGATTCGTGAAGACTGAGCGCGTCGTGAGGGGTATCGCGAGCCAGCCCAATCACAAGTACGCGGCGTTCCTCGAGATGGCTGAGTCGCCAGAGTTCACCGGGCGCGTGATCGCCGCGCTGTTCACCAATCCCGAACGGATGGCGCTTTCGGGCCAGGTTCATATCGTTGCGGAACTCGCCCAGCGCTTCGGCGTGAAGGACGTAAACGGCAAGGAGCCGCCGTCTCATCGCGCTTTCCTCTGCGGACCGCCCGAATTCTCTCCGATCGTGATCGAATAACGGTCCGGCGAAGTCGCTGCGTGAACGTGATCGTGTACCCGTTCGCGCAAGCGGGCTAAGTGGACCATTGCGTCTTTTATTGCGCCCTTGACAACTCTCCGGCTTTGTGGTGCAAACGCCGAGGAGTCGGTCGCCGCGACTCCGGGGGATTCTGATGGCAATGACGCGCGGGGCTTATCAGCCCGCTGATCGCTCTACAAGGCAGAGTGGCTGCCAATCCGCCTGCATCCTCGGCTGGATTATAAGCCGCGCTAAAGGACCCGTGGCGCTCCTCCGGTCCGGGCGAGGCTGCCCGTGACGCGACGGCGATTCAAGTGGGAGGTTGCGCTCGTTCTGCTGGCCGCGGGCGCTGTGGCCGTGATGGTTGCGCGCGAGGGTCGCGGAACCGACGCCGCAGCAGCGCAGAAGCCGCCCGTCGCCAAGGTAACCAGCAGGTCTGTCAGTCTGCCGCTCGTTTTCGAGCCCAATCTGGGTCAGGCGACTCCGCCCGCGAGCTTTGTCGCGCACGGCTCTTGGTTCAAACTGCTGCTTTCTCCGGATCAGGCCGTCTTCGCGCTGCAAACCCCGGCGCCGGTCGCACCCGCGTTGCCGGGCCGCTCGCCGGGTTCGGCATTCGATCCGGACGCTATCCGTCAGATCGCCGCGGAGGCTTCTGCGGTTCGACAAAAGTCCCGCACGCTGAAGATGCGCCTGCTTGGAGCCAATCCAAATGCCACGATGTCGGGACTCGATCGATTACCGGGAAAGACCAATTATTTTATCGGCCGCGATCGATCGAAATGGCGCAGCGGCGTGCCGAACTATGCGAAGGTCAGGGCGGCTTCGGTCTATCCGGGAATAGATGTCGTCTATCACGAGCGGGGGACCGGACTCGATTTCGATCTGATTCTCGCTCCCGGCGCCGACCCGCGCAGGGTGAAGCTCGCCTTCGACGGCGTCGATCGGATTGATCTGGACTCGGCGGGCGACGCGGTACTGCGCGCAGGCGGACGCGCGGTGACCCTGCGCAGGCCGGTGATCTATCAAGGCGCCGGCGCGGCCAAAAGGCTGGTCGGGGGTCGATACCGCAAGCGGGGCTCTCACCAGATTGAGATCGCCGATTGCGAACTATGATCGGCAGCGACCGCTCGTCATCGATCCGACGGTTGTGTTTTCCACCTACTTCGGTGGTTTCGCCGTGAACGCCCAAGGCAGCACCTTCGACTCGGCAGGCAACGGATACCTGGTCGGCATGTCATCCACCGGTGACCTGCCGACGGCAGGAAACCCCGCCCAGATGAATATGGCGGGCGGGGGCGACGCGTTCGTGGCCAAGCTCAGCGCGGACGGCCGCACGCTTCTGTATTCGACCTACCTGGGAGGAAGCGCGTTCGATATTTCCGGAAGCGTGGCGGTGGACGCGGCGCAGAATGTCTTCGTCTATGGCGTGACCGGCTCGAAAGATTTCCCCGTCAAGAACGCATACCAGGACACGCTGTTCGGCGGGCTCAATGCCTTCGTTACCGAACTCGATCCGAGCGGTGCGATAGTCTACTCGACGTATCTCGGAGGCAGCGGAACAGACATCGGGTATTTCATCGGAGTCGATCGTAACGACAGCGTGTATCTCGACGGCCTCACGACCTCGACCGACTTCCCCGTCACGCCTTCAACCGCATACCAGAGCACGAATCCAAGTGGCGGACAGGTCACCGAGAGTTTTGTGACCCGGCTCGACCCACCGCTTGCGCTCGGAAACGTCAGGTTGGGCTACTCGACTTACTTCGGCGGCCCGCTGGCGCCCGGCGGCGCCGGCGCCAGCCTGATTGGCGATTGCGTGGGCGGAAAGCCCGGCATCGTTTATGTTACCGGCTTCGCAGGTAACAGGGTTCCGGTCACGACGGGCAAGTCCTATCAGGGCGCGGGCGATGCGATCGTAGCCGAATTCGACACCACCAAGTCGAAGAACGCTTCGCTGGTCTATTCGACTTACCTGGGGGGAAGCGGCAACGATACCGCCACCATGATCGGTATCGCGCCCGGCTGCGTCTCCAATTGCGCGGCATACGTCAGCGGCTTCACCTACTCGCCCGACTTTCCGGTAACCAGCGGCGCCGCTCAGACCAAGATCGGCGGAGACGCCGATGCTTTTGTCGCGGAGCTCGACGGCACCGGCCATCTTAAGTATGCAACCTTCGTCGGCGGAACCGGGTTTGATCTGGGCAACCGGCATCGGAGTGGATGCGGCGGGCGACGCCTTCATGGTCGGTCAGACTTTTAATCCGTCGACCTTCCCCAGTGTGAACCCCATCCAATCCCTGCCTCGCGCCAAGGGCGAGATGTTCGTCAGTGCCGACGATGGAAACACGTTCGCCGCGTCGGGATGGTCGACCGCAAGGGCCGGCTCGATCAGTCCCAACGGCCTGGACCTGGACAGCTCCGTTTCGCCGCCGCACTTGTACGCGGGCAGCACGCACGCGGGTTTGTGGCTGAGCACCGATAACGCGGCAACCTTCCAGGCGATCGGGAGTTTCGCCAGCCAGGAAATCGAGGCCGTCGCCGTGCAATCGGGATCGGGTGCAGGTCCGCAGCCGCTGTACGTTGCAGCCAACAACACGCTGTGGGTCAGTACCGATGGCGGAACCTCATTCTCCCAACTGAAGAATTTCCCGGCGGGCAAGCGGATCCTCTCTATCATGGCCGCGCCGGGGCTGGTGTTCGTCGGCACGACCAATGGAGCATTTTTCAGCACCAACGGCGGAACCCAGTTTACCGCCAGTACCGGGTTCACGCATCCCACCCAGATCTTCTGTGCCGCCCAGGATGCGAAGAACAAAGTGCTATACGCCGGCGGCAGGCTCGGGCGTCTTCAAGAGCGCCAACGGCGGAAAGAGCTTTACGCAGACCGGCTTGAACTTCGACGTGGTGGATTCGCTGGCCGTGGACGAGACCACAACTCCGGTCCGCGTGTATGCGGGAGCAAATGGTGTTGTCGTAGCGAGCACTGATGGCTTCACGGCCTCGTTCATATTCGGAACCCCGACGAGTACGGTCACCAATCGCGTTCGACTCGACCCGAAGACCTCCAACCCGGCGGGCCTGTTGGTCGGCGTCCACAACACACTCGACTTCGGACAGCTCTTCGAAAGCGCCAACGGAGGCGTTAGTTACACGCAACTCGACCCTGCCGTTTTCAATATGCCGTGCTGCGTCATCCCTCTCGCCCTGGACGCGGCCTCGCCGCAGCATATCTACGCCGGTGTTTTCGAAGAGGCGGACATTGCGATCGCCGAGATCAATCCGACAGGTTCGAAGATTCTGTTCGCCAGCGACCTTGGCGGATCGAACGATGAGATCGCCTACAATATACCGGTCGATCTGTCCGGCAACGCATATGTTGGCGGGCTTACCTTCTCCAGCGACTATCCAACCCTGAACGCGGCACAGTCCACGTTGGGTGCGTCAAGCCCGGGCTACATCAACGGCGTGCTGACGAAAATCAACTTCCCGACCCCGACACCCAAATCGACGCCGACTCCCAAGTTGACGCCCACGCCAAAATCGACACCCACGCCAAAATCGACACCCACGCCAAAATCGACACCCACGCCAAAATCGACACCCACGCCCAAGTCGACGCCCACGCCGACAGCGACGCAGACAGCCACGTCCACGCCAGTGCCGACGCCTACGCCCACACCGACGCTCGTAACCCCTCCATCTACGCCGACGCCGACTCCTGCTGCGACCCCGACCCCGTCACCTGCGCCGACTCCGACGCCCACGCCTAGTCCGAGCCCCACCCTGACGCCAACTCCGACCGCGACCCCAACCCCGGGCGTGTGCATTTCCCCTCCGCCGGGCATGGTGGCGTGGTGGCCGGGCGACGGTAACACCAACGACGTTATCGGCGGAAACAACGCCACTCTTCAGGGTGGCGCAACCTTCGCAACCGGACTGGTCGGCCAGGCGTTCAGCTTCAACGGAGCAAGTTCGCTCGCGTCGGTCCCCGCCAACGCGAGCCTGAATTCGGCGAGCTTTACCTACGACTTCTGGCTCTTCAACGTCGGCCAGACTTGCACTGCCGCCGGTCGTTTCTGTCGGGTCATCAGCCGAAGCTTCGACAGTTTTGAGATTGCCGTGCCGGCAGCGGGCAACACTGACGTCCTCTCGTTCGAGCCGGGAACCGGCAACTGGGTCAGCACCGGCTTTACGGTGCCTCGTAATCAATGGACGCACGTCGCAGTCACATTCGACTCCTCAAGCCGCGCGATCACTGTGTACGGCAACGGAAACCAGGTGTTCAGCCAGTCGCTTGCGGTGGCGATTAGCCAGAAGGGCGGCCTCGACATTGGGGGAAGGGTCAGCGGTACGGGCGAAAACTACAAGGGCCTGGTCGATGAAGTCGAACTCTTCAACCGTCCCCTGTTAGCGTTCGAAGTTCAAAACATCGTCGCCGCGGGCAGCGCGGGGAAATGCAAGCCCCCTTGTCCGGTCGGCCAACAACTGTGCGGTAGCCAATGCACAAACCTTTCCGACAACAGCAACTGTGGCGGATGCGGCATCGTTTGCAGCGACGGCAAAATGTGTAGCCAGGGCGTGTGCTCTTGCCCGTCCGGCCAGATGGATTGCGGTTCCGGCACGTGCATCGACGTCTTGTCCAACAACAACGACTGCGGCCAATGCGGCGTCACCTGCGGCGCCTTCACCGGGTGTTGCGGTACTGGCCAATGCGTGAGCCTTTTCTCCAACATCAACTGCGGCACATGCGGGAACGTCTGCACCGGCGGTCGCGTCTGCTTGGGTAACTCAAACGGCGGCACTCCCGCATGCTTCTGCACGGGCAACACAACGGATTGCGGTCGCGCGGGGTGCGTTGACCTCTCATCCAACTCCCAGAACTGCGGCAGATGCGGCGTCGTCTGCACCGGCGGCCAATTCTGCCTGAACGGTACCTGCACTTGCGGCCCTGACGCAGCGTTGTGCGGCGGCGTGTGCACCGACCTTGCCTTCAACAACAGCGCCTGCGGTAGCTGCACCAACGTCTGCGGGTCTGGCACCCAATGTTGTAGCGGCGCATGCGTTATCTTGGATAGAGACCCCGCCAACTGCGGCGCATGCGGCAACAACTGCGGTAACCAGGGCCTTCCGTTTTGTTGCCTTGGCGGATGCCAAAACATGCCGTGCAGTTAGGGCCGACAAGTTTCGCAACATGTCCGTTCGGCCATCAAGACTGGGGCCGGGGTTGCGCAACGATATTCCGCTAGATTACAAGGACTCCCGGGCTCGAACGGACCGGCCAGGATCAGGCAAAATAGCAAGATGTATATGTCCTTTCGCGCTCGGGTCGGTCTTCTTTTGGCGTGGGCCGCGATGACAACGCTGGCGCCGCCCGCCGCGATCGCCGGAGCCGAGGACAACCAGGCCGTCCTCGCGACTGTCGGCTCTCATCCGATCACCGAGAGCGACGTGGAATCGCGAATCATGCCGCAGCTCGCGGCGATGCAGAGCCAGATCTATCAGCTCAAGCGGCAGACGATTCAGTCGATAGCCGATGATTATGTCCTGCAGCAGGCCGCACAGGCCGTTCACATGACCGTCCCTGAGTACCTGAGGCGCCAGGGCGGCGAGAGCGCCGTCACTGACGACGATGCGAGGAAATATTACGACCGGCACAAATCTCAGTACCCCCAGCCGTACGAGCAGATGAGAGCGCAGATCCTGGAGACCGTCCTCAGCCAGCGCGACGATGCCCGCCGCCAGGTGGTCCTGGCGAAACTTCGCGCCGGCAGCCCGCTCAAGATCCGGATCGCGCCGCCTCGGGTTGAGTTGAAGGTCGAGGGCCATCCGCAGCGTGGCCCCGCGAATGCTCCGGTTACGATCGTGGAGTTTGCGGACTTCCAATGTCCGTTCTGCAATCGCGTGTTGCCGACGCTGAAAGATCTGCGCGAGAAGTACGGCGACAAGATGAAGCTGGTGTTCTTTGATTACCCGCTTTCATTCCACAGCCATTCAATGGATGCCGCCAGGGCGGCACGTTGCGCGCGCGAGCAAGGAAAGTTCTGGGAGTATCACGACGCCCTGTTTGCCGATCAGTCGAAGCTCGCGCCGGCGGACTTGAAGGCCACCGCCGCGACGCTCGGGCTCAACGGTGCGAAGTTCGCCGCGTGCTTCGATCGGGCCGGGCACATCGAGGCTATCCAACGCGATCTGACGTATGCCGAGCAGCTCGACGTGCACGGCACGCCGGCATTCTTCATCAACGGCCGGCCGCTCAGCGGCGCGCAGCCACCGGGCGAATTCGAAGCCATCGTCGACGACGAACTCTCGCGCACGCAAACGGCACGCTGACGCCCGAATATTCGCGGCCGCGATCGAATAGGAACCTACGCTCACGAGCAACGTCGATTCGCCTGTTGCCGCGCCTGATTCGGACTCGCTGCCGATCGAGGCGGCGTTGCGCGCCGAGCGGCCGGATTCGATCGCGTGGGACGACCATTGCGACGTGCTCGTGGTCGGCTTCGGCGCGGCCGGAGCGTGCGCGGCGATCGAGGCGGCGCGAGCGGGCGTCGAGGTCACGGTGACCGATCGCTTCGGCGGCGGCGGCGCCAGCGCCAAGAGCGGCGGCGTTGTGTATGCCGGCGGCGGCACGCGGCATCAGAAGACGGCCGGCTACGACGACACCCCCGACGCGATGTACGAATATCTGCGGCACGAAGTCGGCGACGCCGTCAGCGACGCCGTGCTGCGCAGCTTCTGCGGCCAGAGCGTCGCGATGATCGAATGGCTCGAATCGCTCGGTGTCGAATTCGATCCGACCGTGCCGGCGAAGAAGACCTCGTACCCGGCCGATGGCTACTACCTCTACTACTCCGGCAACGAGGCGGTTAAGGAATACGCCGGGCAGCATCCGCCGGCGCCGCGAGGGCATCGGGTGAAAGGCGCCGGACTGTCCGGGGCGCTGCTGTTCAAATCGCTGCGCAAAGCCGTGGCTGCTGCCGGCGCAAAGGTGATGACGCAATCCGCCATCCGCCGGCTGGTAGTGGACGCGCACAGCGGCGCGGTGATCGGAGCCGAGGTCTGGCAACTCCCGCCGGACAGCGATGTCTCGCGGCGTCATCGGCGGCTCAGCCGATGGGCCGAGCGGTTGTTTCCGATCCCGCGCGCCGGCGACGCGATTCGCCGGCGTGCGCTCGCGCTCGAGCTCGCAGCGGCCCGGCCGCGCCTGGTGCGCGCGCGCGGCGGGGTCGTGCTCAGCACCGGCGGCTTCATCTTCAATCGCGAGATGGTCGCGCGCCACGCGCCGCAATACCTGCGCAACTTCCGGCTGGGCACCGCCGGATGCGACGGCAGCGGAATCCGGCTCGGGCAATCGGCGGGCGGCGATTGCGCGCATCTCGAGCGCGTTTCGGCCTGGCGCTTTATCAACCCGCCGCTGGCGTGGACGCGCGGCATGATCATCGATTCGCAGGGGCGCCGCTTCTGCAACGAGGAAGTCTACGGCGCGAGACTCGGCTACGAGATGTGCGAGCATCACGGCGGCAAGGCCTGGCTGGTAATCGATTCGGCGATCCGGCGCGAGGCGATACGCGAATCGCTGTTCGGCGGCCTGTGGGCGTTTCAGAGCGTGCCCGCACTGGTGCTGATGCTGATCGGGGCCAGGCGCGGCCGCACCATCGAGGCCCTGGCGCATCGCTTGAAGATCGATCCGGCCACGCTGCGGCAAACGCTGGAAGCTTACAACGGCGCCGCCCGAGGCGCGGACGATCCGCTCGGCAAATCGCGCGACTTGATGAAGCCGCTCGAAAACGCCCCCTTTCATGCGATGAACGTCTCGGCGGACAGCCGCGTATTTCCATGTCCTGCGCTGACGCTCGGCGGATTGCGCGTCGATGAAGCGACCGGAGCGGTAAGAACGCACGGCGGCGATAGTGTGCCGGGGCTGTATGCGGCCGGACGAGCCGCAGTAGGGATCGCGTCGAATCATTACGTGAGCGGCCTGGCGCTGGCCGATTGCATCTGGTCGGGCCGGCGCGCCGGGCGTTCCGCCGCCGCAGCCGCAAGAGCCGGCATGGATCGGGAACGAGCGACACCGGCTAAAGCCGGCGCTGCTCCATGATGAGTAACCTGGAGCCAGGAGGAAAATGAGCCGCGTTCATGGGAAAATTGTGATCGTCACCGGCGCTGCGAGCGGCGTCGGCAAGCAAGACGCCCTGATGCTCGCGCGCGAAGGCGCGCGCGTGGTGCTCACCGACATCAATCAGGACGGCGGACGCGCGGTGGCGAAGGAAATCGGCGAGTCCGCGATGTTCCTTCGCCACGACATTTCATCGGAGGACGATTGGAAAACCGTGATGTCGGCCACGCAGCAACGGTTCGGGCGCCTCGACGCGATGGTCAACAACGCGGGAATCCTGCTGCCAGCCTCGATCGAAGAGACCACGCTCGAGCAGTGGCGGAACGTCCAGCGCGTCAACTCCGACGGCTATTTCCTGGGATGCAAGTACGCCGTCGCGGCCCTGAAGAGCAGCGGCGGCGGGTCGATCGTCAACATGTCGTCGTCGTCCGCAATCGTCGGCATGCCGATGTTCGCCGCGTACAGCGCCTCCAAGGGCGCCGTGGCCGCGCTCACCCGCAGCGTCGCAGCGCTCTGCAAAGCCAACGGCTACCGGATTCGATGCAACTCGATCCATCCCGATGGTATCCTGACTCCGATGACCAGTCCGCTGCTCGGACCCGACACCTCGTCACTGACTCTCGAAGCGAACCCGGCCACGCGCTTTTGCGATCCGAAGGACGTAGCCAACCTGGTGCTGTTCCTGGTCTCCGACGAGTCGCGCTTCATCAACGGCGCCGAGTTGCACATCGACAACGCGATGACGGCCACAAATTTTTGACCCATCGTTCCCCCTTCCCGTCTTCAGGGAAGGGCGTCAGGGGTCAGGTGACGGAGCAGACTTACTACTCCCTGCGCATCCAGAGCGTGATCGAGGAGACCGCCGACGCGAAGTCGCTGGTCTTCGACATCCCACCCGAGTTGGGCGGGACTTTTCGTTATCGTCCCGGACAGTTCCTGACGCTGCGGATTCCTCACGGCGGGCGCCATCTGCTCCGATGCTATTCGCTGGCGAGCTCTCCGCTGGCGGACGCGCGGCCGCGAGTCACCGTGAAACGGGTCGCCGGCGGTCGCGTCTCCAACTGGCTCTGCGACAATCTCAAGGCCGGCGACGAACTCGAGGTTAGGCCGCCGGCCGGGCATTTCACGCCTAGATCGCTGGATGGCGATTTTCTGCTGTTCGCCGGCGGCAGCGGAATCACGCCGGTGTTCTCGATTCTCCGATCGGCGTTGCTCAAGGGCGCCGGCAGGCTCTGTCTAATCTATGCCAACCGCGATGAGCGCTCGGTGATTTTCCGTGACGATCTCAGGAACCTGGCCGCAACCCATCCGGCGCGGCTTCAGACGATCCACTGGCTCGACACGGTGCAGGGCGTGCCGTCGGTCGCGCAGCTTGCCGAGTTGGCCCGCCCATGGCGCGGCGCCGACTGCTACATCTGCGGACCCGAGGCGTTCATGGAGGCCGCGATCGAAGCGCTGCACGGACTGGAGGTCGCATCGGCGCGAATCCATGTCGAGCGTTTCGTTTCGCTGCCCGACGAAGAGGACGTCGCGGAAGTCGCGCCCGCCAACGCCGCCGGCGACGCCGGGCAGGTCCGGCTCGAGGTCCTTCTCGATGGACAGCGCTATGAACTCGCCTGCTCGGATCAGGAGCCGCTGCTCGATGCGATGCTGCGGGCCGGAATCAAGGCTCCGCACTCCTGCCGCAGCGGCGCGTGCGGATCGTGCATGTGTACGCTCGAAGCCGGCGAGGTCCATCTGCGCCACAACCAGGTGCTCGACAAGAACGATCTCGCGGCGGGCTGGACACTGGCCTGCCAGGCTATCCCGAACAGCGCGCTCATAAAGGTCCGCTTCCCGGATTAGGCGGTTCGTCGCGTTACCCGGCCGGGCCGCGCTTGCGATAGTCTCTATGGACGATGGCGCGCGCCGGCGCGACGGATACACAGATTCGACGACGATCGAGGAAATCCAGATGATCGACATCAGAGGCTTGGCCTACGTGATTGCGGAGTCCGCCGATCCGGGTCGATGGACGCAATTCGGCGAGCAGGTCCTGGGCATGATGGCGTCGGATGCTCCGGACGCCGGCGTTTATCTGAAGATGGACGAGCGGCCGTTCCGGATCGCCGTGCAGCGCGGCGCCGACCGTTACGTCGCGTCCGGATGGGAAGTGGCCGACCAGCGCGCCTTCGACGCCGCTATCGCGGACCTGCAGCGCGCCCGCGTCGAGCCCGTGCGCTCGACCGAGCCGGAGCGCGCGCTGCGCAAGGTCAATGACATGGCGTGGTTCACGGATCCGTCGGGCAATCGGCACGAGCTGGCGTGGGGATGCAAGCAGGACGGCGCGCGATTCGTGTCGCCTCAGGGTGTCTCCAGCTTTGTGACCGGCGATCTCGGCATGGGCCATACCGTCCTGCCGGCGCCGAATTTCGATGCGACCTGGGAATTCTTTCGCAGCGTAATGGGCTTCGGCCTGAGCGACATCCTGCGGCTGCGCTTCACGCCCGATCCCGGCGAGCCGGAGAAACGCATCTACTTCCTTCATTGCAACAACAGCCGCCATCACAGCCTCGGGCTGTTCGAGTTCCCGATGCCCAACGGCTGCGTGCATCTGATGCTCGAAGTCGATTCGTTCGATGAAGTCGGACGCGCATACGACCGGATGCTGAAGCATCAGGCGAAGCTGATGGCGACGCTCGGCCGGCACGTGAACGATCATGTGATCTCGTTCTACATGAACACGCCCTCGGGCTTTGCGATCGAGTACGGCTACGGCGGGCTGGTCATGGACTGGAACCGCCATACGGTGTTCGAGTCCACCGCGGCGAGCCTCTGGGGTCACGATTTCAGCGTCGGCTTCAAGATGTAACGGAGTGCGGCGCGCGTGAACAAAGTCATCGCAGCCGCCGAGGCCGTCTCGCGTCTGCGGAGCGGGATGACGCTTGGAATCGGCGGATGGGGTCCGCGGCGCAAGCCGATGGCGCTGGTCCGGGAGATTCTGCGCTCGAACCTCAGAGACCTGACGGTCGTGGCCTACGGCGGACCGGACGTGGGGATGCTGTGCGCGGCGGGCAAGGTGAGAAAACTCGTGTACGGGTTCGTCTCGCTCGACACAATTCCGCTGGAGCCGTATTTCCGCAAGGCGCGCGAGGCCGGCGCGATCGAGGCGCGCGAGCTCGACGAGGGAATCCTGCAATGGGGCCTGCGGGCGGCGGCGATGCGGCTGCCGTTCCTGCCCACCCGCGTCGGTCTGGGCACGGATGTCATGACCTGCAACCCGGAATTCAGGACGATTCGTTCTCCCTATCCGGACGGCGAAGTCCTGCTGGCGTTGCCCGCGATCGGCCTCGATGCGGCGCTGGTCCACGTAGACCACGCCGACCGCCTGGGCAACACGCAGATCCTCGGACCCGATCCGTACTTCGACGACCTGTTCGCGCGCGCCGCCGAGCGATGCTTCGTGAGTTGCGAGCATCTTTCCGATCGGCTCGATCTGTCGCGAAGCGACTCCGCGAAAGCCAACTTCTTCGAGCGCTATCTGGTGAGCGGCGTGGTACACGCGCCGTGCGGGGCTCATCCAACGTCATGCGCGCCGCAATACGGATGGGACCTGGAGCACCTGAAGCTCTACTGCGCGACGGCCGCGGAGGACGGCGGATGGGCCCGTTATGCGGGCGAGTTCCTGGCCGGTACGGAGGCGGATTACCTCGCGCGCGTCGGCGGCTCCGATCGCATCGGCAAGCTGCCGATGCCGGTGCTGTGATGGGATGAGCCAGGGCGATTTCACTCTCGCCGAACTGGTGATCGCCGCCGCGGCCGAGGCGTGGCGCGGCGACGGCGAGGTGCTCGCATCGGGGATCGGAATCGCGCCGCGCCTTGCCGCGAGTCTCGCCAAGTTGACTCACTCGCGCGGATTGTTGATCACCGATGGCGAAGCGTATCTGGTCGAGGAGCCGGTCCCGCTCGGCCCTCGCGGCGACTACCAGCCCCGATTCGCCGGATGGATGCCGTACGCGCGGGTATTCGAGTGCCTGTGGCGAGGCGCGCGCCACTCGATGACCGCGCCGTCGCAGATCGATCGATGGGGCCAGAGCAATCTTTCCTGCATCGGGGACTTCCGCAAGCCGAAGACGCAGATCCTGGGGCCGCGCGGACTGCCCGGCAACAGTATCAACCACGCGAACTCGATGTTCGTGCCGGCGCATAGCCCGCGCGTCTTCGTCAGCGACGAGGTCGATATGGTCGGGAGCGTCGGCTACAACCCGGCGCGATGGCCCGTGGGCGTGCGGCGCGACTTCGTCGATTTGCGCCTGATCGTGACCGATCTGTGCGTGCTGGATTTCGGCGGGCCGGAGCATGCGATCCGCATCAGCTCGCTGCATCCGGGCGTCAGCGCCGAGCAGGTCCAATCGGCAACGGGCTTTCCGCTGCTGAAGGCCGCGAACATCGGCGTAACGCCCTCCCCGACGCGCGAGCAACTCGAGATCATCCGCCGGCTCGATCCGCACAACCTGCGCGCAACGGTGATCCGCGGCAACCCGCCGGGCCTGCGCGCGGGGACGTAATTGCCGCATTTTAGCCCCTTCCATGAATGAGACCTCTGCGTAACCGAATAATCGCTTCGTGCAGATTCTTCACCTTCGCTGCGCTCGCTTCAGGACGAGAACCTGGGATTGTCGTTCTGAGCTGAGGCGACAGCCGAAGGCGAAGAATCTACGCGAAGCGATTGGCATTTCAGGCTACGCGTGGGCTCTTGTCCAGGGAGAGGGCGCGCCGCCGGCTCTACCGGCTTGCAGATCAAGCGCGCAGCGTAGGACACTGCCTTGGCGAATGAGTATCAGCCTCCACACGCCGCTGTGTGACATGCTCGGCTGCGACTATCCGATCGTGCAGACCGCGATGGGCTGGATAGCCGACGCCGGGCTGGTCGCCGCCACCTGCAACGCCGGCGGCTTCGGCTTTCTGGCCGGCGCGACGCTCGAGCCCGATCGCCTCGAAGACGAAATCCTGAAGACCAAATCCCTCACCAGCCGGCCGTTCGGGATCAACTTCCATATGTTCCAGCCCAACGCAGAGCAGGTGTTCGCGCTCGCGGTCAAACATCGGCTGCGCGCGGTGAGCTATGGCCGCGGCCCCGACAAGGCGACCGTGCGCCGCCTCAAGGACGCCGGCATCGTCTGTATGCCGACGGTCGGGGCAGTCAAGCACGCGGTGAAAGCGATCGAGCTTGGCGCGGACGTAATCACGGTGCAGGGGCAGGAGGGCGGCGGGCATACCGGCAGCGTTCCGACCTCGATCCTGCTGCCGCAGGTGCTCGATGCGGTGAACGTGCCGGTGGTCGCCGCCGGCGGTTTCTGCGACGGCCGGGGACTGGCCGCCGCGCTGGCTTGCGGCGCGGCCGGTATCGCGATGGGCACGCGGTTTCTCATGACGAAGGAGTCGCCGGTTCCGATCGCCACGCTCGATCGCTACGTCGCCGTGCACGACACCGAGCGGATTCGCGTATCGCGGGCTGTCGATGGGCTCCCGCAGCGCATGATCGACAATCCGTTCCTGGAGCGGCTCGAACGCGCCGGCCGCGTGCGCCGGATTGCGATCGCGCTCCGCAGCGCGCTCCGCTGGAAAGCCCGCACCGGCATGACGATGGCGCAGATGCTCTCGACCGCGATGCGCGCGCTCCGCGACGATGAAATGTCGGTTGCGCAAACCCTGATGGCGGCCAACGCGCCGGTGCTGATCCAGCGCGCGATGGTCGAGGGCCATCCGGACGAAGGCGTGCTCCCGAGCGGCCAGGTCGCCGCGGCAATCAACGATCTGCAAACCTGCAAAGAGGTAATAGAATCGATCGCGGCGCAGGCGCGATGCTGCCTGCAGGCCCTGCTGACGCCGCCCGTGCGCCAAGGAGTAGGCAAATGAGCCAGCCGTTTCGCACCATCGTCGAAGCCGGAATCGCCGAGCTGGCGATCGATCATCCGCCGGTCAACGCTCTCAACTGCGCCGGATGGCATGCGCTCGCCGCCGAGATCGAAGCGCTCGGCCGCAATCCCGAGGTGAAGGTGATCGTGATTCGCTCCGAGGGACGCGGCTTCTGCGCCGGCGTGGATATCAAGGAACTCGACGCGCATCCGGAGCTGATCGTCTCGGTCAATGCCGGCGCATATGAGACCTGCCGCGCGGTCCATCGCAATCCCGTGCCCGTGATCGCGGCAGTGCACGGTTTCGTGCTCGGCGGCGGTATCGGGATCGCCGGCGCGGCGGATATCGTGGTGGCCTCGACCGACGCGACCTTCGCCGTACCCGAGATCGATCGGGGCGCGATGGGCGGCGGAGCGCATCTGCAGCGGCTCTTCCCGCTGCAGAAGGTGCGCCACATGTACTTCACCGGCGAGTCGATCACGGCGCAGGAGGCCTATCGGCTGGGCGCGATCGAGCGCGTCGTGCCGCGCGCTCAACTGCGCGAGGCTGCGCTGGAGATCGCCCGCAAGATCGCCGCGAAGAGTCCCGCGATGATCCGGCTCGCCAAGGAATCGCTCAACGGGGTCGAAGACGGCAACCTCGAAGACAAGTATCGATGGGAGCAGGGGTTCACGCTGCAGGCCTACATGAGTTCCGATTCGAGCGAGACGCGCCGGGCTTTCGTCGAGAAGCGCGACGCACGGTTTCCATCCGGTAGCGCGTAGGCGGCAGATGGATTTCGCGCTGACATCCGACCAGCAAAAAATTCGCGAGACTGCCGAGAGCTTCCTCGCGCAGGCCAGCGACTCGCGGGCCGTGCGCGCCGCGATGCGGACCGAGTGCGGATACGAGCCGCGCGTCTGGTCGCGGATCGGGCAGGAGCTCGGATGGTGCGCCACTCACATCCCGGAAGCATACGGCGGGTTGGGTCTCGGTTGGGTGGAGGTCGCGCTGCTGATGGAGCAGATGGGCCGGCGGCTCCTGTGCGCGCCGTTCTTCTCCACGGTCTGCCTCGCTGCCAACGCATTGATGGCAGCGGTGGACGAGCAAGTCAGCGTCCGCTATCTGCCGGAGATCGCTTCCGGCGGGTTGACCGCGACGCTGGCGCTGGCCGAATCCGGCATCGACTGGCGGGCGGAGCCGGTCGCCGCGACGGCACGCCGAATCGGGCAACGTTTCGTAATCGACGGTCGATTCCGCCGCGTGCCGGACGGTGCGCACGCCGAGCTGATACTTGCTCCCGCGCGCCTGGAGGATGGCGGAGCGCTAGGCCTGTTCGCGATCGCGACCGAAGAACACGCCGCCGGCCTGAGTCGCACGCCGCTCGTCACGATCGATGCGACGCGGCGAATCGCGGAAGTGAGCCTCGCTCATGTCGAAGTTCCCGCCGCGGCACTGATCGCCGAGGGTGTCCGCGTCGATGACGGGCTCCGGCGCGCATCGGCCAACGCGGCTATCGCGCTCGCCGCCGAGCAGCTCGGAGGGGCGCAACAATGCCTCGACATGACGCTCGCCTATACCGGGCAGCGCGTGCAGTTCGGACGGACGATCGCTTCGTTTCAGGCGGTCAAACATCAATGCGCCGAGATGATGGTTCGTATCGAGGCGGCGCGATCGGCCGCCTACGGCGCCGCGTGCGTAGCGGCGGCCGGCCCCGCGACCGAGCAGCTGGTGCTGGAGGCGGCGTGCGCCAAGACTCTGGCTTCCGAGACTTTCTTCTTCTGCGCGCAGGAGGCGATCCAGTTGCACGGCGGCGTCGGCTTCACCTGGGAATACGACCCGCATCTGTATTTCAAGCGCGCGCAGGCTAGCAGCCTATGGTTCGGCGCGCCCGATCTGCTCCGCGAGCGCGTCGCCGCGGCGATCCTCGATCGCGCGTGATGGGACGTCATGCGACTTGGGTTTTCAGCCGAAGACGAAGCCTTCCGCATCGAAGTCGCGGCCTGGATGCGATCGCATCTGACGGGAAAGTTCGACTGCCTTCGACAGGGCGGCGCGGCAGGCTACGGCGATGAGTGCGTAGCCGAGCGCAAGGAATGGGAGCGCGAGCTCGCCGCCGGCGGATGGACGTGCGTTGGATGGCCCGTCGAGCACGGCGGACGCGGGCTGTCGATTCCGCGGCAAGTGATTTTTCACGAGGAGTACGCGCGCGCCGGAGGTCCCGGTCGCATGGGCCATATCGGCGAGGGGCTGATCGGCCCGACCCTGATCGCATTCGGCAGCGATGCGCAGAAGCGGCGCTTCCTGCCGCGAATCGTGGCTGGCACCGAATTCTGGTCCCAGGGCTACTCCGAGCCCGGCGCCGGATCCGATCTCGCGAACGTGCAGACCAGGGCCCGCCGGGATTCGGCGAGCGGTGAATGGATCATCGACGGCCAGAAGGTGTGGACCTCGCTCGCTCACGAATCCGATTGGATTTTCGCGCTGGTCCGCAGCGAGCCCGGATCCGGCGGCAGTCGCGGCCTGTCGTTTCTGCTCGTGCCGCTCGATCAGGCGGGCATCGAGATTCGCCCGATCATGCAACTCACGGGCACGGCGGAATTCAATGAAGTATTCTTCAATGGCGCGCGCACCGCGGCCGGGAACACCGTCGGCCAACCGGGAGATGGCTGGAAAGTCGCGATGGGCCTGCTCGGCTTCGAGCGGGGCGTCTCAACGCTCGGCCAGCAGATGCTCTTTGCGCAGGAACTGGAGCTGGTGACCGAAACCGCACGGAAAAACGGCGCGGCGCGCAACCCGATGATTCGCCAGCGGATCGCGACGCAGTGGATGGGTCTCAAGGTGATGCGCTACAACGCGCTGCGGATGCTATCCGGACCGGCCGGCGCGCTGGGCCGCGAGGCATCGATCTACAAATATTACTGGTCCAACTGGCATCGCGAGACTCGGCAAGCTCGCGATGGACGTGCTCGGGGTGGAGGGCGATATCGTGAACGACGATCCGGCGCGCGCCCGGATGCAGCGTCTGTTTCTCTTCAGCCGCGCCGACACCATCTACGCGGGAACCAACGAGATCCAACTGAACATCATCGCCGAGCGCGCTCTGGGGATGCCGCGCGAGTGGCGCCCCGAGCGCGGTTGAGTCTAATTGCTTGCGGGGCCGGGGGGAACGGATTCGGAGGGGGCGCCCTCGAGCGGCGGCTGCGACTCGGGCGGGGGCGGCGCGTTGGATTCGGGCGGCGCTTCGTCGCTGGCCGGAGCGACCTCCGAGTCGGACCCGGACGGCGCGACCGAGACCAGACGTCCGTAGCCCGCCCGCGCCATCAGGTTGTACGGCGAGGAATCGAGCGCGCGCTTGTAGGCGACTGCGGCTCGAGTGGTCTGGCCGGATTGCTCATAGCAGGCGCCTTCGAAGCTCAGCGCTTCGCCGAGCCATTTCTGATCGCCCGCAAGACCGATCTCTGCGCGCTGGAAGAAGGTGAGCGCCTGGTGGTAATCCTTCTTCAAAAAGTAGGCCCGGCCCAGATAGAAGTAGGCTTGCGGATTGCTGGAATCGATCGATAGCGCGCGCGTGAGAGCGCGGATCGCTTCGGATGGTAGGCCTGCGGATACGGACTGGCGGGCCTGCTCGGTAAGGCGCATCGAAGCGGCCCGCGCGGGCGTAGGGGCGTTGTCGATCAGGCTGGTCAGCGGTGAGGCGCTTACCGGGAGCGTGCCCGCCACGCCGAGATCGATCGGCGGCGGTTCCCCGACCTCGGCTTCGGGCGCGCCGGCGTGATCGGCGCCGGCCGGAGATGCGGAATCACCGCCACGATCAGCGGCCGGCTCCGACGAGTTCGGCGCCGGCGCCGATGCCGGCGACACCGGCGGAGGCCCCGCCTGTATCGGGCACGGCCTGTACGGCGCCGAGCGGCAGCGGCGCGGGACTCGCGGCCGACGTGGCGGCATTCGCGGCTGGAGTAGCGGCCGCAGCGGGCGTAACCGCCGTTTCCTGGGCCGGAATGTTCTCTTCGTTGAGATGGGCCATCGACGGGGCTGCGCGGATGAGCAGGAGCAGAAGCGCAGCCGGAGCGAACCTGAACCACAATACCGATCGCGATCGGGCGTTCATCAGTCGTTCGGATCGGTGCTGGAGTCGGCGCTCGCCGGCTCGTTGTCATTGTCGCTCTCGCTCACCGGCATCGGCGAGCAGGTGCACACTTGTTCAGGCTCCATCCCGGCGGGGAAGACGCCCGTCACCGAGGCCGGGCAAAACGGCCCGGCTTTGCAATCCTCGATCGGGTTGACTCTTTCGATCACAACGCCGGGCGGCGGTGCAAAGTCGAGCGCGGGACGTTCCTGCGGTCGCGGCCTTCATGAAGTTGGTCCAGATCGGCAGCGCGGCCTGAGCGCCCGTCAGCCCGATTTCCTCTTTCTTGTCGAAGCCCGTCCAGACCGTGGCGAGCAGATTGGGCGTGAAGCCGGAAAACCAGGCGTCCTTGGCGTCGTTGGTGGTACCGGTCTTTCCCGCCGCCGGCCGCGTGAAACCCATCTTCCGCGCGCCGTAGCCGGTGCCGTGATCGATCACCTGCTGCAACATGAAGTCGATCGTATATGCGAGCTGCGGCGATAGCACCTGCTCGGCGGTGAGCTCGTGTCCCTCGATTACGTGGCCGTCCTTGTCGACGACCTCCGACACCGCGAAGGGCTGGACCCGGAGGCCGCCGTTGGCGAGAATCGCGTAGGCCTGTGCGACCTGCATCGGGCTGACCTCGATACCGCCGAGCACCACCGACGGATACGGCGGAAGCTCGCCGAAGCCGAGCTTCTCGGCCATCGCGCGGACCTGGTCGAGTCCCACCGCGTTGGCCAGCCGCGAGGTCGCCGAGTTGAGCGACTCCATCAGCGCGAATTCGAGCGTGACGCGCCCGAAGTAGCGATCCTTGTAGTTGTTCGGCGACCAGCTCATGTCACCGTAGTGCCAGGTGAACGGCTCATCGTCGATCATCGTGGTGGGCAGGAAGCGCTCTTCTCCGCCCGAGCCCGAGAAGGTCTCGTTGAGCGCGGCCAGATAGGTTACCGGCTTGAAGACCGATCCCGGTTGGCGCCTGGACTGGACGATCCGATCGAGCTGGCTCTGGCGATAGTCGCGTCCGCCGACCATCGTGCGGATCTTTCCGCTCTGCGGCTCGATTGCGATAAGCGCCCCCTCCAGCCGATCGTCGGCTTCCTTGCGCCGCAGCCGCGGATGCCTTGCCTCGAGGTCCTCCAGACCCGCGCGCACCGACTGCTCGGCGAGCTTCTCCATGTGAACGTCGAGGGTGGTGAAAATCCGCAGGGCCTCGCCGGTCAGCACTTCGGGCGGGTAGCGCTCGGCGAGCTCGCGCTTGACGTAATCGACGAAGAATGGCGCGTCATTGCTCTCCGCGTAGGCCTCGCGGGCGTGCAGCGGCTCGGCGACCGCCTGGTCGTAGGCAGCCTTGCTGAGGTATCCATCCTGAAGCATCGAGGCCAGCACCTCGTTGCGGCGCAGGTGCGCGAGGTCCGGATGGCGCATGGGATTGAGCCGGTTGGGAGAACTGATCAGACCCGCGATAGTCGCCATCTCGCCGATCGTCAGATCGCGCGGCTCCTGCGAGAAGTAGAATTCCGAGGCCTCCCAGACGCCATAAATGCCTTCCTGGCCGCGCTGGCCGAGGTAGATGTCGTTGATGTAGTTCTCGAGGATCTCGTCCTTCGAGTAGCGGCGCTCCGCGATGTAGGCCATCATCGCTTCCTTGACCTTGCGCCGCCAGTCGCGCCGGCGGTCGAGGAAGAAATTCTTCATCAGTTGCTGAGTGAGGGTTGAACCGCCCTGGGTGATGCGGCGGGCGGTGAAGTCCACCCAGGCCGCCTTGATGATTCGCACCAAGTCGAGTCCGTGATGCTCGTAGAATCGATGGTCTTCGGCGGCCAGAATCGCGTCGATCATCAGGGGCGGGATCTGCGACAGCCGCACCAGCCGGCGTTGCTCCCAACTGCCTTGAAAGATTCCGCTGATCAGTTCCGGCTCCAGCTCGATCGAATAAAGCGCCTGGCGCGAGGACGGATCCCGCATCGCGGTGACCGTCTGATCGGGCGGCGCGAGCGTCATTTCGATCGGCTCGCCGGGGAAGTTGTGATCGGGATAGCTGAAGCTGTGCAGGAAGATCACCATCGTGCCGCGCGCCGGGTCGATGCTGTATTCGCCGCGCGATGCGACCTTGGCGCCGGAAGCGACCGGATGGTAGTTGAGCCGGGCCAGGCGCTCGAAGAATCCCAGCTCCTTGAGGCTTTGCCCGATGTAAATCGTCAGGGAATCGGAATAGATGCGCGACGGGATGTCCCATCGCTTGCCGGAGAAGCGGGTGATCACCTCGTTCTCCATCGACTGGTAATAGAGGTACAGGAAATAGAAGGCAGGCGGGGTGACGAACAGCAGCAAAGCGATCGCGCTAAAGAGCACGATCTCCGCTATCCGTCGCCATGACATATCGCTGCAATCGGCCGCGCTTTCGCGGGCCGCGTTCCTCTCTTCGGGCGCGCGGCGTCAGCCCTGCGGCTTTACCGCCATGTAGAGCGTGGTGTCCTCGCGCTTGACGAGCAGCAACACGACCTTGCTCTTGCCGCCCGACTTGAGCGCCTCCTGATAAGAGCCGACATCGCTGACCGGCTTTCGATTGACCTCGAGAATTATGTCGCGAGTCCTGATTCCGGCTTCGTCGGCGGAACTGCCGGGGCTGACCGACGAAACCACCACTCCGCTCTTGTCGCCGAGGCCAAGCTCGCGGGCGAGATCGGGGCTTAAGTTTTTCACCTTGAGACCCAAGGGTGATCTCTCACCCGGCTCGGCGCCTTCCTCGCCGCCAGCCGACGCCAGCTCCTCCTCACGAGAGGCCGTAATCGTTACGGTGAGATCTTTCGGCGTCTTGTTGCGGATGATCCGGACGGTCGCGGCATTTCCGACCGGCGTGTGCCCGACCAGGATCGGCAGCTCCTGCGAGTCGCCGACCGGCTGATTGTTGAAGGCGACGATAACGTCGCCGCGCTGCAATCCCGCGCAGCTTGCCCGGTCCGTCCTTCAGCACGTCCGCGACCAAAGCTCCGCGCGGCTCGCCGAGGCCCATCGCGTCGGCGATATCGGGCGTTACCTTTTGCACCAGGATTCCGAGCCAGCCGCGGACCACCTTGCCGCTGCTCTTCAGCTGATCGATCTCGTCCTTGACCAGGTTGATCGGGATCGCGAATCCGATTCCCATGCTGGAGCCGGTTTTTGTGAAGATCGCCGAGTTGACGCCGACCACCTCGCCGCGCAGGTCGATCAGCGGACCACCCGAATTGCCGGGGTTGATCGACGCATCGGTCTGGATGAAGTCGTCGTAGTTGCCCGGGATGAAGCGTCCCTTGGCGCTGACGATTCCGGCGGTCACCGAATGGTCGAAGCCGAAGGGATTGCCGATCGCTATCACCCACTCACCGACCCTCACCTGGTCGGAGTTGCCCAGCGGCGCGATCGGCCAGTCGCGCCTCGCGTCGACCTTGACCAGCGCGACGTCGGTCTTGGAGTCGCGTCCGATCAGCCTGGCCTTGTACTCGTGACCCTCGCGGGTTGTTACTACAATCTCGGTGGCGTCTTCGACTACGTGGTCGTTGGTCAGGATGTAGCCGTCCTTATTTATGATGAAGCCGGAACCCAGGCTCTTTGAGCGCTCTCCGAAATGCTGGGACGGAGGACCGAACTGATGAAACGGCTCGCCCTCGCCCTCACTCTCAGAGCTCTCGCGCTGGTTCTGGCTGGATATGTTCACGACCGCGGGACTGAGCTTGGCGGCGAGATCGACGAAGTCGGGAAGCGTATCGACCTTGCGAAGCTGGCCCGCGGGACCATCGGTCCACAGTTGGTCGGCGTGCGCGTCGCCATGCCAGGGCGTCGCCAGTATCGACAGCGCGGCGACGAGAACTGCGACTCCGAGTTTTGAGGTGGTACGCATCGCCCTACCCGCCGGCGACGGTCCCCCAGGGCGCGCGATTTCAACGTATTTCATTCGCAAGTCGAAAAGAATCGCCTGGAGCAGGTTCTGCTCCTCGGCGGCCAGATTGCCGCGAGTCTTCTCCTGAAGCATCCCGAGGATGTCGATCAACTGCTGCGCGCCGGTCAGATCGCGGCAGTGCTGCCCGGTCGCGGGGTCGGGAATCTCGCCAAGATGGAGTAAGGCTTGTGTCGAGAGTCCCACGACGAAGGTCGAAAAGTTTATCTCGGCGAGCGCAGAATCCGCCCGCCCAACGTCGTGATGCGCTCCGGCGGCGGACGTGGTGGTGGCTTTTGATTGCTCCGCCGGCTCCGGAGCGGGCTTCTCTTCGGCCCGCCGATGCTCCGGCTTCAACTCGCCTTCCGAAGAGAACCGCCGGCGGTCCTCGACCTTGAAGCTCTTTTCCTTGTCCTCGGTTTCGTCCATCGCCGCAGCGTTCCCGCTCAGGCGCCGCCGTTCGCGGCCATCCGCTCGAGGCGCCGGATGCGCTCCTCGATCGGCGGATGAGTGGAAAAAAGGCGCATCATGCCGTCGCCGCTCAGCGGGTTGACGATGAACAGGTGAGCGGTCGCGGGACCGGCCTCGAGCGGCATCCGTTCGTTGGCGGCCTCGAGCTTGTGCAGCGCGCTGGCCAGGGACATCGGATTGTGGATCAGCCGCGCGCCGCTCGCGTCGGCCTGGTACTCGCGGGTGCGCGAGATGGCGAGCTGGATCAGCGACGCGGCCACCGGCGCCACGATCGCCATCAGCAGCAGGCCCACCACGCCGCCGCGTTCGTCCTCGTCGCTGCCGCCGATCCCGAAGATCGCGGCCCATCGCGCCCAGCTCGCAATCATCATCACCGCTCCGGCGAGCGTCGCGGCGATCGAGCTGGTCAGGATGTCGCGGTTGATGACGTGCGAGAGTTCGTGACCGATCACGCCCTTGAGCTCGTTGCGATTGCAGATGCGCATGATTCCGCGCGTGACCGCGACTGCGGCGTGGTTCGGATTACGCCCGGTCGCGAATGCATTCGGGGTGTCGCTGTCGATCATGTAAAGCCGCGGCATCGGAATCTGCGCGGCGGCGGCAAGCTCGTTGACGATCGCGTACAGATCGGGCGCATCGGAAGGGCCAATCTCGCGCGCGCCATAGGCGCTGAGCGCGATCTTGTCGGAGAACCAGTAGCTGAAGAAATTCATCGCCGCGGCGAATATAAATGCAATCTCCACGCCGCGCCTTCCGCCCAGCAGGTCGCCGAGCAAAATTATCAATCCGGTCATCGCCCCGAGCAGGACCGTGGTTTTGAGCAAATTGTTCATGTCGGATGACTCATGTCGCCGTGGATTGCGCCACCAAACTCATTTTATGCGCCGGACATCAGCCACGCTATTGATTGTAACCATCATTCCGAAATAAGTCGCGATTCTTGAAGCATCGCCAACGCTGCGCCAGCGACCTCGGCCACTTGCAGCATCGCCAGCGGTGACAAGACGCTGACCCGTCCTAATGGGCGCCATCTCGCCGGATCGGTCGCGCCGAAAAGGACGATTCCGGGAGTGCCTGCCGCGGCCGAAAGATGCGACAAGCCGGAATCGTTGCCCACGAAAACCGATGCGCTCGCCGCTATCGCGGCGGCCTCGCCGAGTTCGAGGTTCGCCAGGACCGTACAGTCCCGTCCGGTGAAGAAGGCTCGCAATCCCGCCTCGGCCGGTCCGAGCAGGATCGCGACCGGCATGCGAACGCCAAGATGATCGGCAAGATCGGCAAACTTCGCGGCTGGCCAGTTCTTAGTTGCGCTCCCACTGCCGGGGAGCAGCAAGGCGAAGCGCCGCGGGCTCAATCGATTTTCCCCGAGCAGGCGCGAGGCGGCCTCGAGATCGGCAGGAAGCAGATCGATTCGGGCTTCGAGTGTGTCCTCCGGTTCGCCCAATGAACGCAGGTAGCCGGCGGCGACGTGCCCCGCACCTTCGGGGCGAAAGCGATGGGCGCTCACTTCGGCATCAGATGCTGCCCGCGTGAGCAACTCGCGAAATCGGTGGTTATCGCTGGAGAAGAAGGAATAGATCGTTCCGAAACCGCCGAAAAACCTGGACGCTTCGGCGATCGCGGCTCCCGCTTCCGGCGATTGGAACAGCGCACTCACCTCGCGCCGATCGATCGAATGACCGCGCTCGATGCCCATCCTGCCGACCGAGAAGCGCGCTAGTTCCTCGCGCGCCATCAATTCGATCGAGCATCCGCGATGGCGCCGGGCAAGCGCGCGAAGCGCAGGTGCGAGGCAGATAAGGTCGCCGAGCGCGCCGGGAAAGATCACGAGTACGCGGGAACGGGCGGCAGAGGGGTCATCGGAGCGCGCTGCCATCAGAAGAATCTTAGCATTGATGAGGAATGCGGCACGGAATCGGGCGCCGGCAGGAGACCATCGGAACGACACTGCCTGCCGCACGCGCCAGCCATCGCAAATCGCACGCATTTGCGGCTACAATTGCGTCCATGCCGGTAAGCGTCGCGAGCTCGCCACTGGAGTTGATCGGCCGCACGCCCGTCGTCCGTCTCAACCGGATGCCTGGCAAGGACGACGCCGAAGTGTGGGCCAAGCTCGAGAACTTCAACCCCGGCGGCAGCGTAAAGGATCGAATCTGCCTGGCGATGATCGAGCGCGCGGAGCGCGACGGACGGCTCAGGCCGGGCGACACGATCGTCGAGCCGACCTCCGGCAACACCGGCATCGGCCTGGCGCTGGTCGCCGCAGTCAAGGGCTACAGGCTCATCCTGACGATGCCGGACACGATGAGCGAGGAGCGGCGCTCGCTGCTGGTGGCCTACGGCGCGCAACTGGTGCTCACGCCCGACACGCGCGGGATGCACGGCGCGATCGCGAAGGCCGAAGAGCTGATGCGCGAAAACCCCGGCTACTTCATGCCGCAGCAGTTCAGTAATCCGGCCAACCCGGAGATGCACTACACCACCACCGGTCCCGAGTTGGCGGAGCAGATGCCCCGAATCGATGCGCTGGTGGCCGGAGTCGGCACGGGGGGGACGATCAGCGGCGTCGGGCATTACCTGCGCGAGCATCTGGAGAACAAGCTGCTGATTGTCGCGGTCGAGCCCGAGAGCTCACCGGTACTTTCCGGCGGCGAGCCGGGCTTCCACAAGATCCAGGGTATCGGCGCGGGATTCGTGCCGCAGAACCTGGACAGCAAGGTTTACGACGAGATCATCGCGGTCTCCGATGACGACGCGGCGAACCATTCGCGCCGGCTGGCGCGCCAGGAAGGAATGCTGGTCGGAATTTCATCGGGCGCCAATTGTTGCGCGGCCCTGAAGATCGCGCGCCGTCTCGGCAAGGGCAAAGTGGTGGTGACGTTCTTCTGCGACACGGGTGAACGGTACCTGACGACTGACCTGTTCGAGGCGGAGGGAATCTGAACTCACTCGACTCAAGGCTCGATCGGCTGCGCGGGATATTCGCGCCGATGAAATCCGCACTGGTCGCGTTTTCCGGCGGCGTCGATTCGACTCTGGTGCTCAAGATAGCCCACGACACGATCGGCGATCGCGCGCTCGCGCTGACCACTACATCGCCCACGATGCCCGACGAGGATCGCGATTCGGCGATCGCGATGGCGCGGCTTATCGGCGCCCGGCACCTGATCGTCGAATCTAACGAGCTGGAAATTCCCGGCTACGCCGCCAACCCGATCCACCGATGCTATCTGTGCAAGACCAACCTGTTCACGGTATGCGAAGCGAAGGCGGCCAAGCTGGGAATCGAGGCGATCGTGGACGGCCTCAACCTCGACGACCTGCACGATTACCGGCCCGGGATGAAGGCCGCGGCGGAGAAGCGCGTGCGCCATCCGCTGGTCGAATCGGAGCTGACCAAGGCGCAAGTCCGGGAGCTCTCCCGCGCGCTCGGACTTCCGACCTGGGACCGCGCCGCGTCGCCCTGCCTCTCCTCGCGCTTCCCGTACGGAACCACGATCACGCCGGAGGGGCTGGACAAGGTCTCGCGCGGCGAGAAGCTGCTGCACGCGCTCGGCTTCAAGGTCGCGCGGGTGCGCTATCACGGCGAAATGGCGCGGCTCGAAGTCGAAGCGGATGAGATCGGACGAATGCTGGAGCCCGAGGTTCGCGAGACGATCGATCGCGAGCTCAAGAAGATCGGATTCCGGTTCGTGGCGCTCGACCTGCGCGGCTTCCGCTCAGGCTCCCTCAACGAGGGCCTGCCGAGGGTCGGCGCAAAGTAGGGCGATCTTTCCGCCCCACCAGCATCAATATCAATTTCAATGCGGCAGTGACGGCAAGCAAGTCAAAGGCGGCGCCGCGCGTGAAGCTCGATTCCGTTGGCGAGATGGTGCGGTTCGTGACGACGTCGCTGGCCGCGCGTGCTGATTCGCGCAAGGCCGTCGCGATGGCCGCGTACATGAAGACCACGATGCCGTTCCACGGCGTGCCGCAACCTGCTCGCGAGCTTATCGAGCGTCAGATCAAGACTCGCTTCGCGCCGGCCGGGCGGCGCGATTACGAGCGCGCGGTGTTATCACTATGGCGCCTCGGCCATCGCGAGGAAAAATACATCGCGATCGCCGTCGCGCAGATGTACCCGGATTTCATCAGGCCCGAATCGATTCCGCTCTACGAACGGCTCATCCGCGAAGGCGCATGGTGGGACTTCGTCGACGAGATCGCGAGCAAGCTGGTCGGAGCGCTACCGCTTGGAGATCCGGAGGCAGTGTGGCCGATCATCGATCGCTGGATCGAGGATGAAGATCTGTGGATTCGGCGCACGGCGCTGATTTGCCAGCTCGGGCACAAGGAGCGCACCGACCACGTCCGGTTGTTTCGTTACTGTCGGGCGCGCGCCGGCGACAAGGACTTTTTCATTCGCAAGGGAATCGGATGGGCCTTGCGGCAGTATTCGTATGCGGCGCCGGAGCGCGTTCGGGATTTCCTGGTGAGGAATCGGGCTATTCTTTCGCCGCTCAGCTATCGGGAGGGATCGAAGGTTTTGCTGCGCAAGTCGCTGATGCGCTGATCGAGCAGCGATCTACCGACCGAACTCCGATCGGGCGAGCGCCTGTGCGAGTTCGAGGTCGCCACGGGTGGTGATCTTGAAGTTCGTCGGCGAGGCTTCGACCACTTCCACCGTCGCGCCCAGTCGCTCGACGAGGTCGCCGTCATCAGTCGCCCCCGGCATCGTTGCCGCCGCGATCGCCTCGCGCGCCGCACCATCGTGCGCGGCGATCAGCAGCTCGCGCCGAAATGCCTGCGGCGTCTGCGCCTGCCATAGGCCGGCACGCGGGACGGTGGCCCGAATCAACTTGCCTTCCACCCGCTTGAGCGTATCCGAAACCGGGATTGCCGCGATCGCCCCGCCCGCGTGTGCCGCGGCCTGGAGGCAAGCTTCGAAAAGTCCGGGCGTGGCGAACGGCCGCGCCGCATCGTGGACGATGACCAGTTCGCTCTCCGCGCTCGTCAGCCGAAGCGCGATTCTCACGGAATCCTGGCGCTCGGCGCCGCCCGGCGTAAGCTTCACTGGAATTTGCAGTCCGGCCTCTGCCACTGCCTCGCGCGCTCGCGCTTCCATCCCGGGCGGAATCGCGATGACGGCCTCTACGATCGACTCGACGGACGCAATCGCGCGCATCGAGTAGAAGAGCATCGGATGCCCCGAGAGAGCGACGAACGCCTTGGGGATGTCGTATACCCAGGCGCAGGCCGCTGCCGGCCGCGACCACAATCGCAGAAGCTCTCATCAGGAAGAACGAGTCCCGTTCGCCGGGCTGCTGGCGATCCATTTGTCACGAATCGACGGGCAAAGCCATCCGTTGCCCGGGCGCGGAACAAAAGAAGGGGCCGGATTTCTCCGGCCCCTCCCAAAAGGTGCCTTAGTTGGTCGGACAAGTTCAGCTAGGGAAGATCTCTGGAGCTCCTCCATGATCTTCTCCTCGGGATGCGCTTTGGCGATCGAGAGTTCCTTGACCAGCAAACTGCGTGCCGTGTCGAGCATCTTGCGCTCGCCGAAAGAAAGCTCTTTGTCGCCCTTTAGTACCAAAAGATCGCGCAGCACTTTCGCAATCTCCAGCGGCGATCCGGTCTTGATCTTCTCAGTGTACTCCCGGTAGCGCCGATTCCAGGTCTGAGTGTCCACCTCGACCTTCTTTTGCTTGAGGATCTTGTAGATCTTGGTGACCATGTCCTTGCCGATTACGCGGCGAAGACCGACCGCATCGACGTTTTCGGTAGGAATCATGATCGTCATTTTTTCGGCGCCAAGAATCCGTAGCACATAAAATCTTCGCTCGGTGCCGGAGATCGCCCTGACCTGGATATCGTCGATGACGGCCACTCCATGTGCCGGGTAAACGACCTTTTCGCCCTTTTTGAACGGCGGATTCATTTTGTTCTGTCTCGTGGTCGTCGGCGCGCGATTTCGGGGTGGGTTGGCGACGCGCGGTTCACCACCTCCCGATAGGCCCGACCAAGACCGATTATGCCACAGAACCGGTTAGTTTGGTACCCCCTGTTCAAAAAGCAATACGGCGGTGATAGGTGGACAATAGAATGATGTTTGTAGATCGTGAGGACGGAATCAGCTAACCAATTCTAAGTTCCATTACGATGGCGTCTTCACCTGGGGCATAGTAATTACGTCTCAAACGACGTTCCTCAAACTCAAACTTCCGGTAAAGGCATCGTGCCGCGAGGTTGGAGCGTCGGACCTCCAAAGTAATGATCTGTGCGCCTTTCGTTTTCGCTTCGCCGATCGCGAGCACGAGAAGCTCCGTACCGATACCGAATCTACGAAGTTCCGGATGGACGGCTATGTTCAGGATGTGAGATTCGTCCGCAACCAGCCATCGGCAGAGGAAACCGATCGGATCCTGGTTTTCGGTCATCCCCGCATTTGCCACGATCAGCCGGGAAAAAGGAAGTGTGAGCTCTCGCTGGAACGAATTCAGGCTCCAAGGTTGAGAGAAGCACAAACGCTCGATCTCCCAAATTCTGGGAAGATCGCGATGGGTCGCGTCCCTGATCTGCAGCCTCATCGGTAGCCGGTTGGCCCGGCGCCGCGGCCTCGCGGCACTGACTACTGAAGCCGCCTATGCCGCGTCCTTCAGCTCGCCCGCCTCGCCTTTGAAGACGATGACCTCGATCACCTTGTCGCGCAACCGATGCTTGAAGGTTGCGACCGGCTTGTCGAATTCGATCCGGGTCATGAAGTCGGCCGGGAAAGATGACGAAATGTACGACAGGCGGCGGAGCGCCTCGCCCCGCACGCTGGCCCTGATCACAAGCACGCCGTCTTCCAGCGCGATGTTGTAATCGTAGTCGGGCATCTCGTCGGGCAGATTCCACAGACGCTTGAGTGACGAAGCCGGAATTCGTTTCGGCATCTCAAGCCTGACCAGATACGCGTTGGCGTGCTCCATCACGGTGTAGACGGTCCCATAGCGGCGATCGCGCTCGGTTTTGGGGTCGTACTGATCGCTCGTGAAGCCGTCGAAGCCCACTTTGCGCACGCTGTGGCTGAGCTTCGCGCCACGGGCCAGAATGGCGGCCAACGGGATGAGCGCAATTCCGTACAGTGATCCTCGATAAATCAGATCAGAGGCCGGGCGGGCATGGAAGATGCCCTCGCGCAGCCGCCAAGCCGACTCTGCCGCGCCAATCAACAGGCCGAGCGTGATCCATCCACGAGTGTGGAGCGAGAACAGCGGGTCGCCCACATAGGCGACGGAGAACGCGGTGAAGATGGCAGGAAACAGAATCAGATTCAGGACTATGTTCAGGGCCGTCGAACGCGCTCGTGAGAAGGCGCTCGGACTTCCAACCGCCTCCTCGAGCCGCGCCTTCGCCTGATCGGGCATCGCTCCCAGAATCGGCTCGGCAAGCCTCATCGCGATCCGCAGCGGTATCGGCGCGGCCTTAATCGGGCCGGAGTTGACCGAAGCCATCGCGGTCTCGAAGTCTTCCTCCATCTCGCCGGGAAAGTGCTTCTCGCCGATAGGTCCGGGCAGCGATCCGATGTCCTTGGGCAGATTCAGCATCGCGACCGGCGCGGCGATAGCGGCCGCCTTCGGAGCTGCAACTGCGGCGGGTGGAGCGGGCCTCGGCGTCGGCTTGGCCGCTGGCTCCGCAGCCGGCGATGCGGCGTCGTCGGCGGCGCTGGCCGCGGCGCCGTTCGCCGCCGGAGCCGGCGAGCGCCCGCGCCCTCCTTGCGGAAGCGCGAGGGAAAATCGGCACCGAAGCTCTCCTCGGGATGCAGCACCTTGGCCCGCTCGATCAGGACCTGCTCGTTCTCCAGATTGGCGGGATCCGGGATACAGCAATCGACCGGGCATACCGCAGCGCAGGCCTCGTGATCGTAGAAGCCGACACATTCGGTGCACTTGGCCGGCACGATGTAATAGATATCCTGCGCGATCGCCGGATGGGTCTCGCCGTTGAGTTCCCAGGACACGCCACCACCGTAGATCGCGGTGTTGGGGCATTCGGGTTCACACGCCCCGCAGTTGATGCATTCGCTCGTGATCGTGGTCGCCATTGATGCTCCGAAGCCTTGACTCAGAGTCGGATGGTCGCGAAGCCGTCAAGTTTTATCGCGGCTCCCCTGGCATCCGAACCATAACTGTGAGAAGTTTTGCGTGTCAACCTTACGCAGAACAAGCTGCCCTTATGCCATCGTATCGCACCCCGAAGGACTTTCCCATATCGGGCGTCCGCAACCGGATCGTATTGCGTTGGTCAAATCGATTTGCAACTATGAGCTTCGTTCGCGGCTTTTTCCCTGTTCCGGAACCGGACTACCTAGGAGGTGTGCTCGGATGAAGATGTTGGCAATTCTGCTTGGGATCGTATCCACCGTTGCGCTGATGGCCTGCGGCCCGGACATGAACGCTATCAACAAGTCCAGCGATCAGGCTGAAGCTTCTGCCACCAAGGCGGAGGCATCCGCCAAGAGCGCGGAGGATGCGAGCGCTCAGGCCGAAGCAGCGGCCCGCAAGGCTGACGAAGCGGCAAGCGGATCCGAAGACGCGGTTCGCCGCGCGAACGATGCCGTCGCTCGGATGGAAGCTGCTTTCTCGACTTCCGTTACGAAATAGCGCCGCCGATCGAGACCAAAAACCTGGCGAGAGGGCTTCAGGTCCTCTCGCCAAGTACTTTTCAGACCGATTCGTTCACTTGGCGGGCGTCCGTTGGGGCGTGCCGGACGTGGCGCCTTCTGGTACGGGGGTGCCGCGGAGCGCTTGGCGCACTCGCTCGCGAATCAGGTCGTCGCGCTCAATGTGGCTTTCGATATCGCGAAAGGCCTCGACCGTCAGCCCCTGTGTCGCCGCGGCCTGTTCCACGCTCAGGTCGTGATTTTTCTGCATCGCCTTGTACACGGCGATGTACTTCTCGATCTGTTCGGGCGGAATCGGGGTTTCCTCTTCCTCACCCTCATCCTCCTGCGCCAACGCCGGTGACCTGCCCGCGATCCCGCTGGCGTCCGCATACGCGGCCAGCGGCGCTCTGAGGCCGGGTCTTGGGGAATAGAGCAGCAGCAAAAGGAGAGTCAGCATCATTGCTGACGCTGCCAGGCACACGCCGAGAATCTGTGAATTGAGTTTGGGTTGCACGATGTGGCGAGGTTCCTTTCCGCATACATCCTTGCACGCGACTCCCGGCAGCGAAAGGGCACTTGCATACGGAGCGTTAGTGTTTAACTTTGAGGCGGCTCTTGAGCCGAGTCTGCCGCCGGACTCTGCTCTGCATCCGCTCGAAATTTTATCGCACGAGAGGTTATCGAATGCCGGCCAAACAGGTTGAGCTTCACGAAAATGCGCGGGTTGGAATAATTGCGGGCGCCACCTTGGTAGCCCAGGCGGCTCGCGTCACGCTGGGACCCAAAGGGCGCAACGTGATGATCCAGCGCAGCTTCGGCGCGCCGATCGTGACCAAGGACGGCGTGACCGTGGTCAAGGAAATCGAGCTCGAAGATCGATTCCAGAACATGGGCGCGAAGCTCATTCGCGAGGTCGCGCAGAAGACCTCTGATATCGCCGGCGACGGAACCACCACCGCCACCCTGCTCGCGGGCGCGATCGTGCATGAAGGCGTGAAGCTGATCGCGGCCGGGATGCCGCCGATGGAACTCAGGCGCGGAATCGAGGCCGCCGTGCGCAAGGCCGTCGAGACCATCAAGCAGATGGCGCGGCCGATCAAGGATCGCGAGCGGATGTGTCAGGTCGCCACCATCGCTTCCAACGGCGACTCCGCAATCGGCAAGATCGTCGCGGACGCGATGGAAAAAGTGGGCAAGGAAGGCGTGATCACGGTCGAAGAGGCGCGCGGACTGGAGACCACGCTCGATCTCGTCCAGGGCATGCGCTTCGATCGCGGCTATCTGTCGCCCTACTTCGCCACCAATCCGGAGAAGATGACGGTCGAGACTCGAGGAACCGCTAATCCTGTTTCACGAAAAAAAGATCTCGGCGCTGCGCGAATTCGTCCCGCTGCTCGAGAAGGTGGCGCAAACCGGGCGGCCCCTTCTGGTGATCGCGGAGGAAGTCGAGGGCGAGGCGCTGGCCGCGCTGGTCGTCAACAAGCTTCGCGGGACCCTCAAGATAGCCGCGGTCAAGGCGCCGGGCTTCGGCGATCGCCGCAAGGAGATGCTCTCCGACATGGCGATACTGACCGGCGGCACGGTGATCTCCGAAGATCTCGGTTTCAAACTGGAGAACGTGCAGCCCAATCAGCTCGGGCGATGCCGCCGCGTGAGTATCGACAAGGACAACACCACGATCGTCGGCGGCGCGGGCAAGAAGCCGGAGATCCAGGGGCGAATCGAGCAGATCCGAAGCCAGATCGTCGAAACAACCTCGGACTACGATCGCGAAAAGCTCCAGGAGCGCCTGGCGAAGCTCACCGGCGGCGTCGCAGTCATCAAGGTTGGCGCCGCAACCGAAGTGGAACTCAAAGAGAAGAAGGCGCGCGTCGATGACGCGGTGCATGCGCTGCGCGCCGCAGTCGAAGAGGGAGTTGTCCCGGGTGGCGGCGTCACGCTGCTGCGCGCGGCCAGGGACCTGAAAAATCTCCGCCTCAACGAAGCGCAAAAAGCCGGCGCGTCGATCGTGGCGCGCGCGATGTCCGAGCCGCTGCGCCAAATCGCGGCCAACGCCGGCTGCGAGCCGTCGGTGGTCGCGAACAAAGTCTCCGAGGGCAACGGTGACTTCGGCTTCAACGCCGCCACCGAAACCTACGAGGATTTGGTGAAGGCCGGCGTAATCGATCCCGCGAAGGTCGTTCGCACCGCGCTGGAGAATGCCGCCAGCGCCGCTGCGATGTTCATCACGACCGAAGCCGCGGTGGTCGAGAAGCCGAAAAAGAAAAAGCCGCTTCCGCCGATGCCGCCGGGCGGCGGCATGGGATGGGCGGAATGGGAGGCATGGGTGGAATGGGTGGAATGGACGGTATGGACGATTTCGGCGGCGATGATTTCTAAACGGATTTCCAATCGCTTGAAAATTGCCTCTCGAGTTGGAGGGCTGGGCTTGCAGTCAACTTCGCGCTCATATACCCAATATACAGGGGATCGATTCGTATCGACGCGCAGTGGACCTAATACACAGGCACCGATTGCAGTAGCAATTCGCGACGTGTAAGCTCCGAAGAGCCCCAAGGATGTCCAAAAAAGTGCAGGTCGCGGCTCGCGCAAAGTCTTAGGCGCTGCGGGGCTGCCGCGCAAAGATTCAAGGAGGAGAGTGAATGGAAGGGTTAAGAACTTCTAAACTTGTCGGACTTGCCGGGGCTGCGTTAGCCCTTTCGTTGCTGGTGGGATGCTCGTCCAACCAGCCCGATCCGGCGCAGCGAGCCCAGAACGCGGCGCAGCGCGCCGATCAGGCCGCCTCTCGCGCTGAGGCTGCTGCCGGCAAGGCGCAGGCTGCCGCCCAGCAAGCTCAGGCTGCGGCCAGCCGCGTTGATCAGGCGGCCAGCGATGCGAAGGCTGCTGCTGATCGCGCCGAGGCGATCGCCGCCAAGACGACGGCGGAAGCTCCGGCACATCACGCCGTTCATCATCGCCATCACAAGAAGGCGGCGGCTGAAGAGGGTGGCGCCGCGGCAGGCGGCGGTACTGCGGCTCCTGAGGCTGCCCCACCCGCAGCTGCTGCACCAGCGCCCGCGCCCGCAGGCGGTAGCGGCGGCACTCCGTAACTCAAGTTTTGAACGATGCGAGAGGGCGTCCCCGATTGGCGGGCGCCCTCCTCGTTGGGCCGTCCCGATATCGAGAGGCGCGCGTTACACGGTGACCCGTCGCGGCTTGGGTCGTCGCGCGCGACGTGCTCATTCCCCGAAGGTCACGACCACTTTGAGCGCCTCGGGCTGCTGCGCGGTCGAGAACGCGTCGTTGATTCGTGCCAGCGGAAAACGATGCGTCACCAAGTCGGACGCGCAGATCACACCACGCTCGACCAGGCGCAGGGCCTCGCGCGTGTCTTCCGGCCCGCACGAATAGCTCGGGATGAGCCGTACTTCGTTGAAATAGAGGTCGTGCGGCTTGACGGTCATCTCTTCGCCGGGCGGCGTGGCGGTGAATTGCACCACGGTCGCGCCTTTGCCGGCCGCGGCGATGCCAGCGCCGATCACCTTCGCGCTGCCCGGTCCGGCCACGACTATGTCGGCCATCGCGCCGCCGGTCAGTTCGCGCACCTGCTCGATAAGGTTATCGCCCGTGACGGTGATTCCGTAGTCGGCGCCGAGCTCGCGTGCCCGTGACGCACGCCGCTCGAACAGATCCGCTCCGATTATCAGGCCCGCGCCCCGATTGCGCGCGATCCGCACGTGCATCATTCCCATGATCCCAAGCCCGATCACCAGCATCGATTCGCCCGGCTTGAGCCCGATCGGTTGATTGATTTCACCACGCATGCCGCCGGCTCGATCAGCACGCCGTCGAGGTCGGTCACATGGTCGGGCAGCTTGAACGAATCGCGCTGATTGACCGCACTCGCCGCGAAATACTCCGCCATCCCGCCCGGCGTGATCTTGCTCGCGCGCCAGGTCGGGCAATGCACGTAATGGCCGCGGCGGCAAGCCGCGCAGGTGAAGCAGGGCGCGTGATGATGCACGAAAACGCGGTCGCCCGGCCTGAAATCGCGGACCAACTTTCCGGCTTCCTCGACTACGCCGACCGGTTCGTGTCCCAGCACCAGCGGCGCCTTGCGCTTCAAGTACCAGGGCATGATATCGCCGGAGCAGATTCCGCACGCACGCGTGCGCACGAGGATATCGGTGGGTCCGATCTCCGGCCGGCCAGCCTCCTCCAGCCGGATATCGCCAAAATCGTAAAGTCGCGCGACCTGCATGAAAACACTTAACCACAAAGGCACAAAGACACGAAGATAGGCGCCGGCCAGAAACCAAATTTCCTTCGTGACTTTGCGCCTTTGTGGTTAAATCTCCTCATGCCGCGCCCGACCAGCCCGCCGGTTGCCGCCGACGTGATTATCGAAATCGGAGAGCGAATCGTTCTTATCGAGCGCAGGAATTTCCCCTCCGGATGGGCGATCCCGGGCGGATTCGTCGACCTGGGCGAGAGCGTCGAGGACGCCGCGATACGCGAGATGCGCGAGGAGACCTCGCTCGAGGTGGAACTGACGGCGCTGCTGGGCGTTTACTCGCGTCCGGGCCGCGATCCTCGCGGAGATACCGTCAGCGTGGTGTATGTCGGGCGTTCGACCGGCACGCCCAAGGCTGACGACGACGCCAGGGCGATCGCGCTGTTCGCCCCGGCTGAGCCGCCATCGCCGCTCGCGTTCGATCACGCCGAAATCCTCGCCGACTATGTGGCGTACCGGAAGACCGGCCGCATCCCCCCGCCGCGCGCCCGGTTCCGATAATGGAAACTAACCGCGAGGTCGCCCTGTCCCCTTGTCTGAACTCGTCGCTTTAAGTAACTTAGAGCACTCGACAAGTAATCTATTTGCAGGAGTATCGTTTTCCAGCGATGGAAGAGGGTTTTACGCTGTGGTTCACTGGTCTTTCGGGCGCCGGCAAGTCGACTTTGGCCAATATGGTCGCGGAGCAACTGCTATCCCGGGGCCATCGCGTCGAAGTGCTCGACGGTGACGAAATTCGGACCAATCTCTCCAAAGGACTCGGTTTCTCGAAAGAGGACCGCGATACCAACATCCGCCGAATCGGTTATGTCGCCAGGCTGCTCTCGCGAAACGGCGTGGTCGCGATAACCGCGGCGATTTCGCCCTATCGCGAGATTCGCGACGAGGTGCGCAAGACGCACGGCCGCTTCTTCGAGGTCTATGTGAAGTGTTCGCTCGAAAAGCTCGTCGAGCGTGACGTCAAGGGCCTCTACAAGAAGGCGCTCAAGGGCGAGATCGCATCGTTTACCGGCGTCTCCGATCCGTACGAGGAACCGCACAATCCCGAGCTCGTGCTCCAGTCCGATCGCGAGACCCCGGCCGAGAGCCTCGCACGCCTGCTCGCGCGGCTGGAAGAGCTGAACTACGTCCGCGGCAACGGGGTGCCGAGATGAGCGCATTTGTGGGCGCGATCGCGCCGCATGGCGGCGGCGAACTCGTCGATCTGAAAGCGCCGCCGGCCGAGCGCGCAAGCCTGCGCGCGCACGCCTCGGGGCTTTCCGCCGTCACGCTCAGCTCGCGCGATCTCTCCGACCTTGAGATGCTCGCCTCGGGCGCGTTCTCGCCGCTGGTGGGTTACATGGGCGAGGCCGACTACGCCCGCAGCCGCGACGAGATGCGGCTCGCCTCGGGTGTTCCCTGGTCCATTCCGATCACGCTCGGAGTCGGCGACGATCAGGCCTCGAAGCTCAAGCCCGGAGTCGACGTGGCGCTCGCGGCCGAGAATGGAACGCGCCTGGCGATCCTCAAGCTCGCGGAGATCTTCAAGGTCGATCGGAAGCGGGAGGCCGAGGCGGTGTTCGGCACCGGCGACGAGAATCATCCCGGCGTCAGGAATGTGCTCTCCACGCCGCCCATCTGCCTGGCCGGACGCGTAATCCTGTTCGAGGAAATTCCCGGCCGGACTTTCCTGGAGTATCGACTCGAGCCGCGCCAGACGCGGGCGGCGTTCGACGATCGCGGATGGAAGAAAATCGTCGCGTTCCAGACCCGCAACCCAACCCATCGCGCGCACGAGTATATCCAGAAGACCGCGCTCGAGATTTGCGATGGCCTGCTGCTCCATCCGCTGGTCGGCGAGACCAAGGGCGACGACGTACCCGCCGCGGTCCGGATGGAAACCTACAAGGTGTTGCTCAACCTCTACTATCCGAAGGACCGCGCGATGCTTTCCGTGATGCCGGCGCACATGCGCTACGGCGGCCCGCGCGAGGCGATCCTGCACGCGATCGTGCGCCGCAACTACGGATGCACCCACTTCATCGTCGGGCGCGACCACGCCGGAGTGGGCAACTATTACGGCAGCTACGACGCGCAAAAGATCTTCGAGCGCTTCAGCCCCGCCGAGATCGGCATCACGCCGCTGTGCTTCGAGAACACCTTCTATTGCCGGCGCTGCGACGAGATGGCATCGATCAAGACCTGCCCCCATAGCGACGCGGATCGCCTGATCCTCTCAGGCACCAAAGTCCGCGAGATGCTGAGAAAAGGCGAAGCTCCGCCGCCCGAGTTCACGCGCCCCGAAATCGCGGCGATCCTCGTCAACGCGATGCGCGATCAGCGCTAGCCGGCAGAACGCCGACCACAAAGGCAGCATCGCGGCGAAGCGCTTTAAGCCCTCTCCCACGAATGGGAGAGGGTGGGGGCGAGGGTCCGGCAGAGTAAAATTGCTGGTGTCAATCGTAATCGCGCGGATATGGTGTCGTACGATTGTGCGACGATGCCCCAGATTTTTACTATCATGGCCAATGTGACTGTGGGGCTCGGTATATGAAGACTTCCACCTGGACCGTGGCTGAAGCCAAGGCGCGATTCAGCGAACTGATCGAGCGCGCCCGCTCGCGCGGCCCGCAAACCATCACGCGTCACGGCCGCACGGCGGCGCTCATCGTGGCCGCGGACGAATGGGAGCGCAAAACGAAGCGCGCCGGCAATCTAGCCGAGTTCTTTGCCGGTTCGCCGCTGCCAAACTCCGGACTCAAGCTTAAGCGCGCCAAGGGCTTCCGCGCGAGCCGGAGCTGTGAGCTTCCTGCTCGACACCAACGTGATCTCCGAATGGACCAAGCCGACCAAACCCCGGCGTCGTCGCCTGGCAGGCTGAAGTCGACGAAGACCGCGTGTTCCTCAGCGTGATTGCTCTCGCCGAGCTGCGCCATGGAATCGAGCGCATGGCCCAGAGCGCGCGCCGCGGGCGCCTCGATGAATGGCTGCGACAGGAACTGCCGCGGCGTTTCGAGAAAAGGATTCTGCCGCTCAGCGAGGTCGTCGCCGACGCCTGGGGTAAACTGATGGCGCAGAGCGAAGCGGCCGGTCGTCCGATCGACGCGATGGACGCGTTCATCGCCGCGACCGTCAATGCGCATGACCTGACGCTCGTGACTCGCAACACCGGAGACTTCAAAGCGTGGGTGAAGGCAATCGTAAACCCGTGGACTGAAAAGTGATCGTGCAACGCGCGTCAATCGACCACAAAGGCACGAAGACACCCACCGAGATTCCTTTCTTTGTCTGACTTCGCGTGTTGGTGGTTAAATCCTGATTCTTCTCAGCCCGGCTTGCGGCGCTCGGCGGCTCGTTTGGCGCGTTCCGGATCGCCCGACCACAGCCACGCGTTCTCGGTCCGGCTGACTCCGACCAGCACTCCGCAAAATGCGCTCGGATGGATGAAGATTCCGCTCAGGCCGGCGCCGTCGCGCCGCCCCACCGCGAATCGCGCCTTTAGCTTCTCCAGCCGCGACGCGATTGCCGCAACGTCGTCGGCCTCGACGTAGAACATGTAGAGCGAGTCGCCGCGCTTTGAATGAAAACGGCCCATCGCCTTTTCCGGCTCAGTGATCTGCGACAGCTCGATCCGATCGAGGCGCGCGGTCGCCCCCGGCGCGGGCGCCCCCGGCGCGGTCGCGTCGAACATCAGAAGCGAACCCGTGTAACCGAACTCCCCGCTGGTGATCGGCACGAAGTGCGATCGATCCAGCTCGAAAAGCTGCGCGTAGCGATCCGCCGCCGCACGCCAGTTCCCGATCACGTTGGTGACTTCATAGATCCACTTGATGAGCCCGACCGGCGCGCGCTCATGATGGGCGCTCAGCACTGCGCGCATCCCGAACGTCGCCGACGGCTCGACGAACAACTGGCCGCCCGAGGTCTTGAACGCGGCGCCCGCGCTCTCCAGCCGGCGCGCCGATGCGTCGATATCGGCGACCGAGAACCCGGCGGCAAACAGTCCGCCGCCCCATCGCTGGATGAAATCGCCGACTGGACCCGCGCCCGCCGGCTCGAGCAACTCGATTAGGCTCGTGCCTGCCTGTACGGTCGTGCGGCGAGCGCCGAGCGCCGCGACCTCGATCCTGGCGGAGCATCTCCGATCCGAAAATTTCACCGATCGTGCGCGCCGCGGAGGCGGCGTCCCGCACCGCGATCTGCACCCGATCGACCCGCTTGAGCATGGTTGTCCTCCTTCTGCGCGCCGCTACTGAATGGGCGGCTCTTCCATCGGCGGCGAGACGACCGGCGACCCATGATGCACAGTGAGCCACCATTTCTGCCCGACGTGCTCGAACACGTTGGTCGCCAGCACCTTGCTGCGCATCGTGCCGTCGTAGCCGCTCTGGGTGAGATTCTCCTCCACCACGACGACCGCGATGTCCCCGCTGATCATCACGTCCATATCGCCGAGTTCGAACTTCATCTCGAAGGTGTTGTCGAAGATCCGCGCCCAGCTCTCCATCACCGGAGCCCATCCGGAGAGTTTCGCCCATCCCGGATGGATGCAAATGATGCCGGGCTCCTTGAGCCAGACCTCGGCCATGTTCTCGATGTCGAGCGTCTCGAAGGCGCGGTAGAACTCGGCATTGGCCTTAAGGACTTCTTCGCGATCGGACATGATCGGAATGAAACCACATATGAACGCAGATGAATATAGATTTCAGAGCTGTGCCCGGCTGCCAATTCCGCTCTCATTCGCAGGCCCGGATTCGTGCTCATCAGTGGCTAAAATCTGACCGCTTGGCAGCAGGGATGAATCCGAGGATAAACACGCCGTAAAAATTCAAGACAAGCATCCCACAGAGATAGAAACCATAAATGCCGTTTCTGGGGATCAGCAAAACGATGTAAGCGGCAGACGTTATCCAAAGAATCGGGCCATAAATACACAAGTTCTTCGCGCCAGTTCTTACAAGAGACCACAGCACAAGGGGTGCGAAGACAAATGAAGTCACGGTGCTAACCATAAGAGCAACCGGGACGACAGCGGGCAGCCGCAGCGTATCGATTGAAAAACGCCCGGACGCACAAGCAGCGAACAGCAATCCCATCGTCTCGTCACGGAATAACTCCAACTCATTGCCGCTGCTAACAATGCTCGCGAGACGTAGTTCGTTAGTGACCCACGAAAAACCATGTTCTCCCCGATCAGTGTTTATTCCGTGGGCGGGATCTGCGTTCATCGGTGGCTAAAATCTGCGCGAGGCGGGCGCCGCTTGCCCGGTGGCGCACGGCATCATCGATTGTCCGGCTGATTTGGCGGGCCGCGACCGGAATCCTCAACCCTCCGCGATGGATATTCGAGATGACGGTCCGGTCGGGTTCGAGCGAACTCAAGCGCGGGCGATAGATGATGTAGGCGCTCAGGCTCTCGGCCGTAACCAGGCCGGGCCGCTCGCCGATCAGCATGCAGATCACGTCCGGCGGCACGATTTCGCCGATATGATCCTGAATTCGGACGCGCGCGTTGCGAACGAAGAGCGGCGCGAGAAGCCGATACTTCAAGGCCAGCCGGCGCCTGAGTTCCGCGAGCATCGGCGCGGCGTTGGCCTCGACCGCGGCTGACGAGAGTCCGTCGCCCACGCAGATCAGGACCGAGGGCTTGCCCGCGACCGCCCGCGTGTCGCGGCAGAGACGCCGGAGCTTCGCGGCGCTCTCATCGGCGAGCATCCGGCCCAGGTGCGGCCGCAGCAGGTAATCCTGGCGCGTGGCGGCGCGGCTTCGGACTTCGGTCAGTCCGCTGCGAGCGACCCATCGCGGCGAGACTTCGGTCGTGACCGCGTCGATCGCGCGTGCGTGGTCGGCGCGAAACTTGAGCAGCGCGGCGGTCGTGTAACGCGGGCCGGCGCGGCCCGACTCCGAGACGCGCCGGCGTCGCGCGCCGCATGGCCGCGAAGTCAGGCGTCGCGTTCATTGCGGGGTCTATCGGCGTTCATCCGTAATTGGTATTGGCGACCAATCGCGGGTCGCCGGCGCGGGAACGTCAGGCGCCCCTCGCTGATGATCCCGCGCTCTTCGCACCATCGCTCGAATTCCGGCGCCGGCCTGAGCTTCAGAACCGCTCTGAGAGCGGCCGCGTCGTGATAGCTGGTGCACTGATAGGAGAGCATCACGTCGTCACCCATCGGGACCGCCATAAAGTAGTTGCATCCCGCCGCCGCGAGCAGCATCGCGAGGTTCTCGCAATCGTTCTGATCGGCGCGCGCGTGATTGGTGTAGCAGGCGTCGGCGCCGTGCGGCACGCCCAGTACCTTGCCCATCAGATGGTCTTCCAGGCCGGCGCGCGTGATCTGCTTGGCGTCGTACAAATACTCAGGGCCGATGAAGCCGACCACCGTGTTGACCAGCAACGGGTCGTAGCGGCGAGCCAGCCCGTAGCATCGAGCCTCCAGCGTCACCTGATCGGCGCCCTGATGCGCGCCGGCGGAAAGCTCGGACCCTTGTCCCGTCTCGAAGTAGGTCAGGTTCGGCGCTTTGAGCGCGCCGCGATCGCGAATCGCAGCGGCGCCCTCGTCGAGCATCGCGACGTTGATTCCGAACCCGGTGTTGGCCTTCTCGGTGCCGGCGAGGCTCTGGAACAGGATATCGATCGGCGCGCCGGCCTCCAGCGCCCTCAGCTGGGTCGTGATATGCCCGAGCACGCAGTTCTGGGTCGGGACGCCGGTGCGATCGATGATCCGCGCGGTCAGATCCAGCATCCGCGCGACGTTGCCGGGCTGGTCGATACAGGGATTGATCCCGATCAGCGCGTCGCCGGTGGCGTAAGCGAGTCCCTCATAGATGGCCGCCGCGATTCCGTCCGGGTCGTCGCGCGGATGGTTGGGCTGGAGGCGGGTCGAGAGCCGGCCCGGCAGGCCGATCGTCGTGCGGGCCTTCGTGACGACGCGGATTTTCGCCGCGATCACGATCAGATCCAGATTCGAGCAGATCTTCGCGACCGCCGCGGCCATCTCGCCGGTGAGTCCCCGGCTAATCGCCGCGATGTCGTCGCCCGAGGTCGAGTCGGCAAGCAGCCATTCGCGGAAGTCGCCGACGCTGCGGTTGCGGATTCGCGCATAGGCGCGCCGATCGAGTCCGTCATCGATGACGCGTGTGACCTCGTCGCGATCGTACGGCACGACCGGATTTTCGCGGAGCTCATTGAGGGTCAGGCCGGCGAGCACCATCTTCGCCGCGATCCGCTCGCGCTCGGATCGCGCGGCGAGTCCGGCCAGTTCGTCGCCGGAGCGCGCCTCGTTCGCGCGCGCCAGGACGTCCCGGACCGAGCGGAAGCCGTAAGTCTTCCCGAACAGGCGCGTCTTGAGCTTCACCGGATCATCCCTACGGCGCGGCGCGAGCGATCGCAACAGACGGACAGCTTATCGTTTAATCCGGGAGTCGCCACTTGCGTTGCTGATAAGTTATACCTTATTTTTTGATAGTGGCGGACTGGGTTCTCGACGAGCACGAAACGGCAGCCGGTCAATCGCATTTTGCCGCCTTCGTTGCCGGCCTGTCGGATTCCAGAGACGTGAAAGATGCCGCAGTGCTCGTCGGCGCCCTGCGGTCCTTGGGAAACCGGCTACGTGAGCCGCGATCGAAGTCGTTGGGCGAAGGGCTGTTCGAGCTGCGCGGAACAAGGGTCAGAATCTACTACGGATTCCTGCCCGGCCGGCGTGTTGCGTTGCTGGGCGGGTACATCAAGAAGCGCGACGACACGCCGCCAGACTTGCTCCGGCTGATGCGTGCGAGACTCAAGGAGGCTCAAGATGAATTCGAAAAATTCAGGGCTGGCCGAACTCGAAAAAAAAGGTCGATGAGCTCGGGTTGCGGGAGCAGGTCGAGGAGGAATTGTCCCGCATCCTCATCGAGCACAAGGTCACGAGGCTGCGCAAGCGGCGCGGGTTGACTCAAGCGGCACTTGCGAAGCGGTCGGGTGTCAGTCAGCCGATGATCGCGCAAATCGAGTCAGGGAAACTCAACAACCTGACGCTGAGAACCTTGGCGCGGACCGCCCGCGCACTGGGCGCAAGCCTGAAGATCGATCTGGTTCCCGAGCCGCCTGAACGGAGGAGAACCGCCGCCGGACGCCTCGCAGATTCGCCCATCAGGACATGAACACCTCGCGCACGTGATTGGTGTCGCAGTACTCCATCACCTGCGCGATCTTGTCGCCGTCGAAACGGAAGTAGAAGTGATAGCGGTTGTTGTACGCCCGGCCGTTGGCGGCGATGGTGTTCGACTCGGCCTGCACTGCGACGTGCGGGCCTTCGCTTATCGCGGTGCCGAACGTGAAGTTGAATCCTTTCGGCGCCATCGCCTTCAGCATCCCGGTGAAATTCCTGAGCGCCTCCTCACGATTGAAGCGCGTCTGCACGCCGGGAATTCGCGCGACCAGCTCGTAATCGAAGTTGTTGGAGATCAGCGCGCCGATACGCGCCGCGTCCGGATTCTCGAACTCCCTCAAAAACTGAATCGCCTTTTGCTTTTGCTGTTCCGCGGTCATGCGGGTGTTCCTCCTCTGATTCTCATTTGGCCCACGCGCCTGCGGAAACGCCCTGGCAATTAAATGTAGGTCGTTCGCAACGTTCTCAACGCCCTGCTAGGCCTCGATGCTGATCCGGGAGTAGCGGCGGTACAGCTCTCCGCCCGCGAAGCAGACCGCGATCAGGGAGACCGACAGGAAGAATCGGGGCGAAGTCGGATGCCACAGCGCGTCGCCCATGAACGCGAACAGGATCGTGCCGGGGACCATGCCAATCATACTCGCCCAGAAATAATCGCTGAACGAGATCGGAGAGGCGCCTGCGAGCAGGTTCAGAAAGTTGTAAGGGATGACCGGAACCATCCTCAGGTAGAAAATGATATAGAATCCGTTGCGGGCGATCTTGTCGATCATGTCGCGGAACCGCACCCCGACCGTGCGCGCGACGAAGTCGCGGCCCAGAAAACGCCCCGCCGCGAAAGCGACCAGCGCTCCGGCATCGGCGCCGATCAGCGACCATACCGATCCCCAGAAGGTGCCGAATGCGAGTCCCGCCGCGATCGTCATCACGAATCCCGGAACCAGGAACGACGGCCCGACCGCATAGAGCAGCATGTAAACCGCGGGTCCCCACGCGCCCCACGAAATCACCTCTTGCTTGATAAGGCGCGGATTTCTGAACCATTCCTGGTGCTTCCAAAGAAGCCATCCCGAACCGATTGCCAGTACGGCAATGACGGCGATCTTGAGCAGGTCGCGCACGAACGACGCCGCAGAAGGCGCAGGCTCTCCTTCCAGCTCCGGTATTGGGCTTCCCGCGGCCATCAATCTCAATCTCAATCGCGATGATAGGGATAGGACTCGGGCGGGACAAGCTCGGAATCCCGCCTCGCAATCGTTGTCGCACGATCCAATTGCGACTAAAGTCGCGCTCCAGCGATACGTTTCTGGCACGGTGTTTCCTTGATCTCCACCTGTCCGGGGGAGACATTCGTGGGCCGGAAGCGAAGCGGGGCCCGGAGTGAAAAAGATGAACGACCTGGCGGGAAAAGTTGCGATTATCACCGGCGGCGGCTACGGAATCGGCAAGCAGATCGCGCTGGCCTACGCGAGGCTCGGCGGGCGCCTGGTGCTCGCCGCGCGCTCGCCGGAGCCCCTGAGGGAAACCGAGGCCGAACTGGTGAAAATCGGCGCGCATGCGATTGCGATACAGACCGACGTGTCGCGGGAAGCCGATTGCGCGCGGATGGCCGAGCAGACCATCGCGGCTTTCGGCCGCATCGATATCCTGGTCAACAACGCCGGTATCGCCGGTCCGACCAAGCGTGCGACCGAGATGGCGCTCGGCGAGTGGCAGGAAGTGATCGACATCAACTTGACCGGCGCGTGGCTGGCCTCGCGCGCGGTGCTGCCCGCGATGGAGCGCCAGCGCGCCGGAAACATCCTGAACATCTCATCGGGCGCCGGCCGCCGCGGCTATCCGCTGCGGTCGCCGTATGCCGCCTCGAAGTGGGCGATGATCGGGCTCACGCAAACGCTGGCCGGCGAATGGGGCGACAAGGGCATCCGGGTCAACTGCATCTGTCCGGGCGCGGTGGAGGGACCGCGGATCGAGCGGGTGATCCGGGCCCGCGCCGAAACAATGGGATTGCCCTATGAGCAGGTCAAGGCCGGATTCGTTTCGGGCGCCGCTATGCGCCGGATGGTGACCGAAGAAGAAGTCGCGCGCGTAGCGGTCTTCCTGGTGGGCGATCTCTCCGCCGGAGTCACCGGCCAGACCATCAACGTCGACGCCGGCAGCACGATGAATTGATCGCGGCTCACCGCCAGATGTCCTGATGGCGCGTCTCGGCGTCGTAGCCTTTAGCCGCCAGGCGCTCCTTCAGTTCCTGCGCGAGCATCGGCGAGCGATGCCGTCCGCCGGTGCATCCAAGCCCGATCGTGAGATAGCTCTTGCCCTCGCGCTGATACAGCGGCAGAAGGAAATCCAGCAGCTTCGCGACCTCGTCGAGAAAACGGCGTCCGTCGGGCTGGGCGTTGATATAGTCGCGCACCGCCGGGTCGAGGCCGTTGAGCGGGCGCAACTCCGGAACGAAGTGCGGGTTGGGGATGAAGCGCGCGTCAAGCACCAGATCCAGCCCGACCGGCATCCCGTACTTGTAGCCGAACGAAACTATCGCGACCTTCATCCGATCGCCGACCGCCGAGCCCAGGACCGCCGCGTTGATGACTTCGCGCAGTTCATGGACGGTCAGCGTGGTCGTATCGATGACGCGGCTGGCGCGCTCGCGCATCGCGGCCAGCGCCAGGCGCTCGCGCCGGATGCTGTCGGCGACGCTCACTCCGCTCTCGGCCATCGGATGGGGCCGGCGGGTTTCCGAGTAGCGGCGCGCCAGCACCTCATCCGATGCGTCGAGGAAAAGGATCTGGGGAGGGATGCCGTCGTCTTCGAGCTGCTTGAAGACCCTGGGCCATTCGGACAGCGACAGCCGCTCGCGCGAATCGATTCCAAGTGCGATTCCCCTCGGCGCGGCGCCACGCTCAGCGGCAAGCCTCACGACCTCCGGCGCGAGCGCGACCGGAAGATTGTCCACGCAGTAGAAGCCAAGGTCCTCCAGCACGCGCATCGCGGTCGCGCGTCCAGCTCCCGAAACTCCGGTCACGATCACCAGCCTCGTTGCGGGCGCGGCGCGCCTGCCCGCGATCGGTCTCGCACGGGAGCGAGGCTTGGTTGGGACCGCCCGTGACGCGACTTTCATTTCAGGAACCGCGCAGCGGCTCTTGCCTGATACGGATCAGTAGCGGCTGTCTTCTTCCTTGATCAGCCGGTAGAGCTCGGCTACATCGGGGGCGTTGAGCAGGCGCTCGCGAAACGGCTGATCCTTGAGCAGCCTCGAGACCCGCGCGAGCGCCTTGAGATGCAGGCTGGAGGAATCCTCGGGGGCGACCAGCAGAAAAAAAGCTGGGTCGGCTTGCCGTCGAGCGAGTCGAAGTCGACGCCCGCGCGATGGCGCCCGAAAACGCCGAGGATGCCCTTTACGCCGGCGAGTTTTCCGTGCGGGATTGCGATTCCGTCGCCGATCGCGGTCGACCCCAGCCGCTCGCGCTCTTCGAGCACGGCGGTCAGATCGGCGATCCGGATCTCCGTGTACCGGGCGCACAGGCACGACGCGAGTTCTTTCAGCACCGAGGGCTTGTCGTTGCCTTTCAGCTCAGGCACCACCATCTCCGGACTCAGGATGTCGGTGATTTTCATTTCTGGGTTTCAGCTTTCCAGGTGGCGAGCGCCGCCGCGATCGCGAGCGATGCGGTGCTTGCGCCTGCGGGGGCGGTTCGCGATCTAATCGCGGCCTGCCCCCGGGCGCGTCTGCTCGGCAGCGCTGAGCACCTCGCCGGTTGACGGCGCGCGCACCTTGCGTGCCTGGCTCTTTTCGACGTGCTTCTTCAACTGCCGCTCAACCTTGTCCGCGAGCAGGTCGATCACGGAGTAAAGGTCCTTGGTTTCCTCCTGCGCGGCGACCGCGAGACGGCCGGATTTGACTGTAACTTCGCCGTGCTGTCGATACTTGTCAACCGTCAGGATCAAATGAATCTGGCAGGCGCGCCGGAGATATTTGGCGACGTGCGCGAGCTTGCGCTCGGCGTAAACCCTGATCGCCTCGGTGGGCTCGACGTGCCGGAACGTCACCGCTACCTCGGCCTGAGGCGCCAGGCCCGCCGACGACAGCCGACGCTCTTTGCGCGCCACGGCCCTGCTTCTCTTGCCCGCGCGTAGCTTCATCTAAATCACCGTCAGGTCTCGCGAAAGTGGGTGCAAAGGAAATCTCAGTCAGGAATCTTGCGGCTCGCCGAAGGAAGAATGCCGAGCGCCTGGCGGTATTTCGCCACCGTCCGGCGCGCGATGTTGATCTTCTCGCCGCGCAGCAGCTCGGCGATCGCCTGGTCCGAGAGCGGGTCGTGAGGGTTCTCGCCGGAGACCATCGCGCGGATTCGCTCCTTGACCGTCTCGGCGCTGACGTCGCCGCCGTCGGCGGCCTTGACGCCCGAGGTGAAAAAGAACTTGAGCTCGAAGATTCCCTGCGGCGTATGCGCGTACTTGTTAGCAGTGGCGCGGCTGATCGTCGATTCGTGCATCCCGATGTCGTCGGCGACGTCCTTGAGCACCAGCGGGCGCAGATTGCTGATGCCGTGGTCGAAGAAGGCGCGCTGGAATTTGACGATCGATCTGGCCACCTTGAAGATCGTCTGCTGGCGCTGGTAAATCGACTTGACCAGCCATCGCGCGGAGCGCAACCGCTCCTGCAAATATTCCTTGGCGTCGGCGGCCACGTCGCCGTCGCGCAGCACCCGCTGATAGTAGCCGGCCAGCCGCAGCCGGGGCACGGCGCCGTCGTTGAGCGTCACGACGTAATCTTCGCCGACCTTCTGGATGTAAACGTCGGGAACGATGTAAGTGGGCTCCTGCCCGCTGTAGTCGCGGCCGGGCTTGGGTTCGAGCAGCGCGATGATCCGGGCAGCCTGAGTGACAAGATCGGGCTCGACCGCCAGCGTCTTGGCCAGCTCGGAATAGCGATGCTTCTCCAGCAGGTCGAGATGGTTCAGCACGATTCGCGCCGCGAGCGATTCTTCCATCCCGAGGGTGAGCATCTGCAAGTACAGGCACTCGCGAAGATCGCGCGCCGCCACGCCCGGCGGATCGAAGCGCTGGATGCGCTTGAGGACGGCCTCGACGCCTGGCGCGTCGGTTTCGAGCTTGGCTGCCAGCTCCTCGATCGGGGTCTCGAGATAGCCGTCGTCGTTGAGGTTGTAGATGATCGCCGCGCCGATCCTCTGATCGGCCTCGCTGAGCCCCGACAGCCTGAGCTGCCAGATCAGATGATCTTCGAGCGAGGCTTTGCGGGTCAGCGTGGCTTCCAGCGTCTGGCGATGGTCGTCGTCCTGCTCGGGCGCCGGCTCGCCGCCCTGCCAGTTGTTGGAGTAGTTCTCGAGGTATTCGCGCCAGTCGAGCTTGTCGAGCGCGCCGAGATCCTTGATTTCTATCGCGGCGTCCTTGGCCTCGATCGGCGGTGCCTCGACCGTCTTTTCCTGGAGGCCGGCGTCCCAGACAGGCTCTTCTTCGGGCGGCGCGGCTCCGTCGCCGTTTTCGGAGGGCGGCCCCGGCTCGCCGTCGGCAGCCTCGGGCGCCTCGCCGGTCTGTTGCTCAGACTCTGAAGCGGCCTCGGCGGGACTCTTATCGAGCGGCTCGAGCATCGGATTCTGCTCGAGCTCGGCTTGCACGACCGCCTCCAGCTCCGGCAGCGACAGTTGCAGGATCTTGATCGCCTGCTGAAGCTGCGGCGTCATCACCAGTTGCTGGCGGAGCCGCAGGTCCTGTCCGAGCTTTACCTCGAGGGCCATCTAGTCCTTGCGCCCGGCGCTATGATCGCTCGCGTCATTGACCGGCTTATTATCGCGGGTTTCCTGCTTGCGAGGGAAGATCACCGCGTGCGCTCCCTCGACGACACTCTTCTGACTGTCAAGATAGATCAGGATTTTACTGCCCGCAATTTCGTCCGGCCCGTCATGGATTACCGGACTGCCGGTCATCTCGATCGTGCGGGCGGCCTGGTCGAGCACGGCGTGGTCGCCGATCGCCCATCGGCCGCCCTGAGTGATTTTTACATGGCCGTCCGCCACCACAATCTGGATATCGTTGAAGTCCTTGCCGTACCTGACCTGCAACACATCGCTCGTCAGGTCGGTGCCCGATTGCACGCCATGAACGTGGCCGCGAAACACGATGATCTTGGCCTTGTAGTCGAGCGAGAGCGCGTCCGACTTGATGTCGATCGGGCCCTTGTCGGCTGAAAACGAGAAGGCAGTGAAGGGGTGATCGTCGCTCGCGGCGCCGCTGCCGCTGCGCTTGAGGCGTTCCTCCCCGGACGAGCTGACGTTCGTCTTCGCCGCCGCATCGGTTGTATCCGGGCCGGAGCCCGCGCGTACCGGCTTCGCGGCCAAGGCGCCGAACAACGCGAATGCGATTGCCGAGGCGAGGACCATGCATTGTACGGAGCGCAACGCGACAGCCTCCGTCCGGGGCCTCAAAGGATCTTCGCGCTGGGAGCGGCTTTCGGGCGCGGTTTGACTTCGGTATCGACCTGCCGGTGAAGATCGAAGAGTTGCGCGTGAGGACGCGCGCTGAGGCCGATCGCGGTCACCTTCATGCCCCCGCTCTCGATCGTCACCTGCCCCGGCACCTCGAGCTCATCGGTGTCGGGCGTGAAGCTGGCCTGTTGGGCCGTTACCACAACGTCGCCGTAATCGACCCGCAGTCCGCCGATCAGATCGGCGCGGCTGACGTGATTCGCGTTCAGGGCGAGCAGCGCCCGCTGAGCGCGCAGCATCAGATGCTTGCCGTCATCCGTGACCATCGAGAGTTCCGCGTCCTTAAGCCTCACCGATTTCTTGTCGTCGGAGAAGCTCGCCTGTTGCGCGGTAAGCTCCCATTGCTTCCGGCCACTTTTCATTTGCGTCCAGTGGAAATTGCGCGCCGAGAGCATCGAGCCGGGAACGACGGTGGCCGCCTCCTTCAGCAATTCGCGGCCCGTGCGATGGCGGACGACCCACACGGTGGCGATCAGAACCGCCGCGAGCACGGCGCTCCCGAGCCATGCGAGCAGCCTGGCGAGCCGCCTCGGACTCATCGGATTATACTACGCCCGGCGGACGCCGGAGCGCATCAGTTCGTCGATTCTCTTCAATTCGTCGAGCAACGCGGGGAGTTCATCGAGCGGATAGGAGTTGGGCCCGTCGCTGAGCGCGCGCTCCGGATCTTCGTGCACCTCCATGAAGATCCCGTCGACCCCGACCGCAACCGCGGCGCGCGCCAGCGGTGAGACGAACTCGCGTTGGCCGTCGGAACGCTCGCCTCCCGCGCCCGGCAACTGCACCGAATGGGTCGCGTCAAAGATAACCGGATAGCCGAACTGCCGCATCACCACCAGCGATCGAAAATCGGTGACCAGGTTATTGTATCCGAACGAGAAGCCGCGCTCGGTCAGCAGCAGGCGCCGGTTCCCGGACGACTCCGCTTTTTCCACGGCTGCGCCCATGTCCCACGGCGCAAGGAATTGCCCTTTTTTCAGGTTGAGCACGCGGCCGGTCAACGCCGCGGCCTGGATCAGGTCGGTCTGGCGCGAGAGCAAGGCGGGAATCTGAAGCACGTCGGCCACCTGGGCCGCGGCGCGCGCCTGCGACGGCTCGTGAACGTCGGTCAGGACCGGCAATCCGAAGTCGCGTTTGACTTCGGCCAGGATGCAGAGCCCGCTATCGATTCCGGGGCCGCGAAACGACTTGTGGCTGGTGCGATTGGCCTTGTCGAACGACGATTTGAACACCAGCGGAAAGCCGGCCGAGCGCGAAATCGCGGCCAGCCGCTCGGCGTGGCGCATACACGATTCGCGATTCTCGATCACGCAGGGACCGGCGATCAGCACGAGCCGGTCGCCGCCGAAGACCACATCGCCGGCTTTGACCAGAGCTACCTTCACGAAACCGATCTCAACTCCCTCACCTTCGATCGCTCGGGCGCCTGCGCCGCGCGGCGGACGACCGCGGCGCGAATCAGACCGCGAAACAGCGGATGACAATCGAGCGGACGCGATCTCAATTCCGGATGGAACTGGCATCCGAGGAACCACGGATGGTCCTTGGCAATTCCATTATCTCGACGAGTTCGCCGCCGGGCGAGATGCCGGTGGCGGCGAAGCCGGCCTTTTCGAGCGCTTCGCGATAAGCATTGTTGACTTCGTAGCGATGGCGATGGCGCTCGGAGATCTTGCTCTGCGGTAGAGCGAGGCGGCGAGCGAGCCGGGCTTGATAACGCAGGGATACGCGCCGAGCCGCATCGTGCCGCCCTTTTGCGTGACGCCCCGCTGGGTCTCCATGATGTCGATTACGGGGTCGGGCGTGTTCGCCATGTTCTCGCTGGTATTGGCCCGCTTGAGGCCGAGCAGGTCGCGCGCCACTTCGATCACCATCATGTGCAGGCCGTAGCAGATGCCGAGCACCGGGATTTTCCGCTCGCGCGCGAAACGCACCGCGCGGATCATCCCCTCAGTGCCGCGCTCGCCGAAACCGCCGGGTACGATAATCGCGTGAGCGTGAGCGAGCCGCTCATCGAGGATCCTGCTTCTCGAGCTCTTCGGCATCGACGTAGTCGATCGCGACCTTCACCTCGTTGGCGATCGCGCCATGAGCTATCGCCTCGTGCAGACTCTTGTACGAGTCGATCAGGTTCACGTACTTGCCGACCACCGCAACATTGACCGTGACTTTGGGGTTCTGCACGGTTTTGACCAGCCGCCGCCACTTCGTCAGATTCGGCTGTCCGGTCCAGATGTTGAGCTTCTCGACCACGCGCTGGTCGAGCCCTTCCTCGTGAAACTTGAGCGGCACTTCGTAGATCGACTCGACATCGTCCGCGGCGATTACGCAATTTTCCTCGACGTTGCAGAAGTGCGCGATCTTGGCCTTGACCTTCTTCTCCAGCGGACGGTCGCAGCGGCAGAGCAGGATATCGGGCTGGATTCCGAGTCCGGTCAGCTCCTTTACGCTGTGCTGGGTCGGCTTGGTCTTGAGCTCGCCGGCGGCCGCGATAAACGGCACCAGCGTCAGATGTACATAAAGTACGTTTTCGCGTCCGAGGTCCCATCGGAACTCCCGGATCGCTTCGAGAAACGGCAGGCTCTCGATATCGCCGACCGTGCCTCCGATCTCGACCACTAGAAGGTCGGCGCCCTCGGCCGCCATCAGGATGCGCCGCTTGATCTCGTCGGTGATGTGCGGGATGACCTGGACGGTCGCGCCGAGATAGTCGCCGCGGCGCTCCTTCTGGATCACGGTGTCGTAGATCTGGCCGGTGGTGCAGTTGTTCCGCCGGCTCATCCGGGTCCCAACGAAGCGCTCGTAATGCCCGAGGTCAAGGTCGGTTTCCGCGCCGTCATCCGTAACGAAGACCTCGCCATGCTGAAGCGGGCTCATCGTGCCGGGATCGACGTTGATATAAGGGTCCATCTTGAGGAAGGTGACCTTCAGGCCGCGCGCCTCGAGCAGCGCGCCGAGCGAGGCCGCCGCCAAGCCCTTTCCCAGCGAGGAGACCACGCCGCCGCTAACGAAAATGAACTTGGTCTTGCCGCGTTCCACCGCTGCGCCCTCCGCCCTCATCGCGCCGCCGCAATCGCGCGGGCCTGCGCGAGGTCCTCGGCAGTATCTACCTCAAGCGAAGGCGCCACGGAAGCCGCCACCCGAATCCTGAAGCCGCGCTCCAGCGCGCGGAGCTGCTCCAGCTTCTCGACCTGCTCCAGGATGCCCGGCTCGAGCGCTGCAAATCGCAGCAGGAATTCGCGCCGATACCCGTACACGCCGATATGGCGCAGCGCCGTTTGGGGCATGCCGCCCTCGCGCGCAAACGGGATCGGGCTGCGCGAGAAATAGAGCGCGTCGCCGCGTGCGTCGCACACCACCTTCACCACGCTCGGATTGCGCCACTCAGCTTCCGACACGATCGGAGTCGCCAGCGTCGCCATCTCGATCGACTCATCCGCGCTCATCGCCGACGCGAGCGCATCGAGGTCCGCCGGCGCGATGAACGGAAGATCGCCCTGCACGTTGAGGTAGATTTCGGCGGCGACCCGTCCCGCGACCTCCGCCACCCGATCGGTGCCGCTTGGATGCGCCCCCGAAGTGATCATGGCTTCGCCGCCGGCCGCGCGGATCGGCGCCGCGATCCGCTCATCGTCGGTCGCGACGATCACGCGATCGACCCGACGCGCCCTGCAGCTCTGACTCCAGACCCGCGCCACCATCGGCGCGCCGCCGATCTCCGCCAGCGCCTTGGCGGGCAGGCGGCTCGAACCATAGCGGGCCGGTATGACGGCGATCACCCTGGGGAGGTTCAGGATTTCACTTTTTGCCGCAGGGGGGATTGTTTGCGAAAAGTGCGGCATATCAATTCCTATCGAGCCAGCCGCGGCTTGTCAATTTGGCCCCGTACTCACTGGAAGCAGCGCCGGGGGCGCTGCGGCAGGCGATTCGCGCGCGACGCCCGCTACAGATACCGACTCATCCCGCGGCGCTTGAGTTCTTCCGTGACCCGGCGCAAATCCTGCGAGCGCGAGCGCCGCGCGATCAGCAGCGCATCGCCGGAATCAACCGCCACCAGGTCGTTCGACTCCCACCAGCACCATCAGGCGGCCGTGCGCGCGCGCCAGCACGCCGTCCGCGCCCAGCGCGATCACATTGCCCGACAACACGTTGTCGCTATGCGCCGCTCCGTTGCGGGAGCGCATCGCCTCCCATAGTCCATCCCAGCTTCCCACGTCATGCCATCGAAACCGCGCTCGCACACCGAGCACCTTGTGGCTCTTCTCCACGATCTCGCGATCGAAGGAGTCGATACTCGAGCCTGCGATAGGCCGACGCGACGCGGCCGCCGGGGCCGCAGCGATCTTTCTCAACGCCGTGGCGAGGCGCGGGCAATGCGCCGTCAGTTCCGCATCGAGGGTCCGCGTGGTCATCACGAACATCCCGGCGTTCCACAGGAACTTCCCCGATCGCACCATCTTCGCGCCGCTTCGCGCAGAGCCGGCTTCTCGACGAACCGATCGACCTCGAAGCCGGCGCCCGCCTTGCGCCCGATCTTCTGATAGCCGAAGCCGGACTCGACGCGATCGGGCTTCACTCCGACCACGACAATCGCGCCGCGATCGCCTGGCGCAAGCCCGATTGCGTCGCTTGAGCGAGCTTGCGAAAGCCGAAGCCGGCGAGATGAGATGGTCAGCGGGCGTCACGGCGATGACGTTACAGCGCCGAGCCGCCGCTCGATCACCGCGGCGCCATACGCGATCGCGACGGTGGTGCCGCGCGCCGCCGGCTCGACGATCAGATTGCGCCGGCGGTATCAGATCTGCGAGCGCGCGCGAAACGCGCGCTGCTCTGGCCGCGACCAGCACGAAGATTCGTTCGGGCGCGGTTAGAAGGCGCGCCCGCGCGATGGTCTCATCGAGCAGCGAGGTCTTGCCGTCGAGCGAGAAGAGCGGCTTGGGGCGGCGCCGCGGCTTGCGGCCAGAACCGCGTCCCACGCCCGCCGGCGATTATCAACGCCGCGACGCCGGCGTCGTCCTGCCGCGCGCGGCCTGGGCAGGCCAATCAGATCGCGCCCAGCTCCTTGAGCTTGCTCTCGAACAGCGCGCGGATTTCGCCCAGGCGCTTTTCGTTCGCTCGCCTCGAAGCGCATCACCAGCGCCGGCTGCGTGTTGGACGCGCGCACGAGGCCCCATCCGTCGGGGAAGTTGACCCGCACGCCGTCGATGTCGATCACGTCGTAGCGCGCGCGGAAGTAGTCGGCCGCCTTGCGCACCACCTCGAACTTGCGGTCGTCCGGACAGTCGAGCCGAATCTCGGGCGTGGACGAAGCTCCTGGGCAGATCGGCGAGCATCGCGGCGAGGCCGCGCTGCTCGCGGCTGATGATCTCGAGCAGCCGGAAGGAGGCGTAGATCGCGTCGTCGAAGCCGTAGTAGCGGTCGGCGAAGAACATATGGCCGCTCATCTCGCCGGCCAGCGCCGCGTTCTCCTCCTTGAGCTTGCTCTTGATCAGCGAATGGCCGGTCTTCCACATGATCGGCCGCCCGCCATGGCGCGCGATATCGTCGTACATGCCGCTGCGAGCATTTGACGTCGCCGATGATCGCCGCGCCCGGACGCTCCTTCAGAATCGCGCGCGAGAAGACCACCATCAGCTCGTCGCCCCATACGATCTTGCCGTTCTCGTCGACCGCGCCGATCCGGTCGGCGTCGCCGTCGTAGGCGATACCGACCAGCGCGCCGTTGCTCTTGACCGCCGCCTGAAGGTCGCGCATGTTTTCCTCGACCGTGGGGTCGGGATGATGGTTGGGAAAGCGGCCGTCCATCTCGATGAACAGCTCGACGGTCTCACGCCCCATCTCGCGCATCAGCGGCGCCGCAACCACACCGCCGCATCCGTTGCCGCCGTCGACCGCGACCTTCATTCCGGGCGCGAGCTTGAACTGGCCCTTGATGAAATCCCGGTAGTCGGGGAGCACCGGGCGATCGGTCAGCGTGCCTTTGCGCGCCGGATCGGACGAAGTCGCGCGACTCGATTATCCTGCGCAGGCTCCTGGATGTCCGTCGCCGAAGATGCGTCGATGGCGCCGACGCCCAGCTTGAAGCCGTTGTATTCGGCGGCGTTGTGGCTGCCGGTGATCATCGCGCCGCCGTCCATCTTCCAGTGCACCACCGAGAAATAGAGCAGCGGCGTCGGCACGATACCGACATCGACCACGTTGATTCCGCCGCAGCAGCCCTCGAGCAGCAGATCGTGCAGGCGTCGACGAGAGGCGGCAATCGCGGCCCAAGCGTGACGGTGCGCTTGCCGGCGCATTGAGCATCGTCGCGTACGCGCGTCCCAGATCGCGCACGAAGATCGTCGTCGAAGTCGGTCTCGACCACGCCGCGGATGTCGTATTCGCGAAATACTTGCGGATTCATTCAGTCTGTTTGTCTCCGTTCGCCATCGATCGAAGCCCCTGCGAGCGACGATTTGACTATTATGAGGGGTCGGCGTTGGCTTGCCAAACGCCTGACCGCCGGGTAATCGGCAGAGGCGTCGGCCAGGACGCCGCGAACGATGAGCGACGATCAAAAAGTGGCGCTCGTGACGGGCGCCGGACGGGGAATCGGGCGGGCGATCGCGGTCGCGCTCGCGCGGGAGGGGTTCTCCTTGTGCATCGCGGCGCGCACCCGCGAACAGCTCGAGGAGACGCGGCGTCTCACCAGCCTTGAGCCGGAGCGCTCGCTGATCGTGCTGATCGATCTCGCGGAGCACGACGGTCCCGAGACGCTGTTCACGGCCGCTACCGATCACTTCGGGCGCCTCGACGTGTTGGTCAACAACGCCGGATGGGCGCCGGCCCGCACGCCGCTCCACAAGACCGGCGAGGCCGATCTCGATCGGATGATCGCGCTGAACCTGCGCACGCCGATCGCGCTGACGCGCCTGGTGGTAACGGCGATGAGCGCGCAGGGCCGCGGCACGATCATCAACATCGCCTCGTCGGCTGGACGGGCGAGCCCCGCCTTCGAGGCGATCTACGCAGCCACCAAAGCGGGGCTGATCGCATTCAGCCGCGCATCCTTCGCGGAGTTGCGCAAGCACGGAATCAAGGTGTCGGTTGTAATCCCGGGGCTGGTCGATACGGCGCTGATTCCGCCGAACAAGCGACTCGATCGCGGGCGGATGCTCTCACCGAATCAAGTCGCAGAGGCGGCGATGCAGATCATCAATTCGCCGGCAGGTGTGTGCCCGGTCGAGATCGTGCTCGAGCCGCAATTCGACCCGGATGGAGTCCGGTAGCCGCCGCGAAGAACGAGTTCTACCGCCTGTCTGGGGGGAGACAATCGCAGGCTGGAGCCGAAGCGAGGCAGGAAGCGAAAAAGAGAAGGAGCAGGCTCGCGAGGCTTTCCTCAAGAGCCTGATGCCCTTTCCTCGCGAGAGTGCTGCCAGCCAGGGGCAGGGCGAAGGACTCGTTACTCCTGCCTTCGTCGCCGCGCGAAGTACTGTTGCATGTGGGCCCTGATCACCTGGTTTGACGCCCATTGCGCCCACTCCTGTGGCGTCTGTGGCGTGCGTCCGCCGTACGGCGCGTATTGCGTCCCCTGTTGACTTTGCCCCGCCTCCAGGTTCCCCAAGGCGACTCGCGCGGCTCGAATCCCTGCTCCGCGGCTGCCCGATACAGCCTGGCGGCTTGCGCCGGATCTCTCGGCACGCCCCAACCCTTGTCGTACATTACGCCAAGGTTCATCTGGCCACGCGGATCGCCTTGCTCTGCCGCGGCCGATAACCATTTGAAAGCGCGATCATAGTCTCGCGGTTCGCCCTGACCCTGTGCGTACATCGAGCCCAAATCCGCCTGAGCCGCCGCATAGCCCTGCTGGGCAGCAGCCTCGTACAGTCGCGCCGCTTGGGGGAGGTCCTCCGGCACTCCGTGGCCGTACCCGTACAAGCCTGCCAGAAGGGTCTCACCCTGAGGATTACCCTGTTCCGCCGCAGCGCGGGACCACGTCACGGCTTGGGTGTAGTCCTGCGCCACTCCCGCGCCTTCCCAGTACATCGCGGCCAGATAGGTCTCAGCCAGAGCGTAGCCCTGTTGTGCGGCGGCAAGGTATAGGCTCGCGGCCTTGGCATCGTCCTTCGGCACGCCTTGGCTGCGCTCGTACAAGAGCCAGATTAGTCTCACCCTCGGGGCTGCCCTGATCCGCGGCAGCGCGGTACCACTTCGCCGCTTGGACGTAGTCCTGCGCCACCCCGTGGCCTAGCTCGTACATTCCGCCCAGATTTGCCTCAGCCAGGGCGTAGCCCTGCTGCGCAGCAGCAAGGTACAAGCTCACGGCCTTCCCATCGTCCTTCGGCACTCCCTGGCCGCGCCCGTACAAGGCGCCCAGGCCGGTCTCGCCGATAGCGTTGCCCTGCTCCGCGGCAGCGCGATACCAATTCGCGGCTTGGACGTAGTCCTGCGCCACTCCTCGGCCGTTGGTGTACAAGACCCCCAAGCCGGCCTCACCGTAGGAGCTGCCCTGTTCCGCGGCAACGCGGTACCACTTCGCGGCTTGGACGCAGTCCTGCGCCACGCCTTGGCCGTTGTCGTACAAGACCCCCAAGCCGGCCTCACCGTCGCGGTCGCCCTGATCCGCGGCGGCGCGGTACCACTTCACGGCTTGGACGTAGTCTTGGGCCACTCCTGCGCCTCTCCAATACATGTTGCCCAGATTTACCTCAGCCGGGGCGTAGCCGAGTTGCGCAGCGGCGCGGTACCAGCGAGCCGCCGTCGTAAAATCCCTGGCATCGAGGGCCTTATTGCCCTGCTCGAAGTCTGTCTGCGCCTCCGCTGAGGTTTCAGCGGTTTTGGCCGAGCCCGAGCCAAACCAGTTCGCCCAGCTGTGCCCCGCGCTGACCAAAAGCATAAGCGTGCAAAGCGCGCCGGCTGTGACCACCGCTCTACCGATGGCTGATAGTCCGAGCTTCTTGCGATCGGCAATGTAGCCAGCAAACTTTGTAAACATGGTCCCCTCCAGAAGCGCTGTTGCTGCTGCGCTACAGCAAGGCCAATGCCACGGTGGAAAAGGCCATCACGCCGAGAGTATCGAGAATACTGCTGCTACGGGCTGTTACGCCCGGCGCAAACTAACCGGACAAAGGCGCAAAGCAAACTTGGCGGCGATTCAGGTCGAGGCCGGGCAGGCGTGGCTACTCACCCGCTTGCGCGGCGCGCGCCCGCCTGTAACCGTCTGGCGCGATGGCTTTCACGACGAGATTCGCGCTTGTGCTCGCGGCCGCGGTCGGCGCGGCGGTAGCGCTGTCGCCGCTCGCGGCAGCCGCCGTGGCGTCTGCGGGATTTCGCTTCCCCTTCCCGCGAATCTTCGATCGCACGGTGATGGCGGCGCTGCTGATCGCGATCCTGCTGAACGGCCGCCGGTTCAAGCTACGCGAGCGTCTCGCGAGAGGATTCGCCTGGCGCCGCGAAAATCCCGCTGACGCGCTGCGCGGATTCACAATCGCGATCGCCGCGATGGCTTCGCTGTGGGCGCTCGCCGCGATACTCGGCGGCGGCGCGGCGCTTACCGGAGTTATCTATCGAGCCCTCAGATTCATTCCGGCCGCGATCCTTATCGCGATTGTCGAAGAGGGATTCTTTCGCGCGTTCCTGCTCGACGGGATGGCCGGCGATTTCGGTGGCCGGCGCGCGCTCATCGCGAGCTCCACCGTTTACGCGCTCGCTCACGTGATGCGCTCGCCGCAGCGGGTCTATCTCACCGGGCTGGTGCCGGCCGCCGGTGCTCGCAACGTCGTTGCGGTCCTGGCCCAGCTCGGCGACGCGCGCGCGACACTGCCCGCATTGGTCGGACTGTTCCTTATCGGCATCGTCCTCGGCGAGGCGTTCCTGCGCAGGGGGACGGTCTATTTCTCAGCCGGGATGCACGCGGGCCTGATCGCCGGGCTCAAGTCATGGCCCGCGATCGTGGCGAATCCCGCGGCGCTACCGCGATGGCTCTTCGGTTTCGGGCGCTTCCCGCTGGTGAGCGGCGCCGGCGCGTGGATGGCCGCGATCGTGATTCTCGCGCTAATTCGCAATCAGCAGGTCGTCGGGTCGAATCCGAATGGCTCCAGAAAAAACAAATCAATCAACCAGTCCGCAGACAGCTTTTAGCTCGCGATCCAGGGCAGCCCCGACGACGCGATCATCCGGGACAAGACGTTCGGGAGCCTGATGGTACCCTCGCGGACAGGCCCGGACGCCAAGCTCTTCAGCGATCTCCGTAAGGGTCTCCGGGCAATAGAAGTATTCGCGAACTCGCGCGACACACCCGTCTTCTTCTTCAAAACGCTTGACATCGACGAACTGGATTTTCCGGCTAGGCCCTCCAGCTCGCGAAATCGTATGCCTCTCCGGCCCGCGATACAACGGATTTGTTACTAGGAAAGGCCAACGAGACCCGCGAGGTTGTCACAAGCGATACTTGATCGACACACGCGACCGGAACAGCCTGGTACGTACTTATCCCTAGGTCGTAGGCTTCGCGCTGAAGATGCCCCTGAAGCTTTCGCGGTACTGAAGGAAGACCAGTATCCACAGTACAGAGGCCACCAGAGCCGGAGGAATGCTCGCCGGCGCAAGCGTTAGATGAAACGCAAGGATGTTGTAAAGCTCCGCCGCCAACAGCGTCAGCGCAAGTGGCACGAAGTAGCCCGAAAGCAGTAGTAGCCCGCCGAGCAATTGGATCGCGAAGAAGAACGCGGCAAAATGCGATTCACTGACGGAGGTAAGAAACTGAATCGTGAGCGGATTCGTCAGGGGCGGCTGGGGGATGAAGTTGAGAAATCCATTCAGCGCAAAGACCGTAAAGATCAGCCCCAGCAGGTAGCGCGCAACAATCGAAGTAATTTTCATAGATGATCTCCTTGGATGGTCTGCACGTGCGTCTGCACCGCCTGAAGGTGTGGTGCAAGAAACGCGTTCCGGTCATGCCCCTGGTTCAGCACGCTGGTCCCCCCGGCGGTGAGGAACGTCGCGTCCGTCACGCCAAGAAATCCAAATACGGAGCGCAGACACGGCTCCACGAAATTGTACGAAGCCATCTGTGTCTGGGCGTCGTATTTGCCGCCGGTTGCAATGATGAAGGTCGCCTTCTTGCCGACAAGCAGTCCCTTCGGCTTTCCGTCCGCGTAAGAAAGGTCCTGCCCACTCGCGCAATCTGGTCGATCCACAGTTTGAGTACGGAGGGCACACCAAAGTTATGCATTGGCACTCCGAGGACGCACTCGTCGGCCTGCTCTAGTTCGGCAAGTAGCGAATCGGAGAGCGAAAGCAGTTGCCTCTGTTGCTCAGTGCGGGCCTTTTCCGGCGTGTAAACGGCGCCGACCCACTCCGCGCTGATTGGCGGCATTGCTGTTGCGTTGAGGTCGCGGTCTATGACCCTTCCATCTGGGTGCGAAGCCTTCCATTGGCTGACGAATGCAGTGGTTAGCTCGCGAGAGACTGACCGACCGTAGAGCGGGCTGGAATCAATATGAAGCAGCGTTGGCATAACGAGTTCCTCCTACGCGACATATGATGCTTACTAGACATATGTCTATTAACAATAAATCGACAACCGTCGCGCGGAACAGGTGATGCCTCACTTCCGGGATTGAGTAGTCGCAAGCGCGGCGGGTTTGGCAGCCGTTCCGCCTGGCGACAACTCGCTTTACGACCCTAACGCATGATTTGGGTCAAGCCGCCCACGGTCGAATACTGCTGAACGTCGTCGTAGTTGACTCCGTTGAGATTACGGCACGCCTGCTGGTTGACCAGTCCCCTGCCGCCGCTGCCCGAAGTGAGCCATATGGTCAGGTGACCTGAACCGGTATCCCACATGGTCTCGATGTTGTTGCCGGTATTGAGCTGGATGCCTTCTGGTCCTGCTGACGCGGCAATTTTCTCAGTCATGTTAATCTTGACCAACTTCATGTCCGGATCGTAGAGATCCGCCCACGAGATACTGTAGGAATACTTGTCGACCCACATGATGCGTTTTCCGTAACAGTAGCCCGCCCGCATCGATGGCACTCTGCGAGTATCGATTATGTAGCTGCCGCGCACTTCCCATTTGCCGATTTCCGGTTTGGGAAAATAGAGCGAATAGTAGTTTGATAGATTCCCATAGACCTTCGGATCCGCGGTGGTCAGCGCAAGCACCTGCTGGTCTTTAAGATAATCGGCCTGAAACCGTGTGATGCCGCCCATGAACCCGTCGAAGTCGTCCGGAGTAAAGTCACCGCCGTTGACCGGCGCGCAACGGCTGTTCGGCGATCCACGAATAACGCGCCGCAGCTTCGGGGCGAAGATAAACTCATCCTCCGGCTTGGCGGGATCGACGTAGTAGAGAGTCAGTATTTCGGTATATTTGTCCTGTGGCTCCTCAAAACCTGATCCGCGCGAGATTCCTCTGGCCGCGACGTCTCCGGCGCAAATGATATTAGCCTGAAGCGAAGAAAACACGAACGTGATCGGAGTCGTTCGGGGACGCCGCGGGCCATCTCGGCCACCCCTGGAGTCTCTGTTCATGCGGACCAAGTTTTGAGGAGCCAGCCGCCAGTCCTCAAGGCAGCCTTGCGTGCGATCAACCAGTCGCCGGCGGAACGCCAATTGTACGACCTCGGAGATAGCCTACAGTTGTATCGTGCTAGAAAGTCGAAATATCGACCTCAAACAAATACTTGAAGCCGCGCCCCTGGCTTAACGACTGCACCGACTCCAGCCGACGAAAAATTCCGCCCGCTGGTCGAGAGCGCGCCGGAACCGTTCTTTGTCATCGAACGTTCCGGCCGCGTGGCCGACATCAACCGGCACGCGTGCGAGGACCTCGGTTATACGCGCGAAGAGCTGCTGTCTCTTCAGGTTCGTGACTTCGATCCCATCTGGCCCGCCGAGCGCGTCGCTGGCCTGTATGACTCTCTCACCCCTGGCGCCTCGGTCACCCATGAGACCTTCTTGCGCCGAAAGGACGGCACCTCTTTGCCCGTAGAGGTCCACGTCGGGCTGCTTGATGCTGAGCGGCAAACGATGGTGGTGCTGGCGCGCGATATTAGGGAGCGGAAACGCTCTGACGAAGAACGCCATACGCTGATCGCGGTAATCGAACGGACCTCGGACTTCGTCGGAATCCTCGCCTCCGACATCTCCCGGGTGGTCTACGTCAATCCGGCTGGGCGCAGCCTCGTCGGCCTCGACGCGCTCCCCGAGAATCGGCCGCTCACAGTTTACGATTTCCACGCCCCTGAACATTGGGAGCTAATCCGCGAGATGCTCGCGCACGTCGGGCGCCACGGCAGCTGGGAGGGCGAATTCGAGCTGCGCCATTTCAAGACCGGGGTACTGATTCCGACCCATTCGCGCGTATGTCTCAACCGCGACCCGAAAACCGGTCAGACGCTTGGTCTCTCGACCATCAGCCGCGATATCACGGAACGTCAACGCATGGAGCAGGCGTTGCGCGAGAGCGAAGCGCGCCTCAAACGGATTATCGAATCGGCGACCGACGCGATCGTCACGGTCGGCGCCGACCTACGAGTGACGCTTATCAACGATGCGGCCGAACGAGTCTTCCACTGCCGCGCAGAAGAGATTACCGGCAGCTCGCTTGAGCGTCTCCTCTCACCGCAGTTCAAGAGCCTGCTCGACAGCTACACAGGTAGCTCGGAGGCAGGCGGCGTCGCGCAGCGGCTGTGGATACCGGATGGAATCACGGCCCGGCGCGCCGATGGCGAGGAATTCGCGCTCCAGGGCTCGATTTCGACCGCCGAGGTATCGGGCCAGAAGCTCTATACGATAATTCTGCGCGACCTGAGTGAGCACCAACGCACCGAGGAGGCGCTCGGCCGGCTCGCGCTGGTCAACGCCTATCTCGAGGAGGAGATCCGCAACGCGCAGAACTTTGCCGAGGTGGTCGGGAACTCGCCGGCGATGCGCAGTGTGCTCAACGAGGTCGCGCGCGTCGCGCCGACCGAGGCGACCGTCCTACTCACAGGTGAGACCGGCAGTGGTAAGGAATCGATCGCACGAATGATCCATCAGCTCAGCCGGCGTCACGACCGTGGGCTTATCAAGGTTAACTGTACGACGCTGCCGGCGGGACTGGTTGAGAGCGAACTGTTCGGCCATGAACGGGGCGCATTCACTGGCGCGATATCGCGCAAGAAAGGGCGCTTCGAGCTCGCTCATAACGAGACCGTGTTTTTGGACGAGATTGGCGAGTTACCAGCCGAGGCGCAGAGCAAGCTCTTACGCGTGCTCCAGGAGCAAGAATTCGAACGCGTCGGCGGAACGCAGACGATCAAAGTCGATGTGCGGGTGATTGCGGCGACCAATCGCGATCTCGCCGCAGCGGTCGGCGCTGGCCAGTTCCGCGCCGATCTCTTTTACCGACTCAACGTCTATCCGATTCACGTGCCTCCCCTGCGCGAGCGGCGCGAGGACATCCCGATGCTGGCGAGCTATTTCGTCGGCAAGATCGGGCGCCGCATCGGCAAGCAAGTCCGCCGGATCGATCCGCCAGCGCTCGCTTTGCTCACTGCATACGACTGGCCGGGCAATGTCCGCGAGCTGGCCAACATAGTCGAGCGGGCGATAATCCTTTGCGAAGGGGAAACCCTGCGTGCCGAGCATCTGACGATAGCGAGGCCCGACGCGAAACCGGGGGTGGCCGCCGCCGGAACCCTCACAGAGGTCAATCGGGCCCACATTCTGGCGACGCTCAGAAAGACCGGCGGGCGTATCGGCGGGCCCGCTGGCGCAGCAGCCCGACTCGGCATCAAGCGGACGACGCTTATTTCACGGATGAAGAGGCTGGGTATCAGGGCCCTCGAATTGTCTAAATATCGCCATTAGAGTTGATATTCGGACGAAATCCAATGATGTCTCCGGCATCATCGGCAATAATTCACGTGGCTACCTTCCAAATCCGATTGTACGTCATCAGGCATGCTTTTCGCTCTGATGTTCGACCAATCTGGGGGAACTGTAACCGCAATGGGCAGGGATCGGCACGTTACGATTCGCGATGCTGCGACGGCGGCGCCTCATATAGGACCGCATCAGGAGGGCGATTTTAATCCTGGCGCGCTCCGGCGGACGCTGGGCACGTTCGCCACCGGTGTCGTAGTAGTCACCGCGAGTAGCGCCGCCGGGCGCTATGTTGGGCTCACGGTGAATTCTTTCAGTTCGGTCTCACTCGATCCGCCACTGGTGTTGTGGAGCCTGCGACTTGACGCTCCGAGCCGGCCGGTATTCGAGGAAGCGAGCCACTTCGCGGTCAACATTCTGGCCGAGAATCAGGCGGAGTTGGCGAACCGCTTCGCTACACCACATCCCGACAAATTTGCTGGCGTCGCGTGCGCCGAAGGCATGGGCGGTACTGTCCTGCTCGACGGGTGTGTGGCGCATCTGGAATGTTCGCGCGAACTCAGCCATCCGGGCGGCGACCATCTGATACTTATCGGCCAGGTCCGCCGCTTCGTCGCCTGAGAGCGCGCGCCGCTGATCTTCTGCAAAGGCGCGTTTCGCTCGGCAGGGAGTCTGCTGGTGGCAGTGGAGAACGGCCGAAATTGAGACCGGGACTGGAATATCGGAGGAATTACTGTCCGCGGCGGTGCGCGGCGTGTTACCGGCTGAACACCGAGCCGCCTGTATGTTCATCATGAATCGAGCCGACCGGAGAATGGTATGAGAAAGATTTCGGTAATTGGCGCGGGCCCGGCGGGCCTAATATTTACCTACGCGCTCGTCCAGCGCGGTTATGAGGTCACGCTTTACTCGGACCGTACGCCGGATCAATGGCTCAATCATTCTACGCCGACGGGCACCGCCGGTTTGTACAAGCCGGTGGTCGATATCGAGCGCGAGCTCGGAATGGACTTCTGGTCGCACGATATGCATCGCATGCAGGGCGTGCTGCTCGACTTCAAGCCGAGCATCGAGGGGCCCGAGAAGCTGGTCGTGTGTGGGTCCTTTGGCGGCGATGGCGGCGCGATCGATCAGCGGATGAGGGTCCATCGCTGGCTTTGCGACCTCGAGTCGCTCGGCGGCCGGCTAGTGATCGAGGCGGTGACGCCCAAGCGCCTCGATGAGATTGCCGCGGCGTCTGATCTGACAGTGTTGGCGGCCGGTAAGGCGGATCTCGCCAGCGTGATACCCCGTGACGCGGAGCGCTCGGTATACAGCTCGCCGCAGCGGCATCTCGCGATGGTAATCGTGGCGGGCATGCGCAACGACTATTGGGATGACCGCGCTGACTTCAACCCGGTAAAGTTCGATTTCTTCTCCGATGCGGGCGAATATTTTTGGGTCCCTTATACTCACAAGACCGCGGGAAAAACCTGGTGCGTCCTGTGGGAGGCGAAGCCTAAAAGCCGGATGGACATATTCATGGACGGTAGCAGTGCCGCCGACATGGTCGCGCGGTCGAAGTCGTTCATCCGCACATATGCGCCGTGGGAATGGGAGGTCGTAAAGGACATGCAGGTCATCGAGGACGACCCCTATTCCTGGCTGAAGGGCGCTATTCCGCCAACCGTTCGCAGCTCTTTTGGCCGAATGCCGTGCGGCAAGCCGGTGTTGCCGCTCGGCGACACGGCGATCACGTTTGATCCGATCGGGGGTCAGGGCGGCAATCATGCCAGCCGTCACGCCAAATACCTGGCCGAACAGGTAGTGGCACGGGGCGACGAGTCCTTCGATGAAGCCTGGATGACAAGAATCGGCGAGCAATGGTGGGAGAGCTACGCCCGCTGGGCCTACACCTTCAATAATGTATTGTTGGAGCCGATGAGCGATCCTGCACGAGTACTCTTCATGGCCGCCGTCAAGGATCGCGCTTTCGCCGACAAGCACTTTGTCGGCAATTTTCCCAAGCCGCGCGGCTTCTTCCCATACATCGAGGATCTCGACGCCGCGCGCGAGCTCGTGGCGCGCGAGGCGAAGCTCGCCGCCTAACCTCGGAAACCGCAACACCTTGGAGTGGAGTCATGAAGGCAATAGTCGCAAGGCAGCTCGGCACTCCCGACGTGCTCGAACTCAAGTATGTACCGAAGCCCAGGGTGGACAATGAGCAAGCAAACCCGCGCGAGATTCAACGTCGAAAAACGGAGATGGTCGAGCGGGCGGTAGCGATGGTGCCGATCCTGCGCGAGCGCGCGGTAGCATCGCGGCGCATTTCATTCGGCGCGTGATTTGCCACGATCGGCTAGCCGATCCAGGGGGCGCCGCGAAACGGAGAGTAGAAACAGTGGCGATGCAAGATGAAACCGCCGAGTACATGGCTTCTCCGATCGAATATTTCTGCCGGCGCCGGCCCTACCCGGGGGCTATACCGACGGTGCTGTTCGGGGTCCCGTGCCATCTGATGGTGGGTCCGGAGGCGCACGAGTTTGTGCACGTCTCCCATCGCCAACTGTTCTCGCACGCGATGGGCTACTTCAGGGTCCAGCAAAGCTTCGGCGGTCCCCATCTGCCGAAGCAGACCGTGATGCTGGCGCTCGACGGTGAGGATTGGCGCCTTCAGCATCGCCTAATGCTACCGCTATTCGCACCGGCCTATGTGAAAAGGGCGCTGGAGGTGAAGAAGGAACTGTATCGGGAGCGGATGGCTGAGTGGGCCGAACTGGGCACGGTGGATCTGCTGGACGAGCTACATTCGCTGACCTTGCAGGGCGCGCTCAAGGGGCTCTTTGGGATCGAGCTCGGCGGCGATGCGCACGAGGTTCGCGGTCTTATCCAGGAACTGGCGACCGTTGCCTTCGTCGACTTCGGCACCGAATCAGCGCTCGCGAGGGCCGCCGCCGCGCATCGCCGATTGACGGTGCTGATGGCGCCGCATATCGAGGCCAAGCGCCGCCATCCGGCCGGTGACGGATTGTCGCTCTATGCCGCGGATACGACCGTGGCAGGCAGGCTGATGAACGACGCCGAAATAATGTCGTGCCTCGCGGGGCTGTTCTTTGCCGCGCACGGCACCACCAAGTCGCTGATGACCTTCGCCTTCTACTTCATGCTGAGGTATCCCGGCTACGCTGCGCGCGTGCTCGAAGAAGCTGAGCGGGTGGACGCGGTGGACGATCTGAGTTTCGAGCAGCTCGCGTCGCCGGCCGCGCTTCCGGTGCTCGACAACCTGGTCAAGGAGACCGAGCGGATGTACCCGCCGCTTCATCTCCACTCGCGGGGCGTGCTGGAGACCTTCGAGTTCGGTGGCCGTGAGATCGCCAAAGGATCGATTGTCCACGTGGCGCCGATCGCGACCCATTACGATCCGGCGTTCTACAAGGATCCCGAGATTTTCGATCCGGATCGCTTCGCGCTGCCGCGTTCGGAGGACAGCTTTTCCCAGTATGCACTGGATGCATTCGGGGGCGGCATGCGCATCTGTATCGGGCGGCCGCTGGCAAGAATGGATATCAAGCAGGCGCTGCTCCACGCGTTTCGTAACTATCGCCTGAGACGCAGCGACGACTCCGAGATCGAGGTGGTGTGGGGACCCGACACCTACCCACGCAACGGTCTCAAGGTGACCGTCAGGCGTTTCGCAGCGTGAGGTGAGAAAGCTGTATTGAGCGATGATTTATTCTCGCATGGAAGCCAGCGCCGGGGTGTGTGTGGCGAATTGCTGATTTCTGTGGAAAATCAGCAATTCGCCACAGACATGTACCCGCCGCTTGCGAAGGTTAATTACGACGAGCTCGGCGACATCTTCCGCGACTGGAAAATTCTGGGCCTCTCGCTGGTGCAGAACTGGATCATCGGGCCGATCCTGATGTTCGCGCTCGCGGTCATCTTCCTCCGCGACCGCCCTGAATATATGACCGGGCTGATCCTGATCGGGCTCGCGCGCTGTATCGCGATGGTCATCGTATGGAACGATCTCGCGGCCGGTGACGCCGATTATTGCGCCGGCCTGGTCGCATTCAATTCAATCTTCCAGGTGCTGTTTTTCTCGCTCTATGCGTGGCTGTTCGTGACCGTGCTTCCTGGATGGCTGGGGCTGGGCGGCGCGCTCGTCCATGTGACGATCGGCGAGATCGCGAAGAGCGTCGCGATCTATCTCGGCGTGCCGTTCATCGCCGGGCTCGCAAGCTGGAAGCTGCTGACCGCGCGGATGGGCAAGGCGTGGTATCGCGCGCGCTACATCCCAAAGATTAGCCCTCTGACGCTGGTCTTCCTGCTCTTCACGATCGTGGTGATGTTTTCGATCAAGGGCGCCGCGATCGTCGAACTGCCGCTCGATGTGATGCGAATCGCAATTCCGCTGCTGCTCTACTTCACGATCATGTTCGCGCTTTCGTTCGCGCTGAGCCGCTGGGTGGGCGCGAGCTACGCGCAGACCGCGACGCTCTCGTTCACGGCCGCCTCGAACAACTTCGAGCTGGCGATCGCGGTGGCGGTGGCGACCTTCGGCATCGACAGCGGCGCGGCGTTCGCGGCGGTAATCGGCCCGCTCATCGAGGTGCCGGTGATGATCGCGCTGGTGGACGTGGCGCTCTGGACGCGCCGTGAGTTGTGCCTCGATCCAAAGGAACTGACAGCGCCGGGATCGTGCTAGTCACCCCCGACGTGCTCAATCAAACGTTTGCCGCCTTGTTTCACATTCGTTGAGGGATGACGTTTACACTCAAGTCTGTGCGGCTGTTACCGCAGGGAAGGCAACGCGCTGCGCGCCGGAGCTGCCCTGCACATCGCACGGCGCGTCTCTAGCGAAGACTTCTCGAGACAACCCATAGTTCGTGAGAATATTGGCCGTGATCGGCACTCCCGCTGCGCTATTCTGCGGGCGTAGCCTTTTTCTGCCGATCGTTTCAGGAGTTGTCTTGAGAGCCCTTGCGGGCATCATCGCTTACTCTGGTGACATCGCGCTCGCGATGCCCATCTGGCTCCGCGCAAGATTGGCCAACGCGTCCCGGGCATGTTCGTCGCAGACGGCATAAACATATGTTTCCCGACGTTGAGGATCGTCATCGTAGGACTCCTGAATGACAAAGCTTGCTTCATCCGGGCAAGCAGCAGCAGAGCACTGGGCAGCGAGAGTCGCCACCTCCTCGCCGAACACATCTTTGGTAGAGATCTGCCAGCGCCAAAGCCGCTTTGTTTGCATTCGCAACGGACGCTCGCGTCCGTAGGAGGGGCTGCCGCCGTAAGTGCTAAGATCAGAAACCCACCAATCAGCTACCAGCAACGCGAGGAAGATCGCGATCGAGATGAAAAACCCGGTCGGCGACAAATGAGCCATGGTTCTACATGCCTCAAAGTTCTTCAGGAGTTGGTTAGACCGCTGCCAGCCCTGACCCTCATCGATGCTGCCATCCGGCGCTGAGGCCCCGAAGTCTGACACGCGGACAAATTTGTCAGGCGGAAAAGGGTGGATCGTAACCGTGACGGTAGGAATTGAGCGCGCTACGAGCGGAGTCGAAAGTCCATGATGAAGTCATGATCGTCAACTCAACGAATAGACCGAACGCGATCTTCACTCGGCATTTAGGACGATGCCTGTAGGCTCAAAATTCATCGACCTCGCGAGACTCTGGTCGCTTAGCGCGAGAACGAAAGAACCCGTGGCAGTCCGTTAACCTAATTCTCTCTCTGGAACTGCGGTATTCATCGAGAAGATGTCCCTGGGACAGTTCCAGCGCCGCACTCAGGCCAGGATTACAGAAACATTATTTATTTTTTTCTGTGCGAGGATAAGGGGAGCAGCGAGACTAGGCTTTTGCGGCCAAAGCGTTGTCAGGCGGCAGTGTTCTGCGGGTCTGCCGTCCGTTTTACATCGCGACGTGCCAATGAATGACTCGGGGGTCGACGGGCAACGCGCTCGACATGGCCGATCCAGGTTTCTCAGCTCACTGGAGTCCCTCAGTGAAACCATGCCGCCCGAGAAACAAACGAATGGTGGCTGAGTTCAGAAGCCGACGCGAAGCCTCGGAAAGCCCCTCGAAGAAACGTCTACGCTCGGCCACTAAGGACAGCTTCGATTTCATCTTGGAGGCTCCGAACCGTGCGCTTTAAGACGCTCGAGTCCTACCAGCAGCTGCATGAAAAGGCGGCTGGCGTACCCACGGCCGTGCTCGAGAAGATCGCCGCCCATCATGTCCAACAATAATTGCGGTCTTCTCACCTAGCGCCTCCACCAAGCCCAGGTTATCGCCGACGTGCTTCATCATTCGGTACTCGTCAATCCCAACTGGCGCCGACGTGCGTCCGTAACCGCGCACGTCGATCGCCGCCGCGCGGTAGCCCGAATCAGCCAGCGCCTGAAGCTGATGCCGCCACAGAGTACCACGATTCCGGAAAGCCGTGGATCATCAGTACCAGCGGACCCTTGCCCGCCTCGACAAGGTGGATGCGAACACCATTAGACATCACGACGCGATGCTTAAGTTCAGCCATCGGCGCAGACTCCTGAGAATAGTAACTGAACCCTAGTCTGGGCCAGATGAAGCGGTTCGCTCAATTCCCTGTCGGCGGTCCGGTACGGTTTTCGGCTCAGCGTCGACGGCAGGCCCGCAGTCAAAAAAACGCAGACGCCGTACCGGGAGGGGACTGCCGGCATGGCGCCTTACGCAAGAGAGCTTTTCAGCCCCCTTCAGATTTCGAGTACGAAGCCCCCTGCAAAAGGCTCCAGGGCTTTCGGTCCCCCGAGTGACCACGGTCGGACAGGGGCGCTGGTGTTGGCTGGTCCGGGACGGCGGCGGGCGCGCAAGCGGAAGGTGGACTCGCCGGCAGAACGCTGACACCGTCGCCCAGCCATTACTAAAGTACGGTGCGCTCTGGTTGGTGGTACGCGCCTCGCGGGGTGCGGGTAAACCTCCACCCCCAGAAATCACGCGCGCGACCACGTTGGACGTCCCCTCCTCCACGTAATCTTTTTGGGGGGTGAGGCTGTGAGGGCGGGAAGATTTGGGCCGGCTAGTTGTGAAACTTGTTGAAGCTGATTACCGCGAGCACAACGAAAGTACCGAGCAGTATTAACAATGCTTCTGCTGCCATAGCTTTTGAAACCCCGTTGGCTTTGTTGTCTCGCATTGCATTATGCAATGTCAAGTGTCGGCCTTTCGCGTTTTTAGTTTTTGCGATACAAGGACGCGGGATGAAACATCGCCTCGCCGCTACAGCCCCGAAGAAAGGTTCATGTCAACGGCCTGGATGCCAGAACATCGGGAGTGACCGGTTGCAGCGCCGCGCCGGCGTTGTCCCGAGTACTTTATCTCTGCGACGAATGCTTCAAGTCTCTTCCTGCCCATCAACTGAACGATCTTTTCCTGCGTTCTGCTAACAAGAATTAGGACACTTGCCAAATTAAGACAGTGCCGGGTGTGACAGGCCGGCCTGCGAACAGGGGCCAAAATACGCGAACGCCGCACCGGGAGAGGAGACTACCGGTACGGCGTCCACGGGAGAGACAGAGTTAGCTGGGAATACGTAGCCCGCGGATCTCGGTTACAGGGTTTTTCGGTCCCCTCCGATTGGCCACGTTCGGAACAGGGGCGCTGGTGTTGGCTGGGGCGGGGACGGCGCCAAGCGCGCAGGCGGGAGGGGACGCGCCCGCAGAACGCTGACACCGTCGCCCGGCCATTACTGAAGTACGGTGCGCTACCTTTCGCTTATCCAAGGTCTGTTACAGGGCGAGCGTGAAGCCCCGCCACACTGCTGCGCTCGCACTGGTCCGCTGGTATCTGATGGTGCCGCCCTACCATATCGGTGACCTGGGCGGTGGCCATCAAGGTTGGATTGTTTCTTATGATAAGCCGCTATCCGAATGGACAGTAAACGGCAAATTCAATTCATTCGATGAATGTCATGAAAAGTGGGTATCCGAAGCGCCGTCACAGTTGCGCCCATTCAAGGGCTTGCCACGAAAGCAGTGGCGTAAAGCCGATTACGACAAGTACGTCGCTCCTAGGGCAGCCGTAGTAGATCGGATCGCGCCGATGCGTGATCGCCTTGATATGGGCGCGCGGACGCACCAGCACCGGTCCCATGAAGCCCGCGAACTCGCCGAACGGCCCTTCGTTGGCGGTCTCGCCGGGGAGAATCTCACCCTCGATGATTATCTCGGCGGCGGCCGGGACCATCAGATCGACCGTAGCCGCTTTCACCAGGTCGACCGGCGCACCCTTGAGCCCGCCCGCAAATTGCACTTCTTCGGCGCCATAGACCAGGTTCGCCACGGTCGCCAGATGAACCGCCGGTTCGGCCGCGATTACCCACGCGATCGGCGCCGGCTTGCCCTGGTCGAGGAACGAATGGACGCACCGATAGCCGTGACGGCCGGGCGAGAGGTTGATCACGACGCTATGGTCGTTGAGCACCTGGGTTCGATAGACGCCGAAATTCTGGAAGCCGCCGCGCGCATCGCGCGCCGCCACGATCGTCGTGATATAGGGCGCCGCGTCCTTGCCGGGCGTCCAGGTCGGAATCGGCAGGTCGCTTAGCCGCGCATTCTCGCCCCGCTTCGCGACTTTCTGGTACTACCGCATAATCCCCCCCCCATAGCTAACATAAATCAGCGAGGGTTTTGACAAGGTACTTTGGCTTATATTAGCCTCAGACGTTGCTCTACTTCTCGGGGTTCCGGTCGGTTTCCCCCCTTTTCCGGCCGGGACCCCATCCTCCTGACATTCTCGCGATTTTGGAATCGAGAATGCACCCGGAAGCCGCGGCCGTCACCATCCTCGCCACCGGTTATCGAGCCCTGCGTCGCGCAGGGTCGCGGAACCCTCGCGCGCGCGATCGTACGTTATGTCGACCGGAGCGGACAGCCGCTCTCGAACCTGGAGCTCTGCAGCCGCCATACCCGCAAAGTGATCGATGCCGCCGCCAAATCAGGACTTGGGGTAAACCACGGGCGGCCCCGATAGCCGAGTACAAAACGGGGGCCGAGATGGGCTGCAACCACCAGCTCGCCCCCCAGACCCGATGGGGGAGGAAGGGGAACACCCGACCACCGAGCCATGGTTTCTACCGTCGCACCACGGCGGCCGGCGGTCAAAACAACCAACCCGAAGGTGGCGGTGCTGCCCTAATTCGCGGTCCAGTGCCTTACCAGCCAGATGCCGCCGAGCGAGAGCACCGTGATGCAGAGCCTCATCAACGCGGGCGTGATCCTGAAGCTGCTGCGCCACGATCTCGGCGAGAGCAGCGTGCGCGACGTCCATATCGATCTGACTTTCGGCGGCCTACTGGCCCACGGCATCGTCGCGATGACGCCGCTCCATCCGGGTCATGGCAAGCGCGTCGGGCGGACGCTGGCGGACCTGACGCCACTCAAACGCATCACCGTGGTCGACGCCGACGTCGACATCCGCGACGCGACCCATCTCGAATGGGCGCTCAACTCGTGCTTCAACCCGGTGCGCGACACGGCGATTATCGACGATGTCTATTTTCCGCTCTACATGGATCCTTCGATCCGCACGGCCGACGGCCGCGAGGCGCCGGGGAGCAAGATCGTGATCGATGCGACCCAGAAGATCGATGCGGGATCGTTCTCGCTGCCGCCGCGCGAGACGATGATGCGCGCGCTCGATCGCTGGCGCGAGCTGGGACTGCCTGAGTTCCGGATTCCGCCGCGCGCTTGGTTCAGAATCCGGCGCTGTTGATCCTACGCTACTTGATGGTCTTCCAAATTGATGCGCCAAAGGTTCGAGAGGCTTTGCTGGGCTATCGCACTCCGTCACCCCGGACCAGGTACGCCCGCCGCATTCGAGCAATGGGGATTCGCGATCACACTATGGCACCGCGTTCGCCGTGGCAGACTGGTCACGTCGAGCGGCTCATCGGATCGATCCGTCGCGAATCTCTCGACCACCTCGTCGCCTTCGGCGAAGTGTGGTGTCCTGAAGGCTTACGCTTCGTATTACAACGACGTCCGGACCCATCTTTCACTGGATAACGATGCTCCGAATTTTAGGCGCAAACAGAAGATCGGCGGCATTGCCGCGATACCAATCCTCGGCAGGCTCCATCATCAATACGTCCGAGTTTGGGTTTTGGATAGGCACAACCATTGAAAACCGCCAGAACATCCGGGCACTCGGAGCGCGATACGGCGCCAAGCGCTGCTCGCTGGCGGGAGTGCTCGCTGTGCTGATTTCGATTCTGGGCATCTCTCCGCTATTCGTGGTGATTTTTCGTGAATAACTGTGCAACAGATGCCATTAAAACAGAGGGCCGGACCACTCCAATTGCTCGGTCGCGTCCTCGCCTTCGGTCACACTCGTAGCGTGTAACCTGGGCCTGCGGGTTTATAAGGGATCAAGGAGGGCATTCGTTGAAGACAGGTCTTTCGATGCTAGCGGTCGCACTGATCGGCGCTGTACTCGCGGCTCCGGCCTATTCGCAAACCGTCAGTTCCTCGGCCGCCTCGGCACAGGGTGAAACCCCGGAGCTTCGTGTCGCGGCCATCATTGCTCCACCGAGCGTTATGGAAAGGAACGGCACGCTGACCGGATTCAGCGTCGATCTTTGGAACGCGATTGCCGCTCGGCTGAAGGTAAGGACGAACTATCAGATCGCGCCCGACGTGAGCCACTTGGAAGAAGCGTTGCGATCCAAAAACTCCGACCTCACCGTCGGCCTCTTTATAACTTCGGCGCGCGACGAGGTTTTCGATTTTTCGATTCCAACATTGCAAGCAGGCTTACAAATTATGGTGCGAGACACCGGCCAGACGGCCCGCACCGCAAACCCCTTGTCGGACCTGCTCCGCCTGCTGTTTTCGCGAACAACCGCATTGTGGCTCGGTGTGGCCCTGCTAATCGTCCTGATCCCGGCTCACCTGATCTGGCTGCTGGACCGACGGCAGGAGGACGGCATCGCTTCGAACCGGAGCTACCTCCCGGGCATCTTTGAGGTAATTTATTGGGGGCTATCGTCGCTGACATCACAGGCGCAGACGATGCCGCGCCAATGGTTGGCGCGCACGCTCTCAGTCTGTTGGATGTTCGTCGGTGTCGTTTTTGTTGCGCTCTATACCGCCCAGCTAACCGCGACCCTAACCGTCGAGCAGATTCGCGGCAGCATCGAAGGGCCGGACGATTTGCCCGGCAAGCAGGTCGCCACGGTCGCAGGCACCACCGCGGTCAATTATCTTCAGGAGCGGAAAGCAGAGGTGCAAGAGTTCCCGACGACCGATCAAATGTTTAAAGCTCTGCTGGACAAGAAAGTGGATGCCGTGGTGACGGCCGCCCCGGTGCTCCTTTACTATGCGGCGCACGAGGGAAAGGGACGGGTGAAGACGGTCGGTCCCGAATTTAACACTGCGCCAGTTGCCATTATGGTGCAGCTGGACAGCCCACTGCGCAGAAAGATTAATATTGCGTTGGTCGCGCTTCGTGAGAACGGCACCTATCAACAGATCTACGACAAATGGTTCGGCAGCCCTTAGCGCGAGCCAAATTGCACTTGATACGTTTGCAATTTGTGCCCTCCGCCGCGGTCTTAGGTTTGCTGCTGGCCGCCCTTCTGGCGGTGTCGGCACACGCGCAACAGGCATCGACGCCTGCGCAATCTCCGACCGGCGTCATGAGCGATCAGGAGCTCGCAATAAGTTCCCACAATCCATTTGAGGATTTTGTCAAGATTCCGATTCAGTCCACGAGCGGATTTCAACTGGGTCCGCATCATAAGGTCGGCGATAGTGTGAACATCGAGCCAGTAGTGCCGTTCTCGCTGAATGCACAGTGGGACATGATCGCACTACCGAGCCTGAGCTTCACTTACGCGCCCACTCCGCATGAACAATCCGGGTTGGAAGACTTGCAGACTTCCTTTTTTCTGACACCGGCCAAGGCGACCACCTGGATCTGGGGCGTGGGACCAATCTTTCAGTTTCCTACCGCCAGTAGTGCGGAACTGGGGACTGGCCGATGGTCGGCGGGACCAACGGCGGCGCTCGTCTATTCCGAGGGTCCGTGGTTCAACGGCATCCTCGCCTACCAACTAATGTCGTTTGCCGGAAATCGCGAGCGCGGCAGCGTAAATCAGACCTACATCGAGCCAGATGTCAGCTACAATTTTGAAAGCGGCTGGTACGTCCAGTGGGAACCGTCCATCGCGTACGACTGGACCGCCGATAAGGCCAACGCTTGGGTTATTCCGATGGGAGTGGACATAGGTAAAGCCCTCACGCTGGGCTCCCAGGCTTTGAGTCTGCAGGTCGGCGCGTACGACCTTCTGAAGCGTCCCGACGGCGCCCCACAATGGATAATCCGCGTGAGCGTAACCTTCCTCTTCCCGCACGGGCATTAAGAGAAGCACGGAAATCGGAACCACGCCAACTCATGCGCTTAGTTCGTACCTCGGTCCGCTTCGGGAATAGAGTCGCACACACAGTCTCCCAACTGACTAGAAGCCAAAAAAGAGTCGGCGCACACGCGCACCTCCGATTTCTTCTATCATTTCCTTACCAGCCAGATAGACGAACAGTACCGCGAACACCCAAAGTTGAATTCCCCAGAACCAGTACCAATCCTGTTGAAGTACAAATTGTCGAATTGCGACACCGAGATCCTTGTACTTAAAAATGAATGGTGTGAGAAAATCGCAATAGCGGAACAGTAAAATCCCCAGTGAATAGATCGATGTCTTCCAAAGAATCGGGTAAATCAGCGGTTTGCCGGGAAACACATTCAAAAATGGAAGCAAATCCACAAGAGGTAGCACCTTACCTACGATTGCCGCGCCTATGAGCAGGCGTAGTTCTGTAAAGACGGGAATTTGTTGTTTGTGAAAGAGCAGCATGTGAGTGAAATTGATAAAGTTGCCCGTCACGAAGAAGAATACGACCGCGGGCAACACACTAAGAAATTCGGCCTTCAGCCTCTCGTATACCGAGGCCCGCTCCCCTATATTCATGCTGTGCTCTGACATCTTATGCCCTCATCTGAGAACGTCTCGCCTGAGAGGCACAACCACCTGATTGATGTGTCAATGAATTCAGCCACCCCAGAAAGATTGCAGCTGAGGGAATGCAACTGTGAGACCGAAGTTTATGGTGGTCTGAAGTGCTACCGGAGCAAATTGCCGATACACCATCCATTGCCCCGTAACAAAGAAACTCATTGGGGGTAGCCCCGGATGCACCAACGTGCGGCCGAGGCCAAGGCTCAGCGGCAACATCGTGGGCGAATGACGATGCCAACCCATCGTCCAGTTGGCTTCCGCGGATCGCAAGTACCACTTGTCCCACAGATGAAGCGCCAGGACGGCTTGGAACTCAAGCGTATTTTGCGGCGGACGATGCGCTGAACTGTACGCGAAGCTGATGGGATTTTGGGCAATGAATCCTACTAACAGTCCCGGAATGCCGACATATATCGCGCCGAGTGCCGGGCCTGCCTGCCACGCTCCCTCGCCGGCGCTTCTTGAGGTCGCGGTCGGAAAGACAAAGGTCGGCCCGACACCAACCAGCAAGCCGGTTCTCTTTCTGTCGGGCCACGGCAGCACCGCAATATCCAAAAGCGGCAGGTCGCCGAACTCCGTGCGGGTTCCGCCTCGCGAGCTCGGTACCGTCACCAATGCAAACGTCGGTCGAATTAACTGCGTAAAGGGAAGCAAGGACTCAGGAGGTATGCGCGGGATCAATGGCCGAATGGTGACCTGGTTGGTCTGATCATTTCTGAAGCACGCTTGCGGTGTGCAGGGCCCATAATTGGCCGGCGTGTAGCTGTCCCTGACGATCAGCTGGGGCAGAGTCGAAAGTGGGTCAGTGAAGTCCCGCTCCAGCTTTTCCTGCTCAAGCTCCTCCGATGTCGGCGTTACCTGGGTCTGAGAGAAGACCGTGCTTGGGCTGGTCGTCAATAAGACCATCAGCACCACGCCGAGGGCTCCAAGAGTCATCGACACTTTCGATCACGCTAACGGGTTTGATCTCATCGCAGCGCGGTTTCCAGACGGCTCGGGCTTATGTCGGTCCTCAGGCGGCCGCTGCGGACCGCCCTGACGAAGGCCCTATAGTCGCGCTCTACCTCATCGGCATAGGCGACGGCGTAGTCTCCAATCGCCTCGTCAAACTCGTCGCTGCTGCCCAGGTATCCGGCGATCATTGCCGCATCGCCTGCTTTGTCGTGGGCCCGGGCCAGCGCCAGGCCGCAGACCGTGGCATACGCGCGCATTATCTTCGGCGGCTGAGTTTCGACATCGGCGGAGACCTTCATGTCGCGGAGTTGGCGGACGTAAGCGTCGCGACCACGAGGTCCCCTGCACCAGCCCAGGAAGATGTCGCTTGCCGCCTGCATCAGGCGCTGTCCGACCACCACGCGCTGGCCGTTGTGTGGTACGCGCGCATGCCCGGTATAGCGTTCCAACACCGAGGGGCCTGCCTCTTTGATCTGGAGGAACAAGGGATCGTCTGGTGCCGCAAGTAGAAGCGCTACGAGGCAGCGCGTCCCGACGCTCCCTACGCCGACGACCTTGACCGCCCAGTCGACTAACTTGAACCGGTCGAACAGCATGCGGCGCTCCTCCGCGAGGGTTTCGCGATACTGCTTGAAGGCGACCGCGACTTCGCGTTCGTTCACTAGATTGGTGTGGAAGATCAGGGGCGGCTGGTCGACGATGCGCGGCAGGCCTCTGGACGGAGTAGTGAGCTTGTGAAAAACCTGTTCGCTGGTTTGCTTGCGAGCTTCGGCGATCTTCTTCTTAACGCGCTCGCCGAAGTCGGCACTGCCGCCGACCAAGGCCTGCAGATCGGCGGCGGTAATCCTCGAGTACCATGCTTCCAGGACACCGGTGCTCTCGCGCTTTCTCATCGACTGGCGATACGAGGCGGCCGTCTCGACCGCCATTTCTCTCGCCTGATCGCCTGTGAATCCGCGCCATCGAGCTGCGATCACGAAGCTCGCGGCGAGCCTCTTCAGGTCCCATTCAAACGGTGCAGGCAGGGTCTCGTCGAAATCGTTGATATCGAAGACGATATTTCGTTCAGGCGTGGCGAAGCCGCCGAAATTCATCAAATGACAGTCACCGCAGGAATGAACGATTATCCCGCTGCTCGGCGTCCCCTTAAGATCATGCGCCTGGATCAGCGCCGTGCCGCGAAAATACGCAAAGGCTGATTGGACCATCCGCCCATGCCGAATCGGGACGAGATTCTGCAGCCGGTCTTTGTTCGAAGCTTCGATCAGCTTGACGATGTCACGCTCGCCCTGCCCAAGCACGACCTCGCCATGTGATTTACGCAGGCACTTTTCCCGCAGTGCCTTGCCCGCTTCGTGACGCTGTACCTTGGTGAGGATGCCAAGCGGGGCTTTTACTTTTGTCCGTCCTGCCTTCGACCGGCTTTTTCTTCGACTCGCTGGACCACCCCTGCTAGAGCCGCTAGCCTTCGGAACGGGCGTCAGCCTGCGGCCCTTTTGAACCTCGGCCGTTCGCTTGTCTTCCTTGTCAGGCAGAGCGGTCGCTGTGGCCGCTGGAGCTCCATTCTCTGAACCACGCAAAGCCGCTGTTGAATTCATCATTTTCCTTATCTCGCGTTTGCCGACTCACAATACAAGGGGCGTGCCATTCCCAAGCATGCGGTTCGAAGGTGAACGGCGACTGCAGCATCCGGCCGTAGCAGATCGGAACAAGACGCGGCACTTGCCCCGATCCGATATAAGCAGTACCTCAATCTGGTCGGGGTGGTCGTTGGGCGTTTTCATCCTCCATGCGCCTCGCGGGGGCACGTCGTCGCGCAATGCCTTGCCCTCAGCGCGACGCTCTGACGCCGTGCGATATTGTCCTTGGCGGGAGAACGAAACGATATCTCTCTGGACTGCTCTTCTGGGCTCGGCTTTTGGCTAGTACGTCCTACGAGACGCACATCGATTTTCTGCCCTGAATCCATGTACTCCTCCTAAGGAACCGCGAGGCGCTGAACGTGTGCCATAGGAGGCCGCTTTTGGGAAGGGCGTTCCCGTTTTTTTGATACCGTTGGAGACAGTCGGCTGCTTCAAAACGACACATTCTGATCACAACGGCAGGTTGCTGGCCTCCCGCCCATGCTCGCACCCGCTGATCGATCTTGCCGCCGAATGAGTGAAGAAAATGCTGACCGTCACCCAGCCAAATCCTGGGGCGGTTTCACAGTTTGGCAACGGTTCGCGAAGCGACAAGTTCATGGGCGTATTCGCGCATGACCCCTCGCGCGGTCGGCGTCAGCTGGAGAAAATGCTCTGCTCGAGATTATTCGAGGGACGACGATACCGCCTCTATTTTGTTTTTGGAGTGGACGGGATAGCGGGCGGGGCCAATTCTCAACGAATGGCTCTCGGCCCTTGCGCTAATCGCGGTGATTTTTCGTCGGAGTCGGCATAGCGCGCCGAATCCGATCCCGTTCACGATCACCGATTGTGATGCGGCCTTGCCGTCGTCGGCGACCGCGACCTTCCCGGTGCACGCCCGCCCGCTTCGCGGCCGTCAGGGTGTAGCGGCAGGGCTTTGAGGACACAGCGCCGCCGATTTCATTTTCCAGCGATGCCGCGGGCCTGAGTCCCAAGTGGCCTGAAACTAAAGAGCAGTTCAGCCTTTGGAGCGGAAAAATAGAGTTTCAAGAATAACGATCAGGGTTAGGCTCAGAACCAATAGTGGCAGCGAGTGAAGGAAAAAATGGCGACGTTTCCCCAATGCCACGCATAAAACATTCGCCAATAACCAAGAGCAATTACAACCAGCAACCACAAACCAATAGTGATCGAGAGCGAGGTTCGTAGAGTTACCCTTTTATCCATGACCCACCACGATTCTTAAGATCGCACCTGAGGTTCTATTTGATCAAGGAGAGCACCTGAGAATTGGGCCCCCGCTTGTTCTCATTCTACTCCGGCGACCACATGGGCTCCGCTTTGCCGTCGCCCCTGTGGCTCCTCAAAACCTTATCCGCACGAGATCACTCTGGCCGCGACGTGTCCTGCGCAAATGATATTGGCCTGAAGCGGAGAAAACGCGAACATGATCCGCGTCGTTCGCCGACACCGCGAGCCATCCCGGCCACCCTTGGAGACTCGGTTCATGCGGACCGAGTTTTGAGGAGCCACAGCCTGTCTGTGGCGAATTGCTAAATCTGGCAGAGAACACTTCAGTAGCGCAATCTTGTGAATCGTTCACCTATTGTTAAGGTTCGCATTGATGCCGGACCTATTCACCTTGATCGCCCATTTGCTGATGACCCTGGCGAAGCTAGCCAGACCGGGGCGGAGTGGCAGCAGAATCACTGGCGGTCAAACACCAGTTGCTGATCATGAAGCGTGCGCGGCGCCGCACTCCGAATCTGACCTCCTGGGATAGGCTGGTGCTCGGAGTTCGCGCACTTTTGGTATCACCCAAGCGGCTCAGCAAGATGGCTGTGATATTGAAGCCTTCCACTTTTCTGAGCTTTCACCGCGCCCTGGTGATGCGCAAGTATAGCCTGCTCTATAGCCCGAGAAAGCGACGGCGCCCCGGACCCGAAGGTCCGTCGAGAGAACTCATTGGCGCGGTTGTCGAAATGAAGCGGCGAAACCCCCGCTTCGGTTGCCGCAAGATTGCCGAGCAAATATCGAGAGCATTCTCTATCGAGATCAATAAAGATGTCGTCCGACGCATCCTCATCCGGCACTACAGACGGGTACCAGGCGGTGAGGGTCCCTCGTGGCTCACCGTCATCGCGCACGCTAAGGACAGCTTGTGGAGCGTCGACCTCTTTCGGTTCGAATCGATTCTGCTCAAAAGCTACTGGATTATGGTCGTGATGGACGTCTTCACCCGCCGCATCATCGGCTTTGGCGTCGCGGCGGCGAATCTCGACGGTCCCGCCATCTGCCGGATGTTCAATCGCGCGATCGCGAAGCAGACCCCGTCACGGTACCTCTCCTCGGATCACGATCCCTTGTTTCGCTTTCATCGGTGGCTGGCGAATCTTCGCGTACTCGAAGTTGATGAGATTAAAGCTATTCCCTGTACGCCGTGTTCCCATCCTTTCGTTGAGCGACTGATTGGTACGGTGCGACGCGGGTACCTCGATCGGACTTTGGTTTGGAACCAAAGCTATCTGGAGAGGAAGCTCGAGACTTACAAAGCTTATTACAACCAACACCGGTGCCACAGCGGGCTGGCCGGAGCTACGCCGGCCCAACGGAGTGGCGTACCTCCACCGCCAAATGCAAAACTTGAGTCATATTCCTGGCGGCAACATTGCAACGGCTTATTTCACACCCCAGTTGCTGCCTGAATTGGAATTCGACACAGACAGGTCTGTATTTGAGGAAAATATCTACGGGACCATAGCCTCGACCGTCGGGTCCATGGCATGCGGCGCAGCTGTTAAGGTACTCATCTCTGCCCGAGATCGCAGCGGTGCCAGAGATCGCAGCGGTTCCGCCCGCGTTATTCTGGGCAAATCCGGTACCGCCCGTCATTATAGTCATTGCGAAAGTCAGGCTAGCAATCAAGCCCACTTCTTTAAGCTGGCGCATATGCCTCTCTCGGTTGGCGTGAAGGTTTATCGGAGTTTGGAACAGCGTAGCTCAGACGCGGCCAGAAAAATAATGCGGGCGTCCGGTGGCGCTGAAAGGAAGTGCGAGTAGTTGGCGGCATGTGCCACCCATCGATCGTCTAAGGTGCGGATGGTTGTCCGCAGGGACATATCCGGCAGGTGTTAACTTATCACACTCGCCGAGCTTCGTCACGCGGATGACGTTTTGACGAACCACACCATATAGCTCCGCTCAAAATTGGCTAGCAC
>CAWHNS010000010.1:0-47008 GCA_963830715.1 uncultured delta proteobacterium
CGCGTCCTTCCCGCCGGCGCGCACCAGCCGGAGCGTCTCCTGGATAAGGGTCAGGTTCTTGAGCGCCAGAAAATCGAACTTGACCAGTCCGATCTCTTCGATTCCCTTCTGCGCATACTGCGTGATCGCCAGCGCGCCCTCGGCTTGCTCCTTGTCCACATAGAGCGGCACGATGTCGGAGAGCGGCACGTCGGAAATTACCACGCCGCATGCCGCGAGGTGTGGCGCAACAGCCCCTCGAGCTTGAAGGCGTAGTCGAACAGCTCCGGATGCGTGGCTCGCTCGGCGCGCAGCCGCGGCTCCATCTCGAGCGCGTCCTTCAGCGGGAAGTCGCGTCCCTGCTGGGGCACCGGATGAGCTTGACGATCTTGTCGGTCTCGGCGAAGGAGGACCCCCAGCACCCGGCCAACGTCGCGAATCGCCTGTTTGCCCTTGATCGTGCCGAAGGTGATTATCTGCGCGACCCGATCCTCGCCATACTTCTCGCGGACATAGTTCAGCACTTCGTCGCGCTTTCAAACAGAAATGAACGTCGATATCGGGCATCGATTTGCGGCCCGGGTTGAGCCATCGCTCGAACAGCAGCTTGTGCTCGATCGGATCGAGCATCGGTGATCCCGAGAATGCGTAGGAACAGCTCCACCACCGAGCCGCGGCCCGGTCCGACCGGGATTCCGAGCTTGCGCGCATAGCCGATGAAGTCGGCGACGATCAGCATGTAGCCGAAAAGCCCATCTCGCGGATGGCGGCGAGCTCTCGGTCGAGGCGCTCGTGGTACGGCGCCTGGTCGAAGTCGCCATGCCGCCCGCAAATCTCGGCCAGCGCGCGGTGAGTCCCTCGCGGGCGAGCCGCTGGACCACCGCCTCCAGCGACTCGTCCGCTGGCGTCTCGAAACGCGGGAAATGAAAATTGCCGAACTCGAACTCGAAGTCCACGCGCCTTGCGATCTCGACGCTGTTGCGAAGCGGTTCCGAATCGGCGCCGAATGACGCGGCCATCTCCTCGGGCGTCTTCACGTACAGCTCGTCGGTGTCGAAGCGCCATCGGTTCTCGTCGGCCAGGACCTTGCCGGTCTGGATGCAGAGCAGGACCTCGTGGGCCTTGGCGTCCTCGCGATGGAGATAATGGCGATCATTGGTGGCCACGAGCGGCAGGCCCATCGCGCGTCCCAGCTCCCGGAGCGCGTCGTTGTACGCGCCGTGCAGTCGATTGTCCTGCAGCTCCAGGTAGAAGCGGTCGGGAAACGTGCGCGTTCATTGCGCCGCCTCGCGCGCCTTGTCGAAGCGATCGGCCTTGAGCGCGCGCACGATCTCGGAGGAAAGGCATCCGGAGAGCACGATCAGGCCCTCGGAGCATTCGGCGAGAATTTCCTTGTCGATGCGCGGCTTGTAGTAGAGGCCCTCCTTGTAGGCCGCGGTCAGCAGCTTGCACAGATTGCGATAGCCGGCGCGATTCTGCGCGAGCAAAATCAGATGGAAATTGCCGCCGGTCTCGAAGTCGTCGCCGCGCGCCGCCTGCGTGCGATCGGTGCGTTTGCCGGGCGCGAGATACGCCTCGCATCCGATGATCGGCTTTACCCCGAGCTGGACGGCCTTTGGAGTAGAACTCGACCGCACCGAACATGTTGCCGTGATCGGTGATCGCGATCGCTTCCATGCCCGACCGCTTGGCATGGTCGAGGAGCGGAGCGATCTTGTTGGCGCCGTCGAGCAGGCTGTACTGGGTGTGAACGTGGAGATGGACGAAACTCATCGCGGACTCAACCTCCCCTCCCCGCAGACCTAACCGCGTGTCCCCCTTCCCTAAAGGCGGGAAGGGGGAAACTGAAAACGATCGCTATTTCTTCTGCGCAGCGTCTCCCTTCTTGCCTGCCGCCGCCAGGAGCTGCGGGCGCTGCGCCCTCCTTCGCCGCTCCTTCGGCCGGCGCGGCTCCTGGAGCAGGCGCCGCTCCCTCGGCCGGCACTGCGCCCTCGACGGGCGCGCCCTCGACCGCAGCGGCTGCCGCCGCCACCGGCGCTTCCTCGACCGTCGGCGGCAGAACCGACACGACTCCGAAGTCGCTGTCGAAGATCGGCTTGATATTGCCCGGGAACTTGAGGGCCGAGACGTGGATCACGTCGTGAATTCCGAGCGCCGAAACGTCCACTTCAATAGCTTCGGGAATCTCCAGCGGCAAACACTCCACATCGACGTGGCGAACGAGCGGCTGGAGAATTCCGCCTTCCGTGACTCCCACCGCGCGCCCGGTGAACTTGAGCGGCACCGAGACTTTCAGCGCGCGATTGAGGTCAACTTCGTACAAATCCGCGTGCACGATTTCTCCCGTAACCGGACCGCGCTGCACGTCCTTGAGGATCACATGCTTGCCGTCAATTTCGGGCGACGGGCTCTTGAGCCGCATCACCGGCGAGCGCGCGGCGGAAGCAACGCGCGCGCGAAGCTCCAGGCCGCCGACAATCAATGGGGTTGGAGCGGTCCGCGGTCCATAGAGGATCGCGAACGCGTCCCGCACGCCGCAGCGCGCCGGCGCGCCCCTTCGGGCGAGTCTCTCGTTTCTACCACAAGCCAGTTCTACGGTTTCCATCGGTTGCTTCCTGAATCAGTGTGAATTGAACAGCGAGCTTACAGACTCTTCATTATGTATGCGCCGGATGGCTTCGGCTATAAGGCCGGCCACCGAGAGCACCTTCAGAATGGTCAGCTCAGCCTGCGCCTTGGGCTTGAGCGGGATGCTGTTGGTCGTGATCAGCTCCTTGATATTGGAATGATTGAGGCGATCGCAGGCCGGATCGGACAGGATCGGATGGGTGGCGCAAGCGATCACCGACGACGCGCCGGCTTCCGCGACCAGCCTTTGGCGGCCTCGCTGATCGTGCCGGCGGTGTCGATCATGTCGTCGACCAGGACCGCCACCGAATCGCGCACCTCGCCGACCAGCCGCATCTCGGCGACTTCGCTGGCGCGGCGGCGGCGCTTGTCGATAATCGCCAGATCGGCGTTGAGCCGCCCGGCGAATGCCCACGCCCGTTCCCCACTCCACCCGCGTCGGGCGAGACGACGGAGACCTTCTGCCCCTCGACGCGCTTGCGCAGGTAGCCGATCAGCACCGGCATCGCATAGAGATTGTCTACCGGAATGTTGAAGAAGCCCTGGATCTGCCCGGCGTGAAGATCGACGGTCAGCACTCGCGATGCACCTGCCGCAGTAACCACATCGGCGACCAGCTTGGCGCTGATCGGAACGCGCGGCGCCACCTTGCGATCCTGGCGCGAGTAGCCGAAGTACGGGATTACCGCGGTCATTCGCTTGGCCGAGGCGCGCCGCAGCGCGTCCATGATCGGCCTAGCTTCCATCAGGTTCTCGTTGGGCGGGGAACATACCGACTGGATCACGAAGCAGTCGCCGCCGCGCACGTTCTCGCGGATTTCGACCATCACCTCGCCGTCGGGGAAACGGCCAACGTCCGCCTCGCCCAGCCGCACGCTCAGATGCTCACAGACCTCGCGCGCCAGCGCAGGATTGGAATTGCCGGTAAAGATCTGGAGCGTTCCTTAGCCCGCTCGGACATCTGACTCAGACTCCTCGGCTTTCCCGTCTTCGTGGCGGATGCAGACCTCATCGGATGGCTGGGCGGGAAGGACTCGAACCTTCGAATGCCAGGTCCAAAGCCTGGTGCCTTACCAACTTGGCGACCGCCCGGCAGAAGGGCCTTTTTGCCAAGCACTGACCATCGGTCACGTCCTCAACAATACTCCAAAGCCGTCAAAATCGTCGTCCGCCGCGCGATTAGGTCGGGCAGGCGGCGCGCCCTATTGTCTCACGAATTCGGATTGTCAGAGCAGGATTACGCCGCGATACTATTGATGGGCATTTTCGCTGTCAATCCGGCGCCGGTCGGCAATCCACATGTGCCGCTAACGACGCGGCCACGATAAACCGCGAATCGGGCGCGCGGCGGCTCGCTTCCTGCCCGGCGCGGAGGCCCGCGGCGGCGTCGGAAAAATGGCGAAGACCGCACTGCCGCTGCCGGTCATCGCAGCCGCGATCGCGCCCACATTTTGAAGTATTGCTTTAAGTTTTGCGGATCGCGGGACAACGCCGAATCGCGGCCCGCTCCAGATCGTTGACAAGCGTTTCGCGGCCAATCCGGCCGAACGCTATCGCTTCGAGGTCTTGGGCCGGCGCCGGGCCGCTCCACTCCTCGGCGCGCAGTTCGCGAAAGACTTCGGCGGTGGACATCTCGAAGGGAGGCAGGCCGATCACCAGATCGAGGTTCGGCATCGATTTGAGCGGCGTGATCCTTTCGCCGATTCCGCGCACTCTGGCAGCGCGCGGCCTCAGGAAGAACGGGACGTTTCCCGCCCCGATTGCCGCCGCGACGCTCGCAAGGCGATCCGGCTGCGCGACGTGGCACAACGCCGCCATCATCCGCAGCACCGCGCCGGCATCGCTCGAGCCGCCGCCGAGTCCGGCCCCGACCGGGATCCGCTTGCGGAGATCGATCAGGATTTCGGCAGCGATTCCGAACTCAGCCGTGAACGCGGCGGCTGCCCGCCAGCGAGGTTGCGATCGCCCGCCGGCAGATCGTCGCGATCGCAGCGCACCGTGATCGAAGTGATGCGCGACGGCCTCATGTCGATCCGGGACGCGGTCGCATAGCGAGACCGGCACGAAAATGGAGTCGAGTTCGTGATAGCCGTCGGGACGCCGTCCGACGACCCGGAGAAACAGATTGATCTTCGCCGGCGCCGATTCCGCGAGCAGTTTGACCATCGAGGGCCGGAGACGAGGCGCTACCAACCGCTGCTGGGCGGTTCATCCGAAACGCTCTTCGATCCAATCGCCTGGCGCGCGTCGGCGCGAATTACGGCCAGGAAACCCAGGAAGGTCAACGTCAATCCCACGATCACCAGTATCCGGCCGGTGAGAAAAGTCGCATGATAGAAGTCCATCCGCGCCGCCGCGTAAGAGACCTTGTGCTGCTCAGCGACGAACGGCTCCAGCACCGCCGCGTCGGTCCGCGCGTCCAGCTCGTCGAAGTTGCGATAAGCCTTCAGCGCCGCGCTGTCCGGCTCCTTCGCGATTATCTGGCTATATTGCTCGGTGCGGTTGAGACCCACGATCCAGTTGCCGGCCCCCAAGGCTGACCAGCGCGACGCCGCCCATGATTCGCCAGTCGCGGCATAGGTCGATCAGTTTCATCAATTTCGCCTTTGTGACCAAAGCATAAGGCGCCGCCCGGTCGAAAACAACGCGGCGTACGCAGGTCAATCTCTATCGCCATCTGGCCAACGCCGCTGAACCGCACTAGGATTACGGCGCTGGGAGGAGAAAATGGCCGAATCCAGACGTGGCGCGGTGCTGAGCGTCTTCGCGATCCTGTTCGGACTGCTCGCGATCTCCGACCTGTTGAAGCCGGCTCCATTCGGCGGCTCGGGGACCGGATTCGTATTTCTGGGCACGCGGCTTAGCGGGATACCCAACGCGATCCTGGGGCCGTTGTTCGGCATCTTTCTGCTGGTCTATGCGGCCGGCATCTGGCGGATGCGCCGCTACGCACTCCCGATGGCGTATGCGTACGCCGCCTATGTGGTCGTGAACCTGGTGCTCTTCACGGCCAGGAATCCGCAACCGCCGGGACAGATGCTGTTCGGCCTGGTCTACATAGCGATCGGGGTAGGAGTGCTCGCCGCGCTGCGATTCTGCTCAACCGTCGCAAGGCGCAACTCTCCTGATTGGAAAGTTTTGCGCAACCGACGAATCGATGGCTTCACTCCGCGGCTGAGCCCGGCGCGCTCGCGCCATAGCGCGATTCCGCCCAGCAATCCTTCCAGGTTGCTGACAATCTGCACGTTGTCGGGGAGTTTGAACCTGATGAACCGGGCGTTGCCGCCGCCGATGTAGAGCCGGTCGTACCCGAAGGTTTCCTGCAAATCCTCGATCGCTTCCCGCACGCGCTTGTTCCACCTCTTCTTGCCCTTCTTCAACAGCGCCGCGTGTCCGAGCTCGTCTTCGTAGGTCCTGCCCTTGCGGAAAGGATGGTGCGCGATCTCCATGTGAATCCGATGACCATCGACGAACAGCACGGATCCGAAGCCGGTGCCCAACGTGATCACCAGTTCGATTCCCTTCCCGCTGGCACATCCGAGGCCCTGCACGTCGGCGTCGTTGGCGAGCCGAACCGGCCGGCCAAGTCTCTCCGACAGGATTTCCTGGAGCTGGTAGTTGTTCCATCCCTTGCCAAGGTTCGGCGCGGTGTAAACCACGCCGTGTTTCACCACTCCCGGAAATCCGACCGAGACCCGATCGAAGTGTCCCTGTACCGTAGCGAGCTTCTTGATCGCCTTCACGACCGCGTCGGGCGTGGCGGGCTCGGGCGTCGAGACGCGGGTCCGTTCGGTGAGCGGCTTGCCGTTGGCGTCGAGGGTGATGGCCTTGATGCCGGTGCCGCCGATATCGATCGCGAGCGAGCGAGGTGCTCTGGCGCGGGCCCAATCGGCGATCCGAGGGGCACGGTTTGGTTTGGTCATCGGCTCACCTCCAGGTCAGTTGGCATCGCATCGGAGTGTGATACGCTGTTTCCGGTCGCATCGCGGCCACGAGGCTCTCCGTGGGTCGGAGTCCTTTCATCAGAAACACAGGCGACAGGCAAGCTCGTCCGGCGCGCGCGGCGTCGGCGACCGGGGTGACAGTCTCTCCTGCGTCGGTGGATGCCGCCAACTCTACCCCCCGGCCGGCAAGGCCCCTTCGTTGAGCGATCTGCTGCGCCGGCGGCTGCGCAAGTTCATGCGCGCTCTGCCCAAAGTCCTGAGCGATGAGGATCCGCGCGCCGTCCACGACGTGCGGGTCTCGAGCCGCCGCGTGCAGCAGGTGCTGGTCACGATGTTCCCCAAACCGCGCTCCGGCGAGGCCCGGCAAGTGGTAAGCGCGTTGAAGCGGGCGCGCCGGGCGGTCGGCGGATGGCGCGATTGCGACGTGCTGATCGAGATGCTGGAGCGGCGCTTCAGGCGCGTCCGCAATCCGGAAGAGCGGCGCGCGTGGAAGTGCGTTCTCGATCTGGCGGCGAGGAAGCGCAAACGCGAGTTGCGCCGAGCCCTGCGCAGACTCGCGCATCGCAGGCTGTTCACCCTGGCGCAGAACGTGGAAAGGCTCACCGAATCAGCCTCGCGGGATAGCGATAGCACGCCGTCGAACGGCGCCGGTCATCCGGGCGCCGCCGGGGTGCTCTCCGATTCGATTCGAGACGCGTGCCGGCAATGGCGGGATTCGCTGTCGCGCGCGATACAGACTCGCGATCCCGCCGACGCCCACACATTCAGAATCGAATCCAAGCGCCTGCGCTATCGGATCGAATTGGCGCGAGACCTCGGCGCCGACGACGCCGATCGCGCGCTCGAGTTCCTGAAATCGCTCCAGGACCGTCTTGGCCGCTTGCACGATCGCGGCGAGTGCGACCGGATGGCGGCCGAGGCGCTGGCCAGTCCCGACCTGCTGATGCGTGAGCCGCGTTCCGTCAGCCTGCTGTTGCGCAGGCTGGCGAAAGAGCAAGAGCGCGAGCGGGGCGAGACCGCCGGAATTCTGAGCGAAGCAAGCGACCGCGCAGATAGCATCGAGAACTGGATTGCGACCTATTGCGGCGCCGTCGAGGATTACCCTCCTGCGCCACCGGGTCCGTCAGCAGACGAAGGCAACCCGTAATCCGCAGCTTCAAGATGGGGGGAGTGGTCCATATCGATCGGTAGCATTACAGGACAGAGAATTTCAGCCACCCGGATCACGTCAACAAGAGCGGGGATATCTTCGAGTAGCGCTTCGCGCACCGAGAAGCCCGGAGCCGCAGGCCCCGCTCAAAACCGATCGAGGCTATGTCTTCTGACCGTCCGGCGCGACGGGTCCGTTCGCACCGGCGTTCTCTACCGCCGGCCTGACGCGCTGCAAATGGTCGGCGATATGGGAGCGCAGCTCGGCCTGGATCTCCTCGATCGAGCGGCGCGCATCGATCGTGACGAAACCCCATTCCTCGGCGAGCCTGTCGTACTCGCCGATCAGGCGCCGCTGGTATTGGAGGAACGACTCGAAGATGTCGCTGCTCATCGCCAGATGCATCCCGGATTCCCAGTAATCCATGCCCTTGCCCTGGACCACGCGCGGCACCAGATGGTCGATATCGACCTGCAGATACAGCACCAGGTCGGGCACCAGCGCCATCCCGAACAGGTCGCGCGTCCATGCCGGATCGGCGCCCATCACGGCGTTGCGCGCGAAGGCCGTATACATGTAGCGATCGGCGATTACGATGAATCCGGCCTGTAGCGCGGGCAGAATCTCGTGCTCGAGGCGATCGGCGAAATCGGCCGCATAGAGCAGGCTGAATGTGGTCACAGTCAGGCGATGGCCTTCCTTGGCCTCGTTGATCGTTTCGGAGAGCAGGGGCGATCGAATCCAGCCCGTGTCGCTCACCGCATAGCCCTCGAGTTCCAGCCAGGGACGCAGCAGCGCAATCTCGGTCGATCGCCCGACACCGTCGGTCCCCTCGATCGCGATCAGATGGCCGGGACGCGGCTTGCGCGTCAGATAGGGCAAGCCGTGCCCGAACCAGTTGTTACTTTGCTTGTGTGTCATGATGATTGCTCGCCCGGGTCCGCGGGCGATCGTAATCGCGCAGCACCTCCTGGATCATCCGGCGGACGACCCTCTGCTGCGCCGGGATGTCGCCGGTCGCTTCGATGGTGTGCAGCCCGAATTCGCCGCCCAACTCGTCATAAATCTGCAGCACGCGGCTCTGGAACAGGCGAAAGCTCTCGACCGGATCGCTCGAAAGCCCGACGTCCATTCCGGCCTCGTGATACTTGAGCTTGGCGCGGCCGGCAAGCAAACGCTCCAACGACACTTCGATCGGAACGCGGAAGTAGATCGTGAGATCGGGGCGCGGCGCGAACGCATAGACCTGGCGTACCCACTCAGGATGCACTCCGCGGGCGACATCACGGGCGAAGGCGGTATACACGTAGCGGTCGGCGAGCACGATCATCCCGGCCTTGAGCGGCGGCAGGATCTGGTAGGACAGCCGATCGGCAAAGTTGACGGCGTGCAGCAGGCTGAAGGTGGTCGGGGTCAGCAGATTCTTCTTCTTGCCCCGCTGCATCGACCGCCTGACCAGCCGCGACGAGTTCCACTGGGTGAAGTGGACGGGGTAGCCGTGCGCCCGCAGCCATCGCTCGAGCAAGCCGAGCTGCGTTGACTTGCCCGAACCGTCGATTCCTTCAACCGCTATCAGTCTGCCGCGATACGAATGCGGCGAGTTGAGCAGCGTATTCCTGGCGGGAAGAGAAACAGGCCGCGCCGGGCGCGTTCCGTTTGCGTCGCCCAGCGGCGCCGGCGACGCGCCATCCGGCGCGCCGGCCGCCTGAGTCCCACGGCCATCCGATACTCGCGAATCCATCCTCCGGTCTTTCTCCAAGGTCTCCCCCAATCCCCGAGTCGCGGGCTATGGCGCTTTCTGCTGCGCGGTCTCGTACCGCTGCATATGCGAGGCGGGCGAGCGATCCGAGGCCGTGGTCTTTCCTAGCGCATTTTCCGGCATACCTCAAACGCGGAGCTGGTCGCGGACCGGGCCCTCCATCGGGTCATGATCCGGCGTCTTCGCCGCGGCGATGAGACACATCTGACGATCCCGCAATGTAGTGGCTCGCAAAGCCCGCCGACGCGACGACGGCGCACGGCATACGCGGTGCTCTGTGAAACAGGGACGAGCCCGAAGCCGGGCCGATTCCCTCGCAGTGCGCCGTGTCCCGATTCGCGAACATTTTATGGGTTGCAACCGTGTGTTCGGTTCTGCGCCCGCCGATCGCAATCGCCGGCCTGGCCTCGGCGACGATTTTCGTTAGCGCAACGGTGATGAGCGCTTGTCGCATAACGACTTCGCCGCTTGCCTCGGGCGTTTCAGACGCAGACGAGTCCGGCGAGGCGGCATCGCTACGCGCGATCGACGCCGCTACGCTCGAATGCAGCGCGGGAACGGCAGCAACAGTCAGAATTCTCGACGCTGGCGGCGCGGCGGAGTCGCCACCGAATCGTATCATCTGGCTGGACTCGGACAGGTTTTCGTACGCTCTGTACAGAGATGGCGGAGGCGCGATTGTGGCATCAGGCGTATCGGATGGGGCTCTCAGCCTCTTCGCGGTTCGCGCCGCCGAGCCGCGGTTTTATCGGGTAAACGATCGTATTCCCGTCGGTCAGGGTCTGGAGAGCTGCGCAGTGATATCGATCGATTTCTGAGTTGAAGCGCTACTCGACTCGCAGCACGATCTTTCCGAAGTGCTGACTCGCCTGCATCACTCGATGGGCCGCCGGCGCGTCGGCCAGCGGGAAGACCTTGTATATCGGGGGTTTGATCCTGCCGTGTTCGAGCGCGCCACCGAATCGTTTCAGGAAAGCTGCGATGATTCCCGCCTTCTCCTGCGCCGGTCGGCTTCTCAAGGTAGAGCCGAATATCCTCAGATGGCGGCGCAACAATGGAACCAGGTTTATTTCCGCCTGCGCGCCTTTCATCAGGCCGATCAGGACAAGCCGGCCGCCCTGCCCCAACGCTTCGAGGTTCTGGCCCAGGTATGCGGCCCCGATACTGTCGAGAATTACATCAGCGCCGCGACCGCCGGTCGCCTCGATCACCTTGGGCGCGAACGGCCCGGAGTTGTAGTTGATTGCTACATCGGCGCCGAAGCGCAGACACAGCTCGCACTTCGCGTCAGTCCCGGCGGTAACGATCGCGCGCGCTTCGGCGAGCTTGAGCAGGGTGATCGCCGCCGTGCCGACCCCGCTCCCGCCGCCGTGTATCAGCACGCTCTCGCCCGGCCTGACATCGGCGAGCGTGAAAAGATTGAAGAACGCCGTCAGAAACACTTCGGGAATGGCGGCGGCCTCCTCGTCGCTGATCGCGCCCGGCACACGCATCGCGGAGCCGAAATGAACCGCGACTTTCTCCGCGTAGCCGCCGCCCGCGAGCAACGCCATCGCGCGATCGCCGGCGCGCCATCCCTTGACCTCGGGCCCGGCCGCAATAACCTCGCCCGCGCATTCCAGCCCGATTATCTCGGACGCGCCCGGCGGCGGCGGATAGAATCCCTGGCGCTGCATCAGGTCGGCGCGATTCACACCCGCGTCTTTGACCTTGATCAGCAAGTCGGCAGGCCCCGGAACCGGATCGGGCGCTTCGCCAAGCTTGAGCACGCTCTCGTCACCGGGCTTCTCGACGATGATCGCTTTCACACCCTTGTCCTGCTCCTGAGCCGCAGTCTGGAAGCCTCTGAAAGGAAGGGACAGAACTCGGCCTTCCGAAACATAACGGAAGGTCCCCGCACCGCGGCGTGTTAGCCGCTGCTCTCTTCCTCGTTGTCGGTCGAGCCGAGCTTGCGATAGACGTTGCGCTCGTCTTCGAATTTGCGCTGGGTCCTGGCTTCGCGCTCCTGATCCTGCTGGCAGTCGCGGCAAAGCCGCGTGAACGGCATCACTTCGAGCCGCTCTTCGCCGATCTCGAGCCCGCACGAATCGCAAACGCCGTAGCTGCCCTCGTCGAGCCGCTGGCAGCGCGTCGTCGATCTGTTTCATCTTCACCCGCTCGCGATCCGACAGGATGAAGTTGATCTCGCGGTCGCGCTCCTCGGAGGCAAGGTCGTAGGTGTCCATGCCTTCGTCCTTGTTGCCTTCGCGCTCGGCCTTGAGTTCGGACTCCATCTCGCTGAGCAGCTTGGCCTTGGTCTCGTTCAGGTTCTCGCGGACCTTGGCCAGGAATTTCTTTCGGCGCGCCGGGCCGGACTTGACGGCCGCGGCAGTCGCGTTTTTTTTCGTCGGTAGGGTTTGTCTTCCCGGCATGGCTTGCCTTCCCTTCTTTTTCAATTGATCTCACCCATCGCCCGCCCATGCAGATCGTAGGTAAGCGCCTTTTCGATTCGCGCACGCACAAAATCTCCGGGCTCCGCTTCTCCGGTCAGGAACACCGCGCCGTCGATGTCGGGCGCCTGTCCTGCGGTTCGCCCGCGCAGCCGCCCTTCACGCCCCGGCCCCGGCATTTTGGCCTCGACCAGCACCTCGACTTCGCTGCCGACCAGGCCGCGATTGCGCTTCGCCGAAATTTCCGCCTGCGTCCGCATCAACTCGGCCCGTCTGGCCCGCTTGATTCGCTCCGGCAATTGCGCGGGCAAGTCGAATGCGTAGGTGTTTTCCTCGCGCGAGTAGGTGAACACCCCGACCCGGTCGAATCTCTGCTCGATGACGAAGTCCTTGAGATGGCCGAAAGCCTGGTCGCTCTCGCCGGGAAATCCGACGATGAACGAGGTGCGCAAACTCAGGTCAGGGATCCGGTCGCGGATCCTGTCAAGGAGCTTCCTGAGAGCCGTAGCGGAGCGCTCGCGCCGCATCGCACGCAGCATCCCGTCATCGGCATGCTGCAGCGGCATGTCAATATATTTAACCACGTTTGGCAGTTCCGCAATCACCCCCAGCAGCTCGTCGCTGATGAAATTCGGGTAGCAGTAGAGCAGGCGAATCCATCTCAGCTCTTCGATCTCCGACAGCTCATGCAACAGCGCTGCCAGCGAGGTCGCCGGCCGGAGATCGCGTCCATATGCGGTCAAATCCTGCGCGATGAGGTTCAGTTCCCTCACCCCGCTTTCGGCAATCTGGCGCGCCTCCGCCACGAGGTCATGCGGTGGCCTGCTCTGATGGAGCCCGCGGATCTTCGGGATGATGCAGAACGAGCACTTGTGATTGCATCCTTCGGAAATCTTGAGGTAGGCGGAGAAAACTTCGCCCGTCCTGACCCGCGGCGCGTCCAACCCGGGCAGCAGATGCGCCGCGCCGGGATATGGTATGGGCTGGAGCTCGGGAGCCTCGGTCGCACGCAGCAGGTCGGGGAGATCGAGGAAGTTGCCGGTGCCGACGAAGACGTCCACCTCAGGCAGGAGGCCTCGAAGCTCGGCGCCATAGCGCTGCGCCAGGCATCCGGCGACTACCAGCCGCCGGCCGGGCGAGCCGCCTTGAGTGCAGCCGCCTCCAGAATCGCGTCGATCGATTCCTTCTTGGCCGCCTCAATAAACGCGCAGGTGTTCACCACGAGCACGTCGGCTTCCGACGGGTCGAGCGTGATCGCATAGCCGGCGGCCCCCAGGCCGCCGAGCATCAGCTCGCTATCGACCAGATTCTTGGGGCAGCCCAGGGTCAGGAGGTGGACTCGTTCCATCGGTCTTCCGCCAGCGGGCATATATCTCTACTCGTCGGCATCAAGCGGCGCAATGAGGTGGAGCACCACCTTAATTCGGAGCGCCGGGAGGCGTCACGACATCGGCTCCGGCGGGTACTTTGAAGCTGAACAGCGCGTCATCGAGGCCGATATTGGTGCGAATATCGCTGAAAGTGATCGTGGTGACGTTGCCAAGATCGTCGGACACCGCAAGCGCCCGCACGTTGCAGGTTTTGGGATCGAGTCCGAGCGCGACGCGCGTGCCGTCGGCCCTGGCCTTGAGCGCCAGATGGAGCAGGTCGTCTTTCGGAGGCTCAGCAGGCAGCGAGGCAACGAAGTCGCGTTCCAGGTCGCCCATCCCGAGCAACAGCGCCGCCGGCGCGGAGTTCCTGAACGCTCGCGCCAGCGGCGTCTCGATCACCTGATTGAGGTCGGGGTCATAGACGTAAACCGTGGTTCCATCGCTAACGATCGTTTCACTCTGCGGCGGCGCGAAATCCCATCGCAGACGGCCCGGCTTGCGATACTCGATCGTTCCTTCGCGATCGCGCCTCGCGCCGCTTGCGCTCACCACCTGCTCCTTGAACTTCGCGGAGAATGACGCGGTGTCGTGATAGTGACGCTGGAGGCGCTGCACGATCGCATTTAGGCTGGCGCTTCCCTCATCCGGAACGCCGGGCGATTCGTTCCCGGCCGCCAGGCCGACAGCCGCGATCGCGAGCCATCCCGCGCACAGCAGCATCCCCACGCATCGGAGCGCGTTCTTCGTTTTCACTTCAACCTTTGATTTAGACGCGCGAGCCTGCCGCGCGTTTCATCGAACGAGTCGTTTCGAGATTATAGCAGGGCCTAATGCGCGGAGCGCAGGCCGCGGACCTCGCGGGGACGTGCGCCGTCGGGCGGCGACACCAGTCCTTCGCGCTCCATCTGCTCGACCATCCGGGCCGCCCGGTTGTAGCCAATCCTGAGCCGGCGCTGGATCATAGAGATCGAGGCCTGATTGGTCTCGATCACGATCCGCACCGCCTCATCGTACATCTCGTCCTTCTCGCCGCCCGCGCCGTCATCGTCGTCGCCGGACGGCGGCTTGGTCTCCAGGATCTCCATCCTGTAATCCGGCGCGCCCTGTTCGCGGAGGAAAGCGACCACGCCGCGAATTTCCGCCTCGGAAACGAACGGGCCGTGGAGCCTGCGCAGCTTGGCGCTGCCGGGCGGCAAAAACAGCATGTCGCCGGCGCCGAGCAGCCGCTCCGCGCCGATCGAATCGAGGATAGTGCGCGAATCGACCCGCGAGGTCACCTGTAGCGAGATCCTGGCCGGCAGATTGGCCTTGATCAGCCCCGTGATCACGTCAACCGAGGGCCGCTGCGTGGCCAGGATCAGATGGATTCCGGCGGCGCGCGCCTTCTGCGCCAGCCGCGTTATGTCGCGCTCGACGGTTTTGCCCTCCGAGAGCAGCAAATCGGCGAGCTCGTCGATCACGATGACGATCTTGGGGAGCTTGCGATGCTCGATCGGCGCAGGCGGCGGCTCGGCGGTCTCCGGCGCCGATACCTGGTTCGCGGCCTTGAGTTCCACCACCGCGTTGCTGCCGAGCGCCTTGTTGTAGCCGTCGATATTGCGCACGCCGAGGTCGCGCATCATCCGATACCGCTCTTCCATCTCCTGGGTCGCCCACAGGAGCGCCGCAGCCGCCTTCTCGGGATCCACCACCACCGGCACCAGCAGATGCGGGATATTCTCGTAGACCGACAGCTCGAGCATCTTCGGATCGATCAGGATGAAACGCACGTCGTCGGCGGTCGCGTTGAAGAGGATCGAGGCGATCATGGTGTGGATCGACACCGACTTGCCGGTTCCGGTGGCGCCCGCGATCAGCAGATGGGGCATGCGGGCCAGATCGGCCGCGACCGGCCTGCCCACAATGTCCTTGCCGAGCGCGATCGTGAGCTGGCTCTGAGCCGCGAGCGTCTGGAACTCGTTCGCCTCGACAATCTCGCGCAAGCAGACCTTCTCGCGCCTGCGGTTTGGCACCTCGATTCCGACCACCGCCTCGCCGGGCACCGGCGCCTGGATTCTGACCGCCGCCGCCCGCAACGCCATCGAGAGATCGTCGGCCAGGTTCACGATCTGGCTGACCTTGATTCCCGACCCGGGCTCGAACTTGTACATCGTAACCACCGGTCCGGGCTGCACTTCGGTGACGCGTCCGACGACGCCGAAGTCGCCGAGCTTCTGCTCGAGGACGGTTGCGCCTTTTTCCAGCAATCCTTCGTCAATCTCGGTGTGGCCGGGAGGGGGACTTTCGAGCAGATCCAGCGTCGGCAGTTTCCAGCCGCCCTTGCTGCGCGGCTTCGCCGGATAGCGGCTCGCCTTGTCGGCGGAAAGCCGCTCGGCAATTCGCCGCACGAACGGCGCCTGCGCGTTTCCGTCCGCAGCCGTGGCTCCGTCATGCGAGAGAATCGCGGTCTGCGCCTCCTGGTAACGATCGAGCCGGGCTGAATCCGGGCGGCGCAGAAACGGCACGGCATCGGCGGCCAGCGAAAATAGATCGGTCGGCGCGCGGCCGAACATCAGCGCGAGCGCGCAGGTCAGGCCGAGAATCACGACCAGGTAACTTCCACCGAGATTCAGATACCCGAGCAGAAGCGCGGCCAGCAGATTACCGGCCATACCCGCGCCGATCCGCGATGCGCCGCCGCCGCCGAGCGACACCGCGATCGCTATCGTGACAACCAGCAGAGCGCCGCCTGCGGCCTCGCGCGCGAGCGCCGGAAATCGCGCGCCGCTCCAGATGCGCCGGCCAAGCACCACGACCAGCGCGACCAGCAGGTACGACGGATGACCCAGGACGAATCGCAGCCAGGCGGCGAGCTCGCCGCCGATCGGTCCGCCGAAGTTGGGCTGGCGGCCGAGATCGAGCGAGACGAGGCTCAGCAACGCGAAGGCCGAGAACGCGATCAGGCTGAGCGCCCCGAGTTCGCGGAAGATACTGCCTTGCGTCTCGATCGGCTCGAGCGCTGCGGTCGGAGCTTGCGCGGCGATTTTGGCTTCGCGGGCTATGGCGGCTACCCCACACCAGCCCTCATCACGCACGGCACGACCAGCGGATGAGTTCCGAGCTCGTCCCGGAAATAGTCGCTGAGCGTGCGCACCAACTCCGCCTCAAGTGCCGTGCGGTCGGCGCGGACGAGCCCGTCAAGTTCGGCCAGCCGCTGCTTCAGCCCGGCCTGCGCTCCCCGGATCAGCGCCGAGTTGCCGTCGCCGCTGACGACGCCCCGGGAAATCAGATCAGGCCCCGCGATTATCTCGCCGGTCCGCGAGATCGCGATCACCGCCAGCACCGTCCCCTGACGCGCTAGTGCCCGCCGTTCCTTCAGGACGTCGGCATCGGCGTCGGCGTCCTCGATCGCGACCCGCCCCACCTCGACTTCCTGTCCGCGCCGCGCACCCCCCTCGGCCAGCACGAGCGTGTCTCCATCTTCGAGCAGGAAACAGTTGCGTTCGGGAACGCCGGCTTCGATCGCCAGCGCGACGTGACGCGCCAGATGACGGTATTCGCCGTGGATCGGAACGAAGTACCGCGGCCGCACCAGGCGGATCATCTCGGCCAGTTCGTCGCGGCTGGCGTGGCCGGAGACGTGGACCGGCGCGACGGTCTCGTAAAAGACCTGTGCGCCGCGCTTGTATAGATGATTGATCAGCGCGTGAATCGTGCGCTCGTTGCCCGGAATAAACCGCGAGGAGAGCACGACCGTATCGCCGGTTTCGACATGCACTCGCGGATGAGAATCGGTCGCGATTCTGACCAGCGCCGAGAGCGGCTCGCCCTGGCTGCCGCTTACCAGGAAGGTCAGGCGGCGCGACTCGATAAAGTCCGCCTCACCCCGATCGACAAATGTCCCCGGCAGGAAAGTTCAGTTGCCCGAGCTCGATTCCGAGGCGCGTGCTCTCGGCCATCCGACGCCCCAGCGGCGCGACGTGGCGTCCCACCTCGCGGGAGACTTCGGCCACCTGGCGGATTCGATGGAGATGCGAGGAGAAGGCGGAGAGAAAAAACTTGCCGCTGGTGCGCCGGACGATCTCGCGCAGCGTCGGCATCAGCGAGCTTTCGGATCCGGAGCGGCCCGGCCGCTCGACGTTGGTCGAATCCGAGAGCAGCAGCGCAACCCCCTCCTCGCCGAGCTGCTCAAAGCGCTCGCGATCGAAGTGCAGGCCGTTGACCGGCGCCGGATCGATCTTGAAGTCGCCGGTATGCACGATCAGTCCGGCCGGCGTCCTGATCGCGAGCGCGCAGGAATCGGGCGTGGAATGCGTGACGCGAATCGGCTCGACGATGAAGGGTCCCAGCTCGATTGGCCGGCGCGGCGAGATCACGCGCAGGTCGGGCGCTTCGGCCAGTCCCGCCTCGTGAAGGCGCCGGCGGGCGAAGGCGAGCGTCACTTCGCTGCCGAAGACCGGCATCGGGAAGCGTCGCAGCAGGCGCGGCAATCCGCCGAGATGGTCCTCGTGGGCGTGCGTGACGATTACGCCCAGCATCCGCTGGCGGCTGCGCTCGAGGTGCGCAAGGTCGGGCGCAACGATACCGCCGAGCGTCGGGTCGTGGCCGAACATCACGCCCGCATCGACTACCAGCGCCTGCCCCCCGCATTCGACCACCATCAGGTTGAGCCCGATTTCTCCGAGCCCGCCAAGCGCGGCAATTCGCACCGAGCCTGCCAGAGACCTGCTGCTATTGTCGGTGGCCATCTCTCAAACCTGCCCCACACTCCCCACACCGATTATATGGGCCCGAAAATCAAGGGGAAAGCGCGCTTTCTGCCGACCTTGACAGAAGAGCCGTCCGGCTCATACTCAACTGGGTACGCGCCGATGCGAAAGAAACTGCATTCCTATCAGGTAACGCTGATACCCGAAGAGGAGGGCGGCTACACGGTCCTTGTTCCCTCGCTTTCCGGCTGTATCTCCTACGGCCGCACAGTCCAGGAGGCCACGGCGCGAGCGCGCGAAGCCATCGCGCTGCATGTGGAAAATCTCAGGGCGCACCACTTACCGGTGCCCGAAGAAGAACGTCACCCCGTCCTGAGCACGACGGTCAACGTCGCGCTCTAGCGTGACTAAACTGCCCGCCCTCAGCCCGAGAGCGTTGGTCCGGGCGTTGGAGCGTGCCGGCTTCAGACGCTTTCGCCAGAAGGGAAGCCATCTCGCGCTCTATCGTGAGACGGACAAGAAGGCGTTAACCATTCCGATGCACGCTGGAAGAACCGTTCCCAAAGGCACGCTGAATGCGATTCTGAAGCAAGCCGGACTGACGGTCCAGGAACTGGAAAAACTTCTGTAGCGCAAGCGGCTTGCGTCCGCGATGCGGTGGGGTTAGTTATCGCAAGCAGGGCGCAAGCGATGGCAGTCAACAAGGCGATTCTGATCGGAAACCTGGGGCGCGATCCCGAAGTCCGCTATCTTCCTTCGGGTCAGGCGAAGGCAACTTTCACGGTCGCGACGAGCGATTCGTTCACCGACAAAAGCGGGACCAAGCAGGAACGCACCGACTGGCACAATATCGTGGTATGGGGCAAGCAGGCCGAACTCTGCGGCCAGTATCTGAAGAAGGGACGCCAGGTCTATATCGAGGGACGGATCTCGAACCGCTCGTACGAGGCCAAGGACGGCAGCGGCAAGCGCTACATCTCGGAGATCGTAGCGCAGCGCGTCCAGTTCCTCGGCGGAAGACCGGGCGCCGGCGGGCCTGAAGAGCCCCCGACGATGGCGGCGGGCGAACCGCCTCCCCCGATGGACGACGAAGACATCCCGTTTTAGAGGCTCCTGTTAGTAGCCATTCACAGCTCGGCCCCTGTAATGTCGAGTGCGGCGGCGGAAGGGCAGATACACCCGGCGTTGGCAATCTGCAAGTCCGACAGAATGCAACTGCGGCTTATCGTGCGCGCGCGGCCCCGCCACATTGGTTGGCTCGGCGGGCGGAGATCGCGTTGCCGCCGACCGGGGCAGCACCAGCGGAGCCGAAGGGTGGTAGCAATCTAAATAGGGAACGAAATGGCTACAGCGTTTATCATAGTGCAGATCGGTAATCCTGAACTAGACGCCGTCTGCAAAGAGGCAATTGTGCCGGCGCTTGAGACTTGCGGGCTGGAGGCGAAGAGGATTGACAAGCACAATCAAGGCGGCTTGCTGAAGAGTGAGATCATTCAGCTCATCGAGTCCTCCGACATAATCATTGCCGATCTAACCAATGAACGTCCCAACTGTTACCTAGAGGTCGGCTACGCAATGGGCGTCGAACAAATTCCGCAACCTGATTCTGACTTCACGGGCAGATCACAACGCGGACCATCCCGAACGAAAGCCGAGCGGACCAAAAATTCATTTTGACCTCAGCGGCTACGACGTTCTGTTCTGGACCCCCGATGATCTAGCCGGTTTTCGTAGCGAACTCGTAAAGAGGGTTCGCCGCCGCCAGAGCCATACTGGCCACTGACACTTCGACCGGTTCGGCCACAGCCCTTGATACCGATTGGTTCAGGGAGACTGCGGCAAACGCCCAGATCGGGTTTTCAAAATCGGGCAAGAAGGGCTTCATGGAGCTAAAGTTCACGCTGGCGAAGCCAAAGCCGAAGTTCGTCCAGCGGGAACTCCTCGACGCCGCATCCAAGGCAGCAATCCACACCTTCGGTTGGCCTATTGGCGTTGTGATGACGCGAGCTGAATATCGCCCCCGACCTACCACAGAAGGTGTTGTCGCGGAGATCGGCACCGGAAGTGACCATAACGAATCATTCGACTATTGGAGCCTGCGCAGGGACGGAGACTTCTATTTGATTCGAGACCTTTTCGAGGACGACCGCCAACCTGAACGGGGCTTACTGTTCATCAATACTCGGATTGTCCAAGTCACCGAAGCGCTTCTGTATTGCGCCCGATTGTACGCGCAGTTGAACATCACGCCTACCCAGGCCGTCCAAATCGCAATACGCCACGGCGGCCTGAAAGGTCGAACCCTGACTTGGGTTGGCCGCCTGGGATTCGATAGGGAAGAAAACTACGCAACATCAGAAGATGAGTCGAGCGCTCAAGTTCTCACGCCGTTATCGAAGATCGAGTCTGGTTTGGTTGAAATTGTCAAAGAGATTTGCGCACCGCTGTTCATACTGTTCAATTTCTATGAAGTACGCGAAGAGACTTATTCGAGGATTGTTGACAATTTCGTCGCGGGGCGCGTCGTTTAGGAACCCCCTGGCTCCAGAGTAACAACTAATCATGCAGGCCGGTCGCTGCAGTGCCGGGTGGCCTAGGGCATTTTTCCCGCGGCGGTCACGCCCGACCCGTGAGGCGCGCCCGTTCCAGGATGCCCTCGAAGATCCTCACTGCGACCGCGTTGACGAGCATCCCGCCGGCGCCTGATGCGCCTGCGCCTTCGCGGGTGGCGGCTTCGTAGGCATCGCGCATTTTGCGGGCGTTCTCGATCTCATGCGGGGTTGGCGCGAAGACGTCGTTGGCGATTTCGATCTGGCTCGGATGAATCGCCCATTTGCCGACTGCGCCCAATGTCGCGGCCCAGGTTGATTCGCGCCGATAGCCGTCGGCGTCGCGGAAGTTGCCGAATGGACCGTCGATCGCGTCGATGCCGTTGGCGCGGCATGCGGTGATCATGCGGACGCGCGCGTGATGCCACAGGTCGCCGGGATAGCGATTTGCCGGGTCGGTCGCGACCCCGAAGCGCATCCCCTGGCTCGCGGACAGGTCTCCGAAACCGAGGATCAGCGCTTCGAGCCGCGGGCAGCATCCGGCGATATCTTCGACCCGGGCGAGCGCCGCGCTCTCCTCGATCAGCGCTTCGATCCCGATTCGATTCTTCAGATGAAGCTTCATTTCGAGCTGGGTGAGCAGCGTATCGAAAAACCAGACGTCGCGCGGAGCCTTGGGTTTGGGCACGATCATCACGTCGAGCCGGGCGCCGGCGCCTTCGACCAACTGGACCACATCGTCGTGCGCCCACTGGGTATCGGCGCCGTTGACGCGCACGGCGCGGACTTTCTTGCCCCAATCGAGATCGTTGAGCGCCGCGATCGCGTTCTTGCGCGCGGCCTCTTTCTGCGACGGCGCGACCGCGTCCTCCAGGTCCAGGAACACCAGGTCGGCCGGGGTCGCCATCGCCTTTTCGATCATCTTCGGATTCGAGGCGGGGGTCGAAAGCTCGGAGCGTCTCAGCCGAATCGTCATGGCTTCTCCTTTGATGGTCCGGGAATTCCGGCTTCGGCGAGGACCTCATCGGTATGCTCGCCGAGCAGCGGCGGACGGCGGTAAACTCCGGCCGCGGTCCGGGAAAACTTGATCGGCGTGCCGGCGATCTTCATCCGGCCGTTGGCGCCCGGCAACTCGATCTCCGCCAGCATCGCGCGCGCCGCGACGTGAGGGTCGGCGAAGATCTCAGCGGCGGTGTTTGCCGGCCCAACCGGGATCTTCCCGCCGAGCAAGCCTACGACCTCAGACTTGGTTCGCGTCTTCGTCCATCCTTGCAGCACTTCGGTGACGAAAGCCCGGTTCGCCGCACGGCGCGGATTGGTGCGCGTGCGATCATCTTTGATCAATTCCGGCCGCCCGATTATCTCGCATAGCAGCGCCCAATGATTATCGTTCGGCGCCGCGATCGACACCGCGCCGTCGCTCGTTTCGAAAACGTCGAACGGACAGAGGTTGGGATGTCCCTTGCCGCGCGGACCGAGGACTCTTCCGGCTAGCGAGTAGTTGCAGACGATCGTCTCGCAGAGCGAGAGCATCGCGTCGTACATCGCGACGTCCACGAACTGCCCCTCTCCGGTCCGCCGCGCCTCGTGGATAGCCGATACCACGCCGAGCGCCATCAGCGTGCCGGGGAAGATGTCACCGACGCTCGCGCCGTTGGGAAATCCCGAGTCGCCGGCCGGCCCGGTGATTCCGACCAGGCCGCCCATGCACTGCGCGACCACGTCGAAGGCGGGCCATTCCGCGTACGGGCTGCGGCCGGTTCGCGGATCGCCGAACCCCCTGATCGCGGCATAAACGATTCGCCGGTTACGCTCGCGAAGCGCCTCGTACCCGACTCCGAGCCGATCCATCACGCCGACCCGCGAGTTTTCGACGACCGCGTCGGCCTTCTCCGCGAGCTTCAGGAAGCGCTCGCGATCGTCCGGCTTCTGAACATCGAGCACGACGCTCCGCTTGTTGCGATTGATACTGGCGAAGTAGCCGCCGTAGTCGCATCCGGCGGGCTCGTGCGAGCCGACCGGCGCGTAATCCTTCGGCAACGGGGCCACCGCGCGCGCCATGTCTCCGCGCGGCGGCTCGATCTTGATAACGTCAGCGCCCAGGTCGGCCAGTATCGCGGTGCCGTACGGTCCCGCGAGCGCCTGGGTCAGGTCGAGAATTCGCACGTCGCTGAGCGGACCGGTTCGCGGCTTCATCGGTTCCCCCAATGGCTGCGGCGTTTGATCAATACCGTGCGCTCGCCCTCGAAGACCACGCTGCCATCCTGCTTGGTCCCCCAATGCCTGAAGCGCACCACGCCGGCGTCATCGCGATCGGCGTCGTGCGCCTCCAGCACTTCGCTGTACGCGTAGAGCGTATCGCCATGGAAGACGGGCGAGGTGAAGCGGATCTTGTCGAGCGCGAGTTCGGCCAGCGCATTCTCGCCGGTGTCCTGCGTGGCGAGACCGATACATACCGAGCCGGTAATCAGCCCGAATACGAGCCGGCGGCCGAAATTCGTGCCCTGCATCCGATGCTCATTGTAATGGCCGTCGGCGGTGTTGAGCACCAGCTTGGTCAGCATCTGGTTTTCGACTTCGCCGATCGTCGTTCCGCGCGCGTGTCTGAGCTTCGCGCCGACCTCGAAGTCCTCGAAGTAGTTGCCCCTGCCGGTGAGTCTGGAAACCGCGGTACTCATTCGCGCACTCCCTTGGGCAGCAGGCGATCGGAGATGATTCGCATCTGAATCTCGGAGGTGCCCTCGAAGATTTTCGTCAGCCGCGCGTCACGCCAATAGCGTTCGAGCGGCAGGTCCTTCGTGTATCCGTAGCCGCCGTGGATTTGCAGCGCCTGCGAGGTGACCCGCTCGGCCATCTCGGAGGCGAACAGCTTGGCCATCGACGCTTCCTTGTCGCATCGGCGACGGCTGTCGCACTCGTTGGCGACGAAATGGGTGAGCTGGCGGGCGGCTTCGATCTCGGTGGCCATCTCGGCCAGCTTGAAGCGGATCGCCTGGAATTGGCCGATCGGGCGGCCGAACTGAACGCGCCGCTGCGCATAGACCAGCGCGTCTTCGAGGCCGCCGCGGGCAAGTCCGATCGCGCGGGCCGCGGTGTGAACGCGCGCGACTTCGAGTCCGCTCACCGCGCCGTAGAATCCCTTGCCTTCGCCGCGATCCTCGCGCTCGCGGCCCAGCAACGCGTCGGCAGGGAGGTGAAAATCGTCGAAGTGGAGCTCCCAGGTTTTCCAGCCGAAGTAGCCGATTTTGCGAATCGGCGCGCCGGTCAGGCCCGGTGGAAATTTGCCGCGCTCCTTCAGCACCAGGAACTGGCTGATGCCTTCGTGGCGCCGGCGCGGGTCCGAGGGCTGCTTCGTGCGCGCGAGCACCGAGATGAAATCCGCGCCGTCGGCGAAGGTGCACCAGGTCTTGGTTCCATTGAGGACCCATCCGTCGCCCTCGCGCGTGGCGCGGCACGAGACGTTGGCGAGATCGGATCCTGCGTCCGGCTCGGACAGCGCCGCCGCGCCGAGAAACTCTCCGCGCGCCATCCGGGGCAGATATTCCGCGCGCTGTTTGCCGGTGAAGCCGCCGCCGAGGCCGTTGCCGCGCGCGATGATGCTCGCGACGCTCATCCACGCGCGCGCGAGTTCCTCGGTGATCAGCACGTACTCGAACGCGCCCATGCCGAGCCCGCCGTATTGCTCGGGAATCAGGATGCCGAAATAGCCCTGCTGCGCGAGCTTGTCGCGCAGGTCCATCGGGATATCGCCCTGCTCGGGATCCAGCTTGTTCGCGATCGGCAGCACTTCGTTCATCGCGAATTCGCGCGCGGTTCGCTGAATCAACTCGCGCTCCTCGGTCATGTAACCGCTCATGTGCGAACTCCTCTGCGCTTGGCGACCAGATTGGTGCGCTCGTAGCTGAGCACCAGCTCGTCGCGCTGATTGCGCGCCTCGGTGCGCCAGGTGACTATCCCGAAACCGGCGCGGCTCTGCGACTCGCGCTTCGAGACGACGGTGCTGCGCGCGCTCAGCGTGTCGCCGGGATAGACCGGGCGATGGAACTTCAGATCATTGATGCCCAGGAAGGGTCCGCCGCCTTCGCTCAAGTCCTCGACCGAGATTCCCACCACGATGCACGCCACCAGCATCGGACTTACCACCACGTCGGGATGGCCGTGCGCGCGCGCGTATTCGGCGTTGAAGTAGAGCGGGCAATGCGCCAGCGTCGCGGTGGTGAAGAGCGAATTGTCGCCGGCGTTGATCGTCCGCCCCCAGTGGTGCTCGAAGACCTGCCCCTCGCTGAAGTCCTCGAACTGATGGCCCTTGGCGACGAGCTCGAATTGAGTGAAGTCGGGATCTGCCATGCTCATCTTCCTAGCACAGACTTGCCGATTCGCGTATTTGAATGAACTGACGGGGCACCTCACCCCTGACCCCTCTCCCTTCAGGAGAGGGGAAGATTCGGGGCAGCGTTTAGACCCGTTTCGACGGAGCCTGACAGCATGAATCTTCAAGACCAAGACAAAGACGGCGCGGGCGCGACGCTCGCGCTGGTTCGAGCCGTTCGCGGCATCCGATGGGACGACACGCCGGACGACGCTCGCGAGGCTGCGCGCCAGTGCATGCTCGATTTTCTCGGATGCGCCCTCGCCGGCTCGCGAGAGCCGCTGAGCGAGATCCTCGTGACCGAGATTGTCAGGAGCGAGCGTTCGCCGGAGGCAAGCCTCATCGGGCGCATCGAGCGCGCCTCGCGACTGTCGGCCGCGCTCGTGAACGGCGCGTCCGGACACGCGCTCGATTTCGACGACACGCACATGGCGATGAGCGGCCATCCGTCGGTTCCGGTCATCCCGGCGATCCTCGCATTGGGCGAGACCGTGGGCGCCAACGGCCGCGCCGCCCTCGAAGCCTTGATCGCCGGAGTCGAGCTGGAATGCCGCCTCGGCACGCTGCTGGGCGGCGAACATTACGCGATCGGATTTCATTCGACCGGCACCGTCGGCACGTTCGGCGCTGCCGCGGCGTGCGCCCATCTGCTCGGTCTCGACGAGGACGGATGGCTCCGCGCGCTCGGACTCGCGGGCACGCAGGCAGCCGGTCTGAAGTCGGGGTTCGGCACGATGGCGAAGCCGCTCCATGCCGGCCGCGCCGCGTCGAACGGCCTGCTGAGCGCTCTCGCGGCGCGCGGAGGCTTCACCTCGAACCCGGCGATCATCGAGACCGACCAGGGGTTCGCGGCGACCCACGCGGGCCGGGCTCGGTCGCGCGATACGATCGAAAAATTCGCCGGCCGCTTTCTGATTCGCGATACGCTGTTCAAGTACCATGCTTCGTGTTACCTGACCCACGCGCCAATCAATGCGGCCGCCGAGCTTCAAGCCGAGCATCATCTCGACCCCGCAGAGATCGACGATGTCGAGGTTCGGGTCGCGCGCGGCGCACTGAAGGTGTGCAACATCCAGGAGCCGGTTACCGGCCTCGAGGGCAAGTTCAGCTTGCGCTCTACCGCCGCGATGGCGCTGCGCGGCGAGGACACCAGCGATCTCGCCACCTTCAGCGAGGCCCGCGTTACCAATCCCGAGCTGGTGGCACTGCGCAAACGGGTCCGGATCGTCGGGGTGGAAAAGACTCCTCAGACTCGCGCGCGGATAATCGTCAGCTCGAAGGGCCGCCGCTTCGAGGCGGAATCCGACTCCGGCGAGCCAGCCGCCGATCTCGCGGCGCAGCGCATCGAAGCTCGAGCGCAAGTTCATGGCGATGGCATCGCCGGTGCTCGGCAAGCCGGGCGCGAAGGCGCTGGCCGGGGCCGCGCTCGGCGTTGAGAAGATCTCCTCGCTTTCCGAACTGATGCGCCTTGCACTTTCGTCGTGAGGTGAGCGGCGGCTCAAAAGCGCGTGTTAGTTACGCGCCCATCTATGCAAGCGGCATCAAATTTTCAATTACATCTCGCAAGTCATTGCTTGACCAGTCTATGCTCCCGGCACAGTTCCACACGATTCGTCCCGTGCCGTCAATGATGAATGCGGCTGGAATGCCCTGCACACGATATGCGGTGCTCACTTCGTTGCCTTGATCCAAAAGCACGGGGAAATCGTATCCGGTCCGCTGAAGAAACGGCTGCACCGCCGTAAGGCCCTGCTGATCCACACTCACGGTCAGAACTACGAAGTGGTCGTTGTGAAAATTCTTGTACAGGTTTTCCAGCGACGGCATTTCGCTGCGGCAGGCTCCGCACCAAGTAGCCCAGAAGCTAAGAAGAACCAATCTGCCACGAAAACTTGACAACGACACGGATTTGCCTTGGAGGTCGGGCAGCGTGAAGTTACGACCCTGTTCACCAGCCTGCTGTCCACTACCAGGGACCAATCGCGTCAAGGAGAGCGCTGCGGAAACGATCTTTGATATCGCACTGGATCCAGACGGCGCTGATAAAGTTGGATCGTACACTACAGGTGGTGCCGAGGGCGTCGCCAGTGATGAGCTACCGCCGACTTCCCCCTTTTCGGTTCTGCCCGGCGATACAGCGGTTGGGGTGGAGCTGTGTTGCATCTGAACGGCCCGTAGAGGCACAGCCTTTGCCAGGAGAAGTTTGTTCTCTTCGTGATAGAGAAGATACGCGAGGTATTGTGCTGTTCCGAAGCCTACGACGAAAGCCACCAAAATCAGTTCGCCGATAGCCCTGGCCGAGAAGCTTCGGAGCCGCTTCGCGTGCGAAGGCGTTCGCCCTTCCCGCACAGCCGCTACCCTCGTCGGGACGACCGGCGCTGGCGCGGGCACGACGCTGCGCAACAATACGAAGTCGGCACCGCCAAAACGAATCTTGTCCCCCTTGTCGATCGGTGACGAATCGACGACTCGCCGGCCGTTTATAAACGTTCCGTTCATCGAGCCCAGATCCCTGATTTCGAGTCGCCCCTTGTTGAAGCTGATGATCGCGTGACGACGCGAGACCGTACCGTCGCGAATGACGAAATCGTTTTTCTCATCACTGCCGACTGAAATCTCAGCCTTGAGGATGATGAATTCGCGGGCCTTCGGATCGATCGGGTTGGCAGCGAGAAGCCGACCGATACCGGCTTCGAATCGCTGTCCTGATTCGGCCATGTTTTCCATGTCCGCTACGACTGTACGGTTGCAGACGCGCCGCGCTGCGCCAAGCGCAGACCGTAGAAATAGGACCAGCCAACGACGAACAGAAGGGAGTCAAGCAAGCCGCGCGGATCGCGATAGCCCAGAAGGATAGCGGCAACAATCCCTCCGTAGCTTACCCATCGTTGCGCCTGCGGGCTCCGTCGCCACCACTCCGCGATGCGCGGCGATTGTCGGAGGGGACGCCAACTCAGAAACCATCCAAGAACGCAGCCCTCCACGAGGCTCCGAAACTCGGGAAGACTAGCGGAATCGCGGTAAACCAATGGCGCTAGCCAGTTTTGGATTGCAACAGCCGACACGACAGCCAAAACGAGCAGAATCCACCACATCCCAGAGCTCCAGCCCTTCTCGTTTGCCATTCCCATCCCTCCGTTTAATTTATGTACTTCTAGTAGAGCCGAGTCAACAACCAGTTGGAAACTCCCGCGTCCGGATGTTTCATTCTTGGTCAAGCGAAGTAGGAGCGGGGGGCGCGCACGGGCCGCGCTCGACGCTTTCCGAACTGATGCGCCTTGCGTGCCCGTCCTGAGGTGAGCGGCGGCTGCGATGCGGCCAGATGCCGATGTTCAGATCGCGCGGATCGACCCGCCGTCGATCCTTATCAGCGAACCGGTGACGTAGGCCGCCAGCGGACTGGCCAGGAACGCTGCGACGGCTCCGAACTCCTCGGGCGTGCCCAGCCGTCCGACCGGGATTGCCTGCGCGGTTCTCTTGAGCACCTCATCGGCGGAGATGCCCTGGCGCTCGGCGGCGGCTTTGCTCAGCGAGAGCGATCGATCGGTCGCGATCGCGCCGGGCAGCAGCGTGTTGACCGTGATTCCGTCGCGCGCGGTCTCGGCGGCCAGCGTCTTGGCCCATCCCAGAATCGCGCTGCGCAGCGTGTTCGAGATTCCGATGGTGGGGATCGGTTCGATCACGCTGGTAGATGCGACATTCAGGATGCGGCCCCATTTGCGCGCGCGCATCTCGGGAAGCACCAGCTCGGTGACGCGAAACAGCGAGAGCACCATCGCCCGAAACTGCGCCTCCCAGACCTCCGGGCTGACTCCGATAACTCCCGACGGCGGCGGTCCGCCGGAGTTGTTGAGCAGGATGTCGATTGGGCCGATCTGCCGGCGCGCGGAAGCGACCGCCCGCTCCATCGCCGGCAAGTCGGCGAGATCGCCCGCCACGCCAATCGCGCGCCCGCCCTCGGCCTCGATTTCAGAGACGGTGCGATCGAGCGAATCCTGCGACCGCGCGATCAGCGCTACCGCGACGCCCTCACGCGCCAGCGCGCACGCGACGCCTTTCCCGATACCCTTGCTCCCGCCGAGAATCAGCGCGGCTTTGCCGCGTAGCTGAAGGTCCATGCGTTTTCTCCCTTAGTTGGACCAGATAGCAAGCTCTGAGCAAGGCGAACTCGCGACGCAGTTTCGCCCGGCTGATTGCGGATCAGCCGGCGACGTGCGGCACCACCTCTTTGGCCAGCCGCTCGATCATTTTCAGATCGAGCGCACCCGCGAAAATGAACTGCGAGACGCCGCATTCCCTGACTCGCCGCCGCAGTTCGGCGACGCACTGCTCCGGGGTGCCCACCAGCGCCATCGGCGCGCGCAGCAACTGCGCCGCCGGCATGCCCATCCCCTGCGCGATCGCCGCCGCCATCGGTTCGGCCTCCTGCGGCGAATTAGTGAGCATCACCACCGCGAGCATCGAGCTTACCCCGACCGAGTCCGGCTTGCGTCCGTTCTTCACGGCTTCCTCGCGAACGTATCGCACTTTTTCCTTGAACGCGTCCTCGGTGGCCTTCGCGACGTTCTTGATCTCGATCCGGCTGGCGCTGCCGACCTCCGAGATGATATTGACCATCGCCGCATGTTTGCCCGCGATACGCAGCAGGCCGCGGCCGCTTCCGCCCAGCAGGATCGGCGGATGCGGCCGCTGGACGGGCTTGGGCCACAGAATCGCATCCTTCAACTTGTAGAATTCGCCGTCAAGGGTGGTCTGTTCCTGGGTCCACAGCGAGCGGATGACGGTCAGCGCCTCGTCCAGCATCTTGAGCCGCGGCCCGATCGGCGGGAACGGAATCCCGGTCATCCGGAACTCCCGTTCGGTCCATCCGGTGCCGAGTCCTGCCACCAGGCGCCCGCCGCTCAGATGATCCAGCGTCGTCAGGCTCTGCGCCGTGATCACCGGATGGCGGAAGAGATTGCAGAGCACGAGATGGCCGGCGCGGATCTTTTTGGTCGCCTCGAAGACCATCGCCAGCGCGATCATCTGGTCCCAGGAGTTGGTGTGCGGATCGTACTGTCCGCCCATCTGCTCATAGACGATGTGATCGGGCAGGAGCAGCAGGTCGTACCCGAGTTGCTCAGCAGCCTGCGCGAGGTCGCGCAGCTCGTTAAGGTCCTTGCCGAAAATCTGTATTCCGAATTCCATGAGATCTCCCTTCGAGACTGCGGCGCCGGCGGCGGCGCTTTACGCGTCGCGCATCAGGTGGACCGTGCCTACCAATGCGACGGCACCGATCGTCAACATCGCGATGCTGCCGATCATCCCGTATACCGCGACTCCCAGGGCGTTGAAGATCCAGCCGCCGATCACTCCGCCAATCAGTCCCAACACGATGTCCGCCACGACGCCGTAGCCGCGCCCGTGCATGATCTTTCCGGTCAGCCATCCTGCGATCAGCCCGACGATCAGCCACCTGATCATGTTTTCCTCCTGCGGGTGCGCGCCGCCCGACCGCGCGTCAATCAGGCTGCTGATGCGCCGCCGGCAGCCCTGAGCGGGACCGCCCAGTCCCATTGATAGCGCTTCCTGGCCTCGTCTGATTCTACGTGTCCCATCAGGTTGTCGCCGCAGGGGCTGCAGAAGAAAAAGACCCGATCCGGATTGGCAACGCCGAGCACGAGTGCCTTCTCCCCGGTTGGCTCCGTGGAAAAGCCACGGCCACAAGCGCTGCATCCGGCCCGGTCCAAGACCTCTACCCGATTGACGAGAAGGAAGTCCTGCATCTGTTGGTGTGCTCCTTTCGCTTTACTCTACTGAGATTCGCTAAACGACCCCAGCGGCGATCGGGACCGACCTTCTCTCCGCCTAGGGCGTCCAGCGCGCCTACCAGAGGATACCCAGACTGGACAGCCAAGTCAGGATTAGATCGTCACGCTGGGCGTGCCCAGCCTTGCCGCTGCCGCTGCCGCGGCGGCTACCCAGATGACGAGGATTATTCCACCGCCTTGCGATGGTATCGCAAGGCCGCTACCGATCGCAGTTCACACTCGCGAGGCGGGAACTAACGGTGGCGCGGCGCCGACGATGCCTTTTCGCGGCGCCAGTTTGCACATTGACCCCCTTCTAGCGGCCAGCCGCCCCCGCTTTGATACGATCACGGCGCCGCGCCATCGACGGAGTTGCTGCACGCAAGCGGCGGGCCAGAGCCATCTTGTCGCCAATGATCGCTGCTTCGATGCACTCGCAGAATCTTTGCGGGGCTAAACCGCGTTCCGTCGCGCAGGACCGCGGCCTCGGCGAGCAGGCACCCGCTGAAGCCGTCTCGGCGCGATCACGATCGCGGGACATTCTGCGTCACTTCGCGACGCGAAGTGAGCCATCGGGAGCGTCGAAAGCGCGATCATGGCAAAACGATCGAATCCCACGTACACCAGAATCATAGGCAGTCAATTTCCGATCGCAGGAGCGCATATGTCGCAACTGAACCATCGCATTATCCGCACCAACGGCATCCGGATGCATATCGCCGAGCAAGGCGAAGGTCCGCTGGTCGTGATGTGTCACGGATGGCCGGAGTCGTGGTACTCGTGGCGCCATCAAATCGGCGCGCTCGCCGAAGCCGGTTACCATGCGGTGGCGCCCGATCAGCGCGGCTACGGCCAGACCGATTGTCCGGCGCCGATCGAGGCGTACAACATACTTGAGCTTGCAGGTGATATTGTCGGATTGGTGAACGCGCTCGGCGGACAGCCGGCGGTGATCGCCGGCCACGATTGGGGCGCGCCCGTCGCCTGGCATTGCGCCCTGCTGCGGCCGGATTTGTTTCGCGCCGTGGCCTTGTTGAGCGTGCCCTACGTCGCTCGCGGCCCGATGCGTCCCACTGAGGCGATGAAAGCGCTCGCTGCGGGCGACTATCACTTTTACCAGCTCTACTTCCAGGAGCCGGGGAAAGTGGAGGCCGAACTCGAGCAGGATCCGCGCAGAAGCGTCGCGATGATGCTCTACTCGGCGTCGGGTGACCCGCCGCCGAACGAGCGATGGCGGTTTCTGTTTCCCAAGTCGGAGCGATTTATCGACAGTGGCAGTGTTCCCGCCAAACTCCCGCAATGGCTGACCGAAGCAGATGTCGACTTCTACGCGGGCGAGTTCAAGCGCACCGGCTTCCGCGGCGGCATCAACTGGTATCGCAATTTCGATCGCAATTGGGAACTCACGGCGTTCCTCGATGGCGCGAAGCTGCGGCAGCCGTCGCTATTCGTGGCCGGCGACCTCGACGCGGTGATGGCGATGCTGCCCGACGGTTACCGCAATGCGGAGCAGACCATGCCGAACCTTGAGGAAGAAGGCGCTCCTGCCGGGCGTCGGACATTGGATCCAGCAGGAGCGTCCCGCCGAGGTGAACCGCCTGCTTCTCGAGTTCCTCAGAGGTTTGTGATCGGATGAGACTGCGCCTTCATGATGACCGGAAGCAGCGTGGTTTCGCGCGACGGCATCATGTCCGGCCTGATTCACCGTGAAATTCCTGCCGCTCATTCTTAAAAATCTTGCGCGCAACAAGCGGCGCACCTTCCTCACGGTCCTGTCGGTCGCGGTCTCGCTGTTCATCTTCGCCGCCCTCATGAGCCTGCCCGGCGTGGTGGATCAGATACTGCGCGACCCCGCCAATTCGCTCCGGCTGATTTGCCACGGCAAGGCCGGCTTTTTCTACCCGCTGCCCGACTCCTACACCCGGCGCATCAGCGCGGTTCCCCGGGTCGAGGCCGTCATCGGCGAGAACATTTTCATGGGCACTTACCTCGGACCGCAGGATCAGGTCCGCAGCGTCGCCGTTGACCCCGATCAGATCGAAGAAATGTGGCCCGACTTCGGCATCACGCACGCCGCGGCGCAGCAGTTCGGCCGGCTTCGCACCGCGGCCCTGGTCGGAAAGGGCCTGATGAAGCGCTACCGCTGGCGCGTCGGCGACCAGGTGATGCTTCGCGGCACGATCTATCCGGTTGACATTCAACTCAACATCGTAGGGACGCTTGGCGGGATGGCCGCGGCGAGCGCGTTGTTCTTTCGGCGCGACTACCTTCAATCGTCACTCGGAGAACTCGGCTACGCCCACCTGTTTTGGATAAAAGTTGACAGCTCGCGATCGGTGCCCGGCGTGATCGCGCAGATCGACGGCATGTTCGCCAACTCGGCCGCCGAGACCGAGACCGAATCGGAAGTCGCGCTGGCGCGCGGCCAACTGGCCAACCTGCACGTGATCTTCGACGGCGTGAAGGCGCTCGCCGCGATTGTGATCGTAACGATCGGGCTGGTGGCGGCCAACACCACCGCGATGTCGGTCCGGGAACGGCGCCCGGAAATCGGAGTGATGCGCGCGATCGGGTTCTCGCGCGGCGCGATCGTCGCGTGCATCGTTGCCGAAGGCGCGCTGGTGGCGATCGCAGGCGGGCTTATCGGTTGCGGCCTCGCGTACCTGGCACTGCGGATGATCCCGTACGCCTCGGCGGCGCTCGGGCCGCTCGTGGCGATTTTGAGCTTGCCCCGGAGAGTGTTCGTCGAAAGCATGATGGTCGCGGCCGCGCTCGGACTCTGCGCCAGTCTGGTTCCCGCGCTGGCCGCCACGCATCGGAACATTTCCGACAGCCTGCGCGCGGCCTGAACGCGCGGACATTCCGCGGATTCACAATCGTCACGACCGATCATCGTGGCGTCCTGATTCAAGACACTACCGGATCATCGAAAGCCCTTGTGCACAACACCCGCCAAGTCTAGCTTTTTTAAGATAACGATCGCGCAGGAGATACAATATGGCACGAAAAGTGTACGTCATCGGCGTCGGCATGACCAAGTTCGAGAAGCCGGGTTCGCGCGCGTGGGATTATCCGGACATGGCCAAAGAGGCGGGCACCAAGGCGCTCGCCGACGCCGGAATCCCGTATGAGATGATCGAGCAGGCAGTGGTCGGCTACTGCTACGGCGAGTCCACCTGCGGTGAGCGCGCCGTCTACGGCCTCGGACTCACCGGCATCCCGATCTACAACGTGAACAACAACTGCTCGACGGGCTCGACCGCGCTGTTCATGGCCAAGCAACTGGTCGAAGGCGGCATCAGCGACTGCGCTCTCGCGCTGGGCTTCGAGAAGATGGAGAAGGGCTCGCTCGGCGCCAAGTACACCGATCGCATCAACCCGATGGACAAGCATTTCCAGTTGATGGTGGAGCTGCGCGGCTTCAAGCCCGCGCCCGGCGCGCCCCAGATGTTCGGCAACGCCGGCCGCGAGCACATGGAACGCTACGGCACGACCGCCCTGCAATTCGCGAAGATCGGCTGGAAGAACCACAAGCATTCGGTGAACAATCCCTACTCGCAGTTCCAGGATGAGTACTCATTGGAGGACATCCTCGGGGCCCCGATGGTCTACGAGCCGCTCACCAAGCTCCAATGCTGCCCGACCTCGGACGGCTCCGGCGCGGCGATTCTCGCCAGCGAGGACTTTGTCCGCAAGCACGGGCTCTCGGCCAAGGCCGTCGAGATCGCCGGGATGGCGATGGCGACTGATTTCCAGAGCACGTTTGCGGATCGGAGCTGCATAAAGATGATCGGTTACGATCTCTCCAAAGCAGCGGCGGAAAAGGTTTACCGGCAAAGCGGTCTCGGTCCCGAGAACGTCGATGTCGTCGAGTTGCACGATTGTTTCTCGTGCAACGAGCTGATCACTTACGAAGCGCTCGGGCTGTGTGCCGAGGGCAAAGGGGGCGAATTCGTGGACTCAGGCGCGAACACCTACGGCGGCAAGGTCGTCGTGAACCCGTCCGGCGGGCTCATCTCGAAGGGCCATCCGCTGGGAGCGACGGGACTGGCGCAGTGCGCCGAGCTGAACTGGCAATTGCGCGGCCAGGCTGACAAGCGCCAGGTGCCGGGCGCGAAGGTCGCGCTCCAGCACAATCTCGGCCTGGGCGGGGCCGCGGTTGTCACGATGTATCGCCGGGCGGAGATCGGTTGAGGCGATCATTCCAGTTCCGGGGTACTGGCATCCGATGCCGCCGCGCGGACAGGCGGTGCGCGCGTGTCGAGTCCGCTCACCGCCACGGCGCCATCTTGTGAACTCTCGATGCATTGCGAACGTCATCGAACGCGTCGGCGGCTCTGCCAGCGGCACCGGCGTACTAGTCAAAGTTCGGGAGATACAACAGATGTTGAGAGAAAAAGGGATCTGTACATTGGCTGCGGCTATGGTCATTTCAGTCTGTGCCGTGGGGGTAGCGAACGCGACCAGTCTGCCTGCCGGAAACCGGAACCCGGCGATCTTGAGCGGAAGCTACGGCTACAATTTCTCAGGCGGTGATGCCGATCAGGGTAGCGGCAACATTGCCGTCGGCAGCGGCACGATCAAGTTCGACGGCCGGGGCAACGTTATCAGCGGCATCGTCAACTGCAACAACGGCGGCGAATTCACCTCCAACATAACCGGCGGGGCCTACACGGTTAACAACGATGGCACTGGCTTTATCACCATAAACACCGACACCGAAGTCTGCGGCGACCAACCCGGCATCGACCTGCGAATCAGCATAGTCAACGGTGGTGCGAGAGTGCTGCTCAGCACCGACGGCAGCAACCTTTTCTACCCGACCGGAGGGGACGGACCGGCCGCCGGCGAGTTTGATAAATTATAAGCAGGAGTCAACCAGGGACGCGGTTTCGAGTAGCAGTTGAACCACGGCATCGGTAGTTTGACCGACGCCTTTTCAAAGTTCCGGGAGGAGTAACGATGTATAAGGAAAGAGTAGTCCATATCTTGGCGATAGCCGCCTTCTTGTGCGCCGCAAGCGCAGCCGCCGCCGGCAGTCTCCCGCCGGGAAACCGGAATCCATCGATCTTGAGCGGGACCTACGGCTTAAACTTCTCGGGCGGCCATAGCGAACAGGGTACCGGTCACCGGGTCGTCGGCAGCGGCTCGCTGATACTTGACGGCGCAGGCCACGTGACCGGCGGCATCCTCTACTGCAACCACGATTTGGAACAGTTCGACGCCCCCGTAACCGGCGGGAGCTATTCCGTCAATAACGACGGCACCGGCTACATGACGATCGACACAAGCTCCGACGTCTGCGGAGGCGATCACGGCGTTGACCTGACGCTCACGGTGGTCTCCGGCGGCTCCAAGGTGTTGTTCGCCGCCGATGGCAGCGAGAACTTCTTCGAGACCGGGTTTTTCAAGCCGTTTGCCGGTGAGGCGGATCACATATAGCGGCGACAGCGCAGGATGCCTGTTGCGAGTACACTGGTGGGCGCTCCTTGAGTTGAGCGCCCACTCTCGATGGGATTCGTAGAGGCGCGGGATCTCAATCCGGCGGGAATCCAGGGCTCGGAGAAAAAGGCGATGGCCAAAATCGATTTCGACAAGCTGCCGCGATTTTCGGAACTGCCGGTCCGCAAAGATGCGCCCGAAGATTCCTCGTGGGGTGTATTCGGAGACCACGACGAGCTTGGATGCCTCAACTTTCTCACCGCCGAAGGCGTCGTCGAGGCGGCCCGACTGGTGCAAAAGGGCAAGGTCTTCCGGCTCGACACGCACATCAACTACGCGCGGCCGCCGCTCTTCAATCGCGCGCCCGCGCGCCACAATATCGTGAGCTTCGAGCGCTTCGGCCTGCTCGGCCATGACGATTCGCTCGACAACTACAATACCCAGGAAGGCAGCCAGTGGGACGGCTTTGCACATATCGGCCACGTCGCACATCGCGCGTTCTACAACGGCGTCAAGCCCGAGGAAATCAAGGACGGGCCGGGCGGGAAGCTCAGCATCCACAGATGGGCCGACAAGTTCGTCGGCCGCGGCCTCCTGATCGACGCCTTCAAATATCGGAACGATCAGGGCCGCCCGATCAGGCCGCTGACCAGCGATCGATACAGCCTCGGCGATCTGAAGGACGCACTGAAAGCACAGGGCGCGCAGCTCAAGCCGGGCGCGATTCTGCTGATCCGCACCGGATGGATGCAGGCGTATCAGGCGGCCTCCGATGCCGCAAAGCAGGCGATGGCTCCCCTGGAGGGGCTCAAGTCGTGCGGAATCGAGAGCAGCCGCGAGCTGGTCGCGTGGTTCTGGGACAATCGCGTCGCGGCGGTCGGCACGGATTGTCCGGCGGTTGAGCCGTGGCCGTGGGACTTCAAGGACGAAGGCGCTCTCCACTACCGCACGCTGCCGCTGCTGGGTCTCCCGATCGGCGAGCAGTTCGTGCTGGACCCGCTGGCGGAGGATTGCGCGCAGGATCGCCGCTACGAGTTCATGCTGGTCTCCGCGCCGCTCAACCTCGAAGGCGGCATCGCATCGCCGCCCAACGCAGTCGCGATAAAATAAAGTCGGCGCGGTCCGCTGCGGCCGCGATTCGCGATTCGGGATCGCACCGTGATCGAACGACAAACCCCGCCCGAGCTTCGATGGCGCCGCTCACGGCGATCCAACTGCCAGGCTGGGATCGTCGTGGTACTTGCCCGAAAGTCGCGCCTTTGAAAAGCTTGCGATCCTGATCCTGAGGCGGCGTACCCAAGTGGTTAAGGGAGAGGTCTGCAAAACCTCGATGCAGCGGTTCGAATCCGCTCGCCGCCTCCACATTTTCTGATTGCTCGACTTGTCTGGTGTCAGTAGTGATGTCAGTTGCGTTAAGCCGCTGGACGGCATCGAGGATGCCAGGTGCGGGACGCGCGTAACGAAGGGTCATCTGGATCGTTTTGCGCCCCATCAATTCCTTCACGGTCGTCAGCGGGACTCCTTTCATTATGGGCCGACCCGCGAACGTCCATCCAGCCCGCGCACCCCTCCCCTTCTTCAGGCCTCTTTTTCGATTGACAGTGGCCGCACTCCCTATTATTAGACCACCGATAGGAGCGCCGAAAAAACAAGGTCATGCGTGCTTCAATTTAGCGGGAGGAGCTTACGATGAAAAAGGTCTTCTTGGCTGTTCTTGTGGCGGCCATGTTCCTGCCTTCGATGGCAAGAGCCGGCAACGTGACGGTGGATCTCCTGTTCCAGCAGACCACCGGCGCTTACCCGCTTGCCATACCCAACGCGACGTACGGTTACGGAATCGGCCAATTCACGGCAGCGCTCGCAACAGATATCGCCAGCAAGAAGGGATGCGACCTCTCGACGACTGGTAGGGCGGCTATCACCAAAACGATCGCCGGCGTCCTGAAGGGAATCACGGCGTCGCCATTCGATTACGCCTCGGGTGCCGGCTACATCACGGTGCCCGCCAACGCACAAACCGGCCCGGCATCAGGTACGCTGTTCTTCAGCGGCTACTCCTTCTCGACCGGTCTCAAGAACGCGGAACTGGTAAACACGATCAATTCACCCTCCTCGACCATAGTGTGCGGTGGTCAGGCTCAAGGCGCCAGTGGCAACGGCGTGTGCGGCAACGGCACACTCTGCACGAACGCTGACCTGAATACTGCGAAGGGTGCTGATCCCTATAACTTGACAAACTGCCAGACGGCCGGCGGGGCCCACGCCAACATCGCTGGGCAGGCTTCCCTGGAGCTGTTCCTGTACCCGGTGCCGGGAGTGCTGTGCAACGGCGAGGCCACTTATGCGGAGTGTTGCGGAGATCCGAACCTGGTGATCATCGGCAACAGCTACGGCGTGATAAATGATCAGGCCCATGGCGGTCCCTACGCTTATGCGATCATCACCGGGCAGGGTGCCGGCGGAACGGCGGAGTCCTATCAGCAGTAGGCAGAGAGAAACCTGGCGCTCAGTGCTCCGGCTCATAAGTTTGGCAACGTATGACACTGGGCGGCAAGACGGAACAAGCTGGGGCCGGCGTCGATCTTTTTTTTGAGGAGTCGGTCGAGGTCGGCACGCGTGAATTTTCACTCGAAGGGCCGAGCGATGGTGTCGTAGCTGGAAGCGAAGCAGACGGTCCTCGACCTCGAGCGAGCGAGCCTATGGTTTTCCGGGTTCGCCAGAGAAGTCTGCAAAACCTCGATGCAGCGGTTCGAGTCCGCTCGCCGCCTCCATCAGCTCCCGCCGGTGCCGCAGGTACATACTCCCAGTCCGCTGCCCAGCTGCTGAATATCGCCGCACAGCAAAGCCAAATTGTAGGCATCGGGGTCGACAGAATCTGCTCCAACAATAGCTGCCGTTACCGCCGACGGCGGGACGTCCTCGAACTCTTCCTCGGTCTCGGAGGCATTCTGCACGTGGGTCGCCCAGGCGCGCAGGGTTGGCCAGGGCTGGAAGTTCGCGGTTCCAAGGCCCACGGAGCCTCCCTCGGCGGCTCCACGCGGAGGCGTCGCAGCATCTGCGGCTCCTGAAATCGCATTCGACGCCGGGTAGATTCAGGGGTGGGTTCAATTCACTGACATTGGTCAGGGTCGAAATGATCCTGATCACTCCGTCCTGCAGAATCGAGGGCGTAGAGGAACTCTGCGACACGTTGCTCGAAGCGAGATCAGTGGTGATGTCCAGAGTCAGCAGGCCGTCTGCGGTGACCGGACAACCACAGCATTCCTGCAGCGCCTGATGCGTATCGAATACGTAAATCATCGCGCAGAGCACCTTTGGCTGTGAGTCGGAAGAGTTGGCGTCGAGCGGATCGGTAATGCGAACCGTGGCATGGCCGCCAATCCCGTTCGCGTTGCTGAAATAGTTGATCTTCTGCGTATCCTGGTATTCGACGCCATTGGCAGCCGCCAATGCCGGCGCAAAGAAAAGGGACAATGTGGTCAGCAATGCAGATCGAAGAAGGGCGCTGCGAACCCGCGCGCCCGAATGCGTCAGCTCACTCATGTGACTTCCTCTGAGGCTCGTGAGGCCGTTTTTCAGGTTCTTTCGCATGTTCCCGATTCGCCTGCAAACGTCGGCGGGCTCCAGGCCGGCATAGCGAGCGGATTCGAATCCGCCCGGAAGCTCCGTCAACCCCCTTAAACAAGCGGGAGGAATTTAACACAAGATCGTGTCAGAGTGTATGCGGAATCTTACGGGTTCTCCGGGCAGCTTTGCCGCTCCGCTTTCTGTCCTGCCGCAGGAAAATTCCGCGATCCGGGCAGCGATCGTACACCGTGGAATTCGTTCCCAAGTTCCTTCACAGCGAAAGTGCCGGGGTATTGCCGTTCGCGGGCCGGAAGCGAAGCGAGGCCCGAAATGAAAGAACTATGGCGCCGAAAGTCTGCCGGTCGCCCCACTTGCAGCAGGCGAACTCGCGGCCTCGCTGACCGTGAGCTTCGCGCTGCACGACTCTGAGTCCTCGGCGCCGAAGCAAAGGCTCGTGATGACGCCGGGGTCGGGCGACTCGATGCGCCGCACCGACGGATGACAGATCCAATGGCCGTTGCCCGCCAGATGCATCGCGACGGCGAAATAACTCCCTGCCGCGAGTTCGCCGGAGCTGGAGCCGGCGGCGTCGTGCGAAGCGACAATGTCGAATCCGTCGTGCGGCGCTTCCGGCCGATACTGCATCAAGATTATTCGCCAGCGGCGGCCGCCGCTTCCGCCTTCCACGTAACTCATCGGCTTCCCGGCGAGAAGGCCGGCTTGTCGCGGCATAGCCAGGGTCGTGGCTCCGCCGCAAGGGCGCCGGACGCGATCGCGGCGAGCGCCGTGAACGCAAAGATACCGATCGCCGCGCCGGGTCTCATCGCGCGTTGGAATCGTCGCACAATTCGGTAAGGCGCCGGATGATCTCGGCGAAGTTCGAGTCTTTCGGCGAGAACACGGCCTTGACGCCCAGATCCAGCAGGCGTTGGCGATCGGGCTCGGGAATTATTCCGCCAATTACGACCTTGACGTCGAGCGCGCCGCGCGCGGCCAGCACCGCGAGCGTCTCGCGCGCGATCGTCATGTGCGCGCCGGCCATGCTGCTGACCGCGAGGATGTCTGCATCTTCCTGAAGCGCAGCCTCGGCCAACTGCGCCGGCGTCTGCTTGAATCCCGCGAGGATGACCTCCATTCCGGCCTGGCGGCAGGCCAGCGCGAGCAGCTTGACGGCGTTGATATGTCCGTCGAGTCCCGCCTTGCCGAGCGCGACGCGTATCCTGCGCTTCGACACGGGCACATTGAGCAAGGGCACGCCGCTCGCCGATTCGAGAATCGGCGGGACGTAGCGCCCGCGCGTGGCGCGCTCGATCGATTCGGTCCACTCGCCGACCGTGCCGCCCGCACGCGCCAAATCGAGGGTCGGCCCCATGATCCCGCCGCCGACGGCGGCGGCCTTTTGCAGGGCCTCGCGCGAGCCGGCGACCGTGCGCTGGTCGCGATTCAGAGCGCCATCGGCGCAACGCCTCGATTCGATCCTTCTCGAGCGCCTGCTGCGAGTCCGAGCCGTCCGGGCTCGCGGCGGGCGGCGCAAGGCCAATCTCCCCCTGGAAGGAATTCACGCCCACATGTATGATCTCGCCCGCTTCGAGCATCCGCTGCCGTTCGGCGAGCCTGCGGGTGAGTTCCGCGCTGATGATCGAGATTGCCCGCGCGTAACCGGCTTCGCGCAGCCGCCCCGCGATCGCTTCGGCCTTGTCCATAGTCGCGCGCGTGCGCTCCTCGATCACCCTGCTGCCCTCGAAGATGTCCTCGTAGCGGGTCAGCTCGGTTTCGTACATCAGGATTTGCTGGGTGCGGAGGCTGAGCAGTTGTTCGGCCTGATCGGGCAGGGCCAGCGCTTCGCGAAAGCCGGGCAGTTGCAGCGCATTGACGCGGGCGCCGGCCGAGATCAGCACCGGCAGCGCCTCGTAGGCGATCCTGATTATGTTGAGTTCCGGCTGCTGTTCGGTGAGCGTCAGCGACCGCACCTGACATCCGGCCCGAAACAGCACCCCCTCGATCCCGTATTGTTCGCGGCAAATCTTCGGCCACAACTTGAAGTAGGCGCGAATCTTACAAATCTCTGGTATCAGCTCGATCCCGCTGTTGATGAAGAACGAGATGCGCTTGACGGTCTGCTCGAAGGCGGCTGGCGCGAGTTCGCGGCGCAGCGCGTCGAGAATCAGCATCGCGTTGCCGAAGGCGTAACCGATTTCCTCCTCCGGTCCGGCGCCGCTTTCCATGTAGTGATAGCCGCAGCAGTTGATCGGGTTCCAGTTGGGAACTCGCTCGACGGTGAACTTGATGAGCTCGGTCGAAAGGCGCAATGAAACGTCGGGCTGAAAAATCGACGTGCCGCGCGCGACGAATTCCTTCAACAGGTCGTTCTGAGTCGTGCCGCGCAATGCAGTCCAGGGCACTCCCTTCCGCTCCGCGAGGACCAGGTATAGCGCGAGGATAAACGGCGCGGTCGAGTTGATCGTCATCGAGGTGTTGATCTCGCCGAGCGGGATTCCCTCGAACAGGTCCTCCATGTCGCGCCAGTGGCAAATCGACACACCGGCTTTTCCAGCCTCGCCGGCCCCGACCGGAGCGTCGGGGTCAAAGCCGTTTTGGGTGGGAAGGTCGAACGCGATCGAAAGTCCGCGCTGCCCGTGCTTGAGATTCTCCCTGAAGCGCTGGTTGGCCTGGCGCGCGTCACCGAAGCCGGCGTAGGTGCGGATTATCCAGGGCTCGCGCGGGCGCCTGGCCTCGGCGGCGGCTTCGGGCTTTTGTGATACTTCCCGCATCGTCGGCGACGCCCCTAAGCGTAGTGTCGCGGCACTGCGGATTCCAGCCGGTGTTGCGGGGGCCGGAGACCATGCTGCTCGCGATGCGGGAAACGGCGGACGTCGCCCTTCTCCCTTTGGTTGCCGCGCCACCGCTCCCTCGCCTACGATCCGCTCATGAGGAGTGGAAACATCGCGGCTGTGGCTGCGTCGTGGATTCTGCTCACGCTACTATGCGTTTCTTCGCAAGGATTTGGTTTAGTCGCTCCGCTGCCATCGCCGACGCCGAGCGCCCTGCCGACCGCCGGGTCGCCCGCGATACCGGCTGCATACCGTGGACTCTATTCCTACCTGCAAAATGCGATCGGCCAGGCAAACAAGGTGCTCGATTCCGTTGACCAGGGGCAGCGCGATCCGGTTACCTTCAGCGCCGAGTTGCTCGCTGCCAATGGCAATGCGGGCTCGGCACTCCTTTCGCCCGAGGCGATTGCGGGGGTCGACGCCTATCTCGATGCGTTGAAGGCGCTGAACGTTCAGGGCGTTACGATTGCAGTTTCCTACCCGCTGGTTCTCTCGCGGTTTCCGAACAGCAGCCAGTCGGAGTGGGCGTCGGACTCGCGGCCGCGGTCGGAGTGGCGCTCGGCGCGGAGGATTCGCTCGGCGTCGGGGTTGCGGCTGGCGTCGCGGTCGCGCTCGGAGTCGGAGCCGGAGTCACCAGGCTGGCGTAGAACCGGCCCGTGCTGGTCGTGACTCCATTCTCGATCGCCTGAGCCGCAGCGGGCAAATGCCGCGGCGCGCACCGCGTTGTAGGATCCGGCGGCGAGACTCGGCGTGTAATCGTCAGCCCGACCCGATCCGCAACCCCGACGCCGAGCGAATCTTCCGGGTCGAGCGTGTGGCGGGACACTCAGATGATCCCAATGCGACACTCAAATGATCCCAGACCCCGCTTTGCGCCCGATCACCCTTAGCGGAACTTATATCACGATGGTCGCGGGGAGCGGTCTGCCAGCGCTGTTTTTATCAGGCCGCTGAAGGCCGTTTAACAAGGCCGCGAAGGGCCTTCAACCGCCTCTCTGAGAGGATGAAATTGGCCGCGTCCTGGAAGCGGCGAGGGGGATCGATCCCCCAGGCGCCTCTCAATGCCCGACGGCTTCCATCGCGATCCAGTATTCCGCAAGGTCGCCCTTCCGGCGGCACCTTAACGACGCCGGAGAGTAACCCGGTTTCGGAAATGAAGACCGGCTCGCCGCGCTGAAACATGCGACAGCCGCCCGTAAGCAGAGCGTCGCCCAACGCTTCCTTGAAGGCGTCACTATCCTTCTCCGCGACGTACCCCACGATCTTTTGATAGGTCGCCCGATCAGTGCAACCGAAGTAACTGTCGCCCGAAATCACTCCATCCCCGCTGGCGATCAGAGGGCTTGACTTCTGCGAATCTGCGCCGTGACCAAATATGCTCGCGATCCCGCCGATCACAATAAGGACGCCCAGAATACCCAGGCATCCGAGGCAACCCGTGCGAGTCTGCCGCTGCTTCTCTTTCTCACGCGCTTTTTTCGCGACGGGGTATCCACAAGCTGGGCATGCCTCTGCCTCTTGCGACACTTCCCGATGACACGAAGGACATTCGATGAGTGCCACTTTGCCTGAAATGCTCCCCTCTTTCGTCGTGGCTCCGCCCGCACGCCTGCTTGCGCCGGAAAAGGGGGCGCAAACCCGACGCCGCCAGCGCGCGGCTTCGCCCGGACCGGCCGATCTTCGCAAAGTCGGGCCCGTTGAATCAAGCCGCCGGCGTCACGTTCGTCCCATCTCAGCCTTCCGCATCTCCCGCCGTGATGGCTTCTGCTTCTGCTTCCAACAGCACGGCCCATAGGAACGCTTCCCGGCATCGCAGTATGTGGACCAGCTCAGGGACGCCGAAGCCGTGGCCGCGCAGCGCGAGCGCTCGATCGACGGCGCGGCTCTGATCCTCGGTTAGCGCGGGAATGACGCTCTCGCTCAGGCCGGCCTTGTCCAACGCGCCGAGCAACTTTGTTGCCGCTTCTCCCAGGTTCGCCAGGGCCGGCGATCCCGGTGATATTTCCGCGCCGCCGAATTTCATGACCAGCTCCCACGCCAGCCGCTCGCCGATCGCGTCCGCTATCACGTCAAAGATTGTCGCCATCGCCTTCAACGCCTCTCTTGCGCGAGCCGCGCGCCCCCACCGTTTGTGTGCGCGCGGAAACTGCCCCGACAAGACCACTCTTTCAAAAGTCGGCCAATGGATCAGTACGCGGCGGCGGCCCACGCGCCGAACGCCCTCTACTATTCCGAAATAGCCTTCCGAGACGCTGGTTATAAGCGTGTGGCGCTTCATGCCGATGCGACTGGCGGTCTCGGCGACGGTCAGATATTCGCGCTGATCGGCGACGCGAATCTCATCGGGAGCCGTCTGCGCAAGCCGGCGGCACGCGATGAATCCGGCGAGACGCGATCGGCAAAACTCCTCCAGGGCCTCGCGCGCGGCTTCCTTCGCGAGCAGACGCAACTCCACGATCCCGTCGATCCGCCGAATTGCTTTCCTTGGCTTTTTTCGCATCTTCAGCCCGGCACATTCACATTGTACGCTTCGATCTCAGTCGAATAGCCACTGGAGCGCGCCATCCGATGATGACTGGAATCGACGATATACTTCCCGTCGAACTGACCGAAGCCACTCACTTCAAAAGTGTTCCCGCTGACCGCCTTCGGGTTGCCCGGGATGGTGAAGCTCGCGGTGGTCAGAAAGCGGTTGTGCTCGTGAAGTGAGGAGTGCGCCATCTGCAATGCCTGTTGCCCGTTGTCGCACCGCTCCTGAATTACATAGGTGTCGCCGTTCGGCACTGGAGGATTGGCGGCGACGCTCTGCCAGATGAGCTGCTTCGTGTCGGGGTTGAAATAGCTCACCCGGCAAGCCTTGTAGATTTGATGAGTCTTGGTTTTGAAGCTGGCTTTCCCGACCACGATCCCGCGCGCGCCGTCCGCGCCGGTGGCGATGGGCGCCGCCACGCCGCCGCGAATCAGCGCGAAGACCGGCGCCTGCGCCTCCAGATTGCCGCGCGAGAAGAACTGGAGTTTTCCGCCGCGCACGTTGAAGTCGTAATTATGCCGGTTGGCCAGGCGCCGCAGGAACGCGAGATCGCTTTCCTGCCTCTGCGAGATGCGCTCGAAAGCCAGATTCAGCGGGTTCGGAACGTCCACCAGTTGAAGGCCGTGTTTCGCGGCGATCGTCGTGGCGATTTGCGTGAGAGTCTGGTTTTCAAAGCCCGCACTGTTCGCGGTGCGCATCGCTGCGGTGACGTAGGCGCTGACGCATCTCATCGTTACCGTGTCCGGCGGCAGGTCGAGCGTGATCTCATCGACCTGAAAATCTCCGCACGGCAGCATCCCCTCGCTCTGATAGCCTATCGTCGCGTTCACCAGATCGCCGCGCACCGGGAACCACGGCCCCTGCCACTTCTGATCGCGATCTTCGAGCTTCAGTTCGAGCTCGTCCATCGTGCCGTCTTTGTGATCGGTGTAGTCGAGCGAGACAAACATCCGGGAGATTTCGGCCGTGATATTTTTCCCGGTGTAGTAGAGCGTAAATCGAGGAGTCCGCACCGGCGAGCCTGAGCTTGGGACGGTCACGACAGATCCGTCCGTTTCCTACGGTCCAGTTCGCGCATGATGAGATCGACCAGATGGCGCGCGTTGCCGTCCCACTCTTTGCGCGCATCGCTGGCTGTGCTTCCCTGGAGGCCCTGAACGACGTTGACGGTGAGATTGATCGTGATCCCGCCGCCGATGCCTCCGCCGCCGCCTCCGATCGCGATCGCACCGGCCAGCGCCGCCGCTGCCATCGTCGCGCGGCGCGGCCGGCTCATCGACTCGGCGATCGTCTCGACGATTCGCGTGCGCGACAGTTCGTGCAGCGGACCGACAGGCGGCGGCGAATGCCCGATGAAGTAGGCGCCGATCTTGTGCGCGAGCGCTTCCGCCTCATGGATCGGGTACATCACGCCGGCGGCGATCCCGGACGCCAGCGAATGCATCAGGTTCGCGCCCACCTTCTCCATCCAATCCGCCGCGTCCGTGAAAAATTTGCTGATCGCTGTCCAGTGCTCGTAGATTTCATACGCCGCGATCGCGATCCCCGCCACGAGCAGAAGCCAGGGATTCGCATACATCGCGTCGGTGAGTCTCCACAGCGCCAGGATCACGTAACCTATTCCGCTGGCGATGGTGCTCAGCCCGCTCCCGAAGATGCTGAAGAACGAGCCGAGCACGCTCATCGCGTGCGTCGCCACGAGTCCGGTCCCGGCGAGCCCGACCACCGACACCGTGAAATACTTCGCGATCACCGGATGGCGCTCGGCGACGCCGGCGAGATATTCCATGACCGAGCCCAGCTTTTCCAAGCCGCCAGTGAGGACCGGCAGCGCCGGGGTGCCCATCGCTTCGGCCAGGGCCGACAGAACGTGATACATCCGATCGGTCTGCGCGATGAAGCCGGCTGAATCCTGCGAGTAAGCTTTGTCGAGCGCGCCGGATGAACCGGCGATCTGCTTCTGCTTGGCGGATATCTCGCCAAG
>CAWHNS010000011.1:0-138276 GCA_963830715.1 uncultured delta proteobacterium
GCGACTCGGCTTCGAGGTCCATGATGACGTCCCGATGGGTCCGGAGATGCGCTGGCTTACCGTCCACGCCCCGGGTGACACTCACGACCTGCTGCTGGCCGCTGTGGATCATCACATCCCGCCGGCGCGACCGGCAGGCGATGCGCGAGGTTGTCGCCAAAGGCGACCTGCCGGTCTTCATCCAGGTCGATGATCTGGACAAGACCTTCGAGGTCGCTGCGCGCCGCCGGGACGGAGATCCTGCCAGGAGCCCATCGACCAGCCCTACGGCGTCCGCGACGCCGCCGTTCGCGACCCCAGCGGCAACCATCGGCGGCTGAGTCAGCCCCTGGTGACACAGGGCTGAAGTCCGGTCTCCCTCGGGGAGGTCGGCGCGCCGACCGCAGACCCACCCGGCGCTCACGCCCGGCACTCCCCCAGCGCCGCAGCCCGGTACTCACCTCAACCCGACATGTCGCATTATCAGTTGGGTGAGTAACGGGTTGCGGCGACTGAGGTCCACTCGTCGTCGTCTGGGGTGTTCCGGTAAATGCGCTGGTTGATGTCGTCAGCCACACGCCGGCGCCCACATGCGTAGGCCACTGGTTCTCTCTGCCGAGAGGCCATATTCGGCGAACGCCTGGTCGTCGTACCATTCGGCGCCGTCTAGACGTGCCTTGAGCTGACTGATGCTGAATTGCTCGTCCCAGGCGTGGCGTCGGCCGAGGAACTCTAGCTCGGTGTTCGAACACAGCTGCGACGCTGCATGGATATCGATGAGATCGCGCGGTAGCCCCCTCCCCGCGAGCGCCCGAACCTTGGTGCCAATGACGTCGTAGAGAGCAAGGACCGGACCGTATGGCGTAGTTTCCGGAGGCTGGCTGGAAGAACTTCCTGAGGGATGTCCCAGCTCGCACTGCTCACCGGTAGCCGGATCGGTGGCCATCATGCGCGCTGAGCGCGGGTCCACGCCGATGATTGACATATCCCAGCCGCGCCTGGTTAGCCCGGCCACGACGGTTGCCGTGATGTCTTCCATCGGGATGCCACTGTCGGTCGCCACATTGATGTCACGGCTCAGTACCGCCTACCACCCGCGCGATGGTTCTCACGCTGGCCCTGACTGGCCTCCGTATCGCTGAACTTGCCGGACTGAAATGGAAGCGCGTGAACCTAGCAAAGACACCGATCACGTGCGGACCTGATCTGATCGAACCGCAAACGATGGCGATACGCGAGACATGGGTAAAGGTCTACGGCAAGCACCTCGCAAAAGATGTTCCCCGCGGCCAATATCAGGATGTGAAGAACCCCAAACATGGACGCCGCGACGTTCCTCTCCTTCCTCTAGTAGTGAAGCTTCTCAGCGATCTCCGCGCTGAGAGTACCCACACTGGCCCGGACGATCCAGTATTCGCCGCAACAACCGGAAAGCCCATTGATGCGCACAATGAACTGGCTCGGCGATTGAAACCAGCGTGCGAGGCGCTACGCAAACAAGGGCATCTGATACCGGCTATCTCATGGCACGATCTCCGGCACACGGCATCCACCTGGGCGGACCAAGGCGGACTCTCGGAAGCGGAGCGTTCCCGCATCCTTGGCCATGGCGTGAAGGTGAATCGGCATTACACGAAGGCTCACCTCGATCATGCTCGCGCGGCCATGGCTGGAATGGCGGATGGGTCAGAGACAGCGCTAACCCCAGTCGCGAAGTGAAGAGGGCGGATTCACCTGAACGAGCCTCGACGCGCCCGTCGCCGTTTGTATGTCTCCTCCATGGCCAAGGCGGAAGACCTCGCGCAGTTGAAAAAGGGGTGCCGAACTGGAATCGGTGGAGGTTTGACGAACTACTACCTAAGCCTTATTACCCTGATCTCACCTTGGCGGACCTCAAGGGCGCAAAACTCGCCAATGCGGACTTCAGCGACGCTGAATTAAGCGGTGCGGACCTAAGCGGGGCGATTCTTAGGGGTGCGCACCTAAGCGGGGCAGATCTCAGGGAGCAAACCTCAGTGGGTCTGACCTGTTTAGAGCCGATCTCAGCGAAGCGTACCTCGACAACGCTGACTTCCGAGAGGCGGACTTAAATATGGCGAATCTTATCCGAGCGAATCTTATCTCGACGGACTTCAGCAGGGCGAACCTCATCTATGCGAACTTCAGCGAGGCGTACCTCCGCAATGCTAGCTTCGACCAGGCAACCTTATGGGAAACCGTTTTTGCCCGTACCGATTTGACCGAAGTGAAAGGATTGGAGTCTTGCATCCACAATGGTCCTTCCAGTTTGGGGATCGAGACTTTCTTCAAATCCGCCGGCACAATTCCCCAAACTTTCTTGCGTGGTTGTGGTGTGCCCGATCAGTCCATAACCTTTGCGCGGTCACTCATAAGCCAAGCGATTGAGTTCTATTCCTGCTTCATCAGCTACTCCAGCCACGACCAGGCGTTCGCAGAACGTCTTCACGCCGACCTGGTCGCCAAGAATTTGCAGTGCTGGTTCGCTCCCGAAGATTTGAAGATTGGTGACCGTTTTCAGGAACGCATCGAGGAATCGATTCGGCTTTTCGACAAGGTGATGATCGTTCTGTCTGAAGCGTCAGTACAGAGCGCGTGGGTCGAGCGCGAAGTGAATGCGGCCCGCGAACGCGAGGACCGCGAGAAACGCACGGTGCTTTTTCCAATCCGCATCGACGACGAGGTGATGAACACCCCGCAGCCTTGGGCAGCCGATATCCGCCGCTCCCGCCACATTGGGGACTTCCGTGAGTGGGAAAACTTATTCTTCGTATCAGAAGGCTTTTAAGCGCCTGCTGCGTGACCTCAAAGCGACAGATAGCTCGTCAGAACACCACGCTTAAGAGCCTCAGCGAGGTCGTGGACTCCACCCTTGCGGCGCGGTATGGTGTTCTTTAAATGGCCGACCCGCAACAGCTTGAAGTACTCCGGCAAGGAGCGCCAGGGTGGAATCAGTGGCGCAAGAAGAACCGGAGCCAGAGGGGGCTGGAACTAGACCTCAGCGGGGCGGACCTCAGCGGGGCGGACCTCAGCGGGGCGAACCTCAGCGGGGCGAACCTCAGCGGGGCGAACCTCAGCGAGGGCGGACCTCAGCGGGGCGAACCTCAGCGGGGCGGACCTCAGCGGGGCGAACCTCAGCGGGCGGACCTCAGCGGGGCGAACCTCAGCGAGGCGAACCTCAGCGGGGCGAACCTCAGCGGGGCGAACCTCAGCGGGGCGGACCTCCGCGGGGCGGACCTCAGCGGGGCGAACCTCAGCGAGGCGAACCTCAGCGGGGCGGACCTCAGCGGGGCGAACCTCAGCGGGGCGAACCTCAGCAGGGCGAGACTTGGAACCATTTTTGGTGATACGGACTGAAGGATGTGCAAGGATTAGATGCTTGTCATCATTTTGGTCCGAGCATCCTTGACCATCGAACCCTCGCCAAGTCCGGACCTCTTCCGCTTCCTTTCCTTCGCGGTTGTGGCCTTCCCGACAAATTCATCGAATATTTGCCATCCCTGCTCAATCAGGTGATTCAGTTCTACTCGTGCTTCATCAGCTATAACCACTCCGACAAAGCGTTTGCCCGGCGTCTCTACGACACACTTCAGGGCCGAGGCATTCGCTGCTGGCTTGACGAAAAACAACTCCGTCCCGGCGATGACATCCACGAAGAAGTGGACCGTGCCATCCTTCACTGGGGACAAGGTACTGCTCTGTTGCTCCAAGGACTCGCTGACGAGCTGGTGGGTAGGCAACGAAATTGGAAAGGCGTTCGCCAAGGAACAGGCACTGATGAAGGAGCGGAGAAAGAAAGTCCGCTCTCATCCCGCTGAATCTTGACGGCTACTTGCCCAGCGGAAAATGGACCAGCGGAAAAGCCTCCAAGTTCTCGAACGCCTGGCCGGTGACTTCCGAGGCTGGAAGCGGAACCACGCGAAGTTCGAGAGAACAAGTGGAGAATGTGATTCGCGCGCTGCGCGCTGATGATGCCGCGCGCGAGCGCCCGCCAGAGTCAAAGCTTTGACGTTGGGGGTGGGCGGCGTCATAGCTAGGTTTGAATTGTCTTGGCCTGGGCAGCCAAGCGGCGCGATTTTCGCCTAGTTTTGGCAGGTATTTGGCAGGTGAACGTTGGTAAGTGCAGTGCTTTCAGAATGAGACGAGAAAAGACCCCTGCTTCACACGCAGGAGGTCACAGGTTCGAGTCCTGTCGCGCCCACCACTAAACCCCAACAAAACACAGGAAGACACAGAGTAGATTTACTATAATGAATTGCCTGACCCCCCGCTTTCCGCCTCAATTCCAGACGATTTCGCCAGTCAATTGCCAGTAAACCGCTGGCGCGTAGGACGCACTGTTCCCATCAACGTGTACGAGGGCGACCGCCCAGTATGCCAGTGCCACACCGCGATTGATGCGCGGCGCATTGTCGAGGCGATGAACCGCGAGGTGCAGCGGTGAAGGTGACCCGAGCGCAGGTCGGGCTTCTACTGGGTTCGGTTCGATGGCCAAGTGATCGTTGCTGAGTACACGGCAGATGGTATCGGCTGCGCGCCGGAGGGACCGCACTGGCGCGTCCCCGGCTCGCGATCGTTTCCCGACCGGGGAAGTCTGCGAGCTGCTCTATGGCCCGCTCCCGACGCCCGACGAGCTGAGGGTAGCGAAAGCGGCGCTGGCGCTGGCAGCCCGCGCGGAGGCGACGAATGGTTGAGGTGCGGGCCGTGCCGACGCTGCGCTTCACCATCCCCGGCGCGCCGCGCACCAAGCCGCACCAGGAATGGAACCAGGCCGCGCAGCTTCATCTGTGCGAGCCCCGCGCCGGTTGGCACATGAACGCGGGTGCCTACGACTTCGTCCCGTTCACGGTCCCGGTGAACGGCTGCGCGCTCTTTTACCGTGAGGCGCTGACGGGTGACGCTGTGGGGTATTACCAGGCGCTCGCGGACGCGCTCCAAGAGGCACGAATCGTTGAGAACGACAAGCTGATCGTGAGTTGGGACGGCTCGCGGCTGTTGAAGGACGCGGCGACTCCGCGCGTCGAGGTCGCGCTGGAGGCGGCGTGCTGGTCGGCGCCCTTCCCCGGGTGCAGCAAGTGCTCGGCATTACGCGATTGAGTGCCGTGATTCCTCTAGCTTCCGACTTTGCTTCGGGCCTGAGCCGTCTTCGGGGATGCCGAAACCGTCCCTACCGCTCGATCAGGCGCTCCGCTATGCCGTGCAGATCTGCGATGCGCGCACACGAAGAACATCACGCATCGCGACCTGAAACCCCGGCAACATTCTGGTGACTGCCTCCGGCGTAAAGTTACTGGATTTCGGTCTGGCCAAGATCGCACTGGTGAAGATAGGAGCAAGTCTGCCCAGAGCGTCGCCGAACCTCGCAACACGTCCGTACTGGCTAAACTGATTATGTGACGCGTTGCCTTCCTTTCCTCTTCCTCAGCCTACGTTGCGCCTGCGCGGTCACCGCAACCGACCTCGCGCAACAAATCCAACAGCTTTCTCTCGATCCCCAACAGTGCTATCGCGTGCTCGAGCTCAACATCACCAAAGAGGATCTGAAGCTCTACCTTACTTCCGGCTACTTGATCTTTACCAAGCCCATCCAGGGAGTGCGCCTGGGTGCGGCGTTTGTTGCCGACACGGACGGCGGCGATGCCGAAGTTCTGCTGCTGCCGCCCAACCGCGCCGAGCGGCAATCGCTGGCCCTCTTCACGAAATCGCCTACCCTCGAGGAGCACTTCAAAACGGCCGTGCTCCTGTTCACGGATGGAACTGGAGACGACCTATGGAGCCAGATTCAGTCCAATCCCACGCAGAAAAAAAAGGCCGGAAGCAGGCTTGCTGATCGCCCCGGAGTATGAAGCCACTTTGCGCAATCTCGCGGACAGCTTTGAACCACGAATAGTATTCGATCTGTTGTCGGCCGATCGAAAAGAGAACGGCCTCTTCTACACGGCCGTCTCGGGAAATCAGTTGGGGACGTTCGACGTGCTCTACGATCCGACCACCCACGATCAGATTTCGGTCGGCAGGCTTGCCTACCGCAACGATCGTACCTATTTCGACACTTGGACCAGTTTCCCGGCCCGCTCGGCTCGCAACCGCCTGCCGGTTCCCCCCGTCAAGTCCTCGCTCGATAATTTCCAGATCGATGCCAACATTGAAAACGATCTCAGCATGAAGGTGACGACGCGCGCCACACTGACCCTCAACCAGGACGTCGGACCGGCGCTTCCTTTCAGCATTTCGCGAAATATGCACATTACCGCGGCGAGCATCGATGGCCAGCCGGTGGAGGTGTTCGAGCGAGAGTCGGTGCGGGCCAACCTGATCTTTCCCTCCGACGATCGCCAAATTCTGCTCGTTTCCCCGAGTGCATTGCAGCCCAATAAGCCTCACGAGATCGAAATCCACCATGAAGGCTCCGTGATTGAAAAGGCCGGGGACAGCGTGACTACGTTGGTCGCGGGGCACCTGGTATCCGCAAATCGGAGGCGAACTCGCTAACTACGACCTGATCTACCGTTATCCGAAAAATCTCGTGCTGTCGCAAGTGGCACGCCGTTCGAGGACCACACCGAGGGGAACTGGCGCACCACCCGCCGCAAGTCCGATTCGCCGCTTCGATTCGCGGGATTCAACCTGGGAGATTTCCGCTCGACGTCCATCGATCAGAACGGCTACCACATCGATGTCTATGCCAATCGATCGCTGGAAAGGGCGTTGACGCCGATTCAGGCAGACGTTCCGATAGCGCCTCCTACCCGGTCCTAGACGGCGCCAGAGAGTTGCTAGTTTGCCGGCCGACTCGACCATCACTGCGGCCGAGCCACCGAATCCAGGCGCGCGGATCCCAGCAGCTAACCAGAAATGTCGTGGAATCGGTGGATTTCATGACAGCCAAGTTCGGGCCGCCGCCGCTCCGCAATCTCGCGATCACTCCCATCCCGGGCCGCTTCGGCCAGGGATTTCCGGGCCTCGTTTACATTTCAACGCTAGCCTATCTCGATCCCGGCCAGCGGCCCCCCGGGACGCGCGGCCCTTCGGGGGAAACTTTCTTCTCCGAGCTTCTGGAAACTCACGAGATCGCGCATCAATGGTGGGGCAACCTGGTGATCCCCGCCGGTTACCAGGATAACTGGCTGATTGAGTCTCTCGCCAATTATTCGGCCTTGCTGTTGCTCAAAAAAAGAAAGGGACCAGGGCGCTCGACGATGTGCTCGCCGATTATAAGACGCACCTGATTAGCAAGGACGAGAGCGGCCGAGCGCTCGAATCGGCCGGCCCGATCACCTGGGGCTATCGCCTGGAATTTTCCTTGGCTCCGAGCGCCTGGCAAACCGTGACCTATGAAAAGGGCACCTGGATCATTCATATGTTGCGGCGCCGCATGGGCGATGAGCAGTTCCTCAGTTTTCTCCATGAAATCTGCAATCGCTATCGCTTCAACTCCATCAGCACGGAACAGTTTCGCGAGCTGGCCCGAGCAGTTCATGCCTCCCCAGACTCCGGACCGCGCTCTAAAGAGCTTCTTCGACACTTGGGTTTACGGAACCGGCATCCCGAGCGTCAAACTTTCCTACACCTTAAACCAATTGAAGCTCACCGGCGAGGTGTTCGAACGGAGTAGACGCGACTTCTCAGCTCTCGTTCCAGTCGAGGTCCAAAGCGGAAACCAGAAAACTGTTTATTGGCTGCCTGCCGGCAGTGATGCGATCCCATTCTCCATTTCTTTAAAGGCGCCGCCGACCAAGGTGACTTTGCTTGCGGCCGACTGCCTGATCGTAAGTGCCCGGTAACGCCGGCCGTCGACTGAATCATGCCGATCGCAACTAAAAGGAAGACAGAAGCCAAGAAAAGCGCGCCCATTGTCGAGGCGGAACCCGCGCCCGAGGTGCAGCAGGTAGAAGAAGCGCCCTCGCCCAAAGTTACCGCCTTGATTTTCTCCTATGACAGCGCCCCGGCCGCGCGCCGGTGCCTGGCGGCCTTGGAAGGCTCCAACGATCGCGGGCTGCTCGAAATTCTCCATGGTGGATTGCGGCTCCCATGACGAAAGCCCACAGCTCGACGCCGAATTCTCCAACATTACGATCCTGCGCCTGCCGCGGTATTTTGGCCGAACCAAAGCGCTGAATATCGGTACTCGTACCGCAGCCGGCGAATATCTTTTCTTTCTGACTCCTCAGGTGGAAGTGCTTCCCACCACCATCCCGGCGCTGCTCGGGCGGCTGGAGGCCGACCCTGAAGCTGTTGCGGCCTGTCCGCTGTTAGTCGACACCGAGGCCCGGCAGGCGCAAGAATTTTTTCGGCTGCCGACACCCGGCACCGGCCTTGAACTAACCCCGGTCGCCCTCGACAAGACCGCTGACGCGGCCAGCGTCGAATATGCTTCCTTTCAGGCTTTTCTAGTCCGCAAGTATTTCGTCAAGGGAATAAATTACTTGGATGAGCGCTATGGCGACTCCTGGTCGGACGCCGAACTGTGTTATCAGATTCGGCGGGCATCCCGAAAGATCGTCGTGTTGCCGCAAGTCACGGCACTCTACACGCCAACTTCGCCCTATTCGGACTCCGCTGATACGATTCGCAAGGCCGATCAGATCCATGGCGCCGCGGTGTACTTCGGTAGGCACTATGGCTTCATGACCGGCCTGATGTTTCGCATCAAGGAAATCCTCAAGGCGCTCTTCACTTTTCAGCTGGGGCTATTCGCTGCCCTGGTTTCTGGCGCCAAAATCGACGGCTCGCAGACCGCGATTCTTTGAGCCCGGACCTGCTGGGCAATGGGCTTCGGCTCTCAACCGCACTAGAAGTTACAGGCGTCAGTACCAGAACCAAATCGACCTCGGGCTAGAACCGAAAGGCCATCACTCTATATGGCGCTGAGTGCTATTTGCTGGCATACTCCGGAAGGATTTCGGAGCCGGTTGAAGCATTCTGGGCCCCGTCCAGCCCTAGGGAAGCGATCCGTCTTCGTCACCGTTCCCTTAAAGGAGGGAAAGGGCCATCATGTTGCGGGTAAATATTCCACTCGATCCTACGAAGACAGGGCGCGCAGCAGAGGCTCTAGAGTCGAATCTGCGCAAACTCATCATAGGTCAAGACGAGGCCATTCAGCAGATCGTCCATCGGTATCAGATGTATCTGACCGGAATGACGGCTCCTGGCCGTCCTATCGGGAACTTTCTGTTCCTTGGCCCCACTGGATCGGGTAAGACGCGTACCGTGGAAGCTACGGCTGAGTCCCTGGTCAAGGATGGCCGCGCGGTAATCAAGATCGATTGCGCTGAATTTCAGCATAGTCATGAGATTGCAAAGCTGATCGGCTCGCCTCCCGGCTATCTGGGCCATCGCGAAACACACCCGTTGCTGAGCCAGGAAATACTGAATCAGTATCACACCGACTCGGCGATGGTGAGCTTCGTCCTGTTCGACGAGATCGAAAAGGCCAGCGACGCGCTGTGGAATCTCTTGCTCGGAATACTGGATAAAGCCACGCTCACGCTCGGCGACAACCGCAGAGTGGACTTTTCTCGCGCGATGATCTTCATGACCAGTAACCTGGGGGCGGCCGAGATGACCGCTCTGATCAGCCCCAAGCTTGGATTCAACGCCTGCGACGCCGCGCGCAAGGCTCAGAATGGTACACCGGAGGCAGGTCTGGAAAGCAAGATCGAGCGCAGCGCAGTGGACGCGGCCCGGAGGAAGTTCACGCCGGAATTTATCAACCGGCTCGACAAGATCGTTACGTTCAGGATCTTGGGATCCGCGGAGTTGCGCAGGATTCTCGACATCGAACTGGACGTGGTACAGCGGCGTATCTTCAGCACGTCGCCCGACCGGTCTTTTGTTTTCCAGACGACCGATGAGGCCAAGTTTTATCTGCTGGAACAAGGCGTCGATATGAAATACGGAGCACGGCACTTGAAGCGCGCTATCGAGCGGTTGCTCGTGCAACCGATGTCGAACCTCATCGCGACCGATCAGGTCCAAGGCGGCGATTGTATTCGCGTCGATTTCGACCCCGCGCGCGGCACCCTCACCTTTTTAAAGGAGGCCGAGGGTTTACCCGTGGAAGCGATGGCGAATCTGGTGAATGATTCCAGCAGTTATCCCCTGCTGAATTTGACCAGCGGAGCCGCGGCCGACAACGCCCGCACCCAAAACGCATAGCCTTTCGGAAGGTTGCCCCGCAGCCCGGGAGCTTTTTTGCGGACGGCACAACTGGAGTACTGGGCCGTACTCCAACTACCCGCGAACACCGAGCTATTGCGCTCGCCAAGCCTCCATCGGAACATTGGATTGTAACATTGGATTGCAATAATCAGAATAAAGTCTGCAATTATGCAGGGTCCGAGAGGCTGATATGAGTTTCAACCACGACAATACTGACCGCCGCGGCGCAGATCGATTCCCCATCCGCCGGGAAATGACTTACAGACTGGTCGGTCGCAAGGGTGTGAATTTAGCCGGCGTCGGCAATACGGTGAACATGAGTAGCAGCGGCGTTCTGTTTACCGCGGACAACCGCCTATTTGTCGGCAGTAGCGTCGAGGTATCCATCAGTTGGCCGGCGCAGCTAAACAGCACCATTCCTCTGAAACTGGTCGCGCGCGGGCGGGTGGTTCGATGCGATGATGCGGGAACAGCGATGGAAATTCACCATACCGAGTTCCGCACGCAAGCCACTCAAGGCCTGCCGGTAGCTCTCTAATAGCAGCACCGGCTAAAACGGAGCGTACTGCGCCTCCTGTGCCTTATCGCGCAGGATCGCTAATCGTACAGGTGCTTCGGTATAACTGGACAAACGAACTTTCATCGGCTCCGATGGCTCGCGCGTACTGCCGCAGGTAACTGATGTTGTACACGCCGCCTGGCAGTTCTTCAAAATTTCCATCTTCGATCGCTTTGAGCGTGGTGACTTTCAATTTGGTGTCGTGAGCGATCTCTTCGAGCGATATTCCCTTCCTCTGCCGAAGGGATGCTAAGCACCAAGTTTCTGCCGGCAACGTTGCCATACCCGCTTTCTACCTCTGCTGTGTATATCGGATGGCCTGTCAGCTCTCTGTAGGCCAACTCTCTTAATTTAGGTGCTCCTGATAACCCTGGTTTCTCAGGAAATTCACCGCGATCAAGCTCAGGTCCAGCGTCCCGTCGAGGCCCTACCCCGCCGCGGCTTGCTCCGGGAAGCGCTACCATAAAAGAAAACCTATGTTGATTCGCAAACTCTCCGATCTTCGGTATTCCGATGTAACGCCCAAGGAGGTTTATCTAAACCGGCGACGCTTTCTGGCCGGATCGCTCGCCGTCGGAGCTCTCGCTGGCGTGCGGCAGGCGCGCGCGACCACCAAACTCAACGGCGTCACGAAAAGCTCGTACTCCGTCGACGAAAAAGTCGATAAAGTATCGCCGCTCGAAGTTATCACCCACTACAACAACTTCTACGAGTTCGGCACCGACAAGGACGAGCCCGGCCGAAAACGCCGAAGAACTTCCGCACCTCGCCCTGGACGGTGAAGGTGGAAGGCGAGGTCGCCAAGCCCCAGACGCTGGATCTGGATGCGCTCTACAAGGTGGCGCCGCTCGAGGAGCGCATCTACCGGCATCGCTGCGTGGAGGCCTGGTCGATCGTGGTTCCCTGGATCGGCTATCCGCTGAACGCGCTGCTCAAAGCAGGTCGAGCCGACGTCGAAAGCCAAGTACGTCGCGTTCGAGAGCTATCTACGATCTCAAACAGATGCCGCTGGCACATCAGGCCGGCATCCGCTTTCCCTACGTCGAAGGGCTGCGCCTGGATGAAGCCATGCATCCGCTGGCGTTGCTTGCGTCGGCCTTTACGGCGAGACGCTGCCGCAACCAGGACGGCGCACCGTTCCGGCTGGTGGTGCCGTGGAAATACGGTTTCAAGAGCATCAAGTCCATCGTCAAGATCCGGCTGGTCGAAAAGCAGCCGCCCGACCACCTGGAACATGGCCGCACCCAACGAGTACGGCTTCTATTCCAACGTCAATCCGGAAGTGGACCACCCGCGCTGGAGCCAGGCCAAGGAGCGCCGCCTGGGCGAATTCTCCAAGCGCAATACGCTCAAGTTCAACGGCTACGGCGACCAGGTGGCGAGCCTGTACACCGGCATGGATCTTCGCAAGAACTACTGAGCGGAGGTTCTGAACCGCGACCTCGGCAAAATGAGCAAGCTCCTCTCCAGCCGGTGGACGAAGGTGGTACTGTTCGTGCTGTGCCTGATTCCGCTGATGATCCTCGCCTGGCACGGGTACCTGTTCTCGAAAAGCGGCTTTGATCCCGTGCTCACCGCCAATCCGATCGAGTACATCACCCACAAGACCGGCGATTGGACCATCCGCTTCCTGCTCATCACCTTGTGCGTCACGCCGCTGCGCAAGCTGCTCAACCAGCCCAACCTGACCCGCTTCCGCCGCATGCTCGGCCTGTTCGCGTTTTTCTACGGATGCCTGCACCTGATGACCTGGGTGTGGCTCGACAAGTTCTTCGACCTGCCGGAAATGGTGAAGGACGTTGTCAAGCGGCCCTTCATCACGGCGGGCATGACCGGTTTCGTGCTGATGCATCCCCTGGCGATCACGTCCACCGCCGGATGGGTGCGCCGTCTGGGTTTCGTGCGCTGGCAGCGGCTGCATCGGCTGATTTACTTCAGCGCGCTGGCCGGCGTGATTCATTATTACTGGCTGGTGAAGTCGGACATGCGCGAGCCGCTGATGTATGGCGCCATACTGACCGTGCTGATGGCCTACCGGTTAGGAATGTGGTTTTCCTCTCTCCGGCCAAGCGTCCGGCTGTGTCCCTCCCCGCCAAGGAAAAGACGGAAGTTTCCACAGCACCGCGCTAAACTCCAAGACGCCCGCCGCCCGGTCCTCAGGGTTCACCACTCCGAATACGGCGTCCCCTCGAGACTGGTTTTATCGGAACCGCTGCGCACGTCGAAAATCCCCGGTTCGGTCTGGTTCACGGTGTTGCTTTGATCTTCTGGAATGATCTTCCAGGAGTCGGCTGTGTTGGTGATCGGGTCCATCGGGATTTGCCTCAAATACCCATCGCTCACCAGGTCTTGCAGCGTCTGCGGCGCTTTTTGCTTGTCGTAAGTGTACTCGTCGATCACCGTGCGCAAGCTGAACAGATTGTTTCTGAGCACGCTCTCTTGGCGCGCGTGATGGAGCGGCTGTAAACAGGAATGGCTACCGATAGCAGCACGGCGATAATCGCCATCACGATCATGAGCTCCACGAAAGTGAAGCCTCTGCGCCTAATTTTTGAAGCCGCGAACATCACCGGTCGATCACCATGTGGAATAAGGGGTTCCATCCCGGCCCTTCAGCGTGCTTTTGGTATAGACATCAAAAACGTTCTGCCCGCCCCAAGCCTGCGAGTCCGGATCGTCGCGCGTGCTGCGAAGTCCCCAGTCGTAGGAGTTGGTCATCGGGTCTTTGGGTATGCGGCGCAGGTATCTAATTTTCTTGTCCACCGATCCGATCGCCTTCATGCCGTCCACCAATTGCTCCAGCTTCTCGGGATAGTTGTCGGAATCGATCTTCGGCGGACCGATCTTCTGCACGTCCATATCGTCCTTGAAGCGGTCGATCGCGGTGCGGATCTCGCGTAACGCGTAGACCAGCTCCCGCTCCTTGTCGCGCTGCACCTTGTATCGCGCCAGCGGCACCGCCATAGCCGAAAGGAGCAGCAAAATGGTGAAGGCCACAATGAGCTCCACCAAGGTCATGCCGCGCTGTCTGGGACGTCGCATCTTCCTTACTGCACGGTAACGGTGACCGACGGGGCAGTCACGTTCACCGGCTGTTGCTTGGAGTTCTTCAAGTTCACGTCCGACACCGAAATCGTGCTGGAGCCCTTGCCCACCGCAACGAACGTAAACTGGATCAGCGGGCCCGAACCGTTTATCCCGTCGCCCCTGACGCCCTGTTGATATCGACGGAAGCGTCTCCGCTGTCGTTCCGGATATCGAGACTAGGAGGCGTGACTTTGCCATCCTGTACCAACAGCGGGCCGGGCGTGATTTTCTCGAGCCGCAGAAGTTTGGGATCCCACTTGAGTTCACCGGCACCGAGGCGAGATCGGTCATATTGTCCGCTCGTAACATCAGCACCACCGCGCTTCCCAATTGGGTCTGCACCGCGGCGGGAGCAAACGAAATTTGGGGCGGTCCGCCAGCCGTGCCAACCGCTTCCGGAGCGGTCGCCGTGGGAGCGGCCGCCGCGGGGGCTGTCACTGTGGGCGTGGGTGCGGCCGGCGCAGGCGAGGAAGGTGTTGCCGCTGCGGTACCGGGCGCCGGGGTTGTGGCTTAGGAGCAGCGGGAGTGGCCTCTTCCGTGCGCGGCGCATAACTCAGCTTCACGGTCTGATCCGTTCCGGCCGACACTTGCGCAGGTCCAGCGCGGTGATATCCGGCGTCCGCAGGATATGCGGGATCAGGGCGATCATCAGCTCGTCCTTCTGTTTGTCCTTCGTGTTCGCGCCGAACAGGTACTTGCCAAGATCGGAATGTTCAGTCAGGCCTGGAATTCCAGTTCGGTTTGTTGGTGTCTTGCGTCTGCAGTCAGACCGCCCAGCATGCTCACTTCGCCGTCGCGCAGCCGAATGTCCGCCTCATTTTTCTTCTGCGAGATTACCGGCTGCGACTAATCCGCCCAGGTTGATCGTGCTGGCGACCTGGGAAATATCCACGCTGACGTGCAGCGTCACTTCGTCGGTTGCCATGCACGTGCGGCGTCAGCTCGACATTGACGCCGGTATCGACGAACTGAAATTGCGTGCTGACCAACGGGCTGACGCCTACCGTTCCGACACCCGGCTGGAAGCTGCCCGTTGCGTAGGGATATTTGTCGCCGATCTTCAAGGAGACCTTCTGGCCGTCCGAGGCGCGCACCTGCGGCGACTGCATCACCTTGGTGCTGGAATCCGACATCACGGCCTGCAGCAGCGCGCCCGGCAAAGTGGTCGAGAAATCGGCGGTCGATGGTGAGAGTGTCCCAACTGCGCCGCAGTCGGAGTTGTAGTACCGTGGTCCCGGTAGTGCCGGTTGTCCGGTCGGTGCGGTCGTCCCGTGGTCCCTGTACTGGTGGTGCCTGTAGTTGCGTACGTGGACTGGGTTTCGGGGTGTGAACGTGAAGGGCAGCGCCAACCCGGTAGTGCTCGCCGGAGACCAGAGCCGACGCGATGCTCCGGCTCTTATCGCTGTTCACTTCCATTACGATCACGTCCACCATCACCTCGGATTTGGGCTTGTCCATGTCGTGGAGGAGCTTTTCCACCAGCGCCACTTTGTCGACCGTATCGCGCACCATCACCGCGTTTTGCGCGTTAAAGGTGAACATGCGGCGAACGTCAGTAACCGATCGAACCGCCGGTGATCATCTCCTGAAACTCCTGCACCGAGGTGGGGTTTCTCAGATAAAACACCTTCACCACTTCGTCCTCGTAATCGCGCCGCTTGGTGACGTTGTCCTCGGTCACGAAGATCGCGTTGGCGCTGACCGGCTTCCAAAAAGTCTTGGTCAGCAGCGCGATGTAGTCCAGCGCCTCATCGAGCGTCACGTTGTTCAGATCCAGGTTCGAATTCCGGCCGGGCTGCATTTGCGGATCGAACAAACGTTGATGCCGGCCAGCTTGCCCACGGTTTCATACAGCACCTTGGGCGGCTGATTGTTCATCTTGAGGGAAGTGATCTGATTGCTGACCGGCTTCAGCTCCGGTACCGGCTGCATCGATTCGATCATCGCGAGGCTCTCTTTGCGAGCCCTTTCGACGCCAGTCAGGCCGATATCGCCCGCAGGTACCTTGCCCTTCCTCTGCTCATCCAAAGCGGCAGAAATTTCCCGGATCTCTTGTACTGCGATCACCGAGCCCGGATCGATGCTAAACGCTTTCTGGAACTCGATAAGAGCCGGTTCGAGCTGGTGCGCTTCCTTCAGTTTCATGCCGGCTTCAACGTGTGCCTGGCCAGCTTTGAATCGAGTCCGGCGGACCCCCAATTCGTAAGCCGCCTCTTTGGGATCTGTGGCCAGCGCCTGCTGGTAGTAGTCCAATGCTTTTTCGTAATCTTTCTGGTCCTCTGCCTGTTGTCCCTGCTTCCAGAGCTTGTCGCCCTTGCGCGTCGCAGCTTGCAATCCTTCGACGGGCAGCAGGAGCAATACCGCCAAGACCGCGATGATACTTCGTAACTTATTAAAACCAAGCATCTTATTTCCTACCAACACCTTGTGATAAAATGGACCTGCATTGAACTGGATATCTACCTCATAAACGCTTGACGCCGCAGGCTTTCCCTGCGTTGAGTACAAAAAGTAACGGTACGGTGGACACCCCCATCAAATTATTGAGCGATAACCGTCACGCGGGACATAACTACCATTTGTTTGAGCGATTTGAAGCGGGTTTAGCGCTCACGGGAACGGAAGTGAAGGCGGCGAAGAGCGGACGAATACAGCTCAAAGATAGCTTCGCCGAGGTCGTGGGAAACGAGGCTTGGCTCCTCAATGCCCACATCAGCCAGTACTCGCACGGCAACCGGGAGAATCATGAACCGACGCGGCGCCGCAAGCTGTTATTGCATCGCGCCGAGATTGATAAGCTGCTCGGGAAAACTCGCGAAAAAGGGCTGACGCTCATCCCCACGAAGATGTACCTTAAAAATGGCCGCATCAAATTGGAAATTGCTGTGGCTAAAGGCAAAAAGCTGCACGACAAACGAGAAACTGAGCGCACACGAGAGTTGGAAAAAGAAGCTCGCGCGGCAATCGGCCGAAGACGGCAGTAGTCGCGCCACAAACTGGAGATCCCATGGAGATAAAGCGAGAGTCGAAGTCTGCGCCTGAAGTCGAAGCCGATGCGCTGGTATTGATTGGGTTTGAAGGAACCCGCCTTGAGTCAGCGGCTGCCGCTGAATCAACGAAGGAGTTATACGACAGCGGCGAATTCACCGGAAAGTCCCAGGAGATTTCGATTCTTCACCACCCGGCGGGCTTCCAAGCGAAGCGCCTGGTTTTGGCAGGCGCTGGAAAAAAGGACCGCTTTGATGCTTCCGAACTGCGCAAGCTCTCGGGCGCGGTGTTACGCTCGCTCAAATCCAAAGGAATCCGAAATATCGCGCTCGCGCTCGATGGCGCTTCTGGCGCCGAAGATCTTGCGGCGGCCGCAGTGGAAGGCGCCATATTGGCGGATCTCGAGCCCGATTTGTACAAGACCGATCCGAAAAAAAACGAAAAGCAAGTCGACTCGTTTGCCGTGCTCGGCGCATCGCAATCGGCGGTCGATCGCGGGCGCGTGCTCGCCGAGGCGCAAAACTTCAGCCGGATGCTGGCCAACGAACCCGCCAACGTCCTTACTCCTCTTCGCTTGGCCGAACGGGCGCGCCAGATGGCCGCCGAATTTGGTCTGGACTGCGAGGTGCTCGATCAGGACCGCATGCGGCAGTTGGGGATGGGCGCGCTGCTCGGGGTCGCCCAAGGAAGCGCGAGCCGCCGGCCTTGATCATTTTGAGTTACCGGCCGGCCTCTCCGTCTTCTTCCAAAGACCATCTGGGCTTGGTGGGCAAAGGCGTGACGTTCGACACCGGCGGCATTTCTATTAAGCCCGCCGACGGAATGGAAAAGATGCGCATGGATATGGCGGGAGGTGCTGCTGTATTGGGCGCCATGCGCGCCATCGCTCAGCTCAGACCGCCGATCCCGGTGACGGCGCTCGTACCCGCCGTCGAGAACATGCCCGGCAGCAAGGCGCAGCGTCCCGGTGACATCGTGACGACGCTGTCCGGCAAAACGGTCGAAGTGTTGAACACCGATGCCGAGGGCCGTTTGATTTTGATCGATGCGCTCACCTATGCGCAGCGGCTGGGTTGCACGCATCTGGTGGACGCCGCCACATTGACCGGATCGATCGTCGTAGCGCTCGGAACGGTGAACGCTGGAGCATTCACCAATAACCAGCAGTTCTTGGACAAATTGATTGGTGTCGCCAAATCGGAAGGCGAGAAAATCTGGCAAATGCCCATGGACGAGGAATACAAGGAAGCCTTGAAGAGCGCTTTCGCCGACCTGCATAATATCGGCGGCCGTCCGGCGGGTTCTGTCACAGCCGCGTGGTTCCTGCGCGATTTCGTCGGCGAGACGCCCTGGATCCATCTGGATATCGCGGGCACAGCTTGGCTGGATGATGCCAAGCCTCATCTGGCGAAGGGCGCGTCCGGGGTGGGTGTGCGGACTTTCGTGAAGCTGGCCGAGAGCTGGTAGCGGCGGCTTTCGGCTTAGCAGAATCGGTCTCGCAGGATGCCGACCATCAGCACATTCTACGGGATCTTGATCCGTATGTTCTTCAATGATCACGCACCGCCGCACTTTCACGCGCGATACGGCGAGTTCGAGGCCAAGATCAACATTGATACATTGGAGGTCATTGAAGGCAACCTACCCCGTCGCGCTTTGAACTTGGTCCTGGAGCGGGCGATGACACATAAAAAGGAGCGGCTCGAAAACTGGCGGCTTTGCGGTGAGAACACTCTACCCGCGAAGATTAGCCGTTGCGGTAACCGAGCGTTGTTTCATGTATTGGGACGTAGTAGAAGTAAAGCCAGAGGCCGATTATCGCCTGTTCGTCCGATTCAAAGACGGACTAGCGGGGCACGTTCAATTGCCGCGAGAGAAACTGACTGGTGTGCTCGCGCCGCTCTTGGATGCGGACTTTTTCAGCCAGGTCTTCATTGATGACGGCGCAGTCGCCTGGCCGGGCGAGATCGATTTGGCACCGGACGCAATGTACGCCGAGGTTACCTTTCGAAACCAGCTGCCACGGCTTTACGAGCTGAAGGATCTTCTTACCGTTCCATCTCATCCAGATGCGTATTTTCAGAAATTCGAAGATCGCCTGCAGCAAGCGGACATCCTCCAGACCTACGCTTTTTGGGAACAGGAATTGAAGGGACTCGATCCCGGCGACTGGGAGGTTCTGAAGAACAAGGCAGCCAGTTACCTGCAACGGAAAGACAAGAACGGCCGAGGTTGGCAGCAACTTTTCGATGCCCTGACCGAAGCAATCGCTTACAACTACCTGAAGAAATCGCTTGGTTGCGCAAAAGTTAATTTTATTCCGGAATCCAATGTGCGGACACCGGACCTTGAGGGCACACTCGATCAAGGAAAGGTTCTGTGCGAAGTAAAGACGATTAACATCTCGGACGCCCAAATCCGCGCTCGTCAAGAACCGCCCGTCGCCCCTCAGATCTATGGACAGCTTAGCAATGAATTCATGCGTAAGCTCGATAGCGACATCGCAAACGCGCGAAATCAACTGCGGAGCTTCGATCCTGACGGCAACGCGCGACATCTTGCTTTGATCTTCGTTTGTCCCGACGACTGGGCTCCCGATCGTTGGGATGATTATGCGTCGCAAATCAAGGAACATATAAGGAATCATCCTCTCGGCGTCGGCGTTGTCGCGATCATAGGCCGTGCTACAGGGTGGACGCGTATCGTCGCGTTTCCTGAATGAAAGTCGCGATCACCGGCGCGTCCGGGGTGGGTGTGCGGATTTTCGTAAAGCTCGCCGAGAGCTGGTAAGCGATTGCGGCTTCCACATTGCTTCTTTCCTCGCTGCAGCTCTGCAGGCGAAGAACGGGAATGCACCGGAGGTGGCGCGGTTCATTTACGCCGCTATGCTATGTTGAGAAGCGACGCAGATCGGGGCCGGTAGCTCAGGCGGTAGAGCATTTGCCTTTTAAGCAAAGGGTCGCGGGTTCGAGTCCCGCCCGGCTCACCAGAACTCGCGCAAAACAATCGAAGCCAAATATTCGAATCGTCTGACCATTGTTGTGCGCCGATGAGTTAATGATGAGTTAACAAGTTCGAGTACTCTTAGTACTGATAGTATTGACGCCTCTCCTCGTAACGTAGTACCCTGCTGCTACCTGCCATTCGTGCGGCCTGCAAATCCGGTCTAAGAATGTCAGGGATGATGCCTCTGTCGAGGGCTAAGCATGTGTTCGGCGGCTTTCGGTTCGGGCATCAATAGTAATTAGTAATCGGGTCAGGGATTCGCATCCGCTTTCTGCTGCGCAAGACTTTTTGTTTGGTGGCACAAAGTTGAACGACGTGTGGCGCAGCATCAAGCGCTTTCACAGGGTTCGCTGCGTGCCTGTTTGAGACTCAGCTCCGCGGGACAAGATTCGAAACTGTTCCGCGTCGTGAACTCAACGGAGCTGCCACTGAACGTGTAAAACAATCGTTATCATTGGCGGCCAATCTGCATCCAGTTAACGTGCATCGCTGGAGGGGGAAAGCGGCGCTTGCTCAAGCAATCAAGGCGAACGTTCAAAATGCGCAGTCTCGCGGCCGGCTGTTTTTTTTGCCTGCTACCTGCGCTTGCGCAGCCGCCTGCCTCCCGGCCCTCGGAAACATCCCCGCGGCCCCTCGATGCCGCGCCAAAACCATCGAGAGCGCGTCAGCCGGAACGGAACGCAGGATTATTTGAGCGCCTGGCGTTTCAACTCTTCGCCCAAGATAACGGTGTCTCCGGCGGCGTCGCGGTGGCTGTCTTGGGTACCACCTTGAGTGACTTCCAATTGCTACTGATCGCTGTTGTTTCGCTTGCATCGATCACCCTCATCGTGGAGGCGTATTTTCTGTACAAAATCTATGGAGACAACCGAAGAATCTCGTACGCACTTCGCGAGGATTTGCGCTTGAACCGCCAATCCCTCGAGCTCGCCCGTCAATCGCTCCTGCTGAGCCAACCTCCAAAACTGACCATCCGTGGTGTGGAGGTACGGCCGCGGCCGTACACAAGCGGCGACCCTCTCCAGGTCTTCCCACCCGACAGCACTGTGGAGTGCCGTTTCCTGGTTAGAAACTCAGGAGGCAATCGGGCTACGATCCTTTCGAGCGCCGTGACGCTGTATGTCGTCCCACACGCCGAACCCCTCCCCATGGTTTCGCCGCTGGCGGGAGTCACGCCCAATGACCCGATCATCCCGAATATACAGCTCAAGCCGGGGGAATTTACCTTCGGGATTTTCATTCGACGCACCACCCAAGACGAGATCGCCTCGCTAAGAGATCTGTACGTCCTGGATGGGTCGATTATGCGGATGACATCGGAAACCTGAAGCACCTTAATTTTTGCCGGATTTACGTTCGGGGCAGGTTTGTTGCTGTATCCGATCCCGAATACGAGGAAGGATAAAGCGAGCTCCGCGCGCCAGGAGTCCCGACTTCCCAGGGGTGCGGTTAAGCGGCGCGCCGTCCGCGGAACAGGTGCACGATCAGCGCGACAACCGCGATGAGCAGCAACAGATGAATCGCTCCTCCGGCGACATGGAGGGCGGCCCAAAGTATGAGCCATAGCACGAGCAGCCCAATAAACAGAATCAAAAAAATAAAATAGCCAATGCCCGCATCGCAGCACCTCAGTATGTGGACGGCAGCCGCCGTTAACTGTTTCCAGTCGCTGCTCCGGGAGTTTCGGCCTCTGTAGCCACTGAAAACACGCTCGCAACGCTCGCCGAACCCTGGAAGGTGCTTCAGGCGTCTTAATAGCTGAGAGGGTTTCGACTGGCACACATTCAGGAGTATAAGCATGATGGCGAGATGGACCCTGGGATACCCCATCGTATTGGCGACATTAATCGCGTTCCCGGCATGGAGTCAAACCGGAAACAGCGGGAATCAATCCACCGATCAAAATCAGGAGCAGAAGCACAAGCCCGGAGCGGCGCGGGACATTGGCGGCGGAGCGGGCTCGGCGGGCGTCGGAGCCGCTAAAGGCGCAGGGGATGCCGCCAAGGGCGCTGCCAAGGGAGCTGGCGACCTCGTTACGCTTCACCCGGTCGATGCAGCAGCTCAGTCGGCAAAGGCGCGGCCAGTGTCGGCAAGGACGTTACCGTAGGCGCTGTCAAAGGAACCGGCAAGATAACCCGGGGCATCGGGAAGGTATTCAAAAAGATCTTTTGACCGGTTCTAAGCGGGTAACCGCCGATTATGGAAGCGAGCTGTTATTCGCCTGCTTTTGCGAGTTGCGAACGAAGCCCGTTGTCTTGACTCATGGGCTTCCTGGAGGAGACAGAGCCGGCGTCGCTCACGGAAACAACGGCAATCTGTGAGCCGCACCCCAGAAGAGGAAATTCCGAATCGCACATCTCGCGGATCAGGCGCGACTTCTCGCAGTCGCAAGCCAGTCTGCCCTTGATAATGGTTTGATCGTCCCCGGCAAACGTATAGGAGTTGCCGAGATAGGATAGCGTTACAGAAGCCATCGCCATGGCTGAAGCATAGCACCGAAATCGTTGGAAATTCAGACACTTCAGTCCTACGAGTACTAGGTCTCGCCTCCGAAAAACGGGTGTTGTTTTCTCGGCGTCAGAACGTAAGGCCCTACTGCACGCGAGCATTTGTGCCGATTATTAAGACGACCGACCTAGGACGGATTACGGGAGCAACCCTATGTCCAGCATCGAGTGTGTCAACGAAACCGGCGATCCGACCCTCGACGCGGCGCCTGCGGTTCGGGGATTCGATCCGGCTGCCAGGCTGAGAACACGCATATTCTTTGGTTTTGGGGGAACCATGGCGCTCGGGTTATCCCTTGCCGGATGGTATGTGGGGGGGCGCATCCTTGTCGCTGACCAGACGCCAACGGCGGCTGCCGAAACTGCTCCCGTGACCGCGCCCGCCGAGCCGGTGAGTCAGCCGGTCCAGGGGCTCCCGGTCGCAACCGCCAATGTCCAACCGGAAGTGGCTGGGGCTTCGGTCGTTCCAAAAGTGCCTGCCGTGGTCCCCAAAGGTCCTGAAAAATTCCTAGAGGTAGCCGGGTTAGGCGCCAGGCAGGATGCGTTGTTCGTCAAGAAATTGCAGGCAAAAGGTTTTCACGCACGCATCGACGCAGCCTCCGGCACAGATTCCCGCCGCATTCTGATCGGCCCGTTCGATGACCAGACGGCGCTGGACAAGGCAGAGCGAAAGCTGGAGGCGCAGGGAATCCTGGCTTTAGAACGCGTCTACTAACGTCTATCCGGAAACGGCTGGAAAGGCTCGCTTGACGCTTGCGATCTAATAGTAGTAGGTGACCTCAGCACTTCCAGAAGCCAGTGTCCTGGCTGATTTTGATCCTCTTGTCATCGAGTGGTTCACGAGCCGCTTTGCCGGTGCGACAGAACCACAGATTTTCGGCTGGCCCGAGATCCGCGCCGGACGGGATGTGCTGATCTCCGCGCCGACCGGGTCCGGCAAAACACTAGCCGCGTTCCTTATTTGCCTGGACCGCCTGGTCCGGGCCGCCCGGCGCGGTGAGCTGCCGGATGAGACCGAAGTCGTCTACGTCTCTCCGCTGAAGGCGCTGAGCAACGACATCCACAAGAATCTCGAAGTCCCTCTGGCTGAGATTTCTCGAGATCGCGGCAGCGGCGCGGCGTCCCGCTTGCGCCGATTCGCGTCGCTGTGCGCACCGGTGACACGCCGGTTTCAGAGCGCCAGCAGATGGGCAAGCAGCCGCCGCACATCCTGGTCACCACGCCCGAATCGCTTTACATCCTTCTGACGGCCGAGAAATCGCGGGCCATGCTGCGCACGACGCGCACCGTGATTGTCGACGAGATCCATGCGGTCGCGGATGATAAGCGCGGCTCGCATCTGGCGCTGTCGCTGGCGCGCCTGGACGCGCTCACCGTGGAACGAGGCAGATCCCAGCGCATCGGTCTGTCGGCCACCGTGAAGCCAATCGAGGAAGTCGCGCAGGTTCCTGAGCCCCGAGGCGCGCGTCGTCAACATCGGTCATCGCCGCGCCATGGATCTCGCTGTCGAGATTCCACGTGACGAACTTGGCCCGGTGGCAAGCAACGAGATGTGGGCCGAAATTTACGACCGGGTGGCGCAGCTGATTCTCTCGCACCGCACCACGCTGGTGTTCGTGAATACGCGCCGCTTGGCCGAACGAGTGGCACACGCGCTCAGCGAACGTCTCGGCGAAAACGTTGTGTTGCCGCACCATGGCAGCCTGTCGCGCGCGCTGCGGCTCAACGCGGAAGGCCGGCTCAAAAGCGGAGACTTGCGGGCCGTGGTGGCCACCGCTTCGCTCGAATTGGGAATCGATATCGGCTCGATCGACCTGGTCTGCCAGATCGGATCGCCTCGTTCCATCGCGGTCGCGCTTCAGCGGGTCGGGCGATCGGGGCATTGGGTGGGAGCCAGGCCGAAAGGGCGTTTCTTCGCCACGACGCGCGATGAGCTGATCGAGTGCGCCGCGTTGGTGCGCGCCATCCGCTCGGGCGATTTGGATCGCCTGGAAATTCCGAAAGGTCCGCGGGATATCCTGGCGCAGCAGATTGTGGCGGATTGTGCGGCGCGCGAATGGCGCGAAGACGACCTGTTCCAGTTGGTGCGCGGCACGTATCCTTACCGCGATCTGGAGCGCGCGGAATTTCGATTCCATTATCGAGATGCTTTCCGATGGAATTGCAACCCAACGCGGCCGCAGCGGCGCTTACTTACATCGGGATCAGGTGAACGGCCGGGTGCGCGGGCGCCGCGGGGCTCGGCTGGCCGCCATTACATCGGGCGGCGCTATTCCGGAAACCGGAACCTATGCTGTGGTGGCGGAGCCCGACGGCAAAATCGTCGGGACGCTCGACGAGGATTTCGCGGTCGAGAGCCTGGCCGGCGATGTCTTTCTTCTGGGCACGAATTCTTGGCGCATCCGGCGAGTCGAGCCGGGCCGCGTGCGCGTGGAGGATGCCCACGGTGCGGCGCCTTCGATACCGTTCTGGCTCGGCGAAGCTCCCGGGCGAACGATAGAGCTATCCGAAGAGGTTTCGAAGGTGCGGGAGGAGGTTGCGCGCGACGCCGCCAGCGCGCAGTCGTTCTTGCTGGAAGAGTGCGGTTTGGACGACGGCGGCGCGAAACAGGTGATCGCTTATGTCCAGGCAGGCGTGGCCATGCTCGGTGCGCTTCCCACGCAACATACGATCGTTGCCGAGCGATTCTTCGACGAAGCCGGGGGAATGCAGTTGATCATCCACGCGCCTTTTGGCTCGCGCATCAACCGGGCGTGGGGATTGGCGCTGCGCAAGCGTTTTTGCCGTTCGTTCAATTTCGAGCTGCAGGCAGCCGCCACCGACAACGGGATCAATATTTCGTTGACCGAACAGCACGCCTTCCCGCTCGAATTGGTCTTCGCCTTCGTAAAGCCGGGCACGGTGGAAGATGTGCTCACGCAGGCCTTGCTCGATGCGCCGATGTTCACGGCGCGCTGGCGTTGGAACGCTTCGCGGGCATTGGCGATCCTGCGCTTCCGGGGTGGAAAGAAGGTCCCTCCGCCCATTCAGCGCATGCGCGCCGAGGACCTGCTCGCGTCGGTGTTTCCGGACCAGGTTGCCTGCGCGGAGAACCTGACCGGCGAAATCCGGATCCCGGATCATCCGCTGGTGAACGAGACGATCGAGAACTGTCTGTACGAAGCCATGGATCTGGAGGGGCTCAAGCGGATTCTGGAAGGCATGGAACATGGCACGATCCGAACGGTTGCAATCGATACGGCCGAGCCCTCGCAGTTTTCGCACGAAATTCTCAATGCCAATCCTTACGCTTATCTGGATGACGCGCCGCTCGAAGAACGCCGCGCGCGCGCTGTCCAATTGCGCCGCACTTTGCGGACGGACCTAGCGGAAGGGGCGGGCGTTCTCGATCCTGCGGCGATCGCAACGGTAGCGGCCGAGTCCTGGCCGGACGTGCGCAATGCAGACGAACTCCATGACGCGTTGCTGACCCTGATAACGCTGCCGCCCGTGGAGGAATGGCAGGCATTCTTCGCCGAACTCGCCGATAACGGACGGGCCCGGGTCATCGAGCGCGGCGGCAAGGGCTTTTGGGTCGCCACGGAACGCCTGGGTGTAGCAATGGAAGTGCTCCCGGCCGTGCGGGGCTGGATGGAATCGCTTGGCCCGGTGACTGCGGCTTCACTCGCAACGACTCTGGCCGTCCCGCGCGATGAAATCGAGGCTGCGCTGCTCAAGCTGGAATCGGAAGGCCAAGTGATGCGGGGCCGCTTCTCGCCGCAGCTTCGCCGCCGAGGAGACTCGAGTGGTGCAATCGGCGCATTCTGGCACGCATTCATCGGTTCACTCTGGGCAAGCTTCGTCGCGATATTGAGCCCGTCACCGCCGCACAATTCGAGCAGTTCCTGTTTCGTTGGCAGCACCTTCTCCGTCGCTGTCATACCTTTTGTTAAAGCAATATCTGGAATAAAACTTCGGCCGATGCTCCTGCGGATGTCCAAGGTGAACGCTCGGCAATCTGTTCGCCTACTTGAGCATGGATATTTCTTGTTCGTTCATAATCTTCCCCTTTTTTGGATAAAAGTTTTTGTGCCCATCCTTTAGCTGCGCCTGCGACACCTTGATTACCATAGTAACCGAGTTCACGAGAAGGAGCCCACTTAATTTGGCTCCTCTAATATTTTTTTTTCACGTGAAGCTTTCAGGGATTCTTCATTTCAGGAAAAAAATCAGGATCATCTCCGACGTCAACAGTTCTTCCATCAGAAGTTTCGAAAGATTTATTTTGAAGGTTAAGTCTTCCTTTACGTCCAGGAGAAATTTCAACCACTTCTCCGGCTCTTAATCTGTCAAATTTGCCCTCCCCCAACGCCGAGGCTGCTCCACTAGCCATAGCAAAGTAGTCCATGCCGATTGGAGCATAGTTACTCGGCGGGTGTCAAGTAAATTTATAATGTCGCAATATGCAGTATACAGTCGATGTGTCAGGTTTCGGGAATGCGGTTTATCCGGCGCGAAATAAATTCTGGCGGGGTTCTCTGAGCGCCGACCGGCGGCGCTGGGTCGCCGGCGCGGGGCGATTCGGGACAACTCTTCTTGCTCGGGATCGTTAACCGGTACACGGCGTCGAGGAATCGGTCTGCGCCTCGAAGTGCAGGATGTCGCGCGCCTTCTTCACGTCCGGCACGCGCATCTGTACGTCGTAGGGGAAAGGCGGGTCGGAAACGTAGCGGAATTGCTTCGAGGGATTGATCCGCTTCCAGACCAGCTCCGCCAGCTCTATCACGGTCGTCGATTGGCGGTCGAGATGTTGAAGTCCTCGTTGATCGCGCGGTCGCTCTCCATCGCGACGCGGATGCCGCGCGCGACGTCGCCGCCGTAGGTGTAATGCCGGACCTGGTTGCCCGCTCCCAGGATGTGGAGCGGATCCTGCCCTTGCAGCACCTTCAGCACCAGATCCGGCAGCACGTGGCTCATCGCCAGCTTCACGTTGCCCGAGAGAATCGTCGGCGAATTGAGCGCCCGGCCTTCGCCGATTCCGACGCAGTTGAATGGACGCACGATCGTGTACGGCAGCTTGTACTGCTCCCAGGCGCCGCGCGCGAAATACTCGCAGGCGAGCTTCTGGAAGCCGTAGGTCGAATGCGGCGGCGGCGAAGTAAGCTGCGCGCCTTCAGGAGTCGGGAAGACCGACGCATTCTCGAACACCATCGATGATGACACGACCACGATCCGTTTAAGGCGCCCCTCGCGATTCGCCCATATCGCAGCGTCGAAGGCGGCCGCCGTGATGCGCTCGTTCTCGGCGATCAGGTCATAGGCGTACTGATGGAAGTACGAGATGCCCGCCGATCTTCGCAGCGCCCGCTATCACGACGTCGCAGTCGGCGAGCAGGGTCTTCAGCAACGCGGCGTCTTTCGCATCGCCGCGCACGAAGTGATAGCGCGGATCGCCCTCGTAGCTGCGCCTGATCTCGCCGTACTTGGAGAAGTTGTCGATCCCGACGACTTCATGCCCGGCGCGGAGCAGGTCCTCGACCAGGTAGCCCATGATGAACCCGGCCGAGCCGGTCACGCAGACTTTCAAAGCGTTCTTCCCTGGCCCCGGACGTCCCAGATATCCAGCACCGGCTTGCCGCGAAAATCGAGCCGCTTATAGACCTTGTGCGGGGTGCCGATCAGGATGATATCCGAGCGCTCGACCAGCTCTTCGGCCGGAATCAGCCCCGCCTCGCGCACGTAGGGGTCCGAGCAGACGACCGACCGCACCTCCAGCTCGAGCAGGCTCTTGAGCTTGTAGGACAACGAGTCGCGCGGATCATCGACTTCGGCCTTGAACGCCATCCCGAGGATTCCCACCGTCTTGGTTGCGAGATCGCGATGCGACTCTCTGAGCGATTCGACCAGATGGCGCGGGAGACCCTCGTTCACCAGCATCGCGGCGTGGCCGAGCCCGAAGCTGTTCTTGGCGAATGCGGCGAGCTGCATCGTATCCTTGAACAGGCAGGGGCCGGCGGCGAACCCGGGCCCCGGCAGATCGGTGGCGCGCGGGTAGTTGTGCGTGATCCCGCGGTAGATGGCGTCGAAATCCGCGCCGAAGTCGGTCGCGATCATGTAGTACTGGTTGGCGACCGCGAACTTGATGTAGCGCCAGGCGTTGGTGAAGAGCTTGGTCAGCTCGGCCTCGATCGGCTCCATCTCGACCAGATCCTCAGTAAGCACGCTGAACAGCCCACGCACTCGCGACAGGCCGGATGGGGAAAATGAGGAGATGATCTGCGGCAGGCTGAAAATCTCGACCAGGCCGTGCCCCTGCGAGACGCGCTCGGGACATACCGCAACCTCGATTTTGAGGCCGTGCTCGGAGAGCCATCGCTCGACTCGCGCCGACGTGCCGGGATAGAGCGTGCTGCGCAGGATGAGCAGTTGACCGTCGCGAAGATTCCCGCGATAGGCCTTGAGGATATCGTCGATCGCCTGAAACGACGGCGACATGTGGCCATCGATCGGCGTCGCGACGACCAGCACGACCGCGTCGCTCTCCGAAATAACGCCCGGGTCGTTCCCCACCACCAGTCTGCCGGTTGCCAGCGCCTCGCGAAGGTCCTTCTCGCCGCCCTCCTCGATAAATGGCATCTCTCCGCGAGCGACTTTCGCCGCGTTGCTGCGGTCGATATCGAAAATCGCGACGCGCTTGCCGCGCAACGCGAATGCGATCGACAACGGCAGCCCAACGTGGCCGCATCCACCGATCACGCACAAGTCGAAGCGCATCAGTTACTCCCTCTCTTGGCGCCGATTAACGTTGAAGCGCCGGCCGAGTTGGTAATCGGGCGCACCGCCACGGCGAACATCTGCTTTCCCAACAACCACTGCGCCGGCCGCATCCGCAGGTACAGCCGGACCATCCATCCGGCCGTCGGCAGCGCAGACTTGAACGTATAGGGCAGGAACTTCGGGATCAGCAACTCGACATCGAAGCCGTTCTTGAGCAGTCCCTCTCGCATGCTCAGATGGGTGAGCGGGGTGGTGTGATCGTAGTAGTCCCAATAGCGCGCGCCGAGATAGCGGATATTGGGTTGCAGCACCAGCATCCGCCCACCCGGACGCAGCCGTTCACGGGACTGCTCCAGCACGAGATCCATGTCGTGCTTGCTCTCCAGGTGCTCGAAGAAGTTGCTGGCAAATACCACGTCGAAATGCGCGGCGGGAAGCGCCGACATATCGCGGCAGTCGCCCACCACAACCTTCACTTCCTTGGCCGCGTGTGCGCGCGTATCGGGATTTGCGTCGTAGGCGTACCTTTCGGCTGCCCGGATATGGTTGATGAACTCGCAATAGCCGGCGCCGATCTCCAGCACTCGATCGGTTTGCTTGACGAAGCGGCTGAAGAAATCCTCGCACAGAATCGCCCAGACGCGGTCTTTCCTGGCCGCATCGCTGGCCGAGAATCGCGCCTGGTACAGGCGGGCAAGTCCCTCCCCGCCGCTAGCGCCGATCGTATGATCCAGTTCCGCCAAAGCCGCCCGTCCGTCGCCTCATCTTAGGCGATTACCGGGGATGCGCCAAAGGCCGCCCGCTGAGGATACGCTTCCTTAAACAGGTCGCAGAAAACAGGTCGCAGAGGGCGCGACGCGAGGCATCATCGTCCCTGCTGGAGTAGCACTCGCTCTCGGCCCCGCGTAAGCGAACGTAATCGCCCGCTCATCTTGCTAGTCTCGCAGGCATTCTCCTCTAAACGCCGAAGTTCAGAAGCGAGGCCAGCAAACGTGAGGGTTGCTCTCGGCCGTAGAGCGTCTTCTTGCGCTCGTCTGCTTTCTTCTCGCCTCGCTTCTGCAGACGGTCCTCATAGAGTTGGGCGTAGCGAGCCCACGGGCTGTCTGCCTTCTGCCGCGCCGAATCGAACCATAAAGTCCAGCGGTGATCAGCCGAACGCACCATTAGTTCCCCGAAGCGCCACATCGTGACCAGATCGGCTGCCTCGCGCGCCTCATCGTGCCAATGACAGAGCCAGACATTGCGTTCCGATGCCTTCACTCCGAAATTGGCTGAAACTGCCAGATCCCCAACTTTGTCGCGGTAACCCAGTATCTCAGTCGGGACCGACGCTTCGTCGCACAAACCCAAAATGGTCATACCAAGCGCCATCCGCCCTGGTTGGCGTTCGCCGATACAGGCGCGCGCGAAAGTGCGCAGCCAAGCGCCTTTGCCATTCTGTTCCGCGCACAGGGCTAGAAGCGCGATTTGCTCGTCACTGCCGGCGACGATGAGCTTTTTCCTGCGCTCGTCTGCGAAGCCCTCCCCGTCGGCCATCATCAGCACCTCAACTTCGAAGGGAATTTCCGCCGGGCCAGAGATAAGCCCGACGAATGCTCGGGCCTTTTTAACGTGCTGGTAAAGACGCACCGCGAGCGCGCTGTCGATGGTCGATACCGCTGGAATCATGGCAAGGACCCAATTCTTGAGCCGCGTCAACTTTCCTTGCTCGTTGATGGTGAGCAACATCCGGGCGAGCTTGATAAGGCGTTCGGGTGCTCGGCGAGCCAGGGTCTGGAATCCGCTCATGCACGGAAACTCCGACAAGAGCCCAAGATTCTGGTCACGCAGTGCCTTCGCCAAAAGGCTTAAGTGTTCGCCGAAGAGATCGTTTTCCTCTTTCCAAGCCTGCGGATCGAAGCCCTTTGAGAATCGCCGCAGCCGCGCCATCGGATCTTCGGCGCTTTGTTCGCCCTCTTCGTCTCTTCCGTAGTAGGCAAAGGCGTGTTGCACGCCCGAACCGCCGCCTGCGTGGCGAACGATCGCGGCGGACGGCGCCTCGATTTGGCTTTGGGCCATCCGAACGAGCAAGTCTCCGGAAAACCGCGCATAGGCCTCGACCGCGTCTGGTTGTTGCGAAAGCTCCACCGCATAACCCCACAGGTGCGGCGAGAGCCGCGCGAACGGCACCGGATCACCGGCATCTGATGCGGCCATTGCGAGTGCTCCCGAGCCATAATGGTTTCCTAATTCGTCGGGTTTGGCATCCGCCGACCAATCGCTCCGCCGGACTCTCTCCAACAGCCTCTTGTCCTTGCTCCTCCAAGTTATTTCAAAGGCGAGAGCACGAATGACAAAGTCGTCACTTTCCAGACATCGCCCAACGATTTCGACAGCGCTATCGGTCAAGGGCTGCGCAACGCCCGCGCAGAAGAAGAGCACCATCCGCAAGGCGTTACGGGACTCCGCGAATGCTGTGCCAAGCTGGCTATCGAAGAAAGCGGCGTCCACTGGTCGCAGAAATTTCGCGAGTCTGTCGCTGACGCAGCTGATGAGATCGGGAAGCTTCCGCAGCAGGCCCATCTGTTCCTCGCCGATCAGGTGGGGAAAGCCGGCTTCCAGCAGTAGTGTCGGTACAAAGCCGTTACCTTCGGCATTGAGCGGATGCTGAGGCGCGTTCATCGCTACTAGCAGCGCTTTGATCGCGTTGATATCAGTGGCCTCGAAGCAGAGGGGAGATTCCGGGCAGTGCCAAGCTCATCTGTCGCTGGGCAAAAGGGTCGCGAGTAGACAGCGTGTCGAGCACGCGTCTCCATAGGGCGAGAATGGGGCCGGGTTGAAGCGTGCCAAGGCGCCGGTGAGTCCATCCACGTTGCGGTCTTCCATCGTCGTCATGAACGAACAATTGACCTTGTCGCCAGGAGTTCCATCGATTACGTCTTGGGCGCGCGCAAGGCTAGTCGGCGGTGGAGACTCGGGGTCAAGCGGGTCGGTGTCGCAGAAAAACTGTAACCAGTGCCAGCCACCCCGTATCGACTCAATTTCGGGCGGGTAGCGAAACAACTCGTTGAGTCGCGCTTCGTCTTCAGGCATTCCCGCAAAGCCATGCACGCGGGCGGCAGCGTTGCGGACTTGCCGGCACTGCGCCACAGCAAGTGCCCGAGCACCCTCGGCCAGCAGCGCACCGTGGGCAGCGCCAAAGTCGGTGAAATTCATCTTGAACAGCCAGTCCACACTGCTGTGGGAAATCGAGCGATGGCCGATTTCAACGGCTAGGCACCAGGCGAGTACGCCTTCAGCGAGCGGTGCTAGCGTCCAGCCAGCGGCAATATGCTCCACTGACGCCGCGATTTCGGGGAGGTGGGGATTTTGAACCTTCGCGCAGAGTTGGTCAAAGAGTGAGCGTTCGTCCGTGGTCAATTGCGAAAGTGCCCGCTCCACACTCTCGCGATGACGCTCGTTCTGTTCGCGCATCTGACGGCCGTGATCGGAGTCGCCCCGGAAGCCAACGAGCATCCCGTCGTCCAGTGACCAACAACCCATCCACCGTTTGAGGCGCCATATCAGACCGTCGCGCACGTTCGGGTCATCCCGGTGCTGACGTAACGCTTCCGCAATCCACTCGCGACGCGGATGGCCGGGCTCTGCGTACAATACCTCGAGAAGGTCGAAATACACCTCCGGTGCCGTTGGAACATACGCCGACACGTCTTGGAACGCCGCGTCCGTTACGTTCTGCAATCCGATCCAGCGCCGGAAGAGGGCCAATGACACCCACGGCGACGCGTTATCCATCAAGGATAGCGCGGTGGCAGATGCAAGAATGTCAGCCGTTCGGTCTACACCCTGGATTGGATCGATCGCGTTGTCGATCACAGCATCAATCTTTGTCTCAGCCTCCTCGCGGACCTCCCGCGCAAGCAGAAGTCCAAGCGCGAAGGGAAGAGCCGTTTCCTTCGGCATATAGCGGTCGCCGTCTGTACCGAAAAACCGGCCATCTACGATTTCTGTCAAATCATCTTGGATCGCTTGCGGGATCAGTCGGCTGCCTGCGCCCGAGTAGTCCTTCCATTTGTCTACGGCAAAGCTGGTCACACCGTCGCGAATCTCTCTGGCGTGCTTGATCAGCAGGGCGTGCATGTCACCTTCATTGTGCATGACAAAGTTGCCACGCTCTTGCATCCGCAGCCGCCAATAATTGTAGAGCAGGCGGTCGCGGGTTAGCGCGGCGGTTCCGACCTCCATCCAATGCCTGTCGGCGACCGAGAGCATCCGCGGATTACGGATTACGTCACGAACCTGCGGGACTCAGCTCCTGAATTTTTACGGGACGCCGTGCCAGGGCGCGATCAAGCTCCTCGTCATCGAAGTCCGTGACAGAGAGTTCCTTTGGGCGAAACGCGAATAGCCGGGATCCAATCTCCTGGCGCCAGAATTCCAAGCGGGAAGTAACGGCGACACACCCCGCGAGCTTTTCCATTATCGGTGCCAGATTGTCGAGCGTTCGCGCCCAAGGGTGGAGCGTGGCCTCATTGCCCCCGTCGAGCAGAACAAGACCATCGCGGCTTTTCGCTCCCACGGTTCGCCCAGCGTTTCAGCCGCTTCTGAATCGTCAAGATCGGCTTCGAACCGGCGGAGTCCGTTGTCAGCCACGCGATGGCGTCCGCAAGTAATGCGAAACCGTCGAAAGCCTCGACGTGTCCTCGAAGGCGCCAAGACGGCACGATCACGAGTGCCGGGGCCTCTTCGGGGGCGAGAGAAGCCCACCATTGCGGCACAATCCAACTCTTCCCCGTGCCCTCACCACCGACGAGCGCCAGTAGACCTCTCGAGTCCGCATCGGCCCACCACTTCGCAACCGCATCGGTGATGCGCGGCCGCGGAATCGCCCGAGCATGAGCGTCCAAAGGTGTGAGGAATTGCCCGAACTTCCGGCGCGCCAGGCTACGATCCGCTAGTGCGCCTAGCGTCGCAGTGCGAAGGCTGCCGCGCAGGCGCATTTCGCCCAGAGTGTCGGGAGCCAGTTGTTGTGCGATCTGATTGGCGATGGTGTCGGCGGCAGGATCGGCGAGGACCTGATCGAGCGCCGCCCTGATCTCATCGGTGGGTGCATCCGGGTAATGTTGGCGGAGCCATCCCAGCACGATATTGCGCTGCTTCGCGAGAAACACCGCAAGTGTCGGAGCGCCCGCTGGTTGCCAGTCCAGAACGAGCAGACTCGAGGTCCTTCCCCTCGGCCTCGTTGCGCAATGCGCGCTGGGTCAGATCGGGCATGGTGGCCGTCGTCGCCAGCACATAGAGATCGAGGTCCGGGCACGTTTGTGTGGCTTGGGCGATTTCCCCGAGAAGCTCACGCTCTTTGATCCCGGCTCTCCCGTACAACTTGGTCTCGAAGACGATGTCCAGCGAACCCGGCCCGGTCCTGCCGTCGCGGCCCTCCTGACGACCTCCGCGCGCACCATAGAACCGCAAGCCTGTCCAGGCGCTGAGCGTGCTTTGGATCAAGCCCTCAAAGCCCGCTTCGCCGGTGTCCGGAAGCTCCAGGAGCGCGTTCATCAATTGCTCTGACTGTATCGCCATAGCGCCCGCCACGATCAAACCAGAGAGCCGAGCGATTCCGGCCCCGGTTTTCAAAGCCAGCGAGAAAACGAATCAAGGGCCGTTATTGTCTCATACCGCTCGCCTCCGGGTAACGCGGCGGCGGCAACGACGTCGAGGATTTCGCCAGGAGTGCGACGCGCCTGAGATATACCCGCCGCTCTGTTGACCAGGCTGCCGGGCAGGTATGATTTCGCCGATGAATCAGAAAACCGCGCCGTGCAGGGACCGGCTCAAGAACATCGCGCGACAAGCGATGCATGAGCGGGGCCTGCTGCCGGATTTCTCCGTCGCGGCTGTGGCGGAGTGCAACGCAATCGCGGGAGCGGCGACCGCCGCCGGCGCTTCTTTCCGCGACCTTCGCGGCTTGCTGTGGGCGTCGATCGACAACGACGATTCGCGCGATCTCGATCAACTCTCGGTCGCGGCGCCAGCCGACGGCGGCGCGGTGAGGATCCTCGTCGCGGTGGCCGACGTCGACGCGATCGTCAAGAAGGGCTCCGCGATCGACGGTCACGCGCGGGCCAACACCACGTCCGTTTACACGGCCGCCGAGATCTTTCCGATGCTTCCCGAGAAGCTTTCCACCGACCTCACGTCTCTCGCCGAAGGTCAGGAGCGGCTGGCCGTCGTGGTCGAGATGGCAGCCAATCTTGACGGCTCGGTGGGCGAATCGGACGTCTATGCGGCGGTTGTGGTCAATCATGCCAAGCTCGCCTACAACAGCGTCGCCGCCTGGCTCGACGGGACCGGGCCCGCGCCGCCGGGATTGTCGGCGGTGGCGGGAATTGACCAGCAGCTCCGTACTCAGGATCGGGTCGCGCAAGCGATGAAGAAGCTGCGCCATCAACACGGCGCGTTGAGTCTGGATACGATCGAGGCCCGGCCTGTCTTCGACGGCGATTCGCTGGCCGATCTGCGCGCGAACGAGAAGACTCGGGCCCATGAGCTGATCGAAGACTTCATGATCGCGGCCAATGGCGTGATCGCGAGGTATCTCGATCGGCGCGGCTTTCCATCGCTGCGACGGGTGTTACGCTCGCCCGAGCGTTGGGAGCGGATAGTCGAGCCTCGCCGCGAGCCTGGGCGAGCGCCTCCCGTCAGAGCCCGACGCCGCCGCTCTGGAAAGATTTCTTTGCAAACGCCGGGAGATCGATCCGGCGCGCTTTCCGGACCTCTCGCTCTCGGTCGTCAAGCTCCTGGGCCGGGGCGAGTACGTACTCGAGCTTTCCGGCCGGCCCGCGGAGGGCCATTTCGGGCTTGCCGTGAAGGACTACACTCACTCGACTGCGCCAAACCGGCGCTTCCCGGATCTCATCACGCATCGCTTGCTGAAGGCGGCGCTTGCAGGAACGACCAGCGCCCTACGGCAACGGCGAACTCGTCGAACTCGCCCGGCACTGCACCTAGCAGGAAGACGCCGCGAGCAAGGTGGAGCGGAAGGTGCGAAAGTCCGCGGCGGCTCTTCTGCTGGAATCGCGGATTGGCGATCGGTTCGACGCGATCGTGACCGGCGCGTCGGACAAGGGGACCTGGGTCAGAATCGTTCAACCGACTGCGGAAGGAAAGCTCGTGCGCGGATACCAGGGTCTTGATGTGGGAGATCGCGTCCGCGTCGAGCTGATCGATACCGACGTCGAGCGCGGCTACGTCGATTTCGCGAAGGTCGAGGTGTCATGAAACCGCCCAACGCAACCCAGCGCCTGCTCGCTTACAAAGACGAGCAGTTTCTCGACAGCGACGAGGCTCGCCCGCTGCGCATCCTGGCGGAGTACCTCGAACCGTTGCAGATCTTCTGCCGCGAACGTGTCCACGACACGATTGTGTTTTTCGGATCGGCGAGACTTACCGCCGACGGTCCACTTGGCCGCTACTACGAAGAGGCTCGCGAGTTGGCGCGGCTTATCACCACGTGGTCGAAAAGCCTTCCGTCGAACGCCCACCGATACATCATCTGTTCGGGCGGAGGCGGCGGGATCATGGAGGCTGCCAATCGTGGCGCTTCCGACGCTGGCGGAAGGACGATCGGCCTGAACATCGGATTGCCGCATGAGCAGCGGCCCAACCCATACATTACTCGCGAACTGTCGATCGAGTTTCACTACTTCTTCATGCGCAAACTCTGGTTCGCACATCTGGCGCGGGCGCTCGTGGTATTCCCCGGAGGCTTCGGCACGCTGGACGAGATGTTCGAGATTTTGACCATGGAGCAGACGCGGAAATTGGATCGTTCGATTGCGGTCGTGCTCTATGGCTCCAGCTACTGGAAGGAGATCATCAACTTCGAGGCTCTGGTACGCCACGGGACGATCAGCCGCGAAGATCTCGACCTCGTGCGGTTTGCGGACGATCCGGCGACGGCGCTTCGTATATTGCAGGAGCGCCTCACGGGAGCGCCTGAAGAAACGACGCCGGCCTTCGCCCACTCGCGGACCTCCCGCCAGCAACAGGGCTGAAGGTCGGGCGGCGACCCATCGCGAACAGCCGCTTGTCAATCAGCCTTGACCGATTGCCGATCCCCGCGCAAACATCCTGCGGGCACGACGGTTCACATCGTTCACAATGACGTGTCTGGAATCACAGCGCCAATTCAGTCGCGCGGCGCCCAAGCAGCCCGCTTCCCTCGCCGGCGGCGGGAACCTGGCGATCGCGCTGGTCCTGCTCGCCACCCTGGCCGCCTACCTGCGATGTCTCGGCAACGGGTTCGTATTCGACGACGACAACATGATCGTCGCCAATCGTCACCTCGGGAGTTGGTCGTTCCTGTGGCAATCGATGTTCCACGATTCGGGCTGGTTTCTGAATCCGACCGAGTTGGGCAAGGACTCCTGTTACTACCGGCCGCTTCAGTATGCCTGGCTGGGGATGAACTATCATCTATTCGGCCTGAACCCGCTTGGCTGGCACGCAATGATGGTCGGCTTGCACCTGGTGGCAGTCTTTCTGGTCTTCAAGATCGCGTGCTCTCTGACCGGGAATACGCAGACGGGGCTGCTGGCGGCATTGCTGTTCGGTGTGATGCCGATCAATGCGGAAGCGGTTTCGTGGGCAGCGGCGATTCCTCACTCGTTAGCCGGCGCCCTCCAGCTGGCCGCGTTCTATCTGCTTGTCCGCGAGGACCGCGCGAGACCGGGAAACCGGGCGCTGGCCTGGGGACTCTACGCGCTGGCGCTGCTGGCGCATGAGAGCGCAGTCACTTTTCCCGCGATAGTTGCGGTATATGTGCTGCTCTTTGAATCGCCGGGCGGCGCCGGCCATTGGCGGAAGATCAGCGAGCCTGACGGCCGCCTTTTCCGGAGGACTCTTCTCACTACTGCGCCGTTTGCGATAGAGCTGATTTGCTACCTGTTCGTCCGCCGTTTCGTGCTCGGCTTTTTTGCCGCACGCGCAGACGTCGTGCCCAATCCGGCGACGAACGCGCAGATTCTGTTGACTGCACCGCATGTAGTAGTGACCTACCTGTTGATGTTCCTGATGCCGTGGCGAACGGGTCCGGCGCATCGGGCGGCCTTTGTGCTGACCCCTTTTTCGCCTGAGTTCTACCTGCCGGCGGCGGGGCTGGCGGCAATCATGGCCGGACTTTTCCTGACTGAGCGAAAGCATCCGCAGCCCCGGGTTTTCCTGTTCTGCGCTGCCTGGATCGCGATCGCGATGGCGCCGGCGCTCTATCTGCGCGGACTCTACCAGCTCGTCCACGACGACTATCTTTACCTGGCTGCGGTCGGATGGTGCATGCTGGCCGCGGATTGCGCGATTCGGCTGGCACAGCACGGCCCTAATCCCAGGCGCATCGCATTGGCCGGGGCCGGGGCATACGTTCTCGTCTGCGGCGTCTCGCTGTGGAACGTGCAACGGTTTTGGCGCGACGATCTGGTGCTGTTCAGCCGCTGGGTCGAGGAAGTTCCGGAGTCGGCCAACCTTCACGCGCAACTCGGGCTCGTGCTGCTGCGCAACGGCGATTTGCCGGCGGCCGAACGCGAGCTTTCCGAAGCTGTCAACCTCAACCCCGAGGGCGGAGAAGGGCTCTATGATCTTGGAGTGGTGCATGTGCGCCAGGGCCGCGTTCGCGAAGGCGCAGCCGAAATTTCGGCAGGACTGAAGAGGCTGCCCCATCCTCCGGCGGAGTCTTACGCCTTTCTGGCGGCGCTCTATCAGCAGCTTGGCGATCAGCAGAGCAGCGAGGCGGCCTTGCGACAAAGCCAGTCGGCGCGCCAGGCGACCCCACCCCTATAGGCTGACCAATCGTGGCGCGTCGATATGAGTTTCTGACCGTGTGGCTGATCGCCGCGGTCATCTATTTTGTCGTGCGAGCCCCGGCAACACCGTTCAACGAGCACGTCCTGCAAGCCTATGCGTTGCTGCACGGGCACGTCTGGGTTGAGCAAGCGGTCTGGGAGCACGTCGTATGGAATGGACATTCGTACCTGCTTCATCCGCCCCTGGCGGCGTTCGTGCTTTTGCCATTTGTTGCCATCTGGGGGCCTCAATTGAATCAGACGATCATCTCGGTGTTACTCGGAGCCCTCGACGTGGCCCTGGCCTGGCATCTGCTTGACACGATCGGAGTTTCGTTCAGCGCCCGCGTCTGGCTGACGGCATTTTTCGGGCTGGGCACGGTGCTGTTCTACGAAGCGACATTGGGGGCGAGTTGGGGATTCACATCGGTGGTGTCCGTCGCTCCCACCTTCCTCGCGCTCATCGAAGTATTCGGGCGAAAGCGCGCGTGGCTCGTTGGCTTGTGGGCGGGGATCGCGGCTCTGGGGCGCTATGATCTGGCGCTGGTGATTCCGGTTTATTTTCTGATGTTGAGCGGCGGACGGCGATGGCTGATACCAGGCGCGCTGCCCGCTTTTTTAGTTTATCTCTTGTGGAGTCATGCGCGTTTCGGCGGATGGTATGATGATGGGATGTGGCGCTGGTACTCGGTGGAAAGGTTCGGTGCGGCCCGGTCCAATTTCGGGCCGTTCTCGATTCGCTGGCTGCCGTCGAATCTTTACACCGCGTTGTTCATGGGGCCGAAGATGGATCTGGCCTTCCCGTTCTTTCATCCGCAGCCGATGGGTCAGGCTTTGCTTCTGACCTCGCCGGCTTTTTTGCTCGCTCTCAATGCCCCATTCCGCGAACGGCAAACCGTGCTGATGTGGCTGGCCGTCGGAGCGTCGATGGCTGCGGCCGAGCTGGTGTACGCGAACGGGTTTGTGCAATTCGGTGCGCGATACTGGATCATGGCGATGCCGTTCCTTCTCGTGCTGATGGCCGAGAAAGAAAAGGAAAGCCTGGACCAGATGGCGAAGGTACTGGTCGTTGCCTCGATTGTTCTGGTCGGCCTGGGGATGTGGGTCGTAAGGACCCGCGGATTCGGCTAGCCGTGGATTCGCCTGGCTATCGGCGCGGCTGGACGGCGAAGTCTCTCGGGCCGAAAAAAGAGCGCAACATACCTGACCATTTTGCGCCCGGCTTGCCTGCTTCGGACGTGATTACGAATGCATATGCGGCAGCGACGACGAACGCTCCGAGGTTCACCATCGCGGTAATCGCGGCAAAGCGGTCATGCGGCGCCAACAGACTCCCCATCGCGTGAAGCGGTACACGTGGGCGAGGTTGAAAAGAAACGTCGCGCTAAGCGTGGCAAAAATCGCAAGCGTCGCGGGAGAATCGAACGCGAGCGGAATCAGGATTGCCAAAGCTGGATACATATAGCGCTCATGCATGCGGGGCGCGAACACGAACATACCCAGATAGGCAAGAAAGATTGAAAAGAGAAGGCTGCGCGGCGTTCGCTTTCGGTAGATCATCCAGGCGACTAGCACGTAGACCCCGCCAAACATCGCCATCCCAAGCGCGATCGCGGGAATTCCCGATATCCTTAGCGAGTCGGGCTCGCGCAGCCCGCCCAGGAGCCCGATCAGGTTAAAGGCGTTGACGGAGGTTTCGGAATAGCGTTTCGTCGAGAAAAGAACGACTGACCCCAGAAACGACCAGGGATGGCCGACCTGAAAAGGAAAGATTCCGATCAGAAACGTACTGGCGAAGGCCGCGGCCGCCCGCATCCAGTCTCGGGGCTTGGCGTTCAGCACGGTCCAAAATCCGATTGCAGGCAGCAAGATCAGCCCTTGCGGCTTGATGAGCACAGCAATAGCAGCGACTGCCGATCCCAACCCATAGTGGGAGTCGAGCACCAGAAGTGTGCTCAACAGAATAGGAAGCGTCAAAGCGGAGTCGTTCTGACCCCAAACTACTGTGTCGAATAAGAGGGAGGGATTGGCGGCGAATAGCAACATCCCGAGTAAAGCCATACGGGATGGTCCGAAGCGGCGTATCGCGCAGAAAACGGAAAGCCCCAACAGAAAGTCCGCTGCGATCGGCGGGCTCTCGGTGACCAGCCTGAGCGCGCCGAGGGTCCTTGGAACACCGATGGCGCCTGCCAGCTTTCCGGCGAACCATAGCGCGTAGAGATAGCCGGGAGGATAGTCGCACTCATATGGTTCAGGCAGGAAGTTCCGATCGTATATGTGGAATGGACCAGCATGGGCCATTGCTATCGACCACATATTCCAACACTGAACGTCAAACCAGTGCCCTGGAAAAACGCGCAGCAGGAAGAGCTTGGCGATCCCGATCGCTGCAAGCACTACTATCGCGAGCGCGAGACTCGAGTTCTGCTGTCGGCAGGGCCTTAGAATAAGGAGTATCCCTGCAGCCAGGAGTCCAAGCAGAACGAGACCGCAGAAGACTCCGGAAATGCGAGCAAGGCTGTCCATCCCATCCACGGCGAGCCGGGTTAGTCTAGGCAAGGCGCGCGTTGCTTAGCAACGAGCAATTGTCAAATGCTGCTGAGTTGAGCGCGGTTGAATCCAGAGAGCGGACATTACTTGACTACCACGCTATACGCCACTTGCCCGTCCGGATAGCGCACGATCACCTTTGGGTCCACCGGTGGCGTCTCGCCAGCCGCGAAAACGAATATCCCGTGCCCCGGCACTCGCCGGTAGGCCCATCGCGGATTGACGAACGCATAACGTCCGAAGGCCACTACCGGAGCGTGCAGGTTGACCGGTGGCGGAGAGAATCCTTGCGCATAAGCGACTTGCTCGCTCTGAAACAACTTCGGTGGATAGTGCCCGTAAAACAGCACGAAGATGTAAGGCATAATCATGCGGTTGCTGATAACGATCGGTTCGTTGCCGTCGTCGAACTTCGCGATCGCGCGCACGACTTCATCCATGCCGTAGTCGAAGTAGGGCGCCGCGATGGTAGGGTAATCGCGAAAGTAGGATTCGACGAAGCGGGCCGCGCTGAACGCGATTGCACCCACCAGCAGAGCGACGGCGGCGCTCCTCACCAGCGGCGCCCCTTCGAGCATTTCCATCAAGACCACCAACCCGAGGGCGGAAAGTACGATCCATGGCGCGATCGCCAGCACGTCGCGGCGGGCGCAGGGATGGGCCAACAGCAGCCCGGGTGTCAGCGGGACGTTGCGCAGCGCCTGATCGGTGAAGGGCCACGGACTGACCGCGGCGCGCACCGGACCCGCATCGGGCAGCAGCGCGCCCGGTGGGACCGCGAAAGTTCCTGGCACCGCCGCCAGCAGGATCCAGCCGATCAGAAAAATCGCGAACTTCCTGCGGCGCCCGCTCAAGAGCGCGAGCATCGCCAATCCAATTAAAAGAGCCTGTTCGGGGAGGAGTTCGCCGAAGCCCGGTGGATGGAGCAGCGTCCAATGGTCGCCGCGGTCGCCGTTCAGAAACAGAAATGAAGGGGTGAAGTAACTGACAAAGGAGGCGCCCGCGTCTTCGACCAGCGCCGGGAACGAAAAGCGTGCGGCCTTGATTTGGGCAGGGGCGCAGTCCGGGCAGTTCGCGATGTAGTGGAAGATCGAAAATCGCTGCACCGGCCCGAGCAATTTCTGCGGTTGCGTCATCAGCACCACGGCTTGCGGCAGAACCAGCAGCAGAACGATTCCCAACGCGGCGATCGCTGCCCCGCCTGACCGCCGGAGCTCGCGCCAATACATCAGTGCCATCCACCCGATTATCAGCGGAACGAAACTCTTGGTTATCGCGTAGGAGTTGAGCGAAACCCCGAAGAAAATTCCGCTCAGCAAAAGCCATCGCCGCCGCCAGCCGCCGAGCCATAGGAAAAAACACGCCATCGCGAGGCTGACCGTCGCGGACGCCGTGATATAGTCCAGCGCGAAACGGCTAATCGACAGATGCCATGGCGAGGTCGCGACCAGCATCGCCGCGACCGCTGCGCCCGGCAATCCCAGCGTCGATCCGGCCAGCACAGTAATCGCGGCCATCTCCGCGATGCCCCAGATCGCCGGCCCGAGCCTCACCACTGCGGGTTTGAGTCCGAATGCCCCGACAAGCGGGACGAGAGAATAATCGATCAGCGGCGAGCGGTAATCGTTGAAGCCCTGGACCAGGATCGGCAGCAGGTTTCCATGATGGTCGCGGGCGGTGGTCGCGATACAATAGGCGTCGTAGCCGTTGCAGGCCTCATCGTGCTGCAATCCAGGCGGGGCTTCATCCAGAGCTACGATGCGCAGGACTACTCCGCAAGCGAGCGAGACCGCGAGCAGCAGAATGCTGAGGCGGGTCGCGAGTGGGCTTCCCGACAGCCGTTCCCAAGCCTCGCCTATGGTCATCCGCGCCTCGCAGGAGCTAGCGATGCATTCGCAACTTAGTTGGAATCGCGCTCCTGCGCAAAACTGCCGATCGCGTCCGCCTCTTGACATCGGTTGCGCCGCCCCTCCATCTTCGAGCCGACCCGCTGATGTTCTGCATTAACCCGAATGCGTAGAGCGACCGCCCGCTGGATTGCCGCGCTGTCGCCGGCGCTCGCCGTGGCCGCGGCCCTGAGTGTCGTCACCGCTTTGGGAATCTATCGGCTGCGGGGGTTCCCCTACGCATATCAGTTGAACGCGGCAGTGCTTCGCGACGCTTTCAGCGGCATCGTGCCGATTCTGCCGCAGACCGGATGGGCCGCGCTCAAGGTGTGGAGCTTCTGGGGATGGAGCGCCGCGGTGATCGGCGGGCTGCTGTTGACCATCGATCCGGCGCTCGGAATGTGCGACGCGATCCTGGGCGGCGCGGCCGGCGTCTGGGTGTTGGCGTATCCGCTGGGTAACCTGCTCGGACCAATCGGGTTGTTTCGCGCGCCGGTAATCTGGGCGCTCCTCGCGGCGGGAATGCTATGGCTGTGGCGACGTCCGCCGGAAATCAGGATCAAGCACATCAGCGCCGGACAGAAGCTGGCCCTGATCTCCTTCGCTCTGTTCGCACTGATAACGATTCCGGTGCAGCTTGGCTCGCCCGTGGTGCCATTTGCGGACTCGCTCGCTCCACCCGCCGCCGCTCAGCGCATCCTGACCTTCCATCTATACGCGCCATTCGACAACGATCCGTACGGCCTATGGGGTCCGTTCGCGCAAACGCCGGCGCTCGAGCTCTTCTACGCGATACTCGCGATCGGGAGTCACACGCGGCTTGCGGTGCTCGCCGAGAGTGCCGCGATGATCCCGATGGGCGGACTTCTCATCTTCGCCACCTACCGGCTGGGTCGCACGCTGCTCGGCGACGCGGCCGGCGGGATCGCGTCGCTGCTCGTGTTCTCGACCGCGCTCTGCCGAGGGGTACAGGGGATGCGGGGAACGGCGGTGGACTTCGCGCTGGTGGGAATCGGCCTGGGGCTGTTCCTTGATTCGCGGCGCAGCAGCGCGCGGCTCGCGATCGGCGCGGTGGTGCTCGGCGCTTGCGTCGCGTCACAGCCGCTCTACGGAGTGTTCGCGATCGCTTGCGCGGCCGGCTGGCTCGGCCTTTGGCTCATCGGGGGGGAGCGGACCGCTTTTCTGTGCGGGGTCGGCGCGCTACTTGGAGCGCTTCTGTTTGCGGCGCCCGTGTTCCCGATCGCGCTTGCGATCAGCGTCCCATACCCGATCCTGCCGCTGTGCCAGATCGTAGGAGTCGCTGTTGCGATGCTCGCCGCGAAGCGCCTTGTGGCGGGCGGGTTTGAGAGCCTGTCGATGGGGCGTTTCGCCGTGGCGGCGATTGCGGGGCTTCTCCTTGCGTTGATGCTCATTCCCGAAATCAGCGGGTCTCTCGAAATATCCCAATGGCTCTACCAGGGGTTCCCGCTGCTTGCGGCTTTGTGCGTGGCGGGCTTGATTGTGATGCTGGCCCAATCGTGGGTCGATCCAAAGCCCGCGCCTTATGCCGCGATCGCCGGGGCTGCCCTGCTCATCCCATTGGCCGCGAGTCCCGTTTTCAAGGTGGCGCAATCTCTTTTCACTGCGCCTGGCGCCAACTTGTGGCGCCTGATCTTCGATGAGGTCCGGTACAAGCTGGCCGACTGGTGCTTTTATTTCGTAGTGTTTCCGGCGGCGCTGCCGTTCGCTTTGCTCCGGGACAGGGGGTCGAAACCGTTCGCGCTCTTCGCGATTCTGGCGGCCCTGATTTTCCCGTGGCGCGTGACTGATCCGAACCAGCTTGACTGGCAGTGGCACTATCAAGGGCATTCAATCCTGGAGCTCCTGGCGTTCAACCTCAATGTAGCAGGTGAGGGATACTGGGCAGACGCTCCGAATAGCCATTGGGTACTGGATAACGCCGAGTTCTCCCTCGTGGATTTCCTGAACCGCGAAATTGACGCGGGCAGAATCACTATGCACACGCACATCCTTCACCTGACGCGCAACGCTGAAAGGCCGGACTTCATCCAGTATTCCGCTTTCACAGGAATCGACGATGACCCGATAGAGTATTCCTACGATCCAAATAATCAGTTTCACTCGGGCAGCCGGATACGGCCGATTAGCTATCTGCCCGAGGCTCTGGCTCGAAGGCCGGAATACGTACTGGACGAGCTTTCAGCCTTGCCGGGTGTTGATGATTCGCTGGCCGGCTACGAGCTAGTCTTCCGGCGAGATCGCGCGCGGCTCTTTCGGCGCAGGGGTTCCGCAAACCATCCGTGATGGATGATCAGTTAGAGGCGCCGCTCCGGCAATCAACCGGCTACATTTGGACCCGGTTTCGGGAACCACGCGGCCCACGGCGGGCGGGCGTACATTTCCGGATAACGGAGTATTCCGGGAATCACGAACGCCGCTCCGAGCAGGGCGAGAAGGGCAAAGGCGACCCTCGCGCGCCGGCCACTGAGGCGCGCGCCCTCGACCGAGGCGAGCGCCAGCCAGGGCATCAGGGGGACAAAGTATCGCGGACCGTAAGAATCGCCGGGTCCGAAGGTTGGGAAGGCCAGCACGCAAATGTAAAGCGCGATCCCGATCGCGATCGGCCGCAGAAAAGTTGAGCGCTCACGGTGAAAGGGAACGCTGCCCAAGGCCCGAACCGCGAATATGGTCCACGGGGCAAAAATGATCAGGCCGTGCTCCGGCTCGAAGAACAAGTTGAAGAGCGGCCGAAGGTTGTGCGCGAATCGCAGATTGTTGCCGGCGAGATTGCCGCTTATGAACGGAGTTCGGGCCAGCCAGTAGTTGAATCCGACGAGACCAGCGAGACACACGCCGATAGTCAGCGTCATGAGCGCCGCCTGCCGTTTTCGTCCGCCCAGGATGCGATCGATCACGAATCCCGCGGCTATCACGAGAAACGACAGCTTGAACGCAGCGGCGGCGAAGCAGGCTATCGATGCGAGCACAGGACGGTCAGCCTCCATTGCCCACAACGCAAGAATGAGGGCCAGGCCGATACCTGTCTCTGAGTACACCGAACGGGCGTACACCAGCCACGGACTGGCGAGCGCAAGCAGCGCGGCTGCGGCCAGCGCATCAGTGCGAGTCATTCCTACACGCAGGCCAACCAGGTAAGTGGCTATAACGGCAGCCCAGCAAATGAGTACTACGACAACATTGACATCGCGCTCGACATTTTCGATCGCCGGATGAAACGGTGCGACCAATGCCGCCAGCAGGGCCGGAAAAGCAACCGGATGGGCCGAAACCTCGTACACCTCGAACGATTGAGAGAGATCGGTCCCGACGGTCAGATCTCCGCGGCAGGGCGGCGAGGATCCGCTCGGACACGGAATGTCGGGATGCATCGCATACCAGTAGGCATGATCGCCGGTGCGGCGGTTGACGATGATCGTGTCCTCGCCGGGGAGGTAGATGCGCTGAAAGGCGCGGCGGCGTCCATGCCGCCGGAACGTGCCCGCCGGTAATCGCTCTGCAGCTCGAGGTCGTGATCGAACAGAATGCTGTTGACGACGATCAGATAATGAGGCTCGTCACCCCACAACACGAACGGATCCACGATCCTCAGCCGCCGGCCGTTGACGAGCCATAGATGCGTCATCATCAGCATCAATGGGAGCAATATCGCAAAAAAGGCGAGCGGAGCAGCTCGCGCAGCGAGCGTGCGGGATTCGAGTCTCAGCCAAGTCACGCTTCATCGGGCCGCCCCGTGCGGCGCTGTCCGAACTTGACTTAAAGGGGAGTGGCTGTAAAGTCGCCGTGAGGCGAGGCGACTTGCCCGTCGAGAAGGTCCCGGAGTCATCGTGGATTCCACGCAGAAGGCGAATGGCAGGATCGGCGCTGACGCCGCCGATCGCGGGGATCAGGCCGGGGAGCCGATCGAGCTGAGCGTCGTCATTCCGTGCCTCAACGAAGCCGACACTATCGGCGGGTGCCTGGAGAAAGCTCAGCGCGCGATTCGTGCCAATGCTATCAGCGCGGAAGTCATCGTGGCGGACAACGGCAGCCGCGATTCCTCACCCGACATCGCGCGCCGGATGGGCGCTCGGCTGGTTCACGTCGAGGCGAGAGGTTACGGCAGCGCGCTGATGGGCGGTATCGCGGCTGCCCGCGGCCGATTCATTATCATGGGCGATGCCGACGGCAGTTACGACTTCGAGGAGATCCCGCGCTTTCTCGAAAAGCTCCGCCAAGGCTACGACCTCGTCCAGGGATGCCGGCTTCCGTCGGGCGGAGGCCGAGTGATGCCGGGCGCGATGCCGTTGCTTCATCGCCGAATCGGCAACCCGCTCTTCTCGATGATGGCCAAGCGATGGTTCGGGTCCACGCTGCATGACGTGTACTGCGGGCTGCGCGGCTTCACGAAGGAATACGAGCAACGCCTGGGGTTGCGATGCACGGGGATGGAATTCGCCAGCGAGATGATCGTCAAGTCGAGTCTGTTCGGGGGCAAGGCCGCCGAGGTTCCGATTACGCTTTATCAGGACGGCCGCAAGGTCCACGCGCCTCATCTGAAGACCTTCCGCGACGGATGGCGCACGCTGCGCTTTTTCCTGATGTGCAGTCCGCGCCGCCTGTTTCTGATCCCCGGCGGCATGCTGATCGTGCTCGGCTTGCTCGCCTACGCGCTGGCCCTGCCCGGCCTGACGCTGCGCGGGGTGACCTTCGACGCTCACACGCTGTTGTTCGGCAGTCTCGCGATCCTGTGCGGGTACCAGTCGATTTTCTTCGGGGTCTTCGCCAAGGCGCTCGCCGTAAGCGAAGGCGTCTTGCCGGAAGACTCGCGCCTCAGCCGGTTTCTCAACAGCTTCAACCTGGAGATCGGACTGGTTGGCGCGGCGTCGGCGCTGATTGTTGGATGCTTCCTGCTCGCGGTCGCGATCAACCAATGGCGTTCGGTTGATTTCGGCGCCCTCGATTATGCTCACACGATGCGATTCGTTGTCCCCGGCGCGACTCTCACCGCGCTGGGCTTTCAGACGATCCTGTCGGCGTTTCTTCTCAGCATGCTGGACTTGCGCCGAAGCGATGGCCGGGGCCGCGAGTCGCAGGCCGAGTAAGAGCCGGCGCCACGCCGGCCACGTTGATTTGACTGATGGACGACCAGGCCCGGGGCGGCGCTCCCAAGTTCGACGAATTCGCGGACCACTACGATCACGAGCTGGCCAAGGGTCTCGCGGTCTCGGGCGAGGACAAGGATTACTTCGCGCGCCGTCGCGTCGAATGGCTGAGGCGCTGTCTCGGCGAGACCGCCGGGCATGGATCGCTGATGGAATTCGGATGCGGTACCGGGTCGAACCTGCCCCATCTGATCGAGCTGCTCCAGCCGTCTTCGCTGGTGGGCATCGACGTCTCGGCGCGATCGCTGGAGCGCGCGAAGGTTCGTTCCGGATGCGAGCGCGCGACGCTTGCGAAGCTGGACGAATACACTCCCAACGGGCGGATCGATCTGGTCTTCTGTAACGGCGTGTTTCACCATATCGTCGCTCGCGATCGCGCCGCCGCCGCCGATTATATCTACCGATCCCTCAGGCCCGGCGGGCTGTTCGCGATGTGGGAGAACAATCCCTGGAACCCGGGCACGCGTTACGTCATGAGCCGCATCGAATTCGACAAGCATGCGGTGATGCTGAGCGCGCTCGAAGCCGCTCGCCTGCTCAAGTCGGCGAGATTCCGCGTGCAGCGCACCGACTTCCTCTTCATATTCCCTCGGATGCTCAAGTGGCTCAGGGCTGTCGAGCCGATCGTGTCGCGCATACCGGCTGGAGCCCAGTATCAGGTGCTGGCGGTGAAACCGCTGCCCCGCTGAATCCCGATTGGCAACCGCATCACTCGGCGGTTCTCACGGCGGGGCAAACTTTCGCCCGGCATCGGGCACGGCTAGAATAGGCGCCTTGGCGTCCTATGGAGCGGCTCTCTCAAACGCTTGAATGGCTGTACTCGCTCGAAGCGCGCGGCGAGATCTACAAGCTCGAGCGCATGGAGCGCGCGATGGCGCTGATTGGCAATCCGCATCTGCGCCTAGTTGCGGTCCATATCGCGGGGACCAAGGGCAAGGGCTCGGTGGCCGCGATGCTGGATGCCTGCCTGCGCGCCGCCGGTTACCGATGCGGCCTCTACACCAAGCCTCATCTCGTCCATCTCACAGAGCGCACGCGAATCAACGGCGCGGAAATGCTTCCGGCGCTGATGCTCGACTATGTCGAGCGGCTGCGCGCGATTTACGAACGCGACGGACTCGATCTGACGTTCTTCGAGTTCACCGTCGCGCTGATGTATCTGTACTTCGCGGAAGCCGGCGTCGATATCGCGATCGTCGAGACCGGCCTGGGCGGGAGACTTGACTCCACCAACGTAGTGCGCCCGGTGCTCAGCGTCATCACGCCGATCGGCTTCGATCACATGGACCGGCTCGGCAATACGATTCCCGCGATTGCCGCCGAAAAGGGCGGGATCATCAAGTCCGGCGTGCCGGTGGTAATCGGCGCGCGCGATCCCGAAGCGCGAACCACGCTGACTTCAATTGCCGCGCGGCGCAACAGCGCGGTGAGATTGATCGATCGCGATTTCTCGTACCGCTCCCAATCGCCGGCCCATCGCCTCGACTACCACGGGCGCGGCCTCGCTCTCGAAGACCTCGAGCTTTCGCTTGCCGGCCCGTTCCAGCACGAGAACGCCGCCATCGCGCTGGCCGCGATCGAATCGATCGAGGAGCAGGGCCGCCGAATCGGCGAGCCGGCCATCCGGCGCGGACTGGCCGAGGTCAAGTGGCCGGGCCGCGTCGATATCGTATCGCATCGGCCATTGGTGATTCTCGACTGCGCGCACAATGAGTTGAGCATTCGGGCGCTGCTCGAAACGCTCGAGGTCGAACTCGGGCCTCGGGTCAAACCCCGGCTGATCTTCGGATGCCAGGCCGACAGGAACTTGCGCTTCGGCAGTGAAAGATCGCAGGTCGAGATCATGGCGGAGCTGCTGCACGCTCGGATGAGGGACGTCACCGTCACGCGTGCCCGGCCAAAACGCCCGATGGAACCGGAGGCCCTGGTCCCGCTGTTCAGCCCCTGGATTCCGGCGCGGATAGTTGAACCATCGTTACGCGCGATCGAGACGGTCATGGCCGAAGCGTCCGGCGATGACGTGATACTCGTGACCGGCTCCGTGTACCTGGTCGGCGAGATCTATCCGTGGTTCCTGTCGCGGCAGGGCCGCCAGGGGTTGTTTCCTGAAGCTGCTGCCTAAACGGCAGTGTGTGGCGCCGGCGGCGGCGGTGCTGCTGCTGATCGCCGCACCGGGCCTGGCACGCGCGCAGGGCCGCCCGATCGGTCTCAGTCAACTCCAGGCTTCTCACGAGACCCAGCCGGCCAACGTGAGCGGCAACGAACTCGTCTACGACTACAAGACCGATACGATTGTCGTGCGCGGCAATGCGCTCCTGACCCAGGGTGCGACCGTCCTTAGTGCGGATGAGCTCGAGTACACGCGGGGCCGGCGCGAGGCCCGCGCATACGGCCACGTCGATCTGACCGACCCCGAGGTGCGAATGCGGGCGAGTCAGGCCGAGCTGGACCTCGACGATGAGAGCGGGCGGCTCATCGACGGCAACTTGAGCCTCCTCAACGGCAGCTACCATCTGACGGGAAAGGAGATCACCAAGTTACCCGGCCAGCGCTATTCGGTCCGGGACGGCTTCTTCACGACCTGCGGATGCGAGTCGGGAAGACCGTCCTGGAGCATCGGCGCCGATCAGATGGACGTGCATCTCGGCGCCACCGGTTCGGCCAGTTGGCCGCGCTTCAATATCCTCGAATATCCCGTCCTGAAGCTGCCCTACATGATCTTCCCGGCCGACGCCGAACGATCGAGCGGCCTGCTCTCGCCGCGCCTCGGCGAGTCGCGGCTGCGCGGGTTTCAGTACTTCCAGCCCTTCTACCTGACGATAGACAAGAGCTCCGACGCCACGCTCGCGCTCGACGTCGAGACCGCGGCACGGGTCGGCTTCGTCGGCGAATACCGCGTAAGCAACGGCGAAGACGACTACCTGAGGCTCACCGGGGCCTACATGGACGAATCGATCCGCAGCAATCGCACCAATGACGTGGTCGATGAGCAAATCGCCGATCCGCACGTGCCTGTCGATCGCTACGAGGTGATCGGCCTGACCCGCCAGCATCTCACCCCCGACCTCATCCTGTTCGGCGACACCGTAACGGTCAGCGACAGCCTCTACCTGCGGGAAATGAATGTCTACACTCTGTCGCGCGGCTACGGGTCGAACTTCGGCATGCTGCGCGACGCGCCCTCGCACTTCGGCCTGCTCCAGAGCTTCGAGGACGGGTTCGTGCGGCTTGCCGGGACCTGGCACGAAGACCTGATCCAGGACCAGCGGTTCGCGCTCCAGACCCTGCCCGAGCTGCTGTTCAGCGGACGCCGTGATCTGGCCGGCGGCCTTGCCTATGGCGACTACGACGCGCAGGCGGTCAACTTCTGGCGCGCCGACGGAATCAGGGGGATGCGCCTGGACCTCAACCCGCGTGTGACGATGCCCTGGCGGCTCGGTGACTATGTGACCGGGTTTGGAATGCTTGGCGCGCGCGAAACCGTCTACGACGCGTCCGGCCATGACATCAAGGTAATCCCGGTCGGCACCGACGGGCTCAACAACAACAACGGCCTGGCGCTCGACGGCCTGGGCGCGGGCGGCTTGCAAAGCCGCCAACTTCTGTATGGCAGCGCGGGCGCTTCGACCGAGATCGAGAAGGTTTACGATCTGAACTGGGAGTCGATCGAGAAAGTCAAGCACACGATCGAGCCGCTGGCGACTTACAGCTATGTTCCGACGGTCGCGCAGGGCAACCTGCCGCTCTTCGACGACGTTGACCGCGTGAATCAGCGCAGCCTTTTGAGCTACGGCGCCGTCTCCCGGCTTTTCGTAAAGATGACGCCGAAAGCCGTCGATACCCAGGAGGCTGCCGGGAGCGCCGGCGACGATTCGGATGATTCGGGCGCTGCCCCTGAAGAAACGGGCGCCGGCGGTGGATACTCGCGCGAGGCGGCGCGGCTGACCCTGCTTCAATCGTACGATCTGCTGCGCAGGATCACGAAGGGAGGCTCACAGATGTCGGACCTGAATCTGGGGGCGAGCCTGTTTCCCACCAGCGTTGCGTCGTTCGGCAGCCAGATCGGTTACAGTGTGCAGGATAGAAGGATCACTAACGCGGGTGTCAACCTTCTCGTGCGCCCCCCGTGGGTCAACACGGGGCCGTCGCTCTACATGGGGCGCGCCGTGGCCGGACCGTTCCTCCAGGTCGAGTACAACTTCGTAGGCTACAACGGCGCCAGCCAGACCTTTGCCGCGCGGGTCTACTACGAGTTATTCGATCGACTCGGCGTGTACTACGGGCCGGTTTACGATATCGCGGGCGGCAAGCTGCTCTCGGCCGAGTACGGATTGCGGGTCAAATCGCAATGCAATTGCTGGGCGGTCGACCTTGGCATCGCCGACACCACCAACCCCAATGAAGTGCAGTTCCAGTTCCAGCTGACTCTGGGTGGCCTCGGCTCAGTCGGGCAGAGCCCGTTCGGCCGCAATCCGTTCCGCAATTACTATGGCGGCACGACCGGAGTCGTGCCGTCGATGTACTGAGATCCTACGGTCACGCTCGGACTCCGGCCCGAACGTCCGCGCCGGATGCGTTCCGTGCGCCGGCCTGGCCGATGCCCAATAGCGGGTAGAACGCTTCGCGATACCGCCACGCTAGGATTGCCTCAAGCAGCGCGACTACGATCGCGAGCGGCAGCCCGGAGGGAGCGAGAAAGATGTGGAAGCCGATGATGTTCACGATCACCGGCGCCAGAATCACCAGCGCGAGCGGGACATACAAGCCGAGCAGCAGCATCGCTCCGGCCACCACCTGACTACCCGAAATCAGCGAGAGCATGTAGCCGGTCTTCGCCATCGCGCCCATGAACTCGCCGGCGTCGGCAGGCAGCGGCGGCATCGGAAGGAAATGCAAAAACCCGTTGAGTCCGAACACAAGGAAGATCAGACCTTGAAGGCTCCTAAGCACTATAGTTGTAGTGGATTTCTTCATGGCGCCCGCCACTTCAGTTTTGTTACGGGCCAGGAATCCCGATCATGCCGCGCAGCGCACGACAGTTACAAGGCTCGAAGATCGCCGGGCGATGACCGAAAACAGTGGCGGGATTGAACCGGCGCGCGGCTATAATCGTCCGCATGGAACCGATCATGTTCGAGACCCATCCGAGCCGCTACCGGCATTGGAAGCTCGAGGCCGAGGGACGCGCGGCGCGGCTGGCGCTCAAGGTCGATGAGAACGGCGGGCTGCATCCGGGGTACCTGCTCAAACTCAATTCATACGATCTGGGGGTTGATATCGAGCTGGCAGATGCGGTTACGCGCCTCAGATTCGAGTACCCGCAGGTCTCGGCGGTCACGATCACCGGCGCGACCGAAGGCATGTTTTGCGCCGGCGCGAACATCTTCATGCTCGCCGGTGCAAGCCACGGTTTCAAGGTGAACTTTTGCAAGTTCACCAACGAGACGCGGCTGGCGATGGAGGAGGCCAGCGCGCTCAGCGGTCAGCGCTACCTGTGCGCGCTCAACGGCACGGCGAGCGGCGGCGGCTACGAGCTGGCGCTTGCGTGTGACCAGATAATCCTGGTTGACGATCGTCGCTCGGCCGTGAGCCTGCCGGAAATCGCCTATCTCGGCGTGCTGCCCGGCACCGGCGGACTGACGCGGCTGACCGACAAGCGGCGCGTGCGCCGCGACCTCGCGGACATCTTCGCAACGCTGGCTGAGGGCGTGCGCGGCGAACGCGCGCTCGAATGGGGGCTGGTCGATGCGATCGCGCCACCGTCGCGATTCGCAGACGAGGTCGAGGCCCAGGTGCAACGCGCAATCGCTGCCGGCCACGCACGCAAGGCTTCCGCCCGGGGTGTCATTCTCGATCAACTCGAGCCGCAGCGGAGCGAGAATGAGATCCGCTACCGCTATCTCACCGTCACTTTCGACCATCGACGGCGCCTCGCCGAGATGCTGATCGAAGGCGCCCCGCGCGTCCGCGAAATTCCCGCTCAGCCATCCGAGCTCGGCGCGGACTGGTACCCGATTCGATTGTTCCGGGAACTGGACGATGCGCTCTTGTCACTTCGGTTCAACTATCCGGAAATTGGCTTGGTGCTCATCAAGTCGCGCGGTGATTTGGAGTCGGTCGTGGCGCTCGATCGCGAGATCTATTCGCGGCGCGAGGACTGGTTCGTCAACGAAGCGATCCTGCTGATGCGCCGCGTGCTCAAGCGTATGGACCTGACGGCGAAGAGCTTCTTTGCCGCGATCGACCGGGATTCCTGCTTCGGCGGATTCCTGTTCGAGCTCGCGCTTGCCGCCGACCGCGCATACATGAAGGCCGGCGGCGGCTCGAGAATCGCGACCGGATCGCTCGGCGGCGGCGCGCTCGCGATGGGCAACGGGATGAGCCGGCTTCAGACGCGGTTCCTTTCGGATCCGGCGCGCGCGTCGCGGCTCTCGGCCGAGCGCCTATTCGACTCGGCGGAGGCGGTCGGCGCCGGTCTGGTTACCGCCACGCCCGACGAACTAGACTGGGAAGACGAGTTGCGGCTGGCGATCGACGAGCGGCTCTCGCTCTCGCCGGACGCACTGACCGCGATGGAAGCGAACCTCCGGTTCGCCGGACCTGAAACGATGGAGACCAGGATTTTCGGCAGGCTCTCGACCTGGCAGAACTGGATCTTCCAGCGGCCCAACGCGGTGGGCGAGCGCGGCGCGCTCAAGCTCTACGGCCGTCCCGAGCGGCCGCAATTCGACTGGAGACGCACGTGAGCGGCGAGATTCCGAACAACGTCAACCTCGATCACGACGCGCAGTTGCGCCGCGCGCTCGCGGTCTGGCATCCGCGCTTCCTCGATTGGTGGAACGAAGTCGGCCCGGCCGGCTTCGATACGTCGCGCGTATATCTCCGCACCGCGATCAGCGCCTCGGCCGACGGATGGGCCAATTACGGTTACGTCCGGATGGCGGACTATCGATGGGGAATCTTTCTGGCGCCGCCGGTCGCGCGCAAGATCGGCTTCGGCGACCATCCGGAAGCCGATCTCTGGCAAACAGTGCCGGGCGAGTATCGCAAGGAATTGCGGCGGATCGTGGTGACGCAGGGTGACACCGAGCCCGCCTCGGTCGAGCAACAGCGCCATCTGGGCGACACCGCGCCTTCGCTCTACGACCTGCGCAATCTCTTCCAGGTCAACGTCGAAGAAGCGCGCCATCTGTGGGCGATGGTTTACCTGCTGCATCGATTCTTCGGGCGCGACGGCCGCGAGGAGGCCGACGAGCTGCTCACGCGCCGCAGCGGCCATCGGGACCATCCCCGGCTGCTCAATGCGTTCAACGCTCCGATCCGGGACTGGCTCGACTTCTTCTGCTTCTGCATGTTCACCGATCGCGACGGCAAGTATCAGCTCGCGGCGCTGGCCGAAAGCGGGTTCGATCCGCTCTCGCGCACTACGCGCTTTATGCTGACCGAAGAAGCCTTCCACATGTTCGTCGGCGAAAGCGGGATTCAACGAATCGCGCAGCGGAGCGCCGAGTTGATCGCGCAGGGCGGATGCGAAGATGACGACGATCTTCATGCGCTGGGCGGAATCGATTTGGGAATCCTCCAGAAGTACATTAACTTGTGGTATTCCGAGAGCCTGGACCTGTTCGGCAGCGAGGATTCGAGCAACGCCGCCAGCTATTTCGCCGCCGGGCTGAAGGGGCGCTACAAGGAAAATGCTGAGCGAGTCTACCCGGAGCATCGCGCGATTGACGGCGACTACGACCTGCGGCGCCCCGGCGGAACCGCCGGAAAGATCCCATTGCGGCGCGCCATGAACGCGCTCCTGCGTGACGCCTATGTCACGGATTGCGAGCGGGGTCTCAAGCGATGGAACGCCGAGCTCGCCTCGCGCGGCGTCGAGTCCCGCCTGTACCTGCCGGCGGTGTGTTTCAATCGCAAGATCGGCCTGTTCGCCGGCGTCCGATGCGGTCCCGATGGCGGCCCGCTCTCCGACGATCAATTCGCGGCGCACCGTGCCGAGTGGCTGCCGAGCGAGAACGACCGCGCACGGGTGTCGGAATTGATGAAGCCGGTTCGCGAGCCGGGCAAGATCGCGTCATGGATTGCGCCTCCCGCGCGTGGCATCAACGGCCAACCGGTCGAGTTCGAGTACGTGCGGTTCGGAGATTGAATTGAATGACTAGCGGATCGCACGACAAGACCGGTCCTTCCGCGACCATCGATCTCGCCGGGCTGCGGCGCTTCATCGGCGACAACGGCCTCGGCGCTTGCGACGATCTGCGCTCCGAGAACATCTCGTTCGGCCATTCCAACGAAGTGCATCTCGTGCACTTCGACGGCAAGTCGTGGGCGCTTCGGCGGCCGCCGCGCGGGCCGCTCCTGCCGACTGCGCACGACGTGCTTCGCGAATACCGCATTCTCAAGGCGCTCCAGGAAACCCCCGTTCCGGTGCCGCGCGTGTATGCCGTCTGCGCGGACGCCGGTTACATCGGCGCGCCGTTCTACTTCATGGAGTACATGCGCGGCGAGGTGATTCGCGCCGATAGCCGTACCAACTCGATCGCTACGCCGGCTCATCGCCGGGCCGTGAGCGAGGCGATGGTCGAGCTAATCGCGACGCTCCAGGAAGTGAACTGGCGCGCGGCCGGCCTCGAAGGCTTCGGGCGTCCGGACGGGTACCTGAATCGCCAGCTCAAGCGATGGGTCGATCAGCTCGAAAGGACCGTTCCGTACACCCGCCCGCTGCCGGTGATGGAACGGGTCAAGCAATGGCTCGGATCGCGATTGCCGGAATCGCCGCCCGCCACGATCGTACATGGTGACTTCAAACTCGACAATGTGATGTGGCGCGTTGACGATGCGCCGCGGGTAGTCGCGCTGTTCGATTGGGAGGTGTCCACGATCGGCGACCCGCTCGCGGACCTCGGCTGGATGCTGGCCTACTGGCCCGATCCGGAATCGCGGTTGGCTGCGGCCGGCACGGTTGCGGCGCCGGGCTATCTCTCGCGGCGCGAGATGATCGAGCGCTACGAAGCGCGAACCGGGCGCGCGATGCGGCATTTCGCCTTCTACGAGGTCTTCGCGATCTTCAAGCTCGCGATAATCCTGGAAGGGAGCTACGCGCGCTTCGTCAACGGACAGGCGGACGATCCGATGTTCGCGGCGTTGAAGGAGCGCGTGCCGGCGCTGGCCGACAGCGCCTGGGCTCTCTGCAATTCCGCAAGCCGATGAGGCTCCGGAAGTGCTTTGGCTGTCGTTCTGAGCTGAGGCGACAGCCGAAGGCGAAGAATCTACGCGAAGCGATTTTCAACCTGGAGAAGCGCCTGTATCGTGCCGTCCGATCTTCTTCTTGACGCCGCGCGCTTTCTTCAGCGCATGGTCGCGATCTCGAAGACCGGCCTGGCCTTCAACCCGAACGGACATGATCGCGAACGCTACCAGGAATTGTTGCGGGAGGCGGCGGCGATGCAGGCGCGGTTCTCGGGCGCGAGCGCGGGGAAGCCGGCGCACTGGAGCAGCGATGGCGGGGCGAAGTGGCGAGCGGCTATGAGGGATACGTCACGACCGCGGTCGGATGCGGCGCGGTCGCGTTCAACCAGCGTGACGAGGTGCTGATGCTCAAGCGGCTGAGCGGCCGATGGTGGTATCCCGGCGGTTTTTGCGACGTCGGATTGTCGCCCGCAGAGAACGCGGCCAAGGAAGCGTTGGAGGAAACCGGGATCGTCGTTCGGCCGCGCGCCCTGATGGCGATAATGGACAGCCTCAAGACCGGATCGCCGACGCGGCAAATCTATTCGATTCTTTTCTACTGCCGGGTGGAGGGCGGGGCGCTCAACCCGAATCCGCTCGAAGCGCTCGATGCCGGCTTTTATCCGCTGGACAAATTGCCGGCGCCCCTGCACGGCCTCGATCGGAAATGGATCGCGCTGGCGCGCGAGTTCCATTTCGCCGCCCGCCGCGAGCCGTACTTCGATCCGCTGTGATGGGCGAATGCGGGGCTGTTCATTTTCCGCGACGATCGCGCGCCGAGGGCTCGCGGCGCGGGCGCTTCGGCTGGGGACTCGACAGGTTCAGGGCCTCCCAATCCCGCTCGTCTGACGCGGGCGAGACAATGTCGCCCACTATGCGGGCGGTCCCGACGAGCGAACCGAGCCAATGCTCGGGACGTTTCCGTTCACGACGCGGTGGAACGACCTCGGCGAGCCGCACGCCGGATCGCGTGATCACCACGGGCTGACGCGTAAGACGAACCTCTTCCAAAATCGCGACGCAACGAGTTCTGAATTCTGAAAACGCGATGCTTTTCATACCGGCAGCGTTAACCACCGTCATTGGGTATGGCCAAACCGTCCGTCCGGCTGTCCGCTTTGGGGCCCGCGTGCACGTGCTATCGCGTCACGAATTGCAGCCACAATCCTCGGACCACGGCGCTGGAACCCTAGTTCTCTGATCATTTCTTCCAGCGTTTCCTCGTCTGTACGCAGCCGCCCGTCGGACCAAATCCATTGCACCAGTCGGGCGAGTTCCCTCTCCGTATAGTTTCCGATGTTCTTTCCTGCCAACACGCGTGGACGTCCACTGCGTCGCGGAAACTGTGCCCTCGCGCTGGATTCCATCGCCTTCGGCTCCCCATCGCCCGAGGACGACGGCAGTGCGCCGCCGCCGTCGACGAGATCAGCACGCGCCACCGCCGCTTTGATCGCGTCAAGTGCACGCTGAATCTCCTGCTCGCGGCGTAGAAACCAATCCGTCGACCAGATTCGATAGAAGCGCCAGCCGAGCACCTCCAGATGCTGTTGCCTCAAGCGGTCTCGATCGCGGGTGGTCGGAACGGAGTGATAACTGGCCCCATCGCATTCAATTGCCAGTACCAACCTCCCGCGCCTCTCAGGATGCTCCGCGACCAGGTCGATGCGATACCCGGAAGCGCCGAACTGCGGAAGGAGATGAGCGCCGCGAGCCGTTAGCGCATCGCACACGTCAGCCTCGAAGGGATCAAGGGGTACGTTAGTGAGTCCTCTGTCACCGAGAATCTTCCCGCCGCTCGCGGCATACTCCAGGTAGAGGCGCAGCAGCTCCACCCCACGCGCCTTCGAGCGGTTTGGGTCCATGTCGCGGTGGTCGAACGAGGAAACGACGGTCATTCGCCGCTTCGCTCGCGTGATCGCCACGTTCAGTCGCCGCTCTCCGCCTTCAGTCAGCAGGGGCCCAAAACGATATGGCAAGGTTCCGGAGCGGTCCTTTCCGTATCCAATACTCAGTATTATCGAATCGCGCTCGTCCCCCTGGACGCGCTCCAGATTCTTGACGAAAAACCGATCATCCTTGCGCTCGTCGAAGAATTCATCCAGTTCTGGATGATCTCGCAGCGCTTCATCCAGCGCTGCCTGTATGCGATTAGCATGAGTAATGCCCATCGTGATCACGCCGAGAGACTCATCCGGGCGTGCGGAAGCGTGCTCAAGTATCAACTCCACGACCTTGCGAACCTCATCGGACGAACTCTCTTCCTGTCCATCACGCCCTGTGACGAATGGAACGAGGACGTGAGAGATAGCCGACCCCTCGGCGCCCACGCCTGGGAAGGTTACGAGCCGACCTCCATATATGTGTCGATTCGAGAAGGCGATTAGCGATTCATCGCGGCTCCGGTAGTGCCACTCAAGGGTCCACGGACTGAACAGACCCAGCATCTGATTAAGCAAACTTTGGAATCCAGCCGTGGCGCCATCGCCATCGTCTTCACCGATTCCGTCCGCTCCGCTGACAAAGAAGGTGGTCGGGGGAAGCTGATTTGGGTCGCCCGCGACGATCGCGTGCGTCGCACGCGCTAGCGCGGGCTGGGCGTCCGCCGGCTGTATCTGGCTGGCCTCGTCGAATAGCACGACATCGAACATTCCCGTTCTTCTCGGAAGCAGTTCGCTCACCGAAAGCGGGCTCGCGAGCCAACACGGTCGCAGAGCGGGTAACACGTCGCCCGCTTTGGACGCGAGATCTCTGAAAGGCAGCCCACCTCGTTGGCGGTTTGATTCGCGCCGGACCAGATCCTCCTGGTCCGGATGCGCGTTCATCGCCGTGATCGCCCGCTCGGCATGCGCGCGCTTCACTCGCCCGACGGCCAGTTGTAACCGATCTTCATCGAGGCGTTTGAATTCCTCGACGACATCGTCATGAACCCGACCGTTGAATCCTGCAAGCTGTGAGACTCGGGCGAAGATCGCATCCAGGCATGACGAATACCAGGCGCTGTAGAGAAGCCCCCGCCACCGTTCAGGCGGAGCGGCGAGCGAGCGCAGCTCGCGGAGCATCTCCGCTACGCCCAACTCAGACAGCCGAACTCCGATCTCGTGATAACGCGGCAGCCTGTATGGGGTCGTCTGGTCCGCCGCGAGAAGCCGGAGCAGCGAGCCTAAATCGCCGAGGTTCAAGGTCATCAAATCGGACCTTCTCAGACCCTGGGCGAGCACCGATAGGTCCTGTTCTGCCTGATCGAGGGCTTCGGAGCATCGGTCGACTGATTTCGAGGCGGCGGGCAACGCGTCCCGAACAGAAGCGAAGTTCCTCCAATCGCGTGCCTGTATGGAGGCAAACCGGGCCCGCACTAGCAGAACCTTGGGCGACTCCTTCTGATCGCGGGACAAAGATCGGAGCCGACGAACGGCGCTCCGATACCTACGGCTAAACGGCCAATACAGAAGCCTACCGAAGAATCCCGCTGCCGGAGCCATGGACTGCTGGAGTTGATCGAGATCTTCCGCGAATATCGCGGAGTCGAACTCCTTAAGGACGTCATTGATCCGACCCTGAAGATCGAGCAGGTCGCGAAGTCGGGTCAAGTTCGATGGTGACGTTGCGTGGACTTCAGCGACGAACTCCGAAATCGTCGTCTTGAGCTCCGGCCAACGGTTGTGCGCAAGGCTGGCCGTCGCATCCACGGCGGCAGTCACGGCATTCCCGTCTGCGAGATTCGCCTCGCGCCACGGAGAAAGGTCCGTTCCAAAGAGTAGCCCGGCGAAACCCCCAAGTTCCCGGATCAGATCTCCTGCCTCGGCCACCAAGTCGGGTGCGAGCCGCTCCAAAGCCTTTCCGCGCCACCGCGTGGAACTCGTTTCTTCGGGTTTCGTCGAAAGAAGCAGTCCCTGCAAACGAAATGCAGACATCGCTGACGGAGGTTGCGGTTCATGCAGATGCAACACGTGGTCGCGGAGCTTGCCCCGTTTCTCAACAAAGCGCCGGTGAAGATCGTCGGCTTGCACGGAGGGGGCGTTTCGGATCTCGTCGAGGGTTTCCCCTATTTGCTTCAGGATTTCCTTTCGCTTGAGACCGACTCCGTGAAGATCCAGAGCGAGATGCGCCAAGCCGACCGCGGCGAGGCGCGACTGCACGACCTCAAGCGCCGCCCTCTTTTCGGCGACAAACAGAACTCTTTTTCCGCGCGCCACTAGCTCAGCGATCAGGTTTGCGATCGTCTGGCTCTTCCCGGTGCCCGGCGGTCCAACGACCACGCCGCTCTGGGGCGACAAGGCCGCCGCGATTGTGGCCTGCTGGCTGGAATCCGCATCGAGCACCAGAAATTCATTTTCTGGCTGGACGGTGTCCAAGTCGCGAGGGTCGATTTCCCCTCGCCCGGAAGAGATCGCCTGTCGGGCGGGCGCATCGCCGGCTATAGCGGCCACCAGATCACTCTCGTAGAGCCATGCCGGCTCGGACTTGAGGTCTTCGACCATCGCCATTTTGTAGAACGCGAAGTTCCCCAACGCGGCATCATAGGTTGCGCGGAATCCGTTAACCTTCGCAGTCGCGAGTCGGAGATGCTGGAGCACATCTCGGGGCGAGAAGGCCGCTTGATGATCAGTTCCCTTTCCAGTTTCTAGAAACTCCTCGTTCGACAGGCTCAGGCCGAAGTCCGACTCCAACTTCTGGAGCAACACGGGGTTTATCTTCATCTCCCCGGCCAGTGCCATCGCCACTTGGCTGCCCTCGCGCCCCTGTCGCTTGAGAACCGTGGGGGCCAGAATGACAGGCGCCTCGGTCGGACTGCCTCCGTCGCTCGCAGGCCACGTGGCAAAACCGATCGCAATGAAAAGCGTGTCGAGTCCGCGCTCTTCGAGGTTAGAACGCGACCGCCTCTCTATTTCGAGAGCTTTTGCGGATATCAGTTTCGCATCCGCGTGGGGAAGCAACGCAGAAGGTGTCACTGGCTCACCAGCCAGAAAAGATTCCCACTTCCCCGGATCGCGATCCCGGACATCGAAGGCTAACGTTCCGGTTTTCAGTTCGTGAAAATAAAGTAGATTGTTTCGCCGACTGAGATCGGTGAGCTCCTGGATCCATTTCGAGCGCGCAGCGTCGATAGCAGCGCGTCTTTCTGAACTTGGGCGTGGCCTCGGTATCACGTTCCCCCCGAGAAGACGCGTCTAGGTTGCAGCAGAGCTTCGCTGTGCCACGCGGGCGGCCAACACGAACATTATCGCGGCGAACCCGAGCGCGATCGCGAGCGAGGGCGCAAAGTTGGGCGTTGCGCCGAGCGCGCCGGGCTCGGCCAGATATAGTCCCCTCCGCAGCGCCGCCATCGCATAGGTCAGCGGATTCAGACGCATCGTCCACCGCAGCCAGAGAGGCGCGCCTTCGGCGGGAAAAAACGCCCCGGAGAGCAGCCAGATCGGAATCAGGATCAGATTCATGATCGCGTGGAAGCCCTGGGTGGATTCGATCCGCCACGCGATCGCGAGCCCGATGCCGGTGAGCGCGAACGCGATTATCGCCATCATCGCGACAGATATCGCGATCGCACCGATGCTCAGATGAATTCCCGCCACCGGCGCGAGAACCAGAAACACAACTCCCTGTAACAAAGCCAGCGTCGTGCCGCCGAGCGCCTGGCCCATCACGACCGTCGTGCGCGAGATCGGCGCTACCAGCACCCCCTGCAAAAAGCCCTGCTTGCGGTCCTCGACGGTCTGGATGGTGGCGAAAATCGCGGTGAATAGAAGCACGAGCACGATTACGCCCGGATAGAAGTATTCGACGTAGTTGACGCCCTCGGGAACTCCGCTCGGGCGAAACGACGCCTTCAGTCCCGCTCCGAGCAACATCCAGAACACCAGCGGCTGCAGAAACGCGCCGATCAGGCGGCTGCGCTGGCGCCGAAATCGTGTGATCTCGCGCCACCATAGGGTCAGGATCTGGATCGCGGCTTCCCTCATCATGCCGCGCGCTCCGCCGTGTCAACGTAAAATCGATGGCCGGTGAGATGGACGAAGACATCCTCGAGCGTCGGCTTGCCGAAGGTCACGGAATCGATCTCGTCACCGAAGGCGTCCACGAGCTCGCGCAGCAGTTCGTGCCCGCGCGGACGCTCGATCCTGATCGTGCCGTCAACGACGACTCCCTTGATTCGCATCCGCTGCATGAGTTTGTGTTGCAGCATCTCAGGCGCGCGCGCGCGAATCACGATTACGTCGCCGCCGACCTGATGCTTGAGTTCGTTCGGCGGCGCGATCGCGACCAGGCGGCCCTCGTGCAGCACGCCGATCCGATCGCATCGTTCGGCCTCCTCGAGGTAGTGGGTGGTAAGAACGATGGTCGCGCCGTCGCGCTCGCGCAGATGCGCCAGGTGGTTGGCGAATTCGCGGCGGGCGGCAGGGTCGAGGCCGGTGCTCGGTTCGTCCAGCAGCAGGATGTCCGGCTGATGGAGCAACGACTTGGCGAGCTCGACGCGGCGCTGAAGTCCGCCGGAAAGGGTCTCGACCAGATCGGCGGACCGCGAGCTCGGCCCAGGCGCTCGAGCAGCACTGCGATTCGATTCCTGAGGCCGCTCCCGGTGATTCCATAGAGATGGCCATGATGGGCGAGGTTCTCGGCCACCGTCAGCTTGCCGTCGAGGCTCGGATGCTGGAAGACCACTCCCAGCGCACGGCGGATCGCGGTCGTCTCCCCGCGCAGGTCGTGGCCGAGCATCGCGGCCGATCCGGATTGGAGGGGCACCAGCGTCGAGAGCAGACGGAAGAGCGTGGTCTTGCCGCCGCCGTTGGGGCCGAGGAAGCCGAAGATTTCACCGCGCGCGATCGAGAAACTGACACCGCTCAGCGCCTGGCGCTCGCCGTATGCGAAATCCAGCCCGGCAGCCTCAATCGCAGGGGCCGAAGGTTCCTGCCTGTCGCGCTCGCGCGCCGGCGCGCCGGCTGCCGATGTGTGATTCATCGGCGGGAACAGTATCGCAGCCTGCGGGAATGCCGAACTATACTTAGTCGATTAGCCATTCCACTATGCAGTCGTCACGGCGCCGCGAGACGCGGACCCGACTTGGCTCGCATATTTCGCCATCACGCCGGTTTCATAGTGCGGCTTCGGCGCCTTCCATTGCCTGAGCCGCGCGTCAACTTCGCTTTGCGAAATCTCCAGGTCAAGGCGCCTGTTCGCGATATCGAACGAGATCGTGTCGCCGTCGTGCACCGCTGCAATCGGTCCTCCGACCGCCGCCTCCGGCGCGACGTGACCGGCCATCAAGCCGTGCGTTGCTCCCGAGAAGCGCCCGTCAGTCAACAGCGAGACCGAGTCGCCGAGGCCTTCGCCGACCAATGCCGCGGTCACTCCCAGCATCTCGGGCATCCCGGGCGCCCCCTTGGGTCCCTCATAACGGATCACGACCACATCGCCGGCCTTGATCCGGCGCGCAGCGACCGCCTTGAAGGCCTCGTCCTCGCTGTCGAAGACGCGCGCGGGTCCGCGATGCGTCATGCGCTCGTGACCGGCGACCTTGACGACGCATCCTTCGGGCGCAAGATTGCCGCGCAGGATCACGAGGCCGCCGGTGGCCTTGAGCGGATTCGAGAGCGGGCGGACGACTTCCTGGCCCTTGCTTTCGACCGCGGCGCGCGCCTCCTCGCCGATCGTTTTTCCGGTGACGGTGAGTTCGTCGGCGTGAAGCAGATTGGCCTCGAGCAGGCGGCGCGCGATCAGCGCCATCCCGCCGGCCTTGTAAACATCGGTCGCCACGAACCGGCCGCCGGGCTTCAGGTCGGCCAGCAGCGGAGTGCGCGAACTGATTCGATCGAAGTCGTCGATTCCGAGCTCGACGCCGGCCTCGTGAGCGACGGCCAGCAGGTGAAGCACCGCGTTGGTCGAGCCGCCGCTGGTCGCAACCGACGCGATCGCGTTCTCCAGCGAGCAGCGCGTGATTATGCGGCGCGCGCGGATGTCCCTTCGCAGCAGGTCCATCACCAGGCGTCCGGCATCGAACGCAACCTCGTTCTTGCGCGGATCGGTCGCGGGCACGCTGTTGCCGGCCATCGGCGATATTCCCAGTATCGCGAACGCAGTCGCCATCGTATTGGCGGTGAACTGGCCGCCGCACGCGCCCGGTCCGGGACAGGCGCGATCCTCGAGCCGTTTGAGCGCCTCGAGCGACATCCGGCCGGCGGCCTCGGCGCCCACGGCCTCGAACACGTCCTGGATCGTCACGTCGTGGCCCTCGAATCTGCCGGGCTGGATAGAGCCGCCGTAGAGCATCAGGGAGGGCAGGTCGAGCCGCGCCAGCGCCATCACGGTGCCCGGGATGGTCTTGTCGCATCCGGAAAGCGCGATCACGCCGTCGAACAGGTGGCCGCGTGTGACCAGCTCGATCGAATCGGCGACCACTTCGCGGCTGATGAGCGAGGCGCGCATCCCGTCGGTGCCCATCGCGATTCCGTCGGAGACGGCGACGGTGTTGAATTCAATCGGGGTTCCGCCGGCGGCGCGCACGCCACGCTTCACCTGTTCGGCCAGCGCCCGCAGGTGGATGTTGCACGGCATCACCTCGATCCAGGTATTCGCGACTCCGATCAAGGGTTTGCGAAGATCATCGTCGGTCAAGCCGATCGCCTTGAGCATCGCGCGCGCCGGCGCCCGCGAGGGTCCGTCGAGAAGCACGCTGCTATGCCGCCTCATTCCGTTGCCTTGTTCCGCCATTTTGCTGGTCCTTGTGAAATCGCCGCCTGAAGCCGCGGCGCCCTCATCCTCCTTTTCTGACACACTTCGCGCTGCGATCGAAACCCCGCGAATTCGAGGCTACGATACCCGCGCACGGCCGGGCCGCCGCGGCGGGGCGAGAACGAAGGTGAGCGCGACCGCGGCGCCGAATGCAAGATAGCACGCAGTGAAGATCCAGGATGGGGCGCTGTAGAAAATCAATTCGTGGGCCCAGTACCCTATGAAGTCGCCAGCATAGCCGGATTCGCCGCCTCTTCTGCGGAGCGCGTCTTCGAGCGCGGTCAGCGGACAGATCGTGCCGGCCAGCGCCTCGATGCAAACCAGGGCGATCGCCGCAAGGTGGGCCGAGCGAAAGATGAAGTTGCGCACCCAGTCGCGGCGCATCGCGATTCCGGCCACGATCGCGCCGAAGCCGACCACGACGAAGCCGACATAAGCCGCGTGAAACATGACGACGAGATCGGCGAGCAGGCGATACTGAGCCATCGATCAAGCGTCGCGCGCCAGCGCAGACGCCGTCAATCCTAATCGCCCAGGATATCGGGTCCGAACTCGGCGATTGTCAGCCTACGCCATTCCTCTCGCAGGCTAACATCGACGTAGTCAATGTCGCTGCGATCATCCGTACCGGGTCTCACGCGCGTCCCCGCCTGGGCACCCTCGTTGACAGCCACCTCTTCGAGGTCTTGAGTCCCGAACACCGTCGAGGCGTTCTGACCAGAGTCGCGAAGTCCCTCTCCCGCCACCACGACCGCATTGACGAGTAGCGGTTCCCCGGCGGAAAGGAACCGCCGTTCCTGTCCATAGTCCTGTCGTCCGACGAACACCGCCACGTCCGGGAACGCGGCGTGAAGGGCTGCCACCGTACCCCGCAGGGCGGGCGACGTGGCGCTGGCGTTAGTGATCGTGTTGATCACTAATCGTCCATTCTCGCGCAGATGAGATCTCATCTCCTTGAAGGCTTCGACCGTGAGGAGGTACCAAGGCAGGTTCTCCCCCGCGAAGACATCGAGGAATATGAGGTCGTATTTTGCCTTGTCCGCCCGGAGGAACGATCTGGCATCCGCGATTCGAACATCGACCTCCGGCGGCAAGTCGAAGAACTTCCTGGCCGCGTACGCCACACGCTTGTCGATATCAACGGCTGTCACGCGCACGCCCCGCGCATGCAGCGCTCTCGCGAGCAAACCGGCGCCCAGGCCAAGAATCAGACTATCTCTTGCATCGGGCTTGTAGAATTGTCCCGCGCGATCCATCTGGCGTATGTAGTCCGTGTAAGGCTCGTGTGTGTCGAGCGAGATACCGCCCTGCAGGGAGCCGTTGATCAGGAGCGCGCGGCGGACGGGATGGTAAGCCGGAGCGTCAATCACGCGTATCAGCCCGACCTCGCTCTGTCGGCTGTAGAGCAGCCTGACCGGCGCGCCGGTGGGACTTCGCACGATATCGGACGACGGGGGAACTCCCATCGCGAGTCCGGCCAGCAAGGCCCCGATACACAACGCCGCCGGGGCTGGGCTGCGCCGCCAGATTGACCACACGACGCCGAGCAAAGCCAGAACCACCCCCGTGCCGACGATGCATAACCGTACCGAAAGGTAGGGAATCACTACGAAGACGGCGATCCATCCGCCCGCCAGTCCTCCGATCGTGCTGATGAAGAAAAGCGATCCCGCCGCAGAACCGGCGCCCGGTCTCGACTGGTCGATGTAACTTACGAGGAGCGGGCTCGCCGCCCCGACGCAAAGGAGCGGAAGGCCGAACAGAACGACGGCGCTCAGGAAGCTGCCCGAACTTACCCCCATGATCGTCGATGCTATCCCGAGCACCGGCGATCGCAGTGCCGGGTAAAGCGCCAGCCACAATGCAGCGGTGAACATCAGGATGGGCAGATGCCACGCGCGTAGACCGCGGCTGATTCGGCCCCCGAGTTCGTAGCCCAACGCAAGGAACAAAAGCGTGGCCGTGATCTGTGCGGTCCAGACCATCAGCGAACTTCCGAAGAAAGGCGCAAGCGCGCGAGCGCCCACGACTTCCACCAACAGTCCCGCTATCCCGGTGAGGAAGGCGGTCGCGAAAGAACCGGCAAGCCGGAAGTCTTTGCGCGTCACCGGCGCGGGAGCAATTGCGAGGCGATTCGACTTCTTGGCCATGCTTTGAGCCTGTAGCCTCAAGCCACTGCACGATGGTTTTGCAGCAAATCCCGGATTACTTCAAGGCAATCGCTCCGCGAGGTTCTATTGGGCAACCATCATCCCGTCGAAGCGCGGCCCGCCGATGGCGGCTCATCGCATTCGCAGGTCCATTGCTTTATTGCATTGTTCGATCTTCAGGCGCATCCTGTTCGGGTTGCCACGCCGCCGTTCGCCTACCATTCGGGCGGGGCGATGAACCTGCGCTGGAACTTAAAAAATGACAAAAGCAGCGGTTCTCCTGTTCGCGGTGATTTTGCTGACGGCCGGGGCGCGCCTCGCGAACGCCGACCCCGACCCGTCGCAGGATCAGGACTGGACGGTCGATGGCTTTAGATATTTCGGCAAGGGGCTGGTTACGCCGATGCTCCTGGAAACCTACGTCGCCAAGGGCCATCAGGCGCTCGATGACGGCACCGTAGCGAGCGACAAACTGCTGCGCACCTCGTTGCGCATGTTCTACGGCCTGACGGACAACGCCAACCTCTTTCTGCAGCTCAACACGGCTCATCCGAACGGACAGTCCTATGAAGTGGAAGGCTTCGAAGGCGGTTTCCATTTGAAATTCTACGAGGGACATGGCCTCCACCTCGGGCTGGCATTGGAGAACGAATGGCAGCGCGCGCCGAAGTATGTGGATGTCGCCTACGACATGGACTTTCATCCACTCATCCAGCAGGACGTTGGGCCGCTCAGCTTCCTGTTGAATCCGATTTTCGAGAAGGACTTCATCGGCGCGGGATGTTGGGAGGGCAGCTATAGCTTCCAGTCACTCTACAACTGGTCGAAGGATTACTCGGCGGGATTGGAGTTCTATGGTGATCTCGGAGAGTTCAAAGACATGGGACAGTTGCATGAACAAGGTCACTACGTCATGCCGGTGGTGAACCTGAAGTACCTCTCGATAGGCCCGGGCATGGGGCTTACGGCGGGCTCGGATCGGGTCGTGTTGAAGGTGAATGTGAGTTATCCTTTCGACCTGAATCAAATGTTGCTGCCGTATTTGTGAGACGGTGTGCCGCTGAACGTTGAAATTCGAGCGGGTAGCCGCCTTTGAAAAATGAAGGGGCGAGCCATCCGGGCGCGCCCCTTTTCAAGGCCATCTGACTGCTCTGTGCGTTGGAAGCGCGCCTCGATCTGTTCAGACCATGCGCGCCGCCGATCTACCGGAACGGTTAGCCTCTATCCCAAAGCCGTTATTGGTCCCCCATTGATCTCAAAGGTAATATCCTCTAATTCAATAGAACGAAGCTTTTCGAGTCGATCCCGGCTGGCCTGGAGTTTGCGTTCGCATCCCGATCGAGTGTGCCTCGTTGCGGTTTGGTTGCGCGCACGAATACTTGGACTGTCAACTGACGCTTTCGATCGAGCTATCCTGGAGGTGAGTCACGATGAAGAAACTATTGCTAGCCACAGTCGCCGCCAGCCTGTTGGTTCCCGCTTCGCTCGTGGTTGCATACGATTTCGCGAAACATCCGCATCTCAGAGCGGCGGACACGAGCATCAACCAGGCTATCGAGGAGCTAAAGCGGGCGGACGATGGAGCGAAGAAGTATGGTGGCCATCGCGATAAGGCCGAGCAGATGCTCCACGAGGCATTGAGGCAGATCAATGAGGCGGCCGGCTATGCCGATGCGCATCCTGGGCCTAAGTAATTAAGTCGAGCTGACCTGACGCGAATCAACATTGGGATCGGCAGGCTCGAAGACCGGTCCTTCACCGATCCGACTTCGATTCGGACCCAAATGCCGTCGGGCGCGGGCCCGCGCTCACGACCGGCGTCAGCGGCGGGCATTTGTGGGTGTTCAAAATCAGCGGCGGCAAGGGATGCTGATTGAAGTCGAAACTGTCCATCAAGTCGTTGGCGGCCGAGTCGCGATCGGTCAGAGGCTTGAGCCCGAAGCGCAGCTCGATGAACTTGAGGACTGAGGACAACTCGTAGGTTGTGTGGCTTATGAAGCCCGCCTTGGCGAACGGGGAAATAATTATCAGCGGAACGCGCGGCCCAAATCCGAATTGATCGCTGTGAGGCGGCGCGACGTGATCGTAGAAGCCGCCGAAGTCGTCCCAAGTGAGAAAAATCACCGTCGAGCCCCAGGCAGGACTGCGCATGATCGCGTTGATCTGATTCACGGTCCAGTTCTCACCTTCACAAACGCTGTTGGGAGGGTGGTCGCTGTCGGCGTACGGCGGCACCAGCCACGAAACCGCAGGAAGGCAACCGCCGGAAACGTCGATTGCGAATAGCCTCTGCGCGTGAACTTTCGACCATAGAGAGCCCCTCGCGGATATGCTTGATCGCATCAAGCGCCGACCAGATATGACCCGGGTCCCATTTGGGCGGAGCGTAATAGGCCCAACTGACGCCGGCCGACTCCAACTCGTCGGCAGTCGTCTGAAAATCGAAACATGGGAACTGCTCCGTGATGTTGCCCAGGCTGTCGATCACCTGGACCCTGTCGTCGGCATCCTCGTCGCACCCCCATTCCAAATAAGAACCGGGGCCAGTTGGATTGTTGATGGCGCCTCCGGATTGAGCGCCAACCGTATAAAGATGGTTGGGGAAGCTTGGCCCATGCAGCGACGAGAACATGCGGTCGGCAAGCGTGAAGTTGCTGGCGTAAGCCCAGTAGTTGGGAATCTGCGTTTCCGAGAACCGCGTATAGCCCAGTAGCCGCCCATTCAGGTCTCCGTCCTCGACCAGGTTGAACCCGTCCATCTTGCCGTCATCGATGGCGGTCAGGGCGTCGTTCCAACTGTGGCCGAGATCGTAGGGCATGCTGTCGGAGGCCTCGGTGAGCGGGACTACCGAACCCGTCGAAATTTTGCCACTGGTGGCACCGTCCGCGCCGGGGAACCCGGCGAAGTAATTGTCGAAACTCCGATTCTCCTTGATGAAGAATACGATGTGCTGAATGTTGTTCAGTTGCGGCAGATTCGCAGGCGCCGCGGGTGTCGAAGTGGCCCCGGTACAGGCGCCTTGATCGTCACCGCCGCCGCATCCGAGGAGCAGCACTGCGGCAACGGCAACCCAGCCGAAACGCGCGAGAATAGAGCTACGCGGCTTCGCTGATTCCTTCTGCCGGCAAAAGCCGAAAATCCTGCAAAACTCCATTCCCACTCCATTGGTAAGGCCCGAAACACTAAGCGGAGGCTCCGCTTTGGAGGACGCGCTCGTAGATGCCAAGAACCATGCACGCGGCGCGATCCCACGAAAACTGTGCCGCGCGCTGGAGGCCACGCGACACCATGCCCGCGCGCCTGTCGGCGTCATCGAACAGGCTCGCGATCGACGCGGCGAGAGCCTTGAAGTCTCCGGGCGCGACCATCAAGGCGGCGTTGCCGACGACTTCGGGAATCGATCCCGCGTTCGAGGCCACCACCGGCGTCCCGCAGGCCATCGCCTCCAGCGGAGGCCAGCCGAAACCTTCATGCCATGACGGAAACGCCAGCACGTCCGCCGCTTGATAGAAGGCCCTCAGCGCTTCGTCACTGCGCGGGCTGCCAGCCTGGATAACGCGTCCGGTCAGGTTGAGTTCCGCCATCAGGCTGGCTTCATCGTCGAAGAAGCCCTCGCCGACGTGAACGAGCCAGACCGGCCCGGCGGGTTGGTCGTTGAGGATACGCAAGGCGCGCAGAATCGCCGGGACATTCTTGTAGCGTTTTTTTCGTCCGCAGACGCTGAGGACGACTCTCGCCGCTTCGGGAATTTCAAGACTGCGCCTGAGGCCCGCGATCGCATCCGGATCGTTGCCGGGGCGAAACGCGGGCGACAGGCCCGGATGAACCACGACGGTGCGCTCGGCAACTCGCGGCAGAAACGTACACAGGTCGCGCCTGGTCAACTCGGAGTCGGCGATCACGCAAGCGGCGCGCGCCATCACACGCATCCTGAGCATAAAGGTCAGCGAGACCCGCTTTTTGGAAGTTCGCGGAATAAGTCCGCGCATGCTCAGCAGCGGGATTACGTCGTGGCAAGTGACGATAGTTTTGCGCGCGCCCAGCGCCATCACGAGCTGCGAGTATCCATGGGTCAGGATGTGGAACAGATCCGCGTCGAGCCGTGCGGCGCGCATCGGATAGTGGAGATAGCGGGTGATGCCGCTGTCGATCCATGTACCTGCGCCGCCGATCAATCGCCCAACGATCTTGAGCGGCTCGATCTGATAGTCCGCGAATCGCCAGCGATCGCCCGCGTTCGCGCGCAAGGCGCTCTCCAATTCGTTCGCGTACCTGCGCATGCTGAAGCCGCCATCGCCCTCCTGCCCGCGCAGCAGCATCACCTTGGCTGGTCCCGCCCGTTCGCAGACGCGCCGGTCGGTCTGCGGTCCGGCGGAATTCAAATGTTCGCCAGCCCTGTTCGCGATCATTGCCCGCGTAATCTGTGACGGGCCGCAAATCGTCCGACCAGGCCGGGAGCCGTTTTTTCGATCAAGCCAAGGACTTCGTAGTCCTCGGCGTCGAGTCCCATGGCAAGCAGCGATCCGCCGAAGGCAACGATGGAGACCGCCGACTTCGCGGCCAGCCGCGCCAATGGTGCAGTAGGGCCGAACAGATGGACGGCGCAGAGGGCTGCGATGCAAATCAGAGTGGCGATCGCTCCCTTCAAGAACCTGGGATCGTAGGGCCACAGTCGAAGCGTCCATCCCACCTGAAACAGGTAGGCGATGCTCAGGGCGCAGGCCGCGCACGCGGCCGAGAGCGCCGCACCGGTAATGCCCAGCCGCGGGATCGCGATCCAGTTGAGCGCGATATCCGCGACCAACACTATCGCGCCGATCTGCGCCGACCGCCTCTGTTGGCCGGTCATCAGCAGGATCGAGATTCCGGCGCCGGTTCCCACGTTGACAAGTTGCCCGAACGCAAGAATGACCGCCGGCATCGCGCCCGCCGCGTAGATTCGGCCGTACATCACTGTCATCAGGTCCCGGCTCGCGAAGCATATGGTCAGAAACATCGGCAGGCTCAGATACAGCGCCCACTTGGTGCTTACGCGATACAACTCCGCCAGTACCTGATTTTCCTTTCGGGCATACGCCGCCCCGATCATCGGAAACAGGATCGAGCTGAAACAGGTCAGGATAATCGTGAATAAAACCGAGCACTGGGAAGCGGCCTGATAGATCCCGACTTCCGTCGCCGATCGGAAGTGCGCGACGAGCAATCGATCCACCAGAAAGATCAACAGCGTGAAGGTGCCTATCGAGACTGCCGATACGGAAAAGCCGACCAGCGATCGGATCGGAAACGCCACCCGTGGACCGCGTTCGAAGAGACTCCGGAAAAAGCCGGTGTACATAGCGGATCGCGAGGGCGAGGGCGACTGCGAGCGAGATAGCAAGCGCAGCCAGAGCGCCGGTCAAGCCCCATCCGGCAAGGTAGAACAAAAGGAAGAGCACGACTGCGATCGCCGGCTGGACGATCGCCTCGGCGTACACGCTGTACTGCATTTTCTGGGAAATCGTGGTCGCCGTAGCCGCGACTCTGAGGCCGGCAGCGAGAAACAGCGCCGGCGCGATCATCCTGATGACCGGTCCCAGCGCGGGCTTTGCGAAAAGCCGGGCGCCGATCCATCCGGCGCTCAGATAGAGAATCGCCGCCGCCACGGCGCCCGAAAGCATCGCGAGCGCGAAAGACAACCGCATTACGGCCCGGAACCTCTCGCGGTCATCTGCCCAATAACGCGACCCGTAGAAGAGAACTCCGGCGTCGAGCCCGAGCGGCGCGATCAGACCTACTATCCGCAGCACCGTCCAGCCGACCGCATAGAGTCCGAAGGCTACCGGACCGAGCAGGCGCGCCAGCGCGATCTGCCCCGCTATCTGAATGCCGCGTCCGGAAAGCCGCCCGGCCAGAGTGACCGCGGCTCCCGAGGCGAGGCCGCTCATGTCCTGTGCGCCGGCTCCGGCATCGTGACGCGCGACGCCAGCCGTCCCGACGGGCGCATCTATCGCAGCAGCCGTGCTCAGTTCAGCCATCCTCGATCCGCATAAATTGCCGGCGGGATCGTCGCGATGCGCCGCGGTTTCATTCAGCCGCCGAGCGTGAACATCACATAGCCTCCGAGCGGCATCGGCAGTTGGCGAACCTGGATTGCCCCCGGGTTCGGTCTCGAAACCGCGCCCGCAATCGAACCGCGCGGCACGGCGTTAACGCTGATGTTGGTCATGGCGTTCGAAGGCGGCGGCATCGACAGTCCCTCGATATCGATTCTGGTGGGGCCGACGCCTTGAGGCCAGTTGGTGAGGTTGGGGATCGGCTGTTGTCGCCAGCTCAGTCTCCAGGCGATCACGTTGATCGCTCCGGACGGCTGCTGCGCCGCGAAGCATTGCACCACCTGTTGCGGTGAGGTGCATATTAGCCTTTGGCCGTTGAACTCCGCCATTGCTTTCATCGCGATAAAGTAATGTGTGGGTGAGCCGTCTCGCCGGAACAAGGTCGGCCACCAGTACGGACCATCGTAAAATTCGGAGAGCGAAAGGAAGATCGCGTCGTCGATGCCGACTTCGTCCAGGTCGTGGGCAAATTCGAACATCCAGGCCCCCGCCACAGGCTCAAAGTTGATATCGAGATTCGCCGCTGCGGTCATGCCGTACTCCGAGACCGATACATGCGGCGTGAGCCCGACAGCAGCCATCTCTGACTGAAGACTCCTGAGCGATTCCTTCATCTTGTTCGCGGATGCGTCGTTGCCGTACGCATGCGTGCTTACGAAATCGAGTGGCAGATGATCGGCAGCCGCGACCCTGACCAGTTGCGTGGCCCAATCGGCCTGTCCGCGCCATCCGAGGAACGGCCGCGCGAGCGCCGGTCCGCCCAACTTGATCGTGAACTCCGGATGCTGCTCCCGATAAGCCGCCACGACTTTGCCGATATGCCGGTACAGAATCACATATGCGTCGAATCCTTCCTGAGCAGCCGGGCCTTTCCGCGGCTTTACCGCCGCCACCCAGTTGTTGGCCGGGATGTCCATTTCATTGCCCACTTCGAGCTCAACCTTGCTGAACTTCCACTCCTGCGTCAGGTGCTTGAGAAAGGCTTGCGTGTAACGGTCATAAGTGGGCCACGACGACGGCCCGTACCTCGTTCCGTCGGGCCTGGTTGCCATCAGCGGCGCCGGAACTTTCAGGCCGATTACCACGCGCGGTATCCATCCGTTGGACTGGCAGAGCCGCAACCCATTTTCCAATATCGGCGACCACTTGAGCTGGAGCGAATCATCGGCGCCAACCGCCGCGAGGTTGTTATCGCCATTGATTATTCTCATGCGGTAAGTGTTGAGTTCGTGCAGCGCCTGAAATTCGGCCTCCGTCGGATGAGCCTCCGGGTTGGTTCCGCCCGCCACCAGGCGATGAATCAGCGCGAATTGGTCTGCCGCCCCGGCCACGCTGCCGCCGGCCCCGACTGCGGTGGCCAGTGCGACGCCGGACAGCAGGGAACGGACCGTGCGACCCCCTCGATTGCGGCCCGCACGTGATTTGGCTTCATGATTGCCGGCGCTGCCATGCACGATCATTTGGTCACCGCTCCTCAGGATTTTGCCGAAGCTGTCTCTGGTCCGATCTCCGGCTGCGCGACTCTCGATTCTCAGGCCGCCGATAAAATCGGGCCGGCCCGCTTGCGGTCCGCGAAGTTGAGCTGCGACGCTTTGGAACCGGAAGCGCGGCACGCTCCATTCGATCGCGAGTCTGTCCAGCAACTCGTGCTCCAGATCGGCGTCGGACAGGATGAGCGCGCGGCTTGCCAGCCGCGGCCTCACAGTGCGGTATTCGAACTCCATATGCTCCGGGCTATGATCGGAATCATGGATGAAGATGTCGATCGGGGCCTCGGTCCCGGCCACCTGCGGAAGAAGGTCGCGCGCATCACCGAGGCATAGCCGCCACCTCGATTTGAGGAACTCGGGCACCAGCCAGCCGGGCCCGGCGATCCCGGGTGGAAGGTCGGTGCTCGGCAGGTCGATACTGACCAGGCGTCCAGCAGCGTTGCGTTCCATCGCGCGCAGGATGATCGCCGAGGAGAGGCCGTCGTGGACGCCGGTCTCGACAACCTTGGCGGGTTTCAAGGTCCGCACGATCGCGTACCAGACCTTGAATCGTCCCAGTTCGAGGCCGGGCGCTTCCGGGCCGCGAGTGATGCGGTAGTGTTCGCGCAGCGACGCGACGAAATGACTTTCGCTTTCCAACTCGGCGAATAGATCTTCGACCTGGTCCGGCGGTGAGTCCAATATGGCCGCGCAGAAGTTGCGCTCCTGATCGCGGGAAAACGACGGCAAGTACGAGTTGGATCTGGCCCGCGAATCGCCGCTGGCGAACAGACGCAGATGCCTGGCGAGGCGTGCGGGATCCAGCATCTCGCGCAAGGTTCGCCTGAGCGGCTGCGCGCGAATCCTCCGATAATAGAGCGCGGCCATCTCGATCCGGTTCGAGGCGGCCTTCTTTGTTCCGCTGCTCAAGCTCTCAATGTTCAGGCGCTCTCGCCCTGATGCTTAAAAGTCCGCCGTCACGTAATCCTGCGGCGCGTTCGTCATGCCATACTTAAGGGCCAGCATCAGGCCGACCGACACGTAGAGATAGCGGTCATACACCGCATTTCCGACCAGGCTGGTAAGCAGCATCACACACACCGACGCCAGCAGGCCGGTCGCCATCACGTGCGCGAAGCTTCTTGGCGGCGACAGCTTGAACCGCAGCTTCAACGCGAGCGCCAGCACGCATCCCATGACCGCAAGATAGGAGGTCAGGGCCAGGATGCCGCCGCCCTGGAGCAGCCCCATGTATGCGGCATCAGCGTCGTGAACCCGGCTCATTCCCTGGCCGCTGATCGGATCCTCGAGAAATCCGATAAGTGCATAGTGCAATTGAAGCATATGACCGCTGGTGTCCGGTGCTGCGCCCGAAACCGTGCCGGTCAGCCGCTCGACTGCGGAAAACGCCGCAAACGGGTCAAGTCGATAGTAATTCACAATCGCGAGCACCGCGGCGACGCCGCCGCTAGATAGGTGAGAAGCCATGTCCACACGCGCAGTTCGAGCGCCACCGCGATCGCGAGCCCTGCAACCGCAGCGACCAGCGCGCCTCGCGAACCGGACAACATGATGCCGATTGCGATGCCTGCCAGGACCACCAGATAAAGCAGCCGTCTGCGCCAGGTCTTTGCCGTGCATCCGAGCAACACCGCGACCGGCAAGGCAACCGCGCACGACACTCCAAGATGGACCGGCTGCGAGGTCAGTCCGTTGAACCGGTCGATCCAGGCCTTCGAATTGGTTAGAACTTCCTCCACGTTGGTGAAGCCGAGAAGCTCCAGCACCGATATATAGCCATTGGCTGCGGCCGAGACGATCCAGAGGTCCGCGATCAGCCGCAGCCGCGCCGGGCTGTTCGCAGTCGCGCCCAAAATCACCGGGACGATCAGCAGCGCGACGGCGAAATCGGCGTCGACCGCCAGATTGCCCTGCGTAGTGGTTACGTCGTGGGCCTTCGAGACCTGGAGCAGGTCGGTGGGACTGGTGGTCGCCGTGAAGGTGGCCAGCACGGCCGCCGCCAGAAAAACAAATACGCAGCCGAGCAGCGCGGGCGGGACGCTGCGCCAGAACTCGTCCTTGTTGAGGATTGGCACCGCCAGGAAGACCAGCGCCATTGCCATCATGACGTCGCTCAAGGTGCCCGGCCCGATGCGAATGCCGTTGAAGGTCACCGTTACGGTGCCAAGCAACACGAACAGCGTGCCCACGTATTCGATGGCGCTGAGATCGCCGAAGGTGGCGGAGTCCCGCAGCAGGATCAGCGCCGCCGCCACTGCGAGCGGTCCGGCGACCAGCAGAAGCTCCACGCCGGGCGAGACTCGATGCGAGAGCCTGGAAAGCTCGGGACCGACCGCGAGCGCGATCAGAATCGCCGCTGCGGGCGCAAGCGCGGTGACCGCGGAAAGTATCGGCAGGCGTCCGCGATCGAGAGTGGGACTAGCCATTCGCGATCCGCGATCGGCAGCTCGCGCGGCGAGGCGTCACGCGCCCAGATGGACGGTCTTCCGACATTTTGTTCATACCGATTGGGCGCCCGCGTGACGCACTCCGACCTTCCACGATGAAAGATCCCGGTCCACCAATTCCTCGAGCATCTCGACCTCCGGCAGCAGCATCGTGCGCAGTTTCGCTTCGGTCGGGGCGGGAAGTTTCGGAAAATCGCCGCCGCCGCCGAAGACCAGCTTGCGAAGCCCGGCGCGATCGGCCAGCCGGACGATTCGGCCCAGCCCGTTGAAGTTCAGCGCGCCAGCGAGGGCGTGGGCCAACCGGGTGATCGAATCCGCGCGCGGAATGGAGAATTTTTCCGATGACGCTACTCGCGGCATTTGATCGATCCCGAACGCCGGAATGTTCAGGAACGCGCACACGCGATCGAGATAGGCTTGCGGATGCGCTTCGAGGTCATCGTAAAAGATCGCCAGTACCGCATCGTCGCCGAAAGCGTTGCGCCATTCACGCAGATAGAACGCATAGCGCCTGGATTCGGACAGTTCCGGATCGCGAACCACCGCTTCTTCGAACGTAAGGCTCGTATCCGCGTACGCGCGCTTGAGCCGGTAGAGCGAGTACAGCCTGTCGAGCGGATCCCGAAATGAACAGATAATCCGCGCGCGCGGGACGAGTTCCCGGATGCGGCTGCGCGCGAGCTCCGAGCAGAAATAGGTCGGCGCGATCTCGCCCATCCGGAGAGCCGGCTCGATCGGTCCGAACTGGGCAAGGTACCAGTCAAGTCCGCGGGAGAATCGTCGATCGAAGAAGCGAGTCTCCTTGAATGTCCTCGGCAGAGAGACGTGTCCCCTTAGCACGGTATCGAGCCAGGTCGTGCCGGTGCGCGGAGGGCCGACCGCGAAGAAATCGGGCAGTCTCCGATCGCGCGCACTCATCTGACTGATACGGCTGTCAGGACACGCTGGAAGATCGCAGTATTATCGCGGAAGGTGGGTGGATTCGGGTCCGATATCGCGGGCTTATGGCGGCGAGAACGAAATCATGCTGCGCTGCGGATCGCGCCTGGCGGTCAAAGCGGCTATCTCAGCTTCGGTTTCGCGCAGAATGCGATCGCGGTCCCAATGCACGCGGGCGTAAGCACGGCCCCGCTCGCCCATCGATGCCCGGCGGGCGGGATCCTCGCGAAGCCGCATGACCGCGTCGAGCAGCGCGGCGGGGTCCTCGGGCGCGACGACGACGCCGCCTCCGGACTCAGTCATCACGCGCGCGATCTCGCTGCCGGGGCTGAGCGAGGCTACCACCGGCCGTCCGGCCGCGAGCAAGGTCAGGGTCTTCGAGGGAAATACTATGTCGCCGACCGTGCGTTGCTGGGCAATGAGGCAAAGGTCGGAGGCCGCGAGCATTTCCAGAAACGTCTCGCGCGGCTGCAGCGGAAGAAACATCACGTTCGAGAGGCGCAGCTGCGCCGCTTGCGCCTCCAGGTCGGCCCGCGCCGCCCCGCCTCCCACCAGAAGGAAGATCACGCCGGGTTCCCGGCATCGTTCAGCAGCGCGCAGGATGACGTCGAGGCCCTGCTTCGCGCCCATGTTCCCGGCATGGACGACCAGGAATTTGCCTTCGAGACCGAATCGCGTCCTGAACAACTGCCCCTCGCTGCCCGGCGGAACCATGAACAACTCCGGGTCCGCCCAATCAGGAAGGAGCCTGACTTTCGAGGGATCGAAGCCCTTGGCGACTATCTTCCGGCACATCGCCTCCGTCAGCGTCGATACGAATGCGGCTTGCCGGTACGCCATTCGTTCCAGCGCGTAAAGCGCCCTGCTGATACCGGCGCGAGGCAACATGCCCAAGTCGACCGCGGTGTCCGGCGCAAGATCGGTGACGTGGAACACGTACGGAATCTTCCAACGGCGCTTGAGCAGCATCGCGGTCGCCGCGTTTCCGAGCGGCGGCGACGCCACGAAGAGCACGTCGGGGCGCCGCCTGCTGATCGCGCTCGCCAGCGAAGATGCCACGAACGAGGCCTCGTGCAGAATTCTCCGGATCGCGGTCGGCCGGCGCGGTACATACAAAAGTGTGCGGACTATGTCGACGCCGTTGTGCGCTTGCTTCGCAAATATACGGTGTGAGTATTCGCTGGAAATGCGCCATTCCGGATAGTACGGGAAGGCCGTGCATACGGTCACTCGATGCCCCGCGGAAGCCAGGTATTCGCACTTGCCGGTGGTAAACACGGCGCTGCCGGTCATCTCCGGCCAGTAGTTCATGGCAAGCGCCAGAATGTCCATCTATCTATACGGAGTGTCGGACTATACGGAGTGTCGGAGCAAGTGGCGATTCCGCGCCGCGGCTGCCGTGCCGGCGGGGGACCGTCTAGTGCGCGCCCTTTCGTTTGAGGACTGCGGGAATCGTTCGGACGAGAATATCCACGTCAGTGCGAATCGACTGATCGCGCACATATTCGAGGTCCAACTCCGCGCGCCTGGCCGTGTCGACTATTTCGCTGCGTCCGTTGACTTGCCACAGACCCGTCAGGCCGGGTTTCACCGACAGGAACAGATGCGCCAGGTCGTCGTAACGCCGAATCTCGGGCGGAACGACGGGACGGGGGCCGACCAGGCTCATGTCGCCCGTAAGAACATTGAAGAGCTGGGGCAGCTCGTCGAGGCTGGTCGTTCGCAGGAACTTGCCGAACGGCGTGACGCGAGGGTCCGCTCCTTTGGGCAGCTTGTAGTTGTTGGATACATACCTGTCATACAGATCCGGATCGGCCTTCAGGGCCTGCTCGGCGTCGGCGTGCATCGTGCGGAATTTGTAGAGCCGCACGCGTTTCCATTTCTGCCCGAGCCGCTCTTGAACGAAGAGCACCGGGCCGGGGCTGGTCAATTTGATTAGCGCCGCGATGGCCAGCATCAGCGGCGACAGGCATACCAGCAGGACCGCCGAGCCGACTACATCGATCGCCCGTTTGACGAACACCTGGAAGCGGCTCATCCCGCGCCCGCCGATCGAAACGATAGGTATCCCGGCAAACTGGTAGAGGCTCTGGCGAAACAGACTCGCATCGAACATGCCGGTGACGATATTCACCCGCTTGCCCATCCTGATGAAACGCAGCGCCATCAATTCCACGTCCATCAGGCCGACAGCGCGGGAACGAGGAAAATCTCGTCGGCGTTCTCTGCCAGGGCGGAGGATATCGCGTGCGCCGCATTCGATCCGTTCCCCGCGCCGTTCGCGCCATTTGCGCAGTTGAGCGGCGCACCCTCGTCGGGGACGATGCCGACCAGTTCGTAGCCGGCAGGCTGCTTCTCCAGGAACAGGCGGGCGAAGCGCTCGGCGCATTGCCGCTCGCCAACTATCAGCGCCCTGGTAACCGCGCCGTGGCGAGCCAGATAGCCCAGCAGGGCCGCGGTGCCCGCTTCCCGGGTCATCAGCAGGAGCGTCGCGATCGAGAAATAGGACCACGCAAGCGGCCGCCCGACTACCCGCAGTTTGAGCGTAAAGACCACGAAGCCCACGGCGATGATCCAGAGCGCCAGGGTCTGCAGATGGTTGCCGACCGAGGTGAGGAATCTCTCGCCCGTACGCCTTTCGTAGATACCCCGGTAGCGCGCGATTACCAGCCAAATCGCGACCGTGACCGCCACGAACAAGAGCTGTTGGGTGGAACCCTGAGGCAGCTTTTCGGGGCCGCGAATCAAAATCAGCAGCCGATTGCCTGTCACACTCGTGACCAGATAGCCGGCGAGGACGAAGGCTAGCGCGATACAGAGAGCATCGAGGACCCCCGAGATTTGCTCGATCCGGTTTGTTTCACGTTGCATTAGTTTCATCTCACTCGACAACCTGGGCGACCGGGCTGCGCCTCCGCCCTTCCGTGGTACCGATCGGATCACCCCCCATGCCCGAGACCTCCTGGTACATCGCCAACATCCGCATGCCGACTGCCTCCCACCCGAACTGTTCACGTACTAGCCGGCGCCCACGGCTTCGCATCAGGTCGGCGAGCGACGGCTCGTCGAGCACTCGCGAGATCGAGCGCGCCGTCGCGCCGGCGTCGCAGTCGACGATGAGACCCGCACCCGCTTCCTCGATTTCCCGCCAGATATTCACCTTGTTCGACATCACGACCGGCACCCCGAGGCAGAGGCTCTCAAGGATGACCAGTCCAAAGTTCTCGGTGTATGAAGGCAATACGAAGACATCGGCGGCGGCGTAGGCCGACGACCGTTCGGCTCCGAGGAGCATGCCCGTGAAGGTCGCCTTGTCCGCAACTCCATTCTCCACGAGCCAACTGCGTACGACGCGCGAATAGCCCTCCTCATCGGGACCCGCGATCACCAGATGGACATTATCGCGAGTCCGGCAGACGATCGCGAACGCCTTGACCAGAATATCGAGCCCCTTTTTGAAGTTAAGGCGGCTCAAGAAAAGAATCCGCTTCTTTCCAGCGGTCTCCGGATGGCGGCGCACGAAATCCCCGGCGCTGCCGATCGGTTCGAGCTGCGCAGGATCGAAGCCCTCGGGCACCGTGACTGCATTGAAAACCGGCTTGCCGCGCCCGCCGTGGAACAGCCCCGTAGAGGCGGCCAGATGCATCTCCTCTTCGGCGGTAAAATGCACCGCGCTCGCGCGGCGGAGCGCCGGAGCGACGAACATCCGCTCGGGAATCCGCTTCAGCGATCGGCGCACGCGGAACATGAAAGGATCGAGACTGCCGTGCGGCTTTATGACGTATGGAACACCGTAGCGCCGGCACAGGTACGCGGCCGCGACGAAATGGAACCGGTACAGTCCGTGTATGTTCACTACGTCAGCGGTGGGTATGGCCTTTCGAAGTCCCTTCAACAGCCCGGACGAGAATCCGTAGGCGGTCTTTGACGCCGGAAACTGATGCACCTCGACGCCATCGACGGTCCCTTCCTCAGCGTCGAGCAGCGGCGAGTGTCCGCTTTCGTATGTGGTGAAAATGGATACCCGCTGACCCATCCGGACAAGTTGGCGGCTGAGTTCGAGACAGGCCACCGCCGATCCGCCATAGGCCGGATCGATCCGGTGAATCACCTGAATTATTCGCAGCATCGCGCGCGTCGCAAGGTGCCGTCAGGATACGTGGCCCCGGTTCCGCAACCAGGCGACAGTATCCGCAACGCCCGTCTCGAGGCTGTAGGGCAGATCGCCGCAGATCTCCTCGAGCGGCGAGGAATCGTAAACCATGTCGGTGATCAGATTGTTCAGCCGGAAGGATGTAAGAGGCGGTTCCTGCCATCCACACTTCTTGAGCAGGTCACCGGCTGCGGCCCCGATCTTGAGAACCGGATATGGGAGCGTCCTGATTGGTGCGCTACCGAGCGCCTTCGCAATCATGTTCGCCCATTCGCTCAGCCGCAACGGCGGATAGTCGCAGACATAGATCGTCCGCCGATTGATTTGCTCGCGAGGCGCGTGCAGCAACCGATCGATCTGATAGATGGTATTGCCGACGTAGCCGAATGATTTTCGAGGATCGTGATCGCCGGGGCGAAAATATCGGCCCCGGGCAATCGAGAGGAAAAACGTGCGATAGGGAATCTCGAACCAGGGACCCCAGATCGAGCACGGCCTGAAGATGACCCACTCGCAGTCCAGGCCGGCGCCGCGCACCAGGACTTCGCCTCGCGCCTTGCTCTCGCCGTACAGGTTCGGCGGACAGTAGTCCTCGTCGCTCGCGGGCTGGTAGGCTATCCGGCATACCATCCGCGTTGACGCAAACGCCACTCTTCGCGTCGCGGCGCATTCGCGCAGCGCCGCGACTACGTTCTCGACTCCCTTGACATTCGCTGCGTAACCGTCGAGACCGGAGGTCTCCGCATATGTCGGTTCGTGCGGCCAGATGCAGCAGATAGCCGGGCGCGAACTCGCGCAAGCTGCGCTTGATCAGATCCGCGTCGAGAATGTCGCAAGGCTGCCAGTATGGATGATGGTCCGGATTGAGGGGCGGCTTTTTGTCGAGGTTGAGTACCTCAAATCCGCGCCTGACGAAGTACTCAACCGAATTGGTGCCGATAAAGCCGGAACCGCCTGTGATGACAATCCGTTCGCGGGCACAATCGGCAGACGGCCGCGCGGCTCCGAGTTCCAAAGCGGAGGGCCCGCCGCCGATCCGCCCCGGCTCTTCAGCCCGCCCGTTCACGCGAACTTCACCCGGCAAATCCTCCCGAGCGCGATGGCGTGTTGACGGCGCCGCGCAGTCCGGTATTCAGAATTGGCGTCGCGTTCTATCTTCGTAGGCGGAAGCTTGATCGGTCTGCGGCTTAGCCTCGGGCAAAGCCGCGATCGTCTCTGCCAGGCGGGCATCGCGATATGGCTTGATAACTCGCTCGTTGAACAGCACCCCGAGAAAAAAGAAAGCTGGCGAAAGGATGGCGACGACCAGACAGTCGACCAGGACCCACGGCTGGTCCCGCACACTAGGCACGTAGGCGGGCTGAATCATTACGAAGGCGAAATCGGACTGGACCTCCGCCGTAGCCTCCTGCTGCATTTCGGCTGCGATCAACTGGTCAAGCTGGGCAAGCAGCAGACTGTCCGAGGTATGAGCCGCCTGATCCTCCATAGAGTCGATCGCGGCCCGGGCGACTCCAGCCGCTCGCTTCCGGAGCAATTCCCTCAAAGTGTGGAGATAGAACTCCAGGACCCTGGTGGCCATCTTCGGGTCCGGATCGAGAAAGCTCACTTCCAGGTTACCCAGCTTGTCATCGTACTGGGCGTCGAATAGATCGCTCATTCTCTTATAGAGCCGCCAGCGCGTATAGGGATTAAAGCCGAGAGCGGCCTCGACACGACGAACCAGGATCTTGAGTCTATCGAGCGGCGAAGACCATGGCTGCGCATGCCTTGAAACGATCCGGTCGGCAATATTCAGCTTGTCGACCACGTTCAGGGTGAAGTCGTAGCTGGTCAGGATCGCCATTTCTTCGTCCGCGTCCCAAGCCGCGGAGCCGACGCCCAGCGTGGAGCTGAGCGAAGAGGCGATGCTCCCCAATCCCGTTACGCCAAGGATTCCGCCGCCATAGGTCGGACCCTCCTGTGAAGCCGGACGGATCATTGCGACGGCCCGATACCAGCGAGTCATCGCAAACTCGGTCACCAGGAAGGTCGCGAGAACTGCGCCCAGGGTGAGCGCCAGAATCCGGCGCCACCACGGCAGGACGAGAAAGAGCGACCGACGTGCCGGCGACCCGGCATGATCCGCCGCGGGCCATGACCGCCCGCGCATCCGGCGCCGCCCTGTGTCGGAGTTCCTCACGATAGCGCCTGCCTCGCCCGATTCTCAAAGCGATCCCGGCAGGAACGGAACGCGGTCATGGCCTGCCGCGGACAGAGTGGCCGCTGATCAGATTTCAGCGTGATGGACGCCCGGTCTCGATCAATTCATTACTCGCCGCGAAGCCGCCACACCGCATCATAGTCATTCCGATGCCCGATCCTGCGAAACACCCGCACAATTGGATATCCAGTATGGTTCATAGTAAGCAAGTGGCTATCGTGCGATTCGCGACAGCCTATTCGGGAAATTGGGCAAGCGATCGAGCACAAGGAAATCGGCTACTCGCGCGTCCGCCCTCCCTCGAACCGGGCCTTGACCAACGTCGCGGCCTCAGCGCGCTTGACCCCACCGAGGATTCCCGCGCTCTGCCTCTAAACCCAAAAACCTTGCCAGAAGCCGACGACCCTTGTCAAGGTCGAGACTAATCGAGGGTGATCGCGACTCGCCCGGCGGGCCGCGCGGCTCCTCAGATCGACGTCAATGGACCGATTCCTGGTGCGCGACCGGAGGGTCTGCCGACCATATACAGACGTAGCGGCTCGAAATGATTCTCGGCGGTGAATGGCGCACGAAAGCGGTTTCCGCAGAGGTCCTGGCGCACAAAGAATGCGTTGACACCCGCGAAACAGCATCCCACCAGATTATAGCCCTTGCGCGTCCCCAGCTTTTCCAACGCTTTGAGGCTGGCTCCGTAGTACCCGTCCCCCCGCCATGCATGTGCGCTGTTGTAACTCATCGTGACTGACAGCGGCGGACGCCAGAGTGCGTTGTACTCTATCACCACCACTCGCGGCCGGCGTGCCGACAATGCTTCCCATATCCAGTAGTCATTGCCGTCTATGTCGATGCTCAAAAGGTCCGGCTCGCTGAACGGGACCGATTGCTCCAGTAGATCATTCACGTTGGCGGCTGTCACCGCAGCCTGTTTTACCAGAAGCCGTTTCTCGGTTTCGATGAACAGCCGCAGGTTTTCGCGGATCTGATCCACGGATCCGGGGTCTTTCTCCATCCAGAGGCCGTTCCATCCCGCAACCAGCAAGTTGAGCGCGTTTGATTCGAGTCCATTGCCGACCCCGAACTCGACAAAGCTTCGATTACTGGCACCGATCCGCTCGAAAATCTGCTCGATTATTCCATCCTCGTCGTTCTGCGAGTAAGCGCGGTAACCGAACTTGAGCAATCGCAAATCGTCACTGTAGCGCTCAATCCGCATCGCGCGTTCCCAGTACTCCGCGCAGTTGAGATCGCGGATACGGGACAGGTCGCGGGTGGCCTCGTCCAGACGCCGCACGAATCGTCGCAGATGATTGATTCCGAACATCAGTTTCGCAAATTCGCTTCCGCGTCAGACGAAACACGATCATGGACCAAGGCCCTGAAGCTTGCCATACTTCGGGCGCGATGGCGGCCAAAGAAGCGGAGCGGTCCGGGTCGATGGCGCCGGCGGATTATCGCGAACGGATCTACCGGAGCTTCGTGAGCGTGGGACGCCTGGAGTCTCCGGTATCGGTGCTGGATTTCGAGCCGCTGCGCCCATATCTCACGCGGCTTATCCGCCGTCACTTCCCGGCAGACAGGCAGGCCTCGATCCTCGAACTTGGATGCGGCCATGGAGCCTTGATTTACTTTGCAACCCAGGCCGGATACCAAAACATGGAAGGCATTGATACGTCGCCGGAGCAGGTTGCTTGCGCCGCAAGGCTCGGGATTGCGGGCGTTCGCCTGGGTGACGCGATGCAAACGCTTGCCGCTGCGCCCGACGGTTCCAGGGACGTAATCGTCTGCTACGACCTGATAGAGCATCTGGTCAAACCCGAGTTGATCGATTTTGCCGACAGCGCCCACCGGGTGCTCAGGCGAGGCGGAACATTGATACTGCACACCGTGAACGCAGAGTCACCCTTCGGCTCGCGAATCCGGTACGGGGACTTCACCCACGAATTGGCGTTCACGCGCCAATCGATCGGCCAGCTTCTGCTCTCAGCGGGCTTCCGCGACGTGCGCTGCTTCGAGCACGATCCGGTGGTCCACGGAATCAAGAGTGCCGTGCGCTGGACTCTATGGAAGGCGATACGTTGCGGGCTGCTGCTCTGGCTGGCGGCCGAAACCGGAGAATTGACGCGAAGCCCCATCCTGACCCAGGCGTTCCTGGCCGTCGCGACGCGGGGCTAGCAAGCGGAACTGTTTCCCGCTGGAAGTTCTGTCACGCGAAGGTCAATAGCTGCGACTCGCGATAGGGCTTGATCACCCTGTCGTTCAAGAGCAGCCCGAGTATGAAGAATCCCGGAGTAAGCAAGGCGACGATCGCGCAATCGATCAGCGTCCACGGCTGATCACGCACTGCCGGGACGTAGGCCGGCTGAACGACTACGAAGGCGAAATCGGACTGCACCTGGGCGGTGGCTTCGGCCTGCATCTGCATCGCGATTAACTGATCGAGCTGCGCGAGCAGCAGGCTGTCCGAGGTGCTCATGGCCTGGTCTTCCATTGATTTGATTGCTGCGCTAGCGACGCTTACCGCGCGCAATCGAAGCAATTCCCTGAGGCTGTCGATGTAGAACTGCAGAACCTTGGTCGCCATTCGCGGATCGGGATCAAGGAAACTCACGTCCATGTTGCCGAGTTTGTCGTCATACGAGACGTTGAACAGGTCGCCCATCCTGTCATACAGCTTCCATCGAGCGTACGGGTCGAAGCCCATCGCGACCTCGATGGAGCGAAAGAGGATTTTGAAACGCTCGACCACCGATGACGACGGCCGGGCCTTCCGCGGCAGGATCCGATCGGCCAGGTGCAGCCGGTCGATGACGCTCATGGTGAAGCCGTAGCTGGTGAGGATGGCCATCTCTTCCTCGGCATCCCAGGCCGAGGAGCCTATGCCGAGCGACGATCCGATCGAGCTGGCGACACTGCTCAGTCCCGTGACACCGAGAATGCCGCCGTTGTAGGTGGGACCCTCCTGCGAAGCGGGCCGCAAAGTCGCATCGGCGCGATACCATCGGGTCATCATGAACTGGGTGAACAGGAAGCTGGCGGTCACGGTGGCCGCCGTTGCAGCCAGCATCCATCGCCACCACGGCCGGACCAGCAACAGAAGATCGAACAAGTCGATCCCTTCGCGACGAGCTGATTCGCTCTGATCGGAGGGCGCCCACGACCGGGTGCGCCCCCGCCGCTGACCGGTGCCGGGTTTGTCCACTTTAGGGTTTGCTCGCTCCCAGGGTGAGAGCGCGGCCGATTCCCTCAATGCTGGGTTCAAAGTCAGCCGAGATCAAGAGCATCGCGCGCACCGTGTCCGCACCCCGCACGAAGTTCATTTTGTTGACGTACTCGACCGCACCCCGCACGTGAATTCCGAACAGGCCTCCATCCAGGCGCGCCAGAGGTTCCGGCAGCCGGAGCAGGTCCAGATAGAACCCCACGCTTCTTTCCTTATCGATATTGATGGGATGCGGCCCGAACGACCGCGGCGAGCGCTCGGTGGCAAACAGATCGAAAGTGAGCTTGTCCTGGAACTTGAACCAGCGGCCGACGTTCAAGTCTATCTCCGAACCGTTGTTTCCTATCGGATCGCCCATGAGGCGATCCTTGTAAGTCCAGTATAGCGAGTCCGAGTGAATTGAGTAATCGGGACTAAGTATTCGATACTCGAAGCCGGCGGTAGTCAGCCCGTCAGATGTAAGCCGGGGCACGTTGACTCCCCCCTGCCACGAAATCGCTTTGAACGGCAGTCCTCCGCCAATCAGCGGTACTTCCTTGCTCAGGTTGTCCTCGCCGAGCAGTTCCTGGTAGAAAAAAGTGTTTCTGAGCCGCGGGATGCTGAACCTGAAGAACAGTCCCCCGCGCGAGTTGGTATTGCCCGTCGCGGCAGTCTGCGTATCGAATCCGGTGGCGCGCCCGAGAAATCCCGCCACGCTATACTGATCGTTGCCTCGGCCCCCGAACATGATTGCGTGGTCGAGGCCCAATTCGACGTTGGGCAGTATCTTCCAGCCGAACACCTGCCCCGAGATCCACGGACGCGAATACTGGCGTCCGTGGTCGAGCTGTCCGAAGAAGGCTTGACCCTCGAACGGCCCAAGATATTCCAGCCAACCCGGCAGGTAGGTGGGATGGATGTTTTGCAGGCGCAACGCCGGAAACGGCTGCGCGTTGTTGCTCTGCGAAAGGTACGCCGCATGGCCGACGCCCGAGGCCATCTCCGCCTCGCCGAAAGAAAGCGCGGCGTTGCCGAGACTGGCCACCACTTCCCCTCGCAACAACCGAAAGCGACCGGTATCGGCCGGCCCGCGCGTGATCGGTCCGGCCATTGCGCCCTCGCCGTACGCCGTCAGGAACGAGTGGAAGCCGCCCCAGGCCGACCAGCGCGCGATCTCGTTGCTGCCCGGCGCGGTCGGCAAATCGTCGTTGTTGGGCAGCAGCGGTGTGGCCTCCTGCGCCTGGATCTCCTCGCCCGCGTCATGATTGATCGACGCGCGGCCCGGACCGCGGGAGTAAACGTACTGAGCTTCCAGCCGTTCGATCGGATGGAGCATCGTCGGAAGGTTGTCCTCCTGGTTATGCTCCAGCCATCCGACTTCTTCCCTAAGCTGGAGGCGCAACGATTTTATCAACTGGCGCGCCATCGGACCGAAGGTGTCGAGCGAGCTGGCCTCGCTTTCGCTGCGGTCCAGCAACCGTTCGGCTTCGAGCGTGAGCCGCGCCGCCTCGATCCGGCTGATGGGCTTGATCTCGCTCACGTGCTTCTCGATTATGCCGAACTCCTCGAGCGTATCGAGTTCGGTATAGATGGGGCTGTCGAGAGGGATATAAACGACGTAGGTGGATGCGCTGACGGGAATCGCAAGCCACAGACAGAAGCCCATCAAGCCGGCGGCGAGGCCAGCCGATCGAATCCCCCCTGCTGTGGCCAGCCCGACGTGATTGCGCGCGCCCGCGCCATCGCGCGGGCCGATATCAGGCCGCGACACCATCCATGCGCTCGGCTAGAGCTTGGTCCCGAGCAACGCGATAACGGCCAGCGCCTGTGCGCTGTTCGCGAATATCGAACTCACATCGACTGCGTACTGCAGGTTGATGTACGACTGGATGTCCTGCGGCACGTAGACCGTGTCGCCCGGTTCGAGCGCCGCATCCATCAGACCGCCGGTAACTACCGACATGAAGGGGAAAGTATGAGACTCGCTCAATCCCTGGCTGGTCACCACGGCGCCATCGGCCTTGATAATCATAACGTGCTTCTTGTCGGAGAACGGCGTGTAGCCGCCGGCCCGGTCCAGGTAATCCTGAACAGTCAGGGCGTTTTGCGCGATGATCGAAGTCGGCTGGTAAACCTCGCCAAGCACGTTGACCGACGAGGGCATCTTGGGAACCGCGATGTAATCCTGATCCTGCACCAGCAGGTCGTCTGAGGACCCGGTGAGCACATCGAGCGCCTTCTTGGGCGACGACGACATGTGAACCACTACCCGGCCGACCGCCTGCTGGTTTTGGAACTGGCCCAGCATGGTCTCCAGCCCGGCGAGCGCGGCCGAACTATCCGAAGCTCCGCCGGAAGTGGAGGTGGAGCCCTTCGCCACCAACGGACTGATCAGTGCGAACTGGGCGATACTCTGCGAGAGTTGCGCCGTGGCGGTGTTGAGCTGCTGCTGCTCCAACAGCTTGGTGGTGGCGCGCGTGAACACGATTCCGCGCGGGAATGCATCTGCGCGGAACCCTCCGCATTCGTGCAGGAGCGCGCTCAGGCGCTCGCCCTCGCTGATTACGTAAAGGCCGGGGCGCATCACCTCGCCCCCGACGCTGACGACCCACGGCAGATGCCAGTTGCTCGCGACTGCCACGAATACCTGGTCGTTCCTCTGCAGAATCGGGTCATCCTCGCGGCTTCCGCTCAATGCTTTCTGGAGGTTGACATCGATGTAGTAGTAGCGGGCGTGCGCGCCGTTCGACGACTTCTGTGCGTATCAGCCGAATCTTCTCCCGGTACGCGTCGTCCTTGAGACCGCCCGCCATGTAGATCAGGTCGCTGACCCGGGTGTCCAGATTGAGCGGATACTGCCCTGGCTGGCGAATCTCGCCCTGGATCTGGACCGTCGCCAGGTCGCGCAGGTTGTCTTCGTTGAAGATGTCGAGTTCGTCCTTGTCGTACAGCAGAGCGTCATCCGGTCCGCCCGGATGGTTCAGTGCGGCCTCGAGATCCACCGAGATGTTGCGCTGGCGCAGCGAAGGCTCTTGCAGTCTCTTGATCAGCGCGTACCCGAAGAAGGTATGGTAGTTGACGCCCTCGCCGAGCTGGACCAGATCCGAGACCCGTAGCCCGTGGCGCCACTGGAATTCGCCCGGACGACGCACGTTGCCCGTCAACTCGACCACGGCGCGGTGCTCGGGCAGGACGTGATAAACGCGCAACAGGTCCCCGTCGTGAATCAGGACGTGTTTCGAGTCGAGCTGCGACATGGCTACGTCAACCGCCACCATGCGGCGATGGTTATCGACTCTCAGAATTTGCGCGCGCTCGGTGTTGCTGAACGGGCCGACCCCGCCGGCAAGTTTCAGCGCTTGCCGAACAGTGCCCGTGGTTCCCGGCAGCTCGTAGATGGCGGGGCGGTTCACGTCGCCCACGACGCCCACCACTGATCCGACCACCGGGACGAAAATCACGTCGTTGTTCTCGACCCGAACGTCTCCGGCGTCATCACCCCGCATCAGCATGTCGTAAAAGTCGATTACCTGGATGATCTGGTTGTTGCGGCGCAGTTGCACCCTGCGCAAGCTTCCGATCTTCTGCGGCCCGCCTGCCGCGACCAGCGCCGCCGACACTCTGGACAAGCCGCTTACGGTGTACGTTCCGGGCTGGTTTACCGCGCCGATCACGTAGAGCTGCACTGTCCTCAGCTGCCCCATCGTGACCTGAATCATCGTGCCTTTGATCAGGCTGACGCGCTCATCGATGAGCTTCTTGGCCGTGGCGAAGGTCAAGCCGCCGATCTGCAGAGGTTCGACGTTGGGAATCTCTATCTGGCCATTGCGATCGACCTGGAGAGTCAAGGTCTGATTGATGCGCCCCCAGAAGTAGAGAATTAACTGGTCGCCGGGTCCGATGACGTAGTCATCTCCCACCGGCACGTTGCCGACCGGCGCGAAGGTCGAGACCGCGGTCAGGAACACCGAATCAGCCGAACTGGCCCAGCGGCTGATTAATCGGACTCGGCGTGGTCGGCGTCATCCCGAGATCGACCTGGTTGAATCCTTGCTCGATCGGGCTTGGCTGCTGGCTGGCCATGTATCCCGGAGACATCTGTCCCGGCTGCGATTGAGCGCCCGGCTGCGAGACGCCCGGCTGCGGCGGCAGGCTCGTTTGCATCGAGGGTTGCATCCCCTGGGGGATCTGCGGCGTTATTCCCTGCGCGCACGAGAAGGCCTGTGCAAGAAGCTGCGGGTTACTTACCCCGGCCGCTTGCGCCATGGCTTGAATCTGTCCCTGGCTGATCCCGCTGGCGGCCAGACGCGCACACAGTTTCTGGACCTGATCCTGAGACACGACGCCGGTCGAAATCTGGCCGAGCAAATTCTGCGCGTCTTCGGGCGAGACTCCAAGCTGCCCAAGGAAGGTGCTGATCAGCTGCGGGCTGAGCTGACTCAGCGCACCCGCTATGCCTCCGAGCGGCAACCCGCCCGGCGCAAGGGCAGTGGCCGCGCTCTGCGATCCGTTCTGCGATCCCATCGGACCAAGCGGCATCGCCGTTCCCGGCGCGAGCGGGACCATCGGCGTAGCGCCCATCATTCCGGGCGCCATCGGCGCAGCGCCCATCATTCCGGGCGACTGGTACTGATACGGACTGGTCATCGATCCGGGAGCACTTGGGTAGCTTGGATAACCAGGATTGGCCGGGTAGGGCGAGTAGCCGGAGGGAGGCTGCGAGGTTGGGTATCCGGGCGCGCCGGGCGCCATCGATGGCGGCGCGGAATAAGCGGGATTCGGTGGCATCGATCCGGGTGCGCCTTGCGTTTGGTACATCCCGGGCTGCGAGGGCGGGGCTCCGTAGGCGCCCTGCGGCGGCGCCCCGTTAGGCGAAGCGCCATAGCTGGATGGCGGAGTACCGTAGTTATATTGCTGGTTCGGAGGGAACTGAGACTGGACGGGAGATCCGTACGGCTGAGTGGGATAGCCGAATTGCCCACCGTTGAGCGTCGTGCTGCTGCCGTTGACGAGCTGCGCGCGCGCGGTTTCGCATACGCAAAGCAGCGCGCAGATCGCGATCGCACACGGCAGAGCGCCGGACACTGATATCGAACCCGGGAAAACCAACTTTGAGAACTTCATGCCTGTCTCCGCCCCTATTTGTCTCAGCCCCTGTGGGGATCTTGAATCGCTCGAGCCGAATCGATCTCTACGACGGGAATCTTCGTTCCGGGCCTTTTCGATGCGACCGGCAGGATGAGCAAAGCATCGCCCGCGTCCGCCGTTCTGTGAACAGGCCTCCGGGTCGCAGATTCCTGCCTCCGCCGCTGGATCGTTACGGCTGCATGACAGCTTCGCCGCGAAATCAAAAGCGTTTCGCGGCAGCCTGAAAACATCGCAGGAATGTCCATTGAAATCAAGGTCGAAGATTTCTGCCTCCGTCACCGATCATTGCCGCTGCCTGAGCGACTTCCCGGCGCGGTGGGGACTTGCGCTCGCGCGCCCGCTCGATGGTATAGTCGCCTGCAAATAATGGGGTTCGCGCGCAAAGTCCTGCTGCTGGCGGCGCTCGGAGCATGGTGGTGCATCGCTTCGGCGGCGCCGGCGGGCGCCTCGACCTACGTCGTATACATCCCGCTCGATAGCCCGATATACGACGAACTCGATACGCTGAATGGCCTGGGTTTGCTCGACAGCTATCTGTCCGAGATCAAGCCGATTAGCCGAATCGAGGCGGCTCGGCTGACTATCGAGGCCGCCGGAAACTTGCCCTCATCGGAAAAGAACAACGCGCTCGCCCGATCGGTACTCGACGCGCTGCGTTCCGAATTGAGAGAAGAGATCGGGTGGCTCGACAACAACGCTGAAGATGGACAACCGACCATGGTTCATCCGCTGCAGCGCGTCGAAGCCCAGTACATCTTTTCGCGCGGCGAGCAGCGCTTCTGGGACACCGGCGGTACCGGAGGCCTTCACGCGCAAGAAGGCACACCGCTACTGCCGAACAACGACGGGATCCCGACCGGGGCGGGAAGCAACGAGGTGCTGCGAGCGAGCGGGTGGGGCGGCTTGGCGGGATTCCTGACCACATATGGAGAGGCCGCGGTCACCGGCCCGGTCACGCATTCGCTTTCCAATGCGGAGAGGCTCCGGCTCCTGGGCGGCGAAGCGGTCGTCAGCGCGGGCAACTTCGCGCTCTCCTTCGGGCAGGAGGAAATGGCCTGGGGGACCGGTCATTTCGCCAGCCTGTCGCAGGGAAATAACGCAGCCCCGTTTCCTGCGCTGAGGGCCCAGAACATCCATCCGACCCTGCTGCCCGGCATCCTTCGCTACCTGGGTCAATTCCGTTACCAGATTTTCTTTGGGCAACTCGACAGCGATCGGTATTTCGCTCATCCGTGGATCGACGGCCAGATCTTCAGTTTCAAACCGCTGCCGACTTTCGAATTCGGCCTTACTCACACAATTGATTTCGGCGGCCGCCACAATGATTTCTATTCTCCGCTTGGCTTTCTGGGACGCGCCACCGCCTTTTCGACCGGATCGGTTTCCGCAGGCAATACGCACCAGCGTGGCGGCGTATATCTGAGATTCTTCATCCCCAGCCTTAGAAATGTTCAGGTGTACCAGGAGATCGTCGGGAACGACAATCTGACTGCCGAAGTTAGCCCGGTCGGCCGATTCCTCCCGTTCCTTTCTGTTTCCTACCAGGGCGGCTTCTATCTTCCGCGACTGACCGCAGATGGCCGCACCGATCTGCGCTTCGAATATGCCTTGCTCGAACCGAACGACCAGCAGCATAGCGACTCGTTGTATTGGACGTACAACGGCTGGCTGATGGGCGACGGGCTCGGCCCAATTCCACAGAGGTCAACGTGCAGATCGGCCGATGGTTTCGCGGCCTCACCAAGGCCAGTGTCGATGTCTTTTACACCGAACGCGCGCCCAAGTTTGATACCAACACCCAATATCCAGCCGCAACCTACGGCGGCGCGCTCACCAAGGAGCGCAGCGGAGGGGTGGCTTTCGACCTTCTGCGCCTCCCGCAGAGTACTCAATGGATTAGCAATATATTACTCGATGGCCGCGCTCGAATTGCATTTGAGTACGTCGATCACCTGAACTACGGCGGGCCCGGCGAATTTCGGGCCCTGGTGATGCTCTCGACCAGCCTGACCCCGACCTGGTCGAGTCTCGCGTGGCGCTAGGGCATCGAAGCGGTCACTTCTTTCGCACTTCGCGGCGAATCAGCTTGCCGGAATCGTCGTAATACTCGACGATGTCGATGTACCCGCGTTCCTGCGGATCGCGCTCGACGATCGCGAGCTTGCCGTGCCTGAATTCCCTGATGCTCTCGGGTTTGCCGTCAAAATCGTCATCGCGGATCTCGCGGCTCAGGACCCCGTGCGAGTATTCCTGAACGAGATCGACCTGTCCGTTGAAGTTCCTGTCACTCTCGATCTTGACGATCTGGTTGTCCCTGTACGTCTTGACGACGTCCGGTCTTCCGTCGCCATTGGTGTCGATAGCCAGCTTGTACTCATCCTTGTTGATGCGGTATACCCACTGATCGGGGCGCCCGTCGCGACCACGGTGCGTGACTGTGCCGTCGGGCTCCCGGCTGCACGAGATGAAGCCTAAGGCCAGCGCTGCGAGGAAGATTGCGGCATTCCGCATATCTTCTTATACCCGGCGTTCAATCTGCTCTCAACTTTGCAGTTTCACGCTGACGCTTGCCTTGCTCGGGCTTCCGTTGGCCGGCCTCGGCACAGAACGCGCGCCAATCCTGACTCCACTCGTCACGGAGCTCGTGCCTCTGGGCGCAAGTCTGCAGTCGCCGCCTACGAGTCTATTTCAACTTCCCTCAATTGCGGCGCCCGTTCGATTGGTTCTGGGGCCTTCGCCGGCGGCAACCTTAGCGCCGAGTCCCGACAGCAATGGCCGGGTCCGCAGACCTGCGCGGCCCTGACTTGCCCGATTCGGGCGCGTTAGACAGTCCGAACGGTCGTTCCCCTCCTTCCGCCTAGCTGCCTCCAACAAACCGATCGCGACATCTCAACTCCGCCGGACTCGGCGGTGAGATGTGGTTCGCTTGTGCCTCCGAGCGGCGGAGCAATTGAGTTTTCTGTTCTTGTCGCCGCGAAGGAGCCGAGGAGGGAAGTGTGCCTTGTACCGGGCGATAACATTGACGTTGCTTACGATTTGGCTGACTTCGAGAGGGGCTGCGTGGGCGGCGGACGAACCGGTGTTGACGGTAGAGCAGTTGGTGGAGGCCGCCATTGAGGTGAATCCTCAAGTCCGAGCCGCGAAGGAGCAGTGGGACGCCGCCCAACATCAGATCTTGCAGAACTACGCACCGGCGGACCCGACATTCACCTACTCGAATCTGGACAGCAGCAAAGACTTCGACGCGGCCGTGCACGCCCATTCATTCAGCGAAAGTTTCCAGTTTCCCGGAAAAGCGCTGCTCCAGGCGGAGGAAGCGAAGCGGACCGCCGGGATTGCGGCTCTAACCTATGACGCGGCGATGCGCGATCTGCGCGCCGCCGTCGAGGCCGCCTATTACCAGCTACTGCTCGACGAGGCCTTGATCGGAATCAACGCCGAGAATATCGCCAACCTGAAGCAGGTCCTTCACGTAACCCAAATCCGCTATACGGCGAACCAGGCTACTCAAGCCGATCTCATCGGCGCCGAGTTCGCTCTCGCTCAGGCTCAGTTGCAGCAGCGTCAGTACCAGACCAACCGGGCGAACGACCGGGTGGCGCTGAATCAACTGCTCTATCGGAGACCTGCCTCTCCGTTGAACCTTGACCGGAAGATCCAGCTCAGAGGGTTGGAGTTCCCGCTGGATAAAGCGGTAGACACCGCGACGCGCGCGCGCCAGGAGATCCTCGAGGCGGCGCTGGCGGAGAAGAATTCAACCACCGCGCTGAAACTCGCGGAGATGGAATATCTGCCGGACTATACGATCGGATATGAGTTCGACTACATCCTGCAACCCGGCGCGCAGCCGCTTGCAGGGGTGACCCAGGGGCATAGCTTCTCTATTGGGTTCAACCTCCCGATATTTTTCTGGATACATCAGCGCGAGGACGTGCACTCGGCGCAACATTCGCTGCTGGCCGCCCGTTTCAACATGAATTCCGTCCGAAGCCAGACCGAAGCAACCGTCACGCAGTTGTACCAGTCCGCCCAATTCGCCTACCAGTCGGCGCAGGAATATAGCGGATTGCTGATCCCATTGGCCGACAAAGACTTCAAAGTGTCGTTGGTCGCCTACGAAGCGGGCAAAGTCGACTTCCTTACATTGTCGTCGGCGCTGCAGAGCGCCTATGCGGCGCGGATCACTTACCTTCAGAACGCCAATCAATTCTTCGCCGGAGAAGTGGCGTTGGAGCAGGCGATGGGAGTTTCGTCACCAAAATGAAGCACATTACCGCGGCTGCGATGGCTGCAACGGCCTTATCGGCTCTGGTCACGACGTGGCTGGCGATGGGCGCGCTCAGCGGATGTGACAGCTCGGCAAGTCCGGCCGCTACCGGGTCCCCGCCATCTCAACTGCCGATGTTGGTTCATCAGGCCGACGGCCGCGAATTGATGGTGATCGACATTTCTCAGACCCGGGTAGGGTCGATCGGCACCGTAAAAGACGTACCGCTTCCCGGCGTTCTGGAAGCGGTCGGGCAGGTGACGTTCGACGATCGCCTGGTATCGACCATCATCTCGCGGGTCACCGGGCGGATTGAGCAACTGCGAACCTCGCAATGGGATACGGTTCGGCGCGGCGATCAGGTGATGTCGCTGTACAGCCCCGACTTCATGACCGCAGAGGCGGAGTACCTGGAGGCGACTTCCAGCACCAGCCAGCGCGGCGGCGCCGGCCCGCAGACCAACGCCTTTGGCATGCCGGCGGGCAGCTTCAGCATGACGGCGAACCTCAAGACCGCCGCCGTCCGCAAGCTTGAGCTACTGGGCTTTTCACCAGCGGACATCGCGGCGATCCGGGAGCCGAGCGCTTCGGTCTGGATGCGTGCGCCGATCAGCGGGATCGTCGTGAGCAAGAACGCGGTGCGCGGCCAGCAGGTCAATCCCGGCGACCAGCTTTTGTCTCTCGCGACGCTGGAACGGGTATGGATCACCGCGGACATTTACGAAGACGACCTCGCCCGAGTCAGGGTCGGACAGAATCTTGAGGCGGTGACCGCCGCCTATCCGAAGGAAATCTTCAAGGGCATGATTCAGCGAATCAGTCCCAGCCTCGATCCGAACACGCACACCCTGCAGTTGCGCTGTCAGGTCAGCAACCCCGGATCTCGGCTTAAGCCACAGATGTTGGCACGTGTTCGCATCGAGACCAGCCCGGGTCTGGCGCTGGTGGTTCCGCAGTCAGCGCTGGTTTTCGACGACAACGCCTACTACGCGTTCATCGTAGCCGGCGCGAACAGCGTTGAGCGCCGCCGAGTCGAGATCACCGATTGGAACGAACACGGATACGCCCGAGTCGTGAGCGGCCTCGAGCCAGGCGACAGATTCCTCATCACGGACTCGCTACGATTCAACGCTCTCTGGCATGTGGCGCACGGCGAGACTTCCTGAGAGAAGTGCGATGATCAAACTCCTGATGAACCTCGCGCTCGGTGAGCGCATAGTGGTTGTTGGCGCGGCCGTTTTGCTCGCAATCGCGGGATTTTATTCCTTTCGCGAACTGGACATCGAGGCCTACCCCGACCCGGTGCAACCTCGGGTCGAGATCATCACGCAACCACTCGGGCTGAGCGCGGAGGAAGTCGAGAAGATCGCCACCATACCGCTTGAAGTCGGCCTGGCCGGAATACGCAATCTGGAGGCGATGCGGACGATATCGCTGTTCGGACTATCCGACGTGAAACTGTATTTCACCTGGGACAGCGACTACTACTGGGACCGCGTCGAGACCATCAATCGGCTGGGCCTGGTTACTCTGCCGCAGAACCTTGTGCCCTCGATATCACCTGACAATCCGATCGGTGAGATTTACCGTTATATCGTACAAAGCCCGGACCATAACCTGCTCGAGGAAAAGGAGGTCGAAGACTGGGTCCTCGAAAAACAACTCAAGACAGTGCCGGGAGTCGAAGACGTGTCGGGCTTCGGCGGCTTGACCAAGCAGTACCACGTGGATGTAGATGCCGCGAAGCTCAATCACTACCAGTTGTCGCTGGCGGCGCTGACCGGTGCGATCGCGAACGGCAACATCAATGTCGGCGGCAACTACGTCGAGGTTGGCCAGCAGGCATTCGATGTCCGCGGGATCGGCTTTATCACGACCCTGGACGACATACGCAACATCGTGCTCGGCGCGAGCAAGGCCACCCTCAACAGCGGTATCGCCATACCGGCGCGCGTGCGCGATGTCGCCGATGTTAACGTCGGCTATGCGCCGCGGCTTGGGATCGTGGGAAGGAACGACCGCGATGAGGTCGTCGAGGGCATCGTCCTGATGCGCAAATACGGCGATACGCTGAAGACGCTCAAAAGGGTGGAAGCGAAAGTGCAACAGCTGAACGCATCCGGCATGATGCCGCCGGGCTATAAGGCAGTGCCTTACTACGACCGCACCTCGTTGGTCGATACCACGCTACGCACGGTCTTGGAGAACCTCGGGCTCGGCATGCTCCTGGTCTTTCTCGTCCTGATCTTTTTCCTCGGCAGCCTGCGAACCGCTGTTATCGCCGCCCTGAATATCCCACTGGCCATGTGCGGAGCATTTGTCCTGCTGTATCTGACTGGAATACCCGCGAATCTGCTTTCATTGGGTGCGGTCGACTTCGGGATCATCATCGATTCCACCGTCATTGTCATCGAAAACATTTATCGCCATCTCACCACCGACGAACGGGCCGGCGAGACTGAAGTTCAATGCATTCAACGAGCGTCCCTGGAAGTGGGCGGGCCGATGTTCTATTCGACCCTGATTTTTCTGATCGCCTTCCTGCCGCTGTTCACGATGCGCGGGGTCGAAGGCGTCATTTTCTCTCCCATGTCGCACACCTACGCATTCGCGCTGACTACCGCGATTCTGCTGGCGGTCACCCTAACGCCGGTTCTGAGTTCTTTTCTGCTTCGCAGGGGGATGAAGGAGACCCACAATATAGTCTGGGAGGGGTTTCATCGCTTCTATCACAACCTCTTCATCAGAATTTTACGATGGCCTTATCTGACTCTGGCGGTAATCATCCTCGTCATGGCGGGTGGACTCTCGCAGTTTCCGCGGCTGGGCGGGGAGTTCCTGCCGAAGTTGGAGGAGGGAAACATCTGGGCGAGAGCGACGCTGCCGCTCAGCACTTCACTCTCTCACGCAAACGAAGTGGCGCGGGGCGCCCGTGAGGTCTTCAGGTCGTTCCCCGAAGTTACCGACGTCGTCTCACAGACCGGTCGTCCCGACGATGGGACCGACGCGACCGGGTTCTTCAATATCGAATTTTCCGTCGATCTCAAGCCGCAATCTCAGTGGCGGCCAGGCCTCACCAAGCAGAAGCTGACCGACGAGATCGATGACCGGCTCAGGCGTAAATTTCCCGAGGCCAGCTTCGGCTATTCGCAATATATCGAGGACAACATCGAGGAGGCGCTGTCGGGCGTTAAAGGTGTCAACGCGATCAAGGTCTATGGCCCTGACCTCGCTCTTGACGAGCGCGTTGCCAACGAGACGAGAGAAGTCATCGACGGAGTGCGCGGGATTGCTGACGTTGCGGTCTATCGCGCGATGGGGCAGCCAAACCTGCTCATCAAGCCGGACCGGCAAGTCTGCTCACGTTATGGACTCAACGTGGGCGACGTGGCCGCTTCCGTGCAAGCCGCGATCGGTGGTCAGGCGGTCACACAGGTGCTGGAGGGAGACCGGCGGTTCGACCTCGTGGTTCGTTGGCAGCCCAAATACAGGCAGAGCTCCGAGGCCATACGTCAGATTCAAATCGCCGTGCCCGGCGGCGGCTACGTCCCGCTCGGCCAGGTCGCGGACATTACTACCGCCGAGGGCGCCTCGTTCATTTATCGGGAGGGTCTGCGCCGCTACGTCCCGATAAGATTCAGCGTCCGGGGCCGCGACATGCAGAGCGCCATCGACGAGGCAAAGAGCGCAGTCGCCCGGCAGATCAGGCTTCCCGACGGCGTCTCGCTCGACTGGGTGGGCGAGTACAGCGAGCTCCAGCAAGCCAACCGGCGCCTGGAGATCGTTATTCCATTCGCGCTGCTGGTAATCATGGGTGTTCTTTACGCCGCGACCTTGTCGTTCATCAATACGCTCATATTGATGGCGCAGGTGCCGCTGGCTTGCCTGGGTGGCGTGCTCGCGCTGGTTGTCACCGGCACGCCCTTCAGCGTCTCCGCCGCGGTCGGCTTCATCTCGATTTTCGCAATTGCAATCATGGACGGCATTCTATTGAACTTTTACATCTATCAACTGTGGAAGGAGGGACACTCCGTCGTCGATTCAATCGTCATGGGCGCCGACCGGCGCTTCCGCGCTCTGATGATGACGGCGTTGGTCGACGGACTGGGACTCCTGCCCGCCGCACTTTCCACCCGTATCGGAGCGCAGACTCAGCGGCCACTGGCGATCGTGGTTATCGGCGGAGCCATTTCAATCGCGTTGTTGACCCGTGTGTTCCAGCCCACGCTGGTCTATCTGCTGCGACGGCCTCTCGGTCTCATCGATGACCGCGAAGCGGCTCAACTAAACACCCACCCGCGATGAGTCATCGCAGTCCGGCCAGACGCATCAGTTCCGCCAGACCCTCCTCAGTAGTCACCTCAGGTTGCCAGCCGAGCGTGCGCCTGGCTTGACTGAAGTCGGCCAGGGTATGGCGGGCGTCGCCGGGGCGGGGCGCGAGATTCACCGTGGGTCCGCCGATAAGCCGCGCGATCTGGTTTATGCTGCAAGCGCGGCCCTGGCCGATATTGAGGGCGCGGCCATCGGCCGGGCCGCAATTCATGGCGAGCAGGTTGGCGCGCACCACGTCGCGCACGTGAGTGAAGTCCCGGGTCTGCTCGCCGTCGCCGTGAATAGTCAGTGGCCGGCCTTCCCGGCGCAGTCTCAGGAACGCGCTGATGACCGTGACATAGGCGCCTTCAGCCGCCATCCGCGGACCGAAGACGTTGAAGTATCGCAACGTGAGCGTCTCCATTCCGAAGAGCTGGTGAAAGAGACGCGTATATTGCTCACCCACCAGCTTCTGGAGAGCGTATGGGTTAAGCGGCTTCGGCGGCATCTCCTCTCGCAGCGGCAACCGGTCCTGGTTGCCGTACACCGATGAGGAACCCGAATTGACGACCCTCCGGACGCCCGCATCGCGCGCGGCCACGAGCACGTTGAGGGCGCCGAGCGCGTTTACCATGTGCGTCTCGATCGGCTTCTCTATCGAGAGCGGCACCCGGGGCAGCGCGGCGGCGTGAAATACGCAAGCGACTCCGTCAAGCGCACCGGCGGATGGAATCGAGGACGCGGATGTCACCTTCGATCAACTCGGCAGCCGGATTGAGGTTCTCGCGCCGTCCGGTTGAGAAGTCGTCGAGCACTCTGACCCGAACGCCTCGGTCGATCAGCGCGTCAACCAGGTGTGAGCCGATAAAGCCGGCCCCGCCGGTGACCAGCACAAGCGATGAGTCCGCTCGCGATTGGGATTGACTAGCCATTGCGGTGGTCACGTCGATTTCGCTATGGGAAACTTTGCGTAACCCGAAATGCCGGAACGCTTCGCGTAGATTCTTCGCCTTCGGCTGTCGCCTCAGCTCAGAATGACAGCGGTAAGCGAGGGCTCAGGACGGCTGCGCTGCAACAGTTGGCCAGTCACGCATTTTCTCGCGCCCTAGACCGTGCAGTTGTACACGCGCATCACGTTCTCGCCCATCACCTTGATGCGAGCCTCGGGCGGAAGTTTCAGGGCCAGCTCGTCCACTTCCTCGATATAATTCCCGGTATGGTCGGGATGGGGAAAGTCGGACGCCCAGAAGAATTTGTCGGCGCCGCACAACTCCACCATCGCGGGCAGCGAGTGCTCGTCGGGATCGCCCGAGATCCAGCAATTGCGCGCGAAGTAGAAGCTCGGCTTCTCCTTGAGGGTCAACAACCGGCCCATCGCGGTTGCGTACACGGCGTCCATCCGGTCGAGCCAGTAGGAAATCCATCCTGCGCCGGCTTCCAGCACGACCAGCTTCAGGCGCGGGAATTTGTCGAATGTGCCGTACTGGAAAAAGGTCGTAAACGCGTGACGCACGGCGTCAGCGGCGGTGATGTTGTTGAAAAAGTACAGGCCGCGTTGATATTCCCAATCGTAACGTCCCGACATCGCCCAGGTCGGCTCGAGCGTGGGATGAATTCCGAGCGGCACGTCGAGTTCCTGCGCCTTGGCGAACAGCACGTCGTGGTCCGGATGAGCGTGCGGCTTGCGGCTCATCGTGAACATCGCCACCCATCCGCCTTTGCATCCCGCCTTCACCGCCCGTTCCAGCTCGCGCGCGGCCGCCTGGGGATCACCCAGCGAAAGATGCGCGATCGGAATCAATCTGCCCCCGCTGTCCGAGCAAAAATCCACAATGTAGCGATTATATGCCCGCGTGTAGGCTTGGGCCAGTTCCGGGTCGGTGCATTCGACCTCGTAGAGCAGGCTGAGCGTGGGGTAAAGAAACGCCGCCCTGAGTCCTTCGGCCGCGATTCGATCGAGCCGCTCCTTCGGGTCCATCGCACCGAATGGGGCGTAGCTCCCATAACCGAGTTTCCGGGGGAACCTTGGGTTGTCGCGAGTCGAGCCCATGGTTGACAATCCGCTGAGCATCCCGGCACGGAGAAACTTCGACGGCCGGCCGTTGATTTCCATGTATTCGGACCCGCCGTCGCCTTTTCTGATCCTGATCGCGCGGGGCTTGTACTTTTCTTCGAGGTAACGCTCCCAGAGGTCGGCCGCCTCCAGAATGTGGCCGTCGGCATCGACGGCGCCGTGAAACTTGAGCCTTGGTATTTCTTCCTGCGGCATTTCCGACGACTCCGATCGTTGGTATCGGGTGATATCGCTTTTATAGTTGACAGGATCGATCCGGGAAAGACAGCCCGCGAACGCCGCCCACAGAATCGCGGCTTATATGCTCATGCGTTTGAAGAGCCGCTCCGGGATGAATCGGACCGCCGCCATGATCGGGCGCCAGAATCCCGGCACATAAACCACCTCGGCCCCGCGCTTCCACGCGGCGTAGATCTTTTCGGCGGCCTCTCCGGGCGACGCCACGAGCAACAGCCCATCGCGCCCCCAGGTCATCCGCGTATCGACGAAGCCGAGTTTCACCGTCATTATATGCACGCCCGAGCGGGCAAGCCGCCCGCGCATCCCCTGCGCGAACAGGGCGAGCGCGCCTTTGGCCGATCCATAGACATAATTTCGCGATCGTCCGCGATCGCCGGCCACCGAGGCCAGTACGATGATGAAGCCGTGGCCTTGCTTCTGCAGATGCTCGCCGAGCAGCGTCATGAGCGATACTGCGCCAGTGAAGTTCTGGCTGATGGTCTTCAGCGCTTCAGCGGGATCAGCCTGCGCGGCGGCTTCGTCGCCGAGCGTGCCGAATGCGATCACGATTCCGTCGAATCCGCCGAGAGCTTCGATCGCACGGCGGACGAAGTCCGGGTGGGAGGCGAGGTCGGCGGCATCGAAAGCGGCGGAGTGCGTGGCGTGTCCGCCGCGAACCCTCAAATCGCCCGCGATACGATCGCTCTCGGTCAAGTCTCGCGCGGCGAGCAGAAGGTCGGCGCCGTCGCGCGCGAACCTGAGTCCGATCGCGCGTGCGATCGGGGAAGTCGCGCCAAGAATCAGCACCTTCATCGGAAAGAAACCACGGATGAACACCGATGAACGCAAAGATCGAAAGAGCGGCCAATCTTATTTGTGTTCATCAGTGGTTAACTCTGTCGGGGTTCAGGCCCGCTCCATGCAGAGGCGGCGGGAGAGCGAAGAGGAGAAACGATAGTTCGGATCGATTCCGGCTTTGATTGCCTGCCATCGCGGGAGATCGGGATACATCGCGCGGAACACCTCCGGCCGCATCCGCGCGTCCTTGGCGAGGTAAACGCGCCCGCCGCGCTTGAGCACCATCTCGTCCAGCCGGTCGAGGAACGGGAAAAGTTCCGGCTCGACCCAAAAGTCGATCGCCAGGGTATAACCGGGTATCGGAAAGGAAAGGATCCCTCCTTGCGAGCCGAATTTCTTGAGCGTGGTCAGAAACGATCCGCGCCCGCTCTGCGCGATCGCCTCCAGGGTCTCAATCAGCCCCGCGCGGCTCTCCTCCGACGGCCATACGCATTGGTATTGCACGAAGCCGCGTCGGCCGTAGATCCGCGTCCAGTCGCGGATCGAGTCGAGCGGGTAGAAGAAGTGGTCATAGTCAACCAGCGTATGCTTTTCGCGACCCGGATGAATCGCATAGTAGACCGTGTTGAAGGCGCGGACGGTGAGGGAGTTCAGCGCGAATTCGGGCAGATCGAATGGGACGGCGGCACGTATCCGGGGCCGGATCCTGAACGGCGCGGCGCGCCGCTTCGGATCGAGGGCGTTCGGTGTCGCGAAGTTTCCCAGGTTGATAATCGAACGTCCGAGCGAGCGGCCGCCGGTCGCGCAATCGATCCACGCCACTGAGTACTGGTATTCGCGGTCTGCGCGCTCGAAGGTCTCGATCGCATCGTCGATATCGTTCACGCGCATCACTTCGCCGTCGATCCAGGCGCTCTCGACCCGCCTCAGGCGAAGTTCGACTTCCAGGATCACGCCGGTCAGACCCATCCCGCCAATCGTCGCCCAGAACAAGTCGGGCTCCTGTTCGCGCGAGCATCGCCGCACCTCGCCCGAAGCGAGCATTATGTCGAGACTCAACACGTGGTTGGCAAGCGAGGAGTCGCGATGATGGTTCTTGCCGTGGACGTCGGCGGCGATCGAGCCGCCGAGCGTGACGAAGCGGGTGCCGGGCGTGACGGGCGGGAAGAAGCCGCGCGGCAGGAAGACCTCGATTACCTCGGCCAGTGTGACACCCGCCTCGCATCGCAGAATGCCGCTGTGATCGTCGAAGGCGAGCATCCGGTTCAGCCGCTGGAGATCGACGACCCGATTGCGATCGTTGATTGCCGCGTCACCATATGCGCGTCCGGCGCCTCGCGCGATCAGGCTCTGGGAGTTGCCTGCGACCACCGCTGCCAGCTCGGCAATCTTTTCGGGGCGGTAGACTTCAGTGTCGGCGATCGGATAGCGGCCCCATCCGGTGAGTTTCATCTGGCGGGCGCCGGGCGCGGCAGCCAGGGCGGAGGAAGGCTCAGTTCGCGGGCTTTCCGATGTGAACGACGCGCTCATGCAAATAATTTTCCAATCGTAACAGGTGGCGCGCGCTCATCGAAGCGGGCCTCGGCCTGCTAATCGGCTGCGCCGGCGGGTGTGGCCGCTCGAACTGCGCTTGCTTCGACCGGGCGAGCCGCCGCGAACCGGCCTCGCGACAGAATCATCGCGATTACGTAGAGGACCATCCCGACCAGCGACACCTCGATCCAGGCGGACCATCCGTGACGCACGGCGACGTAAAGAGTGAGCGGCGCCGATACGGCGATCCACACGCGCGCCACTAAGCCGAAGAAGGCCCATCCGGTAGCCTGCAGCGCCGGCGACACGTCCTCTAGCGTCTCTGAGAACTGCGCGGCCCACGGCACGTAACCGATCGCGAGGAAGCATCCCATCAGAGTGGCGATCGTGGCGACGGTGCGCGGCGGCAGGTGATGGCCGAAAGTCGGAATCCAGAGCGCCATCAGCGCCGCGCTTAGCACGCCGCCGATTATCGCGATCGGCTTGCGCGATTCGAGGCGATCCGAAATCCATCCTACGATGATCAGGACGGCCAGATTGGTGAACCAGAAGTTCGCATTCATGCCCGCGGCCACCGCCGGGCTGTAGCCATACGCCTCGGTGAACATCAATGGACCGAAGGCTTGGATCGCGAAGTACAGCGTCAGGTTGGCGGTGATGCCGATCACGAGGAGCCAGACTTCGGGATGCTTCAGCAGCCAGGCGAATGCTTCCCGCGAGCTGGCGGGAAGTTCCGCCGCGGTCGGCATCCGGCGCCCCTCGGCCTGCATCAAGGCGATCTCGCTGCGGAAGATCTGGAGCCGCAACGCCGGGCTCAGATCCTTCAACCAGATCAGGATCGGGACGTACATCAGGACGCCCAGCGCTCCCATGATCCAGATTTGCGATTGCCAGGTGTGGTAGATGGGCAGCGTGGCGCTGGCGATCGCGTTGGCGAGCAGATTCGCGCCGACCGGACCGATCGTGAAAAACCCGAAGGCGAGCGCGCGGCTGAGCCGCGGCGACATGTCGCGAACCAGCGCCGCGCCTGCACCCGCCATCATGCCGCCCACGATTCCCATCGCAGTCCGGATCACGACGAACGAAACGACTCCCGTGATGAGCACGTTCGAGAACGTCAGGATCGTTACCAAGCCGAGGCAGATGTCGATCAGGATGACGCGGCCGTAACGGTCGGCAAGCGGTCCGCCAATGAACGCCGAGACCCCGGAGACTATTACGACGAACGAAATGAAGGTGCCGTAACCGACATGGCTCATGTGCAGATACGGCAGCAGCAGCGGCAACAGCGGCGCGAGCTGGAATTCGTATGACGCGAGGACGGTGGCGAGCACCGTCAGGCCGAGCATCGCCCATCGATGGGCGCCGGTGGGGTAGACTTCGAGTCTTCGCGATGCGATGAAAGTTCCCATCTGCCGCAACCGAGTCGATGCGAACGCACCCTCTTTTATCTCCCCTGGTCAGGGGGAGAAGATCAGGGAAAGCAGCCAGTTTTCACGCACGATGTTGAGAGCCATCGATCAGCTTTCTCAACATCCTGCCAAGAGGCTATCTACGCTCAAAGCCTCGCTTTGCACAAGTGCGAATCGTGGCGGCGTTGGGCCGAAGTGATAGGATGAGCCGCCGCTGCCGCAGCATTTGAGGCGCCAGCTCGGAGCGCGATGACTGAACGGCCAAATATCGTCCTCATACTCGCCGACGACATGGGCTACGGCGATTTCGGATGCTTCAACTATGGCGCGTCGCGCACGCCGGTGCTCGATCAGCTCGTTAACGAGGGACTTTGTCTGACTCAGCACTATTCGGCCTCGCCGGTGTGCGCGCCCGCCCGCGCGTCGCTGCTCACCGGCCGCTATCCGCATCGCACCGGCGCGATCGATACGCTCGAGATGCGGGGACTCGACCGAATCGCTCTGAGCGAACGCACGATCGCCGATTTCCTCAAACCCGCCGGATACGTGACCGGGCTGGTCGGGAAGTGGCACAACGGCGCGATCGATCCGCGCTATCATCCGAACCGCCGCGGATTCGACGAATTCGCCGGCTTCCGCGGCGGCTGGCAGCCCTATTGGCAATGGCGGCTCGATCGCAACGGCAGTCTCGCGGGCGCGGACGGGCGCTACCTGACCGAGGTGTTCACCGAGGAGGCTGCGCAATTCATCCGGCGCCATCGCGCGGAAAAGTTCTTTCTCTATCTCGCCTACAACGCGCCGCATTTTCCGTTCGAGGCTCTGCGAAGAAGACCTCGCGCCATTTCGCGACGCGGGAGATTTCACGCTCGCGGTGAGCGCGATCTACGCGATGATCCAGTGCATGGATCGCGGAATCGCGCGGGTGCTCGAAGAACTCGATCGGGCGGGAATCGCGGACAACACGATGGTGCTGTTCTCCAGCGACAACGGGCCGCAGTTCGGCGGTCAGGGTCAGATGTGTACCGATCGCTTCAACTGCGGATTCGCCGGGGCCAAGACGCTGGTGTACGAAGGCGGCATCCGGCTCCCGATGATCATCCGATGGCCCGCGGGTCTCGGCGGACGGCGGCAAGTCCACGAGATGATCCACTTCACGGACTGGCTGCCGACGTTCCTCGCGCTGGCCGGCGTCGAGGCTCCTCGCGGCGTGAAGCTGGATGGGACAGACGTTATGCCGCTGCTGCGCGGCGAGCCTGGTGGGGTGCCCTCGCAGCGATTTTGGCAATGGAATCGCTACACGCCGGACGTCGAGTGCAACGCAGCGATGCGCGACGGCAAGTGGAAGCTCGTGCGGCCGGCGATTGGCGAGCTGATGTTCCCGACGCGCGACGATCTCGCGAAAGACGTGGACGCGAAATACAACCCCGACAAGTATCAGGACATCGATCGGGGACCGCTGCCGGAGAGACCGAGGCCGCCCGCTCCTGCGCCGCAACTGTTCGACCTCAAGGCCGATCCCTTCGAGCGCAATGATCTGGCCGCGGCGCATCCCGAACGGGTCGCCCGGATGACGATCGAGCTTGCGCGATGGTTCGAGGAAGTGGAGCTGGATCGGCGCCGCGCAGCGTCCTCTATTTCCTAGCGGCGTCGCCGGAGATCGGAACCTCTCTACATCTCTCTCCCTTCAGGGAGAGGGTGCCGGAGCGGAGCGACGGCCGGTGAGGTTCCCTGGTGTCGAGTCCCGAAAAAAAAGCCCTCTCCCGCCGGGCGGGAGAGGGCCGCGGGGAGGAGAACCAGACTGGTTATTGCGGGGGCATGCTGCCGCCGCTCGAGCCGAAAACCCCCTGCAATAGTGTTTTCCGCTCGGCCTGCATTTGCTGCAGCCCCGTCAGAACTTTTGTGGCATTCGCCGAATTGAAGCCCTGGCTCGTGAAGAGTCCCTGCCACACGCTCAGCACCTCGGTGGCCATAGCGTTACGTGCAGTCAGATAAGTGGAAGCCTGAGTGCTGCAATTGGCTCCCGAGACCAGGCACGTGACCAGGGCAGTTTGCGCGGTCTTCAGATTGGTCCGGTCGGTCTTCAGGTTAGCGTCGGCCTGGAATGCGGCGTGGATTTGGCTCCCGGTCAAGCCTCCGGCGCGGGCCAGTAAAGCGAGGTACCGGTTGCCTCCCCTGCCTCCTCCGCCGCCCCCGCCAAACGCCAACGCCACGGTAACGCCGCCCGCCAGCACTACTATGGCAAGTCCGGCAACTATTGAAGCGATTCGCTTTCTGGACCTCATTCTCACTTACCTCTCGATCCGTCGCATGGATGCGTTGTTTTCGCCCCGCACGATCTCAGGGACTTTTGCTTCCGAATACGACGCAAGCCCGCGCCGGTTTCGCTTGATGCTTGCGAATTTCGAGGGGCGAGCGTAGCGAACGAAAGGTGGTTTCGGGAACGATTGGCGCGCCCTGAGGGATTTGAACCCCCGACCCACAGATCCGTAGTCTGTTGCTCTAATCCGCTGAGCTAAGGGCGCGCCGCGCGGAATGATGATCTTTCATTATCGCGCGCCCGCTCGCAAGGCGGCGGTTATTCCGGCAAAGCGAGCGTGTAGCCGCGATGGGTCCATCGCCAGCCCAATCGCTCGTAAAAACGATGCGCCTGCTTGCGCGTGCGATTCGACGTCAGCGAGAGTTTGTAGCAATCGCGTCGGCGCGCGATTTGGACCGCGGCGGCCATCAGGCGCTCTCCGACTCCCGCCCGCGGCTACGCGCATCGACAACGACGTTCTCCACGATTGCCACCGGCCTCAGCGCGCGCCCCAGATGACGGAAGATCAGCACATGGCAGCTCGCGACGATCTGGCCATTCGCGATCGCGACCAGCAGGGTCTGATCGCGATCGCGCGTCAGCGCACCGATCGCGCGCCGCATCTTCGCACGCCCCGGACTCACGTACTCCCCCGCGTGAAGCTGCCGGTACAGGTCCTCGATCGCGCACTCATCGCCGGGCCGCGCCCGCCGAATCCGTACGGAGGTCGGGTTCATTTTAGGGGCAGGCACTCCGCGCCGACGATGCTCAAGCTGCTCGTCGGGCCTTTATTCTCGCCGCGGCTGCGGGCTTGAGATTCTTGCGCGCGATCTTGAGGTCATAGTGGGTCTGCAGGTTCATCCAGAACTCGGGGCTGTTGCCGAAGTAGAGTCCCAAACGAACTGCCGTGTCCGCGGTAATCCGACGCCGATTATTGACGATTTCGGCGATCCGGTTCGGGGAAATTCCCACAGCCCTTGCGAGCTGGTTCTGCGACAGGCCGTACTCGGCCAGGAATTCCTCCTTCAGCATCTCGCCCGGCGTGACTGGGGCAAATTCCTTTCTCATAGCAAGCCTCCTAGTGATAGTCAGCAATCCGCACCTCATGAGCGTCGCCGTCCTGCCATTTGAAGACGATGCGCCACTGGTTGTTGACTCGGATCGAATAGAAATCCTCCAGCGCGCCCCTCAGCTTTTCGAGCCGATTCGAGGGCGGCACCATCAGGTCATCCAGCCGGCTTGCCGCGTTGAGCGCTTCCAGTTTGCGTTTGGCACCGCGCGCAAAACCCTGGAACTCATGCACGAACTGATCGGTGAACAACGCTCGGGTGCTCCTGTCGCCGAAAGAACGGATCACCCTGACATTGTACCGAATACCGGGATGCGGTCAATGTGCAACGGCGCGACATCCAGCAGGGCGGAAAGCGGTTCCAAACGAGAACGGGGCGCCGCCGCATTCCAGCCCGCGCCTTCAGTTCCAATGGCGAATCGGGACGCCGCGGTAGCGCATTCGTGGCCGGATCAATCGATTGTCGGCGTACTGCTCGAGGCTGTGCGCGATCCATCCCGCGGTTCGGCCGACCGCGAAGATTGCGGCGGGCAGGCCCGGCGCGAAGCCGAGCATCCTGGTGCACACGGTCAGATAGAAGTCGAGATTGGGCCGCAGCCGATTGCGCTTCCATACCGCGTCTTCGATCCTGAGCGCGGTCTCGAAGATGCGCCGGCCCTTCTTGCGCGCGATCACTTCCGCGTTCTTTTTGAGCAGCATCGCGCGCGGGTCGCCTTTGGGATAGATCGCATGGCCGAAGCCCGGCGGCAGCCGCTGCTCGCGCGCGCAGTCGTCGAGGCATTCGTCGATACGCGCTCCTTCGCCGAGCGCCTCGAACATCCGCTCGATTCTGTCGCACGCACCGCCGTGGATCGGGCCGGAGAGCGAGCAGAGCGCCGCGAGCACCGAGGCATAGAGATCCGCGCCGGTGCTCGCCACCACTCGCGCCGCGAAGGTCGAGGCGTTCAGCTCATGTTCGGCGCACGCCACCAGCATGTGATCGAGCGCGGCGATTTCCCATTCGGCAGGCGCGACGCCGCGGGCCGCATTCAGGAGCCGCGCCGCCGTCCCGCGGCCTTCGCCGCCTGCCGGGCGCGATCCGTCTCCGGCCAGCGCCAGGGGCAGCACGCTGAGTATCGACGTCGCCTGGCGGCTTCGCGGGCGGGCGGCCTGACGCTCCAGCGCGGCGAGGCTCGGCATCACCGCGGCGAGTTTCCATACCGGCGACACCTCGCGGCCCACGGCGAGCAGTGCGGAGGCAACCGCCTCGGGCATCCGCGCGCCGGAAACTTCGTGCGCGAGCGCCTTCACCTCCTCCGGATGAGGCCGCTCGCCGTTCCACAGCAGCAGGCAGATTTCCTCGAAGGAGGCGCGCTCGATCACCTCCTCGATCGGATAACCGCGATAGAGCAGGCGGCCCTCGACGATCGCGCTTACCGCCGACTCGGCGACGATCACGCCCGGCGCGCCGCTCTCGACGGCTCGCGGCTGCGCGACGGTCACCCACGAGGTTGCGGGCGGAAGGCTCCGTCCGCGCCGCCCGCGCTCGGGCACCACCACGCCGCGCAAGGCCTCGATATCGTCGCGGCGGTAGAGCGCCTGGCGCCCGATCTTGCGGCGGTAACTCTTGACCCATCCGCGGCTCACATAGGCGTAGAGCGTGCCGAGCTTGACGCCCAGCACGCCCGCCGCCTCTCCCGCGGTGAGCATCGCAGCACCGTTGGACAACTCCCTGGCCACAGGCCGATCACGCCATCGCAACCACATCGCGTCAAGCACCTCCTCGCGCGCGGCCACCTGAGCACTGTGGATTAGCCCGCCGGCGCGCCCCGGCATGCGGCTTGAATCAAGTCATATCAAGATGTATACAGTGCGTCGAGGAGGACCAAAACATGGAACATCCGGACCGCGGGGCGCATCGCCATGAGCTCCAGGACGTGGCCGAGCCCAACCTGATGCGCGAGATATTTCCCTACGACTCGGTGCCGAAAATCGTCTTCGACGGCGCAACCGATCCGATCGATCCGGCGCCCGAGTTCTACGTAACCGACACGACCTTTCGCGACGGGCAGCAGGCGCGTCCGCCGTACACCGTGCGGCAGATCGCCGACTTGTACCAGATGCTCCATCGGCTCGGCGGGCCCAATGGCGTAATCCGGCAGTGCGAGTTCTTCCTCTACACGAAGGTCGATCGCGACGCGGTCAGCCAATGTCTGGAGACGGGCTACGCGTTTCCGGAGGTGACAGGATGGATTCGCGCCGTCAAGTCCGATCTACGGCTGGTCAAGGAGATGGGCCTCGTCGAGACGGGAATCCTGACCTCGTGCTCCGACTACCACATTTGCCGGAAGCTGAAGAAGACCCGGCGCGAAGCGATGGACGACTACCTGGCGCTGGTGCAGGCCGCGCTCGATCTCGGCATCCGCATCCGATGCCATCTGGAGGACGCGACCCGCGCCGACTTCTACGGCTTTGTGGCGCCGTTCGTTTCGCGGCTGATGGAACTGCGCGAGCAAAGCGGCATCCCGATCAAGATCCGGGTCTGCGACACACTCGGGTTCGGGGTGCCCTTTCCGGGTGTGGCGCTGCCGCGCAGCGTGCCGAAGCTGATAATGGGCTTGCGGCGCGCTTGCGGCGTGCCGCCCGAATGCCTGGAATGGCACGGGCACAACGATTTTCACAAGGTGCTCGCGAACGCCACCGCGGCCTGGCTCTACGGATGCATGTACGCCAACGGCACGCTGCTGGGCTTCGGCGAGCGCACCGGTAATCCGCCGCTCGAAGGCCTGCTGATCGACTATATCTCGATGCGCGGCGATGCGAACGGGATCGATCTGCCGGTGATCACGGAAATCGCCGAATACTTCGAGCGCGAGATCGGCTATCGGATTCCGCCGACCTATCCGTTCGTGGGGAGCGATTTCAACGTGACGCGGGCCGGCATCCACGCCGACGGGTTGCTGAAGGATGAGGAAATTTACAACATCTTCGACACGGCCAGGCTGCTCCGACGGCCGCCCCGGGTCGCAGTTGACAAAACCTCGGGCAGCGCGGGAATCGCGTGGTGGATCAATGACTACTTCAGGCTGCCGCGCGATCGGCAGGTAGCCAAACAGTCGGAGGCCGTTCAGAAGATCGCGCAATGGATCGACGCGCAGTATCGCGACGGCAGGACCACGTCGATCTCGGACGCCGAGATGGTCTCGCAGGTAAGCATCCACCTGCCGCTCGTCTGCGAACAACGCGCAGCAGGGGCGGCGCTTGTGCCGCGAGCATAGGCGGACGCAGGCGAAGCCGTCGTTTTCGATTGCGCGGGAAAGAGCTAGGATGCCGGACGCGTATTCGATCGGCTCGCAATCGGAGGTGGAAGTTCGCGAATGATCCTCAAAGTCGCCCGCCTGGGTCATCCCGTGGTGCGGACAGGGGCGAAAGCCGTAGCGCCCGAGCAAATCCGGACCGCCGAGTTCCAGCGGCTGATCGACGACATGATCGAGACGATGCACGAGTACAACGGCGTCGGGCTCGCCGCGCCGCAGGTGCATCTCTCGATTCAGGCCGCGGTGCTGGAGTGCGAGCATAACCCGCGCTATCCGGACGCTGCCCCGATCCGGCTCACCGTGATCGTCAATCCGGTCGTGACCGTGATTGATGCCACGATGGTAGAAGACTGGGAGGGATGCCTCAGTATTCCGGACCTTCGCGGCGCCGTCCCGCGGTTCAAGGGCGTGCGCGTGCAGGCGATGGGCCGAAACGGGGAAGCGCTGGATTTCACCGCCGCAGACTTTCACGCGCGGGTCATCCAGCATGAGACCGACCATCTGAAGGGCGAGGTCTATCTGGATCGGATGCCCAACTTGCGATCGCTCAGCCATCTGGCGGAGTTCCAGCGCTTCATGCTGGCGCAGGGCAGGGAATAGCGATCACTTGGGCGGGTAAGGCGGGGGCAGGTTCGGTACCTTGCCGGTGAGCTTCGCCTCTTGCAGGGCTTTCTCCAGCGCGTCGTTGGCGCGCGTCAATCGCGCTTCTTCGTCCTGCACCTTGTCCAGCGCGTTCTTGAGAGTCTCATTCTCGCTGGTCAGCTTGCCCACCTGCGCGCTCAGATCGGCGATCTGCTGGGTCTGACGCTCCTGGATCGCATGCTGCTGCGCGGACCATCGCCATCCGATCGCGATAGCGAGCAGCGCCACGACAAGCGCACCTATTAACGCACGGCCCATCTTCCGGAATCCTGGAGCGCCCAGTCTATCTGAGCGATCGCGCGCGCGAAATGAGGCGGCGAGCGCGTCAGGCGAGAACGTGAATTGACACTGACTATCGCCGGTTCTTAGAATACGCGGCGGGGATCTCTCACAGACTACTGGAAATGCGATTGGGCGGTGCGCCACACTGGTATGGCGCCCCGGCAATCCCAACCGGCACGACAAGGACTGAGTCGGACTAATGATCGAGGTCAGGGACCTCACCAAGTATTTCGGACCGACGCTGGCGGTCGATCGGGTCTCGTTCAAGATTGAACGGGGCGAGATAATCGGCCTGCTCGGCCCCAACGGATCGGGCAAGACCACGATCATGCGGATTCTGACCGGCTTTTTTCCCGCCACTTCGGGGCAGGCGTTTATCGCCGGGCTCGACGTCGCCGATCATTCGATCGAAAGCCGCCGGCGTATCGGTTACCTGCCCGAAAACATGGTGCTCTATCCGGACTTGAGCGTGACGGCGCTGCTCGAGTTCGGCGCGCGGGTGAAGGGGCTTCGGCGCGCCGCGGCGCGCGAGCGGATCGAGTTCGCGATCGCGCATTGCGGGCTCGCCGAGGTTCGCAAGAAGCTCATCGGCAGGCTTTCCAAGGGCTATCGGCAGCGGGTCGGAATCGCGCAGGCGATCCTGAGCGACCCCGAAGTGCTAATCCTTGACGAGCCTACCGTCGGACTGGATCCGCGGCAGGTAGTCGAAATCCGCGAGCTGATACGCTCGCTGGCGGGCCGATCCACGGTGCTGCTTTCCACCCATATCCTGCCCGAGGTGAACATGACCTGCCGGCGGGTCGTCATTATAGATCGGGGCAGGATCGTGGCCCAGGACACGCCCGAGGTTCTCACCGCCAAGCTGCAAGGCAGCGACCAGGCGCTGGTCACCGTGGCCGGACCGCGCGATCAGGTGCGCCGCGCGCTTGCCGAGTTGCCGCAAGTCGAGAAGCTCGAGGAACGGCCGGTCAATCTCGATGCCGGCGCGAACGGGGTGTGCAGTTTCGCCGCTCTGACCAGGGGCCAGGGCGAGGCGGCGCGTTCCGCGATCGCCCAGTGCGTCGTGCAGCACGGATGGAACCTGCTGGAGATAAAGCCGGTGGCGCTCAGCCTCGAAGACCTCTTCATGCGCCTGGTGACCAGGGAAGACCAGCTCTGATGGCGCCGGTGCTGCGGACTGGCCTGCGTTACGGGCCTCCGGCTCCGGCGCGGACCTGTCGGGTGAGCGATGGCTGAGCGCGCGGCGACACTCGAGATCGCCGCGGTGCGCGGCCCGGCGGCCGCGCGCGCGCGCGGCGCCTCGCGCGCCGGATTCTCGCCCGCCCGCGCGCTGGCGGTGGCGCGCAAGGAGCTGCGCTCCTACTTTGCATTTCCATTGGTCTACATATTGTCGGCGATTTTCCTGCTGCTGGCGGGATACTACTTCTACATGGACCTGGTGTTCTTCGTCACGATGTCATTCTCGCATGACATCATCCAGAACTACTGGCAACTGCTGTTCGGCGACATCCGGCTGTGCCTGATGCTCACGCTGCCGTTCATCACGATGCGGCTGTTCGCGGAGGAGCGCAAGCTCGGCACTATCGAGCTGCTCTACACCTATCCGCTGCGCGACACCGAGATTTTCTGGGGCAAGTTCGCGGCCTCGATCGTGATCTTCCTGATGATGCTCGCGCTGACGCTGCTCTATCCGGCCTACCTGTACAATATCCATCGCTTCCCGCTGCTGCCGCTGCTGGCCGGCTACCTGGGCCTGGTGTTGATCGGATGCAGCTTTATCGCGGTCGGGATCTTCGTCTCGTCGCTGTGCGAGAGCCAGGTGGTGGCGGGCGTAGCCACCATGTCGCTCCTGCTTTTCTTCTGGATCCTCAACTGGAACGAGGCAGCCTTCGAGAGCGGACTCGGCGACGTGGTCCGGGCGGTCTCGCTGTTCGACCAGTTCGAGCCGTTCGCCAAGGGCGTAATCGATACCTGGCACGTCGCGTTCTTCGTGTTTTTCATCACGTTCTTCGGCTTCCTGACGCTGCGATCGATGGAGACGCGCAAGTGGACCGGCCGCCGGTAGACAGGACGCCCGGCCGCTGGTCGCCGTGGGCGAACTACGCGCTGCTGGTCTACACCGCGGTCGCGCTGGCCGCGCTGCTGACGGTCGTCAACCTGGTCATCTTCGATCACAACGTTCGCTTCGATCTGACTCCCACCAAGCGCTTCACGCTCTCCGATTTCGACAAGCGCGTGCTCGACGGGATCACGCACGACGTCAAGGTGATGTGCTTCGTGCGCACTGAGGATCCGTCCTACAAGGAGCTCGAGGAGCTTCTGTTCAGGGTGGCGTCGTTCACGCCCCGGGTCAGCTACCAGATAATCGACGTGAACAAAGCGCCGGGCCTCGCGCGGCAATACGGCGTGTCGAGCTACGGCGAGGTGGTGGTCGAGTCCGAAGGGCGGCGGCGCGACTTCGACAACGCGCGCCCCGACATCCTGATTCCCGCCCTGCTGCAGGTCACGCACGCGGCCAACAAGAAACTGTACTTCACCGCGGGGCACGGCGAGCGCGACGTGTTCGATACCAATCGCGAGCTCGGCTACTCGTCCTTCAGCGGGCTCCTTCAGCAGAACGACTACGAGATCGATAACCTGTCGCTGTTCGCGAGCGGCGTTCCCGATGACGCGAGCGTGGTGATAATCCTGGGTCCGCGCAAGGATTTTCTGCCCGAGGAACTGGCGGCCCTCGCGAGCTACCTGGCCCGCGGCGGTCATCTGCTGGTGATGCTGGACCCCTATGGCGCGCCGAGCCTGGTCAGGTTCCTGAAGCTCTACCATGTCGATTTCATCGACCAGGTGATCGTCGATCCCGCCTATCGGCTTTCCGCGGGCGAGATCCTGACCACCCAGATTCCGCTGCGCAACGAAGACAACACGATCACGCGCTCGATGGTCGGGCCGGCGGTGTTCTCGATGGCGCGCGGGGTCGAGGTGGACGGCGCCGTGGGCGAATCGGCGCCGGACGGATTGCAGGTGCAGCGCACCAGCGTGCTGCTGCGTTCCTCGCACGAGAGCTGGGCCTCCGGCGACGACAAGGCGGTGACCACCGGGATCACCGAGTACCGGGCCGGCCGCGACCTCAAGGGACCGGTGCCGGTCGGCGTCGAGGTTGACCTGGCGCCGCCCGCCGACGCGCACGTACCTCTGATGAAAATGAGCCGAATCGTCGCCTTCGGCGATTCGGATTTCGCCTCCAATCAATTCTTCGAGATGCTCGGCAACCGCGATCTCGCGGTGAACGCGGTAAACGAACTGGCGGGCGACGAAGTCCTGATCGCGAGCCGCGAGCGCGTCAACGCGGCCGAGACCGCGGCGTTTTACGTCAGCGACCAGCAGGCGCGGCGCGCCTTCATGCTCGGAGCGGTGATCGAGCCGGCCCTGATGCTCGCGATCGGGCTGGTGGTGTTCGCGCGGCGGAGACTGCTCGCGTGAGCGCTCGCCCGGCGATACTGTTCACGTTCCTGCTGGCGATCCTGCTGCCCTACTATGTGCTCGCGGATCGCCCCCAGGTCCGCCGGGCCGAGATCAGGCACGAGCATGCGAGCCTGCTCGACCTGAGCGCGGTCAACGCCGTCACGATCACGCGCGGAATCGAGAAGCTCAGGTTCGAGAAGACCGCCGACGGCAAGCTCTACAAAATCGTCGCGCCGCCCAATGCATTCGCTCCGCAGGACCTGATGAACGCGCTGGCGGGACTGTTTATCGAGGCCGGCCAGGTCGAGATCGTCGCCGACGATTCCAGCGATCTCGCGGAGTTCGGCCTCGATCATCCGCAGTCGGAAATTCTGATCGACGCGCCCGGCAAGCCGCAGCCGATCCGGGTGTTGCTCGGCAGCGAGAATCCGACCCGCACCGCGGTGTACGCCCGGATCGAGAACTCGCCCAAGGTCTTCCTGCTCGGCCGCAACCTCGAGTACTACCAGGACCTGATGTTCCAGTGGGTCGAGGGCAAGCAGGGCAAGAACGCATAGCCCGCGCGGGGAAACATCCGGGCGGGACATGAAGGGCGAAGCGACCGGCGACTGGCCGCTGGATCTCAGGATCTTCGCGCTGGCATGCGTGGTGTGGGCGGCCGCTCTGGCGGTCCGGGTCTTCGCGCAGAGCGGGATCGGGCGGCTCTCCGACACGATACAAGCTGTAATCTTCGGCTACAAGTTATATGGCCTGGAGGCGCGCCTGGTTCTGCTGCTTCAGGCTTCGATATACGCCTCGATCGGGGTTGGAATGATCGGCCGCAAGCGATGGGCGCTGGTGGTCGCGCTGCTCTACTTCTCGCAGGTGGTGATCGGGCATCTGGTGTTCGTGCTGGCCTATCTTGGCGTTCCGGGACAGGAGCTCCACGTCAAGATCGCGGGCTTCGAGGGCCCAGGGATGGTGCTGATTCTGCTGTACCTGTGGATCCGCGTGCCGGGATCTGATCTTCACCGCCGCGCCGCCCGCGCAATCCTGACGGAGCCGCAAATCGGGTAGTGTCCCTTTGAAAGATCAGGACACGAGCGGATGGATGAAGGCGCTTTGACTGTCATTCCCGCGCGCGTCTTTCCTTGCTGGCGCGCGCGAGGAATCCCGGGTTCGGGCGGGCGGGCATCCGGGGATTCTTCGCGCACCGGGCAAAAACGGGCGGCGCGAGCGCCGGCTCCATGGCGCCAACGCATGAGTAGCGGCCCGGGGCGGACCGGGCGTGAAGCCAGTCGAAGGGCAGCGCGATCCGACGCGCAGAGCCACGGGCGCGGGCAACGTGCTCTGACCCCGCAAGGGGTGGGCTCTCACGACCCGCAGCAGGACCTAGCCGGCAGGACTGGCCGGGGCTGTGGACAAAGGGTTTCTCTAGCCGAAGGTTTGCCTGCTCGCGCTAGGTGCGTCCTTTTCCAGAGCGCGACTGCGGCAAGCGGCAGCCGCGCGGATCGGCGCCGAAGGGAAATGATGCGCGGAGCGAAGCGGAGCGCGACCCTCGTCAAAGGCAGCCGCGCGCCGGCTTACGCCTACGTGAGGGCGCCCGCGTCAGCTTGTTGTAGTAGTGACAAAGCCAGTCCTCGATTTCATATGGCCTCAGGCGGCGGAATTGCGGGTGGAGGGCTTTCATCTCTTTCATCTCGATGGCCTCCGGTAGACCCAGAGCCTCAGCGCCGTGACGCGTTCCGGCATGCAGGTAGACCTTCTTGGGCTCCAGGCCCAGCTTCGCTCCTATTCGAAGAGTGATGTCGTACCGCGTAAGCTCGCCGACACCTTTGATACCGTCAAGTTGATCTTTGACCACCTTCATCAACGCGTCGAAATCCTTGCAGCCCCTGAGCTTTTTCAGCGCGCTCTCCAGTCCCAGTCGATCGGCGGCTTGCTCCAGGACCGCGCGCTTGAGCCGCCGTTGGTGGTCTTCCCGCTTTTCCCTTCCCCAATCGCGTGGTCTCTTTGAAAGCGCAGCTTTTCTCACCGCCTCTCGAAGCGTCGTTTGGCCCTGGTAGAAGTCAAGCGCCCCCCTCAAGCGGCTCCGGTCTTCACGAATGTAGGAAGCAATGCTACCAGCTAAGTCCATTGACTCACTCCTTTGGCAGATAGCGCCCGCGTTCGTCGCGGCGGGCGTTCCGGGCGCGCGCGCGACCGGCACGCACCTTAAACGCATTGCGGTGCAGCGAGCGCGCGCATCTCGCGCACAATCGCGGACCGCTCGTTAGCGCTCGCGATTGTGGTGGGGTCTCCTCAGTGGTGGACACCGAAGGTTCACTTTTGGGTGAGCTTCAGCGTAAGCGATTGAAACAGCGCCATGCGACCGCTGATTCTACGCTCGCACGCACGCAAAGACGAGAACGCCCCGGCGGCAAGCTCTTGACAAACCGACCACCGGGGCGAAAGCTCGGTCGCATTGGGTTTGCGATGAGTGATTTAGAGCACGGCCGGTCCCCGAAGTCCACTTCCACAACTCCAGAGCAACTGCTAGCCGAAGCCTGCAAGCGTGGTGGTGGCGGGTTGGACGCCAGCGATGTACAGCCGCTACGCGATCGGCGCCGAGAGCGATCTCGAGTTTGCGCTGCCTGATTTGGATCGCTTTCTGCGCAAGGCCGGTTGGCAGTCTGGTGGCAGTGCCGAGAAAAGTTCAATCAGATCGCGGGCTTTGGTTGGTGGCGGCGGTAGGAGTCGAACCTACGACTCCACGGATATGAGCCGTGTGCTCTGACCAACTGAGCTACGCCGCCACCGATCGGATTAGACTAGCGGGCAGGCATCGGCGGCGAAAGAGCGCAGGGCGAAGAGCGCGGGCCAAAAGCCTGTGCCACTTGGGAAATCGGAGGGCCTGGCTCCTTCCTTCGTAGGGGCGGCTCGCGAGCCGCCCGCGGATTCCGGACGACGGGCGGGTCGATCCCACTCCGCGTCTGAGCCATCAACATTTGCGTTAAAGCACGCACTCTCGAAAACAATTTTGATCGCGCAGGTCGGTTGACTCCAGCCGACTGATGAAATACTTCATGGAAGACTGAGTTTTCTCGAAGGAATCCCGATGCGAATCTTCCAGGAGAATAATCGCACCCGCAAGGGTTGAAGCGGACTTCGATACTTGGCGTGAAAAAGCCCCGAGCTTCGATGGCCCGGGGCTTTTTCTTTTTGCGATCCGGGACGGCGATGACGACAGAAAATAATCACAGCGATTCGATTCGCTCGATCGTGCGGCGCTACTACACGGTCTGGTGGTTCCAGGCCTTCGGGCCGTCGTTCATCTTCGCGATCTATCCGCTGTTCATGCGCTGGCGCGGATTGAATCAGCTCCAGATCAACAGCGTCGCGGCGACCTTCTTCCTGGTCACCTTCATCACCGACATTCCGACCGGCGCGTTCGCCGACGCGATCGGGCGGCGCACCGCCTTCATTATCGGGAGCGCGCTATCCACCGTCGGGTTCATGGTCTATTTCTTCGCCCATCGGTTTCCGATGTTCCTGGTGGGCGAGCTGTTCGACGGCGTCGGCTTTACCTTTCGCAACGGCGCGGTCGATGCCTGGGCGGTCGATGCGCTCGACGCGGCGGGATATGCGGGCACCAAGGATCGGCTGTTCTCGCGCGTCTCGCAATTAACGCGAATCGGCAATATGGCGGGCGCGCTGATCGGGGCGTACGCCGGAGCCCGCAATCTGGCGATGCCGTGGCTGCTGGGCTCCTGCGGTCTCGCGCTGAGCGGAACGGTCGGAGGGCTGCTGATGGATCGCGAGCCGCGCCGCAGCGGGCAAGTTCGATCCGGGCGCGATCGCGAGGCGGGTGCAAGAGCGGATGGGGCAGGGGATGCGGATCGGGTTCGGCACGCGGGTGGTCCTGCTGCTCGCGCTGGCCGGCGGGATTCAGCTCGCAGCGTGGGGCCCGTCGTGGTTCGAGTGGCCCGCGTACTTCAACGATCGCCTCAACTCCGGCATACAAGTTGTAGGATGGTTGTTCTGCCTGTTCAATCTCGCCGGGATGGCTGGGCTCCGAGATCGCGGCGCGGATGTACCTGGATCGCTCGCGGCGCGCGGTGTTCCTGGCCGGCATGACCGCGCTGGGCAGCGCGCTGATGTGGGTCGCCGGCGCCGGCGCAGGCCACGTGCAGGTCGCGCTCGCGATGTTCGTGCTGACCAACTTCTGCGGCGGGCTGGTCTGGCCGGTGCAGCAGAGCTGGTTCAACGAGCAGATCGACGGCGAGTATCGCGCCACGCTGCTCTCGTTCCAGAGCACGTTCGCGACCTTCGGCGCCGCCGCGGGGCTGCCCGCCGGCGGCAGGGTCGCGGACCGCTTCGGTATCGGCGTCGCATGGCAGATGGTGGGAATTCTCTCGATACTGTCAACGCCGTGCTACTGGGCGCTGCGCCCCCGCCCGGCGCTTGCGAAACTCGCGGCAGAGCCCGCGGACTGAGCCGTCGCGCCGATGATCGCCGGGATGATATTTTCTGATCCAGCCTCCGATCGTACCTCATGATTCTGCGATGCGTCTTTCCGAGCTCGACTATCAACTGCCCGAGGAGCTGATCGCGCAGCATCCGCTGGCGCGGCGCGATGAGGCGCGGCTGCTGGTGCTGGATCGTGCAAACGGCAGCATCGTGCATTCGCGCTTCTACAAGCTCGAGCGCCATCTGCGCGAGGGCGACCTGCTGGTGCTCAACGACACGCGAGTCTTTCCGGCGCGGCTCTTTGCGCGCAAGGAGTCGGGCGGCAAAGTCGAGTTGCTGATGGTGCGCGCGCTGGAGGAGCCCGGCGGCGCGTGGCTCGCCCTGATGCGGAGTCATCGCGGTCTCAAGGAGGGCACGCGGCTGATTGTCGACGGGGGCCGCGCGCTCAAAATTGTCGGCTACCAGAAACCCGGCCGTCCGATAATCGCGAGCGACGATTCGCTGACGATCGAGAGTATCCTCGCGGAATCCGGGATGCTCGCGCTGCCTCATTATATAAGGCGCGCTGTCGCGAGCGCCGATGGGTCGGATTACCAGACCGTCTTCTCCGCGCATCCGGGCGCGATCGCCGCGCCGACCGCGGGACTGCACTTCGACGACGCGCTGTTCGCCCGGTTGGAGGCGGCCGGAATCCGGCGCACGTTCATGACGCTCCATATCGGGCCCGGCACCTTCGCGCCGCTGCGAGAACCCGAGGTCGAGGCTCACACGATGGAGGCGGAATGGTACACTCTGCCGGCGGAGGCGATTGAAGCGATTGGACACACGCAACGCATCGGCGGCCGGATCGTCGCGGTCGGCACCAGCAGCGCCGCGGCTCTCGAATCGTTCGCGATCACCGGCGACCGCGAAGGTTTCACCGGGCTGTTCATCTCGCCGGGGTTCCGCTTCAAACTGGTAGACGCGATGATTACCAACTTCCACATGCCGCGCAGCACGGTGCTGGCCCTGGTGATGGCGTTGGCCGGCCGCGGCCTGATTCTGAACGCCTATCGCGAAGCGATTCGCCATCGCTACCGCTTCCTGAGCTATGGCGACGCGATGCTGATCCTCTGATGCCCGATCCGATTCGATTTGAGGTTCGCGCCCGCGACGGCGCCGCGCGCCTCGGCACGCTCTTCACCGCTCACGGCGATATCGTCACGCCGGCCTTCATGCCGGTCGGGACGCGCGCCGCAGTGAAGGCGATGTCGCCCGACGAGTTGTGGGCGATGGGTTATCGGCTGGTGCTGGCCAACGCGTATCATCTGGCGTTGCGGCCCGGGCCGGACCTGGTCCACGAAATGGGCGGCGTCGCACGATTCATGGGTTTCAACGGCGCGGTGCTGACGGATTCGGGCGGATACCAGGCGATGAGTCTCGCCAGGATCAATTCAATCGACGAGAACGGAATCGTCTTTCGGTCCCATCTCGACGGCAGCCGCCTGGCGCTGACCCCCGAGACTGCGGTGGAAATCCAGGAACGGCTCGACGCGGACATAATGATGTCGCTCGACGAGTGTACGCCGTATCCGGTCGATCACGCGCGCGCCCAGGCCTCGATGGAGCTGACGGCGCGATGGGCCGGACGCGGACTCGCGGCCCGGCGCGCCCCGAAGCAGGCATTGTTCGGAATCGTGCAGGGCAGCGTGTATCCGGATTTGCGGCGGACCAGCGCAGGGCAGATCACCTCGATGCCGTTCGACGGCTTCGCCGCGGGTGGTCTGTCGGTCGGCGAGCCGAAGCCTGCGATGCTGGAGATGGCGGCGCTCTCCGCCGCGCTGCTTCCCGCCGACCGGCCCCGTTACCTGATGGGAGTCGGGACGCCGGCCGATCTGATCGCGGCGATCGCGATGGGCTACGATCTCTTCGACTGCGTGCTGCCGACCCGCAACGCGCGCAATGGCGGCGCCTTCACGAGCGAGGGACGCTTGTCGATCAAGCATTCGCGATTTGTGCGCGACCAGCAGCCGCTCGACCCGCGCTGCGGATGCCGATGCTGCGCGACGCTCAGCCGCGCCTATCTGCGTCATCTGTATGTCAGCGGGGAGATTCTCGCCGCGCGCGCGCTCACCGAACACAATCTCTTCTTTTACGCCCGCTTGATGCGCGAGGCGCAAGCTGCTATCGCATCTCGGACCTACCCGGCTTTTGCGGCCGCGCTGGGCGCAGCGATTGATGATAGAGTGGCCTCGAGTCGGGAAAAGATCGATGTGGTTTGAAGGAATCGCATGGGCGCAGGCAGCCGGCGCGGCGGCGGGCGGCGTTGAAAGCAACAGCCAGCAGGTCATCTTCACGACCGTCATACCGCTGGTCGCGTTGTTCGCAATATTCTACTTTCTGCTCATCCGGCCGCAATCGCAAAAGGCCGCCGAGCATCAGAAGATACTCAGCGCTCTCAAGCGCAACGACGAGGTAGTGACACAGGGCGGCCTGATCGGCAGGATCGTTGAGTTGGGCGACAAGGTCGTGACGCTGGAGATCGCGCCCAACGTGCGGGTGCGCGTGGAGCGCCCGCAGATCGCTTCGCTATCGACATACTCGAAGACGTCGCCCAAGAGCGGCGGCAAGGAAAAGACCGAATAGGAAGGCGAGACTATACGTGGAAAATTCGGCGCCAATCCTGATTTTGCTGGCGATCGCCGGCGCGATCCTCTATCTGCACTTCACCGGCGGTCCCGGGCTGACGCGCATCTACCTGGCCGCGGCTCTGGTGGTCGTCGCGGTCCTGCTGCTTGTCCCGAGCTTCGGCTTCGACTTCCCAGACGCATGGAAGGAATGGCTGCCCGGGACCAAGATCCAGTTGGGCCTCGATCTCCAGGGCGGAACGCATCTGCTGATGGAGGTCAAGCTTGACGACGCGGTGAACACCTCGCTCTCGCGGCGCGGCGACGACTTGAAGCGCGAGCTTAGGGACGACAAGCTTGAGTTCCAGGAGGTCTCGGCCGCAGCCGATGACGCATTCACGGTCAAACTCAAGTCGCCGGACGAACGGACGCCGTTCCTCGATCTGGCGCAGAAGGCGTTTCCCGATTTGGTCGTCTCGAGCGTCGATGTCGGCGGCGGCGCGCCTGCGTATTCACTGAAATTCAAGGAACGCGACGAGGCGCAGGTCCGCAGCAACGCGATGGACCAGGCGCTTGAGACGATCCGCAACCGTATCGACCAGCTCGGCGTGCGCGAAACGACGGTGGCGCGCGAGGGCGATCGCGACATCCTGGTGCAATTGCCCGGCATCCAGGACCCGGAGCGGGCCAAGGAATTGATCGGCAAGACCGCGGTGCTGGAATTCAAGCTGGTGGATGATTCGCACAGTATCGCCGATGCCGAAAAGAATCCGCCGCCCGGCGACGAGGTCCTCTACGGCCCGGCGGAAGCCGGCGGCCGCACTCCGTACCTGGTCGAGAAGCCGGTGCTGATGACCGGTGATGTCGTCACCGACGCGCGCGTGCGTCCGGGCGGGCGGCTCGAGGGTCCTTACGTGGCGGTGGATCTGGATGCGCGCGGCGCACAAATCTTCGACGCAGCAACCGCGGAGAATGTCGGGCGGCGCCTCGCGATTGTCCTCGACGGCACGGTTTACTCCGCGCCCGTGATCAAGGAGCGAATCCCGGGCGGGCACGTCCAGATCACCGGGCGCTTCTCGATCGACGAGGCGCACGACCTGGCGATCGTGCTCCGCTCGGGCGCCCTCCCGGCTCCGGTTGAGATAGTGGAGGAGCGCACGGTTGGACCCTCGCTCGGTCGCGATTCGATCCGGCAGGGTGCATTCTCATTCATCGTCGGCGCCGCGGCGGTGCTGATCTTCATGGTGGTCTATTACAGCGGCGCGGGAGTGCTCGCCGACGTCGGGCTCTCGCTGAACATCCTGCTGCTCATCTGTGTGATGGCGGCCTTGCAGGCAACGCTGACTCTGCCCGGAATCGCGGGAATCGTTCTGACGCTGGGAATGTCAGTTGACGCGAACGTTCTGGTCAACGAGCGGATGCGGGAGGAATTGCGCAACGGCAAGACCACCCGCGATGCCGTAAAACTGGGCTATCAGCGGGCATGGTCTGCTATTCGCGATTCTAATATATCGACATTCGTTGCGGGGCTGATTCTGTTCCAGTTCGGAACTGGACCTGTGAAGGGCTTTGCAGTTACGCTATGCGTTGGCGTGCTTACGGGCCTTTTCTCATGTATCGTCGTCACACGCGCCTGGTATGACCATCTTATAAGCGCTCGACGGCTTCAGACTATCAGCGTCTAGCGCCGGGATTCTCCGGAGAGAAAGATTTTTGATCTCAGAGGCGGAAAACTGGCTTGACTTCACGGGCAGTGGCATATTAAAAAATCGCGTTCCCGAGTTGAATATCCGAAAGGCGCCTTTTTCTAGTGGACTTCGATGCTCGATAAGGAAGACATCCTTCTCAATTCCAGGGAAGTTGCTTTTCTTCTCGACATGAGTCCCGATACGGTTAATGAGTTCGCGCGTCGAAATTTGCTGCCGGCATTCAAGAAGGGCCGGCAATGGCGTTTTCGCAAGCGCGACATAACCTCCTTCAAGCGACAGTCGAGAGGCGTGAACGCCGCCGCTTAGGGATGGTCGGCCCGGCGTGGTGGGGTAGGGGGCCGTCTTCCATAGGCCTGTGAGGTACGAGGTTGCCATGGCCGAGCCACATGAAAGCCGCATCTATTCGGACTTTGCCCGCTTTTACGATCTGGTCTTCGGGCGCGCGTTCGTCGATCGCGAGCACGAGGTAATCGACTCGCTCAACCTGCGCCCCGGCCATCGGGTGTTGGAGGTCGGCGTCGGCACCGGCATCTCGCTCGGCGCCTATCCGCCTTATGTTCACGTGGTAGGGATCGATCCGTCGTCGGACATGCTCGCGCAGGCCACCGCCAAGGCGCGAGAGAACGAATGGGGCCATATCGAGCTGCGGCAGGGCGATGCGCTCAACCTCGACTTTCCGGACAACAGCTTCGATGACGTAACCACTTTCCATGTGATGACGGTGGTGCCCGATCCGGTCCGCATGATGAACGAGATGGTGCGGGTGTGTAAGCCCGGCGGTCGGATCGTGATAGTCAATCACTTCGCCAGCGAGAATCCGGTGCTCTACTTCTTCGGCAAGCTGATCACGCCGGTGACGAAGCTGATCGGATGGACCTCAAGGCTTCGCGTCCGGAACATTCTCGACGGCCAGAAGATAAAGCTCGAGCGCTACGAGCGGTTCTCGCAAATCTCGGTACATTTCATCCTGGTCGCGCGCAAGGAATCCTGACGCACGCTCCCGGCCTCACGCGCCACGAGGCGATTGACGGCTCTCTCCCATCGGGACCCGCTGCTCTGAAAACAGCGTCATGCGGCTTTGGGTAGAGGGGTGAGAGTTGCCTGGAATCCGAGGCACGCGAAATTGTTGTTGCTCGGGGCTGAAGCTACGTCTGGTCGCGGGCTGTGCGGGAGTCGTCGAACTTGACTAGCTCGGCGTACAGCGTTTCGATCTCGCGCCCGAGGCGCTCGTAGCTGGCGATCATCTCGTCGGCGTCCTTTCGCCGCAGGTAGAAGTCAGGATCGTTCATCTCGCCAGCGAGAGCCGCGCGCGCCGCTTCCTTCTTCTCGATGTCGGCCTCTACCGACTCGCGGCGGCGCGCGTTGGGCGCGCGCTTTCGATCGCGATCCGCTTGGCGCGCGATCGGGTCGCCGGCTTTGGCATCTCGCCGACCGCGCTCCGCGTCCGGGCGCGACGCCGTCGTGGTGGGCTTTCCGTCGCGCGGCAATTCGGCTTCCATCGCGAGCTTCTTTGCCAGGTAATCGTCGTAGTTGCCGAGGTAGCGAAGCGCGTGACCCTGGCCGACCTCGATCACCTCGTTGACCAGCTCGTTCAGGATAAAGCGATCGTGGCTCACGATTACCACTGTGCCCGCGAAGCGCCGCAGCGCTTCGAGCAGCGTGTCCTTGGCGATAATGTCGAGGTTGTTGGTCGGCTCGTCGAGCAGCAGGCAATTGTTGCGATGCGCCAGCACCTTGGCCAGCGAGAGCCGCACGCGCTCGCCGCCAGACAAAACGCCGGTCCGTTTCAGGACGTCGTCACCCGAGAAGAGCATCGCGCCCAGCAGGCCGCGGATCTCGCCGGTGGTCATTCCCTCGGCGCTGTCGCTGAGTTCGTCGAGCACGCTCTTCTGATAATCGATCGCCTCGGCCAGGTCCTGTGCGAAATATCCGATCCTGACGTTGTGGCCGACGATCCGATCGCCCGCGTTCAACGGATCGACTCCCGCGAGCAGCCTCATCATGGTGGACTTTCCCGAGCCGTTGGGTCCGACCAGCGCGACCCTGGCGCCGCGCTCGATCACCATATCGACGCCGCTGTAAACGGTCAGCGCGCCGTAGCGCTTGACCGCGCCGTTAAGCTCGAACACGCGGCGGCCGCTGCGCTCGCATTGCGGAAACCTGATCGCAGGCGGACGTTCCGCGCCGGCTGGCGACGGCAGGCGCTCGATTTTTTCGAGCTGCTTGATTCGGCTTTGCACCAGCCGCGCCTTGCTCGCCTGGTATCGGAAGCGGCTGATGAACGATTCGATGTGTTCGATCTCTTCGCGCTGATTTTCATAAGCGGCCATCTCCAGCTCGAAGCGCTTCTCGCGCTCGACGAGGTAGCGCGAATAGCCGCCGGTGTATTCGGTCAATCTGCCGCGTGCTACCTCGACGGTCGTTTTGGTGACGCGATCGAGGAAATAGCGGTCGTGCGAGACCAGGATGATTCCGCCGGGGTATTCGCCGAGGTAGTCCTCGAGCCAGTTGCGCGCCTCGATATCGAGATGATTGGTCGGCTCGTCGAGCATCAGGAATTCCGGGCGCCGCAGCAGAAGCTTCGCCAGCGCCACGCGCATCCGGATACCGCCCGAGAACTCGGCCACGTCGCGCGGGAGATCTTCACTCTTGAATCCCAGCCCGAAGAGCACCGAGGTCGCACGGCTCTCGGCGTTGTAGAACTCGTGGCGCTCCAATTCGGTGAGCACCTCGCCGAGTTCGTGCAGAGCGGCGTCGTGAGCGGCGCCTGACGGCTCCGCCGCGAGGACGTGCTCCAGCTCGATTCGGCGCGCGTCCAGCGCCTGCATCTCCGCCAGCGCCGACAGCGTCTCGTCCAGCAGCGGCCGGCCGCCCATCTCGGGAGCGTCCTGCGGCAGGTAGCCGACGGTGGTGCGCTGCGGCCGCGTGATACGGCCCGAATCCGCCGCCATGACGCCGCCGATCATCCTGAGCAGGGTCGATTTGCCGGCGCCGTTGAGGCCGACCAATCCTACGCGCCCGTCGTCGGGCATCGCCCAGCTTACGGAATCGAAGATGATCCGTCCGCCGAAGGATTTGCAGAGATTATCGAGCGCGAGCATGCGACTATACCGCAACGCATCGCTTCAACGAACGATGCTGAACTCATCATTTTAGCCGGTCGCACCGGCGACAGAAACCGGCGTCGATCCGGGTGCAAGCCGCGGGCGCGGCGAGTATATCTGCTCGTATCCCATTGCCGCGCGAGGAATCCGATGGAAACGGAACTGCTGTTCGAGATGTCCGCCGAGCTGGAGCCGCCGATCATGCTGAGCGGCACTCCGGAGGGTGACCGGATCATCTTTTACGTGAAGGGAGGCAAGTTCGAGGGGCGCCGGATCAAGGGTGAAGTGCTGCCGGGCGGCGGAGACTGGTTTCTCAACCGGTCCGATGGCGTCGGCGTGCTCGATGTCCGCCTGGTGCTCAAGAGCGACGACGGCGAGTTTATCTACATGACGTATCGAGGAATACTCAGACCGCCGGCAGGATTGGGATCGGCGACGATCCGGACCGCGCCGATGTTCATGGTGTCCAAGTCGGGCAAGTACGCATGGCTGAATGCGGTGCAGGCGGTCGGAGAAGGCGAGGCCGCTGCGAATGGAGTCAGATATCGGATTTACGAGGTTAAATAGCGTGCCGGTATCGGATACAATCCCGAGCGGGCGTTGGGAGGAGGATTGAAAGATGCCGGCGTTGCGCGTTGATGATCGAGTAGTGGTAGTCGACAAAAAGCTCTTTAAGGATGACAACACCCGGATATTTGTCGGCGTAGTCGAGGAATACGACGAAGCCGTGATCCGCGCGCGCGGCTTTTCCTATCACGTCAATCCGTATGAGATTGCCGGTACCGAGCGGGCCGGCGAGGAGCGCGTCCGGGTGGTCTCGCTGGTCGGGGACAGCCTCTTCTATCTTCTCCCGCGCGAAGTGGACGTTTCCAAGATCCAGCTCAAGCGCTCGCCCAAGGCGATGGTTCTTACCGACGGCACGATCACGCTCGATCTGACCGACTGGCTGCTCCGGGCGTAGTTCTGCCTACAGCGCCTCGACGAACTCGATTATCGCGGAGGCAGTCGCGTCGGGATTGTCGAGCGGCACGTGATGGAAGGCGCGCGGGATCTCCTTGTAGATCGAGCCGCGAAGCTCGCGATGCATCGCGCGCGCGCGGCCCGCACTGACCAGCCCGCTCTCCGCGCCGCGCAGGATCAGCGTGGGAAGCGCGATGTCCTTGAGTCGCGGCCGCTGCAGACTGCCGCCGATCCTACGCCACGCGCGGGTCTGCGGATCGAACCTGAAGGCCCATCGGCCGTCGGGTAGTTCTTCGGCGCCCGCCAGCGCCAGGCGCTCTATCGCGTCTTGAGGCAGCCAGGTTTCGGGAGGGGATAACCGGAACCGCCGAACGATCGCCTCCGGCGATTCCAGCGTGGGGCGCTCGTTGAGTCCCCGCGCCCGCCGGCGCCATCGCCACATCAGGCGCCGCGAGAGCGGCGGCGGTCCGTTGGGCGAGTCCACCAGCACCAGCGCGCGCAATATTTCAGGAAAGCGCACGCCGGCCCATTGCGCGACCGCGCCGCCCATCGAATGCCCGACCACGATCGGCTTGACGCCGAGATACTCGATCAGCGCGCGCAGGTCTTCGACGTAAGCTTGCGGACCGTAATGAGGCGGGCATGCCCACTGACTTTTCCCATGACCCCGAAAATCCAGTCCGACAATATGCCCCAGCGGCGTCAGTTGCGGCGCGACGAGATCCCACCAGTGTGCGTGCGCTCCACCGCCATGAAGGAGAATCAGCGTGTGCATCCCGGGGTCGCCACCCCAATCGAGGTAATGGAGTTTCAGTCCGTGCGCTTCGAGGAAGCGGCTGATAGGCTCGGCGGAAGCGATTGCGGCTCGCTCAGGTCTCATGAGACGAATCCTAATTGACGGGTCGAAGCGAGGATACAACTTTGCTCTCGCCGTTTGCGCGATTGCGCTTTGCCTGCTGATGCCGGGCCCGGATCGGCGGGCAGCGGATGCTCAAGAAGGCGCGCCGGAAGTTATGAGCGAGCAAGCAACGCCGATGCCGACTCCGATGATGCTCGGCGCACCGCCGTCGATTTCTCTGCAGGCGCTACCCGGCTACGGCGTCGCGCCGCTCACAGTCGCCTTCCTGGTCAATGAGTCAGATCCCGACCAAGCGGAATTCGTCAGGTATGAGTGGAATTTCGGCGACGGCCACGTCTCCACGTTGCCGCCGCTGATGGTGTACGAAACGTACATCAATCCCGGCAGCTATACGGTCCGGCTCACCGCGGTGACCGCCGATGGCCGGTCCGCGTCGGCGCTCGCCGGCGTGGTCGTAGCGCCGCCCTCGCCGCAATAGTCGTCAGCCTGTCGCGAGCGCGCGCTCATTTCGCGTCGTGGAAGATCACGCCCAGGCTGAAGCGCGAGCCCGAATGGAGGCGGCTGACTCCGTGGCGAACGTTGACCCTGTAATAGCCGCGGCTTCCCCGGACGGGCCGATGGCTGTTGGTGAAAATAATCGCATCGCCCTGGCGCAGCGTTATCGCCTCGCCCCGTGACTGCGCGCGCGGGCGTTGCTCGACGATCAAGAACTCGCCGCCCTCGTAATCGTCGCCGAGCCGGCTCAGAACGCAGGCGATCTGAAAGGGGAAGGCGATCTCTCCGTAAAGGTCCTGATGAAGGCAGTTGTAGCCGCCGGTTTCGTATCGCAGCATCAGCGGCGTCGGCTTGCTCTGCCCGTGTGCGCGGCACAGTTCCTCCATCGCGGTCAGCGTCGGCGGGAAAAGCCGCTCGGCGCGCATCGCCTTCATCCATCGGTTCGCGATCGGGGCCAGCAGAGGATAGAACGCGGCGCGCATCTCCTGGACGATTTGCGGCATCGGCGCGCCGAAATACTTGTACTCGCCGACGCCGAAACGCAGGCGTTCCATCTCGACGCGCTTGCGAAACCGCGACTCATCTCCATAGAGATGGATTAGAGACTCGCATTCACTGGCGCTCAGCACGCGCGAAGCGGTCGCGTAGCCGCGATCGTCCAACGACCGGCCGATTTCGCCCCAGTCCAGCTTGGCGATTCGATCGGTCAGACCCGCCAATGTCGTCGCGCGCGGCTGCATTGCGGGCACCATAGCAGAGCGGATAACGGACCGCATCGCGGCGAAGTTGTTGACACCCGAGTGGATGCCGCCGCTAAGTAATCAGGATGGGGTCGTGGAGAAATCATGCGCTTGGTGCGCTCGCGGCCGCGCTACTGACGGCGCAGCTTGCCGGATGCCATCAGGCGCAGATCGATCAGAACGCGCAGCAACTCCAGCAGCAGCAGGTCGAACTCGAGAGACTCCAGCGGGAAGTCGCTGCGCTCAAAGCAGGCGCCGCTCCCACCCCGCTTCCGGCTGGTTCCTGCGATAAGGAGATAAGCCGGGCCGCATCGCGGCGCGGCGGCGAACGGTTCGCGGCCTCGGACTTCAAGGGCGCGCTTGGCTACTATCAGGACGCGCTCTCGGCGTGCCCCGGAAGCGCGCGTGCCGAGCTCAACCTCGCCCGCACCCAGGAGGCGCTTGGAAACCGCTCGGACGCGATTGTCCATTACCGGAATGCGGCGAACGGAGGCGGCGAGGATGGCGATATCGCCGCGCAGCAGGCGCGCGACGCGTTGTCCCGATTGGGCGGCAAATAGCGTGCGATCGCCGATGCCGCCGTTTGGTTTTTGATCCGTCATATAAGCTTAACTTTATTCGCTCCCGCCTCCGGTGATACCCTCTCCTTAGGGAGTTATGGACGGAGAGTCGGAGAGCACGATCGCGCAGAGCGAGAGCCCTCGCGCCGCGAAGGCAAGCACGCGCCGAATCGCGGTTCTGACTTCGGGTGGCGATGCCCCCGGTATGAACGCTGCGATCCGTGCTGTCGTGCGGACTGCGGAAGCCTCCGGAATCGAGGTTCTGGGCGTTCAGCGCGGATACGAGGGCCTGATCTACGGCAACTTCAGCCCGCTGCCGAGCCGCGCGGTCGCCAATATTATCCAGCGCGGCGGGACTATCCTGGAAACCTCGCGATCCCCGCATTTCAACTCCGAGGCCGGCCGCGCGCGCGCTCTGGAGAACCTGCGTTATCGCGGCGCCCAGGCGTTGGTCGTTATCGGTGGCGACGGCACGATGGCCGGCGCAGCGGCTTTTGCTCGCGAAAGCGACGTCGGCGTGATGTTCATCCCGGCGTCGATAGACAACGACATCGCCGGCACCGACTTCTCGATCGGGTTCGACACCGCCGTGAATACCGCCCTCGAAGCGATCGATCGGATTCGCGATACGGCATTCGCGCACGTGCGCCTGTTCTTCATCGAGGTGATGGGCCGGGACTCGGGGTTTATCGCACTATCGGTGGCCGTCGGCGGGGGCGCTGAAGCCGTCGTCCTGCCTGAGATGAAGTTCGACATCGATGTCTTGTGCCGCCGGATCGAGGAGAGCCAACTGCGCGGAAAGCGTTCCTCGATCATCGTGGTTTCCGAGGGCCCCACCACCGGCGGTGCGATCTCGATCGCCAACGCCGTCAAGGAGCGCGTCGGGATGGAGGCGCGAGTGGTCGTGCTGGGCCATATCCAGCGCGGCGGGGCGCCTACGGCGCGCGATCGGCTTCTGGCCAGCCGTCTCGGGACGGCCGCGATCAAGGCGATAGTCGAGGGTCGGCCGCCGTCGCTGGTCGGCGAGGACCACGGCGAGGTCGCTTATGTCCCGTTCGCCGACGTGGCCGGCAAGCAGCGCCGGCTCGATCCGGGGCTGATAGAGTTGGTCTCGACACTCTCGCTCTGAAACCCTTTCCCCGAAACGTCTTCAAGGTGGCTGTCTGCGCGTGCCACAGGCCTCCAGCCTGTCTCCGGAGTGCCAGATTCCGCCGGAATTTCGCCTTGGGAACCTTTTTCAGCCGCATCCGGTTGAATTGAGAGCACGCGCACAGCGTCCTATCTACCGGACGGGCGGATGGGCCGGAGAATCTCAAGAAGTGGCAATGAGATGAACCAGCAAGCAAGTGCGCTGAGCGGGACGACGCCGGACTTCTTCGATACCTACCAGATCCTTCCCTCGCAGTACTTCGAGATGTCTGGAGGACGCGCGTTGAGCGGCGAGCAGCGCCTGATGGCGGCATTGCTGGCCGACGCAATCAACGTCTTCCGGAAAGGCGTAGCATCGCGAAGCGCGCGCCAGCGCCTCCTCTACCTCGACGCTGAGCGATGGATAATCGGCAAGGGCAGGAGCCGGCATGCTTTCAGCTTCGAGACCGCCTGTGACGCGCTGGGAATCGACGCGGTGACGGTCCGACGCAAGATGATCCAGTGGAAGCACTCGGTTCGCCATGAGACTGAAGAACCAGCCCGCCCGTTGCGGCTCAAGTTCACCCCCCGCCAGCAGCGGCTGAGCCAGCGCCGGTCGCGCGCCGTCCACTCGCCTCGCGCCTTCTGACCAGGGGCCGGTCAGCTCGAGCTGGCTGAGCTTCCCTTCCCGTCTTTAAGGAAAGGGACGGGAGGGTTAGGTTCCCCATCTCCAGGGCGCTTTCTCGATCGCCGGACAGTCGCCCCCGGCTCGTGCTAGATTCTGGCCGCAGGCATTCGCTTGTTCAGGAGGATTTCCAAACTTGCAGAAAAAAGATCCATTCAGCATCGAAGGCAAAGTGACAATCGTGACCGGCGGCGGAACCGGAATCGGCGAATCAATCGCGCGCGAGTTTGCCGTGCGCGGCGCGCCGGTGCTGATCGCAAGCCGCAACGCTGCAGCATCTGGAGCCGGTTCGCGATTCGATCCGGAAGGCCGGCGGCAAGTGCGAGATGGCGCTGTGCGACGTGCGCGACGCGGCGCAGTGCGACGCGATGGTCGCCGAGGCGGTCAAGCATTTCGGCCGGCTCGACGTGCTGATCAACAATCACGGCGCGAGCATCCCGTCGCCGAGCCTCAATCTTTCGCCCAACGGATGGAAGGCGGTGGTCGGAGATCAACCTCGACGGCACGTTCTTCTGCTCCAAAGCGGCGGCGCGCCAATTTATCGCGCAGAAAAGCGGCGGCTCGATCGTCAACATGTCGTCCACCGCCGGCGTGCACGGGTCGTCCTTCATGCTGCCCTATGGCGCGGCCAAGGCGGGCGTCATCAACCTGACGATGTCGCACGCCGCCGAATGGGGTTCGCTCGGAATCCGCGTGAACTGCATCGCGCCCGGCCCGATCGAGACCGAGGGCGCCGGCGCGCGCGTATGGCCGAATCCGAAGATTAAGGAGATGGTGGCGAAAACGCGCGCCCTGGAGCGTTTCGGCCGGGTCGAAGAGATCGCCTATCCGTGCATTTTTCTCGTCTCGGAGGCGTCAAGCTACGTCACCGGCGCGCTGCTGATAGTAGACGGCGGCGAAGGCCAACGGATTTCGGCGGGATAGGGGGGGCCGTGAGAGTCACAGGCTCCTGCCTGTCACTCCGAGCGAACCGTGAGGTAGCGATCTCGCGGCCCGGCATCCCGAGCGAAGCGAAGTCGAGGCACGCCCTGAGCGAAGCCGAAGGCGAGCCGAATGGGGATCCATGCGGAGCGATTCTTCTTCGCCTCTCCTTG
>CAWHNS010000012.1:0-119598 GCA_963830715.1 uncultured delta proteobacterium
GCGCGGCAGCATCCGGAGCGGGGCGCCGGCGGATATTTGCCCCCCGGAGTTGGCCCACGCGCCTTCGGCCACGTCGGCGCGGGAGGGTCGGTCGGCTTCGCGGACCCGCAAGCGCGCGTAGCCTTCGGCTACGTGATGAACGCGATGGGCCCGCGATGGAACAATCCGCGGCCTCGCGCGCTAATCGAGGCGCTCTACGCCTGCCTCTGATCGGCGCAGCGATCGAGGAAGGATCGGACCGCGGCGTTGAAGGCCTCGGGCTGGTCGATATTCGCCGCGTGCCCCGCGCCTTCCAGAATCACCTTTTCGGCGCCGGGAATTTTCGCGGCCATATAGTCGATCGACGGGAGAAACTGCTTGTCGCCGGCGCCCGCAAGCACCAGCGTTGGAACGCTAATCGACGGGAGCGACTCGATCACGCGCGCGTCCTTCTGACCCAGGATGCCGCGCGCGGCGTGCGCCAGTCCTTGCGCGCTGCGATGGCGCGCGAGCGTCACTTCGGCGCCGGCTGACGCGGCGGCGAGTCCGCGCTTTTCGAGCGCCCGGGCCATGCTCTCCGCGAGCCGGTTCCATTCGCTCCGCGGGCCGTCGCTTCGATAGCCGGGACCCGTATCGAACAGCATCAGCGCCGCGACGCGCTCAGGATGGGCCAGATTGAAGGCCAGCGACATGAAGCCGCCGAGCGACAAGCCTCCGATTACCGCCCGGCGCGCGCCGCACGCGTCGAGCACTGCGGCCATGTCGGCGACCGTCGCCTCGTGCGAGTAAAGCGCGGGATCGTCGGGAGAATCCGAGCGATCGTGACCACGCATGTCCCAGGCGATCAGATGGTATCGATCGGCAAGTGCCTCCTGCCCTTGCCACATCCGCGCGCTCGCGCCGTAGCCGTGGGTCAGTAATACCGGCGGACCCGAGCCACGCTGTTCGTAGTAGATCCGGACGCCGCCGCGATCGAGTAACGGCATGATGTTCTCCCTCCCGCTCTTATCTCTTGCTGAACAGGAGAGCTTTACGCAAGGTTGTCATTCCGAGCCTTGCGAGGAATCTCAGGCCACTGTCGGTGGGAGTTCGTCTGCGCGGCATGAGCCCTCATGCCACCACGCCGAGGAACTTCCGCCGCCGGTGGTATGAGATTCCTCGCCAGGCTCGGAATGACCAGAGCGTTTTTTGTGGTGTCGTCCTGAGGTGAGCGTAGCGAAGCCGAAGGATCTACGCGAAGCGATTCGTCACCTAAGCCGGCGGGCGCTCCCGGCAATCCGCGCACAGGCCGTAGAGTTCCATCCGATGACGCGTGAGCTGCGCACCGAGCTGGCGCGCGACGAGTTGCTGAAGCCGCTCGATACCCTCATTCTCGAACTCGATTATCCGGCCGCATCGCTCGCATATGAAATGGTCGTGATGGCGCTCGCTGACGGTCTCGTAGCGGGCCTGGCCCTCGTCGAAGTGGCGTTCGGAGACCAGCTCGCACTCCTTCAGCAGGCGCAGCGTGCGGTAGATGGTGGCGTAGCCGACGTGCGGACTGATCTTCTTGACCTGGGCGTAGAGTTCCTCGGCGCTGATATGGCGGCCGAGGTCGAAGAACACCCGCGCGATATCGTCGCGCTGGGCGGTGGACTTGAGTCCGCGCTCCTTCAGCCGCGCGTGGAACAGCGTCATCTGCTGCTCTGTGCTGACGCGGCTCGGCCGGTCGAAGACCGTGCGCCCGGCTCCCACGCTTTCCTGCGAACGCGGCATCGCAGCCATCAGGCGGAGTCGGCACCGGCCTGGAGAATCCGGCGCGCCGCAGGCGAAAGATAGAGCGATTCGAGGTCGCGCGTGCGCAACGCCTCGACCAGGACCTCAAGCTGCTCGCCCGCCGGCTGATTGGGATCGATTATCACCAGGTCCTTCTCGCGCAGCCGGCAGGCGCCGCCGCGCGCGCGGTAGCCGATCTCGCGCAGGAGCCGCTCGCGCCGCACTTCCAGGCCGGCGCGGGTGGCTGCTTCGGCCAGCTCGTCGATCAGCCGGAGCATCCGTGATTCGCCGCGTTCGCTCATCGTTCATTCCCCCTTGAGACCGGCCCGCGGGCCGTGGTATCGCGGAGTTGGATGATCAAGAAAATCCTCGTCGGCATCGACACTTCCGATCACTCCCGCACGGCGCAAGCCTACGCGTTCTACCTTGCGCGCCGCCTCGGCGCCGCCCTGATTGGCCTGCACGTGGTCGATATCGTTTCGATCGAAGGCTCGTTTTTTCATGATATCTCAGGTTCGCTCGGACTTGAACCGTATCTCGACTTCTCCTCCAAGATGCGCGACGTGCTGACCGCGCGCGGCAAGACCGTGCTCGAGGAGTTCGCGGCGGCGGCCCGGCGCGAGAACGTCCCGGTCGAGACGATGCTCGACATGGGGATCGTCGCCAACCAGATCTGCGATCGGGCCCGCAGCGCCGACCTCGTCATGATCGGCCATCGCGGCATAAACGAGCGCTTCTCGACCGGCCTGCTCGGATCGACCGCCGAGAGCGTGGCGCGAAAATGCCCGCGGCCGGTGTTCATCTCGCCGATGCGCTTCAAGGAAATAGCGTGCGCGGTGCTCGCCTACGACGGCAGCGAGCGGGCCAGCAAGGCGATGAAAGCGGCGGCCGACTTCGCGAGCGAAACCGGCGCGCCGCTGACCGTGATCACGGTCGCGCGCGATCCCAGGCTCGGCGAGCGGACCCTCGAAGAGGCCCGCGCCTACTTGAGTTCCTATCCGGCCGCCAAAGCGGAGTTCAAGCTCATCGCGGGTCACGCTCACGAGGAGATAATCAAGTTCCTGCAGCAGAACGACTCCGACCTGCTTTTCATCGGCGCATACGGGCACAGCAGGATTATCGAGATGGTGCTGGGCTCGAACACCGAATACGTGCTGCGCAATTCGCCCTGCCCGGTGTTCCTCTCACGCTGAGCGGTTGAAAAAAAGAGGTGCGTGCTCTGGCGCCACGATGTCATCCGGTGGCCCGCCAGATGCGGCGGGTAGGCCGGGTGTCCGGTTGGCCGGGATGATACCACGTCGTCATAGCTGCGCGGTCGATTGTCAGTTCGAACAGGAAATGGCTTCCCTCGCTCGTTTCGGTCCGGTCGTCAGGCACGGAATACGGAGCGGCCCGGGCGACGGTCTTCCAGAGTTCACGGTCATGGTTCAGGGCGATTGCGCGACCGCCTACCAAAAACTCGCGGTCATCGCGGTCGATGAGAACGTGAAGGACGTAGCGTCCGTCGCGAATAAGATCGCGAAACTTGCGACTCTGCGGATTGGCGAAGAAACACAAGCGATCCGCCGCGACGATCGCGACGATCGGGTGTAGGCGTGGCGCGCCGCCCTTCCGGACTGTGGCCAGGAACGCCCCGCCGTTAAACCGGTCCAGGAGCTCACGCCCGAACGTGGCAAGATCGGGCGCTGCGACGGCGAACTGGGCCCAAGTCAGCATTGTGCAGAAGCTCCCTACGCCTGAGGCTCGGCTGCCCGATGTTCGAGGAAACGCGCGATCAGCAGTCGCATCGTGTCGATCGGCTGAATTCCGATCAGCGGAAAGTCGCCCAGGATGAAGGTCGGGTAGCCGAGCGCCGAGAAGCGGTCGGCCTCTTCCTTGTGATGCGCCACCACGGGTGCCATCCGGCGGTCGCGGAGCTCGGTGGAAAACCGATCGGCGTCCATGCCGGCGCTCTCCGCGAGATGCGCCAGCACCGCCATCTCCCCGATATCCAGCCGCTCCTCGAATGCGGCACGGAACACGGCCTCGTGGTAGGCCGCGAAAACCCCGGCCCGGCGGGCCAGTTCGGCACCCTCGATTGCCGGCTCGGAGTCGAGCCATCGCGCCGGCGGCATCACGGCGACTCCCGTTTCGGCCGCGACGTTCGCGATCTTGCCGAGCTCGGCCGCGCCGAGCGTACGGCCCGGCCGCGTGCGAAAGTCGCGCAACGCGATCGGAACGCCCTTCCACAGCGGATCGAAGTCCAGCTCGCGCTGCAAGTCGCTCACGATCCGCCACGCGATATAGCAGAGCGTCGATGCGTAGTCGAAATAGATTGGTATTACTATTCGTGGCATCGCTCGCATCCCGCGGCGATCAGCTCTCGGCGCGCCGGAAGCGCGCATGCCAGGTGATCAGCACGGACGGAACTCCGTCGATCTGCACGTTGACCCGCGCGCTCACGTTCATCGCGCTGCCGTCCGGCTCGGCGCGGCAATCGAGCTCGGTCCATTCGTCCTTCCGCGAGGGATCGCCGCTGTTGCTGCCGGTGTTGAAGCGAAGATATGCGCGCAGGCTGGCCCGATCCGGGCCCCCGATTGAATCCACCCTTACCCATTGATCCTGTCCGCTGACCATCGCGCTGTCAGTCACCTTTCCCTCCCCGAACGCGAGCTCCCATTGCTCTTGCAACCCTCCGCGCCGGTAACAGAAGGTATACGACTTGGGGAGCCAGCGTACCATCGCCGCGTGAGCGTTGAGGATCGTGAGCGAATCGATTGACGAGACCGTCCCGCGCCAGCATCCGCGGAACACCGGCGGAAGCGTGAGCACGCTCCGGTCGCCGGATGACTTCGACGGCGGCGCGGGAGGAATCTCGAGCCGCGAGCCGGGCGGCGATGGCGCGAGCGGCCCCTGCGATTCGAGCAGCGGCGCCGCGAAGCAGAGCGAGGCATTGCCCCATCCGGCGCCCACCGCGATCAGCATGGCGATCGCGAGCGCGGAAACAATCGGATTTCCGGCGAGGTTGAATCGATGCCCAAATATGCGAAGTTCGCGCGAATCTACGATCTGATTTACAGCTTCAAGAACTACCAGGCCGAGGCCGACCGCCTGCATGCAATAGTCTCTACCTACAAGCGCTCGCCCGGCAACACGCTGCTGGACGTCGCGTGCGGGACCGGCGCGCATATCGCTTTCCTGCGCCGCCAGTACGCAGTCGAGGGTCTGGACCTGAGCCGCGGGATGCTGAAAATCGCGCGGCAGCGCTTCCCCGGGATCGCATTTCATCAGGGCGATATGCTGGACTTCGATCTCGGGCGCAAGTTCGACGTGGCCACCTGCCTGTTCAGCGCGATCGGGTACGTGAAAACGGCGCCCGGACTCCGCAAGGCGGTGGCGAACATGGCGCGGCATCTGGCGCCGGGTGGTCTGCTGATCGTCGAGCCGTGGCTCTCGCCGGATGATTGGAAGGCGGGCGTGCTGCACGGGCTATTCATCGATCAGCCGGACATCAAGATCGCGCGCATGAACGTCTCGCAGACCCGAAACGGCATCTCAGTGATAAAGTTTCATTGCCTGGTCGGTACGCCGGCTGGAATCGAATATTTCATCGAGGAACACGAAATGGGCCTGTTCTCCAGCGCGGAATATATCGGCGCGTTCTCATCCGCCGGCCTGGAAGTGTTCCACGACGCGCAGGGCCTGATGGGCCGGGGATTGTATATCGGGAGGCCGAAAGAATCGTGAAGCGAGATCCCGCGCTCACCCGGGGCCTTGCCGCGATTCATCCTGACTGACGTCCCGTCCCCCCCGGCACCGGTTGTCGCGGGTCGCGTAATGGGACGTTGCCTCCGACATTATGTACCGTCTCTGAACATTTAGTTATCCGAGGAAAGCGCTTCCACTCCCGGCGGGCGAGGCGGCCTCCGAGCAGCGAAGCGCAATTGTGCGCGGTCGTGCGCGTCCGCCGCGGCCCGCGGCCGCGCTGGCACGGCGGATGCTGACCGGGATTGGCGTGTCATGCGCCGAACTCCAGCAACGACCCGCGAAGATCGATCGAAGGGGGAGCAGTGTTGAGGACTTTCCATGCACGAAGCGGGCATCAGGCATCTCGCGCTGGTAAAGCCGCCGCCTGGATCGCCGCGCTCCCGGCGCTGACCCTGATCGGCCTTTCGGTCGCCGGCGCCCAGACGATATCCGACACCCAGAAGCTGAACTACTTCAGCAACGCGAACTCGACCGGCGGACGCGCGTCGGTTCACATTACCGATCCCCTCGAACCGAACTCCTCGCAGCCCAGGGACATCTGCGCGATGATCTACGTCTTCGATTCGCATCAGGCGCTCCAGGAATGTTGCGGTTGCGTGGTATCTGCCGATGGTCTGCTGACCCTGGATGTCACCAACGACCTGGCCTCGAACGCCGTCTCCCAGATCTCAGTGCCGCCGGTCATACTCCAGGACGGCCTAGTCAGAATTCTCGCCACCAGGATAAACGGACCTACCGGCGCTCTTTGTGACGCGACCGGAGGGGAAGTCAACAACCTGACCCTCCAGCCGGCGATCCGAGCCTGGGCGTCGCACGTCCAGAACACGTCCTTCACGGAGGAGGAGTTCGAGGATAGCCCCATCGAACAGAGCGACGCGAACAACCTGGCGGGTCTCTGCGCTGACGCTCAGCAACTCGGCAGTGGCCTGGGTGTCTGCAACTGCAGCCTTCCCGAATCGACGCCGACGCCTACGCCGACACCAACTCCATCGCCTACTCCGACTCCGACCGATACGCCGACATCGACTCCATCGCCCACTCCCACGGACACTCCGACTCCGACTTCAACCCCAACGGGGAGTCCAACACCAACGGCTACTTCCACTCCGACCGAGACACCGACATCAACGCCTACTCCGACTCAGACCCCCACACCGACACCAACGGCTAGTCCGACTCCGACCGATACACCGACATCGACTCCAACGCCTACTCCCACGGACACCCCGACTCCGACTTCAACCCCAACGGGGAGTCCGACACCAACGGCTACTCCGACTCAGACCCCCACACCGACACCAACGGTTACTCCGACTCCGACCGATACGCCGACATCGACTCCAACGCCAACGCCGACCGATACGCCAACCCCGACCGCTACTCCAACTCCGACCGATACGCCGAGTCCGACTCCGACGCTGACGCCAACACCAACCGACACGCCAACCCCAGCGCCCTCGCCCACCCCGACCGAGACACCGACACCAACGGCTACTCCGACTCCGACCGATACGCCGACGCCGAGTCCGACTCCGACCGATACACCGACAACGACTCCAACCCCGACGCCGACCGATATGCCGGCCCCGACGGCTACTCCCAGCCCGACCGATACACCGACGCTGACACCAACACCGACCGACACGCCGACCTCGACGCCCTCGCCCACGCCGATCGGGCCGCTGCTGTTCGTTGCCAGCTCCGGGAACAACGCTGTCCCGGCGTTCTCGCTAACCAGCAACGGGAACGTCTCGCCGGTCGTGTCGATCTCGGGCGGCAACACAGGGCTCGCCGCTCCGAGCGCCGTGGCTCTCGACTCGGGCGGCAACGTCTATGTCGCCAACGTGGGGGTCATCAGCGCCGGGATCACCGTCTATCCGGCCGGCAGCAACGGCAACGTCTCGCCGAGCGCGACCATCTCCGGCACCAACACCATGCTGAGCAGCCCCAACGGGATCGCGATCGATAGCAGCGGAAACATCTATGTCACCAACGCGAACAACACGATCACGGAGTACGCCGCCGACAGTAACGGCAACGTATCTCCGATCGCGACCATCAGCGGTCTCAGCACAGGCCTCAACGCTCCGATCGGGATCGTGCTCGACGGCAGCAACAACATCTACGTGGCGAATTCGGGCAGCAACAGCATCCTGATCTTCGCCGCCGACAGCAACGGCAACGTCGCGCCCACCACCACGATCACCGGATTGAGCACCGGCCTCCTGGTTCCGGCCGGTATCGCGCTCGACACCAGCGGCAACATCTATGTCGCGAATTCCGGCGGCAACACCGTCACCAGTTATTCGTCGGGCAGCAGCGGCAACGCGACGCCGACAAGCACGATCTCCGGAGCGCTCACAGACCTGAGCACTCCGTTCGGGATCGCGCTCGACTCATCCAACAACATCTACGTGAGCAATTCGTCATCCGGGGTGCTCGGCAACAGCATCGAGGTATACGCTGCGGGCAGTAACGGCGACGCATCGCCCACGGCGACTATCCAGGGCAGCAACACGGGACTTTCGCTTCCGCTGCTGATCGCGATTCACTAGCGATCGAAATGGCGATTTTCAGGGCAGGCGACCGCAGCCAGCGGGCGCATAGGGCTTTTCGGCATCTTCACAAAACGCTGCGGCATGGGGTCGTAGACCACAGCCAGCACGAATGTGTGCACGGTTTGGTTCACACGCAAAGCATCGAATCGTTCTGGAAAGCCTGCTCAAGCGCGGCATCATGGGGAGTTACCACCACGCCTCGAAAAAGTATCCTGCGGCTGTACCTGAACGAATTTTCGTTCCGGTTCAACAATCGGCAAAACCCTGATATCTTCGACACGATCATAGGAAGCTGCTGAGTTCGCCACGCTGGCGGCGACCTCAGCCGACGCCAAAGCCAGCGCAACTTTCATTGCCGTTCGCACGGAGCGGAGCCTGGCGCGAAAAGCCAAAGCGCGAGCAGTCGGCACAGCGCACGTTCCAATTTCCGACGAGGAATTGATCGGGCGTCTCCAGGACGAAGCGCCGGAAGTGCTGAAGGCGAAGATTCCGGAAGCGGCCCTCAACGCGGTCGTGGACAATCTCTTGAGGGAATCGCCCTCAGCGCATCGTCCGAACTTCTATTGTCGCCCGTGCGGTGAGTATCATCTGAAGACTCACCCGCATTTCTACGAAATGAAGCGCCGTCACCTAAAGCAGCATCCAGCCTGAACAGTGGTTGACAACGACAACCCAAAAGAGACTCCCGCCGAACAGCACCAAGACGCTGAGGGCAATCCCAAACCAAAAGACCAAGACCCACTGATCACCCTGTCCGACCATATCGGCGCTCTTGTTCGTGAAATAAGAACTGATCGCGAAGCCGATACAGGTGAACATGGCAAGGACCGAAATTGGCAGCGGACCATTGCATGGCTCAGCCTCATTGCTTCGTTCGCTACGCTGGCTGTTCTGGTCAAGACCTGTCAGGTCTACAACGCTATCAACACGACCGAAGTTGGGCAGGCCACTATCATGGCGACGCAGGCCGTCACGATGGACAAGCAACGCGGCATTGCGGACCAACAGAGCACGCATCTCAAACGGCAATTGGATGACTTTGAGGCTGTGGAAGCGGCGGCGATCAGTATTCAAAAGTTTTCGATAAAGGGAATTCAACACGCCCGGATAGAATTTGAACTCGTCAATAGCGGACCAACGGAAGCTACGGAGATCCAACTTATCAACGGGGGTGCTGGCGGTCCGATAGGCCCAATACGTGGCCCGATTGGTCCCGGTGAGTATGAGGGTATCGGCATAGGGCCGAGTAAAGCCGGATTCTCGATGGCAGCGGGCGAGAGGCGATCTTTTGCATTTGAAGCTGACTTTTTTCCACCGCTTCCCAAAGAGATCAAGATACCGCCCATAGTGAGGCGATTTAGGCCAGCACCTGAAAGGATCAAACGCGGGTTGCAAGCATTCTACCTTGAGATCGCGGTCGCCTACCGAGACAAGTTCGGCAAAGCCCACTCCACATCTGATTGTCTCGCCTACAATCCAAAATCGCGACGCTACGAGCCGTGTTTTGGCGGTCACTTCATGCGTTAGCGCCCCGATCACGAAAAGAAGAACGAAAGTCGCCGCCAGCGGCCACGTTATGAAGCCCGCTGGACGCGGGCGAATCAGCGGCGGTTCGTCGCCATCCGCCGACGCTTCCGATCCTGATTGTTGACGTTCCACACCCTCTGAGCGTGCATAACCCTCGCCATCCGATCCGCGCCGACCTGTCACCTCGCCCCGATATTAGCGGGTTTAATGGCGGTGTCAGGCCCGGATAATCGCCATTGACAATGGGCGAAGAAAAGACGAAGATGTGCCGATGGAAGCGCGATCGGAACGGTTCCCCTTTCCCGCCGAAGCACGCGAGTCTCTGCCCGCGCTGCGCGATGTCGAGTTCCTTGAGATGCCGGTGCGGCAGATACTCAACCGGTGCGACAATCCGCGCTTGCCGTTTCGATGGACGATCAACCCGTACCGGGGATGCGAGTTCGGATGCGTTTATTGCTACGCGCGCTATACGCACGACTTCCTCGAGCTGCGCGACCCGATGGACTTCGAGCGGCGGATTTTCGTAAAGCGGATGGCGGCCGAAGTGCTGGCGCGCACGCTCTCGCGCACGCCTATCGGCTCGGACCCGATCGCGATCGGGACCGCGACCGACCCTTATCAACCTGCCGAGCGCAAGTTCGGGCTGACGCGCTCGATGCTCGGCGTGTTCGCGCAGCTTGGCGGCTCTCCCTCTCAATCACCACCAAGTCAAACCTAGTGACACGCGATCTCGATCTGTTGACTCGAATCAACACGCGATCCAGCCTGTCGGTCAACTTCTCGGTGATAACCCTTGACCGCCGGCTTCAGCGGATAATCGAGCCGCGCGCGCCGCGGCCCGCGTTGCGGCTGCGCGCGCTCGCCGATCTCCGCGCGGCGGGAATCAGGTGCAACGTCCTGATGATGCCGGTCATCCCGGGACTGACCGACTCGCCTGCCGCGATCGAGGCGGTAATCCGCGCTGCCAAGCGAGCAGGGGCGAACGCGGTCTGGTGGCGGTCGCTGTTCCTGAAGCCCGCCGCCGCGCGCCGCTTCATTCCGTTCGTCGCGGAGAAGTTCCCCCACCTGCGCGCTAGGATGGACGAATTGTACGCGCGCGCGACCTATGCGCCGCGGGCATACGATGAGCAGTTGGGGAGTCTCTTCGACCGGCTGCGCCGAAAATACGGCTTGGCTACCGATGCGGAGCGCGACCCGCGCGCCGCATCGCCGGCCCGGTCATCCCCGATGCAGTTGAGTCTGGGCGTCGGATAGCCGGTATCGCCGGCGCCTACTCCGGGGAGAACTGGGTCAACGACAAGAGATTGCCGTCCGGATCCTTGAACCAGCACACCTTGACGGTGGTCCCGGGAGGGGTCCAGATTCCCCTGCCGTCCTGTTCCATGCCGGGAAAGCGCTCGAACTTGACCCCCTTTTTCGAGAGTTGGTCGACGGCAGCCTTGATGTCGGGGACGCTCCAGCCCAGCGCGGTAAAAGGCAGAGGCGCCAGCTCGCGCACCTTCTGAACATGAAGCCGCGTGCCTCCCGCCGAGAATACGACCGCGAAGGGAGTCTCCTCCAGGAGCTTGAGCCCGAGAACTTCGCCGTAAAAGATTCTTGCGCGTTCGGGCTGTGTGGTTTGGGTGAATGCGATTATTTTGCACTCGCCGAGCATCGTTCGATCCTCCTGTGCCGGGTTTCTGGGCGGGCTTGAGAAGAGCCTTAACAGGCTGCTAGCGCTTGCTGACGGCTTCGTCTTCGTAGTGTCGGATCTCGATCAGATGCCGGTTGGGGTCGAAGAAATACAACGTCTTTCCGGGCCCTCGCGCTCCGGGTTCGTTGCCCGGCCCTCGCATGTTGCCGACCTGGTCGAAGTGGTCGCCATATTCGATTCCTCCTTCGATGACGCGGCGGAACACGTCGTCAAATTCCTTTCGCGACATCGCGAAGGCAAGGTGCTCGCCTCCCTTGGTGCCCCACGGGGCGAGCTGAATCGTGAACTCAGGCGTGACGCGGACGACCGAAAAGGGATCGCGCTCACCTTCGTGCTTGAGGCCCAGGACTCGGACGTAAAACTCGATGCTCTTCGCGCGATCGTTGACGTTGAGAATCATGTGGTCGAGCTGGATAGCCATGTGGAGTCTTCTCCTTTCGCCGCAATCGATGGGGCGACGGCAATCGTATCCTCCGCAAGTTATAGCGTTTCAGGAGGTCGGCGGTCTTGCGCTAGATCGCCAAATGATGCCGAAAAAGCGCCAAGGCCGGAATTCACCTTCCGAATGCCGGGAATATTTCCAGGGCACATCGGCGCATTCGACCACATCCGCATGACGGTCACGCCTTCCTCGATGGAGAGATTGGAGTTGCCCGCCCCAATCGACACCGCCGCGCTTCGGCGGTAGTGTTTCGCAGCAGAGAGACAAAGATGCCAAGAGCGGTTAAGCGCGCGGCGAAGCGGGCCTCCCGCGTCACGATCAATGTTCAGGCGGAAGTGCGCAGGCAGATCGGCCTGGCGGCCGCCAGACGCAATGTCAGCATAAGGAAGTATCTGCTCGGAGCCATAGAAGAACGCGTACGCGAAGATCTCAGCGGGAGTGAAAACTTCCTCAGCATGACAGCACAGGCCGACCCCGTCCTGGCAGAACTGTGGAACAATCCCAGGGACGCCAGGTATGACAAGCTGTGATCGGGGAGACATCGTTCTTGTCAGTTTCGTGTTCTCAGACGAATCGGGCAGGAAATTGCGGCCGATGCTGGTGGTTAGTTCTCGCGGCTACATTCGCGCACGGCACGACGTAATCGGGGCCGCGATCACCAGCAATGTTCGCCGCCGGCTTTTCGGTGACCATCTGATCGAAAACTGGAGGGAGGCCGGATTGCTGTTCCCCTCCGTCGTGACGGGCATCATTCGGACCGTGACGGGCGCTATGATCGAACGACGGCTTGGGTCTCTCGTTCGACGCGACATGGACGCGGTGATGAGAAATCTACGACAATCCCTGGGTCTATGATCGCCTGACACCCGCCGGGATGCTTGTCCTGGTGACTTCCGCCGTAAACTCTGGTGCGCGGGGCGGGACTTGAACCCGCACGGTATTTCTACCACGAGCCCCTCAAACTCGCGTGTCTGCCATTCCACCACCCGCGCACAGCGTTCGTATGGACGGGGTCCGAGCCCCTCTCGCATCGATGGATCGTGCCCGCAATGTACCGGACGCGATCGTCACTTGGCGCTGGGCGCCGATTGCGGCGCTGGAGCAAGCGGCGCCGGGGCAGCCGGCGCCGGTGCCGATTTCTTTGCCGGCGCCGCGTGCGGCATCATGCTCCGCGGGGCCGACCTTCCCTCGAACAGGCTGCCGCTGACCCGCGCGGTCGAAGCGTAGGCAAGGAAGATCGAGGTCGCGAAGAACGCGACCGCCAGTCCGCTGGTGAGCCTGGTCAGGAAGTTTCCCGCGCCGCCGGAGCCGAACAGCGTCTGGCTCGATCCTCCGAATACCGCGCCGATATCAGCGCCTTTGCCCTGCTGGAGCAGCACCACGATTACCATCGAGATGCACACCAGCGAATGAATCGCGATTACGATTGAAACCACTTTCAGCCTCGATTGCTTGGTCCGGTGCGGGCGCTTCGGACTCAGATGACGCTCGCCCTCACGATCCGCACGAACGAGTCAGCCTTCAAGCTTGCCCCGCCGACCAAAGCCCCGTCAATATCGGGTTTCGAGACGAGCGAGTCAACATTCTCCGGCGTGACGCTGCCGCCGTACAGGATTCGCATCGCCTCGGCGGCCGCGCCGCCGTAGCGATCCTTGAGCGCCTCCCGAATCGCGCCATGCACGATCGCGGCTTGTTGCGGGGTGGCGTTGCGCCCGGTACCGATTGCCCATACCGGCTCGTAAGCGAGGGTCACCGCGCCGACGGCGGCATCCCGGACTGCCTCAAGTCCGTTCTGCAATTGGCGCAGCACGACCTCGAGCGTGCGGCCGGAATCGTGCTCTTCCTGGGTCTCGCCGACGCACAAGATCGGACAGAGGCCGTGATGGAGCGCCGACTTGATCTTCCTGTCGATCAGCTCATCGGTCTCATTGAAGATGTGGCGGCGCTCGGAATGGCCGATAATCACGTAACGGACCGCGAACGCTTTGAGCATCGGCGCCGACACCTCGCCGGTAAAGGCGCCCTTTTCCTCGAAGTGCATGTTCTGCGCGCCGAGCGCGATCGCCGAACCGGCCAACGCCGCCGCGACTGCCGGAATCGCGACGAACGGCGGCGCCACCATCACTTCGCGATCGCGCGCGATCTCGCCGGCCAGCGGGTCGAGATGCTTGCGAAGCGCGGCGACCAGGGCCTCGGCCTCCGGCGCGGTGAGGTTCATCTTCCAGTTGCCGGCGATTAACTTCTTGCGCATTTTCGAAAAATCCACGAACCCTCACAGGCTGGAAGCCTTGCCACACTCATCTCTCCAGCGCCTTGATACCGGGAAGTTCGCGGCCTTCGAGGTATTCGAGGGTTGCGCCGCCGCCGGTCGAGATGTGTGTGAACTTGTCGGCCCACGGCGCCCCAGCCACTGCCGCCGCAGTATCGCCTCCGCCCAGCACGCTGCGCGCGCCGCTGAATGCGATCGCTTCCGCCACCTTAAGCGTGCCGGTGGCGAAGGCAGGCAACTCGAAGTATCCGAGCGGGCCGTTCCATACCACGGTCTTCACGCCCTTTAGCCGTGCGATAAATTCCTCGACGGTGCGCGGACCGATGTCGAGGCCGATCATGTCGGGCGCAATCTCGCTCGCGACCTGTCCTTCCGCGCCAGGCTCGGGAGCCGTCGCGACGACGTGATCGATCGGCAGGACGAAACTCACGCCCTTGCGATCCGCCTGGTTCATCAGCTCGCGCGCCAGATCGAGCTTATCGTCCTCGACGCGCGATTTTCCGACTGCGACGCCGCGCGCCTTGAGAAACGTGTAAGCCATCGCGCCGCCCACCAGGATCGCGTCCACTTTGTCGAGCAGATTGCCGATCACTCCGATCTTGTCGGAGACCTTGGCGCCGCCGAGGATTGCGACGAACGGGCGGGCCGGATTCTCGGTGACGGATCGCAACGCGTCCAGCTCGCGCATCATCAGGAAACCCGCGCCCCGCTCGCTTATCAATTTCGTCACGCCGACGGTGGAAGCGTGGGCTCGATGCGCGGTGCCGAAGGCGTCGTTAACATAGACGTGCTTGCCGCGCGCCAGCTCGTGCGCGAAATCGCGGTCGTTGGCTTCTTCTTCGCGATGGAAGCGGAGGTTCTCCAGCAGCATCGCGCCGCCCGCCGCCAGCGATTGCACCATGCCATCGGTGACGTGACCGATACAGTCGGGCGCTAGCGCGACCTTGGCGCTGAGCGCGGTGCTGAGATATTCAGCCACCGGTTTGAGGCTAAACTCGGGCGTGCGTTCCTTCGGACGGCCCAGATGAGAGCATAGGACGGCGGCGCCACCTTGCCCCGTTATGTAGCGGATCGTGTCCAGCGTCGCGTCGATACGGGCCGGGTTGGTGATCCTGCCGCCGTCGATCGGCACGTTGAAGTCGCATCGCACCAGCACCTTCTGGCCGCGCAGCTCGAGTCGGGTGATTGGAACTATAGGCAATGCGCTTACCGAAGGCGATCGCGGACGCGAATCACAGTCCCTTTGCGACGTAGGCGGTGATGTCGGCAAGGCGGCACGAGTAGCCCCATTCATTGTCGTACCACGAGAAGACCTTGACCAGCCGCTTGTCGATCACTTTGGTGAGCGGCGCGTCGAAGATCGAGGAATGGGGGTTGCCGTTGAAATCGGTCGAGACCAGCGGCTCCTCGGAGTATTGGAGAATCCCCTTGAGCTCGCCTTCCGAGGCGGCCTTCATCGCGGCCTTGACGGCCTTATCGTCGGCGTCGCGTTCGACAATCACGGTCAGATCGACCAGCGAAACGTTCGAGGTCGGCACGCGCACCGCGATCCCGTCGAGCTTGCCATTAAGCGCGGGCAGCACCAGCCCGATAGCCTTGGCGGCGCCGGTCGACGTCGGCACCATCGAGAGCGCGGCTGCCCGTGCGCGCCGCAAATCGTGATGCGGCCCGTCCTGGAGCATCTGGTCCGATGTATACGCATGGACCGTCGTCATCATGCCGTGCACGATACCGAAGCTGTCGTGCAGGACCTTGGCGATCGGCGCGAGACAGTTGGTCGTACACGAGGCGTTGGAGATCACGTGATGCTTCTGCGGATCGTAGGACTTCTGGTTGACGCCAAGGCATAACGTCACGTCGGCGCCTTCGGCGGGCGCGCTTATCACGACCTTCTTCGCGCCCGCGCTCAGATGCATCGCGGCTTTGTCGCGCGCGGTGAAAAGCCCGGTCGATTCGACGACCGCCTGCACGCCCATTTTGGCCCACGGCAGCCTGGCCGGATCGCGCTCGGCCAGCACGTCGAAAGCATGACCGTCGACCATTATCTGGTTGCCCTCCGCCTTGACGTGTTGCTTGAGCGTGCCGTGAACGGAATCGTGCTTGAGCAGATGAGCGAGCGTCCGGGCGTCGGTGATGTCGTTCACCGCCGCGAGTTGGAGATCCTTTTTCTCGAGCATCGCTCGAAAGAACATGCGGCCGATACGGCCGAAGCCGTTGATCGCGATCCTGGTCGCCACAGAAACGATTCCTCCCGGGATGAAGTGCCCCGAACGTCTCAAAACTACCACTATCCGGCCCGGACCGCATCCATCACTATCCGCGACGTGACGTGCGGGCTGACTGCGTTGCTCGCCGCAAATGCGTATAATACTTGCCATTCGTGCTGCGAAGCGAAAGCGTGAATATGCCCAACCTGGTTAGTGGAACTGGCGGCCTCGGCGTGGTGGACTTGTTGATGGGCACCGGTCCGGTCGTCCAGGCCGTGCTCTACCTCCTGGTCGCGTTCTCAATCGGCAGTTGGGGTATAATCATCTACAAGCTGTGGCAAATCTCGCTCGCACGGCGGCAATCGCAGAGCTTCTCGGCGATCTTCTGGGAATCGAAAAATCTCGCCACGATCCACACCGCCAGTGTTGGCCAGAAGCATAGTCCGGTCGCCCAGGTGTTCCGTGCCGGATACCAGGAGCTGCTCAGGTTGACCCGCGCCAAGCGTCAGGCAGTCGGCGCGGAAGGCGGGTTTTCGACCGAGCTGGGCGGCGTGGAAAACGTGACCCGCGCGATGAAGCGGCAGTCGAACGTCGAGCTGACGAAACTCGAGGGCGGGATCACCTTTCTGGCGACCACCGGATCGACCTGCCCGTTCATCGGGTTGTTCGGCACCGTATGGGGAATCATGACGGCGTTCCTGGGCCTGTCGGCGGCGCATTCGTCCAATATCCAGGCGGTCGCGCCGGGAATCGCCGAGGCGCTGATTACCACCGCGGTCGGATTGGTCGCCGCGATTCCCGCCCAGATGTTCTACAACTACCTGACCTCCCGCGTTCACGTGCTCGCGACCGACATGGAGAATTTCACCTCCGAATTCCTGAATATCGCGGAACGTCATTTCCTCTCCTGAAAACGAGATGGCTTTAGACCCCGGACGGCGCGGATCGCTGGTTTCACAGATCAACGTCACCCCGATGGTGGACGTGATGCTCGTGCTGCTGATCATTTTCATGGTCACCGCGCCGATCATCCAGCAGGGCGTCGAGGTCAGCGTGCCGAAGGTCAAGGCGGCCGCGCTGCCGGGCGAGGAACAGCAGTTCGTGGTCTCGATCACGCGGGCCAGCGACGTTTACCTCAACGATACGAAACTCACCTCCGATCAACTCACCGACAAGCTCAAGGCGATCGCGGCGGAGCGCCCCGATCGCGAAGTGTTCGTGCGTGCCGACGAAGAGGTTCCCTACGGCGTGGTGATTCGGACGATGGCGGCGATCAAGGCGGCGGGAATCGGGAATGTCGGGATGGTAACGGAGATGCCCGCAGCCGAGGCCGCATCGCCGGCCCCGGACGGGGGCAAGAATGGACAACCCGGACCGTAGCGGCGACGCGAAGCAGTCGGGTCTCGGCTACGTCGTCGCGATTCTCATCTCCGCGATCGGGCACGCGGGCGTGGCCGCGCTGGTATTCCTCGTACTCCCGCAATATCTGATTCCGACGCCGGGCAAGCTGCAGGTTTACTCGGTGCAAATCGAAGGCGAGCTCCCGGCCGGCGATTTCGGGTCCCATCTGCCGAAGCTGTCCGCGAACGAAAGTCTCCCGGAGCAGGCGAAGCCCGCGCAACCACCGCCCGAGGAGCCGAAGGTTGTGGCGAAGAACGAGACTCCGCCGCCCGCCGACGACAAGAACGCGATCGCGCTCAACATCGCCAGCTCGCCGACTCCCACGCCGGAGCCGGCCGCAACGCCGCCGGCGGCAACGGCGCCGGTTGCGACCCCGGGGCCTGCACCAACACCAACAACTGAGCCAACACCAACAACGGAGCCGGCTCCGACCCCGACGCGCGAGCCTGTCGCGACACCGGTGCCCACCCCGGAGCCCACGCCCGCGCCGATCGCGACGCCGGCCAAACCAGAAGCGCCGAAGCCGCAATCCAAGCCGAGGCAATCCGGGCGGCCGAAAGCCAGGCGCGCAGCCCTCGACAGCAATCGCGCGGGCGGAGCACACTCCGTCAGTCCAGGAGCGGCTGAACAAGGTGCGGCGACAGTTGCTGGCCGAACAGCTCGCCCGGCAGAAGCGAGAGGCCGACGCCGACGACGATGACGACGACAGCGACACCGAAGGCGAATCCGGCGGCGGGCCGGTAGTGGCTAGTAATGCCAGCGAGGGCAAAGGGGTCGGCGTCGGCGGCTCCGGTAACGGCACGGCGGGGATTCAACAGGACCCCGAATTTCTGCTCTACTATCAGACGGTGCAGGAGCGGGTTAAGAAGGCGTGGAGTTTCTCCGGAGGAAACAGCGATCTCACGACCACGGTGAATTTCGCGATCGGTCCCGACGGGGGCCTGACCGGACTCCGGATTACGCAGAGCTCCGGTGATTCCGCGTTCGACGATTCGGTGATTCGCGCGATTCGGCACGCGGCGCCTTTTCCCTCTCCGCCGGAGAAGTACCGGTCGCCATTCGCGGACGGTGTGGAGGCGGTGTTCAAGCTGGGCGAGTTGACCTCGTGATCGGGTCCTTCAGTCGGGGCGGCCAATGGCGGGCCGCGAAAGTGACTGATCTCGTCCCGGTCAGACCGAAACCGATGAAGCAGTTCGCGTCAGAGCTATTGGTGTTCCTGATGATCGCCGCCGCGCTGCCCGCGGCCGCGCAGCCCACGCCCGGCGATCATATCAAGATGGAGATCGTAGGGCCGGGTTCGCGGCTCTCGACGATCGCGCTGCCGGTGCTGAAAGACCTGGGCGGCGACGATCTTCACGACATCTCCAGCGACTTCGTCGATACGCTCTCGCGCGACCTGAAACTCTCCGGCTATCTGCGCGAGATAGACCCTCACGCCTATATCGAGGACTCGCAGAGTTCGGGAGTAGAGCTGGGCCAGTTCAACATGGCCGACTGGAGCTCGATCAACGCCGACTTCCTGGTCAAGGGCAGCGTCACCATCCAGGATCGCGGCCTCACCCTGGAGGCGCGGCTGTTCGACGTAGCTCAGCAGCGGCAGATGATGGGGAAGCGGTACACGGGGAACGCCGCAGACGTCCCGCGGATGGCGCGGCGGTTCGCCGATGAGATCCTCAAGGCGATTACCGGCGTGCCGGGACCCTTCGACACGAAGATGGCTTTCGCATCGACCCGCGCCGGCCGCTTCAAGGAGATCTACACCGCGTCGATCGATGGCGAGGACGTCTTCAAGGTCACCAGTAATCCGACCATCAACCTGTTCCCCTGCTTCGACCGCAGCGTCCAGCATCTTCTCTACACCTCGTATAAGAGCGGGACCCCGGCGCTCTACCTGGCCGATCTCGCGGCGCGCAGGGAAGTCCGAATCCAGAGCATCTACGGCGAGCCGATCGGAGGTTCGATCTCACCCGACGGGCGATACATCGCCGCCGCCGTCGAGCACGGCGGCGTGACCGATCTGCACCTGCTCGATTCGGCTGGACGCGAGATTCGGGCGCTCACCAGCGGCGGCTCGATCAACGTCAGTCCCGCATTCTCTCCCGACGACGCCCGGCTCGCGTTCACCTCCGATCGGTCCGGCGCGCCCCAGATCTACGTGATGGGCGTCAACGGCAGCGGGCTGCGGCGTATTACTTACAACGGCGAGTACAACACCACGCCGGCGTTTTCCCCCAAGGGCGATCGGATCGCGTATCAGGGCCGCGAAGGCGGGCGCTTCGACATTTATGTAATCGGTCTGGCAGGCGGGCAGCCTCTGCGTCTCACCAACGGCGAGGGCTCGAATGAATCGCCGAGCTGGTCGCCTGACGGCCGCTATCTGTTGTTCAGCTCGACTCGGAGCGGACATGCGCATCTATATCTAATGCTGGTCGAAACCGGCAAACTCATTTCCGCTGTGTTGGAGGACAGAGGCGATGATACAAGTCCGACCTGGTCCGGGTGGTTACCGGAGTAAGACCTCACTTCGCATCGCATCTGCCGCGTTAGTAATCATCTCGGCAGGCTGCATTGCCGCGCTCGCCGGGTGTTCCTCAAAGAAGGAGGGGCAAACTACCGCCGCGGCGCCTACCGGTCTCGGCGAGCAGTCGATGAACCGCAGTTCGCTCGAGCAGTTCCAGAAGGGGACGCTCGGCGGCGAAAACGGTCCGTTGACCGATATCCACTTCGACTACAACGATTTCACGATCCGCGCGCAGGACGGTGAGATTCTGCGCGCCAACGCCAGATGGCTGAGCGCTCATTCGGAGACCAAGGTCCAGGCGGAGGGCCATTGCGACGAACGCGGCTCCGAGGACTACAATATCGCGCTCGGCGCCAAGCGCGCCCAGGCCGCGAAGGACTACCTGGTGACGCTCGGGATCGCTGGCAGCCGGATCTCGACTATCAGCTACGGCAAGGAGTTGCCGCTTTGCACGGATCACAACGAGACTTGCTGGGCCCGCAACCGGCGGGCTCATTTCGTGGTCTCGCAATAGGAGCGACGAGCGCCGTCATGCGATCGGGACTCATCGCGGTCGTGTTCCTGGCGGTGGCGGTCACGCTGGCCGGCTGCGGCAATGCCGAGCTTGACGAAGTTCGCAACGATCAGATGCAGATCCGCGGCATGATCGCTTCCCAGAACCAGGAGATAGAGAAGCTGCAGGGCCAGATCAGGCTCCAGCAGGATCGGATGGAGGAAATGGGGCACGCATCGTCCGACGGCGGCGAGGCCGGCGATCAGATCTCCTCGTTGAAGGAACGATTGAGCAAGCTGGAGAGCACGGTCAGCACGATGCAATCGGGCGCCGGCACCGCGCCGCCCACTGTAGAAGGAGAAGGCACGCCGGGTTCAATTTCGCCGCCGCCCGTTTCCGCCCCCGCCGTCGGGACCGCTCCCTCGGCGGCCCTGGGATGGCAGAGCGATCTGAGCAAGGAGATCGCCGCGAGCCCGTCTGGCCCGGGCGCGAAGATCTACCGTGCCGGGCTCGATGCGATGAGGGACGGCCAGTACGACGCCGCGGTCGCCCGGTTCAGCCAGCTCCAGAAGAGGTACCCGAAGTCTCCGCTGACCGAGCCCGGCGAATATTTCCTTGCCAATGCGCTCTACGAATCGGGCAAGTACGATCAGTCGATCATTCAGTTCAGCGATCTGGTGATGCGCTATCCGAAGGGGCGCTTTGCCAGCTCCGGGTTGCTGCGCGAGGCGGAGGCCTTCCTGAAGATCAACGACAAGATCGACGCGCGCCTCACCCTGCAGAAGCTGCTCGCCGATCACGCCGACAGCCCCGAGGCTGCGCCCGCGAACGACATAATGAAGGACCTGCAGAGCTAGCCTTTCATGAAGTTCCGGTTCCCGGTCGCGTTCGGCACAGGATCGAAATGAAGGTGGCGAAGGCGCCGCGCGCGATTGCGATGGAGATAATCCGCGATCTCGGCGCGCTCAAACCGCATCCGAGGCCGGTGGTCACGCTGGGCAATTTCGACGGCGTACACGTCGGCCATCGCGCGATTCTGAAGACCGCGATCGATCGCGCTCGCGCCGAGCACGGCACTTCTTTCGTTCTCACCTTCGAGCCGCAGCCCGCGAAGGTCCTGGCGCCGGAGCGCGCCCCGCTGCTGATCCTCGCGCCCGAGGACAAGCTCGATCTGCTCCGCCGATCGGGAATCGACGGTGTGATCGTGCTCGCCTTCACGCTCGAACTCAGCCGAATCAGCCCGCGCGAATTCGTCCGCGACTATATCCTGGGCAGGATCGGCGCGCGCGCGATCGTCGTCGGGCATAGCGTCAGCTTCGGGCACCAGCGGGCGGGCAACGCCGCCGTGATGGTGGAGCTGGGGCGCGAGTTCGGCTTCGAGGTGACTGTGGTCGGGCCGGTCAAAGCCGCCGGCGTCGAGGTCAGTTCGAGCAAGGTGCGCGAGCTGATCGCGGCCGCGGAATTGAGAGCGGTCTTCGACCTGCTGGGCCGATATCACTTCCTCTCCGGTCGCGTCGTGCGTGGTCGCGAGCGGGGACGGAAGATCGGCTTTCCAACCGCCAACCTCGAACCCGAAACCGAGTGCGTACCGCCCGACGGCGTTTACGCGACGCGGGTGATTCTGGAGGACGGCTCGTATCCCTCGATCACCAATATCGGGATGCGCCCGACGTTCCAGGAGTCTCAGCGCTCGATCGAGTCGCACATCTTCGGTTTCGATCGCGACTTGTACGGAATGAAGATCAAGCTCGAAATGGTGGAGCGAATCCGCCCCGAGCGGAAATTCGATTCGGCCGAGGCGCTCAGCAATCAGATCGCAATCGACGTGCAGCGCGCGAAGGAGATCCTCGGTCGGGGATAGCGGCAGCCTCCGTCCTGGCGCGGCGCGATTCTCCCTTGCGGGTTACGAATGTCCCGGCGAGGCGTTTCGTTATCGGTGCGCGTAGGAGAAAAACGGCCCAGCCGGTTGGCGCTTCTGAATGCGCTCTGATGCCGACTGGGCCGCTGGCAGGAGGCTTCTTTCGCGCCCGTATGCGGCCGGAGCTCGCGCACCGCCCTTCACGCGGCGTGGGCTTCGAGAGCATTCCTCAACCACGAGGCATCTGCTCGCGCTCCATCGCTCAGAATAGCCGGTCGGAGGGTGACAAGCGGCCATCGAATTGGGGGGATGCGACGCCCCTGAACGTCGGTCATTCAGGCCGGAGATCGGGGGCGATCCTGGAAGCGCCGCCGGCAGTCGGGCAGCACTGCAACACCCTGCCGCGCGGCTCTACAACAGTCCGCGCTTTATCGCTTCGGTGACTACCGCGGTGCGTGACCTGACGTTGAACAGGTTGCAGAGCTTCTCGATATGATCCTTCACCGTATGCGGGCTCAGGTGAACGCGCTCGGCGATCTCCTGATTGGTGAATCCCTCGGAGACGAGCCGGATGATCGTCACGTCCGTATCGGATACGGATATCGCCCGATGCCGCTCCCCGGCCTGCCCGCCGGTGAACGAGGAGATCACCGGAGTGGTGACTTTCGGGTCGAGGACCGCGTTGCCGCGATGGACCGAGCGGATCATTCTCTTGAGTTCGCCCAGCTCGACGTCCTTGATGACATAGCCCTTGGCGCCGGCGACGAGACTTCGGAAAACCAGATCGTCCTGCAGGTAGTTGGTCAGCATTATGACCGACGTACCGGGAGCGGCGGTGAGCACCCGCCGGCAGACCTCGGGCCCGTCGATGTCTCCGAGCCTCACGTCCAGCAGCATCACGTCAGGTTTGCACTTGGTCGCGATCCCGACTGCCTCTTTGCCGCTGCGCGCTTCGCCGACGATCGACATGTCCGGCTCGAGCTCGAGCGACAGCTTGAGCCCGTGCCGCACAATCTCGTGATCGTCAACGACCGTGATCCGAATCTTGCGCATCGCGCGAGTCTTCCTTTACCGGCACCGTGCCCGCAAGGCGGAAGCCGCCGAGGGCCGGTTGGCCAACGTCGAGCCGGCCGCCTATCGCGGCGAGGCGCTCCGACATCTGGCGGAGTCCGAAGTGGCCCGGCTCGCCGGCCGGCTCGGCCGCCTCGACCCCGGCCGAAAGGCCGATGCCGTCATCGGTTATCTCGAAACGCAGCTCGTCACGGCTTCGCTCGAGCCGGACCGACGCATGACGCGCTTGCGCGTGCTTGGCGACGTTGGCCAACCCCTCCTGGACCACGCTGTAGACGACCTTCTGCCGGGAGTCGTCCAATGCGCTCAGATCGACGGCGGTGAATTCGACTGAGATTCCGGTCAGCTCCCGAAACGAGTCGATCAGCAACTGCAGCCTCTCGGACAACGTGCGGGCCGGGCCTTCCTCCTGCGACAGTTCGGAGATCAGGCGGCGGATCTGGGTCATCGTCAAACCGGCTTCGCGGCGAATCTCCTGGAGCTTGTCGCGAGTCTGCGAGCGGCCGCTGAGCTTGTGCAGGCACCAGTCGAGCTTGAGCGCCATCGAGAACAGCAACTGGCTGAGCGTGTCGTGCAACTCGTTCGCCATCCGCACCCGCTCGCGATTGACGGCCAGTTGCTGGGCCTGCGCGTAGAGTCCGCTGTTCTCCAACGCGATCGCCGCCTGATTGGCAAGCTTGGCCAGAATCGCGGTGTCGCGATCCGAAAAACGGTGCGGGCGGCGCTGGGCCACCCACAACACGCCGGTGACCTCGTCGCGAAAGCGCGCCGGCGCCACCGCAACGGCGGCCACGCCTTCCCTGACCAGCGCGTCGAAGTATTCGCGCGAGACTGCTGGTTCCTCCGGACTGCCGTTCGAGAATCTCGGATCGGAACGATAGTCTTCGGTCGCGAGCGGTCCGCCCGTCATCAGCACCTTGCCGGCCGCTCCACGCCCCGGCCTGAAACCCACCTTAAGCAATTCATTGGTACGTGTGCCCGATAAGGCGCGGATTCTCGCTTCGGCGGTCTGCCGGTCGGCGGTCTGCCGGTCGTACGTCGCGAAAAAGGCCAGGTCGGCGGCGCACAACTCGCGGGCCTCCTCCACGATGCGCTCAAACACCCCGCTGTGGTCCAGCGATGAGGTGATCTCGCGCGAGACGGCTTCGAGCGCTTCGGCCTCGCGCCGCGAGCGATGCGCCTCCTCGAACAGGCGCGCATTTTCCACCGCCATCGCGGCGGACCGGGAGAGCGCTTCGGCGAGCGCCAGATCATCGGGCCCGTAGTGGCGGTGGGACTCGGCGGTCATAAACGTAATCGCCCCGACCACCCGGCTGCGCGCCATGATCGGCACGGTCATCAGCGATTCGAGCTTAAATTGCCGAAGAACCTCCGCATACTCTTTGCCCACACCTCTGAAGGCGAGAGTCGCGAGCAGCTCGTCGGTGATTTCGGGCACCATCACGGAGCGCCCGTCGCGCAGCACGTTCAAAAGCACCGGATGCGCCCATCGTTCGGGCGGGTAGTGGCGCCCAATGTCTGCCGCCAGCCGCAGCTTGGTGGGGTCCGCGTGCGCGACGCTGACCCGCTTGGACTTGCCGTCATCGCGGAGCATGTCGACTACGCACCAGTCAGCCAGCACGGATACCGCAAGCTGCGCGATATGCTTGAAGGTTGCAGCGAGATCGAGGGAAGAGCTGAGGAGGAGGGTCGCCTCGGCCAGAAAGGCCGACCGTTGACGCGCGGACTCCGCCTCCTCGCGCAGCGAGCGCTCCCTGGCCAACTGGTCCCTGAGAGCTTCTTCGCTATGCCGGATTTGGGCGGCTGCGGAACCCTCGCGATCGTTGTCGCACGGCGTCTCCTCGAGGTCCGGACCGGAAGGCGAGACAAACTCGCCGCGCTTCAGCCCGTCAAACTTTTGCTGGGGATTGCCGCCGCTCACGTCTGGGTCCGCACGCCGGATCGGCGCACGAGCCGCAATAGTACCATGCGTCGTTTCGGTCTGCATATCAGGCGGCCGCGTAAACGCGATCGCCTGGGGCTTTGCCGGCCGCGTAACAAGCGCGGATCGATCGAATCGGATCGGGCGCGATACACGCACCAGGATGGCTACAGGAGGGCGCCTCGTAGCGGCTCGTCGCGATGCGGGGGGTAGCTTATCAGGTTCAGGGCCCATCGCCGGGCCTGAGCCAGCGCGTCTTCGGCGCGCCTGAACAGGCGCTCGCGGTACATCGTGCCCCATACGTAGACGTCGACCGACGGTTCATCGCTGAGCGTCACGTCGATCATCCAATCTTCCAATTCCGGACCGCATACCAGCAGCCGGACGACGCGGCCGTGATCGAGCACGATGCCGCGCGCTTCTCGCGGCAGTGCGAACTTGTCCTTGACCCGCTTGATCAGGTGCGCCGGGTAATGCTCCTCGGTCATCGCCACGTAAGCCCATTCGCCGGGCGGCGGATTGGCCTCGCGCGCGATGCGCAGGTTGTTGTCGGTGAGATCTTCTTTCGCACGATCCTGCTCGTAGTCCTTCGCGACGGTGTAGAAAGCCATCGCGACCGGCAGCTTCGGCAGCTCCGGACCGGACCTGGCCTGCTTGGGGCGCTTGACGGTGGTTTCGACCCACCACCGATTCTCGACGTTGGGCTTGTGCGCCATCCTGCTACGCGCGCCGATATCTTCTGCGATGGCGCAGCGCGGCGCCGGCACGCTCGCGACTGATGCGGCCCGCGATTCTGGAGCCGGGCCCGCCCGTGCGCCTCGATCGTAGAGGGCTGCGGCGCGCGGCGCCGCGCGTAGATCGATCGCCGAGTCCGAGCACCATCCGGCGCGTGAACAGCTCCGCCTTGCGCTCCGCATCGGCCCAGAAAAGGAAGTGGGCCATTTCGTGATAGATCATCTGCACCCACATCCGTTCGCTCTTGTAGATACGCCCGCGCTTCCAGTTCTCGGGATGCACCAGCAGGATTCTGCCGTCTTCCATCGTCTTGCCGGCGGTCTTTCCCCAATCGATGTACTCGTACCATTCGATTCGCGGGCGCTTGACGTGGTAATAGCGGCACAAATCCGAAATCGCGTGTCTAAACGCGGCCGGGCGATGGGTGCGGAAAAAAGTCGCCAGGCTGCGATCGATCGCTTTGCGATGGGTCAGGGGTGGCAGGATCATTCGCACGTTAAGGGGGACCTCCATGAAGCGAACCGCATCATACGAGGCCCAAGCTCCGGCAGTCAACGAATGTTTTGTAAGAGGCTGAAAAGTAAGGGTTTTCCGGCGTTGCGGGAGGTCTCTCACGCTTCTTCCCCATCTCTGGAAGAGGGAGCAGGGCTGCTTCTCCCGGACGGCAGAGCTCGGCAGTCGCATCTGATGCTCTTGCCGTGAGGGACCCCTGTCAGCCGAGCGCTTCACTACGCAAAACGCGTTACCCATGTTGCCGGTCTGAAGTGTTACCCATGTTTTACGATCGCCCAGGGGGCAGGCTGTTGAGGCTTGCTCAACAGCCTGCTACGACTGAACCCGCGATGCCCATCTACGAATATCGATGTACGGAATGCGATCGAGCCTTCGAGGCGTTCGTCAGACCCGGCCGAGATCGGGCGGAATGTCCCTCATGTCACGGCGCGAAGCTCACACGCGAGCTTTCACTGATTGCGTCCGCGTCGGGCTCGCGCGAGGCGGGCGACGGCGAGCGCCTGGCGGGTGCCGCTCGCGCTTCGTCGGCGGGAGGCTGCTGCGGCGGCTCCTGCGGTTGCCGGTAGCCATCCGAGATTCGGATCGCACGATTCGCGGAGAATTCCGTGAGGGGACGAATCGCTTCGCGTAGATCCTTCGGCTTCGCTACGCTCACCTCACGATGACACCGAGGGAGCCCTTCAGTTGTCATTCTGAGCCTAGGCGCTAGCCGAAGGCGAAGAATCTACGCGAAGCGATTCGTCGGTTATGCATTCGGCGACACCCTCCTACAAGATCAATCGGATGCGGTCCGCGAGGCGGTGGAGGAATCCGCCGCGGCCGACTGCGATGCTGGTCTCGATCGGGACTGACGCACGCGGCTTGCCGTTCACCGTCACGGTCAGCTCGCCGACCGATTCGCCCTTCGGAACCGGCGCGACGAGATATTTTGCCCTGATAACGCTCGACACACCGACCTTGTTTTGATCCGCGCGATCGACGGTCAGGACCGGCACTCCGATCGGCGCGATCGCGACCTTATCGGCCGAGCCTTCGTACGCCCGGATAGTGGCCGGCACCGCGTTGCGCCATTCGGGAGCGACGCTGACGAAGGTGCGGAACGCCCAGTCGATCAGCTTCTCGGTCTCGAGGCGGCGCTTCTCCATGCTGGGCGAGCCCATCACCGCCGACACCAGGTCCATCCCGTTGGAACTCGCCGTCGCCACCAGGTGGTAGCCGGCTTCGGCAACGTGGCCGGTCTTCAGGCCGTTCACGCGCGGGTCATAGAACAACAGCGTGTTGAAATTGCGCTGCTCGATTTTGTGGAAAGTGTATTCCTTGGTCGATGTATAGGTGAACGCCTCGGGAAAACGCCGAACAACGTCGCGCGCGAGCTTCACCATGTCGGATGCGGTCGTGTACTGGTCGGGTGCGGGCAATCCGTCCGGGCTCGCGAAGCGGGTCTCGCGCAAACCTAGTTCGCCGCACTTGTCGTTCATCATCTTTACGAAGGAATCGCTGCTGCCAGCGAGTTGTTCGGCGAGCGCCACGGCGGCGTCATTACCCGATGAAACCATCAGCCCGTACAGCAGATCGCGCACCGGCACGCGCTGTCCTACATCGAGGAACATTCTCGAAACCGTCTGATCCATCGAGAGCCGCCAGGCCTGTTCGCTGATGGTGACCTGGGTATCGAGCGCGATCGCGCCGCGATGCAGGGCTTCGAGTGCCAGGTAGAAGGTCATGATCTTGGCGAGACTTGCCGGCGGGATCCGCAGATGCTCGTTGTAGGCGTAAATCAGCGCGCCGCTCTTCGCGTCAACCAGCATCGCGGCCCTCGCGTCGAGCGCGAATGGCGCCAGCTGGCCGTCAAGAACGTGGATTTGACTGAGCGCGATTAAGGACGGAGGCGCCGCGGCGGCCGCCTTCACCGGATGGCCCGGATGCCGGGCGGCGATCGCGACTCCAGCCGAAAGCGCCATCAGCGCGCCGACGGCGATCACGGTTGCCGGCGCTGATCGGATCTTCCGGAACCTCATCGCTCAGCCGGGACGGCACTCACCGGTGTCCGGAATCAGGTTTTCCGACGGCACCAGTTGCTGCGCTCCGCCCGGCGGCTGCCATTCGAGGCGCATATACGCCTCGCCCCAGATATTGCGCTCGCCGGTTTCGATCGAGTGTTCGCCGGCGGTGAGGTAGATGCTGCCGGCGTCGTTCGGTTTGGCGATATCTCCGGGATCCGCGATCACGGTCTTGCCGTCGATGTTGAGCCATCCGAGGTCGTCCACCGTGATCATGAACTGATACTGGCCTGCGACCGGCGCGATGATTTTGCCTCTCCACACGACTGCTGACGGCGAGGGCAGCGCCCCCAACTGCGCAAGGTTATCGAAACTGATTAGCTCGTCAACGCGGCGGATATGTTCGGGGAATCCGCTCGGGCGAAGACCCTCGTAGTAGCATCCGAGCAAGCCGTGGGTTTTTCCGGCGTCGCCTCGCCCGAACAGCCCGCCGATCGTGGGCGGCGCGACCATCGCGACGATCGCGAGTACCGCGGCCCGGTCCAGATTTCTGCGGCTCGCGATTCGCGCAGGTCCGATAGTCTTCACCAGATAGAGCGCGCCTCCGATCCAGATCGCGGCCAGCGGCCACAACTGGATAGCGCCGGGCAATCCAATCAACTTGCCGAGATTGAAGGCGGCCGAGTCTCCCGCGATCGGCGGACCCCCGAAGTAGGTCAGCTTGTCATAGCCAAAATCGCCGCGCAGATAGGCGGGCCACACGAAGTCGCGGAACGGATTCGAGTACTCATACGGCAGATGCGGTTCGACCGCGGTCACCATCAGCATCAGGAATGCCGACACCAGCGCGAGCGAGCCGAGCAGCGAGTTCCATCCTTCCGGAATGAAAGCCATCGCCAGTACCGCGAATGGCAGCACCGGCACGAAGTGGCGCGGTCCGACCGCGGTCCCGCCGCCCCAGTAGATTATCGAGTCGCCATATGAGGCATTGAGAATCGTGAGACTGAGTAGCGCAATGGCTATTGCAATGAACTCGGGCTTAAGTTCCCTGCGGCGCCAGAAGAAGTATAGACCTGGTATCACCAGCAGCAGCACGGGATTGCAGAAGAACAGTCCGCGCTGGGGATCGAGCAGGATGTCCCAGAGGATCGGCAGCCGTGGATAGGTCACGCCCGCAAAGCCCTTGGCCTGCTCCGGGAAGCGGTCGCTGCCGGGCAGCATGTAGGCCTCGTAGCTCAGGAAGGTGGCGCTGCCGAACGCGAACTTGTTGTAGGCCATCAGCAGGTCCGCGACGACCACGGCCCCCGCCATGAAGGTCAGGATTTTCCGCCAGCCCTTGAGCCTCCATATCGCGTAACCGCCGACGGTGGCCGCCAGAAGGAAGGTCGGATAGTCGCAGAGAACGCCCCATCCGGCCAGAAGACCGGGAATGAGGCTTCGCCACCAGGGATCGCCCTCGTTCTGGGGCAGGGCGAGCAGATAGAACGCCAGAAACGTGCAAAACGCCGCGATCGGCTCGGAGGTGAACTCGGTCGCGTAGGGAAACATGATAGTTGCGAACGCGAGCGTCAGCGCCAAGGCCACCGCGCGGGTGGCGCTCGTGCCAAGCATCAGCGCGAAGCGATAGACGACCACGGCCATCATCGCGACGATCAGGCTTACGGTGAAGACCGTGGTCAGGTAGGTGGCGAAGGCCCAGTAGAATCCGCTCGGCGGCGACGAGAAGATCCTGAGGAATCCTGTGACGAGGGTCCACGGCAGGAGACCGGTGAACGCTCCGCCGGGAGCTTTGTTGGAATAAATGTGGGAGTGCAGCTCCACAATGTCGGCGGTGTTGTAGCCGGCGTATCCGTCGATCCATAGCGTGCGCCGCTCGAGCAGCGCGCGGATCAGATCGATTCGCGAGGCGGTGCTGTGATCCGAGGCCTGATAGAAGTAGGCGAAGCTCAGCAGGCATACCATGAAAAGAGCGATCTCGATCTCGCGGCGCGGCTGCTCGCCGGGAGCCTGCGGCCTTGCTTGAGGAGCACGATGCGCCGCCTGCCTGCGTATCCGATCCAGCACCTTCGCCAGGTTCGTCTCGCTGCCGCGCGATACGAACAGTCCGATCAGCACCGCGAGTGAGGCAAGAAAGAGCACCGTGACCTGCGAGGTGTTGTTCGCCGTCCCCGACGAGGCAGTCAACGACGACCCTTCCTCGCCCGGCTGGGTCACGCCCCGAGCGACATCGAGGTCGTACCTTGGACCGGCATCGCCGGGCTGATCGACCTTGACCGCTTTCAGGTCGCGGCAGAACACCTTGCCGGTGTTGAGGGCGGCGAATCCGCCCACCCGGCAGGCAAGCACGACATCGGCGCCCGACTTGTCGATCTTGAGATAGAATCCGACCGTCTTCCAATCGGTAGTGCCGTTGAGCGTTTCGGAGATGATTCCGTCTTCGGTGATGCTGAGATTGGCCCCGGTAATGTTCGCGGCGACCCCCTCGGCGCGCATCTCGGCGCTGAAGTGGTACCAGCCGGGATCGAGGTGGAGCTTCTGAAACCATCGCGCGTCGTTGGGTTTGAGGTTGGAGACTTCCAGCTCGGCGGGCGCGGCGCCGCTATGGTTCCAGGTGAAGCTGGTGACGCCGGCCGCGGTCTGCCATCCTTCGTTCTCCCAGTGATCGGGCGAGTCTCCGGTCCCCTTGGTCAGATCGCCGTTGACCAGCAGGTTATCGTCGGCGCTCACGATCGCGGGAGCGATTGTGGCGAGCAGGCAGAAGCATGCGGCGAACAGCGCGGTGAGTGCGTGCAGCCGGTTCATCTTCTCAAGCATACGCGAGACGCAGGAAAAAGCTTCTCCGGATGCCCGGCTCAAACTGCCGCGCGCTGTGGATGGTTGGCGCGGAACTGCTGGACAAACGCGATGACCTCGGCGGCGACGCGGTCTTTCTCGGTATCGACCGTGATGACGTGGAAACTTTCCTGAAGCTCAACCAGGCGTTTGTGCGCGCTGCCGAGACGGGCCATCAGGAATTCGACGTTGCGATCGTACGGGCAGACGTGATCCTGATGGCTATGAACGACCAGGGTCGGCTGACTCAGCCTCGAAACCCTCGGCCGCACCGTCGCCGAGAGCTCGATCAGGTTGATCGGCGCACTGAGCGGCATCAGGCGCGAACTCGGATGAATTCTGCGCGCGGCGGCGTCATGAATGTCGGAGCCTGAACTGCTCAGGTAGATTCGCCGCGCAAGCGGGCCAGCAGCCTTGCCACTGAAAGAACGATCGAGTTCCCTCGATTGAGGAACAGCGCCGGAGAGAGCATCGCGACCCCCGACACCTCCTCGCGCTGGTCGAGCGCCAGCCTGGCGGCCAGCACGGCGCCGGCCGACAGCCCGATCACCACATTGGGATCGCCGAGCCGGCGCAGTTGTTCGAAACCGTTGACCACGCTCTCGTACCAGTTGTCGTAACCGGAGGCGGCCAGCTCTTCAGGCGTGCCGGCGTGCCCCGCAAGCCGAACGCCACGCACGCTCACGCCGGCGGCCGCGAGGCGTTCGCCGAGATAGCGCATCTCGTAGGGAGTGCCGGTGAGGCCGTGAATCAGCAGCGCGCTCACGCCCGAGCCCGGGAAAAAGAACTCGCCGGTATCCACGCGCGCGATAGCTGGGTCGGGATCTTCCGCCGCCGATTCCTCCATCGTGATATGCACCCTCTGCGGCGGGACGATCGTTACATCGAGGACTCGGTCGCGGTCTGGCCGAGCTGATTGGCGTCGATGCTGATCCGGGCGCGTTCTTTCAACCCGTCCACGAAACGGGTCCATGCCTGCTCACGCCGGCTCTGGAGCATCCGTTCGGTGAATGACGGTCCGTCCTTTTCCCAGGCCTCGTCGCCGGGCGGCTTGCGGCTCAAGACCTCGAAGAGGTACGAATCGCCGCCGTGTTCCATGACCCGATCGATCAGGCCGGGGATTTCGACCACCGAGCCGGCGGCGTCGGTCACCTCCGGGAATCGGCCAATCGGCGGCACTGCGCCGCCCTCTCTGCCGAACTCGCCGGTATCGTGGACTTGCAGTTTGTCGGCCGCGGCGACTTTTGCGAAGTCGTCGGCCGTCTTGATTTGCTTGAGTATCGACTGGGCGGAGTCACGGGCGGCAATCTCGGCTTGCTCCTGCACGAACGCCTCGCTCACCTTCGACTCGATTTCCGTGAGCGGTGGAATCCGCGAGGGCTCGCGCTTCACCAGTTTCACGAGATACGAGCCGGCGGCGCCGGCGACGGCGCGAGTCTCGCCCTCCTCCAGCTTGAACGCCGCCTGCGCGAGTTCGGGACTCTTCTCAGCGCCCCTGGCCGGCTCGTCGGCTGCGAAGAATGGCGTCTCGACGGCTTCGAGTCCGCGCTTGGCGGCGAGATCCTTCAGATCTCCACCCGCCAGCCCGGCCGCGAGGTCCTCATTCAGGGCTCCGCGAGCGATGGCGCCGCCGGCCTTGCGCCTGAGCGCCTCGACAATCTGCGGCCGCGCCTCGGCGAGAGTATCGACGCGCGCCGGCCTCGATTCCTCGAGCCTGATGACATGGTAGCCGAATTGAGTCTCGACCATCGTCAACTCGCCCGGCTTCAGTTTGAAAGCGGCATTCTCGAACGGCTTCACCATTTCGCCGCGCCCGAAGAATCCCAGATCGCCGCCCTTGAATTTATTGCCGCTGTCGTCAGAGTACTGGGCCGCGAGCTTGCTGAAATCGCCATGGGCTTTTACCCGGCGGAGAATGTCCTCGGCCCGGTGCTTGATGCCGGCCTTTTCCTTCGCGGTCGCACCGGCGGGAACGCTCAGCAGTATGTGGCGCGCGCGGACCTGGAACGGATGGGTAAAAACCGCGGCCTTGTTCTTTTCGTAATACTCCTCGATCTCCTTGTCCGACGGATTGATCTTCCCGGCGAGCACCGAGGGATCGTAACCGACGAAGACGATCTTCACCCGTTCGGGCTCGCGGAACTTCTCCCCATTTCTCTTGTAGTAGTCCTCGAGTTGCTTGCCGTTAGGCGTCACTTTGGCGGCAAACTGCGCGGAGGGCACCTCGATGTATGCGAGCGCGAGCCGGGCGTTGCGCTGGTCGAAATCGAAGCGCGCTTCCTGGTCGCTGACCTGCACCCCGTTCTCGACCATCTGGCGGAGCAAGTCGGCGATCATGGCATCGCGCTCGGACTGCTCGAATTCAGCCGGCGACAGGTCGTTATCGCGCAGCACCGCCTCGTAGGTCGGGAAATCGAACTGCCCGTCAACCTGGAAGGTGTGGTTCGATGAGATCCTGTTCTGAAGTTCGGCGTCGCTGATTTCAGCCCGATCCGCAGCGCGTCGCGCTGGATCAGTTGCTGATCGATTAGCTGCTCGAGCGCTTCCTGGCGGAAATTGATCCGCTTCAGCACTTCGGCCGAGTTGGCGCCGTAGAGCTGCTGAAAGCTTCGCCTCATCCGAGTGGCCGTCCGATCGACCTCGTCCGCCAGAATCTTGCGGCCATCGACCGAGGCTATCGGGTGAACCTGGTTGAAGAAGCCCGTGCCGAGACCCCAAAAGGCGAACACAACGATGATCAGAAGAGTATGCCCCTGATTGCCCAGGGTAGGCGTGCCGGCGAAATGCATTCAACATCGTGAAACCATCATACAGAACCGCCTTTTGGCTGCGCAAATTGAGGATGCCGCCTTGCTACGCCCGATCGTTCTCTGTTAGCTTTGCGGTCAGTTTTGCCGGACGCGTTTGGAGGCGGAAGCTGGGCGGCAGCCGGGCCATTCCTCGACCGCCGCGGGTGGCAAGGAGTCTGAACTTCAGTGGTATTCAATTCAATTTTCGGCTGGTTTTCAAATGATTTGGCGATCGATCTGGGGACGGCCAACACCCTGATTTACGTCAAGGGCGAGGGCATCGTCTGCAATGAGCCGTCGGTCGTGGCCGTGCAGAAGGACTCGCGCGGGGTCGCGCCGGGTGCTGGCGATCGGCGCGGAAGCCAAGAAGATGCTGGGCCGCACGCCCGGCTCGATCGTCGCGATTCGGCCGCTCAAGGACGGCGTGATCGCGGATTTCGAGATCACCGAGAACATGCTCACGCTACTTCATCCAGAAGACTCACAACCGCAAGATGCTGGTCCAGGCCGCGTATCGTGATCTGCGTGCCGTTCGGGATCACCGCGGTGGAGAAGCGCGCGGTGCGCGAGTCCGCCGAATCGGCGGGCGCGCGCGAGGTCTATCTGATCGAGGAGCCGATGGCGGCGGCGATCGGCGCCGGGCTGCCGATTACCGAGCCGACCGGCAACATGATCGTCGATATCGGCGGCGGCACCACCGAAGTGGCGGTGATTTCGCTGGCCGGAGTGGTCTTCTCGCGCTCGGTGCGGGTCGCCGGCGACAAGATGGACGAGGCGATCATCCAGCACATCAAGCGCAAGTATAATCTGCTGATCGGCGAGCGCACCGCCGAACTGATCAAGATTACGATCGGGTCGGCCTATCCGGGCAACGAGATCCAGACCATGGAGATCAAGGGCCGCGACCTGGTGGCGGGCGTCCCCAAGATCATCGAAATCACCGACGAGGAGATCCGCGAGGCGCTGATGGAGCCGGTGCATCAGGTGGTCGAGTCGGTCCGTATCGCGCTCGAACGCACGCCGCCGGAGCTGGCCTCGGACATCGTCGACAAGGGCATCGTGCTGGCCGGCGGCGGCGCGCTGCTGCGCAACCTCGACGTCCTGCTGCGCGAGGAGACCGGCTTGCCGGTGACGCTGGCCGACGATCCGCTGACCGCGGTGGTGATGGGCGCGGGCAAGGTGCTCGACGAGTTGTCGCTGTTGCGCGACGTGACCGTCGACTAAGCGGACAGTCCAAGGGCCGGAGTTTGATTCCCGGTAGGGTCGCAAACGGGTGAAAAACTCCTTTCTGTGGCGCAACCGCGTCGCGCTGGTGAGCGGCGCGCTGCTGATCTTCTCTCTGCATCTGCTTTCCATCGGAGTTCGCCCTTCCGATCGCATCGCGGCTCCCGAATCATTGGTGATGGAGGCGCTGCGGCCGATCCAGGCCGGCAGCGCGGCGCTGGCCGAAGGCTCGGTCCAGCTCTTCCACGAATACCTCGATCTGATCGGCGTCCGGCGCGAGAACGACAGGCTCAAGGCGCGACTCGACCAGCTGAGCGTGGAGCGCGCCCAGAGCGCCGAACTCAAGGCGGAGAACGATCGCCTGCGCGCGATGCTCGATCTGAGGAATGCGCTCCAGCTCGACGCGGTGGCCGCCGACGTGATCGGCAGCGATGCGACCGGGCTTTCGCGCACCCTGGTAATCGCCCGCGGCTCCGACGGCGGCCTCAAGCCCGGGATGGCGGTGCTATCGCGCGAGGGCGTGGTCGGAAGAGTGATCGCGACCAGTCCGCACGCATCGCGCGTCCTGCTGATCGACGACCACAACTCTGCGCTCGACGGCTTTGACCAGCGCTCGCGTGCGCGCGGGATTATCGCCGGCGTGCTCGACGACGGTCTCACCATGAAATATGTGGACCGCGCGGACGACCTGAAACCCGGCGACCCGATCGTGACGTCCGGGCTGGACGGAATTTTCCCGCGCGGCCTGCTGGTGGGATACGTAAGCGCGGTGCGGCGCGAGGGTCCGGGGTTGTTCCTGAGTGTCGACGTCAACCCGGCAGTCAACTTCAGGCGCCTCGAGCAGGTGCTGGTGGTGACGGCGCAGCCGCCGAAAATCGTCGAACCAGACAAGGGCTGATGCCTTCGTGCGCCTGCTAGCGCTGTTCGCCGCCGCTACGCTCGCCGCGCTGGCGCTCCAGACCATCCTTCCGCTGGCCTTCCCGATCAGGTCCTACATGCCTCATTTGATTCTGATCCTGTCGGTCGACCTGGGTTTGAGGCATCCGAGCGCGCTGGCGGCCCTGCTGGCGTTCCTGATGGGTTATGCGACCGACGCACTTTCCGGCTCGCAGATCGGACTCAACGCTTTCACTGTCACGCTGGTCTTCTTCATCTCTTACGAAATTTCGGGCCGTCTGTTGGCGACCAGCGATCTGGTCGGCGCGATCACGGTCTTCGCCGGCGCCCTGGTCAACTCGGCAGGCTCCATGATGCTATCATCTGACCAGGGGGCGTTGTGGCGCACGAACGCCACCGTCGCGCAGCGGATCGCGATTCAGGCGTTGATCACGGCGCTGCTGGCGCCGCCGGTCTTCGCGCTTCTCAGGCGGGGCAAACTGCTGTTCGGATTGCCTCCGAGAAACGCGCGCGAGTAGATTGATGGTTGGGATCACTGACAGTGGCTGGTTTCTTCCGCCGGCGTAAAAGCCAGGCCGTTCCGAGGCTGGAACCGCGCCTGGTCGCGCTCTCGGCGATGATGCTTACGGCGCTGGCCGTACTCACCGTACGCCTTTACTACCTCCAGGTAATCCGGAGCCAGGCGATGAGCGAGCTGGCGGATCGCAACCGGATTCGGACCCTGCGGGTCCCGGCGCCGCGCGGAATCGTCTTCGATCGCCGTCATCGCCCGCTGGTTGATACCCTGCCGACCTTCGACGCGGTCGTCGTACCCGAAGACATCACCGATCTGTCCGCCACGATCGAGAAGCTGGAAACCCTGCTCGGCGGAGACCATATCGCCGGCACGATCAGCCAGGCCGAGGACGAGGGCCGTCCGCCCTACGATCCGATCACAGTCGAGGAGCGGCTGACCTGGCCGCAGGTGGTTGCCCTGGAGGTCCATCAACTCGACCTGCCGGGCGTGAGCCTGCAGGTCACTCCCCGCCGCCATTACCTCTACGGCAATCTGGCGGCTCATCTGCTCGGCTACGTGGGCGAGACGACTGAGAAGGATCTCGTGAAGCTCAGCGGCTATCACATGGGCGACGAGATCGGGAAATTCGGGCTGGAACGCGGATGGGAGCCGTTTCTGCGCGGCGCCAGCGGCGGCCAGGAGATCGAGGTCGACGCGGTCGGCCGGCGGCTGCGTCTGCTGGGCGAAGTGCCCGACCATGCCGGGCAGAGTATCGTGCTGACGATCGATCTCGACCTTCAGCAAGCGGCCGAACAGGCGCTCGGCGATCGGGCCGGAGCGCTGGTCGCGCTCGATCCGAATACCGGTGAGATCCTCGCGATGGTGAGCCATCCGGCCTTCGATCCCAACCTGTTCGGCGCCGGCGGTATCACCGGCCCCGGATGGCGCAAGTTGATGACCGATCCCGACCATCCCTTGCAGAACCGCGTCATACAGGGAACCTATCCACCCGGATCAACTTTCAAGCTGGTCGACACGATCGCCGGGATGGAGGAGCACACGCTCACCACTCATACCTCGTATTTCTGTCCCGGCGGGATATGGTACGGGAACCGCGAATATCGATGCTGGCGCAAGCAGGGACACGGCGGCGTCGCGCTGCATCGCGCGATCGTCGAGTCCTGCGACGTGTTCTTCTACAATGTCGGGATTCATCTGGGTATCGACCGGCTCGCAAAATGGGCCCATCTGCTGGGGTTCGGCACGCCGACCGGAATCGAGCTCGACAATGAGAAGGGCGGAGTGGTGCCCTCCTCGGCCTGGAAACAGAGGCGGTTCCACGAGCGATGGTATCCGGCCGAAACGCTGTCAGTCGCGATCGGCCAGGGCTTCGTGAACGTCACGCCGCTCGAATTGGCGCAGCTCGCCGAAGAGATCGGAAACGGCGGTATCCGCTACAAGCCGCACTTCGTGAAATTCGTGGAGGGTCCCGACGGGAGCGTGTCCAAGAGCTACCCACCGGAGATCGAGGGGCGGGTGGATATCGATCCCGAGGTGCTCGAGACGGTGCGTGACGGGATGGACGGCGTGGTCAACGCTGCCGGCGGCACCGCCCACAAGGCGCAGCTCCCCGGAATAACGGTCTGCGGCAAAACCGGCACGGCGCAGGTGGTGAAGGAGGAGCAGGGCAGCCGCGTGTCTGAAGACAAGGAGCCTGAGCGACTGCGCGATCACGCCTGGTTCATCGCGTTCGCCCCCAAGGATCATCCGCGGATCGCGATCGCGTGCCTCGTCGAGCACGGCGGACACGGCGGATCGGCGGCGGCGCCGCCGGTCCATGACGTGATGCAGAAGTTCTTCGAGCTGTATCCCGAGAGCGAGGAGATCCAGCCCGAGATGACGAAAGCCTCGACCGCCAGAGAACTTGTAGACGACGACGCCGCCGGCGGCCACATCACGAACGAGGCCAACGACGAGACCAACCGGGAGCACCAGCGCTGATGGCGGTAATTGACCGCCGGCTCGCCTATCACTTCGACTGGACCCTGTTTGGGCTGGTGGCCGGATTGATCGTGGTCGGCATGCTGAGCATTTTCAGCGCCTCCTACACCGGGCCTCATCGCCCGTTCCATCCCTTGCTAATTCGGCAGTTGTCGTGGATCGCGGCCGGACTAATCCTGATGGTCGCGGCGGTGCTGCTCGACTATCGCGCGCTGGCGACCTACGCCTATCCGCTGTATGGGATTGCGCTGGCGCTGCTTGGCGCGCTGTCCGTGATTGGCCATTCCAGGATGGGCGCGCGGCGATGGATCGATCTCGGACTCTTCAAGCTCGAGCCCTCGGAGATAGTCAAGCTCGCGATCGTGCTGGTGATGGTCCGCTATCTGCGCGAGGAACCTCCCAAGGGCGGCATCAGGCTGCATCAGTTGATCATCCCGGGAATCCTCGTGATGCTCCCGGTTGGGCTGGTTCTTAAGGAGCCGGACCTCGGCACCGCGCTGATCATGCTCGCGATCGCCGCCACGTTGATTTTCGCCGGCGGACTCAACCTGCGGACGCTGGTCGGACTCTCGCTGGTGTGCATGCTCGCCGCGCCCGTCGGATGGCATTACCTGAAGCCGTATCAGCGGCAGCGGCTGGTGAGCTTCCTCGACCCGCAATCCGATCCGCTCGGATCGGGTTATCACGTTATCCAGTCGGAGATCGCGATCGGCAGCGGGGGCCCGTGGGGCAAGGGCTTTCTCAAGGGCACGCAGGCGCGGCTCAACTTTCTGCCCGAGCAGACCACCGACTTCATCTTCTCGGTGTTCGCCGAGGAATTCGGCTTCGCCGGCTCGATCCTGCTGATCGCGCTTTACGCGGGGATTGTGGCGCGCGGCGTCTGGATCGCGCGTCACGCCCGCGATCGCTTCGGCGCGCTGCTCGCCGTGGGCCTTACCGCGCTGGTCTTCTGGCAGGTCGCGATCAATGTGGCGATGGCGTGCGGGGTGCTGCCCGTGGTCGGACTGTCACTGCCGCTTGTCAGCTACGGCGGATCGTCGCTAATCGTGATGATGGCGGCGATGGGCGTGTTGATCAGCATCAACACCCGCCGCTACCTGTTCTGAGTCTGCGCGACGCGACCGATCTGGCTCCGTTTCTGCTCCGAAAATAGGAGATTGTAGTCGCTTTTGACAATCCCACGTCGCGCGTGGTACACGCTTCGTTCGGCAGGAGGGCGAACTCTTCGAGAACGCCCCATCTCTACATACGCCTGGGGGAGGGTTTGCATGAAGCGCATCGCGGCGGCTCTCGCGCTGCTGGGCCCGACGTGCCTGGCAGCAGCACTTTTCACATATCGATCGAACGCAACGCAGTCAGTCGCGCCAAACTCGCCGAAGGCGGAGCGGACCGCCGCTCAGCGGCGTGACCAAGCGCTGCCCCGCGCCACCGACCCTTCGATTCTCAGCAACTACCGCAAGCTGCCGCTGAGCTTCGAGGCCAATCAGGGCCAGACCGACAAGCGCGTGAAGTTCCTCTCGCGCGGTGATGGTTACTCCTTGTTCCTGACCTCGACCGACGCCGTACTCACATTGCGCAAACCGGCGCCGGACGCGGCTGCCGGGGGCTTGCGCGGAGGTCTGCGCCGCGCCGCCCTGAAGACCAGCGGCAAAAAAGCCGAGCAGGGCAAGGTCGCAGTGCTGCGGGTAAGTCTGGAGGGGGCAAATCGCGATCCGCAAATCAGCGGCCTCGACCAGCTTCCGGGCAAGGCCAACTACCTTGTGGGCCGAGATTCCAGGAAGTGGCACACCAATGTTCCCACCTACGCCGAGGTCAGGTATCAGGGTGTTTATCCCGGTGTGGACCTGATCTATCGCAGCAGCGAACAGCGGCGGCTGGAATACGACTTCGTGGTCTCGCCGGGTGCGGACCCCAAAGCGATCGGGCTGGGCTTCGCCGGGCAGCAGGGCCTGAAGCTGGACCCCCACGGCGATCTGATCGTGCACACCGCCGGCGGCGATGTAGTCGAGCGGGCGCCGTTAGTCTATCAACAAATCAACGGCCGCAGGCGGACAATGGCCGGTAGATTTGTGCTTACGGGCAAGCGTCGGGTCGGCTTCCAAGTGGCCGACTACGACCGTAGCCAGCCGCTGGTGATCGACCCGGCCCTGGTCTACTCGACTTATCTGGGCGGTAGCGGCTACGACGTGGGCCTCGCCATCGCGGTCGATGGCTCCGGCAACGCCTATGTAACGGGTTCTGCGACATCGACCGACTTTCCCATCACGGCCGGTGCTTTCCAGACCACACTACTCAACAACGAAGGGAACGTCACCGAAGGGAACGCCTTCGTTACCAAGCTGAATGCGAGTGGCTCGGCCCTGGTCTACTCGACCTATCTGGGCGGCAGCGGCAACGCCCTGGGCGCGGGCTACGGCGATCATGGCACCGGCATCGCGGTCGATGGCTCGGGTAACGCCTACCTAACGGGGTATACGGGTTCGACCGACTTTCCCATCACGGCCGGTGCTTTCCAGGCCGCATACGGCGGCGGCCCCTACGACGCTTTCGTTACCAGCCTGAATGCGACTGGCTCGGCCCTGGTCTACTCGACATATCTGGGCGTTGGCTTCGCGCCCGAGGGCAGGGCCATCGCAGTCGATGCCTCAGGCAACGCCTACGTAACGGGAATTGCGGCCCCCAACTTTCCCACCACAGCCGGCGCTTTCCAGACCACATTCGGCGGCGGCTTCGTTACCAAGCTGAATGCCAGCGGTTCGGCCCTGGTCTACTCGACCTATCTGGACGTCATCTATGGTAACGGCATCGCGGTCGATGGCTCAGGCGACGCATACGTAACGGGGATTACCTCATCCGGCGGCCCCTACGACGCTTTCGTTACCAAGCTGAATGCGACTGGCTCGGCCCTGGTCTATTCAACGAATCTGGGCGGCAGCGGCCAGGACTCGGGCCTTGCCATCGCAGTCGATGGCTCAGGCAACGCCTACGTAACGGGGAGTACCTCATCAACCAACTTTCCAACCACTCCTGGTGCCTTCCAGACCACACTCGGCGGCGCCTTCAACGCCTTCGTTACCGAGCTGAATGCGAGTGGCTCGGCCCTGGTCTACTCGACGTATCTGGGCGGCAGCGGCAACGACGGGGGCAACGGCATCGCGGTCGATGGCTCAAGCAACGCCTGCGTGACGGGCGCTACGTCCTCGACCGACTTCCCGACCACTGCCGGTGCTTTCCAGACCACACCCGGCGGCGCCTTCGTTACCAAGCTGAACGCGAGTGGCTCGGCCCTGGTCTACTCGACCTATCTGGACGCTAGCAACAACGGCATCGCGGTCGATGGCTCAGGATACGCTTACGTAACCGGGGAAGCGGGCCCGAATTTTCCCACCACGGCCGGTGCTTTCCAGACCACAGGCGGCGGCGGCTTGGGCAACGCCTTCGTTACCAAATTTAGCCTTGTTGCCAGTACGCCCGCGACGCCAACCCCGACTCCGACGCCGACTTCCACACCCACCCCGACGCTGCCCGGCGCGCCAACCCCAACTCCGACGCCCGGGCCGATACGGCCACCGGGGCCGCCGCCGCCACCGCCCGTGTTGCCGACGCCGGTTGCGGCGGTTGCGCCGCACTCGCTGTCCTTCGGCGCTAATGCGATCGGCGGCGTCAGCTCGGCTCAGAAGGTGACCGTCACCAACACCTCGAAAACCGCGGTGCAGGTCTATGGCGTCACCAGCAGCAGCGAGGCGTTTGCCGAGACCGACAACTGCGCCGGCACGATCGCGCCCCACAAGAGTTGCACGATCAATGTTGTCTTCTCGCCGACCGGGACCGGCAAGCAGACCGCGATACTCACTGTTGAGGACGATGTCGGCGATCCGCTGCATCATCCCCAGACCGTCGCGCTGGCCGGAGTCGGCGCCGCCGCGGCGCAGGAGGTATTCGCGGCGCCGGGCGCGCTCTCGTTCGCTTCGCAGAAGATGGGGACGACGAGCGGAGCACAACTTGTGACGCTGGCTAACCGGCAGGACGTGCCGCTCAAGATAAGCGGAATCGCAACCACCGGCTCGTTCAAGGCAGCCAGCAGTTGTGGGAGCACGCTGGCGGCGCACTGGAGCTGCACGATCGCGGTGGCGTTCGCGCCGGCCAAGTCGGGCGAGCAAAGCGGCGCGCTCACGATCGCCAACGACGCGACCGCCAAGCCGCTCAAAGTGGCATTGAGCGGAACGGTCCCGGAGCCGACTCCGACGCCCAAACCGAAGGCGACGTCCACGCCGCGAGGCAAGTAGCGGCCCGCCGCGCCGTACGTTTCCCTAGTGTCATTCCGTGGTCGTGACGCTGAATCCCAAGTGGCGGGATCTAAGCGAAGCTTGCGTGGCATGAGATTCCTCGCGCAACGCTCGGAATGACAGGGGGATCTCGAGCCTCCGAAACGCGCCGCGTCGCGCGGTTGTTCCGATCTTGCTACTATTCACCGAAACACAACGCGCTCGGAAGTCGCGGGAGTCAAAATGGCGGCGGCGAAGAAATGCTCGAACCCCAAGGACCTTGAAATCCGTGAACTCCATCGACGTTACGTCGCGGCGATGGAAGATCGTCTCGCTTCGATAAGCGAGCATACCAAGGACCACTATCTGGCGGTGCTCAAGTCGCTGGCCGGGAAACTCGAAACCCCCGGCAAGCCGCTCTCCGAGATCGTCGGCGAAGTGATGGCCGAGGCGACGCCGCTGCTGTTCCAGGCGATGCAACGCTGAACATTTCGGCCCCTTCGGAGGCTCGTTCCACAGTGGCCGAAAACCTCGGCAGCCTGATAATCGTTCTGCACTGCCATCTGCCGTATGGCCTCGGCCACGATCCGATGGAGGAGAATTGGCTGTACGAGGCCGCGGCGGAGACCTACCAGCCGTTGCTCGAGATGGCGGCCCGGCTCGGCAGAACCGGAACACATCCGCGATTCGCGGTCAGCTTCACGCCGGTGCTGCTCGATCAGCTCGCCGATCCGCGCTTCAAGCGCGGCTTCAAGAACTATCTCGCGACGCATGCCCGAATCGCCGAAGAAGAACGCGCGTCGCGCGAAAGCCGGGGAGAGATCGGGCTCGCGCGCTTGCAGCGGATGTGGCGCGACTATTACGCCAACGCGCTCGACTACTTCTCCGACAACCTCGGCGAGGATCTACCAGGCGCCTTCCGGCGCTCCGCCGAGGCTGGATCATTCGAGTTGATGACCTCGGGCGCGACCCACGGTTACCTGCCGCTCATCGGGATGGATGAGAACGTGCGCGCGCAAATCGAGCTTGGCGTGCGGATCTTTCAGCGCCATTTCGGCGCCACTCCGCGCGGCTTCTGGCTTCCGGAATGCGGCTATCGGCCGGCGGGCCATTGGCAGCCGGGGAACGGAAAGCCCGCCGATGAGAATCGCGCCGGCATCGACGATTTTCTGCGCGAAGCCGGAATCGACTATTTCTTCATCGATGCAGCCCCAACTCAAGACCAGTCCGCCCTCGTTCCAGAACAACTCGACACTGCGGCTGCATCAACTGGGAGGGTTCGACGATCCCGCGCGCGCGCTCTGCGTCTACACTCGCGACTTCGCGCTGAGCAAACTGATATGGCAGTCCGAATGGGGCTATCCGGGCGACTTTCTCTATCTCGATTTCCACAAAAGGACCGAGCATGGAAAGTTCAGGCTATGGAGAGTCAGCGGCGCGCGGGTCGCGATGGAGCACAAGGACGAGTACGACGCGGTGCGGGCTTTCAACCGGGTCCGCGCCCACGCCGGCCATTTCCTGACCGTCGTCCGCGACTCGCTTGGATACAATCATCACGTCACCGGCGAGCGCGGCGCGGTGGTCGCCGCCTTCGACGCCGAACTGTTCGGCCATTGGTGGTTCGAGGGCGTCGCGTGGCTCGAACAGGTGGTTCGGCTCGCGCACGGGGAGCCGGTCACACTCGAGACGCCCGCGCAATACTTCGATGCGAACCGGCCGAGCGCGCGAATCGAATTGCGCGAGTCCTCATGGGGCCTCAACAACGATCACAGCACATGGACCCGCGAGGATGGCAGGTGGGTGTGGGACAACATCTACGAGGCGGAAGCTACGATGCAGCGCCTCGGCGCGCTCCTGAACGGGCGGGAGATCGCACCCGCGATCGCCCAGGTCGTGCGCCAGGCGATGCGCGAGCTGCTGCTGCTCGGCGCTTCTGACTGGACCTTCATGATCAACAACTGGTCGACCCGCGATCACGCCGAGCAGCGCGCGCATTTCCATTTCAACGATTTCAAGCGGATGGCCGCGATCGCCGAGCAGATGGCCGCCGGCGCAGAACCCGGTCCTGAGGAATGGCAATTCGCGCGCGAGACGATGGAGCGCGATGCGGTCTTTCCGGACCCGGACCTGGACCTCGATCTCTTCTGGCGGGGCAAGTTTCACGTGCGCGAGGCAACAGCGGCCCCGACCGCGTCGCCTCCGGGCTCGGAGAGCGCCGCACCGACCGTGTGAGCGCATCGCCCCCGCCGGCGTTAAGCCTCCACCACGCCGTCGGCGCGCCGGGCGGCGCCGCAGGCGCATCCGCGGCGCGGCTCGATCGGCATCACGCGGACCCGCGGCTCTGCGGCGTCATAAGTCAGAATCCTGCCACTGAGAATGAGCGCGGGCGCCGCGCCGCGAAGCCACCGGAGCGCCTCGTGCGCTTGCACCTCGCCAATCGCGCCCGCGACCGGACCGACGATTCCAGCCGCGCGGCAGCTCGCGATCTCGCTCTGGTCAGGAGGTTCCTCGAACAGGCATCTGAGGCACGCGGTCTGCGCCGGCAAGACCGTCATCGCCTGTCCCGTGAGTCCCAGCACGCCGCCGTAAACGAACGGACGGCGCGACGCGACGCAGGCATCGTTGATCAGGAATTTCGCAGCCGGATTGTCGGTCGCATCGATCACGAAGCCGTAAGCGCCGATCAGATGAGCGGCGTTGCGCGAGTCCAGTTCGCAATGATGTGCTTCAATCTCGAGTCCGCCAAATTTCCGCCCGAGATGCCGAGCGGCCGCATCGACCTTCGGTGATCCGATGTCTTGCCCGCGATAGATAATCTGTCGGGCGAGATTGGATAGTTCCACGGGGTCGGGATCGACCAGCCCGATTTGGCCGGCGCCGCCGCGGGCAAGCGCCAGCGCGGCGGGCACTCCGAGGCCGCCTGCTCCTACGATCAGGATCCGTTTACCCTGCACGAATCGATTCTAGCAGAAGGAAAGCGGCCAGCTTTCACGCATGGTGTTGACGGCAATGGAATCGAATTCGGTCGTTCGCCGCTTTTCTAACACTCTGCTAAGCGAATAGCAGCTCCGCGATCTGGATACCGTTGAGGGCGGCGCCTTTGCGCAGCTGATCTCCGACCACCCAGAAATTGAGCGCGTTGGGACAGCTCAAGTCCTCGCGGATTCGTCCTACGAAGCAGTCGTCCTGACCCTCGACCACGATCGGCATCGGGTAGCGATTGTGCGCCGGATCGTCGAAGACCCGGATTCCGGGGAAGCGCTCGAACGCCTCGCGCGCCTTCGCCACGCTGACGGGCCGCTCCGTCTCGGCGTTGACGGCGATCGAATGGGCGGTGAAGACGGGTACGCGCACGGTCGTCGGCGAGACCAGCAGGTCCGGCAAATCGAGGATCTTGCGGACCTCGTTCACGAGCTTCATCTCCTCGCCTGTGTACCCGCCCTCGATGAACTTGTCGATATGCGGGATCAGGTTGAAGGCGATCTGATGCTGGAAGTATTTCGGCGTGATCGTCTCACCACGAGCCCACGCTAGCGTCTCCTCGCGCAGCGCGGACACGCCGTTGACGCCGGCCCCCGACACGGCCTGGAAGCTGGTGGCGACCACGCGGCGCAGGCCGCCCGCGTCGTGTATCGGCTTCAGCGGCATCACGGCGACGATCGTCGTGCAATTCGGACACGCAATGATTCCCCTATTGCGCCGGGCCGCGGCGCCGTTGATTTCCGGCACTACCAGCGGAACTTCGGGATCCATCCGGAACGCGCTGGACTTGTCCACCACGATCGCGCCGGCTTTCACCGCGATCGGAGCAAACTCGCGCGATTGGCCCGAACCGGCCGAAAAGAAGGCCAACTCCACGCCCTTGAATGAATCGGCATCGAGACGCTCAACCGGGATCGATTCGCCCTTGAAGGCGATGCGCTTCCCGACCGATCGCTCGGAGGCCAATGCGCGCAGCTCTCTGACCGGGAACTTGCGCTCGTCGAGAAGCTTAAGCGTAGTCTGACCGACGGCGCCGGTGACGCCTACGACCGCGATTTTCAGTCCGCTCGCCATCGACTCATTGTATCGCGGATGAGCAATTTGTGTGAACGCCCCCGCGGCGCGTCTATGCGCGCGCGATTATTACCTGCGTTGGCCGTGGCCCGGCGATCACTTTCAGCGTCACGTCGCGATAGCCTGCGGCCTCCAGGGCCCGGCGATATTCGGGAAGCGTGTAAGTGTCGCCTTCGTTCGTCGCGAGCAGCATCGTGAGCGCGAAGTTCAGCGCGAAGCGATCCTTCTCGCGCCCGTCGTCGGGAACGAAATCGACCAGCATCAGGAAGCCACCCGGAGCGCTCGCCGCATGCAGCCGGCGGCTCAAATCGGCGCATCGGCCGAGGTTGAAGTGATGATAGATATTGGCGGCGAGCACCAGGTCGTAGCCCTGCCCGAGATCGGCATCGAAAATATCGCCCGGGCGGAACTCGACCCGATCCTTGATCCCCATCTGCGCCGCGGTCGGCTCGGCGAGCTTCAGCACTCCGGGCCAGTCGACCGACACGAGCCGCGCCTCGGGAAATCGTTTCAGCGCGCTGAACCCGTACATCCCCGACCCGCACGCGATGTCCAGGATCTTCCTGGGTCCGGCGGCCCCGAACAGCTCGGCTGCTGCTTCTGCGAGCACCACTCCCGACATCGAGGCAATCTGTCGCGAGGCGCGCGAAAACTCCATCCAGAAAGGGTTGTCGTGAATCTCGACCTGATCGGACACGGGATGCCCGGCCTTGACGATCTCGGTCAGCCTGCCTGCGCCCTCCCAGATCGGCGAGGCGGCCATTATCTTGGACATCGCGCCCATATAGGCGGGGGAGCCCTTGACCAGCAGGAGCGCGCTCGCCGCGGGCAGGCTGTAACGCCCGTCACTTTTGTTCAACACGCCGTGAGCGACCAGCGCGTCGCAGAGAATCCGCATCGCGCGCACGGTGGTCTTCTTGGCCGCCGCGAGCTGCTCGGGCGTGGTGGTACCGTTCGCGATATGGGTGAAGACCTCCAGGTCCAGACCGGCCTTCAGGGCCGCGCTCCCCAGGAAGCCCTGGAGCAGCTCGAGCGTCTTTCCTATATCAACCGGGATCGTTTGCTCTGCCATGAGAACCGCCTCCTTCGATCGACGAGCGGCGGCGATACCGCCCCGCTGCGTCAACAATTATTGACAATCCAGTTCCGCACGAGCTCGAACAGTTGATCGCGGACCTGGGACAATCCGTGGTCCGCGCCGGGAAAAATCTTGAGCGTCTTCGGCTCGCGCGCATGCGCGTACACGAACCGCGAGGCCTCGTCGGAGAGTACCGTATCGGCGGCGCCGTGGACCAGCAGCAGCGGACGCGGCGCCAGGTCCTCAACCACGTGGGCGCCGCCGAGTTGAGTCGAAATCGCCACGACCGTGGTCACGAGCGCGCCGAGCGTGCCGGCATTGATCGCGACCGCCCCGCCGAACGAGTGTCCTACGATGGCCACGCGCCGATACCCGATGCCCTTGAGAAAGCTCATCGCCGCCATCGCGTCGAGCACGCATTCGCCGAATTCGCCCGGCGCCCGGTAATCAATCCGCGCGACGCTGATTCGCACGCCCGGCAACTCGGAGCCCAGGCGCGGGTAGAGCTTTGCGGGACCGTCGAGTCCGCCGATCGCACCGCTGACGCATACCACGGCGCCGGCGGGATTTTGCGCCGCGTGCAGGAGTATCGCGATTTCGCCGCGGGTAGTGCGAAGCGTAAGGGCTTGCGCGCCGGCGACCGTGTCGCCGGGCTCGACACCCACAATCCGCAAGTTCAGGTCCTCCGCGATCGGCATTTGTTTAGGCCGCGGCGGCAAATCGCGGCGCGCGATCGCTACTTCGTCGCCGAGACTTCATTCTCCTGCACTTCGCCGAGCATCCGCCGGCCGTAGCGGATAAGAGCGGCGAGCTTCTCGACGCGATCGAGCAGCTCCGACTGTTCAGAGGGCGCGGCGGCCGCGAGTTGCTCGGCCGCGTCGGCCAGATTTTCCGCGAGCAACTGCACGGCGCGCTCGAGGTTTTCGCGCTGCGCAACGCGGATTCGGCGGCGCTCGCCGCGAAACTCGCGGAGGTAGATTATTTCCGCCATCAGAATCGCTCCCGGAGCCGACACCAATTATCGCGGATTCGTTCGGCAGCGACCAGTGCAGTCGGCGCCCTCGGATTGAAGACCCGTGATAGCGCTCTACCGGATTTTCCTGCCGGCCCGGCGCTTGGAGTCGATCGTCTCGCGGCCTCCCGCCGCGAACCATCCGATCTGGCGCGCGATTCCGTTCAGGATGTCGCACTCGCGCGGCGTCACTCCGCTGCGCCCGAGCATCGCGCGCACCGCGAACATGATGTGGTCGGGATTGTGCTGCGGCAGAAAACCAATCGCGAGCAGCGCATCGGTCATCCGCGCGAGCATCGCATCAGCTTCGGACATCGAGGCCAGCGCGGGCGTCTCGCGATCGGCGCTCGCAGCGCGCGCGATCATCAATTCGTACGCCACGACCATCACGGCCTGTGCGAGGTTCAGCGACGGATAGCCGGGATCGGCGGGAATCGTCATCAGGCGCTGGCAGAGCTTGAGCTCGCGATTGGTGAGTCCGAAATCCTCGGGGCCGAAGACTATCGCCAGCCGGTTCGCCGCGCTCATGCCGATCAATTCGGCTGCTGCCTCGCGAACCGGCTTCGCGGCGCTCCGATACAAGCCGCTTCGGCAGGTCGTTCCGACCGTGAGGCCGCAATCCGCGACGGCCTCCGCGAGTGCCGGGAAAACCGTCGCAGCCTCCAGCACGTCGCGCCCGTGCACGGCCATCGCCAGAGCCGCGCGCCAGTCGCGGTTGCGCGGCGGCGCGACCAATCGCAGGTCGGAAAATCCCATGTTCTTGAGCGCGCGAGCCGCCGCGCCGACATTGCCCCACAACTTCGGCTTGAACAACACGAACGCGAATCGATCAAGCGATACCGGCACGACATTCGCTGAGATGACCCTTTTCAAGCGATTCCGATTCCGTCGGACTGAGTAGAATTCCGGCTTCGAGAGAGCGTGGAGTGCGAGGGCGGGGGCACCCCCGTCCAGCTTTCCTACTGAAGCAACGTCGCGGTATTCGTAAGGCGCGCGCGGTTCATGTTGCCGGTCGCGCTGAACCTGGAGGTGATGGGGTTGTAGAGCTCGGCACTTTGAAGGATCGCGCCGTTGTAGCCCTCGCCGCCCGCAACCAGAACGCGGCCGTCCTGCAGCGTTGCGGCCGACGGGAACGCGCGTGCGATCGACATGCTGCCGGTGATGGTGAATTTGCCCGTGGGCGGATTATACAGCTCGGCGCTGGCCTGGCCGCTGCCGCCCGCAATCAGCACCTGCCCGCTCAGCAACGCTATCGCGACATGAAGGAACCGCTTTTGATTCATATTCCCTGTCGCAGCGAACGTTCCGGCGCTCGGGTTGTAGAGTTCCGCGCTGTTCAGGAGATTCAGCAGCGAATCGACGCCGCCTGCAATCAGCACCTCGCCGTTTGGTAGAATCGTCGCGGTCTGACTCGACCGTCCGGTCATCATTTTCCCGGTGGAGGTGAACCTTCCAACGCCTGGAACGTATAGCTCGGCGGTCGCCAAGGCATTGGACGCAGGGTTCAGGCCGCCCGCAATCAGCACCTCGCCGTTCTGAAGGACCGTGGCGGTGTGCCTGGCGCGTCCGGCTATCAATTTTCCGGTGGAGGTGAACTTGCCGTTCGAGGGGTTATAGATTTCGGCGGTCTGTAGGGAGTTACCGTTCTGGTCGAGCCGCCCATCACCAGCACACTCCCGTTCTTCAGCAGGGCGGCTGCGTGGGCGCCGCGTGCCGCAACCATGCTCCCGGTCGAAGTGAACTGGCCGGTCTTGAGGTCGTAGAGCTCGGCGCTGGCAAGCACATGCCCTCCCGTATCGAAGCCGCCGGCGATCAGCACTTTGCCGGTCTGGAGCAGCGTGGCGGTATGCTCGAGCCCGGTTGGCGGTCATATTGGGGGCGAGCGCGAAGCTGCCGCTCCTGGGGTCGTAGAGGCTCGGCGCTCTTGTCGATGGCACCGCCGGCGATGAGCACCTTCGCAATCGGGGTTGGGGTGGGACTGGCAAACGCCGCCGGCCCCGGACGATCGGGCTGCATCCCTTGCCCGCCCGCGACAGCCGCGAAAACGAAGAGCAGCGCAGAAATGGCCGCCGCGAATCGGATCTGCCGAAGATGCTGAAATGTTCGGTTGCTCAAGGCAGCGGACGCGTTTGTCACGGTGAGAATCTCTTGCGGCACGCGTCGAATATGGTCCGCATCGCGAGTATGACCATCAACGGCGTACCACTCCCGCCGCCGAAGGTCCAGACAGAAAAGTTGGGGCATCCAGGCTGGCGGCGACCGCGGATGCGGGCCTACTACCGCAAATGCCCGTGCGCTATCGTGATGATTTAACGGGCTTTCATGAAGATCGTTTCATTCGGCGATGTCCACATGGCGACGCGCAACCTTGCCCGGATGGGCGAGGTAATGCGGGACACGGATCTGGTGATTATCTCGGGCGACATCACCAACTTCGGCGGCTCCGTCGAGGCGCGCAAAGTGCTGGACGAGGTGCGAGGTGCATGTCGCAATGTTCTCGCGCTGCCCGGAAACCTCGATCGCCGCGAGGTGATTGCTTTCCTGGAGGAGGAAAAGGTGGCCCTGCACGGCAAGGGAACCGTGATCGGGGGAGTCGGGATCTTCGGCTGCGGCGGATCGAATGTCACACCGTTCGCCACGCCGACTGAACTGACCGAAGACGAAATCTACGCAACGCTCCGGGCCGGCTACGACCGGGTACGCGACCATCGCCCACTCTTGATGGTCTGTCACGCGCCGCCCTACGAAACCAAATGCGACCGTATCGCGAGTGGGCAGGCGGTCGGCAGCACCAGCGGCCCGGCGCTTTATAGAGGAAGTACAGCCCGAGGCATGCATCTCGGGACACATCCACGAGTCCGCAGGCGTCGATTCGATTGGGCCGACCAGGATTTTCAACGCCGGCCCGTTCAAGGGAGGCGGATACATCGTGGTGCGCGTCGATGGGATCAAGCTCGACGCTCGCCTCGAGTTTCTTTGACGTGCCGGCTTTTTCGCGCGCCGATCAGTCGCTTCGGATGTACGGCGACAAGCTCGTCAGAGGATGGCCGCTGGTCCGGCGAGGTTGGCGTGCGCTGATCAGGCGCCACGTCTCCCGCTGGATTGGATAAAAAGACCGGCGCTTAACGCAGGCGCGCTCTAGAGGAAGGAGAATAGTTGCGGATGGCTTTGATTCTACCGGAAGGGGTTCGGATGAGGTTCGATCACGTGTCGATGGCGGTGCGCTCGATCGACCGCGCCTTCGATTTCTTCAGGCGCTATTTCCCGATTCGAGAGCGCAGCGGCAAGAACCTGAGCGAGCAGCTCAGCGGCGGATTCCATTGGCAGGACTTCTACCTCGGCGGCTTCGTGATCGAGTTGATCGAGGACCTGCCCGGAAAGGCGGGGTTCGTCACCCGATTCATTCAGAAGCACGGCGAAGGACTCCATCATCTGTCGATCGAAGTGAACCATCTAGCTCCGATTCTGGAGATGCTGCGGGCGGACGGCGTGCGGGTGGTGGACGAGCAGAGCTTCGCCGAAGGCGCAATGACGGCGTTTATCTCGCCGCGCTCGGCATTTGGCACGCTGATCCAGTTCTGGCAAGTGCCGAACTACGAGGAAGCGCCGAGCGACGCTCCGCCCTCCGGCGGCGAGGCGCATTTCGACCACGTTTCGATCGCGACGAGAAGTATCGGCCGCGCGATGGATTTCTTTGGGCGCTACTTTCCCGGCCGCGTGACGCGCGCGCCGTTCCTCAATCATCGAGGCAACTTCATGCTGGGACACATGGAAGTTGCCGGATTCGAGCTCGAGTTCCTCCAGAGTCCCGAGAAGCCGGTCGCTCACGACTTCGTCGGCCGCTTCATCGAGCGCCACGGCGAGGGGATGCATCACATATCGCTGGATCTCAAGGACTTCGACGGCGTCCTGAAAAGGCTCAAGGCCGACGACGTAAGAGTGGTGGACGAGAGCACCAATTGGCGGGGCGAGCGCGAGTTCTTCATCTCGCCGCGATCGGCTTTCGGCGCGCTGATCCAGGTCTGGGACAGGGCCTAGACGGCTGCGCGGCAGTGCGGGGCACCCTCGATGGTTCGGGCGGTCTTCTTCGATGCGGCCGGAACGCTCTTCGAGCCCAAGGAGCCGGTCGGTGTCAGCTACGCGCGTATCGCCGTCCGATTCGGCGTCCGCGCCGAAGCGAGCGCGGTCACGGCCGGATTCCATCGGGCGTTCGGCGCCGCCCGCCCGCTCGCATTCGGGCCGGGACGTTACCCCGCGGAGTTGCGCCAACTGGAGCGGCAATGGTGGCGCGAATTGGTGGCGCGGGTCTTCGCGGAAGTGGGCCAAGTCGAAGGCCAGTTTGATGACTTCGACGCCTACTTCGATGCACTCTTCGCATTCTTCGCAGAGCCGGGCAATTGGGTCGCCGATCCTGAAGCGCCGCCGATGCTCCGCCGTCTAAGAAATGGCGGATTTGTTCTCGGCATCATCTCCAACTTTGATCATCGGCTGTATCGAATCCTTGAAGGGCTCGGCCTCGCAGCCGATTTCGATTCGGTCACGATTTCAAGCGAGGCTGGTTTCGCCAAACCATCGCCCGAGCTGTTCGCAGACCGCGATGCGCAAGCATTCGATTCAAGCCGCCGCGACGATGCACGTGGGAGATTCGGAGCCGCTCGATCTGCGAGGCGCCGCGGCGGCAGGAATCGCGGCGGTGCTGGTCGATCGCGGTCATAAGGGGCCCCTCTGATCACGGACCGGGTAGCGCGGGTCGGTTCGCTGCGCGCCGTCCCGGAGGTCGCGCAGAGGTTGCGGCTTGCTTGACGGTATTGCATTCTTGGGCGTTAGTTAAAGTTCCAGGGGCTCTTCGGATCTTCGCACGGAGTTATCAAAAATGAATTCAGTTCCCGACAGGGGTCGCCTTGTACTTGCGATGCTCGCGCTGGTCGCGCTCGTCGCCTCCGCCGGCGCGGCACGCGCTCAGGGTCTGGGAGAGCTCAACAGCCAACTCAACGCGCTGGGTCCTCAGGTGAATTCCGCGGCCTCCAACCAGTCAGCGGCGGGCCAGGCGATCACCCAGCTCGACGAAGCCGAAGCGACCTTTGCCAAGCTGGCGGAGAATCCGAAGACCGACAAGGGCGAGCTGCTCTCGACCTACGGCCGGCTCGAAGAGATGCTCAACCGGATGTACACCACCTACAAGCAGAAGAAGGACGACTGCATTACGCAGATCTCCAACGGCGGGCAGTGCGAATACGACGTGCCGGAGCAGTTGTCCTTGCAGGCGCTGTATCCGCTCTCGTGGCTGCATTTCCAGGGCGCGGTGCTCTACAGCGGACAGCCCGAGCAGGCCAAGCGCCTGCTCGACCAGGCGATCGACGGCTTCACGGAGAGCACGCTGGTGATCGTCGATCCCAACCTGATTCGCGAGAACCTGCTCGGCCGGGCCTACTGCGAACGCGAACTGGGCAAGTACGACAAGTCGGAATATGACAAGGCGATCGCCGACTTCAAGCAGATCATGAATGACGGCGCCAGCACCAAACAGTATCGGCCCGCCCAACAGGGCCTGGCCACGACCTACGCCGCGATGGGCAAGATGGACGAGGCCGCCAAGCTGACCGGCCAGCTCGCGCAGGGCGCCAGCGGAGGCCAGAAGGCGGGCATGGAGATGTTCCGCCTCCAGCAGTTGTTCAAGGCCGAAGCCGCGAGCAATGACCCGGCCAAGCGCACGCAGTATCACCAGGAAGCGGTCGATTTCATGAAGACCAAGGAGGGCGACAAGGACAGCTGGGGAATCGTGGTCTCCGCAGTGGCCCAGTATGTGCGCGATCCGGTTGCCGAGTTCGGCAGCTCGACCGATCCGTTTCAGCAATGGCTGCTGGCCAACGTGCTGTACTCCAAGAAGCAGCAGGCCGACTCGGCCAAGTATTATCTGGCGGCGGCCCGCAGCGGCAAGTATCCCAGAGCATACAAGTACGCCGCCGACATCTATTACTCGGAGAGGAAATTCGACCTCGTCGAGCAGTTGGTCAACGAACTTTCCAAGCAGCCGAGCAATCCCGACGCGCAATGGGCTGCCTATATGCGCTTCAAGCTTCCCCGCCAGCAATGGGAGCAGAGCGGGATGAAGAACGCGACGTTTGACCAGCAATGGATGTCGGCGGGGCAGGACTATCTGAAATCCTATCCGCACGGCGAGTATGCATTCGAGCCGCGATTCCGGCTCGCCGAGCGCCTTCAGCAGAACAAGCAATACCTGGAGGCGTCCAAAGAATACGCCCAGGTGACCGGCAACTCCGACTATGCCTACACCGCGAAGTTCAACGCCGGCGAGTGCGACTACCTCGCGCTGGTCGAGGCCGCCAACGCCTCCCAGAACAAGAATGCACCGGCTCCCCGGGTCGATCGCAACGCGCTCCAGAACCAGACCGTCGCCGACCTCGAACAGGCGCTCAAGATGGAACCGGCGGCCGAACGCAACGCGCCGGGGGGACAACGCAACTACATTCATCAGACCAAGGGGCGCGCGACCTACATGCTCGCGAGCCTGCTGGAGCGCCAACCCAGCATCGACTATGCACGGATCGCCGAGTTGCTCGACGGATTTGAGACCCAATATCCGAGCATGAGCGAGCGGTTCAACGATGTCGCCGAATGGCGCATCACGGCGCTCGACCGCCTTGGCAGGTACGGCGAGTTGGAGCGCGACGTCAAGGCCCTGCTCGAACGGAGCCGGGGCACTACGACGCAGGTCGATTTTATCAAGGAGATCGGGCTCGATTTCTGGAAGGCCGCGCAGGCGGCCAAGGCCAGGAACGATCAGAAGACGGCTGCGCAGAACGCGCGGCTTACCGCTATCTCTTACGAATACTTCGAGGATCTGGTGCAATCGGGCAAGATGCCCGCGAAAAATCTCACCGGCACGCTTTCGATCCTCGGCCAGTCGTACATCCTGATGGATGACGTCGACAAGGCGGAGACGATCTTCAACCAGGTCGTGAAGGCCGATCCGGGTTCGCCGGACGCCAATGCCGGACTGGCCCGAATCGCGCAGGCCAAGAAAGACTACAAGGACGCGGTCGAGTTGTGGACGCGGGTCGAGTCCGTCGCGGCCGAATCCGACGACCTGTGGTACGAGGCCAAGTATAACGTCGCCGCGATTTACGCCGCACAGGGCAATATCAAGGGCGCCTGCGACAAGCTCGCGGTGACCCGCAGCGAGCATCCGAGCCTCGGCACACCCGAGATGAAGACGCAGTGGGACGCCCTGCAGCGGCGGATTTGCCTTTCGCGCCAGGCGGCGGGCGGCTGATGCTGCGGCGGATTCATCACGTCGGCGTGGTCGTGCCGAGCCTGGAAAGCGGGCTTCGCTTCTGGCGCGACGTGCTGGGTCTCACCGTGACGAAGAGCGCGACGGTTGAAGATCAGGGCGTCCGCGCGGCCCTGCTCAAGGTCGGCGAGAGCGAGATCGAGTTGCTGGAGCCGCTCAACCCGGACAATGGGGTGGGGAAATTCCTGGCCCGCCGGGGCGGCGGGCTCCATCATGTATGCTTCGAAACCGACGATGTTGCGCGCGAGCTGGCGGTGGCCCGCGCCAGGGGTCTGCCGCTGATCGACGAGAAGCCGCGCCGCGGCCTGGCCGGCATGATCTGCTTCCTGCATCCCAAGGCCGCGCGCGGAGTGCTGGTCGAGTTCGCCCAGCCCTTATAGCAGGGCATGCGACTGAAATTGCAAAGCGCGTTCAGGACGGCTTGTCGGCGGGTTCGGCCGGCTTGGCCTCGGCGGTCTTGGGCGCGGGCTTGGGATCTTCGTCGTTCATCGCTTTCTTGAAGTCCTTGATAGCCTTGCCCATAGCGCCGCCCACGTCGCCGAGTTTGCTGGGTCCGAAGATCAGCAGGACGATCACCAGAAGGATCAGCAAGTGCGAGGGAGCGAAAATATCCATAACTCGTCTCCGGAGCGGCCAGCCACTCCTTATGTCGAGTCTAGTCCGCGTCCCGAGGCATTGCCACTATCGCTGAACCTCACTGTCTGGCACCGACGAGCGTCTCGATAGCGAAGGCGCACCTATCCACCGCTTGCCGCGGCGGCTGGAGACGCCTCGCCGGAATCGAGGCGATAGCGCTGCACCTTGCGGTACAGGGTCGACAGATGGATTCCGAGCATCCGGGCGGCCTTGACCTTGTCGCCCTCGGCCTTGACCAGGATTCGCCGCATATGCTCGCGCTCCAGCTCTTCCAGCGTCATATCGCTGCCGTCGAGCGGCGTCGCAGCCTCCGTCTCGTTGCGCAGCTTGTCCGGGAGATCGTGGGAATGGATCACGTCGGTCTCGGCGAGGATCGCGGCGCGCTCCACCGTGTTTTCCAGCTCGCGGACGTTGCCGGGCCACGCGTAGGACATCAGCAGTCTCATCGCGCCCTTCGAGAATCGCATCCCGGTGCGGGCGAGCGGCTTCTCGTATTTGCGCAGGAAGTGATTGGCCAGCAGCGCGATATCGTCTTCGCGCTCGCGCAGCGGCGGCAGCACGATATTGATCACGTTGATCCGATAGAGCAACTCTTCGCGGAAATGTCCGGCCTTGACCTCTTTTTCCAGGTCGCGGTTGGTCGCGCACACCACCCGGACATCGAAGCCGACCGGCTCATTCGAACCAAGCGGGTAGCATTCGCGCTCCTGCACCGCGCGCAGCAGCTTGACCTGCAGCGCCAGCGGCATCTCGCCGATCTCGTCGAAGAACACCGTGCCCTTGTCCGCCGCCTTCAGCAGTCCGATCTTGTCCTGTGACGCGCCCGTGAAAGCGCCGCGCTTGTAGCCGAACAGTTCGCTCTCGAGCAGGTTCTCGGGCAGCGCGCCGCAGTTGATCGGCAGAAAGCGGGCGTTGGCGCGTTCCGAGCTGAAATGGATCGCGCGCGCAACCAGCTCCTTGCCGGTCCCCGACTCGCCGGTAATGAGCACGCTCGAGTCGGTGCGCGCGACCTTTTCCATCACGCGGAAGATCCGCTCGATCGCGTCGCTTTTGCCGATGATGTTCTCGAAACGGTACTTTTCGCGCAGCTCGCGCCGCAGGAAGCGGTTCTCGTGGAAGAGCGATTTCTGCGCCAGCGCGTTGCGGACCACGGCCTTGAGATGGTCGTTGGCGAACGGCTTGGTCAGGTAGTCGTAAGCGCCCTTGCGAAGCGCATCGACCGCCGACTCGACGCTGGCGTAAGCGGTCAGGATGATCCCCATCACCTCGGGGTCCATGTCGCGAATCTTGCCGAGCAGGTCCAGGCCGCTGCCGCCCTGGCCCAGGTTGACGTCGAGGATCGCGAGGTCGATCTTCTCCTTGGCGAACACCTGAAGCGCTCCTTCGGCCGCGTGCGCCTCGATCACTTCGTGGCCTTCGCTGCGCAGCAGTTGCGCGATTATCGAGCGCATCAACTGCTCGTCCTCGACCACCAGAATCCGGTAGGGCGAGCGGCGCGAGGAGTCGAAGGAATTGGCGGTTTCCATCAGAGCGCTGCGGCTTTCTCCGCGGATTCAACTTCGTGAACCGGCAAAAAGATCGTCACCGTGGTGCCGCTGCCGACCTCGCTCGACACCCGGATCGAGCCGCGATTGGCCAGGATGATTCGCTGGCAGAGCGAGAGTCCCAGCCCCGAGCCGGAGCCGGCAGGCTTGGTGGTGAAGAACGGGTCGAAGACGCGCTCCAGATTCTCTCGCGGGATGCCGATGCCGTTGTCGATTACGCGCAGCACCACCTTTTTGGTTCGGTCGCCGTTATGGCCGTGCTGGTTCTCTGTTACGACGCGGATAATTCCGCCCTCGCGCTGGGTCGCGTCGGCGGCGTTGAGCAGCAGGTTGAGCAGCACCTGCTGGATCTCGTTGTCGCCGGCGAAGACCGGCTTGAGATCGGGCGCCAGCGAAGACTCGATCTGGATACCGTCGAAGCGCTTGTTGTAGGTGATCAGCCGCAGCGTTTCGGCGACCAGCTCGTTCAAGTTCATGGCCTTCTTTTGCGCGCTGGAGGGCCGCGCGAAGTTCACGAGATCCTTGAGCGTAGTCGAGATGCGGGTGATCTGGGCGAGAATCGTGTGCAGGTTGGAGCGGCGCGAGGGGTCGGTTTCCCCGGGCAGCAGCGATTGCACCAGCGAGGAGATGGAGGCCAGCGGGTTGTTCACCTCGTGCGCTACGCCGGCCGCAAACGTACCGGCAACCGCCAGGCGCTCCGTCTTGAGGAGCTGGTCGAGCATCTCGCGCCGCTGGGTCACGTCGCGAAGAATCATCTGGAGGAACTGCTTGTTGCCGTAGGGAACCACCGCCGAGTGAACATCGTAGAAGAACGGTCCGACCGGCATGTCCAGCGTTTCGTCCGATCCCTTGCGCATCACCTCCCTGAGATGCTTCAGCGTTCCCGGCACCATCTCGGGCGCCACCATGTCCAGCAGCTTCAGGCCGACCGGTGATGCGCCATCGTGGCCCGCCTCGATGTGATGAAGCCGCTCGGCCGCCGAGTTGGCGCCGACCACAATCCAGGTCTCGGGTTCGATCTCGTACATCGGGTCAGGGGCGTGGTTGATGGAGTTGCGATACTTCTCTTCGGAGGCGCGCAAGGCCCGCTCCCGCGACTCGATATAGAACTGCGCGACCATCAGGCGGCGCTCGTCGATCGCCGCTACTACCGCGTTGCGCACCAGTTCCATCTTCGGGCCGCGCAACGCCGAGTAGACGTGCTCGAGTATGATCTGCTTGAGCGCGATATGAACCACGTTGAATTGCGAGGGCAAGGCCCGCGCGATCATCCCCTCCTGGCAATGCCTGCGCAGGTACACGTAGGTCGTGATATCGTCGCGGTCGCGCAGATGGGCCACAAAGCGAATCAGCGCGTTGCGCCCGGAATCGTCCGCCTCCCCCTCTTTGCGGCCAAAGATCGTCCTCACAGCTTGTCCCCACTGCTCGACGATCCGGTCGAAGTGAGCGTCGATAAGATCGGCCGCGTCGCACATCGCCTTGGCGCTGGTCTGCCCGCGAGCGTACGGTTCGCCGAACATCGCTGAGAGCGGACCCTCGATCTTGGCCAACTCGCCGCGGATTGATCGCAACTCTTCCGGAGCCACTTCGATTGGAGCGTCGGTCGGGGTGTGAGGGCGCGCCCGATTGCGGGTGCAATGACAACCACAGTTTTTTGCTAGTCGCATAGAGCCGTTTGGGCATCCTTCCCCTTAAGAAGGGGAGAGACGGGATTCGCTGTTTGCGGAGCGATCGTCGCCATTTCCTGCGATTCTGCGCGGAGATATAACACCGGCGTATCAGCGAGGCTAGAGTCCCGCGCCTCTTTGCAGTCTGCGAAGTATCCGGGCGTGGCGACTCGACGGCCCGCAAAACGTCGAGAGCACACACCAATTCGTTACGAGATCATTATTGCAGACCCCGGTCGGCCCAGCGAAACGCCCGACATCGCAGCGTTTTCGCGATGGCACAGCTTTGGCTCTAGGCGCTCTTGGCCAAGGCTGCGAAATTAGATGCAAACGGGCGAATCGACCCAGGTCACCATTCACGGAAAGTTCTTTTCCCGTTCCGAACGCAAATTCTTTTTCAAAGCAATCCGCCTCGAAAGACTTGGAGGGTCGCTCGATCTTTCCGGGAGGCTCGTCCTCCGCGACCGATTGGAGAAGCTCAGCGAGGCTCACACAACCGCGCTGATCGTGGCGGAAGCCGACGCCGACGAGGTGCTGGATCTGTCGGCGCAGGCCGGCCTGTGCGCGATCGTCGAAGTCCAGGTGGCCCCCGATGCTCTGCTCAAGCGCAGCGGCCTGCGGGCTGTCGAGGAGAAGATTGGCGCCCGGGTACGTGCTCTCAACGGCCGTCCCGGCCTCGTCGGATATCTTGTCGATTGCCCGCTCACGCAGGATTTCCTGCGGGCGCACGGTCTGGAGCGCATACGGCGGCGGCTTCGCCGGATCATCGCGGCGATCAAGCAACCGGATTCCGATCGCGTCGTCGCGATCAAGCATCGCCCCGCAACTCGCGCCATCAGCCTTCCCGAAGAGGACCTCATCTACAGCGTCATTCCCCCGTTGAGCCTGATGGAACTCCGGGAATACGTCGTGGGACTGCACAACCTGGCCCAGGCGCGTCCGATAGTAATCGAATTCGAACTGCCGTCCGATGACCCGGACGAGATGGTAGCATGCGCTTTCGGTCTGGGGGCCGGCGGCGTGGTCGCGCCGGCGGCGCGGCCGATGCCTCGTCCGGATCTGCTGTCGCTCAAGACGCTGAGTGCGGACGAATTGATGCCCTTCCTGAGCCTCAACGGCACTTGCCCGCCGCAAGCGCAGCGGACGCCGATGGTCTCGGTCGTAATATGCGCCTACAACGCGGAACGCACGATGCGCGCGTGTCTCGAATCGCTGCGCAATCTCGATTACCCGCGCTACGAAGTAGTTATCGTTGACGATGGCTCCGGCGACATGACCGCCCAGATCGCGATGGATTTCCCGGAATTCCGTCTGATCCGCCAGCCCAACAAGGGACTCAGCGTCGCAAGGAACGTCGGGATGCACGCGGCGCTCGGCGATCTGATCGCGTATACGGATTCGGATTGCGTGGTCGATCCTCACTGGCTCAGTTTCATGGTGCGCGCGATAGTCGAGGGCGGCTTCGACGGCTGCGGCGGTCCGAACTACGCCCCGCACGAAGACGGCCGTATCGAGGGATGCGTCGCCGCGTCGCCGGGCGCGCCGTGCCACGTCCTGACCGGCGAGGATAGTGCCGAGCATCTGGCCGGCTGCAACATGATCTTCGCCAAATCGGCGCTGCTGGCGGTTGACGGATTCGATCCGCAATTCACCTCGGCCGGCGACGACGTCGATATCTGCTGGCGGATGCTGGAGGCCGGCTACAAGCTCGGTTTCTGCCCTTCGGCGTTCGTATGGCACTTCCGCCGCAATACGGTGAAAGCCTATTACGGCCAGCAGCGCGGGTACGGGCGGGCTGAGGCGATGCTCTACGCGAAATATCCGGAGCGCTTCAACGCGCTCGGGCAGATCCGATGGTCCGGCATGATTCCCGGTCTCGCCGGCACGCTGCCCGGCGGCGGCGTCAAGCGCGTGCTCTGGGGCGCCGCCAGGCCGGCGCTTCAAACCGTTTACGAGCCCGTTCTGGGACTGCTCAACTTCCTTCCGCAAACTCTCGAATGGAATGTCGCCGGCGCGGCGATTCTCTTGGCGGCGATTGCCGGTGGTTTCTCGCCGATTCCGGCGCTCGCCATGCTCGCACTCGGCCCGCTCTGGGCGGCCTATTATGCGTGGCAAGCCCCACTGGAGAAGTGCCACTGGGGACTCGGCTCGCGAATGATAGTCTCCTGGCTTGCGTACAGCGGCCCGATCGTACGCGCCGTAACCCGCTACAAGCTCAGGTTCCGCGCGACGATGGGCGCCGGCTCATTCGACCATCCCGCGGTGCGCCAGCGTCCGCAAGTCGACCTGCCCCGACGCTCGATCCGCCTCTCGTATTGGAACGAAGCGTACATCGCCCGCGACGTGCTGCTCGATCGGCTTCGCAAGCTGCTGGCGCGAACCGGATGTCTGACCATCACCGATCGCGGATGGAACGACTTCGACCTCGAAGTCCGGCCCGGTCCCTTGGTGCGAATCGAGGTAAAGACCGCAGACGAAGAGCATGGCGGCATGCGCCTCAAGAGCCTCGTGATGCTACGCGTTCGTACCAGCGCCTTTACCCGGCTGCTGACTGTGGCGGGAATAGCCGGCGCCGCCGGCGCCACCTTGATGACGATGGACCGGCTGGCATTCGTGATCGGCTCGCTGACGATTGCCGCCGCCGCAGTCGCGATAAGCGAGGGATGTGACTCGCTGAAGCGCGCCTATCGCGCGGTCGAGCAATGCGCCGCAGAACTCGAATTGATTCCGATGGGCGCGCAGACCACAGCCGCCCGGCGCGCATCTAGCCCGGCAGCCGCGCCGCTCGAGACCCCGACCCGCCCGCGGCGCCGAACTGCTGGCAGAAGACCCCCGCTGGTTGACTGATCGGGCAGCCACTAGATCCCACGGGTTGCAGTTGCCGCTTCCCTAGTCTTCGAGCAGCTTGTGCAGGTTCGCGAGCTCGCGGCGGATGTCGGCGAGCGCCTCACGCATACGCGGGCTGGATCCTGCGCTAGCTGACTTCGGGGCGAGTTTCTCCGGGCTCGGTTCGCCGGCCAACTCGGCTCGAACCGCCTCGAGCCCGAGTTGCCGAAGGTGCTTCTTCGCGCCCTCGATCGTGAACCGCTGCTCGTGCAGCAGCCGTTTGACCAGCTTCAGGTTCTCGATGTCGGCGGGCTCGTAAACGCGATGCTTGTAGCGGGCATGGCTGGGCTTCAGGAAAGAAAATTGCGTCTCCCAGAATCGGAGGACGAACGGCTTCACGCCCACGATTCGCGCGGCGTCGCCGATCTTGAGCCCCTGCCTGGGCGAGTCAGCCGCGGCGCCCGCCGGGTGCTTCGATCCTGGCGGTAGCGCGCCGGTGCGGCGCGAAGAACGGCTCATGACGGCGGCTTCGCGCCGTTGTTGACCGATTGCTTGAGCACCTGGCTGGGCTTGAAGGAGAGGACCCGGCGGGGATCGATCGTGATCGGTTCGCCGGTCTGCGGATTGCGTCCGCGCCGGGCGCGCTTGCTGTTGACGACAAAGCTGCCGAAGCCGGAGATCTTCACCTTCTCGCCCCGGCGCAGGCTTTCGCGGATGATCGCGAACACCAACTCGACCACTTCGCCGGCCTCTTTTTTCGAGGAGCCCACCCGCTCGCAGATCAACTCTACGAGATCGGCTTTGGTCATTCCTTGCGGCGTACTTTCCCCCGAACGCGCTTCGGAAATCGTTCTGGTCTTACTGCCGCAACTCCGCCCCCAGGCGCGCCAGCACCGCCGCGACCAGCGCGGCGTGCGCGCGGTTCACCTCCTCGTCCGTCAGAGTCCGATCCCTGGCCCGGTAGCTCAGCGCCAGCGCGACGCTTTTCTTGCCCGGCGCGATCGACTCCCCTTCGTACACGTCAAACAGCTCAACACTCTCGAGCAGCGGCGTTTCCATTCCGGCGACGGTCCGCATCACGTTTCCAGCCGGAAACTCGCGATCGACCACCACCGCCAGATCGCGTCTGACGGCCGGGAACCTGGGCGGCGGTTCGATCGATTTGCGCGTCGGAACATAGGCGATGATTTTCGATATGTCAAGTTCGCACAACGCGCAGGCTTCCGCGAGCGCGAGTCGCATCGCTTCGCGCGGATGAATTTCGCCGATACATCCGAGCGTCGCGCCGTCCAGTTTGATCAGCGCGGCGCGTCCCGGATGCAGGAAGGCCGTGAACGGCGCGGCGGCGCGCTCGAACTCGACGCGCTCGAGAACCCCAAGCGAGCCGAGACAGGTCTCGATCACGCCCTTGAGGCTGAAAGAAGCCGGCCTTGATTCCGCCGGCGCCCACCGCCGACAGCGCGAAATTGCCGTAGCTCAACGCGGCCAGGCGATGGCCCTCGGACGGGGCCTCGCTTTGCCGGCGGTACACCTTGGCAATCTCAAAGGCGTGAAATGCGCCAACTTGGCGGTTGAGGTTGAAGCGCAGCGCCGCGACGAGGCCCGGCAGCAGGCTCAGCCTGAGTTCCGAGAGTTCCGCCGAAAGCGGATTCGCCACCCTGACCGGCGCGCCGCCGCCGAGGCCGGGGAATCTTTGGTTGTCCGCGGGCGCGATGAAGGCGATGGTCTTGATCTCGGTCAGGCCGCATCCGATCAGCGCTTCGCGCGAGCGCCGTCCGAACGCCCGCTCCGGATTCTCCTTTTCCGGCGCTGCGGCGCGCTGCACCAACACCGCCGGGATTTCCTCCAGTCCCTTGATTCGGGCAGCCTCCTCCGCCAGGTCGGCGGGCTCGTTAAGGTCGGGACGAAACGAGGGCGGCGATACCTTGAAGCGCGCCCTGCCCGCCGATTCGACCGTGGCGCCCAGCGCCCGCAGTCTGCGCCTGACCTCGCCGGCGGGAATCTCCACGCCGAGCAGCGCGCTCATCGCGTCCAGGTCGAGGTTGATCTCGCGTGCGACAGCCGGCTTCGGCTCGGCGTCGATTATCGATCCGATTTGCTTGCCGCCGGCGGTCTTCGCGATCAGCGACGCGGCCCGCACCAGCGCCGGGACCTGTCCCTGCCGGTCGATGCCGCGCTCGAAGCGATAGCTCGCCTCGCTGCGCAGCCCGAGCCGGCGCGAGGTCCGCGCGATCGCGATCGGATCGAAGTACGCGCTTTCAAGCAGGATCTCGCTGGTCGAATTGCCGACTTCCGAATTGAGACCGCCCATCACTCCCGCGATCGCCAGCATCTTCTTCCCGTCGGCGATCATCAGGTCGGACGGGTCGAGCTCGCGCTGCACGTCGTCCAGGGTGGTGAAGATCGAATAATCGGCGGCGCGCCGCACCACGATCTTCCGGTCTTCTATCTTGGAAGAATCGAAGGCGTGGAGCGGTTGCCCGCGTTCGAGCATCACGTAGTTCGTGACATCGACGACACTGTTAAGCGGGCGCATCCCGCACAGTTCCAGCCTGCGCCGAAGCCACATCGGCGACGGGCCGATCTTGACCCCGCCCATCAACAGCGCCGCGTATCGCGGGCATAGTTCCGGCGCCGGGATTTCGATCGCCACCGGCGCGATCGCCGAAGCGGAGCTCGCGGCAGGCGCCAACTTCGTCATCCTGAGACGCGCGTCGAACAGCGCGGCAATCTCGCGGGCCAGACCCAGGATCGAGAGGCAATCGCCGCGGTTGGGAGTGATCGCGATATCAAGCACGGTGTCCTTCAAGCCCATGTAAGCGGCGAGCTCGGCGCCGATTGGCGCGCCGGCTCCAGCGCCATGATTCCCGCGTGCTCCTCCGAGAATCCGAGCTCGCGCTCCGAGCAGAGCATCCCCTCCGAGCGCACTCCGCGAATCTCGGCGGCGCCTAGCGGCGGCGGCTCTCCTTGGCCACCGTGGCTCGCGCCCGCGAGCCGCGCTCCGACCTTGGCGAGCGCGGCCTTCATTCCGCGCCTGACGTTGGGCGCTCCGCACACCACCTTGAAGCGGCCCGCATCGCCGGCGTTCGACTTCGCAGACCGAGAGGCGGTCGGCATTGGGGTGTTTCTCGACCTTGAGGACCCTGGCGACGAACACGTCCGAGAACTTCGGCTCGAGATGCTCGATTGCTTCGACCTCTACGCCGGCGACCGTCAGCCTGCGCGCCAACTCGCCTACGTCCGCATCGATCGCGACGAACTCTCGGAGCCAACTCAAGGGAACCTTCATCCGAGCCTCTCTCCTAGAATTGCTCGAGGAAGCGCAAGTCGTTTTCGAAGAACAACCGCATGTCGTTGACCCGCAAGCGCAGCAACCCCGGCCGCTCGACTCCGAAGCCGAACGCGAAGCCCTGATGCTCGGCGGGGTCGTAGCCGACGTTGCGCAGGACGTTGGGATGGATCATTCCGCAGCCCATGATTTCGGTCCATCCTGAATGCTTGCACACCCGGCATCCCGAGCCTCCGCACAGCAGGCAGTGGATATCGAGCTCGGCGCTGGGCTCGGTGAACGGGAAGTAGCTCGCGCGGAAGCGGACCGCGGTATCGGGGCCGTAAAACGCGCGCGCGAATTCGGCCAGCACGCCCTTCAGATGCGCCATCGTGATCGCGCCGCGCTTGTCCACCATGAAGCCCTCGATCTGGTGGAACATCGGCGAGGCGCGGACGCTCAGCTCGTCGCGCCGGTAGCAGGTCCCGGGGCATACCACCGCGAGCGGCGGCCTGCGATTCTCCATCACGCGGATCTGGCCGTTGGAGGTATGCGTGCGAAGCAGCAGCCCGCCGCCGAGGAAGAAGCTGTCTTGCATCTCGCGCGCAGGATGGTCGGGCGGAAAGTTCAGCGCTGCGAAGTTGTGGAAGTCGTCTTCGATATCCTGCGTGTATGCGACCTCGAAGCCCATCTGGACGAAGATGTCGAGCATCTGCTCCATGATCAGCGTGATCGGATGAAGCCGGCCGCGGGGAATCCGGATGCCGGGCAGGGTGACGTCGATGCGCCCCTCGCCGAGCGATCTCTCGAGCGTGGCGAGCCGATGCGCCTCGGTGAGCGCCTCGATTCGGGCCTCGATGTCGCGCTTGATCTGGTTGGCGAGCTGCCCGATTGCGGGCCGGTCGGCCTCCGCCACCTCGCGCATCCGGCGCATGATGTCGGTGATTTCGCCGCCCCGTCCGAGGATTCGCACGCGGACGCTCTCGATCTCTTCCTCGCTCGCGCCGTCGCCCAGTTGCGCAGAGCGCCCGCGCCCGAATCTGCTCCAGTTGTTCCTTCATGCTCGAATTCTCCGCTGCCGCCCCTACAGGAGAAACCAGCTCGAAATTCTCGTTTCCTTTCCATCAAAACAAAAGACCATGTGGCGTTCACATGGTCTCCTGGCGCGAACCGGAAGCGGCGCGTCTTATTGGGCTGTTGCCATGCCCAACGCGCCCTTCGCGGTGCGCACCAACTCGGTAAACAATCCGTCGCGGTCCATCGCCAGCACCGCGAGCTGCTTGCGGTCCATCTCGACGCCGGCCTTCTTGAGCCCGTTCATGAACTGGCTGTAGCTGAGATCGGATTCACGCGTCAGCGCGTTGATCCGCGCGATCCAGAGCGTTCGGAAATCGCGCTTCTTCTGCTTGCGATCGCGATAGGCGTAAGTGAGGCCCTTCTCCAGCGTGCTGCGGGCCTGCCTATAGAGCTTGCGCCCGCCGACGAAACCGGAGGCGAGCTTGAGTTGCCGCTTGTGACGTCGGCGGCTTTTGAAACCGCCCTTGGCGCGAGGCATCTGAAATCGGTGTCCTTTCTCAGTATTGGGTTAGTATTGGGTTCGCGGCGCGGCCGTCACGCGTACGGCACCAGGCGCTTGATGCTCTGTCCGTCGGTGGCGTTCAGGATGCCGCCGTGGCGCAGATGGCGTTTCTGTGAGCGGTTCTTCGCCCACGCGTGATGGCGGGTATAGGCCTTCTTGTATTTGACCTTGCCGCCCTTGGTAACCGCAAAGCGCTTCGCGGCGCTCCGATTGGTCTTGATCTTCGGCATTGTCTCGCTCTCGTCGTTTGCCGCTCATTTCGGCGTGAGCAGCGTCGATAGGTTCCTGCCCTCCATCCGGCTCGACCCATCGACCTGCGCGATATCCTGCACCAATTGCAGCACCTTTTCGAGCAGGTTGCGCCCCAGCTCCGGATGCGCCATCTGGCGGCCGCGGAACGAAATGGTGAGCTTAACACGCTGCCCCTCGCCGAGGAAGCGCCGGATGTGCTCGACCTTGAACTGCACGTCATGCTTCTCGGTCAGCGCGCCCATCTTGACTTCCTTGATCGCCGTGGCCGTGGCATGGCGGCGCGAGTCGTGCTCCTTTTTTTCTGCGAGTAGCGGTACTTGTCGAAATCGGTGACGCGGCAGACTGGCGGTTGCGCGGTCGGCGCGACCTCGACCAGATCCAATCCGCGGCCCTCGGCCACGCGCAGCGCTTCGCGTGTATTCATGACGCCGATCTGGCGTGCCGTCGGCGTCGATCACGCGAACCTCGGGAGCGCGGATGAAGTTGTTGACTCTTATCGCAGGTTCTCGGGAAGGCGGGATACGGAAATCTCTACGGATAAAGCACCTCCTTGGGCCGGCGGGCCGGGTTGTAAGTAATCGCGCGCGACTCACCGCTGCGCCCTGAAGAGAGCATCTTCACGCCGGCAAGGGCTCAGCCCTGAGTAACTGAAGCAGATTTTCAATCGAGATGGTCTGGCTTTTGGCGCCGCGCAGCAGCCGCAGCGAGATCGTGCGGGCAGCCGCTTCGCGCTCGCCGACTACGGCCATGTATGGGACCTTGGCCAGCTCGGCTTCGCGCACCTTGAAGCCCAGCTTTTCGTTCCGCAGATCGGCGCTGGCGCGCAGCCCTTCGCCCTTGATCAAACCGGCAATCTCCGCCGCGTAGTGCTCGACCTTCTCGCTCAGCGAGAGCACCCGCACCTGCTCCGGCGCGAGCCAGAACGGCAGCACTCCGCCGGTATGCTCGATCAGCACGCCGATGAATCGTTCGAGCGAGCCCAGGATCGCGCGATGGATCATCACGGGGCGCTCCTCGATGCCGGCGGCGCTCGTATAGGTCAGGCCGAAGCGCTCCGGCGCATTGAAGTCGAGCTGGATCGTGGCGAGCTGCCACTTCCGTTTGAGCGCGTCGGGCACGTAGAACTCGATCTTCGGCCCGTAGAACGCTCCCTCGCCCGGATTGATCTCCCATTGATAGCCGTTCTTGGTGAGCGCATCGCCGAGTATTTCCTCGTTGCGACGCCATTCCTCTTCGGTGCCCATATGCTTTTCCGGCATCGTGGCGACCTTGAACTCGACCGTCTCGAACCCGAGCGCCGGGTAGACGTCGCGCACCATCTGGATGTTCGAATCGATCTCGCCGGCGAGTTGATCCGGCGTGCAGAAGATGTGCGCGTCATCCTGCACCAGCGTGCGCACCCGCGTGAGACCGTGCAGCGTGCCCGAGGGCTCCGCGCGATGGAGCCGGCCGAAATCGGCCAGCCGCAGCGGCAAGTCGCGATAGGATCGCTTCTCGGCGGCGAAGATGTAGGTGTGGCCGGGGCAGTTCATCGGCTTGAGGCCGTACCCCTGCCGCCATCCTTCGGGACCGGCGTCGAGCTGGAGCGTTCCGGACTCGCCGTCGGAGGTCAGGAACATGTTTTCGCGGAAATTGTCCCAATGGCCCGAGCGGTGCCATAGCTCGTTTTTGAAGACCTGCGGCGTGATCACTTCGTCGAAGCCGTAGCGCCGATAGAGCCGCCGCACGTACTCGATAAGCTGATTGTAGATAATCGCGCCCTTGGGCAGGAAGAACGGACATCCGGGAGAAACCGGATCGAAGATGAACAATCCCATCTCGCGCCCGAGCTTGCGATGGTCGCGCGCGCGGGCCAGCTCCAGCAGCTTGAGATGCTCTTCGAGGGCGTCTTTCGACGGGAACGAAGTCCCGTAGATCCGCGAGAGCATCGCATTGCGTTCGTCGCCCCGCCAGTAGGCTCCGGCCACGCCGGTAAGCTTGAACGCCCGGATATGAGACGTGGAGGGCACGTGCGGCCCCCGGCAAAGGTCCATCCAATCGCCCTGCCGGTAGATCGAAACGCGATCGTCGGCGATGCCCTTCAGGATCTCGACCTTGTAGCGCTCGCCCATCCGCTCGAAGAGCGCGATCGCCTCCTCGCGCGGCATCTCGATCCGCTCCACCCGCAGGTCGGCCTTCGCGAGCTCCCGCATCTTGTCCTCGATCGCCGGCAGGTCGTCGATCGTAAACGGCCTGGGCGGAGCGAAGTCGTAGAAGAAACCGTCCTCGATTACCGGACCGATCGTGACCTGCGTGCCCGGATAGAGCGATTGCACCGCTTGCGCCATCAGGTGAGCGGTCGAATGGCGCAGCACCTCAAGTCCCTCGGGGCTGTCGGCGAAGACCGGTTCGACGCGGGCGTCCCGGTCGAGCGCGCGGCTCAAATCGACCAGCTTGCCGTCGACTCGGGCGCCGATCGGCTTGCGGCCGTCGAGGCCCTTGACCAGCTCGCGCACGCGCGTGCCACGCGGCACCGAGCGCTCCTCGCTTCCGACGGTGACAGTAATTTCCGAACTCATCTAGACGAGGATCGAGGCATAGCGGGGAGCAACAACGGCAAGTCGAATCATAATCACGATCGGGATTATAACCACTATCCGGGAGTTATGGCCACCGATATCAGCAGAGGGTTGCCGGCGTCATCCCGCGACCGTGAATGGCCGACCGGTCCGGCCGGATGCGATCGCGAGATATTTTGGTAGGCACGGGCGGGATTGAACCGCCGACCCCTTCCGCGTCAAGGAAGTGCTCTCCCGCTGAGCTACGTGCCTTTGGCCCTTTGGCGTTTGAGAAATCCAGCAAGCAAGAGACAGCGCTAACAAAAATCACCGATTCGGGCAACCGCGCGCTCTACGCGCCCTACTCGCCGCCCTGCTTTTTGGATAAGCTTTCGCGCTGAGGGGCATGCCATGGATCGCGAACGCGTAGTCCAGATCTTCTTCTTCGGCTTCCTCGCGCTGATGGCCTACTTTCTCTATCAGCTCCTGAACCCGTTTCTGGTCCCGATTTTGTGGGCAATGCTGCTCTCGTTTCTGTTCAATCCCATCATGGTCGATGCTGAGCGCCTGACGCGAAGCAGATCGCTGCGCGCTGCGCTGATTACGGTTGCGACCGCGCTGGTCGTGATTATACCAGCCCTTTTGTTCGTGGTGTTGCTCGCGCAGGAAGCCGAGACGCTCTCAACCTCGGTCGCCGCGGCTTTTGGTACCGGGGGGCTGGACAAACTCAATGACTGGATGACGCATCTGCCGCTTTCGGGCCGCGCGGGCGCGATGCTCGCGCGGGCGAACATCGACGTCCAGAAGGATCTGCCCGCGATGGCGATGCGGGCGGCGCAGTTCATCAGCCAGTACATGGCGAACCATGTCGGCAACATTGCGCGCAACCTTATGTCTGTAGTCTGGGATTTCTCCATCATCATATTTGCGCTGTTTTACTTCCTGCGCGACGGCGAGAGCTACTACGAATCGATCCGCGACCTCGCTCCGCTGCACGAGGAGGACAAGCACGCCGTATTCGAAACGCTGCGCACGACGCTCTCGTCGGTGATGCGCGGTTTGATGGTCACGGCCGCGTTGCAGGCAGTATTGATCGGCATCGGCTTGTTCGTCTTTCGGGTTCCGTATGCCGCGTTCCTTTCGATCCTGTCGGCGGTGGTCGGCATCTTCCCCTTGGGCGGCACGGCGTTGGTGTGGGCGCCCGCCGCCGCATACCTCGCCTATGCGAGGGGATGGACCGCCGCGATTGGGCTGGTCGTGTGGTCGTCGATCGCGGTCGCCGTGATCGATAACTTCATCAAGCCGTGGGCGATGAGGCGCGGCACGGCGCTGCCCACTATCGCGCTGTTCTTCGGAATCGCGGGAGGTCTCTACGCCTACGGGCCGCTCGGGATGTTCGCCGGCCCGGCGATATTTGCGGTATTCATGTCGCTTCTGCAGGCATTCCGGAAGACCTACGGCGGCGTGCAAAGGGAGGCAGCGTGATCGCCCGCGGCCGAAGCTGTGGGTCGAGGTGAGCAAATGAAATACGCAATCGTTACGGGCGGCGCGCGCGGACTCGGGCTCGGAATCGTGCGTTCGCTGCTGGACGACGGGGTTGTCGATCAGGTCGCGGTGATCGATCTGGAGCTGGCGCCGATGCCCGGCGAAATAGCGGATCGCGTTCACGGCTTTACCGCCGACGTTACCAATGAGGCCCAGATCACGCGGGCGGCCGGGGCGATAACCGCCCGCCTCGGGCCGCATCCGGACGTGCTCTGCAACAACGCCGGAGGGGGCGACAAGGGATGGTTCGTCGAAGAGCGCGCTGCGCAGTGGATGAGCGTTGACGTGTGGCGCAAGTATGTGGAACTGAATCTCAACTCGGTTTTTCTGGTCACCCGCGAGGTGGCGCCGCGCATGCAGAGCGGCGGCGCGATCTGCAACACCACCTCGATCGCTGGAATCTTGCCCACGCCGGGGCTGGCCGCTTACGCGGCCGCGAAAGCCGCCGTGATTTCCTATACCCGGAGCCTCGCCTTGCAACTCGGGCCGTCGGGAATCCGCGTCAACGCGGTCGCGCCGGGCTTCATCTACACGCCGCTCTGGGCGAACCTTGGCGCCGCGATCGCCGGCGCCGAGGAACGGGCCCGAACCGCCTTCGATTTGGCGGTCCAGAGCATGGTGCCGCTGGGCCGCGAGCAGACTCCGGACGACATCGGCCGCGCGGTCGCCTTCCTGTGCTCGGATCGCGCCGCCAACGTCACCGGGCACGTGATGGTCGTGGACGGCGGAATCGTGCTCGGGCGTCCCACCCGCACCGCCCGCTGACCATCGTCTGGCACCTCCGCGCGCGGCGGCTGTACACTGTCTGCGCACATGACCTCGGAAAAGGAACATAAGGCGCTGGGCATAATCCGCCGCCTGCGCGATGCGGGGTTCGAGGCCTACCTGGCCGGAGGATGCGTTCGCGACCGCGTGCTCGGAGTCGAAGCCAAGGATTACGATATCGCGACCAACGCGCGGCCGGAGGTCGTGCAGCGCCTGTTCGACCAGACGATCGCGGTCGGCGCCAGGTTCGGCGTGATCGTGGTCCTCGTCGGCGATGATTCGTTCGAGGTCGCCACCTTCCGCGCCGACGCGCCCTATACCGACGGACGCCGGCCGTCCGCCGTTCACTTCGGCGCGATCGAGGAGGACGCTCGCCGCCGCGATTTCACGATCGGCGGGATGTACTTCGATCCGATCAGTGATCGGGTGATCGACCTGGTCGGTGGGATGCGCGATCTGCGCGCCGGAGTGATTCGCGCGATCGGCGACCCTTACGAGCGATTCGACGAAGACCGGCTGAGAATTCTGCGTGCGGTGCGCTTCGCCGCGCGTCTCGACTTTGCAATCGATCCCGCGACCTGGACCGCGATCAAGCGCACTTCGGCGTCGGTCACCGCGGTAAGCGCCGAGCGGATCGGCGAGGAGCTGGTGATGATCATGACCGAGGGCGGCGCCGTGCGCGGCCTCGATCAGATGCTCGAGAGCGGATTGATGCAGGCGCTTCTGCCCGAAGTCGTCGCGATGGTCGGATGCACGCAGCCCGAGAATTTTCATCCCGAGGGCGACGTTTACGTCCACACCCGCCTTGCGGTCTCGATGCTCGAGGCCGGATGCTCCGAGACTCTCGCGTTCGGCGTCCTGCTCCATGACGTTGCCAAGCCCCGGTGCCGCGCGATGACCAACGGCAAGCTCACTTTCTACGGCCATACCGAACGCGGCGGAGAGATGGCGGCGGAGATAATGCGGCGCTTCAAACGATCGCGCGCGGTGCAGGAGCGGGTCGCTTACTTGGTGCGCGTCCATCTGAGGCTCTGCATGGCGCCGCGGATGAGGCCGGCGACTCTCAAGCGGATGGTCGCGGAAGAAGGCTTCGAGGAATTGCTGGAGCTGGCGCGCCTGGACGCGATGGCCTCCAGCTCATATCTCGGCTACTACCACTTCTGCCGCCGCGCGATGGCGGCGCTCACTGCGACTGAGATCCGTCCCCCGCGGCTGGTCAGCGGCGACGACCTGATCGCGATGGGTCTCGTGCCGGGGCCGCAATTCAAAGGCATCCTCAGGGAAGTCGAGGATCTCCAGCTCGACGGCGCCTTGAGCACGCGCGAGCAGGCGCTGGACTACGTGCGAACGCATCATGTTCAGCCGCGCCCGGGTCTATAAGCTGCGGCGTCGCCGGGATTGCTGACTGCCAGGCGAATATCCAAGCGTTTCGGGCGCACGATCGCGCTCGATGAGGTCGACTTCGAGGCTCGCGCCGGTGAAATTCACGTACTGCTCGGCGAAAACGGCGCGGGCAAGACCACCCTGATGAACATCCTGGCCGGCCGCCTTCGACCCGACGCCGGCGCGGCCGCCCTGGACGGAACGCCGCTCAGGGCCGGATCGCCCGGGGCCGCTCTGAGAGCGGGAATCGCCGCGGTCCATCAGAGCTCGATGCTCTTCGAGCGGCTGACTTGGGAGGAAAATCTGGCGCTGGGCGGCTTCTGCGCCGATTCACGCCGCCTCGATCTCGCCGCGGTCGCGTCGCGCGCGCATGAGCTGGCGAAGAAGATCGGCTTTACACTGCCGCCGCCGGGCCGCACGATCGAGCAGCGATCGGTCGCAGAGCGCGTGCGTCTCGAAGTGCTGCGCGCGTTGAGCTTCAATCCGCGCGTCCTGATTCTCGACGAGCCGACCGGAGCGCTTGGGCCGAGCGAGCTCGCGCCCTTCCTTGATTCGCTGCGGCGGCTTCGCGCCGAAGGCCGAATCGTCGTCTTGATCACGCACAAGCTGGCCGAGGCGCTCGGCGTCGCCGATCGAATCACGGTGCTGCGCCATGGGAGGCTGGTGATCACCACCGAGCCGGCCAGGACCAGCGAGGCGGAGCTGGCGCGCCAGATGGTCGGCGAGCTGGTAGTGACATCCGGCGGCATCGGCAAGCCGCGCGCGAGGGGCGAGACCGTGCTCTCTATCGACAGTCTGACCCTGGAGCATGACGGGCGCAGAATCCTGGATAACGTGAGCTTAGATCTCAGGGGCGGCGAAATCGCTGGGATCGCCGGAGTGGATGGAAACGGCCAGACGGAACTGGTGGAGATTCTGGCCGGCGCGCGCAAGCCGACATCGGGCGAGGTGAAGACGGCAGAAGCGCCGAGCAGGGAATCGGGCGGATTGGCGGTGATTCCGCAGAATCGCGACCTCGACGGGCTGATCCTGGCGATGGCGCTTTGGGAAAATCTCATTCTCGCGCGCTCGATAAGGAAGCGACTCGTGTCTCGCGGATGGTTGAATCGCGCGCGGGCGATCGATTTGTGCCGTGCTCTGCTCGGGCGCTTTCGGATTCGCGCCGATGGTCCCGAAGTCAGCGCGGCATCGCTTTCAGGCGGCAACCGCCAGCGCCTCGAAGTGGCGCGCGCGATCGCGGGCAAGCCGCGCGTGCTGGTCGCACACGACGTGTGCCGCGGTCTCGACCTCGCCGCGACTGCCGAAGTTCATCGCGTTCTGCTGGACTTCGTAGCGGAAGGCGGCGCCGTGATGCTGATTTCGAGCGACCTAGACGAGCTGCTGAAGCTCGGCGACCGGCTGTGCGTCATCAGCCGCGGCCGCCTTCGCGAGGCGGCGCCCGAGGAGCGCAATCCCGAGCGGCTGGGAATGCTGATCGCGGGCGCGTGGCGAGATCGCGCGCCCGATTGAGTTGAGCGGTATGCTCGCCTCACTTCTGAAACCTCTGGCCGCGATCGCGATCGCCGCCGCGCTTATCTCAGTGGTCCTGTTTGCGTTGGGCGCCTCTCCGGCCGGCGTCTTTTCCGCGCTGGCGGTCGGCGCCTTCGGCAACTGGATCGCGCTGACCGACACCCTGGTCAAGGCAACGCCGCTGGTCTTCACCGGGCTGGCGGTGTCTCTCGCCTTTCAGGGCGCGATGTGGAATATCGGCGCCGACGGCCAACTGATAATAGGCGCGGTGCTGGCGGGGGCGATCGGGCCGTATCTCGGCAGCGTCCCCGGTCCGATCGCAATCAGCCTGATCCTCGCGGCGGGCGCCGCCGGAGGAGCGATTTGGGGCGGACTCAGCGGATGGCTTCGGGCCCGGCGCGACGTGAGCGAGGTCATCAGCACGATCATGCTCAATTTCGTCGCAGCGCAGGTCTGTAGCTGGGCGGTGCACGGCCCGCTGATGGAAGCCTCGCGCGCGTATCCGGCCAGCACCCCGATCGCGGCCAGCGCCGAACTCCACATCTTCCTTGCGCCCTCTAGGCTCAACCTCGGGATGCTCCTGGGGGTGGCGCTTGCGATCGCGTGCGGCGTTCTGCTCTCTCGCACCGAGCTGGGATTCGAGTTGCGCGCGATGGGCGCCAATCGGCGGGCCAGCGCGTTCTTCGGTATCCCGATCGCGAGGCTCACGACCCTGGCGATGGCGCTGAGCGGCGCACTGGCCGGTTTGGGCGGCGCCGTCGAGGTTTCCGCGATCACCCATCGCCTGTACGAACGCATCTCTCCGGGATGGGGCTACGAGGCGATCGCGGTCGCGCTGCTGGCTCGTCTCAATCCAATCGGGGTTCTGCTTACCGCGCTGCTGTTCGGCGCGCTCGACAACGGTTCGCAGGCGATGCAGCGGGCGCAAGGCGTGTCGCCCGTGCTGGTGCAGGTGATCCAGGGGATGGTGATCCTGATCCTGCTCGCGTTCGACACTTCGACCCTGGCCGGACTGCGCGAAACCTTGATGCCGGCGCCGCCGGCGCATCGCCCGACTGCGGCTGAGGGTGTATCGGATGCTTGAGGCATTCCTCACCTCGGCCATCAGCATGGCGACGCCGATCCTGCTCGCCGCGCTCGGCGAGCTGCTGGTCGAGGAGAGCGGCGTGCTGAATATCGGGATCGAAGGCGCGATGCTGTGTGGCGCATTCGCGGCACTCGCGGCCGCCTACTTCACCGGCAGCATCGGGCTCGGCCTCTTGGCGGGTATCGCGGCGGGCGTCGCGATCAATTCGATGCTGGGCCTGCTGGCGGTGAATCTCGCGGTTAACCAGGTGGTATCCGGCACTGCGCTCGATATCCTCGCGCTGGGGATCACCGGCGTCTTTTATCGCCGGATGTTCGGCATCACGGGCAAGGCGTTTACGGTGCGCGCGCTCGGGCCGCTGCCGTTGGGGCCGCTCGCCCGGATCCCGATCGTCGGGCCGGCGTTGTTCGCGCAGAACGCGATCGTCTATCTGGCCTTCGTCCTGGTTCCAATCCTGGGGCTGATGCTGACGAAAACGCGATACGGGCTCCGGCTGCGGGCCGCCGGAGAGAGTCCTGAGGCCGCGGACGGGTTGGGACTCGGCGTCGTGCGGCTTCGATGGCAGGCGCTGATCGCGTCGGGCGTGCTCACCGGGCTTAGCGGCGCGTACCTGACGCTTGCGTATGCGAACACCTTCGTCGAGGGGATTTCGGCCGGACGCGGCTTCGTTGCGCTGGCGGTCGTGATACTGGGGCGATGGAATCCGTGGGGACTGGCGGCCGCGTCGATTCTCTTCGGCGCCGCGATGGCGCTGCAATTCGGCTTGCAGGCGCTCGGCAGCGCGGTCCCCTACCAGCTATTCCTCGCGCTGCCTTACGCGCTCACGCTGGTCGTCCTCGCCGGAGTCGGCGGCCAGGCGCAAGCCCCCAGCGCGCTCGGCGAACCGTACGTGCGATCGTAATCGAGGATCGCGGCTTTACCAGATCTCGACCGAGAGTCCCGGAATCGCGGGGAAGCTCTTTCGGTCGCGGGTAGCCACCTTGTAGTCGATCGAAATCGCGGTCGCCGCGATCATCAAGTCGCGCTCGCCCACACGAGATCCTCTCGCCGCCAATTGCGCTCCGATTCGCGCATGGATCCGCGCTGCGGTCAGATCAAAAGCGACAACACTCAGGATGTTCAGCGCCCTTTCAACGAATACTTCCCGCCGATGACGCTGCGAGGACGTTCTCGCTCGGTAGACCCCGTGAAGCAACTCGGAGCGGTAACGACGGAAAGAGCCAACGGCTCTTCCTCACGCATCTGTGAAAGGATTCTGTCGAGGTCGAGCAATCCGCGCTCCGCCGCGATCACGATGCTGGAATCGATCAGCGTTCCCACGGCGAAGGTGCTATTCTCGGTTGACTCTTCCTGAGTTCCTCGAGGATCTCGAAATACTCGTTGTCCGGTTTTGGAACCGAGCGGATCAGGCGGACGAAGTCCGCGACCGTCGAGGTCACAGGCTTAGCAGGCGAGATTTCACAGACCGCCTCTCCCCTTCGTTCCACAATGAAGGTCTGGCCGCGATAGCGCACTCGATTGAGAATATCCGAGAAGGATCGCGCAGCTCTCGTCGATGAAATGCGCGTTTTCATAGAATCATATTATCCGATTTACTCCTTCGAGTGCATCTCATGGCAGCCGCTTGGTGCGCTCTTCAACCGCCGCCAGTCTTTCAGCAGGGCCCTGCCGCGAGACCGCGCGCGCGCCACAATCGCCCTCTGCGCCTTGTCCGAGGGCAGCGGCTGCGCTGCAAATGCCGCCAACTCGCGGCGATGGTTCGCTATCGCGCGCCGCGCCGCCGCTGGATTGGGAGATTTGTTCGCTTGCAGCTTGCGCGGCCCTTCGTGACCGCCCTCAGAGAAATACCAGTCCTTGAACTCGCCGCGGCATCCGGCGCGGAACATCAGCGAGCCCAGATGCGTGGCGGGCGGTGGAACGCGCAGGTTGAGTTCGGCGAATGTCTCCTCCTGGCCCGGATTCTCGTAGTCAATCATCAGATGGCCGCCGGGCGGAATCAGGCCGGCAAGCAGCTTGACGATCCCGGCTTCCAGCCCCAACTCGCGCGCATCGATGGACTTTCCGCCATCGAATGCGATCTGCGGGAACAGGCGGCACTCGCACCACGGCATCACTCCTCTGCCTCCCGCGCTCACGATGCCGGTCATCAGCGGGCTGGTGGAACACACGTCGTCGGCATCGCGGAGGGAAATTTCTACGTATCGCCATCCGAAACGTGGGCGAATCGGTCGCATCTTGGTTATCTCGAGCGTGAATGCTCCCAATCTCCGCCGATCGAGTCGGCCTGCCAGCGCTTCCGCCGCAGGCGCGCTATCTGCCGTCATCTTTACCAACCGTGGTAGGTTTACTATAAACGCGAAGAGCTTAGGACATGCGGGAACCCACGCTGAACGCGGCTTCCTTTCCGGTTGCGCACTGCGAGAGGTGCGACAGGAAGGTGCTCACCTACCTCGGATTGAGCGAGGCGGGCGGCGAACGGCGATGCTGCGTGCGATGCGATGGGATGGTCGAGTCCGATCTCGAGTGGGTGGACGCCGACGACCTCGAAGCGGAAGGCTATTACTTCGGCTCGGAGCCCCCAAAGAGCAGCGGCGGAGCATGCGGCAGCGGATGCGGATCGTGTGCGACTCGAAAGAACTAGCGCTACACGAAGGCGCATAGTAATTCATACAAGTACAGGCGAGGTAGTCCGATGAAGACAACGCTTTCGATCATCAAGGCCGATGTCGGGTCGATCGGCGGTCATATCAAGCCCAGCGCCCGGCTCAAGGAGACGGTCGAGAGCTTCGTTCGCGAAAGAGGCAAAAAGCTGCTGCGCGACGTGTATATCAGCACGACCGGAGACGACGTCGCGATCCTGATGGCGCACGAGCACGGCGTGAACAATTCCAAAATTCACGAGCTTGCCTGGGACGCCTTCATGGCCGGCACCAAAGTCGCCAAGGAGCAGGGGCTTTACGGCGCGGGCCAGGACCTGCTGAAAGACGCGTTCTCCGGCAATGTTCGGGGGCTCGGTCCGGCGTCGTGCGAGATGGATTTCGAGGAGCGTCCCAACGAGCCGTTCGTGATGTTCGCCGCCGACAAGACCGATCCCGGCGCGTACAACCTGCCGATGTATCTGTCGTTCGCCGATCCGATGCACTGTTCGGGTCTGTTGCTCTCGCCCAAAATGGCCAAGGGATTTACTTTCACGATCATGGACGTGAACCATACCGAGGGCGACCGGGTGATCGAGTTGAACGCGCCCGACGAGCTCTACGATATCGCCTGCCTGCTGCGCGACAACGAGCGCTTCGTGGTCGAGTCAATCCGCAGCCGCGCCAGTAACGAGATCGGCGCGGTGGTCTCGACCTCGCGCCTCCACAATATCGCGGGCACCTACACCGGCAAGGACGATCCGGTCGCGCTGGTTCGATGCCAGGGAGTGTTCCCGGCCACGGGCGAAATACTGTCGCCGTACAGAATCGGCCATTACGTCGCCGGCACGATGCGCGGGAGCCATCACGGTCCGCTGATGCCGGTCAAGCTGAATTCAGGGGTATCGTTCTTCGACGGTCCGGCGATCGTGACCGCGGCGGCATTCTGCGTCCACGAGGGCAAATTTACCGAGCCGGTCGACGCGTTCGACCATCCGTTCTGGGATTGGGTACGCAACAATGTCGCGCAGAAGGCGGCCGAGATTCGCAATCAGGGTTTCTCCGGCCCCGCGATGCTCCCGTACAGCGAGTTGGAATACGGCGGCGTGGTCGAGAAGATGAACCAGCTCGACGCGCGCTTCATCGTGCGCAAAGAGGGCGCAGCCGCCAACGGCCGCAAGAAGAAGGCCGCGTAGCGGGCGGAGAGGTCAGCCATTCACAGGCTGGAAGCCAGTGCCACGGAAATCTGGCGAAGCGCCTCGTACACCACGATCGATACCGCGTTGGCGAGATTCAGGCTCCGGACTCCCGGCTCGAAGATCGGAATCCGATACGCGTGCTCCATCCGCTCGCGCAGGAACTCACGGCCAAGCCCGACGGTCTCGCTGCCGAACAACAGGAAGTCACCGGTCTCGTAGCGGGCCTCCAGATATGACTTCGCGGCGTGCACGGAGAAGAATTTGAACGGGGCCGAGGCGTTGGCTGCCGCGAATTCGTCCCATCGCGGGTAGGTGCGCAGATCGACCAGCGGCCAGTAGTCGAGTCCGGCGCGCTTCAAGTAGCGATCCTCCAGAGAGAACCCGAGCGGGCCTACCAGATGCAGCCGCGTTTTGGTCGCAGCCACCAGGCGCGCGATCGAGCCGGTGTTCTGCGGAATTTCCGGCCGCACCAGGACCACATGCAGCGCCGGGATCATCTTAATCTGCGAGGTCAGGTGGCGCGGCCCGCAGCGGACTCGCGATTTGCCGGCCCGATCGCGAGCGGATAGCGTTTGCCGCCGATCCTGAGGCGGAAGCCGCCGCGCTCGTCGCCCTCGATGCAATCGCTCAGGTGGTAGTACGCGCTGCGCAGAAAACGTGCGCGATACTCGCCGCCTTTGACGCGGGCGTACAGCACGTTTTCCGCTCCGACCTCCAGCGACGCGGGGTCGAGCGGCTCGCGTTCGTCGTCGTTGAGCACCAGCTTGAAGCCCTCGCGCTCGCCGCCTTCGATCGCCTTTACGACGTAAGGAGTGTCCTCGACGGTTATCGGCGCGCGCTCCTCAGCGACCTGCAGATAATAGCTGCGATCCGGGTTGCGCCTGATGCTCCGGCTGAACAGCAGCGCGATTCGCGGATTGTCGATTCGCTCGTCGTCGCTGTACCAATTGCCGTCGCGCCGAAAGGAAATCCTCCCCGACTCGACGGCGTAGAATCCCGCGCGGGCCATAAAGTCACCGATTGCGGCTGTCCAGGATAATCGTTACCGGACCGTCGTTGGTGAGCGTCAATTCCATCATCGCACCAAACTCGCCCGCTTCAACCTTAACACCGGCGCTTTTGACGAGCGAGAGAAAATGCTCGTAGAGAGCGCGCGCATGCTCCGGTGCGGCCGCCGCGACGAACGATGGCCGCCGGCCGCTCCCGGTGTCGGCCAGCAGCGTGAACTGCGAGACCACCAGCAATTCCCCGCCGATCGCGCCAAGCGCCAGATTCATCTTGCCCCGCGCGTCGGCGAACACCCGGAGCTTGATTATCCGATCGGCGATGAAGTGCGCGTCGCGCTCGGTATCGTCGCGCGCGACGCCGAGCAGGACGACGAAGCCGCGGCCGATGCTGCCGATCGGGTTCCCGGCTACGCTGACCTCGGCGCGGTTGACGCGTTGAACAACTGCCCGCACAGAAGCGTCCTACATACGATGGCGGGGCATCCGCAAGCTGCGCGGCCATCGGTTCGATTATGGTTGACCGGTCTGGTCTGCCTCGCGCCGTGTCGTATTATAGTATCTGAGTCTCGATGATCCCCATTTTGTTCAAGATTGGCCCGCTCACCATCTACAGCTATGGCCTGATGATGGCGCTCGGGTTTATCGTGGGCGACTTCGTGATCGCGCGCGATTTTCGCAGGCGCGGCTATAACCCCGAGTACGCCTCCAATCTGGTGGTATGGGGTGCGCTGGGCGGTATCGCGGGCTCGCGGCTTCTCTACGTGGTGAACAACCTGCCGGACTATATTGCGGACCCCAAAGCGATCATTTTCTCCGGCTCGGGATTCGTATGGTATGGCGGGATGATCGGCGGGCTGATCGCGAGCTACATAGTGGCACGCTATTACAAAATCCCGTGGCTCGCCGTTGCCGACTCGTGCGGGCCCGCACTCGCGGTCGGACAGGCGCTGGGCCGGGTCGGATGCCAGCTCGCCGGCGACGGCGACTGGGGGATGCCGTCGAGGCTGCCGTGGGCGATGGCCTATCCGCACGCGATCGTCGGCTGGAACGCGCAGACCGTCCTCACGCTCGACAGCCACGACAACCTGGTCTCGGGTTTCTATCCCGGCGTCCGGGTGCATCCGGCGCCGGTTTACGAAACTATTCTGTACCTCTGCGTGTTTGCGATACTGTGGTCGCTACGCACCAGGATCCATGTCGACGGGCGGATCTTCTACCTGTATTTGATCCTCGCCGGCGCCAGCCGCTTCGCCGTCGAGTTCATCCGGATAAATCCGCGGGTCCTGCTCGGATTGAGCGAGGCGCAGCTAATCGCGATCGCGATGATCGCGATTGGGTCGGTCGCGTTCTTCGTTTCCGGCGCGCGGGAACCCGCGATCGACACGCGGGCAGCGGCAAGGGCGTAGATGTCAGGCAACGATAAGGTCCTCGCCGGCCTCGCCGCCACGCTCCTGCTGGTCGGGTTGGCCTACCTGTCGATTCCGCAACTCATCCATCGCGGGCCAGGCGGCGACTCGCTACCGTCGGCGCCCTCCGATCAGCTTCCGCCGGTTGCGGCCGGCGATCGCGCCGCCGAGTTCGCTCTCAAAGACCTGAACGGAAATACCGTGTCGCTCTCTTCGCTGCGCGGCAAGGTGATCTTTCTCAACATCTGGGCGACCTGGTGCGAGCCCTGCCGCGAGGAGATGCCCTCGATGGAGACGCTTTACGGCGAATTCAAGAGCAACAAGGACTTCGTGATGCTCGCCGTCAGCCAGGATCGCCGCGGCAAGGACGCCGTCGTGCCCTATATCGAGAAGAACGGCTATCACTTCCGCGTGCTGCTCGACCCCGACAACAAGCTCAGCGACTCCTACGATGTGAGCGGTGTGCCCGAGACCTTCATAATCGACCGCCACGGCCGGATCGTGGCGCATCACATGGGCGCCTTCGACTGGTCGCGATCCGACGTGCATGAGGCGCTCGAACAACTGCTGGAGGCGAGGGACGTGTAGCACATTACGGGTGGGACAAGCCGATACGTTTTGCTATGCTTGTTAATTCAGATTCTTTAGGCCAGGAATGTCAGTGATCAAAAGAAATAGATGGGCTATCACCGCCGCGACGCTGCTGATCGCGTGCTTCGCGATCCTCGAGGAACGCGCCGTGCAACGCGCCAATGCGCTTCCGGCCGAGACCTACGAGGACCTCGAGACCTTCGCCAACGTGCTGGCGATCGTACAGAAGAATTACGTCGAGCCGGTCTCGACCAAGCGCCTGATCGACGGCGCTATCACCGGGATGCTCGCTTCGCTGGACCCCCACAGCGCGTACCTCACGCCTGACCTCTATCGCGACCTGCAGGTAGAGACCCGCGGCAGCTTCGGCGGATTGGGGATCGAGATCACCGTGCGCAACGGGATGCTCACGGTAGTCGCGCCGATCGAGGATACGCCGGCCTACAAGGCCGGGCTCAAGTCCGGCGACGAGATCATCAAGATCAACGACGACTTCACCAAGGACATGACCCTGACCGACGCGGTGAAGCGGATGCGCGGCCCCAAGGGCAGCAAGGTGTCCCTCACGATTCATCGCGAGGGCCTGCCCGACCTGTTCTCGGTCAGCGTCACACGCGACGTAATCAAGATAAAGTCGGTCAAGGCCAAGGATTTGCCCGGCGGCTATGGATACGTTCATGTCACCACGTTCCAGGAGAACACCGACGATGACGTGGAACACGCGCTCGCCGGCTTCGCCAAAGGAGATCACGGGCGGATCAAAGGCGTCGTGCTCGACCTGCGCGACGATCCGGGCGGTCTGCTCAACCAGGCCGTGAAGGTAGCCGACGAGTTCCTGAACGGCGGGATGATCGTCTACACGGAAGGCAGGCTGGAAAACCAGCGCCAGAAGTATTTCGCGCACAAGAAGGGCGAATTCGCGGACTTTCCGATGGTCGTGCTGGTCAACGGCGGCAGCGCCAGCGCGAGCGAGATAGTGGCGGGCGCCCTGCAGGACCATCGGCGCGCCGTGGTCGTCGGCACTCAGACCTTCGGCAAGGGATCGGTCCAGACGATTCTGCCACTCGACGACAAGTCGGCGCTCCGCCTGACGACCGCGCGCTACTTCACACCCAACGGGCGATCGATCCAGGCGGTCGGGATCACGCCCGACGTCGATGTGGAACTGCCGAAGCCTACGCTCGCCTCGCTGGAGATTCCCGGCGGCGCGGTCGAGGAGCATCCTGAGATTCGCGAAAGCGACCTGCCCCATCACTTCCAGAATGGACAAGGCAACGGGGCCAAACCGGAAACCAGTCCGAACGGCGAGACTGTCACCCCCGCTCCGGCTGACAACGGCAAGAGCGCCGGCGCTGGTGGGAAGGCCGCGAAGGAACCCGAGGACATCCAGCTCGACAAGGCGATCGACATCCTGAAGCACTGGAACACGTTCAAGACCCAGGTCGCCAAAAGCGATACGTCCACTGACGCCAGCGCGAATCCGTAGCGGGCGGTCGAGGCAGCAGCACCCTCACCTGCCCTCGCATTCGCTCGGGCACCCTCTCCCTGGTCAGGGAGAGGGTCTTCGCTCGCTTCGCGAAGCCTCTCTTATGCCTCTCCCTGACCAGGGAGAGGTCGCGCGAGCAACGCGAGCGCGGGTGAGGGTTTCTGCGATCACGGTTGGAAGAAAGCACAACCTGGGCCTCTAGGCCACCGCAGGCGAAGCCTGTCCCGAGCGAAGCCGAAGGAAATCAGCGTGAGGCGTTTCGGCAGATAGCTAGGCTTCGCCGGCGCCGTTGGTGTAAGTTCCTGACCAATGGGCGAACAGGCTGAGTTACCGCTTCCCAAGCGCCGGCTTCGGGCGCTGACCGTCACGCAGCTGGTCCGGATGGTCCGCGAGACGCTGGAACTCACGATGGACGAAGTCTGGGTGGTGGGTGAGATCTCCAACTCGCGCAGTGCGCCGTCGGGGCATCTCTACTTCACCCTCAAGGACGAACGCGCCGCGATCAACGGCGTCATGTTCCGATCGGCCGGCCAGCGGCTGCGCTTCAAGGTCACCGACGGAATCGAGGTGATAGTCCGGGGCCGGGTGAATCTGTACGAAGCGCGAGGCGCGCTGCAATTCTATGCTGAAGAGATTGAGCCGCGCGGAATGGGGCAGCTACAGCTTGCGTTCGAGCAGCTCAAGCGCCGCCTGGATGCCGAAGGGCTTTTCGACCCGGCGCGCAAGCGCGCGCTGCCGTTCCTGCCGCGGACCGTCGGAATCGTGACGGCGCTGCGCGGCGCCGCGATCCGCGACATCATGAGCATGATCCTGAGCCGCTATCCGAATCTGCATCTGATCGTTTGTCCGGCCAAGGTCCAGGGGCCGGGCGCCGCTATCGAGATATCGGAGGCGATCGACGATCTGAATCGCGACGGCCGCGCCGAGGTGATAATCGTCGGGCGCGGCGGCGGCTCGCTCGAAGACCTGTGGGCGTTCAACGAGGAAGCAGTCGCCCGCGCGATCCATCGATCGTTGATTCCGGTGGTTTCGGCGGTCGGCCACGAAATCGACTACACCATCGCCGACTTCGTAGCCGACGCCCGAGCTCCGACGCCGACCGCCGCGGCCCAGATTGCGGTGCCCGACAAGCTGGAGTTGAAACAGCGCCTGGCGGAGATAGAAGCGACGCTCAAGGGCGCGATCGCCGGCGTGATCGGCGGGCATCGGACGAGTCTCGGCCACGTCGCCGCGCGCCTGAAGCATCCGGCCAGCCTGATTGAGGATGCCCGTCAGCGGCTTGACGAGGCCGCCTCCGCGCTGAGCCTCGCGGCGCGCTTGAATGTCGCGGCTTCGCGGCGGCGCGTGCGCGAGCTCGGACTCCGGCTGCGCGGGCCGGGCGCGCTTATCCGCGAGCGCCGCCTCTCGCTCAATCGGATCGCGCTCCATCTGGGGCAGGCGACGACGGCGCGTGCGCGTGCGCTCGGCGTCGATGTCGAGCGCGCCTCGGGCAGGCTCGGAGCGGCATGCCGCCGGGCGGCCGATCTCCGCCGCTCCCGGTTCGCATCGCTCGCCACGCGCCTGGATTCGATCTCCCCGCTCAAAGTGCTCGACCGCGGTTACGCGATGGTCATCAGCTTGCGCGACGGCCGCGCCGTAGTGGATGCTGCCTCGGTCGAAGTCGGCGACGACCTGTCGATCCGGCTGAAGCGGGGCAGGCTGCGCGCCCGCACCGAAGCCAGGGAGACTTGACCATCGCGATGGCAAAGAACGCCAGGAAGTTCGAGGAAGAACTCGGCGACCTCGAAGCGATCGTTACCCGCATCGATTCGGGCGAGCTCTCGCTCGAAGATTCGATCGGCGCGTTTGAGCGCGGCGTCGCGCTGGTGCGTTCGCTCAACCAGAAGCTCGACGAGGTCGAGAAGAAAGTCGAGGTGTTGATGCGCGATGCGCAAGGGGAGCTGAAGACCGTTCCATACGAGCCGGCACCGGCCGAAAAGAGCGGCGAACGCGACAACGACAACGACGACGATCCGCCCTTCTGAGCAATCGTGACCCGCGCGCGGCTCGACCTGGAGATGGCGCGGCGCGGCCTGGCAGAGAGCCGCGAGCGCGCCCAACGGCTGATCATGGCGGGATTGGTGCGCGTCAATTCGCGCCCTGCCGGCAAGCCCGATCTCAAGATCGATCCGGCGGCCGAAATCGAGGTGGCCAGGGGGCAACCGGAGTATGCGAGCCGCGGCGCATACAAGCTCCTCGCCGCGCTCGATCACTTTGCAGTTGCGGTTGAAGGCCGCCGCGCGCTTGACATTGGCGCCTCGACCGGCGGCTTCACCGACGTGCTGATCGCGCGCGGCGCCGCTCACGTGGTCGCGCTCGACGTCGGCTACGGCCAGCTCGCGGCCCGATTGAGAAACGATCCGCGGGTCACGGTCCTCGATCGCACCAACATCAGGTTCGTCGAGCCGGGCGATCTTCCGTATCGGCCCGAGTTGATCGTCATCGACACGAGCTTCATTTCGCTGCGCCTGGTGCTGCCGGCCGCGATCGGAATCGCGGCGAGGCCTGCGGAGATCATCGCGCTGGTCAAGCCGCAGTTCGAGGTCGGCAAGGGCAGCGTCGGCAAGGGCGGCGTGGTCCGCGACGAAACGGCCCGCAAACAGGCGCTCGAATCGATCCTGCGTTTCGCCGGGCGAATCGGGCTGGAGATCGTCGGCGCGATCGAATCGCCGCTCAAGGGTCCCGCCGGGAACCGGGAATTTCTCGCGATGATGCGGCTGGGCGCGAGGATCGGAGAATGAAGCGAGGTTCCGGCAACGGCTATTTCATTGGCCTCGACATGGGCGGCACTAATCTGCGATGCGGTGCGGTGTCGGCGTCGGGCGAGGTGCGTCTGCTGAGGCGCGCGCCGGCGCATGCGATGAGCGCCGCGCACGCGGTGGTGGCGAACATCGCGGCCAATGTCGAGGCCGTCTCCCGCGAGGCCGGCCGGAGAGAGCTTGGCACGTTGCGCGGGGTCGGGATCGCGGTGCCGGGTCCGCTGGACCTCGAAAGCGGCACCGTGACGGCTACGCCTCACGTCACCGCCTGGCGATCTTTTCCGCTGCGTGCGCGCCTCGAGCGCGAGCTGCGGCGCCCGGTGATCATCGAGAACGACGCCAACGCCTGGGCGCTCGGGGAATTGTGGCGTGGCGCGGCGCGCGGACGGCGCGAGGTGGTGGTGCTGACGCTCGGCACCGGCGTCGGAGGCGGGATTATCGTCGGCGGCCGGATCGTGCACGGAGCCGCAGGGATGGCCGGCGAGTTGGGACACGTGACGGTCGAGCCCGATGGAGTGCGATGCGACTGCGGCGCGCGCGGATGCCTGGAGGCATACGCGTCGGCCTCGGGAATTCAGCGCCTGGTCGAGCAACGGTTGCGCCGGCCCGTGGCGATGCCGGACCTGTTCACCGACAGAGACGGCAAATTTGCGGTCCGGCGGCTGGCGCAAGCGGCCCGCAACGGGAATTCGCTCTCGAGATCGGTGCTCGGCGTCGCCGGCAAATATCTCGGCATCGCGGTCGCATCATTTGTCAATATCTTCAACCCCGAAATGGTCGTGATTGGCGGCGGAGTGGCGGGCGCGTTGCCGCTGATGCGGGAATCCATGATGCGGGAGGTAAGGGCGCGCGCCTTTGCCGCCGCCCTGGAACAAGACTCGAATCGTACGCGCAGCCCTGGGCGAGCGCGCCGGAGTAGTAGGGGCCGTCTACGCTGCAATCAACCGGCGGCAGTGACCAAATCGGTTGCAAATCCTACGGCCCAGCCCGGATTTCCGCCAGCTACGCCAAAAAACTCCTTATTTGAATACCTCGGGCATTGGACTAGTCTATGCATTGAGATTTTCTGCCCCCGCACCATGAAGCCGGTGATTCGCATCTTGCCGAGATTTGCTCTCGCTGCCGTCATGGTCGCAGCGCTCTTCGCTCTCACTCCGATTTGGTGCGCAGCTCAGGATACCGCCGAGCCGCCATCCGCCGAACCTGAATCGCAAGCAACCCGAAGTCCGAACGCTGAGCGCTTTCACGAAACTGAGATTCCCGCTTTACCGGGAATGAAGGCCGAGCGCAGGAGCGCCGAGTCGCTGTCGGAGTCGCCTGAAGGCACGCCGGAGGGCGCGCCCGCCCCGAGCCGCAGTACCAGCGGCTTCATAACATACACGGTGCGATCCGGCGACTCGCTCGGAGCAATCGCTCAGCTCTACGGTCTCGATACCGATGAGCTGATGAAGTCGAATCATCTCAGCGAAGACTCGATGCTTCGCTCCGGGCAGCTTCTCAAGGTTCCGAATCCGTTTGCCGCGCAGGTGCGGCATCTCCAGCGCACGGTCGACCAGCTCAACACCGACGTCGAGTCCGGGCGGGAGAAGGCGCGCCTCGATGCCGCGAAAGTCCAATCGATGGGCGAGCAGGTCGAGCAACTGCGTGCCGCCAACCAGGACCTTCAGCACGGGGTGCGGGTTCTGCCGTGGTGGCGCGGCCTGGCTCTGACTACCGGCGCGGCGACGCTGCTGATGCTGGGCGTGACGGCACTGACCTTGCTCGAATGGCTGATGCTGCGGCGGCGTTTCCGCGCGCTCGCCGAAGCGAACGAGGCGATTCGCCGGCTCGACCAGAAGTACAAGGTCGCACTTGCCAAGGCCGAGTTGCGCCTCCAGCAGTTATACGGTCGCCGCCGGGCGTTGGACGAGAATCAGGAAATGTCCAAGTCGCCGGAAGAGGTCGAAATCGATCGTCTCAACCATCAACTCAGCGAGTTGCTGGAGGAGCATCTCGAAAAGCTCGGTTTTTCCAGAGAGCGAACCGGACGGCGCAACCGTCTGCGCGATCTCGTGACGGGCGTCGAAGAGCCGCCCGTCGAAGCGCGGGCAAGCCGCCGCTATTGATTGCGCGGCACCTTGGCGGACCGAAGATAGTGTATGGCTGTTTCGCTGAAAGACAATGCCGTACTGGAAGCCCTCGCTGATTTTCTATATGACTTCCTACCGGGCACCCCTCATCCCTATGCGGACAGTCGGCTTTCGTTTCCGAGCATAGCGAACGAGTTAGGCCTTGGGCAGCACTGGCGAGGCGGAAGCAAGCGACCCGCGATCAGGCATCTGCTTGAAGGAACCCTTCAGAGCGGCAAGTTTGGTGCGCTTATCCTGAAAGTTGTGCAGCGCGGGATGACGTACAAGCAAGGCAAAACACCAGTTTCGCGGGAGGACATCGATCAGCTAAATGGAATGCTCAGCAGCCTCGGCTACAAGCTCCGAGAACTCCACGAGGAGGAATTCCTCCTCCACCTACCTCATTCCGGCCACATACGAAAGACGACCTCAGATCCCGCCGTCCTGGCAGCACTTCAGCCAAACTCACTGCAGTCAGGAGGACGAACGCCAAGGACCGCGGCTTTGAATTTGAACGCTTCCTATCGGAGCTGTTCGCGCACTTCGGCCTAGCCCCGCGTGGGTCCTTTCGCCTTACCGGCGAGCAAATAGATGGAAGTTTCAAATTATACGCTGAGCTTTATCTGCTCGAAGCGAGATGGCGAGATGGCCCGCCAACAATACTGATCTTCTCGCTTTCCATGGAAAGGTCGGAGGCAAGGCGGAGTGGTCGCGTGGTCTGTTCATTAGCTATTCAGGGTTCACAGCTGTCGGCTTGGAAGCCTTCAGCCGTGGGCGCCAAACAAATCTCGTATGTATGAGCGGCGTTGACCTGCACTGCGTTGTGGCAGGGAGGCTCTCGCTGGTGGATGTCTTGGACCGCAAGGTGCGCTACGCCGCGGAGACTAACCAGGCGTTCGCGCCGGTGCAGAAGCTCTTCCCAGAGGAAAAACTGGCGGTTTAAGGACTGACAGCCGCGCGCGGCCCGAAGCAGCAATTTTGCCACGTCGTATTTGGTGCCGGGCAGTGAGGGTTGGAAGCGACGAGACTCTTTTGGTTAGCGGCGGGCCAAAGTCGCATCTGGCGGGCGCCGATAGGGTCAACATCCTGACGCTCGAGGGCGCCGTCGCGAGAGCCAATCGGTCCAAGCTGTGAGGGTACGGGGCGCGTGAATACAACCTTTTCTGATTTCTTCGGAGTAAGCAGAGAGGATCTCGACGCGACCGGCGCCTTTGATATCTCACTCGTTGCGGACCTGCCATTGTTTATCGATCCCTTCCTCCTCTTCCACAGCAAAAAAAGGCTGTTTCAAGATTTGCATCGGGAGCTGATAAACTACCTAACCTTCCTACGCGATAAATCAGCGGCTCAGTCCCTCGACCCGACGCTGATTGCCGCATGGTTTACGTTTCCCGAGGTTCGCCAGAATTGGCTCGGTTTTAGCGTCAATGCCAACCGAGGCAGCGGCTTGGGGCGCGACTTCGCGACAGCGCTGAACGGTAATTTGCACGCGATCTTCAAGGACTTCGGCAGCGAAAAAATCACCAGAGAAAGTCATCTGGAAAAACTCTGCTTGATTGCACCGGGAGTCGGTCGCGACAAGATCAGCGACTTCACGACGAACCTGATCGAAACGGTTCCTTCTCGAATACACTGAGCGGATCGCAAAGAAGCTTGTCGCGCCGGAACTCAGGCGAAACGTGGGCGTCGCGAAAGTAGGCTTTAACTATGCTACGGAGTCTTGGGAAAGTGGTAACTATGAACTGCCGTGGTTCTGGGACGACTATGTGATTCTTACTCCCAAGGAAATCCTCACGAGAGACGACACGTGGATTAACAAAACGGATTTGGTCACGCAGTTCGCCGAGATTCCGGAGGCAATACCCAACGAACAGCTCAGAGCGGAGGTGAATAACTACTTCAGAAGCCAGTTGACGAAGGGCTATACCCAAAAGGACGAGCGCGCCGCCGCCGGGAACACTATTCTACACTTTCCCCAGTTGATCGACTATTTCATCAAGGCGAAGGAAGACAAAGGCGACAGAGCGCAGAGCATCAGCTCAGAAAAAGTGAGGCAGTCGGAGCAGCTCTACGGTCGGCAATTTAAGGAGTTGGCGCGGCAGCTCGCTAAGCTGACGAACTTTTACGAGCTCCAAGGAGATACCTACGCCGAGGCCCGGCAACGCATTGAATATTTGAAAAACGTCATTGAGAATAATGATGGTTATCGTTTGTTCTATGTCAAAGGAAAGCCGATCGAGCGCGAGGAAGACGTTCATATCCTTTATCGACTTACATGGTTCGCTTCGCAATCCGATCTCAATAGCGAGGTCAACAACGGACGCGGGGCGGTCGATTTTAAGGCATCACAAGGGAGTGGGGACAAGACCCTGATCGAATTCAAACTGGCCAGGAATCCGCAACTTCGCCGCAATTTGGAAAACCAGGTGGAGGTTTACAAGAAGGCCAATCGAACGGCCAACGCGATTAAGGTGATCGTGTACTTCACTCTGGAGGAGTACGAGAGAGTCATCGCGATTCTAGAAGAGCTCAAGATGACTGGAGATGAGGATATCGTTCTCATTGACGCTAGAAGAGACAACAAACCGTCCGCTTCCAAGGCAAACGCGGCGCGGGACACTCCCTGAAGCGGCTGCGGATGGTCGTCAATCAGGCAGGCACGACGGCGTTCCGCGAGTCCCAAGCGATAGAGCGCCCGACGATGCCGGCCGGACATGCACGCAGGATCAGCCGATCGAGCACGGCCAGGTAGCGACCCCGGCCTGAAGTTCCCTTACGACGCGGCGATCTTCGCGGCCGCAACGGGTCGCGCGCGGCGAGGCGGTCGCGCATCCGGCGATGGCTCTCGCGGGTTATCGGATAGCGCGAGAAAACGATCGCGCTCAGGATGTAGATCGAAGCGGGCACGAGCGAGAACAGGCGGCGCAGGTTCTCGGCCGCGGCGGGTGAAATTCCCTTGCCGCCGGGCACGTAGCCGATCCAGCTCATCAGCGGCCCTACCATCAGCATCGTCGCCGCGATCGCCAGCTTTATCGACATCGAGGTGAGTCCGCCGTACGCGCCCTCCTGGCGCTGCCCGGTGCGCTCCTGGTCCCATTCGATTACGTCGGCGGAAGCGGAGATCTGCGTGACCCACACGCCGATCACGGAAAACCCGCTGAGCGTCATCAGGAGATAGATCGCGACGGCGTTGGCCGGCGCGATTGCCATGAACGCCAGCGAGCACATCGCATTGCAGACCATCGCAACCACGAAGGCCTGCTTCTTCTCGATGCGGAGCGTGATCCTCAGCCAGAACGGGTAGGAAACGATCGAGCCGGCGAAGTATGCGAGCAACCATCGCGCCGCCGCGTTCTCGTCGCCGAACCAGTACTTGGCGAGGAAGCGCATCAGCACCGCCGGCACGTTGACCGCCATCACGGCGAGCGTGGTCGCGGCGAGCAGGATCACGAACGGGCGGTTGTGAAACGTCGATCTGATCGCTTCGCCGAGGCGATAGCTCTCGCGATGAGAGAATTCGGGGCGCTCGCGCGTGCCGCGGTATGCGAGCGCCGCGCCGCCGCCGACGATAATCGCGGCGAGAACGCCGGTGACGCGAAAATCGGTCCCGCGGGCAAACAGCCAGGACGCACCGAAAGGCGCCAGCGCCCCGGTTACGTCACCGAAAGTGCCGAACAACTGGCGGAACGTGGAAAGCCGGGTGCGCTCGTCGTAGTCGAGCGTGAGCTCCGGCATCAGCGCCCCGTAGGCGGTTTCGTAAAGCTTGCGCGCGGTCAGCATCAGGAAGTAAAAGCCGAAGAACCATACGAACAGAATCGAGGGCGCGTGCGGCGGCGTCAGCAGCAGAAAGTAGCAGAGTCCCATCGGCGCGGCGCTCAGAAAAAAGGGGCGGCGGCGGCCCGATCGGAATCGCGCGCGATCGGAAAAATTGCCCGCCAGCGGATCGGTCATCGCGTCCAGGGCCAGCGCCAGGAAGAACGCGAGTCCGGCCAGCGCTGGAGACAGCCCGCGGCGGTCGGTGTAAAAGTACAGTAGATGCAGGCCGAGCAGGGTCGCGCAGAAGTTGAGCCCGAGTTGCGCCTGCGAATACGCGAGCAGAGCCTTAAGCCCGAGTTTTTCGCCGACGTCTTCCATCGTCCGCAGAGGCTAGCCGATGATCGGGCGTTTTCAAATGGCCGGGCGTTTTCAAAACCGCGCGCGCGCCTGTGAACTGTCGCTGATCTCGCTGGCGCTCCTCGTCGCCGCGTGCTCCGTGCGTCACCGGGGCGCCGACACAGTCTCCGCCGCGAGGCCGGGCGCTTCAGGCGCTGCGAGCCAACCGTCCTCCGCGACGACAATTCAAATCGACTACGCGCACCCGGATGACTTTCTGCGTTCCGTCACCGTAACCAAGTACATTGCCGCGCAGTTCATCCCGATCAAGCCCGGAGAGGAGCAGAACGGCGCCTCGATCGTGCGCTTCGAGGGCGGCGTCCCGATCTGGCAGATTCACGCCGACGAGGGAGTCGGGCGGGAATTGCTCGGCGAGATGCCGCTAATCGCCGCCGGCAGCAGGTTCGCGATTAAGAACCTGGTCTATGGCGTGATGCCGAAATACTTCCTTCAGACTCTCCCCGACTCCGGGCCTCCGGAGCCTCTCGAGAACGGCGGCTATTACGTATTCGAGGTCGATCGCGCTTCCGGCTCCGTCAGTTGGGACGCGATAAGGATCGAGTCGGACGGAACGATCGACAGCTATGAAGCTCAGCCGCGCGTGGGCGAGAGCTACGCACTGTGCTGCAGCGTAAGATCTGACTTCGCAACTCCACAGACAACCCCGGAGAATCCCTAGTTCGGGTTTTCAGTTTCGGATTCACGCACCGGTCGCTGGCGCGGCCTGTTCGGCGGATAGTTGTCATGCAGCTACAAAACTGAATCTCAATTCATTTATGAATCAAAACTCGGAATTGACAGAATATTCATCGATTGCTAAAAAGCCGAATACTATGGCTCGCTTGGCGGAAATCGCGCCCCGGGTAACCCGATTCGATCGGCGCCGCGAAAAGACCCGCGGCGACCTGCTGGAAGCGGCCCTGCGGGTGATTGCCCGCAAGGGTTATCACGCGACCCGAATTGCGGATATCGCCGAGGAAGCCGACGTCGGGCTCGGGACCTTCTACCTGCACTTCAAGACCAAGAACGAAATCTTCATCGAGCTGATCGAGCAGGGCGCGGGCGAATTGCTGGAGCTGCTGAGGCGCGCGAAAGCGGGAGTCCAGACCGCCGCGTCGAAGCTCGAGATAACCGTCAACACCATCCTCGACGCGGCGGCGGAAAATCGCGAGGCGTTCAGGATCGTGTTCGGTCATGGTCCTGCATTCCTGGATCTGATGGTCCGGGTGCACGGGATGTTTATCGACGATCTGCGCGCGGACTTAGCGCCGACGGTCGGCGCGAAGGCGGACGCGATCGCCAATCTCACGATCGGAATGCTCTCGCAGGCGGTATCGTGGCTGATCGAACGCAGCAGCCTGTCACTCAAGGAACTGAAGGAAATCACCGTGAATTTTGCGCTGGGCGGCCTCGAGCGCGCGGTTGCGCCGCCGCCCATTTGAATAGATAGCAGGAGGGTTGTAGCAAATGGAGAAAGAACGGACCGCGGTGCGATCGGAGCAGGACAGCGTCTTCCACTGGAACTACGACGTCATGTTCCCCCAGATGGACCGGCTGTACGAGAATGCCAAGCGCGATCAGTGGAACGTCACCACCACGATCAACTGGGACCGGCCGATCGAGCGCGAAGTGCTCGACATGTCGCAGATGCCGATGTTCCAGACCGAGCTCTACCGTTCGTTGAGCGCGGATCAGAAGGACGCGCTGATGCGCAAGTTCGCGGCCTGGCGTCTCTCCCAATTCCTGCACGGCGAGCAGGGCGCACTGATGGTCTGCGGACAACTGGTCGACGCGGTGCCCGACCTCGACGCGAAAATGTGCGCAGCGGCGCAGGTGATGGACGAGGCGCGCCACGTCGAAGGCTTCCGCAAGTACATCACCAAGCTCGACAAGATTTACCCGATCGATCCGACGCTGGACCGGCTGCTGTGCGCGATCATCGAGCATGAGCGCTGGGAGCCCAAGTACGTCGGGATGCAAATCGTCGCCGAGGGCCTGGCAATCGCGGCGTTCCGCTTCATGCACAACGAGACCAAGGATCCGCTGCTTAAGGAACTGCTCGAATACATCATGAAGGACGAGTCGCGGCACGTGGGGTTCGGGATGCTCGCTCTGCGCGACGCGGTCCGCAAGCTCTCCGGCAAGGAAAAGCAGGAATTGGAAGATTTCACTTTCGCCGCCTGCGACATGATGGTGACCAAGGTCGAGGACGGCGTGCCGCGCGACGGGTTCCTCTCGGGCCTCACGATTTTCGACGAAGTCGGCATCTCGATGAAAGACATCGAAGACGAGATGCATCGCGACCCCAACTGGGCGAAGGCGGAGAACGAGATGGAGCAGCGCTTCAACTCGTTCCTGTTCGTCGATACGATCATCCCGTGCCTGCGCCAGCTCGACCTGATCAACGATCGCACCGAGTCACGGTACCGCGATCTGGGCGTGATGCAGATGGCGGCGTAAGGCCGCGGCCCGTTCGGGATCGCGCGCCGCAGCCCTACGCGCCGGCGAGTGCGCGCATCGTGGCGGGATAGTCGCGCGCGTGGGTCGGGCCGGGCCCGATCGGGAACACCACCGGATTTGTCGCGCCGGCGGCGCGGAAGCGGGCGACGAAATCGCGCCCGGCGGCCTTGGAGCCGAAGACCGCGATCTTGCGGGCCGAGCCGGCGCTGATCGCGCCGGGCGCCTGATCGCGCTTGCCCTCGTTCCAGAGTCTTCGCACCTCCGCGAACTCCTCCGCGAGTCCGTAGCGAGCGAACATCTTGTTGTACGAATCGACGAAGGTGTAGCTCGCCAGTTCGCGCTTGAACGCCTCGATGGCCTTGTCCTCTTCTTCCGTGATGCACATCCGGACGTAGATGCCCACGTCAATCTCGGCGGGATTGCGCCCGGCTTTCGCCGCGCCCGCGGCAATCTCCGCGACCATCGGGGGTATCGCTTCGGGCGGAGAATAGTTCATCAGCACGCCGTCGGCGATTTCGCCGGCCAGCCGCAGCATTGGTGCGTTCAGTGCACCGAGATAGATCTTGGGCGGGCGCTTGGCCGTGCGCGGCATCCCGAGCCTGAAGTCGCATTTGTAGATCTCGCCGGCGAACTTCGAGCGGCCCTCGGTGAAGAGCTGGCGCATGATCGTGACACACTCGCGCATCGCGGTGACCGGCTTGCGATACGAGGCGCCGTGCCATCGCTCGACGATGATCGGGCTGGAGACTCCGAGGCCCGCTATTGCCCGGCCACCGGAGAGCTCATTGATGGTAAGGTATCCCATCGCCATCGCGCCCGGCGTGCGGATCTGGATCGGGACGACGCCGGTGGCGAGCTCGGCCCTGGAGCTTCGGAGCGCAACCGCCGCGAGGCTGACGAAGGCGTCTGGCCCGGACACTTCGGCGATCCATAACGAGCTGTAGCCGAGGTCTTCGGCCTCCTTGATGAGCGCCGGAGTCTGCGCGAGTCCCGAGAGATGCAATCCGAGTTTGACTTCAGCCATGAATGTCTCCAACCGCGATTCGAGCAGCGGAATTGTGCCGCGATTCCTAAGGCTCCGCAAGCTGGCCGAAGTGTTGGGGTGCTGTCCTGATTCGCCCGCGATTGTCCCGGCGTGACGGGCCGGGCATCAGGAGCTACGCAGGCTGGCCGAACGTCAGGACGTAGCCGTCGAGATCGCGCACTTCGATTTCCCGAATCCCATAAAACCGCAAACACGGCGGTCCCGAGACATTCGCGCCCTTCGCGGTGAATTCCGCGTACAACGAGTCAACATCATTCACCCATAGGTACGCATCGATGGCGACGTCCTTCCAATTGTGGTTCGAGCCGCCGCGACCGCGTTCGACCATACTGAGCATGAGCCGAGCGTCATCTCTGCGCACGATTACGAACACGGGCGGGTCTTCGAAGTAGGGACCGATCTCGAAGCCGAATTTGTCGCGGTAGTATTCCGCGGCGAGCACAACGTCCTCAACCAGAAACTGTGGAGCGATTGCTGTCAGGTTTTTTGATGGCACGGCGTTATCCGGCGCGAACTCATGCTCGCGTTCTAGCGCGACGGCGAGAAAAGCGAAAGACCGAGCCGTTTACGAGCCCGATTGCCCCCCTGTTTCCTGGACAAAGCGCTTTGTGGTTAATTGGGCGAAAACGAGGAGCTCACCAATATGCCGTCATTCGATTCGAACGGAGTCGTGATTCATTACGAAGATCGCGGGACTGGGGCGCCGGTGGTGCTGGTGCACGGCTTCGCCTCGAACATCAAGGGCAATTGGGGCGATACGGGATGGCTCGATTTCCTGTCGGCGAACTACCGCGTGCTCGCGATCGACTGTCGCGGGCATGGGCAGAGCGCCAAGCCCCACGAGGCGGAAGCCTACGGCGCCGCGAATCTGGCGGGCGACGTTATCCGGCTGCTCGACTGCCACGGAATCCGGCGCGCGCTCCTGATGGGCTACTCGATGGGCGCGTGGATTTCGCTGTATGTCGCGACGTCTTATCCGGAACGGCTCCGCGCGGTCGTGCTCGGCGGGATCGGAGGGGGCCCCGGCGGAATGGCGGACCGCGAGCGGCGCGACGCGATCGTCAAGGCACTGCTCGCCGAGCGCATCGAAGACGTGACGGCGCCGATGCCGCGCCAGTTCCGGCAATTCGCGGAGGCCAACCGCAACGACCTGAAAGCGATGGCGGCGTGCATGAAGGGCGACCGCCCGGCGCTCGACCCGGCAGTGCTCGGCGCGATTCGACTTCCGGTGATGGTCGTGATCGGGACCAGGGACGAGCTGGTCGGGGGCGGCTCGCCGCTCGCCGACGCGATCCCCGGCGCGGAGCTGGTCAAGCTCGAAGGCCGCGACCATCTTAATGCGCCGGGCGACAAACTCTACAAAGAGGCGGTAGCGCGATTCTTCGCCGCCGCACCGGCATAGTCCAGCGCCTCGTCCCGGAAATGACCGAGGCGAGCGCTCTAGCTCAATGGCGGAATTGCAGTTCCAGCTTCGCGGTCAGCAAATCAACCGGATCGAGGCCGTCAGCGACGTGGTGTTCGGTTTTGCGCTCACTTTGCTGGTCGTCTCGCTGCAAGTTCCCCGTACCTATGCAGATCTCGCCAGCGCAATGCTTGGCTTCCCGGCGTTCGCGATCACCTTCGCGATGCTGATGGCGGTTTGGACACGGCACTACTACTTCTTTCGCTACTATGGGCTCGACGACTTCGCCACCATCGTTCTCAACACCCTGCTTTTGTTTCTGGTGCTCTTCTATGTCTATCCGCTGAAGTTTCTCGTCAGTGTGTTTCTCGCCAATGTCTTGATTAACCCTCTAACTGGAAGCGGCGAGATCAGATTGGCAGGGGAGGCGGTGATGGCATGGGGTGACGTGCGCGGCCTTTACATCATCTTCGGGTCGGGCTTGGCGGCGATCTATTTCGTTTTCGCCGCGATGTATTGGCACGCCTATCGGATGCGCGAGTCCCTGCGGTTGAACACGTTCGAGATCGCGCACACCAGGACCTCCATGGTCGCGCAGATCCTGATCGGCGGGGTGGGACTGCTCTCGATGCTGGTCGCGTCGGTGCTGAAGCCCGAACAGGGCGGCGAAGCGGGATACGTTTATTTCCTGCTGATGCCTTTATTCTGTCTCTGGCGATGGCGCAGACGCTCGCGCGAGCGCGACGCTGCGCTGCCTGTCGCCGGCGAGGAGTGAAAAGCTCGCTCGCGCTCGTTCCGCGCTTGTCATCGCCAGGGCCAAGCGCGGTGGGTACGACAGTCAGCTTATCGACGGGAACAGGAGCGGACCGCGCAGGATGTATGGGTGCGCGTCGGGCGGATGGGGAAGCAGGCCGAGCAGCGGCCCGTAGCGCCTGGCGCCGGAAGCGGTTGGAACGAACTGGATAGTCAGATCGACGCTGCTCTCGGGCAGCGATTGCGCAAGCTGAATGGTGCCGTTGGCGCTAAGCGAAAAATCGGGGCCACGGCCCTCGAGGCTTTCGATCGAGAGCGTTCGCTTATCGATCCTGAACCTGCCGCTTGCCACGTCGAGCTGCACCGGCGGCAGCGCGGGCGAGAAGCGAATCGATAGACGCCGGCCGGACAACTGGAGCACTCCGGCGCCGTCGATCGCCTGGGCGCCGGCGCCGTCGAGTTCTATCGAGCCGTCGCCGGTAAGCCTGCCGCCCAGGCCGAGGTTCAGCCCCCGAAAGTCCGCCAACTCCACGTCGTTCAGGGCGAAGCTCAAGTCGGTGGTGCGGCCGCTGCGGCTGACGGTCGCGCGGATCGAACCGTCGTAGAGATCGGCGCGGAGCCGCAGCCCGGGCCGTCCGAACAACAGCGAACCGATCGTCGGAGAGAGAGTGACCGTGCGGGACTCGACGATCGGTGAGCCAGCCGGGTCTCGCGCATAGCGCACGCGGACATTGTCGAGCCTTGCGCCAAACGGCAGGCTCAGATGCTGGCCCTGGTAGTCGACGGCGAGGCCGGCGGGCGCCAGGAAGGTGGATAGGGCGTCGCTGTAGGGAAAATCGGCAATCAGGAACATCAAGAACACGAGCAGCGCGATTGCCGCGTACGGGAGTGACTTGACGATTTTGCGAACGGACTCCGGACCCGGCAAGCTGTTGAGAGCCTTCAACAGCCTGCGCCTTGCCGCTTAACTCGCGCTGTCAAGGAGAGCCTTGCGTAACCGGCGAATGCGACTTTCTCCGGCATGAGATTCGGCGCTTCGCAGACTACGCTCGGATTGACAAACGGGTGAACGCGCGGAATTGCAGGCAATCCCGCCGGTCAGCTCCTGCCGATCGCCACGCAGGTCATGTCCACGTCGAAAGTCCCGCCAACCGCGCCCTTCTTGATGTGAAGGTCCGATACCAGCACCGGCACGGGCAGCGTCTGCACCCCGTAAAGGGTGCTCACGAGCTCGTCGAGAGACACGCCCGACAAGGTGATCTCAAGATTGTGCTGCACGAGGTCGGTCGAGATTTTCCGATCCTCACCGGGGTTGATCGAGCCGACCTTGGCCACCCCGACCGTCTTGGTGAGCATCCCCTCGACGGCCGAGAAGAGCGAGAAGTCCTTGCTCTGCTTGACGGTGCGCTTCTCGGCGGCGGAGACTTCCAGCTTGAGCTGGCGGTACTCCTGTGCGAGGCGGCGGACCTCAAGGATCTCCTTCTGCCGCGCCTCGGTCCGTTCGCGCAGATCCTGGCGCATGTCCTGAATCGGCAAGTAGACGAAGTTGTAGGCAAAAAATCCGGCCAGCAGAACGCCGGCGACCTGGACCAGGAGCTTCTCGCGCGGCTCGAGCCGCTCGTAGCGAGCGCGAAGGCGCGCGACGTAGGGGCTGATGTACGGCCGTATCCGCTCCAGGTAGGGAGCGTAGAGCCTGCGCGCGCCCACGAGCACGCGCGCTGCGAGATCATCTATGCGCTGTCTTGCTCCGGCCATGGTCATCGCCCCGACGACCCCTCTTCGAGCGCGGCGCTGAGGTGGAAGTCAACCTTGCCGGAAGCGTTCTCGACTTTTGCGTCGTTGACCTCGATGTCGTCGAAATAGCGGCTGGTGGAGAGCGCCTTCTTGACCTGGTCGATGGTTCCGAAGGAATCGGCCTGGCCGTCAACCTTGATGCCGCTGGCGTCGATTTGCAGGTCGGAAAATGCCACCGGCATCTTCGGCGGCAGCGCGCGGGAGAGCGCGAACAGCACGTCGATCGGTGAGGTTCGCGTGCTGCCGCCGCCCATCAGCGCCAATTGCGTGCGCATCGTGGTGATCCCGGTGCGCAGGGCGCCGGGGACCTCGGAGGCCGGCCGCGTACCCAGCGCCGGCGCCGCGAGTGTCTGGATCTGACCGTCGAGCACATTGAGCCGATGGACGCCGATGGCGGTCGCGAAAATCACGTGAAGCACCGCCAACGCGAGCATCCCGGCCGTCAGCAGCGCGGTGCTGTAAAGCGGGGCGGCGTCGAGGTTGCGTCCGCGAAAGGCAAACTCGTCCTGGCGGAAGTTCAGCAGATCGATCGAATTGGCCGGTGCCTCACCGAGCAGCATCGCGATACACGCGCCGAAACGCAGCCAATCCCGCGGGAAACCCTCAGAAGCGGCGAAGCCGTCGAGCCCGCTGACGTCGCGCACCGCGGTCGCGAGTCCGTCGCCGATCTCGCTCTTGATTGCCGGGTTCGTTGCGGCAGGACCGGCGATCAACAGGTTGGGCGGTTCGAGGTCCGAGCCGTGGGCGAGCAGGGTTTGCCGCGCCGCATTGACGATCGTCGCGGTGACTTGCGGCGGCGCCATGGTGCGGCCATCGGCCTGCAGGCCGGCCGGCAGCATCCTCATCGCGCGCGGCGCTCCGGTCGAGTCCAGCAACACCAGCGAGGTGCGCGCCTGATCGATATCGAGCAGCAGATTGGCGCACGGGCCGCGGCCGTTGCGCTCGACCTCCGAGGCGCGCGAGAGCAGCCTGGCCAGCGCCAGCGCCCCCAGCGTCACGGTCTTGGGATCGAGACCGGCCTTGCCGAGCAGGTCGAGATGAGCGCGAAGCTCGCTCTTGCGGACGATCGCGGCGAATACGATCGTGCCGTCGGCGTCCTGGCCGATGCGCGCAAAGGTGCTCACGCCGTCATCGACGGGGAAGGGCAGATGTTCTTCGAGGGCGAAGGGCACCACCTGCCGCAGCTTGCGCGCGTCCTTGAACGGCAGCGTCAACATCCGATGGGCGACCAGCTCGCCGGGTATCGCCGAGATCAGGATGTCGGGCTTGCCGGCTGCGGCCACGAGGCGAACCAGTGCCGGCAGCAGATCGGCTTCGTCGGGGCGGCGCGCGTCCTCGAAGGTCCCGGACAGGCGGAACGACTCACGGGCGCGCTCCGCCACCGCGGCGCGAATATGGTCGCCGGCGGTCTCGAGCGCCATGACTCTCAGGCCCATCTGATGGCTCCGTTAATCCTCGTACCAGTCCAGGAGTTGGGACGGGCCGGGACCCTGACGCAGGACCGTCGCGTAGACGACTTCGCGCGCACCGGCATAGCTGCCCCGCCCCTCGATCGTGAAGAACTGGCTTATGACCGTGAACGCGCCAGACACGCCCGCGCCTCCCTGATCCGGACTCGAGCCAGTCGAGCCAGTCGAGCCGGGCAGGCTGTTCAGGTCCGCTTGCGTGAAGGGCTGTTCCAGACGCCGGGCCATGATCTCCTTGATAGTCGAGGGATCGGCGAGGTTGGAATCCATCGCCGCGATCACCTCGGGCGGCGCGGTATTGATGTTCACCGGTTGCAGGGCGCCCGGATTTTGGGGGTTGCCGTAAACCGTAAGATACTGCCGGAGCTTGAAGAAGGTCGGGTCATCGATTCCGCGAATCATTCTGAGATCGCCAATCGACGGCATCGGCCCATTGCGTGGCGCATAAGGCGGCATGAGCCGCATATAGAAATCGGCTTCCGCTCCGGTCGGGCCGTCGGGAATGCTGTCCGGGTCGAGCCAGTCGATGATTGCCGGTATCACGTCGAGCGACACACCGATCAATACGAAGAGCTTTTCGAGGACCGGTTCGAAAGCGGGATTCTGGCCGCCGTTCTGGACATTGATCAACTGGTTGATATTCAGCTTGCGATCCTCGTCCTGAATCGACACCGAGGCGAACCCGCCTCCAACAGGAATCGGACCATAAGGTATGGCCCAGGCCTGAGAGAGGCCGTCAACCTGCTGGTTCGTCTGGATCTCCTGGCTGGTGTGCTGGACCAGGAGCGCGAGACCGATGTTCACGCCCGATCGCGCCAGATAATCGGCGCGCAACTCGTTGGCCTGATTGGCGGCGGATCGGTAGCCGAGCATCGTTGACGCCGTAAGGTCCATCACGATGATGGTCATCAGGGCGATTCCCATCAGCGCCGCGAGCAGCGCCATGCCTCGTTCGGTTTTGCGCCGACGTTTCATCGCTGGAGGTTCGCCATCGGGAGTGCGATTTGAGTCGAGAAATGCGTCGGTGGGCCTTGCCTGGCTCCGGTCTGCAGCTCTATCTCGATCGCTTGGGGAAGCGGAATCTGGCTGGCTGCGGAGGGCGATTGGGCCACCGTTTGAGAGTTCCAACTTTCGTTCCAGATCTCACCGTTGAAATAGCGGATATGCAGCGAGATCAGATTGTCGGCCAGCACCACCGACTGGATCTGCGGGCCGCCCTGGTCCGGCAGCAGCGCGCTCTGCTGCTTGCGCACCAGCAAAAACCAACCCGGATGAGCGGGATTGGACTGCGTGGAATATGAAACCAAATCTTCGGAGCTGAAGCCGAAAGCGGAACGGCGATGCCCGGCGCCGGCCGTGCAGATCGTCAAGCTGTCGAGCGGCGCGCCCCGCTGCATATGCCCGGTGCCGATCAGTAACGTGCGAGGCGTGGCGGCAGCGCCGGGTATGGCAAGCGTCGCGCCGCGAATCTCCGCGCCCATCTGCCACATTATCGCGCGGCCGGTCTGATTGGCTTCGAGCCGGCTCTCTGCGTGGATCTTGCCATGAGAAACCACGTTGAACGAACCTGCCAGCATCGCGAGGACCACGCTGAGGATGCCGATCGCGAGCATCAATTCGAGCAGCGTGAATCCGGCCGCCGCCTTGTTGGTCCGATTTACCACTATCCTACTGCTGCTGCTCCGGGGGGATTGGATTGTGGACGAATTCGACCAGATCGAAGCGGCGCGAGAAACGCGGCCCATAGAAAACCGTGACCGTGACCTTGCGGATGTCCGGAAACACCGCGGACGGCTCGATCACCCGCCGCCATTTGAAGTTCGGATACTGGCGGCGATACATCGACTGGAAGTCGCCCGACCGCGTCGAGGCCTCCGGGAACGGGCTGATTTCGACTTGCGTCATCATCGCCTGCGCGAGCATCGCGGCGCGCGACATGTCCTGCGCGCGGATCACGCTCTGGAGATCCTGATGGTCGAGCGAGAGCAACGCGAACAATGCGATCGCCAGGACGGCGAGCGCGATCATCACCTCGAGCAGCGTGAAGCCGCGCCGCGAGAGCGGGATCCGGGCCCTGTCGGCGCGGCGCCGGGAGCGAGAGCCGTGGAGCGGCACTGGCGGCGCCGCTTTCATCTTGCCGCCATCGCGGGCCCGGGGCCAGGTCACCACTGGCGATGGCGACGCGCCCGGTAAGCGGATTAAGGTTCAGCGTGTAGACCGTGCCCGAGTCGTCCAAAAGATGGACCACGGTCGCGTCGGCGTAGCCCTCGGGATAAAAGAAGCTGCTCGCGGCCCCGCGAGTAAAGGTGCCTGCGCCCTCGATCGTCACGTCGCGCAGCCGCACCCCGGCCGGCATCAGCACCGGCCCGAAACCGGGCTCGCGATCGGGCGTGAAGACCGGTTGCGGGGCGTAGGGATCCAGACGCTGGACCGAATACTCATCGCCGTCGAGATCGAACGTGAGGCGCAAGACCACTTTGTCGGCGCTCGCGCGGTCGTAGAGATAGGTAATGCGTCCCGCCAGCCGGCGCGCCTCGCTCCTGAGATGCGCGTCGCGGATACCCGAAAAACGCGGCATTATCACGGAAACGATCAATCCGACGATGAACAGGACGATCGTGATTTCAAGCAGCGTAAAGCCTGCCGCCGGAATTCGCGAAGCGGTCCGAATCGCGCGGCGCAACCGCATCGCGATCGACGAGCGCGCGGCCACGCGGCGAATCCCAATGAGCGCAGAGATGATCTCGGCCACCTGGTCGCTTCGCTACTGCTGACTCGCGTCTATGTCGGCGTTCTTGCCGTCGCCGCCCTCTACGCCGTCGGCCCCGTAGGATTTCAGGGCATAAGTGTTGCCGTCGCTTTGATACACGTACGGATTGCCCCAGGGATCCAAAGGTAGACGCTGGACGTATCCGCCATCTTCATAGTTGGCCGGGACGCGGCCGCTGCCCGGGCGAGTCACCAGCGCCTGCAGACCCTGGTCGGTAGTTGGATAGAAACCGCTGTCCAGGTAGTAGCGGTCGAGCGCGGTCTGGATCTCGTGCAGGTCGGCCTGGGCCTTGACCCGCTTGGCCTTGTCGGTGGCGCCCCTCAGGCTCTGCACCACGATAGTGGCAAGCAGCCCGAGGATCAGGATGACCACCATGATCTCTATCAGGGTGAAACCACCCTGGGTTTTACGCCTGTCTCGCATCGCGCTTACCTCCTGGATGCGCAGCTTCACTCTTTTCACCTTTACTGAACGAGCTGGTTGAGCTGCATGATCGGCATCAGCACGGCCATCATCATGAATACGATAACACCCGCCATCGCGATGGTCATCAGCGGTTGGAGCAGGGTCGTCATCAGGCTGAGCGAGGCCGAGACTTCACGTTCGTAGGCGTCGGCGGCCCGTTCGAGCAGCCTCTCGAGCTCGCCGGTTCGCTCTCCGACCCTGATCATTTCGATCAGCAGCGGGGGGAATAGCTTGCTCGCCGCCAACGTCTGGCCCATCCCGTGACCTTCGCGGATCTCGTCGCGGGATTTTTCGATCGCGTCCCTCATCAGGCCGTTGGTCATCACCAGCTTGACGGCGTCGAGCGCCGGCAGCAGCAGCACGCCGCTGGCAAGCAGGGTGCCGAGCGTACGCGCGAAACGCGCGCAGATCGTGAGCGTGACGGTTTTGCCGATATACGGGGTGCGCAGGATGTAGGTGTCGTAGTAACGCCGTCCGGTGGGTGTCGTAAAGCCGAAGATGACGGTCGCGACGAGGCCCGCTGACAGAATCAGCAGCAGCCACCAGTAATTGGTGAGAAAGGCGGAGAGCAGGATCAGGAACTGGGTCGCGGCCGGCAGCGCGGCCTTGTTCTCCTGGAAGATGGTCGCGACTTGCGGCACGACGTAGGTGACCAGAAAGGCCATGATCGCGGTGCCGACGATCATCATGATGATGGGGTAGGTCAGCGCGCCGCGCACCTTGGAAATGAACTCGGCTTGCGTTTCGGCATAGTCGGCGAGCCGGTCGAGCACCGTCTCCAGCGCCGCGGCCTGCTCACCGGCCCGCACCATGCTCACGTAGAGATCCGAGAAGACCCCGGCGTGCACGGCGAGCGCGTCGGCGAGCGAGGTGCCCTCGCGGACCCGTTCGCGCACCTGCGAGAGCATCTTCTGAGTGGCCGCCCGGGTGGACTGCTCGGCGAGCGTGCCGAGCGCGTCAACCAGTTGCACGCCCGCGCCGAGCAGCGCGCTGAGCTGGCGGGTGAGCAGGGTTACTTCGGCCGCCGGTATGCGGGTGCCGAAGGACGGCAGCCATTCGCGGATCGATCGGGAGCGGGTGACTCCTTCCTCGCGGAGGTCGGTCGGAAATACGCCCATCCCGCGCAGCTTGCCGCGCGCGGTGCGCGGGCTGTCGGCGTCGACGACCCCGCTGACCGATCGGCCGTCATTCGACAATCCTCTGTACGCAAAGACGGGCATCCGTGGTTCTCCCGCGCAGTCCCTGAGCGCCGGCCACTTATTATACTACGAAAGAGGAACCTCCGCAGCCATCCGAAAACACCGGTAGTGTCCTAATTTGAATTCTCAAGCCGCTTTCGGCCTTCTCCGCAATCGCCTCCAGCAAGTCGCCCACGGTCCACAGCCGATTCGTGATGCCTGCCGCCATCGCAGGCGTGCATCGCAGCGTCCGATGAATCCAGACGAAATTGTAATGCGCCATCTGGAGAGCGACTGACGCTTTCAGGTTCGCCAGCTTCTTCGAGAAACCGTTAGTCAGGCGGGTGAAGTGGCGGTTTTTCATTCGGATCGTCAGATTGTTCCGCTCGACGTATGAAGTCGAGATATGGGCCGGATCGGGATTGCCGAGGATCGGATCGCGTTCGGCCTTCACCATAACGGGCGGCGAATACCTGCCGCGCCCGGTGTTCAACTCCGATGCGAAAACCTTGTGTAGCTGAGCGTAGTCAACCGTGTTCCCGAACGCTCGCATGATCGTTCCGTAGTAGGGCCGAAACGCATCGGTCGTGATCTGCGGACGGTTCACAATTCGCGATTTCAGATCATCGATAAAAATCGCGGTGTCGTTCCACGTGCGGCGACCGACGAGATAAGAGACAACCAGCTTCGTATCGGCATCCAGTCCGATGAACGTGTAGGCGTCGCCAAATTCGCCGCGCTCCGCAAGCATAGCCGCGCGCTTCTGCTTCATTCCCACGTAAGCCCAAATTTCGTCAAGCTGAAGGCGCTGGCAAGTCAGGCCGCGCATCGTGCGGTCATGAAGGCGAGCGCAACCATCGGCTACGCGAATCATCAGCCGCATGATCGTGTCGCGATGGATTCCGGTCACGCGCTCAACAGAGCGTATGCTGTTGCCTTCGACCAAACCCGCGATTGCCCTCTGTTCCTGCTCGCTGCTTAGCTTGTTCATGTCAAGGATTATGCTTGACTGGTCAAGCAATGTCAAGGCAAAAAGAGACGCCGACCGCGAAAAGCTACGAGTCGGCGTCTCAACGCAAATTATCGGCTTTCAGCCACACTGGACGATGAAGCTTCCTCCCATAGTCCTTCGGTGGACTGTACCGATTGAGGCTTCTGTTTGCGAAATGGGGCGACTTCCTCAAGAAAACGCTTCAGGCTTCTTTGAGCTTCACCCCATCGATCGACTTTTCTCTTTTTGCGCGCCTTCTTCATAAAAACCCTCATTCTTCTTCCGGCTGTGGCTCCCAAGGTCTGAACGGAGCAATCCACGAGTTTTGCTCGCTTTCTATACATTTGGACGCATGGTGCGTCACAAAGTTACTCGTCCTAATGTGCAATTCGCTTGCCACATCGTGGAATTTAGGTTCGATGTCCTCGATTTTCAAGTCGCATTTTCTTGCTTCAGCTCGGAAGATAGCGCGTGCATGAGCCTTTGTGGTTTCTGGCGTCAAGAAACTCTTGATTTTCCCTCGAATAGTGGAAGGTCGCAGATTTGCAAACATTCCAGAAGCCAAGCTCTTAACGGCGATGTCCTCGGCGAGGGAAATATAGTTGCGATGCTGCCGTATTTCACGAGGGTCATAATTTTGCAATTGGAGAAGAAACGGCTGCAAATTGCCTTTTGTGCGGACGGCCCTTTTGAAAAGGTCTTCGTAGCTTTCGATAATCTCATAGCAGGAAAAACGCTTCCTGCCAGTGATGAACTGGGGATCGACGGGCCCGAGTTCAGACCCTCTCCCCATTAGGATTTTCGACGCTCCAAAGCATACGAGCGTTGCCGCAGATTTTGCTTTTCCCGGAACCATCGCAACAAATTCACCATTGCCGCTATATGAGCGACCGAGGTTGATAATTCGTTCGGCGGCCATGCCGTCACCACCAGGTGAGTTAATTATCAAAGCGAGGCCGCGACGGAGATCCATTGTCTGGAGTACGCTCTCCAGCATGTCGGCGTCGTCGTTTTCCAAATCCACCGGCTGATTAAACGCGGTGTAGAGGCTGACAACAGGCAGACCGAGAAGTCGCTGGAGCTTATAAATCAGCGGGCGTCGCGTAGGAAATCCCTGATTTCGCTCCGCGAGAACCTGCACCAAGTGCGGGTCGGTTTTCTTGGGCATTTTGGTCGCCCTTTATTAGCCGACTATTTGACTGCTGGTCAACCGCCCGACGAACCCGATCTCTTTCCCCATCTGGTGTTCGCGGCATTCTTGGCAATTTTGATCCGTTCGCCTTCAGATAATTTCGCAGCGCGTGCCTTGCCGCCCTTAAGGCCGCCGAGCCGTCCGAGCGCCACAGCCGCCGGGTTTTTCTCTCCGATATCGATGTCGGCGATGGACTGAACGATGCGCGACGCCATGACGTTAATGTCTACGCTATACTTCCGAGACTTGCTTGACCGCTTGGGCATGCCTTACAATACGTTACATTGCGCGACCAGCGCAAGGGAGGAACCAAATGGCGCGAGTATATCCATGCGAAAACTGCCAAAAAATCATTGGTGATGGCGACCGATTTATCGCCATTGACCACTTGGAAAAAGACTGGATAACGCCCCGAAAAACGCGGATTCACGCCGATTGCTGGGATGAGTATAGAAAGAAGTTTCCCACCTCCTCCCCATCCGCGCCGAATCCGTCAAATTAGGACACTACCAAAACACCCCCGCCAGGATGGCCGAATCTGCCCGCTGCGCGTAAGAGTCGGCCGCGGCACAGGAATCCCGCCGGTGGCTCGGAGGCTTGCGAGACGGTTAGACGATGTCTTCCTGGGTGACGCGGAGCAGTTCTTCGAAGGTGGTCTCGCCCGCCAGCACTCGCTCCGTTCCGTTGTCTCTCAGCACCTTCATTCCCCGATCGGTGCATGAGCGCCGGATGGTCGCGGCGTCTGCGTTTTTCATCACCAGCGCGCGAACCTCGTCGTCCATCATCATCAGTTCATGGATCGCGGTTCTCCCGCGATAGCCGGTCGATCGGCAGTCCTTGCACCCTTTTGCGCTTGCGCGGTAGACAGTTTTGCCGCTGAGATCCGCGCTGGTCAGGCCGACCCGCGAGAGTTCGCCCGCCGGCGGCACGTAGCGCTCGCGGCAGGTCGCGCACACCACTCGCACCAGGCGCTGCGCGACCACTGCGAGAATGGACGAGGAGACCAGGAATGGCTCGATTCCCATCTCGACCAGGCGTGTCAGCGCGCCGTAGGAGTCATTGGTGTGAATTGTGGAAAAGACCAGGTGGCCGGTGAGGGCGGACTGGATCGCAATCTCGGCGGTCTCGGCGTCGCGGATCTCGCCGATCATGATCACGTCGGGGTCCTGGCGCAAGATCGATCGCAGTCCGCTTGCGAAGGTCAAATCGATCTTGGGATTCACCTGCATCTGGCCGATGCCGCGGAGCTGATACTCGATCGGGTCCTCGATCGTGATGATGTTCTTTTCGGGAGAATTGATCCGGCTGAGCGCGGCGTAGAGGGTGGTGCTCTTGCCGGACCCGGTCGGGCCGGTGACGAGCACGATTCCGTGGCTCTGCCGGATCAGGCGATCGAGGCGGCGCAGGTTCTCGCCGGTGAATCCCAGCTTGTCCAGGTTGAGATCGACCAGCGCCTGCGCGCGGTCGAGCAAACGGAGCACGATTCGCTCGCCGAACGCGGTCGGAATCACCGAGACGCGCACGTCGATATCGCGGCCGGCGATCTTGAGCCGAATCCGGCCGTCCTGCGGCAGCCGCTTCTCCGCGATATTCAAGCCCGACATGACCTTGACCCGCGAGGTTATCGCGGGCTGGAAGCGCCGCGGCGGCGAGAGCACGTCGTAGAGCATCCCGTCCACCCGGAAGCGAACCAGCAACTCCCGCTCGAACGGCTCGATATGGATATCGCTGGCGCGGTCCTTGACCGCCTGTGAAAGCAGGCCGTTGACGAGCTTGATAATCGGCGCGGCGTCTTCGGATTCGAGCAGGTCGAGCGGCTCGGAAGCGAGCTCGCTGGCCACGCGGTCCAGCGCGTCTTCGCCGAGATCGATCATCAGGTCCTGCGCGGTGGTGTTCGAGGCGCGATCATAGGCGCGGTTGGTCGCCTCGGCGATTACTTCGGCGGGCGCCACCACCGGATTGATCGGCTTGCCGAACACCAGCCGCAAATCGTCGAGCGGCTCGTAGTTGGCGGGGTCGGCGACCGCCACCGTCACCGAATTGCCGTCGCTCCCGACCGGCAGGAGCTTGTTCTTCTTGGCGTAGTTGATCGGTACTTTGAGCAGCAGCTCGGGGTCGAGGGCCTGTTCGTCGATATGGGCCTGGAAGGGGAAGTGATATTCCTGGGCGAACGCGCGAGCCAGCCGCTGCGGCTCCAGCGCGCCCATCTCGACCAGCACATCGGCGATTTCCTGGCCGGGCTTCCTGCGCTGGCGTGCCCGGTCCAGATCCTGTTGCGAGATCCAGGAACGGTCGAGCAGGATGGATTCGAAGCTCTTACGCGCAGTAGCCATTTATGTCCGCTTCCTCAGGAGGCTCACACGACTTGCCGACACAAGCACGCATCCGCCCCGCGGCGGGGGCGGAAATCCGTCCAATTACACACGATATTATACGCAGCTTGCAAGTATGCAGATAGACGCCTAACGCTGCTCAATCGGCCTAATAGTGCACCGCGCCGAACGGCGTAGAGCCAACTCCATAGCTGAAGCCGCTCGTGTTCTTCTCGGGCATAACGTGGTCCGACTCCGACCACGCCGCGAGCCTCCCGTTGACGAACCTCAGATCGAGGAAGTGGCCGGTGTCACCCTCCTTGGGCGCCGTATACAGCAGAGCCGCAGTCACGTCGTTGGTGTTGGTCCGTTCCCCGTAACTCCATACCTGGGTGCGATCGTCGAGATAGTTGCGGATGTCCGGCTCGCCCCATGAGTCGTGAACGTCGAGCGTGCTCTGGCCCGGCTCCAGCGACTTGAGCATCTGCGAAGTGCGGAGCTCGGTGTGGGCCTGGTAGACGAGGCCACAGGCCGCGACTGCGGCCGAGATCGCGAGGCTACACAACAGTCTGCCGACCCACGCCACGGACCGCGATTCTCGCACGCTCGCGCATTTTGTCCAAGCGAATCTCGCCGGCGACCCGAGACACAGGCCAAAGCCTGCGCCACGTGAAACGCTCATCGCCAGTTTTCGGTGATGCAGCGGGAATCGAATCGCTTATGCTATAAGGTTTGGTCCACTGCTTTGGCGCCCGAGGAGGTCCCATGCCCCGAGGACTCAGGCTGGTGAAGGGAGCGTCGCCCAAACAGGCGCTCGTCTACGGACTGCGCCTGTTCGACTCCGACGACGTCGCGGCGGTTGACGACGCGAAAGTCCGGCTCAAGGACGGCGGCGCGGCGCGGGTCACGATGCATCTGATTGAAGGCACCCGTGCGCAGATCAAGCGCCAGTTGATGCGCAGCCTGGACGCCTTCTTTGAACTGCTCGGCGGCGAGGAATAAATCCAGGCGAAATAGGCAAGGAGGCCCGGCAAAATGGATTTCAAGTTCGTGAAGTATGAGAAGCGCGGTCATATCGCCCATATCACGTTGAACCGGCCCGAGGTGATGAACGCGCTGCACCCGCCGTGTCATCTCGAGATGGACCAGGTGTGGGACGACTTCGTGGCCGACAAGGCGATGTGGGTCGCGATCCTGACCGGCGCGGGAGAGAGGGCCTTCTCCGCCGGCAACGACCTCAAGTACACGGCCGAGCATCCGGAGTTGTTTCGCGGCGGCGGCGAGACCGCGATTCGATCGAAGGGCGGATTCGCCGGAATCACCGCGCGCTTCGACATTATCAAGCCGATCATCGCGGCGGTGAACGGCTTCGCGCTCGGCGGCGGATTCGAGATCGCGCTCGCGTGCGACATCATAATCGCGGCCGAGCATGCGCGCTTCGGATTGCCCGAGCCGCGCGTGGGGCTGATGGCGGCCGTGGGCGGAGTCCATCGGCTCCCACGCCACATCCCGCTCAAGATCGCGATGGGGATGATGCTGACCGGCAGGCACATCACGGCGCCCGAGGCTCATCGATGGGGAATCGCCAACGAGGTCGTTCCGCTGAAGGATTTGATGGCGACCGCGGAGCGCTGGGCGGCGGAGATCTCGGAATGCTCGCCGCTCTCGGTGCAGGCATCGAAGGAGGCCGCGCTGGGCGGGCTGGGATGCCGCTGCCCGAGGCCACTGCGAAGCGCTACGAGGCGACCGCGAAGCTGTTCCGCTCGAAGGACGCTATCGAGGGCCCGCTGGCGTTTGCGCAAAAGCGCAAGCCCAACTGGTCGGGCGAGTAATCGGGGAAAAATAACGACAAGGGCACAAAGGCAGTCACCAAGAGGATTTTGGCCGGAAAGATAAAGCAGAATCACCGGCGGGTCATTCTTTTCTTCTTGCTCTGGCTCAGTGTCTCTACGGTCAAGATTCTGAAGAGCGTCGAGGAATTCTTTCGCGAAGGGATCGAGCTGTTCAACGAAGGGCGCTTCTTCGAATGCCACGAGGCGTGGGAAGAAGTATGGAAGCGCGCCGGCGGTGACGAAAAATTCTTCTACCAGGGACTCATCCAGGCGGCGGTCGCGATTCTTCACGCGCAGCGGGGAAATCAGGACGGTGCGCGCAGCCTCTACGAGAAGGCACGGCACAAGCTGCACAAGGTTCCCGCTGAGCACATGGGATTGGCGATCGGTGAGCTGCGCGCCGATCTCGCGCGGTTCTTCGAGGCGGCCCTGTCGGACGCTCCGGCGAGGCTCCCGCCTCCGCCGCGACTTCACCTCATCGCTCGCTCTCCGGGAGCGGATTAGCCGGAAGCGGCCCTTTGGGAAGCAGGCAGTAATGCGCTAGATTCCCAGTCGATGTCGAAAAGGCGTCATTGGTTCTTCGACCCCACCAGGTACAAAATCCGCGTAGGCACGAGAGGCGAATACCCTAACGGCCATCTCATCAGAATGCACTCGCATCCGTGGCATCAGCTTACCTTCGCGCCAAGCGGCGTGATGACGGTGCGAACGCCCGACGGCACGTGGATTGTGCCGCCCCATCGAGCGGTGTGGGTTCCCGCGCGCACCCGCCATTCGGTCGAGATGTCGGGAACGGTGCTCATGCAGGCGCTCTACATCGTCCCGGGTCTCGGCAAGCCGTTGCCGGATCGATGCCGGGTGGTCGGCGTATCCACACTCTTGCGCGAGTTGATTTTACGCGTCGGAGAGTCGAAGTGGCTGGACCTTCGCATCCCGGTTCAAGCGCATCTCGCGGCAGTGCTGCTCGACGAGATTCGCGTGATGGAAGCTGAGGCCAGCGTGGTGAATCTCACCATCCCGCACGACAGCCGCGCCAGGCGGGTCGCTTCCCTGCTCCAGGAGAACCCCGCTGAGAAGAGGCCGCTGGCGGAGTTGTCCAGGACCGCAGGCGCCAGCCAGCGTACTATCGAGCGGCTGTTCAGATCGGAGACGGGATTGGGCTTCGGCAGATGGCGCCAGCAGCTTCGGCTCGGCCATGCTCTTCGGCTGCTCGCGGCCGGTGACGCCGTGACGAACGTCTCGCTGGAGGTGGGATACGACAGCGCCAGCGCTTTCATCTCGGCCTTTCGGATAACATTCGGCCAGACTCCCGGCCAGTATTTTCGCTTTGCCCGTATCGCATCCGATATGAAGCCGGTCCGATCTCGTGACCTCCACGGCGAGTCAGCCAATTGATAAAAGATAGTAACCAATGCGGGAAGATATGAAAAAATCCGTGCCGCGAAGAGCGGGCGTTCGGTCCGAGCCTCTGATTGCCGTGCGCGACGTAAAGGCAAGCAGGCGCTGGTACCAAGAGCTGCTGGGAGTCCACGGACTGCCGGAGCACGAGCATCGCCATAGCTACGATCGGATGCTTTGTGACGGTCAGCTGATCCTGCAGCTCCATGCCTGGGACGAGGAGAATCACCCTAATCTGGTCAATGCTGACGCGGCGCCGCCTGGACATGGAGTCTTGCTGTGGTTCGAGGTGGACGACTTCGATGCGGCGGTCGAGCGAGCTCGTTCATTGCGCGCCCGGGTCGTCGAAGAGCCGCACGTCAACCCGAATGCCGGGCACAGAGAGATGTGGATCCGAGACCCTGATGGGTACGTGGTGGTGATCGCAAGTCCGGACGGCGAATCCGGCGCTTAGCCCAGCACGCCACGGCGAACGAATAGATGACGATTGTTGAGGTTCGGCGGGCGCTCCGGCTGTCCAGCGCGACGATCTACAGGCTGATAAAAACCGAGGGCTTTCCCAAGTCGATCAAAATCGGCGCTAGCACAATGCGGGCGACCGCGCGCTATCGAGCGGTTGAGGTTTTCGATTGGGCGGACGGGAGGGCGAAGCGACGCCAGGCAGGCAGGGCAGACTACCCGACGAGGGGGCGGCGACCCTCAATAGCAAGAAAGACCCTGGCTGAGATTGCTTAAGCAGCGCTGTTGTCGCCAAGCGGCTGCCGCCTGCCACTCGGCGGCTCCCGCCTGTCGCGATGCCGCCTGTGCCGTGAGGTACTGGTAAGCAGCCAAACGGTCGCGATCTTCTTCGCGCTCGACAAGCTCCTGCTGCGCTTTGGCTTGTGCCTCAGCTTGCTTGGTTTCGTCGTCAAGCCACTTGAAAAACGCGACTAACTGAGAGAGCGCATGCCACTGGTCCGCACTGACTGATGCAAGCGCCGTCTGCTCGTCCGCTGTAAGGATGACCTTGCTGGCCGCGTCGCGGATCGCCTCTTGCTGCGCGGGAGTCAACCTCGCTGCAAGCTCAAGGTCACGCTTAAGTCCCTGCTCGCTCTGCACTGGACTCTCAGCGAGCAGCTTCCGCACAGCCTCTTGACGTTGCTGTTCGGCCTGCCGCGCGGCTTCGTCGCGTTGCGCCTGTAACAGTCGGTCATATGCTACGCATTGCTGCGGCTCGGACTGGTTCTTAAAATATCTGGCTTCCTCCGAAGTGCTAATCGAGCATTTGGTGCTGTCCTCGCACCACGAAGCGACAAAGAGCGCGGGAACGGGATCAAACACAGGCCAGAGAATGAGCGCGGGAACGAGACCAAGATTGGGATGAGTCGATATGTTAACGCTGTCCCAGTAGTCACATCCGCCTTTGCCGGTGGGATCGGCTGGTCGTCCGGCTGCGGCATCATATCCGTATCGAATTCCCATGAATGGCAATCCGCAGCCGGTTACGAATACCAACAAGAGTGTCAGCGTGGCTCTGCGTAGCATCTTTCCGTCCTGCCGCGCTCCGTCGCGACCTGGGTCATTTTTCTAACCGCTCGTCCTCGCAAGATTCTGTTCACAGTAGAAGCACACGGGGAATCGCGTAACGCTTGGCGCACCTTCGGTAGTCAGATGAACACAAAGATTCTTGTCCCACACATCGAACCACCTAATTGCTCGACTGCCCCAACGCAACCGTTCCTCGGCTCTCGCGACCGCACGCTTCTGATCTTCAAAATGACCGGGCACGATGATTAACCCGCGAAGTTCACGACATACCTTTCGCGCCTTAAGCTTCTGAAATTTTTTAATCTCCCGAACGAAGTCGTCGCCGTTCGCGGTAACAATCACGAGACTATGTTCGCACGCCGCCTCGACGATTCGGGCATCTGAGGCATTGTTCGGAAGCCTTAAATTCGAGAGACCCACGCGCCGTTTCTTCGGAAAAGCGGCGGCGATCTTGGTTACGTTGCAATCGAACAGGAACCTGTAACCCGTCATCGCATTAGAGTGTTCTTACTTGACCGGCTCGACGTAGATCGTCACCTTGTCAAGCTTAGCTGGACCGAACTCTTGTGGCATATCAGTATCGTCGGTTGGCGAGAAGATATGCAGAACTCGGCTCACGCGGTAGGTGCCAGCGCCATACTCCGCGCCTTGCCCTGGCAGGTACACTTCATCGCCAACCCGTGGAACAAACGACGCCATCTCGAATGGAACGAGATTGACGCCGACCTTGAGTTTGGGCTCGTAAAACTCTAAGCAATCTTCGCTAACGCCTTTCAGATCGGACTTGTCTGGCATCGAAAAATTACCTCTTCTTCCTGTGTGACTGTCTGATTCAAATACAGGAATCAAAGCCGCACCGGAAGTGAGCGGTCTTGCGGGCCGTCGCCGCACATCGCGCCCATCGTGGCACGCCGCGGCGTACAGAGCATCCCGCCCGTGATCCCAACCGACGCCCGAACGTCGTTCCTGGGGCGGCCGGCGCGGGCGTTTTCGGGCCGCGACGGTCGGGCGTAGCTCGATCACCGGGGCTTGACCAGAATCCGAGACCCACCTGGCACATGGTACGTGGTGGTGATCGCAAGTCCGGACGGCGAATCCGGCGCTTAGCTCTCGCTCCTCACGATGCCGGCGCCGCTTGCGGGCGAGCGGGATGAAAGATCGTCACTCGTACTCCGGTGCCGGCAGTTCGGACAGCCGCGAGTGGCAGAGCTCGCAACTGCTGATGCCGCGTGCGCGAGCGGCGGGATCAAGTTCGACATCGATCCAGCGGCGGAAGGCCTGGTAGTTGCGCAGCACCTTAGCGGGCTCCGCACCGACCCGGCCAAGATCATAGTGCGGAGAATCGATCTCAGCCGCGAACGGGCACGCATGGAAGCGGCCCTTGGTAGTAAGAACCGGAAAACATCGGAGGCAGTCCCTTCCCATTCCGTGATACTCGGCCTCGCGGCCGCGATCGAATTCCAGCCCGGTCCCCCCACCGGCGTGAAACAAGACCTTGTAACCTTTGAAGATCCTGCCGGGATGGGCAGCGCTCCATGTTTCGAGCTTTTCTTTCGCGTGCGAAGGTAGCGGGTCTGCATCGCGCCCGTTGTAGATCGAGTAGTTGAGCACCGCCTCGCTGCGCGCATCGGCCTCGAGGATTTCGATGAGGCGTTCGGCCTTCACGCCATTGGAGAACACGGTAACCAGTCCAACGAAACCGCGCGAACGCACGAAGCGAATCGCGTCGATGACGGCGCCCGAATGCAATGTCGGCTCGCCTCCGTAGAACTTGAGATTGCCGTCCGCCGCGATCGTCCTTACCGCCTGCTCGAGCACTTCGTTTGAGTACGGCCGATACCAACCGTGCGGCGAGCCATTGATCGTGCACCACTGGCAAGTGCGATTGCAGAAGTTGCCTTCGTACAGATGCAGTTCGCGAAGCTCGCGATCGGCGGCTGAGTAATGCTCGACCGGCTCGTGGAACAGGATCGGTCCGAGGTGCGGCTCGCGCGCGGAGTCATTGAGTCCCCAGTCGTAAACGTTGTAGAGCACCTCATAGCCGCCGATCGACTCGGGGGCGAGGCCCAGGTGCTGCGCGATGAATCGCAGCACGCCGCGTTGGTATTCGCGGGCAGTGCCGGTTTTTCCCGTGAAATCCTCCGCGTACATCTTGAAAATGCGCGAGACATAAACCCGCCGCTTCCGGTGGTCGATTCGGCAGTTCCACTCGCTCGCGAGGAATTGCTCGGTGGCCTCGCGCAACGTCTCGTTCAACTGCGGCGGTTCGAAGGCCGAAGTGCGCATCGCAGGACATCCGTTGCTCCCGCAATTGATCGCAAAATGAATCCGCGGTTCCGCAAAGCGTCCGCGCAGGATTTCATGTTCGATATCGTCGAGG
>CAWHNS010000013.1:0-42544 GCA_963830715.1 uncultured delta proteobacterium
CGCGATACTCTCTTCGTCCATCCGCGCGTCGGTTGCCGCGATCAATATCGCGACCACGTTATTCCTTTGCGCGACCGAATCGTCGGCATAACCGCTCGGCTGGAAGAAATTCGCCGTCGGCACCTTGTCGCGCCATGGCAACGGCATTGTCACCATGTCGAAACCGTTGCCGTCGCCGGTCAGATGATCATTTCCAGTTCGACGGCGGTCAACGTTGCGGTAAATCCTTTGCGGCGCGCGAATACGACCGAGTCCAGAAGCTTTCGGGTCTGCAGTATTGCCACGTCGACATCGAGATTAAGCGCATGCACGCCGAGACCTTTTTCGGTGTTGGCCAGGATTTCACGCTGGCCCCAGGCGTCCGGGAATGCTTCTGGCGAAGGCGACCATCCGGCGCACGATGTCGATCTTGTTCTCCATGCCCATTTCTGATCGGCCGGCAATTGTGCGGCGCGCTCGCGCAAATTGTTGATGAACTGATTGCCCGTTTCTGGCTGGACGATTTTACTGAATTGGTTGCCAATAACCTGGTTATAGCTGAAAAAGCCCGCCTGGAGAGTGGCCTGTTATGGGCCTTGGCCGTACTCCTTTTCCTGGTGCTTCGCTTTGGAGGGGTGGGAAGAATTGCTAACGCATATTTCGCGGCGGCCGCATTCATCCTGGCTACGGCGGTCGTTGATACATCGTACCTGCTCGCCTATCACGATGAATTGACCATGCTGCCTTCCCGGCGAGCTTTCAACGAGGCTCTGCTTCGCCTCGCGCCGCCGTATTCCTATCGCCATGGTCGACATCGATCACTTCAAACGTTGCATGAACACGCTGACGGCCACGACACGGGAGACCAGGTGTTGCGCATGGTCGCCTCGAGGCTGGCACGGGTGTCGGGAGGAGGACAGGCGTATCGCGGCCTGTGGGCAGGGTCGCCATACTTTTTCCTGGGAATACTTTTCCGAAGTTCTGGATCATCTTGAAGACCTGCGGGCCGCGATCGCCGCCAGCACGCTGCACTTGCGCGGCCCTGATCGCCGTCAGCAGGTCCTGGTGCTCGACCGCCGCAACCCGCGTGCGCCGGGGCGTGCCCAGGCCGGCCCAGCGATCCGGCGGCTGTCAGAAGCACCAGCGCGACTGAACTTCTAGTTACTGCCAGCATCGGAGTAGCAACTTCAGGGAGGAAACAACATCGGCGGAAGAAGTCGTTAAGGCAGCCGATAAAGCCCTCTACCGCGCGAAAACCGCTGGACGCAACCGCATCGAAATCGCCTTTGCTGTGGGCCGCCGCGCTCGAACCAAAACCGTCACCAGCGCCTGAAGGGAGTCGTCTCAACAACTTTAGCAGCAAGTTGTGAATGGATCCAGGCTCACCAACGGCGTTCTGAGTAGTGTTCTGAGCACAAGCCATCTCAGAGTACAGTCCGGAGCAGCAAGTCGAGGTCCCTCAGGGGCTAAAGAGGGTGCGTGATTCGATGGTACGGGGCATGATGGGTCTTTCTCTATTCTAAACACTGCCGCACCGCCGGACACACGCTTCTGAATTTGCAGCTGCGCGTTGAGAGGATGATGACGCCCATTACCAGTTCAGTGCGGCCCTGAATGCAGTGCAATGGTCTTGCACAATGTTTCTGCTTGCGGGATACCTCATCTAGTTTTCATCGCCCTGTTTCATGGTCTTCAGCAGTCCTCATTTGTCCCTCGATATGCCGCTGCACGCGGTCCCAATCAGAGCGAACCATCATTTCCTTGATGGTGAACCGGGCCTCGTGCTTCGCATCATCAACCCGGACGGCAAGCCAGTTCTTGTGTAAGCGGAAGTCTATGCTCTCCGCGAGCGGAATGAGCTGATTGGACGACTTTCCGACGACGACAAAAACCACGTCATCGGATACCAGAGTGTACTCAGGACAGGATTCCTGGGTCATCGGGCCCGAAGGTGGGCCGAATGCCACCATGAATCCTTGATGGGCGAGAATACAGTCTCCCAGGTGCATCCTTACGACTGTACCGTGGCGATAGATTCCAATTTGCGCTGCCAGCGCGCTCGGCAAACTGCAAACCAAGAAAATCAGCGGGAGTGCGCGTCTCATGAACGTCCTCCTAATGGGCGCTGCGGGAGTGCCGGTAGTAGCCGCGGCGGCAGCGAAATTGCAATTTGAGGTTGCGGGTGGGAAGTATGCGAGTCGAGTGGAAATCTGACCGAGACTCCGGCAGTGCATACGTAACCACGTAGGCTGAATGCAAGTCATCGATGACATCTTTGAAGATTCCGGCCGCGCCTTCGCTGGTGTGGACGCAGCGGCCGCCAGAGTCGTCGGCAATTCTTTGCAGGGTTGCGGTTCCCTCTGACGGCTGCCCGGGGCTGCTAACGTTAACAGCATAAATCTGCGCCCCACTTGCCAGGATTTTCTCGAATGCCTCGTGGAATGACACCTTGCTGATGGTATCGTCGCCATCGGAGAAGAGAATGATTACTGGCCAAACATTAGGCTGCCTGCGCTGCATCAGGGAGTTGGCCGCAATTTCAACCGAATCGAATAGCGGTGTCGCTCCGCCTCTGGGCAAGGAGGCAACCCGATCGGCGGTAAATGCGCTGCGGCAATTTTCGTCGCAGATGAGGTGCGCTTCCATACCGCCAAACGACAGCACCGACACCTTGTCCTGTGGACTCCACGGCCCCTGCGAAATCAGTTGCAGAACATCCGCGATCTCCTGTTGAAAGTGCGGCAGGACCGATTCGCTGGCATCAATCAGCACGATGACGTCGAGTTTGATTAAGGCGAGGCGGGTGAAGCTGCGGAAGTCTCGAATCACTCTCTCATCGTCAACCACGGCAAAGTCATCCCTCTGAAGTTCTTCCACCGAGTGATTGTGTTCGTCCGTCGCGAAAAACACGAGACGCACTTCGGAAACCGTGCTGTGGTATGTGAAATTTGAGGGTTCCTCAGAACCGCTTGGAGTGGACAGGCCGAAAACGAGTTTGTGGGCGCAAATGGGTGTCATTAGAAACAGCAAGAGCAAGCGAATAAGCCGTTTGCACATGAGCGCGGTCGGCGGAGATTTGGCCATAAATCAGGAATACGGTTGTCATCGGCATATGGCACTCAAAAGTTGAGACCTTTGTATTCCTTAGGATTACCGAGGTTTGGAAGAAGCCACGCAGGCTGGAAAAACGAGAAACCCCAGAGCGTTTGCCCTGGGGTTCGGAATCGACTCTTAAGACCTCAGGCGGCCAACGTCTCCACGAAGTGCTCGCAGACCGTGGTCTCGAGGTTGTAGTAGTTCACGTTGACTGCTGTGGTTAGGAATGGCTTCAGGATGTCGTAGATCTTGCCATAGGACTCCCTCTCATAGCGCTCGGCATCCGACTTGGTTGTCCACAGGCTGATGGTGATCGCCTTCTCCTCTCTCATCTTCTCGGGGGAAAAGGGCAGAATCTCCAGGAAGCCGGTCTGCTTCTTGAGGATGGGCAGGACTTGGTTTTTCAGCGCCTTGACGAACTCCTCTTTCTTTTCCAGTTTCACGTCGAAATCAAGAATACGGGCAAACATGGTAGTGCTCCTTTTCTTTGTGAGGATAACTACGGGTTCCAGGCGGGCCCTCGGTCCAAAGAGGCTTTGGTGCCTCTGGAGGCCGGGAAGCTAGAGGCCGAGCCAAAACATACCATGATCGGTTTAGCAATGCAGTGACGGATGAATGTCAGTGCAGGGCCGTTTGTCACACCGTACAGCGACTATTAAATTTTCAGAATGTTTCCCACCATTTGCGATGCCAGGTCTATGATGGCGTTTTCAAACAAGCTATGATTCGCCGTTGATGGCCTGCATCTGCAAAAGGGAGTAAGCGAGAAATCGTGGAGCGATGAGGCGGCTATGGCAACCAGCAATCATGAGATGATCCCTGCGAGTCACCGGCAGTCAGGCCCGGTCCCGCGCAGGCGCTTTGTCGAGGTACTACTGGGCAGCGGATTTTTGGCCACTGCGCTCGCCTTCGTCTATCCCGTCTTGCGCTACTTGATTCCTCCCAAGGCATCCGATTTAGGTGGCGATTCCGTGGTGGCCGGCCGAGTCGGCGAGCTAACGTCGAACAGTGGCAAGATCTTTCGTTTCGGCACGCGCCCAGGATTGCTGATCCGCACCGCCGACGGAACCTACCGCGCCATGTCGGCCACCTGCACGCACCTTTCCTGCACGGTGCAATATCGCCCGGACTTGCACGAAGTCTGGTGCGCCTGCCACAACGGCTTGTACGACTTGAACGGCCGAAACATCTCCGGTCCCCCGCCGCGCCCCTTGGAAAGCTATGAGGTACAGGTTCACGGCGAGGAGATTTTTGTCAGGCGTCGCCGGGAGGCCTGAGATGATTTCCTTTGGCAACGTCGGCAACTGGCTCAATGAACGGCTGGGATGGGACGACCTGATCGCCCCGCTGCGCAAGAAGACCGTTCCCAAGCATCGCCTCTCCTATTGGTACTTCCTCGGGGGCATCACTCTGTTCCTGTTCGTCATTCAGGTGCTGACCGGGATCCTGCTGCTTCTGTACTACCGGCCCGGAGCGAATGAAGCCTTCGAGAGCGTGCAGCACATCATGACTCAAGTGCAGTTTGGCTGGCTGATTCGTTCCATCCACTCCTGGTCGGCTAATTTGATGATCTTTACCGCTTTCGCGCACATGTTCAGCGTGCTGTTCCTCAAGGCTTACCGCAAGCCGCGTGAACTTACCTGGGTTAGCGGCGTAATCCTGCTTTTTCTGGTCATGGGATTTGGTTTTAGCGGCTATCTGCTGCCCTGGAACACTTTGGCCTTTTTCGCCACCAAGGTTGGCACCGACATTGCCGGCCAGGTACCGGTCATCGGCAAACCCATCATGATCTTTCTTCGCGGTGGCGAAGACGTGACCGGCGCCACTCTGAGTCGTTTCTTCGGATTTCATGTTGCGGTTCTGCCGGGCTTGGCAACCCTGTTGATCCTCCTGCACCTGCTGCTGGTTCAGCGCCTGGGCATCAGCGTACCGCCCAAGCTGGAAGTGGAGTGGAAGGCGAATCCGGCCGCGAAGCGCGAAATGAAATTTTTTCCCAACTTCGCGCTGCGCGAACTGATGGCCTGGTATGTGGCGCTGGGGGTGCTGGGAGCACTGGCAGCGATCTTCCCGTGGAACTTGGGGGTCAAGGCAGATCCATTTTCTTCCGCCCCGGCGGGAATCAAGCCGGAGTGGTATTTCCTCTTCATGTTCCAAACCCTCAAGCTGATTCCTGCCAAGGTGTGGTTCATCGACGGGGAAATTCTGGGTGTGCTGGCGTTCGGCGTGATCGGCCTGCTCTGGCTAATGCTGCCGTTTTTCGAGAGCGATGACCCTTCGCATCCCAAGCCCTGGATCACTGGATTTGCGGTCTTCGCTCTTGCCTACGTGGCAGGGATGAGTGTTTATGGATATTTGGCGAAATAACGTGCGGTCCCTTGGCCGAGCTGGCTTCTTGCCGGCAGTTTTCTTGCTGCTCGCCACGCTTGCGCACGGGCAAACTAAGAACTCCTGCCTGGAATGCCATTCTGCTTTGCCCGATCCGCTGGGAGTGACTCAGGAGAAGTTCAGCCAGGACATTCATGCCCAAAAAGGTTTGACCTGCGTCAGTTGCCACGGTGGCGATCCGACCAGCGATGATCCCGACAAGGCCATGAGCCGGAAAGCCGGATGGAAGGGGAAGATTGACCGCAAGCAGATTCCGCAGTTGTGCGGGAGTTGCCACTCGGATCCTGGGTACATGCGGCAATTCAATCCCAGCCTGCGCACCGATCAATTGAGCCAGTACCACACCAGCGTGCATGGGAAGCGTTTGGCAGAAGGAGACACCAAGGTGGCAGTATGCACCGACTGCCACAGCGTCCACGACATAGGCGCGCCCAGCGACCCGCGTTCGACCGTCAATCCCGTCAACGTGGCGAATACCTGCGCGCACTGCCACGCCGATGCCGCCTACATGAGCGCCTACAAGATTCCCACCAACCAATTCGCGGAGTACAGCAAAAGCGTTCACCACGATGCATTGGTAGTGCGCGGAGACTTAAGCGCTCCCACCTGCACCACCTGCCACGGCAACCACGGCGCCACGCCGCCCGGAGTGGACAAGGTTCAGAACGTGTGTTCGAACTGTCATGTTTTCCAAGCCCAGATGTACGAAAAAAGCACACACAAAAAGGCCTTTGAAGCAGCTGGCCTTCCAGGATGCGTCGTGTGTCATAGCAATCACGGCATCCGGCATCCAACGGACGCGATGCTGGGCACTGGCCCTGCCGCCGTCTGCATGCGGTGTCATACCCCAGGCGATAAATGCGATCAAGCAAGAGCAGGATTACTGACTGACTTAAATCAATTGGACAATGCCATCAAGAGCGCAGACCAGGTTCTCGCTGTCGCCGAGTCTTCTGGCATGGAGGTGAGCGAGGCCCGGTTGGGACAGGATCAGGCGCGGGACTCGCTGACCAAGGCTCGAGTCACGATCCATAGCTTCCGGACGGACCTCGTGGGTCAGGATATTGAAGCTGGCCTGAAGGTCGCCGCCCAAAACCTGCAAGGTGGGAAGCAAGCCATGGTGGAGCGCAACTATCGGCGTGTCGGGTTGGGGATCTCCCTCGTGGCCATCTTTCTGGTTTTGCTTGGGCTCCGGCTGTACATCAGGCAGATCGAGAGTTAGGGCGGAACCCCTCTTTATAAATGGGTGTCCGGCGGTTACTGGTGAAATTTGGATTTTGCAACAGTAGGCCAAATCCCTCGGGCCGCCGGGTGTTATCCTGCTTCGATTATGGAAGCCAAGGGTTTGACTCCGATATTGAACGTGTCCGACATCGCCAGCACGGTCGCGTGGTTTGAGAAGTGGGGATGGAAGAAACTGTGGGACTGGGGAACGCCTCCGACGTTTGGCGCGGTTGGATCGGGTAAGGAAGCGTGCATCTTTCTTTGTCAGGGGGCGCAGGGAGGCCGCGGCCGCGGCGCAAACACCACCACGTTTCAGCAGGAGGGAGACGAAGAGGGCGACAAGGGCGTCTGGATGTCGGTCTGGGTGGACGACGTGGACGAGATGCACAAGCATTGCGTGGCCGCCGGGCTGGAGGTCACATTTCCGCCCACCGATATGCCATGGAACGTTCGCGAGATGCATCTTCGCCATCCCGATGGCCACGTGTTCCGGGTCGGCCGCGGATTCGAGCCCAAAAAGTAGAAACCCAAACTGTGAATGAGTGCTGCGGCGATTTATCGCTCGTTGACCGAGCGTCGCAAGTTTGTCAGTCGGATGAAAGCGAACAGAATTGCAAAGTAGACGTAGGGACTCTACGGAGTAAACTCAGATTTATACCGCATGTTCGAGCGACTGAAAGAGTACTTTAGGTACGGGGCAGGGCGGCCACCGGGAACCATGTGGTCAATGGAACGAGCGTACTTCGAGTACTTGTACCGCTACCCCGGGAAATCCGAATATGCTTATATTCGGCTTGCGCTCCGGTCTCGGTATCCGTTGCGAGATGACATACCCGATATTGCCGAAAGATGCTCGAATTTGGACGATGCAATTGTGGAAGCGGTTCGTCTCGATTTCGGAGGGGTGGCTGCAAACTTATTCAGGCCGGCCTTAGAAGCGTTTCCAGTTTGTACACGCTGCGGGCAGTTCCGTGCGCTGAGCACGAATGATTCTCTTTGCTACGGGTGCAGAAAATACGGCGGAATGAGAGTCTGTACGACATGCCGCCTCTATTGGGCTGCTGATTCTGTTTGCTGTCAGAAATGCGGCGGCACTCTCGGAGATGCTGCCCATGCGGCAAGGGCGGAACCGGAGGGGGACGGTTTCGCAAAGCTGATGGCTGATGCGGTGCTTCTCGAAAGTCGCTGCGAGAGGTCTTATAGTTCCGACGCAACCCATCGCAGACAGTACCGAGAATTGAGGCGACGCGATCCGGAATTAGCTCGTCAGTCGCTCAACGATATCGACTCATACCCAGAACCCGACCGAACCTTGAATTCCGACCTCGACCGTTTTTACAACGCGATATGCCTCATATATCTATCGTCGTTGCATCGCGGGGCTGAAATTCGAGCACTCTTGGGAGCCAACAAGAGGCTCCTTCAAGAGCTGTATTACTATGCCTTCCAAAGAGTAACCGAGTTCGGAAACACAGGAAACAAAGATACCCTGCTTTGTGGAATTGCAGCGGCATCTATCGACGATGGTCGTGGGATTCGTAACTTCGATGACCCTCTCGGGAAGCTTTATAGGGCCGCCGAGGAGCGAGGACTTGATCCATCCTTTTTCTTCTTCCTCGTGGCCAGCTGTTCAGAAAACGACACACGATATAAGCTAGAGAATTTCGAGCAGTCAGAATATTTTGTAAGATTCGTTAAGCCTCATCTGCGGAAACGCGAACCCTAACCGGTGATACCAGCCAGCCTTGGGTGTCCTTAGCGCGACCTTACGATTGTCAGTGCCCGGGGAAGCCGCAACCGTCGCAAACAGGCAATTACACTCACTGCCCGCCCCCGCAGCGCTGCGCCGCCGTCTACCGTGGTCGACCGAAGAACAAGACGTAGCCGTCAGGGTCGCAAATCTCGAAGCCGCGAAGACCATCGTGGGTATCCTTGAGGGGCACGCTGAAGGCTGCTCCTCCATCGGCAACTCGATGTTCGGAAAAACGATCGGCAAATTCGGCGGCGAGCGCATCCGGGTCAGGTGCGTAGACGTAGGCATCCCACCTCATGAAGGGATGACGCTTGGAGTTCGGCAGCGGCGCCGTGTCTTTATCGGACTTGACGAAGATTTGCGCTCCGTCGCGGCCGATGATGGCAAAAAAAGGGTTTCGATCCGGCTGCTGGAATCTTGTCTCAAAGCCAAGCTTGTCGCGATAAAAAGCGATGGTTTGATCGACATTGCTGACGATGAAGAACGGTGAAATTGCCTGCGTCGTTGGTCGTGTCATAAGCGTGGAGCCTCTTGCACTGGCAGTTTACGATTTACGGGGGCCTTTTCAAAATGCGATCCTCCTGTTCAACGCTCCACGATTGAGTCTATTCCTTAACTGTTGAAATCAGGCATTGAGAAAATGGGCCGATCCGGGTCAATGAGTGTAATGGCGATTTTGCGCCGACTATAGAGGAAGGAAGCTTGGATACCCCAAATTCAACGCAATGATTAAAGTGGATACTTCCAACTTCGGACTTCGTTCGATCATGGAAACACCCAAGACACGAAGTTGACCGCTCCGACTGCCATGCCCACACCAAAGATGACGCCGGCGAGCGCGCGCTTGGCTCCGCCTTCGCCAAAAGCAAACAGCGGGCCACCCACGACGATGGCCACCAGGGCCAGCCCGGTGGCAATTGGGCCGGTGAAGGCTGCTTGCCAAGCCTGGACAGCCTGCGTCCAAGAACCGCCGCTCGGTTGGGCGACAACCTCGTTGGCGAGGACCATGCAGGCGCCAAACATAAATGCGCCCGTTGCCAAAAGTCTCCTTATTATTGGCTGTGCTTTCGCTTCAGTAGTGCTCGGACAGGAATTGTCAGGCATTTTCAAGCCCTCCATCGGGCCATCTGCGCCCCGCTTCGGTTCTAAGTCATGGCGTCTCGCCACGGTGTGCCAACTGTGAATTGGTCGTGCATTGCAAACAGTAATAGCGCTCCTTTTCGTGGTGAGGACAGCAATGGATTCCAGGCGGGGGCCCTCGGTCTTTAGAGGTTTGAGTGCTTCCCGGAGGCCGGGAGCTCGGGCCGTGGCAAAACCTACCATAATCGGTTTTGCCCATGCAGTGACGGGTGACGCTCAGTGCCGTGCGTTAGGTCACAGAGTCGAGTGACCATAGTACGACCATCCGCTGCTCGAGGCGGTGCTCTGCTGACACCTACGGGATAATCGTTGACCAGGAGCAGGTGACGCGCGTGGCGCAGGCGCTGGGCCGGCTGACCGCTCGAGGACGCTGACATGCTGCGGCACGCGATGGGCAAAAAGAACCGGGCCGTCATGGAGGCGAGCGGCGCGCTTCGTCGTACGGCGCGATCGGCCCGGGGTAGAGAAGTCGCTGCGCAATCGTCTTCGAGAAGATCGAGACCTTCGCCTCCTACGGCTTCAACCGTTCGCACGCCGCGGCATACGCGCCGACTTCGTACATCATGGTTATCTGAAGGGCGCACTTCCGCACGAGTTCATGGCGCCCTGATGTTGCTCGACATGGACGACGCCGACAAGACCTACAAGAAGATCGCGGCCCTGCGCGAGATGGGCATCGATGCCTGCCGCCGGACGTGTAAATCAGAGCCGCGTCAAGTTTTCACCGTGTCAGACGCGCGATCCGCTTCGGATTGGGCGGCGTTCGTGGTGTCGCGTCAAGACTGCCGAGGCGATAGTAGCGATGCGCGAGGCGGCGGTCCTTCGCGGCCTCGTCTATTTCGCGCCGCGGGGTTCGGTCGCAGATCGTCGATGGCGCGTGCGTCTTGAAGCACTGATCAAGTGTGGCGCATCGACCTGATCGGGTTGTATCGCGTGGAGCTGATGGCGCAGGTGGAAGACGTGCTCAAGATCGCACAGCGCGACGAGGCCGTGGCCGAGAACCAGATCGGTCTGTTCGGCGAGCTAAGGCGTCGTCGCTTGCTCGCGATCGTCGCCGAACGGCCGTCGAAGGAGAAGCTCAAGGCGGAGAAGGACGCGCTCGGCTTTTACATCACCGCCCATCCGCTCGATCCTTTCGAGCGCGAGGTGCGCAAGATGAGTCCGCTCACCAGCTCCGATCTGCCGTCGGTTCCCGACGGAAGTCAGGTTGTGCCTGGCGGGAGTCGTCCAGGCGGTCAAGCTCAAGAATAATAAGTCCGCAAGCGCTACGCGACTTTCACGCTCGAGGATCGCGAAGGCGCGGTGGAAGTGATCGCATGGCCGGAAACCTACCAGCGATGCGAGACCGCGATCATGAGCGATGACCCCGCGGTGGCGCGCGGCAGACTCGACGTTCATGACGAGCGGGCGCAAATCATCCTGGACCATCTGCGTCCGCTGACGATGGCGCTGGCCGATTCGATTCGCGAGGTGCATATCCGCGCCTCCAGTCGGAGCTCGACGGCGCGTCGCTGGCGCGGCTCAAGGCGCTATTGTCGCGCTATTCGGGCCGCGGCCTCGTTTACCTGCACCTGAACCTCGACGAACAGCGCGAGGCGGTATTCCTGCTGGCCGATCAGCTTCGGGTTTGCCCAACCGAGGCGTTCGTCGCGGAGATCAGCACACTATTCGAAACCGAACCGGTCGAGTTGAGATAAGCAGCGCGCGCGGGCCGGCGAGAAGCCGGCCCTACTTCAGCGACAGCCGCGACTCTGTAGCAGGGCCGGCGTCCCGCCGGCGCCGAACTCCCGCGCGGTTGTCTTACTCCGCTTCTCTGCTAGAGTCGGAGTTGAAAGCCGTCTCGCACCGAGGTCCTGACTCTGGACTCATCTCGCAAGATCTCCGTTCAAAACATCGAGCGCGCCGTTCTGGTGGGAGTGGACATCGGCAACGACGATCAGATGAGCAGCGAGGAATCGCTTGCCGAGCTCGCCGCGTTGACGGAGAGCGCCGGCGCGGAGGTTGCCGGCGCGGTTAGCCAGCGTCTGAAGGGAATCGATCCGCGCACGTTTATCGGGCGTGGCAAGGTGGCTGAAGTGCGCGAGATGGCGCACGCCACCGGCGCGACGCTCGCGATCTTCGACGACAGCCTGAGCCCCGGCCAGGCGCGCAACCTGGAAAAGGAACTCGAGTTCCGCGTAATCGATCGCAGCCAACTGATCCTCGATATCTTCGCCCAGCGCGCCCGCACCGTCGAGGGCAAGCTCCAGGTCGAGGTCGCTCAGCTCGCCTACCTTCAGCCGCGGCTCACGCGCCAATGGGCCCATCTCTCCCGGATGACCGGAGGAGCGGGCGCCTCGGGGGGCAAAATCGGCACGCGCGGACCCGGCGAGACGCAGCTCGAAGTCGACCGCCGCCGCGTGCGCGAGCGCCTGACCCGTCTCAGGAGCCGCCTGCGGGAAGTCGAGCGCACCCGCACGATCCAGCGCCGCCGCCGTCTCGAGTTTCCCTATCCGACCGTCGCGCTGGCCGGCTACACCAACTCCGGCAAATCCACGTTGATGAATGCCCTGACACAGGCCGGCGTTGCGGTAGCGGACCGCCCGTTCTCCACGCTCGATCCCACGATTCGGCGCTTGCGGCTTCCCGGCGGCGCCAACGTGATGCTCGCGGACACGGTCGGATTTATCCATCGCCTGCCGCACATGCTGGTCGAGGCTTTCAAGGCGACGCTGGAGGAAGTGCGCACCGCGAGTCTCATCCTGCACGTCGTCGATTCGAGTTCCCGGCTGGCCGCGGAGCAGATGGCGGTCGTGGACCGTGTGCTGGCGGAAATCGGCGCAGGCGCGACGCCGCGGATAATCGTTATGAACAAGAGCGACCTTGCATCCGGCCCGCCGCGCGCGCCGGAGGGAGTTCGACACTATCGCGATATCCGCACTTCGGGCCGCCGGGCTCGATCGGCTGCTCGAGGCGGTCGCGCGATTCTTCGCCGGATTGCGCGAGGAGGTGCGAGTCGAGCTTTCCGCCGCGCGCGGAGATCTGATCGCGATGGCGCGGCGCGAGGGACAGGTATTGAGTGAGGAATATCACGACGGCGTCGTCTCGATGACGGCGCTGGTCACTCCGGCGGTCGCCGGGCGGCTGCGCAAGGCCGCGACCGCTCCCGCGTAATCGCGATGGCCGGACCTTCGCTGAAACCCGTCAGAATCGAGCGCCCGCGCGAGGCGCCCCGCCTCGCGCATCTGCTGCGCACCGCCAACCTGCTCACGCTATGCCGCCTGATCTCGATTCCGTTCTTCCTGGTGCTGGTCAGCGAGCGCCGATTCACCTATGCGCTCTATCTTTTCGGGGCTGCGGCGTTGACCGATGGGCTGGACGGCACGGTCGCGCGATGGTTCGACAGCAAGAGCGAGCTCGGCGCTTTCCTCGATCCGTTCGCCGACAAGCTGCTACTGCTGAGCGCGTTTGTCGCGTTGACGGTTTACCAGGTGCTGCCGCCGTGGTTGCTGGCGGTGATCGTGGTCCGCGACGTGATTACGGTGTTCGGCTATTTCATGCTGTCGTGGTTCATCGCCGAGCGGATACCGGTGCGGCCGACGTTCATCGGCAAGACCAGCACGTTCCTTCAGCTTCTGTGCGTGCTGGTGACGCTGCACGGCTTCAACATGTTCGAGCCGCTGCAGTGGCTGATGCTGCTGTATCTGACAGTCGCCGCCACCGGAATCTCCGGCCTGCAATACATGTATCGCGGGCTGGTGTTGCTGAGCTCCCGCGAGCCCGAGATGTTCGCGTAGGACCGCCGGGCCGAAGGCCGGCGTTCCGCTCCGCGCTCAGTTGATCACCTTCTCGGCGCGCAGTTCCTCCAGTTGCGATCGTTCCACTCCCGCCTCACGCAGGACCTCCTCGGTATGCTCGCCGAGTCGCGGCGGCACGCGCCACATCTTCATCGGCGTTTCGCTGAAGCGCGCTCCGGGATTCACCGCGCGGACGCTGCCCGGCCTCCGGATGCTCGTAGATCGCGAAGCTCTCGTTGGCGACGATCTCCTCGTCGCTCGAACAGCGTCTCGTAGCTGTGCACCGGGCCGCATGGAATGTCGGCGGCTTCCAGGATCTTGAGCCACTCGTGCGTGCCGCGCTCCTGGAAGACCTTGCCCAGCCCGCGCATCACGCCGCGCGCGCGTTCCACTCGATCGGGCACGCTGGTCCACCATTCCGGATGGCCGACGCAGGCGCACAGCCGCTCGTATTGCGCGTCAGTGAATGGCGCAATCATCAGAAATCCGTCGCTGGTCTTGAACGGGTCGAGCGAGGTGTTCCTGGGAGCCTGGCTCTTCAGCTCGTCCTCGCCGACGAAGGTGTATCCATAAATCGTGTCGTTGGCGGTAAACGTCATCATCGCCTCGAGCATCGGCACCCTGATGTACTGGCCGACGCCGCGATTGCGCGCCGCGTGCAGCGCGCTCACCACGCAGAGCGCCGCGGTCATTCCGCTAACCTTGTCCGCGATCGCCATCTTCACCACCGACGGCGGCCCGCCCTTGGCGGCCTGCACGTGCGCCATCCCGGAGTAGCCCTGGATCACCGGGTCGAAGGCCGGATGGTTCGCGAGGCGTCCCTTGGGTCCGAAGCCGCAGATCGAGCAGTAGACGATCTTCGGGTTGGCCCGGCGGATATCGCCGTAGCCGATCCCGAGCCGGTCCGCCACGCCGGGGCGGTTGTTTTCGATAAGCGCGTCGGCGCGCACCGCCAGCTTCTGCACCAGGTCGCGGCCGTGTTCCTTCTTCAGGTCGATGACCACGCTGCGCTTGTTGCGGTTGAAGTTCAGAAAATTCGCCGACACGCCGTTTTTCTTCGGCCGCCCCACCACGCGCATCGAGTCGCCCTCCGGCGGCTCGATCTTGATCACGTCCGCGCCGAGGTCGCCGAGCAGCATGGTGCAGAACGGTCCCGAAACCACCGCGGTCAAATCCAGAATCCGAAATCCGGCCAACGGTCCTTCAGCCATTTGCGTGCTTCCTCTCTTGCGTACGACCTGGGTCGAACTGCCGGGCAAGAATCATAGGACATAGCGGATTGGTTCTTTTCCCGCCAGAGCGAAGGAGAGCGGACCAAACCGGCCTGCGCACGCTCGCCTAATCGCGCCGCCGCATCCGATTGTGTTCCAGCGATGGCAATTCGCGGCGCACGCGCTCCAGGTATTCGAGATCGATCGGCGCGATGACGACCCCCTCCTGGTCGGCGGCGCGCGCCAGCACTCGTCCCCACGGATCGACGATCATCGAGTTGCCGTAATCGCTGAAGCCGTGGACATTTGGACCGAATTGCGCCGGCGCGATCATGTAACACTGGTTTTCGATCGCGCGCGCCCGCACTAACGCCTCCCAATGCGCCTCGCCGGTTGGGAAAGTGAACGCGCTCGGCACCGTTATGATTTTCGCGCCGTCGTACGTGAGTTGGCGGTAGAGTTCCGGAAACCGGATGTCGTAGCAGATGCTCATCCCGATTCGGCCGAGCTGAGTATCCACGGAGACCACTTCGCTGCCCGAGAGCTTCGCGTCCGATTCCCGGATCGTGACGCGGCCGGGAAGGTCAACGTCGAAGAGATGGATCTTGCGGTAGACCGCAAGCCGCGATCCGTCGCGCCCGAAAAGGACCGAGGTGTTCCAGGTCTTGATCTGGCCGGGAGCCTGCTCCGCGATCGAGCCCGCGATCAGATGGATTCTCAGCTCCCGCGCGAGACGCGCCATCAGCGTGAGACTCACGCCGTCGAGGTCCTCGGCGGCGGCGGGCTCTTCGGCGCGCTTGCCCCGCCAGTTGAAGACCTCCGGCAAGGCGGCGAGATCCGCGCCGCGCGCCGATGCCAATCTGATCAGGCGCTCGGCCCGTTCCAGATTGGCGCGCTTGTCGGGTCCGGCGGCCATCTGAATCGCCGCGGCGAGAAAGTTGTTACCGTTCATGCCGAGCCGCTGAGGCTCCCCGGCTAGTGCGATCCCGCTATCGCGGCGCCGCGTACCACATCGAGCGCCAGCACGGAGACGCTCTTGTAGCTCGGGATTACCGGAACCGGAATCGAGAAGACGAACGTGTCGCTGGCGCCGGCCGCGAGCGGATCGAAATGCGGCTTCTCGTTGAGGATCTTTGCGATAGTCGGATCCTCGAAAAGCGTAACCGCTCCGTGGTTGTAGGTATCTTCGCTGTACACAACCTGCCCGGACGCATTCTTCATCGCAATCGCGAGCCGGACATAATTGATTGGCCGCGGCGTGCGGTTCGTCACGGTTCCGCTAACTACCAGGTCGGGCGGCTTGCAACACGATCGGAAAATGTCGTCCTTAACGATCTCGATCCTGACATCGTGATTCGCGACCGGCTGGGCCAGCGGATGGCCGTCGGCGCCGTGGTTCTTGTCCATGGCGCCCGACAGCGAGCGGATCGCGGACTGTTTACTTCCGCGTTCCACCGACGTGCCGGCGAGGGTGAAGGAGGCAAAGGCGAAGACCATCGAGGCAGCCAGAAGCAGCGGCTTTTTCATTGCCAGCGTTCCCAAAGCCGATATTGATAGGTAGGACGCCCCAGTGTCAACTTTGCAATAGATCACGGAGCAGAATGAAACCACGATGAACACAGATAAACGCGAATCGGCTCGGAAGGGAATAGAAGTCGATACTGCCGAGGGTCGGACGCTCAAGAGCGAAGATCGCGATTTCATGGCGCGCGCGATCGGCGAGGCGCGGCGCGGCGCGGAACAGGGCGAAGTCCCGGTGGGCGCCGTGGTGGTGGTCGATGGGTGCGTAGTCGGGGCTGCACACAATCGCCCGATCGCGCTCGACGATCCCACCGCTCACGCGGAGCTCCTGGCGATCCGGCAGGCCGCCAAAGCGCTCTCGACCCACCGGCTTACCGGCGCGACGATCTACGTGACGCTGGAGCCGTGCGTGATGTGCGTGGGCGCGATGGTCCACGCGCGAATCGCCCGGCTCAACTTCGGCGCTCGCGACGAGAAGGCCGGAGCCGTCGGGTCGGTTTACGATCTGGGGCGCGACGGCCGCTTGAACCATCGAATCGAGGTTTACGCCGGCCTGATGGAGCCCGAATGCGCGGAGCTGCTGCGCGACTTCTTCCGCGCGCGCCGCATCGGATGAACGATCGCAGGCAATTTTGCGCGGGTGATTTGCGTGGGTAATTTCAGATTTTACAAGCGGTTCAGGATCCTTCCCGGGCTGTCGGTCAACGTCTCCAAGTCGGGCCCCAGCCTGACAGTCGGCATGCGCGGCGCGCACATGACCTTCGGAAAGACCGGAGTCCGCCGCACGATCGGAATTCCGGGCACCGGCATCTACTACACCTCGCACAGCGGCTACCATACGGGATTTCATTCGGCGCACGTCGAGACGCCGATCGATGCCGATCGCCAGGCCGCGGTGGATCGCGGCGCGCAGATCACGATGGTGATCGTGGCGATCGGCCTCGCCCTGCTGGCGGGCGTCCTGATCAGCTCGATGTTCGGCAATCATTGACGCGAGCGCCATAGCTTTCCCTCCGGACGCGCAATCACTAACCTGATTCGCGATGCCGAGTGAGAAGGCCAAGGAGAACAAATCCCTCACCGCCACCTGCGTTGCGTGCGGCAAGCCGGCATCGACCGAAACGATGGTCGGGCTGACCGGGCGCGATAACGGTCGCCCGAAGCAATTCAGCGTCTGCATTCCATGTGCGAACCAGGGATGGCGTCCGCCGGGCTTCGGCGGAGTCTACACCGTCCGCCCGGCGCCGTAGATCATTCCCACAACTTCCGCCACCACGGCTCGGGCTGACTGGGCGAATTGAGTCCCGCCTTCTTCATTATGTCTCCGAGGTCCCATCCCGTGAGACCGCTGAGCGTCTGAGCTTCCTGTTCGCGCCGTCGCTGGAGTTCCTCGAAGTAGCCCTTCGCGGCAGGGCATTGATCGGGCGAGCCCTCCCAGGCGTGCCGAATCACGTAACGCGCCTGAAACTGCTCGCGGTCTTCGGTTTCCTGGAAAGCCAGATCTTCCGGAAACGTATCGGCGGAGTAACGCAGGTGCAGCCGCGTGATCATCACCGGCGCCGATCCTCCGATCGGCGGCGGCATCGGCCTGAACGATCCCGGCGGCCCGGGCCGCCACATCGGTTGCATCCGCCGCTCATTGAGCCAGAACACGCCGAGTTGGCGCAGATCGTCATTCGAGAGCGGTTCGGCGGCGCACGGGTCGCACCATCCCATGTTCCAGAAATATTCGGTGAACACGGTCCGCATCTGATCCTGCTTCACGCGCTCGTCGAACATCGCGCGGTAGAAGTCCGCAAAGTCGGTCTTCACGTAGTCCGGCAGGTCCATCCCGGTGGGCAGCTTTTCGGTGCGATAGTTGGTGGTCTCGACCCGGCCGTACATCGTGATGGCGTAAATGATCAGGTCCTGCGGCCCCTGCGCGTTAATCATCCCGAGCCGGATCGGCAGCATGAACTTCGGCGACTCGAAGGCGAACTGAAGCGGGCGAAGGTACGTCAGCCCGGTCCGCGCCTGCTCCTTGAGATTCACTTTGGCGACGAAAAACTTCATGTCCTGGCGGATGTACGGCTGGAGCGCGGCGGCGGCGCCTTTCGGGATATGGTAGCCGCTCTCGACCAGCCAGGTCTCGAGTCCGTCGGACTGCTTCGCCGAGAGAATCACGATGTCGTACTCGCCGATCACGTATTGTGCCTCGACCGTAACTCCGAGAGCTTGGGCCCTCTCGGCCGCACTGCTGCTGAGAGCTTGCCCGCGCGCGACACCGGCAGGCGCGGCTGCCAGCGGGGCGAACATTTCGCAAGGATTCGGGTCGTAGTATTCGACCAGCCGGGGCGCGCTGTATGCGTCGATTCGCTCGAACAGCGCGCGGTCGCCGATATGAATCTGATCGCGTTGCAGGATCGTCGGCACCGGCACCACGAGTGCGAACTCCGACAACTCACCCTGATAGTCGTTCATCAGGCTCATCACGGTCCGGTTGTCGTGCCGCACGAGCACCACCTGCGATGCGTGGTTATAGAGCGCGGCGTCGGCCTTGCCGACATAGAAGCCGCAGAACGCGCGCGCGTCACGCGGCGTCGCGATCGCCAGCAACGCCGGCAGCACCCCGATCAGATACGCGGACCTGTACCTCTTCATGTTCATGTTCGTTCTTCACTCCTTGCGAAGAATTCCAATCGAATTTCGGCGCAACCCAGATCGCGTCGCAGAGCGGTACTGCCGGCGCCGCGATGAACAGCGCCCATAGCAGGCCGTTGTTGCAGTAGAGCCAGAACTGGATTCCGTAGGCGAGAGCGGCGACCAGCGCCGCGTACACGATCCGGCCGCGGCGATGGTTCGGGATCGTCATCGGATCTGAAATCATGAAGAAGGCGAAGAGCAGCAGCGCGCCGTTGCCGAGTTGATGCGCCCATACGGCCCATCGCTGGCCCAGCCATGCGACCCGAATCGCGAGCGCGCCCAGGTAGAAGCAAAGGAACGCCCAGCTTATATCGCCGCAGCGCACGCGCTGCGTGATGATCGCTCCCAGCGCAACCAGCCATCCCGCGATCGCTACGTCCTGTCCCCATTGACCCGGCGACACCCAGGTCTGCGGCAGGCATAGCAGAGCGAAGATCACCCCGAAGGTCGCCGGATTGAAGAGATGCCTGCCGCGAACGCGAATCGTGAACTTGGAAGAGATCGCGGCAACCGCCGCGATCGGATGGACCCACACGGTATTCGCGCGCAGCAGCAGCGTGAGACTTAGAGCGCTGATGAGCGCGCTTCGATGAGAGGAGAGCCTTAGCACGGGCGCCGTGCCGAGAAGGCCCTGACACAGGAGCGCGGCCAGGAAGGTCAGGATTATCTGGTCGCGGCGGATACTGAAGTCGCGCAGCCAGGCGCCGGCCGCGAGGAACATTCCGAGGAATAATATCTGGAGCAACCGCGGGTCGAAGGTCGCGGCGCACGGATGATTTGCGGCATCCGGGGTTCGGCCCTTGTTCGATGGAACCGGCTGGATTTCCGTGCGCATGTCGTCGCTCCCGATAGTTGGAACGGATGGGCGGGATTTTCTTGCAGGATTTCCGCGAGTCCCAGCCGACCGGGAGGTCTGAGCAGAGGAAGTCGCGAAGCGATTCTAGCGCGGGCGCGGTTGCCAGGTGATACCGCCGTCGGAGGTGGCGAACTGCGATCCGTCAGCAGTCGTGAGTAGTCGCCGAAAAGGCGGAATCCGCCGATACCGCGATCAGGTCGGAGGCGGTTGGCGACGCGATCCGCTGCCAGTGGACGCCATCGATCGTCCGAACGATCGTAGCGCTGCGCCCGACCGCCCAGCATACGGAAGCCGATGGGGCCGAACCGGCGAGCAGATCCGCGAACACTCCCGTGGCTTGCGGCTGCCAGGTCTTGCCGGCGCTGAGTCGGGAGATAGTGCCCGCTCGTCCGATCATCCACGATACCGACCCGTCCCGCGACACGATCACCAATGGCGGGCGCAGCATCATAGATCGCGCGCCGCTGCCGGCCTCCGCGAGGTTGGCGCGCGGACCACCTGCCGGCAAAGCCTCGATCGCGCGTCCCGCGACCGGCGGCGGCGCAGCCGGCGCGTTCTCGGCCAGGCGGGCAGCGAGCCGGCTCGGTGCGGCTTCTTCGCCGCGATTCATCCGCGCGGAGTTGAGTGCGATTTCGGCGCGCGGGGCCGCGCTCGCCGGCTCGGCGCGCTTCGCGAGCATCATCTGGGTCTCGGTCCGGGTCGCCCCGGACTTGGGGGCTTCCATCGCGATTCGCTGCTGGCGCGAGTTGCTGCTGCGATCGCCGGAGCGGAGTCCACAGCAACAGCGCGACCGCCGCGCTGAAGCCTGCGCCGATCGCGAGCCATCGCCAGTTGAACGATCGCCAACCCGGCGCGGGCGAGTCGTGCTCCTCGCCCCTGGCGATCGCGGCCAGAACTCGCTGGCATCGCGCGCATCGCGAAGCGTGCAGCTCCACCTGTTCGAGTTCGGGTCGCGCCAGCGAGCGATCGACGGATGCGGCGAGCGTTCCGGCGTCCGGGCAGTCTTCACCGCCGGCGCCGCGATAGCGTTCAAGCCCGCGCGCCAATATCGCGTCGAATGCCCCCCGGCGCTCAGTCCGATTCGCCAAGTCTGTCCCTCTTCACATGAGCTCTGAACGAATCTCTTGCCAGAAGTTTGCGGCATTTCATTCCTTGCCGGATATTGCCTTGCTCAAATCGAATGGCCACTCCTCCCGCGCACAGTCGTAACACAGCCTGATTTGCTCATCGCTGAAATGCTTTTCGCGCCTGAGCGTGCGCTCGATATGCCGCTTGAGCGACTCGCGCGTGCGCGCCAGCCGCCGCGAGACGGTGGACTCATGCTCGTGCGTCAGGCGGCCGATCTCGGCGAGCGTCATCTCCTCCAGGTAGTAGCAGGAGAGCCGCAAGCGGTCGCGAGGCTTGAGCGCTCCGAGAGCGGACTCGAGCGACTGGTTGAGTGATTGGGCATAGCGCGCGCGATCGGGATCGCAGGGATCGGACGTGGCGGCCGTGTCAGGCGGGTCTTCGATCGGCTCGGCTCGCCTCGCGGCCCGATAGGAATCAACGAAGCGCTGGGCGACTACTGCGCGCAGCCAGGTCTTGAGCGAGCTGCGCCCGTGGAAGTATTCGAGCAAGGAGCGCCGCTTTCCGTCGCGGACCTCCAGCCCGTACAGTTCCGCGTACAGCGAGTCGGCCAACTCGCGCGAGAGGACCGCCTCGCGGGTAAGCGCCCGCGACGCCGCATAGAGTACCGGCCGGAGGCTCGGTGATGAAGCGCTCCCATGCGCTTTCGATGCCCAACCGGCATGCGCAGGCCAGCGCAAGGTCAGGGGCGCGCAGCGAATCGATGTAGTTATCGACCGCCGCGCCGTCCGCGCCGGGAATAGCGGAGCGAACGCTGCGCTGAATCGCGCTCGCAAGCTCGGCTTCCGGCAGTTTCCACTGGCCGGCGCTGCTTCGCGTGTAGAAGCGGGCAATCGGCCGGGCGTATCTGGCGTGGAAGTTCTCGACCGTCTCGATCGACATTTCCCGGAACCGCGATGAGTTCCCGCGATCATTTGCATGATACAGCCCGAGGCCGGGGCGCCCCAAGCCGGGCCTTGGCGTTCTGGGAGCGCCTTGAGCGCGAGCGTCAGCGATGATACTCTGTTTGCCAGTGGGCCGCCGGCCCACTTTTTGTTGGGCTCTTTCGTCCCCGGACAACATGAAAGCTTCGGCGCCGCTTGAGGGGGCGAGAGGGGGTACGAACAAGTGATGGTGCTGGAGTTACATCCGGTTGCCAGGAGGGTTGTGGAACTGCTCGAACCTCATATCGAGCGCCAGGGCTTCGAACTGGTGTCGGTGGAATACAGGCGCGGCGCGCGCAGCTCGATCCTTCGTCTGCTGGTCGATCGGCCCGAAGGCGGGGTCGCGCTGAGCGACCTGGAACGCCTGAGCCCGGTGGTCGGCGATCTGCTCGATGTATACGACCCAATCGAGGGCCGTTACACGCTCGAGGTCGCATCGCCCGGCATCAACCGCCCGCTCTCGAAGATGAGCCATTTCGAGGCTTATCGCGGCAAGCGGGTTAGAATTCGGACGCATAACGCTCGCGACGGTCAGAAGTCGTTCATCGGGACTCTGTCCGGTGTGAGCCCGGCCGGTGTCGAGCTCGACGACGAGGTCAGCAGGCGGCGCCAAACGATCGAGTTCAAGGAGATCAAGGAAGCGAATTACGAACACCACTTCAAATAGCAGTGGCGAGACGACAGGATTTGACCGCGCGGTCGCTGATGCCGCGTCGTGAACCCCGGTGCCTTTGAAGCAGTGAGCAACGAAGCACTGAAAGAGTCTTCAAGGCCTGGCGACGCGCGCAGAAAACTGCGCCCCCAGGGAGAAGCTATGCAGGTCGATCTGAACCGGGTTATCGAACAGGTGTCCAAGGAAAAGGGCATCGACAAGACGATCGTGATCGCCGCGGTCGAAGAGATGATGCATTCGGCGGCTCGGCGCACCTTCGGCCCCGATCGCAATATCGAGTCGCGCTACAACCAGGAGCTCGGCGAAATCGAACTGTTCGAGATCAAGACCGTGGTCGAGCAGGTTGCCAACCCGATGCTCGAGGAGAGCCTGCAGGAGGCGCGCGGCAAACACGATCCGGACGCCGAAATCGGCGACGAGATCCTGATCAAGCTCGACACTGCCACCATGGGTCGCATCGCCGCGCAGGCCGCCAAGCAGAACCTCATCCAGCACATTCGCGACGCCGAGCGCAAGCAGATCTTCAACGAGTTCAAGGACCGCAGGGGCGAAGTTGTCTCCGGGATTGTCCAGCGCTTCGAGCGCAAGAACATGATCGTAAATCTGGGCCGCACCGAGGCGATCCTGCCCGAGAAGGAGCAGATCCCGCACGAGCGCTATCGCCAGGGCGATCGCATCCGCGCGCTCATCATCGACGTGGACCTGTCCGAAAAGGGACTCTCGATCGTGCTCTCGCGCACCAGCAACGAATTCCTGATGAAGCTGTTCGAGCAGGAGGTGCCGGAGATTTACGAGGGAATCGTCGAGATTCGACAGTCCGCGCGCGAGCCCGGCGGCCGCGCCAAAGTCGCCGTGTACTCCAAGGACTCGGACGTCGACCCGGTCGGCGCCTGCGTCGGAATGAAGGGCACGCGCGTACAATCGGTAGTTCAGGAACTGCGCGGCGAGAAGATCGACATCGTGCCGTGGACCGACGATCAGGCCGAGCTGGTGTGCCGCGCGCTCGCGCCGGCCAAGGTCTCCAAGGTGATAATCGACGAGGAAGAGCACGCGATGGAAGTGATCGTGCCGGACGATCAGCTCTCGCTGGCGATCGGCAAACGTGGCCAGAACGTGCGCCTGGCCCATCGCCTGACCGGATGGAAGCTCGACGTCCGCAGCGAGGCTGAGGCCGAGGAGGAGGCACGATCGGCGCGCGCATCGCTCAACGCGATTCCGGGAATCGGCGACATTAACGCCGAATTGCTTTTCCAGTGGGGCTATCGATCCTCCGAGCAGCTCGCCGAGAGCGAAGAAGAGAACTTCGAGGTAGAGGGAATAAGCCCCGAGCGAGCCCATCAATTGATCGTCGCGGCGCGCGCTCACGTGACCGAGAAGAAACGGCGCGAAGACGAAGCCCGCGCCGCATCCGAGGCCGCAGCCCAGGCGGTGTATCGAAGCCGCGGCCGCAACGGCCTCAGAGGCGGAAGCCGCGGCCGTCCCGGCGGAGGTTGAGGCCGCGCCTTTGGATTCAGATGCCGAAGCTGCGCCCTCGGATTCAGACGACGGTTCATCGGACCAGGAGTCCGGCATCACCGCCCAAGAGGCCGCGGTCGCGCATAGCGAGGCAAAAGAGGAGGCCAAATCCTGAGCCCGATACGCACATGCCTGGGCTGTATGCGTCCGGACGCCAGGAATGAGATGGTTCGCGTGGCGACGCGCGATGATCGTGTGGTTGCTGATTTCAGCGCGCGGCTGCCCGGACGCGGCGGCTATCTGCATCCCCGGCGCGAATGCCTCGAAAGGTTCATGAAGGCGAAGGTTAAGGTGTTTCGTTCGCTCAAACGTGCGATCGACCCGGCGGAGCGCCGGGCGATCGTGGAGAAGATAGAGCGTGCCCGAAGTGAGAAACCCGCGGCTGGAATCGTAACGGCGTGCTCAACTAAACTGGACGGATAAGTTCAAGCGGATGGCGCGAAAAAGAATCAAGACTCTCGCCCACGATTGGAACGTTTCTGTCGAAGACGTTCTGGCCAGTTGTGCCCGGCTCAAGCTCGGGCACGCACACTCCGAGTCGAGCCTGCTTTCGCAGGAGGAAACCGATCGGGTTAGGGCGGACCTCGACGAGCAGGCCCATCGGGCCACTATCTTGAGGCGCGAGAAAGTCGTCGAGACCAGCGCCGGCAAGGTGCTGGAGAAGCGGCTCACCGCCACCGTTGTGCGCCGCCGCCATACGGAGCCCATGGTCGCCAAGCCCGCCGAAGAGCCGTTCCATTTCGAGGTCGAATCGAGGGCGGGTGAGGCGTTCACTTCCCCGTTCCTCGGCGAGCCTGCTCCCGCGCCGGAGCCGGAAACTCCGATATTGCTCGATCAGGAATTGGAAGAACCGGCGCTCGAGGCGCCGCCGTCCGACGAGATCGCGCCGCAGGTTTCCGCGGAGGTTGCGAGTGCGCGGACGGAGCCCATCCCGCCGCCGCAGCCCGAGCAAAGGCCGTTGCCGCGCGCCGAGGTTCCCCAACACCTCCCGGCTCGCGCCGTGCCGAGGCCGGAGCCCCGCACCATCAGCCTGACCAGCAGCGCGCATGCCGCCGCGCCCTCGCTTGACGACGGCCAGCGCGGTCCGAAGGTGCTCGGCAAGATCGATCTTCGGCGGCCTGCGCCGCGTCCGGCCGCGCCCTCGGGGCGTCCCACCGGGCCGGTCCGACCCGGTGGCCAGTTCCGTCCGGCGCCGCCTTCGCCGGCGGCAGCACCCGAGATGCCGCCGACTCCGCCCGATCAGCAAAAGCCCGGCGCCCGCGCGATCAAAAAGAAACGCGTCGTCAAGAAGGATGTCAGCGATTTCACCGCCGAGCGCGAGATGCGCGGATTGCGCGTCCCGAAAAAGCGCCGCGCCCTGCCCGGCAAGGAGCAGCGCAAGACCGAGATCACCACGCCCAAGGCTTCCAAGCGCGTCGTGCGCATCGCCGAGGGAGTCACGGTTGGTGACCTGGCGCGCAACATGGGCGTCAAGGCCGGCGAGCTCATAAAGAAGCTGATGGAAATGGGCGTGATGTCGACGCTCAACCAGATGCTCGATCCCGACACCGCCACGCTGGTCGCCAACGAATTCGGCTACAGCGTCGAGAGCGTCGCGTTCGACGTCGAGTCCGCGATCGAGGAAGGCGCCGAGGAGGCAGGCGGCGAGCCGGTGACGCGCCCGCCAGTGGTCACCGTGATGGGCCACGTCGATCACGGCAAGACCTCGCTGCTCGACGCTATCCGCAAGACCAGCGTGACGGCGGAAGAGTTCGGCGGGATCACGCAGCATATCGGCGCCTACACTGTCAGCGCGCGCGATCGGCAGATCACGTTCGTCGATACGCCCGGCCACGAAGCGTTCACCGCGATGCGCGCGCGCGGCGCCAAGGTCACCGACATCGTGGTGCTGGTGGTGGCCGCCGACGAGGGCGTGATGCCCCAGACCGTCGAGGCGATCAATCATGCGCGCGCGGCCAAGGTGCCGATCATCGTTGCGATTAACAAGATCGATCGTCCCGAGGCCAACGTCGATCGGGTCAAGCAGCAGATCTCGGAGCAGGGCCTGATTCCGGAGGACTACGGCGGCGAGACGATCACTGTTCCGGTTTCGGCCCGCACCGGCGAGGGAATCGACCGGCTGCTCGAGATGATCCTGCTGCAGGCCGACGTGATGGAGTTGAGGGCGGTGCCGGATCGTCTCGCGCGCGGAACCGTCGTCGAATCACAGCTCGATCGCGGGCGCGGCCCGGTCGCTACCGTCCTCATCCAGGAAGGCACGCTCCGCCAGGGCGATCCTTTCGTATGCGGCGTCTCCTACGGGCGGGTGCGCGCGATGCTCGACTATCGCGGCGAGCGTCTGACCGAAGCGGGCCCCTCGACGCCGGTCGAAATCTTCGGGCTCTCCGAAGTGCCGGAGCCGGGGACCTCGTTCGCTGCCCTGGCCGAAGAGGCCAAGGCGCGCCAGGTCGCCGAATTTCGCCGCTCCAAGCAGCGCGAAGGAGAGCTCGCCAAGACCAGCCGCGTATCGCTGGAAGATCTGAGCCAGCGGATGCGCGAAGGCCAGGTCAGGGACCTCAAGGTGATCGTGAAGGGAGACGTGCAGGGCTCGGTCGAGGCGTTGTCGGACGTCTTGCGCGGCCTTTCGACTGACGAGGTCAAGCTCGAGATCGTTCACTCCTCCGCCGGCGCGGTCTCCGAGACCGACGTCACCCTGGCCGAGGCCTCCAAGGCGCTGATCGTCGGCTTCAATATACGGCCTGAACCGAAGGCTGCGGCGCTGGCCGAGAAACAGGGCGTCGAAATCCGCCTCTACACCGTCATCTACGACGCGATCAACGACATCCGCGAGGCGATGGAAGGTCTGCTCGCTCCGACCTATCGCGAGAAATCTCTCGGACGCGCCGAGGTGCGCAAGATCTTCTCCGTACCCGGCGGGACGATCGGAGGCTCGATGGTTCTTGACGGCAAGATCAACCGCAGCGCGCGATCGCGTTTGGTGCGTGACGGCCGGGTCGTATGGGAAGGCAAGATCGGGTCGCTCAGGCGCTTCAAGGAAGACGCGCGCGAGGTCGCGGCGGGCTACGAATGCGGTATCGGGCTTGAAAATTTCAACGACCTGAAACCCGGCGACATAATCGAAGCCTTCGAGATGGAAACTGTGCTGCGCAAGCTCGCCGCGCCGAAGGCGGAGCCGGTGAGGGGACAGGCCGCGGTCGAAAAACAGCTTCCGACCTGACGCGGCTGTTCTTCGCGGCAGAGCCCCCTTCTCCTCCAAGCGAGGCTCCAATGGTCGTCGGCGTTTTGCGGCTCACGCTTTTCATCCCGGAGAACCATTCGCTGAAGGGCAAGCGGCAGGTGCTGCGCGCGATCAAGGATCGCGTGCGGCAGAAGTTCAACGTCTCGATCGCCGAGTCCGACGATCACGATTTATGGCAGCGCGCGGAACTCGGGATTTGCCAGGTCGGCAGCGATCGCGCCTTCGTCGATCGGGCCCTGCGCGAGGTGGTCAACTTCATCGACTCGCTCGGCAGCGCATCGCTCGGCGAGGAGCATCTGGAGATCACCAACTACTAGGGAAGCTCTGCGTAGGCACTCCAGCCGATGAGGCTACCGCTTCATTCGCCGTGCTCTTCCAGCCAGCGCTCGGCATCGATCGCCGCCATGCATCCGGTGCCCGCCGCAGTCACAGCCTGACGATAGATGTGATCGGCGACATCGCCGGCCGCGAACACGCCCTCGATATTGGTGTAAGTCGAGCCGGGCTTGACCAGCAGATAGCCTTGTTCGTTCATCTCGAGTTGTCCGCGAAACAGGTCGGTGTTCGGCTTGTGCCCGATTGCCATGAAAACCGCGTCGGTCTTGAAGTCGGTGGTCTTGCCGGTCTTGACGTTCTTCAGGCGCACGCTGCTCACTCCGGTTTTGCGCTCGCCGTTGATCTCCTCGATGACCGAATCCCAGATGAACGCGATCTTCGGATTCTTTCGGCCCGATCCTGCATGATCTTCGAGGCGCGCAACGACTCGCGGCGATGAACGACCGTCACCTTCGTGCAAAACTTGGTGAGGAAGGTCGCCTCTTCCATCGCGGTGTCGCCGCCGCCGACCACCACCGCTTCCTTGTCTTTGAAAAGCGCGCCGTCGCAGGTCGCGCACGCGCTTACGCCGTAACCCATCAGGTGCTTCTCGGATTCGATGCCCAAGCAGCTTTGCCGACGCGCCGGTCGAGATGATGAGCGCCCGCGATTTGATGGTCTGGCCGTCGTCGAGCGTCAACTCGAACGGACGCTTGCGGAGATTGGCCGCGCTGGCTTCGCTCTGGATGAATCGCGTGCCGAAGCGCGCCGCCTGCCGCCGGAACACCTCCATCATTTCCGGACCCTGGATGCCATGCTCGAAGCCGGGGTAGTTTTCGACGTCGGTGGTAATCGTCAATTGCCCGCCGGGCTGTATTCCCTCGATCAGCAACGGGTTCAGATTCGCGCGCGACGCGTATAGCGCGGCGGTCAGGCCGGCTGGGCCGGAACCGAGAATTACGACGCGGTTTACTTCATCTGCCATATTTTTTCGACGCGGCCCCCGGCGGATTCAGGAACGCCGGAGTATCAGAACGTTCATTGCGTGAACTTCATTGTAACGCCGCGGGCGGTCAACGTAAGCTCTTACCCGCTGCCGCGATGCCACGCAAGAAGATAATCCCTGATCGGCGAAGACCGGACGGCGCGCTGACCCACGTTGATTCGCGGGGCCGCGTGCGGATGGTGGACGTAGGCGAAAAGCCGGTCACCCGCCGCGAGGCGATCGCGCGCGGCGCGGTCAGGATGGCGCCCGCAACGCTCACCGCGATCGTTGACGGGAAACTCAAAAAGGGCGAGGCGCTGGCCGCGGCGCGGATCGCCGGATTGATGGCGGCCAAGCGTACGCACGAGCTGATTCCGCTCTGCCACCAGATTGCGCTCGAAGTCGTCGAGGTGAATTTTGAGGCCGACCATCGGCGATCGGAGCTGCTTATCGAGGCGCGCGCGGCGAGCAACTCGCGCACCGGCGTCGAAATGGAAGCGCTGATGGCGGTGAGCGCGGCGGCGCTGACGATCTACGACATGGCGAAGGCGATCGATCGCGCGATGGTGGTCGATGGGATTCGTCTGGTCCGCAAGCGCGGCGGCCGCAGCGGCGAGTATGTCCGCGCGGATGAGATCGACCGGTGATCGACAGGAGCGGACGCTCTCGCGATGACAGACATCATGTCGCAAAAGTCTACAGCGGTAACCCTGCGCGACCGGGAACAGGGTGTCGCCGTTCTCAAGAGCGGGCGTGACCGGACAGTGCGCGGCGGCAACCCGTGGATCTTCTCGCAGGCGATCGAGCGTTTCGAGCCGGCCGGAATCGAGCCGGGTTCTGCGGTCGAAGTGCGCGACTCGTTGGGCGCGCTCATCGGATATGGCTACTGCAATCCATCGATGACGATCGCGGTGCGGATGCTCTCATGGGGAGACAGGCTCAAACCCGCCGAAATAGTTGGACATCGGCTGTCGCGCGCGATCGATCTTCGCCGCAAGCTCATCCGCCCCGGAACCGACTGTTATCGCCTGATCAACGGCGACGGCGACGGACTTTCGGGGGTGGTGGTCGATCGATACGCCGACATCCTGGTGGTGCAGCTTCTGACCGCGGGAGCCGAGCGGATGCGCGGCGAGATCGTCGAGCTGCTCGGCCAGTTCCTGTCGCCGCGCGCGATCATCGAACGCAGCCAGGGAGCGGTCCGAAGGCAGGAGGGCCTTGAAGATCGCACCGGCGCGCTCGCAGGCGAGCCGGTGACGGAGGTAATCGCGACCGAGAACGGAACACGCCTCGGCATCGATCCGGAACATGGCCAAAAGACCGGATACTTCCTCGACCAGCGCGAGAATCGCGCGCGCTTCGCCGAGCTCGCCGCAGAGCTTGGCGCGGGCGGCCGAGTCCTTGATGCGTATTGCTATGCGGGAGGATTCGCGATCGCCGCGCTGAGCGGCGGGGCGAAGCGCATCGTAGCGGCCGACACATCGTCGCGGGCGCTCGGATGGATGCGGCGAAATCTCGAGCTCAACGGCTACGCCGAAACCGCGGCGGAACTGGTCCACGCCGACGCCGCCGAATATCTGGCCGGGTGCGGAGAGAAATTCGATCTGATCGCGCTCGACCCTCCGGCGCTGGCCAGAAGCCGCGGCGACGCGTCCCGCGCGGAGCATCTGTATGCGGAGTTGAACGCGCGCGCGATCGCGGCGCTTGCGCCGGGTGGATCTCTGGCGACCTTCAGTTGTTCGGTGCATTTTCGCGGCGAGGATTTCGTTCGCGCAGTTCGAATGGGCGCGGCCAAAGCGGGGCGTAACCTGAGGATGCGCGCGCGTCTGGGCGCCGGCCCCGACCATCCGGTGTTGCTCGGACACGTCGAGGGCGAGTACCTGACGGGGCTTTTGCTGACGGATCTTGATTGAGACCGGTTCCCCAAAAGGCGCGCGAATCTCGCTTGCCATCGATGCCGCTTTCCTTGAGTATAGAGCCAACTTCCGGCCGGACCTATCAAATGCTCCGCAAGATCTGCGCTACCCGTTCGCTCAAATTGCTGACGGGGCTGTTGGTCGCCCTCGCGGCTATCGGATGCCATCGCACGGTCGCCGTTCCGCCGCTGGCCGAGCGCAACATCTCGGGCACCGATAATTTCTTCGACGTATGGCCGGTCGGTCCCGAAAAGGCGTTCATCGCCGGATCGCGCGGCAAGGTGCTGCTGACCGAGGACGCCGGCCGCCACTTCAGGAGGATCGACATCGGCACAGACCTCGCGGTTTTCGGGATCCAGATGGTCGACTCCGAAAACGGCTATCTCTGCGGCCAGGACGGACTCGTGATGCGTACGACCGACGGCGGGAAGACCTGGCAGCGTCTCAATTCGCGCACCCATCTGTATGTCTTTTCGCTCTCGTTCCCCGATCGATTGCACGGCTTCATGGTCGGCGATCGATCGCTCGTGCTCAGCACCACCAACGGCGGCGAGAGCTTCGTCAAGCGACAGTTGGAGCGGCTGTTTCCGCCCGACCTGCACGACTACGCCTTGCCCTTCGAGGATCCGATCCTGTACGGCGTCGATTTCGTCAACGATCAGCGCGGCTGGATCGTGGGCGAATTCGGGCGAGTCTGGATGACCGGCAATGGCGGACAGAGCTGGTCGGAGCAGCAGCAATCGCTGGTCAATCAGTGGAAGCGGCAGCCCGAGCCCAGCGAAGATCCGCGCCTGCGGGATTTTCTCCTTCCGTCGATGTTCTCGGTATCGTTCCGTGACAAGGATCATGGCGCGGCGTGCGGACTGGAGGGATGGGTGATTCAGACCGGCGACGGCGGCAAGACCTGGTCATTTGCCCATCAGGTGCCCAAGCCGGGCGCGCCGCCCGACAACCTCGTGCCGGGCGAGCCGCAGATGCCCGCGCGCGATCCGCTGTTCGCGATACAACTGATCGGCGATCGCGATGGCGCCACGGTGGGACTGACGGGAACCGTGCTGCGCCTGCAGCCGAACGGAGCATGGGCGCAGGACCAGAACTTCCCGCCGCTGCCGTTGCCGCTAAGCCAGGTCCGCTTCTTCGATCACGATCATGGCTGGATCGTCGGCTACGGAACGGTGCTCTATACCGGCGACGGCGGCAGGAGTTGGCGCTTCTGCCAGGGATAGCACGCACGCCCTCCTGCGAATCCGAGGACAAGATGGCCTGGTACCGGTTCGGCGAGTGGATATTGAGGCGGCGCTTCCTGGTGCTGCTGTGCATCGGATTGCTGACAGTGTTCTTCGGCTACTTCGCCGCGCAAACCCAACTCGTCACCAGCTTCGGCGACCTGCTCCCGCAGAACCATCCTTTCGTCCAGGTGGCCCATCAATACGACAGCTACTTCGGCAGCGTGAACAACGTCTCGGTCATGATCGAGGCGCGCAACGGCACGATCTTCACGCCCGACATTCTCGGCAAGATCGCGCGGATGACTTCGCGGATGGACACGGTTTACGGCGTGCTGCACGGATCGGTGCACTCGATGGCGACTGCGAGCTACTTTCGCCCGCTCGCCGGCGGCGTGATCCTGAATACGCCCGTGATGCCGGGCGGGAGCGCGCCCACCGATCAGACCGGCGCCGACGAGGTTCGCGGCAATGTCCACAAGAATCCCGGCGTGGTGTTCGGGCGATTCGTCTCGCTGGATGATCGCGCGGCGCTGATCGAGGCGAGCTTCCTGGAAAGCCGCCTCGACTACCGCCAGATCTTCGACGAGATCTACCGAATCGTGGTGCGGCCGGAGCGCGATCGTTCGGTGCGGATCTACGTCGGCGGTCAGCCGATCCTGTATGGATGGGTTTACCGCTACACGCCGCAGATCTTCTGGATCTTCGTCATCACGGTGCTCGCGGTCTGGGTGCTGCTTTACCTCTACTTCCACGACTGGCGCGGCGCATTGCGGCCGACGATCTCGGGCGTGATTTGCGCGATCTGGGGCTTGGGCTTTATCCGCCTGATGGGATTCAACCTGGATCCGCTGGTGCTGGTAATCCCGTTCCTGATCACCGCCCGCGCCGTGAGTCACTCCGTCCAGATGCACGATCGCTACTATGAGGAATACTACCGGCTGCGCGACAAGGAGAAGGCGATTCTGTTCGCGTTCTCGGAAATGTTCGTGCCCTCGCTTTCCGGAATCCTGGCCGACGCCTTCGGCGTGCTGATGATCCTGCTGGTGCCGGTGCTGTTCCTGCAAAAGCTCGCGATCGGCGCGAGCTTCTGGATCGCCGCGATCATAGTAAGCGAACTGCTGCTCAACCCGATCGTCTACTACTACCTCGAACCGCCGCGCATCGACGTAATCGAGGTGCGCGATCACGGCATCTTCAAGCGGCTGATCGAGTGGACGGCGTCGGCGATGCTCGCCCCGGCCGGTCGGGCCGCGACACTGGTGCTGACCGTCGTGGCGATAGCGATATGCGCGTATTTCTGGCGGGGCCTTAAGGTTGGCGACCCGTCGTCGGAAACGCCCATCCTGTGGCCCAACGCGCCGTATAACCGCGCGATGGCGAAAATTCAGGACGAGTTCGGCGCGATCGAGCAGTTTGTGGTGGTCTGCAAGCTCGAGAACCAGCGCGCGCTCGACAATCCCAAGCTCTATCATGTGATGGATGCGTACGAGCGCTACATGGAGCGCGACCCCGCAGTGGGCCGCGCCTTTTCGGTCGCGGACCTGCTCGCCAACAGCGGCTCCGCGCTGCGCGAGTTCGAGCCCAAGTGGAACGTGCTGCCGACCGACACGACCGCGACCGGACAGTTGCTCGGCGGCCTGCTCGCCGGCGCCTCGCCGCTCTCGACCGCGTACATAATCACGCCCCGGCGCGAAGCCACGCAGATCACGATCTATTGCAAGGATCGATCGGGCGAAAACGTCCAGCGCGTAGTGATGCGAACGGAAAAGTTCTTCGCCAGCCCGGACCATCACGTTCCCGGAGTGAAGTTCGAGATGGCCGCCGGGATCATCGGTGAGCTGGCCGCCGCCAACCAGGAGATCATCGACAACGACCTGCTGCTCAACGTGCTGGCCTTTGTGACTATATTCATAATCGTCGTGGTCACTTACCGATCGTTCATGTCCGGCCTGTACCTGCTCTTTCCGCTGGCGCTTGCCAATGCCGCGGTCAATGCGTACATGGCCGCGCACGATATCGGAATAAATATCAACACCCTGCCGGTGGTCACGGTTGGGGTCGGATTCGGAATCGACTACGCAATCTATGTCGTCAGCCGGATTATCGAGGAACTCGCGATGGGCAACGAATTGCCGCAGGCGACCTATCGCGCGCTGGTCACCTCGGGCAAGGCGGTCACTTTCACGGCGCTGACGCTGGTTGCCTCGGTACTGTTCTGGTACTGGTCGAGCATCCGCTTCGACGCCGAGATGGGTCTGCTGCTCGCGGTCTGGATGTTCGTCTCGATGCTCGGCGCGATGACGATCCTGCCGGTGATGATCGTCATGTTCGATCCGGCCTTCATCCGCCGCGAGACCGAGCGCGTGTTGGCCACCCGCCGCCCCGAACTGCCGCAACGCGCCACCAGCGCCGCGTACTGAAAAAATCACAGATCAACCTCTGCCCAGCCCTCTCCCTGAAGGGAGAAGGTGCTGGAGCGAATGCGACGGCGGGTGAGGTTAGTCCCCCCGGAGACGTTATGCCGCGACGGGGGCCTGGCTCAGCTCGAATGCTCCGGGCTCGAGGCCGTCCTTCGATCGCAGCACGATCTTGAGCCCGAGCCGCTGCTCGAGCGTATCGAGCGCGCTCGCGCCGGCGTCGTAGAGATAGCGTGCAACATCGGGGCTGAGCCGTACGACGATCATGTCGGTCGAGTGCCGGCGGCGGGCCTCGCGATGGATTCCCCGCAGCACCTCCGCCGCGAGCGTCGCAACCGATTTGACCACTCCCGTCCGGGCGCATCGCGGACACGGCTCGGTCAGCATCTGCTCCAGGCTCTCGCGGGTGCGCTTGCGCGTCATCTGGACCAGTCCCAGCTCGGAAATCTTGAGCGCGCTGGTCCGCGCCTTGTCGCGTTTGAGCGCCAGGTTGAGAGCCTCGCTGACGCGTTTGCGATCGGGCTCGCGTGCCATGTCGATGAAGTCCACGATTATGATCCCGCCGATATTGCGCAACCGGAGCTGCCTCACGACTTCCTCAACCGCCTCGAGGTTGGTTTTGAGCACGGTCTCGTCCTGGCTGCGCTTGCCGACGAAGCGGCCGGTATTGACGTCGATCGCGGTCAGCGCCTCGGCCTGATCGAAGACCAGGTAGCCGCCCGACTTGAGCCAGACCTTGCGTTCGAGCGCGCGCGTGATCTGCTGCTCGATCTTGAAATGGTCGAAGATTCCTTCCTGCTCATCGTACCGCGAGAGCCGCGAGCGCAGCCGCGGCATATAGTTCTGCACGAACTCGGCGATCCGATCGTAGGTCGCGGCGTCGTCGCACCATAGCCGCTCGACGTCGCTGGAGAACAGGTCGCGGACCGCGCGCAGCGGCAGGTCGAGATCGCTGTAGATCAGCGAGGCCGGCGGGGTCTTCTCGCTTTTCTTCAGGATCGAATGCCAGAGCTTGGTGAGAAATGAGATGTCGCGCTGGATCTCCCGGCGGCTGACGCCCTCGCATGCGGTGCGCACGATGAAGCCGCCCTGTTGCGGGCGCAGCTCGTTGACCGCCGAGCGAAGCCGGGCACGCTCCTCGGCGCTTTCGATCCGGCGCGAGATGCCCAGCCGGTTGCCGGTGGGCGTGTAAACCAGATGGCGGCCGGGGATCGAGACGTGAGAGCTCAGGCGCGCACCCTTGCCGCCGATCGGTTCCTTGGCGATCTGGACGATGATTTCCTGGCCGCGCCGGAGCTGCTGCTCGATCGGCAATCCACGGCGCGATCCGCCGCCGCCGCGCCGATGCCGGTGGCGCGGGCCGCTGTCCTGCGCCGGTTGCGATGCGACCGATTCGGCGTCGGTTCCGGCGGCTGATTCGGCAGAGTCGCCGCCGTCAACCGGTTCGCTCTCGACGTCCTCTTCTACGATCTCCTCCGCGACCGCGCCAAGCGCTTCGATCTCGTCGCGAAAGTCCGAGACGTGCAGGAAACCGGCCTTCTCGAGTCCGATATCGACGAACGCGGCCTGCATCCCGGGCAGGACGCGCGTGACCCGGCCCTTGTAGATATTGCCGGCCAGGCCCCGGCGCTCGTTGCGTTCGAGATGAAACTCGGTCAGCGAACTGTCCTCGAGCAGCGCGAGCCTCACGTCGAGCGGCGAGACGTTGATTACTATTTCGCGTTTCACGCGACGGTTCTGGTGTGCATTTTGGGCTGAGGCGCTGGCGAGGGCGCGGCGATCAACGGTTGAACTGGCGGCAGTTGAAATCCGGTTGGAGCTTGAGATCCGCGATTGAGACGACCAGTGGAAAAGTGGAAGCGCTCACTCTCTCCCCATTATTGGAGCCTGCTTGCCGCGATCATACGGCGCGAAAATCCTGAGCGCAAGGCGAAGGTGCCCCGCGCCAAAGCCACGAATTCACACGGCTTTCGCCCCATCCGGGGCGTGCTTGACTTGGAGAATCCGAGCCGATAGTCGTTTCGTATGTCCGCCGCCGCCATCTCAGTTCCGATTCAATCGGGCGGGGTCGCCTTGCTCAATAGCAAGGTATTGGTACTCAATCGATCCTACTTGCCGGTGCACGTGACTTCGGTCAAGCGCGCTTTCGCGCTCTTGTATCAGGGCGTGGCGCGCGCGGTCGACGAGCAATACCGGACTTTCGATTTCGATTCCTGGCGCGATCTGGCTATCGAACTGCATCATGAGCGCCTCGGAACCGTCGGCGGAGTGATCCGCGTGCCGAGGGTGCTGCTGCTGATCGCATACGAGCGGGTGCCGAAGCGCCACGTGCGCTTTTCGCGCTTCAACATTTTCGCGCGCGACGGCAACACCTGCCAGTACTGCGGCCGGCGCTTCTCGCGCACCGACTTGAACCTCGATCACGTGGTGCCGCGATCGCGCGGCGGCCTCTCGACCTGGGAGAATATCGTCTGCTCGTGCCACACGTGCAATCGCCGCAAAGGCGGGCGCACTCCGGATGAAGCGGGGATGCATCTGGTGCGCCGGCCGCGGCGTCCCGAGTGGACCCCGTTCAGTTCCGAGATGTTCAGTCTGCGCCGCTATCGCGAGTGGATGCCGTTTCTCACCGCGGTCGATAGCGCCTACTGGAACACCGAACTGCTGCCGGATTGAAGCGTCCGGCGAGCCGACCCGGCTTGCCAGATTGTTTTCCGAATCCGTCAAAATGAGCCGCTGCGCCAACTGCGCCGTATTGAACGATTCGCCCAATGAGATATGCTGCGAAAATGGCGGGGATGTGGTGGAGGCGCCGGGAGCATGCGTCTTAAGAGTCTCGAACTGATCGGTTTCAAGTCGTTCCTGGATCCCACGGTTATCGGCTTCGCCCCCGGTATCACCGCGGTCGTCGGGCCAAACGGATGCGGCAAGTCCAACGTGGTGGACGCTATCCGATGGGTGCTCGGCGAGCAGGCGCCGACCCGCCTTCGCGGCAAGACCACTGAAGATCTGATCTACGCCGGCAACGATTCGCATCCGGCAGCCGGGATGGCGGAAGTGTCGCTCACGATGGAGGCGGACGGCGAGAGCGCGCTGCCCGAGCCCTACACGGCGCTCAGCGAGATCTGCGTGACGCGCCGCGTCTATCGATCGGGCGATTCGGAATACCTGCTCAACCGGATCCCCTGCCGCCTCAAGGACATCACCGAATTCTTCATGGCTGCGCAGATTCACAGCCGCGGCTACGCGCTGATCGAGCAGGGACGAATCGAGGAGATCATTCAGGCCAAGCCTGCCGAGTTGCGCGCGCTGGTCGAAGAAGCCGCCGGTCTCTCGCTCTTCAAGGGCCGGCGCGAGATGAGCGAGCGCAAGCTCGAACGGGTGAAAGAGAACCTCGCGCGGCTGGATGACGTGCTCGCGGAGATCGAGCGTCAGCTCAATTTCGCCCGCCGCCAGGCCAAAAAGGCCGAGGCGTTCCGGCTTGTCCGCCAGGAGCTCGACGAGCTGGAGCGGCTTTCGGCAGCCCGGCGGCTGCTCGATCAGCGCGGCGAGTTCGACCGCTATTCCGCGCGAGAATCCGGGCTCAAGGGCGAGATCGAGGCGATACGCGATCGGGCCTGCGAGCTGGAGAGCGAAACTCAGTCGCTCGGGAAAGCCTTGCAGGCGCGGCGCGACGAGGCGGCCGCCGCGCTTCGCGAGTTGGAGAATCTCCGCGCCGGGGTCGCCGAACGCGCGCGTACGCGCGAGTTTCTCGAGCGCCGCCTGCTGGCGATCGACGCCCTTACGCCGACATTGATCGCGCGTGCGCGCGAGATGGAGGAAAGGGCGATTGCGGCGCGCGCGGCGCGGGCGGAAACTGGGGCGCGCCTGGCGCGGGAGAAACGTGAAGACGACGGTGGCGAGCGCGCGCTCGCAGTGCTGAGGCGCGATCACGAAGTAGCCAACTCGTCGCTCAACAATCGCGAAGCCGCGGCGGAGGAGTTGAAAGACGAGCTATCCGATCTGGTGCGCGAGGCGGCGGTCATCCGCGGCCGATTAGCCGACTTGAGCGGAGAGTTGGCCGACCTCGACCAACGCGCGCGCAGCGTCGAGACCGCGCTGCCTGCGCTCGAAGAAGCAAGCGCGCGTATCGCCGGGGAGTTGCGAATTGCGGAGGCGGAACTCGAAGCGGCGCGCGCCGAAATCCACCGGCTCGACGGCGCCCGGCGCGAGGCCGCCGATCGCGAGAACGAGACCCGCGCCCGTCTCGAACGGCTCTCGGCGCGAATCGCCGCCGGGCGGAATCCCGATCCCGCGGCCGATCGCGATCGGAGCCCGTCCGAGAACGGCGCCGGCCGGAAACTGCGCACCGTGCTCGAATCTCTCAACGGCGATCGTCCCTCAACCGACCCTTCTTTCCTCTTCGACGTGATAAAGGCGCCCGCCGAGCTGAGATCGGCTCTTTCGGCCGTGCTCGGCGATCAGGCCGAGGCGGTGATCGTCGATTCGCCGGATTTCGCGCTGCGAGCTATCGAGGTGCTCAAGCAAAAGCAGGGCGGGCGTTTGAGCTTCATCCCGGCGCCGGAACTTATGCCCGCGCGCCACGCTATCAGCGCGCCCGGAGTCGCCGGCCGCCTGGTCGAGATGGTGAGCGTCGCGCCGGGTTTCGAGCCGGTAGTCGAAGCGGCGCTCGGTCACGTGATGGTTGCCGAAGACCTGCCTTCCGCGCTCGCCGCGTCGAATCTCAATGGACACGGCGCGCTGTTCGTCACGCGGGAGGGCGACGTGCTCTGGCCCGGCAGGATGATCGCCGGCGGCAGCGTGCGCGAGGCGGATGCGGAGAACGGCAACGGCGCTTCGCCGGGCGAACATCCGGACGACGAACTCGAACAGATCGCCGCCGAGGAGCAAGCTCTCGCGGTCCAACTCGATTCCCGCCGCGCCTCGCGCGAACAACTGGCGCTGGATCTTGAAACCGCGCTGCGGCTCGCCTCCGATGCCGAGAACGCGCTTGGCGCGAAGCGGGCGGCGCTCGCGAAGATCGAGCAGGAGCTTTCCCTCGCGCGGGCGCATCGCGATGACGCATCGCGGCGGACGGGCGAAATTCGCCAGGCTATGGCGGCCTCAAACGCGCGGCTCACCGATCTCGCCGCCGCCGAACAACAGGCGCGCGAGCGGCTCTCCGCGATCCGCGACGAAATCGCGATCCTGAGGCGTGAGGCGGAAGAGACCGGCAGCGCGATGCTCGACGCGACCTCGCGCTTCGAGGCGCGCAAGGCGCAGCTCGACGCGCTGGAAGCCGAGCTTCGCCATCTGGCCGAGTCGTGCTCCGGACTCGAATCGCAAATCGACAGAAATCGGCGCGACCTGGAACGCTCGCTTGCGGAACGCGTCGAGTTCGAGGGCGAGCTTGGCAAGTTCGCCGGCCAGGACCAGCAGGCGCACGCGCGCGAAGCGCAGCTCAGCGCCGATCTCGATCAGTTGAACGACGCGCTCGACGAGCAGGATCGGGAGCTGGCGGCGCGCCAGTCCGAATTGAAGGATGCGCGCGAGGCGCTTTCGTCGCTGGAAACCGAGGCCGTCGAGTGCGGGCTCAAGCGCGAACGCGCCCGCACGCTGAGCGAAGAGTTGTCGCGTGCCTTCGCCGAGCGGTTCCGGCTCGAGTTCGACGCGGCCGCGTCCGAGCTGGCCACGCAACTGACCGATCGCGACGCAGAGCGCGACGACCAACGGCTGTCCGAGTTGAGGGCTCGCGCCGAGCGGATCGGCGAAGTCAATCTGGCCGCCGAAAGCGAAGTCAAGGAACTGGAAGATCGCGCCAATGTCCTCAACGCGGAGCGCCTCGACCTTCAGAACGCGGTGCACGATCTGACCGGCACGATCACGCGCCTGAATCGCGAGGCCCGCAAGCGCTTCGCGGAGACCTTCGAGGGCGCGGCCCGGAACTTCGCCGAGCTCTTCCCCAAGCTGATGCGCGGCGGCAGAGCGCGGCTCGAACTGATGGAAGCCGACGACGTGCTCGAAGCGGGCGTCAATATAATGGTCCAGCCGGCGGGCAAGAAGGTGAAGGAGATCGGGCTGCTGTCGGGCGGCGAGAAGGCGCTCTCCGCGATGGCGCTGGTGTTCTCGCTCTTCCTGCTGAACCCGAGTCCGTTCTGCGTGCTCGACGAAGTTGACGCGCCGCTCGACGAATTCAGCCTGGCGGCATTCACCTCGCTGGTCCAGGAGCTAAAGCGCCGCTCCCAGTTCATCATCATCACGCACAATCAGCGCACGATGCAGGCCGCCGATCAGATTCACGGCGCAACGATGGACCGCCCCGGAATCTCGCGCATCATCTCGCTGACAATCCCGCAAGCCGCCTGACGATCGAGAGCGCTATGCTGGCGCAGAACTGCCCCGCCGCAAGGGGCGTCCGTCGCGGATCGAGGGCACCGGCTTAAAAAGCCTGTGCCACAGCTTCGCTCACGGCATGCATTTGAGCGGCACGGGCTTCAGCCTGTGCTCGCATTTGCTGACCGATCACGCGAGGTTTCGGGCCTCGCTCCCGGCTGTTATTCTGTGAGCGCGACTACCGTATTGGGGACTTCAATCTGTGACTTTTCCCGAGATAGCGCTCGTAATTGCCATCGCGATTGTCGTGGGCTTCGCCCTGATCGCGATCGGCGTGCTGATCGAATTCAGCCTGCGCAAGAAACTCCCGCAGCCGTCGGTTGCGGCGGCCGAGCCAGTGCACGAGCCGGAGCCTGCGAAGCCGCGCGGCGAGACGGCGCTGGAGGCTGTTCCAGCGCCGGAAATCGCGGCGCCCCCGCCCGCCGCCGCCCCGCGACGGCCACCTCGGCTCGGGCTTGGACTTCGCAAGACGCGCGAGGGCTTCCTCAGCCGCATCCGCGCGGCGATTACCGGCAAGGTCAAGCTTGACGAAATCTACGAAGGTCTCGAAGAGGCGCTGATCGCCGCCGATGTCGGCGTCGAGGCCGCGACCAAGCTGGTAGACGCGGTTCGCTCGCGACTCACCAACGACGTCCGCCCAGATGCGATCCGAGAGACGTTGAAGGGCGAGATTGCTGCGATGCTGACTGCGGTGGAGCGTCCGCCCGCCGACCCCGGCGATGCGCCGCTGGTGATCATGCTCGTCGGCGTCAACGGCGTCGGCAAGACGACCACCGTCGCCAAGCTCGCGGCGTGGCTCAAGCAGGAACGCGGCGCGGTTATTGTCGCCGCGGCCGGACACGTTTCGCGCCGCAGCTATCGAGCAACTCGAGGTCTGGTGTGCGCGCGCCGGCGCCGAGGTCATCAAGCAGGCGCAGGGTTCCGATCCGGCGGCGGTGGCCTTCGACGCGGTAAAGGCTGCGGTCGCGCGCAAAGCCGGCGCGGCCATAATGGATACCGCGGGCCACGTGCAGACCAAGGTGAACCTGATGGAGGAGCTGAAGAAGATCGCGCGCGTCGTCGGTCGCGAACTGCCGGGTGCTCCTCACGAGACGTTCTCGTCCTCGATGCGACCACCGGGCAGAATGCTCTCAGCCAGGCCAAAATTTTCGGCGAGGCGGTGCCGCTGACCGGTGTGATCCTCGCGAAACTCGACAGCACCGCCAGGGGCGGCGTCATCGTGGGAATCGCGGACCGGCTCGAGCTGCCGGTCCGGTTTGTCGGAATCGGCGAAAATATCGAGGATATGCGGGCATTCGACGCTCGCGAGTTCGTGGACGCCTTGTTCTCTAGCGATGACTCAGGCGAGGAACGGGTGGATAGCGGTTCGTACGCCGCTTGACAGCCTTGACGGTAGAGAAATAGAAGTAAACATTGAGAATTTGTCGGTGAATATGGCAAATGACGTTATAAAGCAGTTAGACGACAAAATCCAGGCTTTTGTAAACCGGATGAACCAGCTGCGTCGCGAGAACGAACAAATTTCGCAGCGGCTTGGAGAGACCGAACGGCGTCTCAAGGAAGTTACGGCGCAACTCAAGCAGTTCGACACCGAACGCCAGCAGCATGAGAATGAACGAGCCGAAGTCAGGACGCGAATCGAGAAGCTCCTGGCCCGGTTCGATGGGATCGATTTGAAGTAGCGATGAAGGGAGTCAACGTCGAGGTCATGGGGCAGAACCTGGTCGTCGCGAGCAGTGCCGATGACGATTGGGTGAAGGCAGTGGCAGAGACGGTGGACGAAAGGATAAAGGCCATAAGAGCCAGCGTCCAGACGGCCAATTCAGTAAATCTGGCTATTCTGGCGGCGCTCAACTTCGCAGATGAACTCGAACGGCTGCGGAAGCAGCACGCGAACTCATCGATCGGATTGATGGGTTCACCCGGCGGCTGGCGGACGATGGACGCGGACGAGCCGCAGGCACGCGGCGCGATGACGGGGCGGAGTTGAGGCGCAGAGGTGGCGGCGGGCGGTACGGGGATCGTGAGAAGGCACAACGTGGTCGCGAGTATGCAACCCGTGGTTACAAGCATCGGCGTGAACCTGATTTCGATTTGGTTCGGCCTGCCCGCTCTGCTTAGCGCGGCAGGCGGAGAGTGCTACGCGCCTGAGTGACGCACGCCCGGCTACGGTATCGACTAACCACAATGACGTTCGGTCGCCGATTCGTTCCCCG
>CAWHNS010000014.1:0-15855 GCA_963830715.1 uncultured delta proteobacterium
TCAGGTTGCCCGCGATCGTGATCTCCTGCACCGGATAAGTAAGCTCGCCGTTTTCGATCCAAAGCCCGCTGGCGCCGCGCGAATAGTCACCCGTTACCATGTTGATGCCGAAGCCGATCAGATCGGTGACGTAGAGCCCTTGTTTCACCGAATGGATTATCTCCTCCGGTGAATACGAACCGGCTTGCAGATAGAGATTCGCCGGACTGACCGACGGGGCTTCGCCCACCGATCGGGCGGCATTGCCGGTCGCCTTGAGCTTCAACTTTCGCGCTGAATAGGTATCGAGCAGGTAGGTCGCGAGCACGCCCTTCTCGACAATCGCCTTGCGCGAGGTCGGCAGGCCCTCGCCGTCGAAAGGCTTCGAGCCGAGTCCGCCGACGATCGTGCCGTCGTCGAAAATCGTAACGTTGGGCGAGGCGACCTGCGCGCCCAGCTTGTCAATGAGGAAGGACGCTCCGCGATAGAGCGAAGGCCCCGATGCGGCCCCGGCCAGCGACCGAATCAGGCCGGCGGCGATGTCGGGATCGAAGACCACTGGCGCCCGCGTGGTTTTGATCTTGCGCGCGCCGAGCTTTCTGAGCGCGCGGCGCGCGGCAGTGAGTCCGACCGACTCCGGGTCTTCGAGCTTGTCATAGCGCCGGCTGGCCGTGTACCAGTAGTCGCGCTGCATCGAGTTGTCATTCTGCGCGACCGGGACGACGCTCAGCCCGAACGACGTGCCGGCATATTCGCCGGAGAAGCCCTGGCTGTTGGCGAAGAGCACCGTATAGAAGCCGGAATCGAACTCGGCGCCTTCGGAGTTCTTGATTCGCGAATCAAGCTTCAACGCCGCCCCTTCGGCGACGCGCGCGAGCTTCAACGCCTGATCCGCGTCGATTATCCGGTGACTCAGATCGGTCAGTTCGAGCTCGGCGAGATGGCGCGGATGAAGCGACGGGTCGGGCAATCCCGACCACGGGTCGGAAGCGGTGAGACGCGCGAGCGCGACCGTCTGCGCGACGAAGTCGCCGACTGCGGCTTGATCGAGATCGGCGGTTGACGCGGTGGCCGACGATTGGCCGGTGAAGACTCTGAGTCCGAGGCGCCGCTCGCGCGAGCTCTTCAGCTTCTCGACCTCGCCCAAGCGCACGCCTGCGGAGAGCGACTCGGCGCTCGCGATCAGCACTTCAGTCGCGCTTGCGCCTCTGCGCGAGGCCTCAGTTAGCGTCCATTGTGCCAGTTCCAACGCTTCCATCACCGGCTTCCTACGCGTGCGTGCCGCCGACCGTGAGGCCGTCGATTTTTGTGGTCGGAAGGCCCACGCCGACCGGCACCGATTGCCCATCCTTGCCGCACGTGCCGATGCCCGAATCCAGCTCGAGGTCGTTACCCACCATAGAGACCCGCGTCAGCACGGCGGGACCGTCGCCGATCAGCGTGGCGCCTTTGACCGGGCGCGTCACGCGGCCGTCTTCGATCAGATAAGCCTCGCTCGCCGAGAATACGAACTTGCCATTGGTGATATCGACCTGGCCACCGCCGAAGCTCACTGCGTAAAGCCCGTGCTTGACCGATCCGATGATCTCCTCGGGCGTGGACTCGCCGGCGAGCATGAACGTGTTGGTCATCCGGGGCATCGGGGTGTGCGCGAAGCTCTCGCGCCGCCCGTTTCCGGTAGGCGCCATCTTCATCAGGCGCGCGTTCAGGCGGTCCTGCAAGTAGCCGCGCAGGATTCCTTTCTCGATCAGCACCGTGCGCGAGGTCGCCGTTCCTTCGTCGTCGACGTTGAGGCTGCCGCGGCGGCTCGGAATCGTGCCGTCGTCGATCACGGTGCAGAGCGGGCTCGCGACCTGCTGGCCGATCCGGTTGGTGAAGGCCGACACGCCCTTGCGGTTGAAGTCGCCCTCCAGCCCGTGACCGATCGCCTCGTGGAGCAGAATCCCCGGCCATCCGTGGCCCAGGACCACGATCATTTCGCCGGCCGGCGCGTCGATCGCGTCGAGGTTCACGATCGCCTGCCGCGCCGCCTCGAGCGCGTACTCCTTCCATCGCTCGCCTTCGAGCAGGTAACGATACTCGACGCGGCCTCCGCCGCCGAAGCTCCCGACCTGGCGATTCGCGCCGTCCTCGGCGATCACCGAGACGTTCAGTCTGCAAAGCGGCTGAATGTCGGCCGCGATCCGCCCTTCGCTGTTGACGATCATCACAATCTTGCGCTCGGCCGCGAACGACGCCATCACGTTCTTCACGCGCGGGTCGTAGGATCTCGCGACCTTATCGATCTCGTTCAGGAGGCGGACCTTCTCCTCCACCGGGACGTCGAGCGGGCTGCTCTCCAGCTCGTAGAGCGCATGCCGGGCGACGGGCTGCCCCACCCGGACCGCGCCCGGATGCTCGCCGCGCTGGTCTGCGATAGCGCGCGCCGCCTCGGCAGCCAACTGCATCCGGTCGATCGTTACCTCGTCGGAGTAGGCGTAGCCGGTGCGATCCTCGGCACAGACCCGCACGCCTACGCCGTGGCTGATGCTCTTGCTGGTGCGGTTCACCATCGACTCTTCGAGGCTCACCGCTTCCGCGTCGCGATACTCGAAGTAGAGGTCGGCGTAATCGGCCTTGCGCTCGAGCGCGGTGCCGAGAATCCGCTCGAAGGCGCGATCGCTCATGCCGAAGCGGGTCAGGAAGAATTTGTCGGGTGCCTGAACTTCGTTTGCCATCGGGCGCTCCATCGTGGGTTGCAATCAGTCTATCAGACCCCGGTGGATGGCCGTAGCCGCGCGGCGGGCATCATCAGAGCACGCCCGCTCAAAAGGCGCTAGGATGGCCTCGTGTCCGAAGGCGCGCGAAAGTTGCTCGCGATTGCGGATCGCCTGATGCTCGAGCTCATCGAGCAGCAGGAGGCAAAGGTGCTGGCGATGGCGCGGGGGATTCATCCGGGGCTAACGGCGGAGGACATCCGCAATCCGCAGGATTTTCCGGATCTGATCGCGAACGGGCAGTGGAACTTCGAGGACGGCATCCTGGCCGGGCTTCGCAGCGCTCACATGGCGCTCAGGGCGAGGTTGTTGGAGGAGAGCTGAGGCCGGCCGCTTGCCCCATTCACCCGGACCCGCTCCCAAGAAGCCCTGTGTAGCGGGCGAGTGCGACTAAAATCCTCTGGACCTAACGGTTCGTGCGGGTTCGAGTCGCGCCTCCGGCATCGGCCGACTCTCTATCGCTACTATTTTCCGGTTACAGCGACCTGGACGCTCGGATGTGCGGGGTCGTCGCTGGTGATCGTCAGCTTCTCGCTGACCTCCTTCGATGCCACGGGGACGAACTCGATGGTAACGCTCGTGGATTTTCCGCTGCTCAGGGCAAAGCTGCCGCCGCCCGAGGTCACGCTGAAGGGCGCGCTCAAGGTGCCTACTTTGCCGTGCAGGACGCCGGGACCCTCGTTGGTGACCTTGAACTTCATCGTCGGCTTGGTACCGACCTTTTGCGCGCCGAAGGCCACTGAACTCGGGACTTCGATCTTGCCCGCGGCCGCGGTTCCCGTAATCAGGACGGTGACGCTCTTGCGCGCGGGGTCGCTGCTGGTGATTTCGAGGTCGCCGGAGAGCGCGCCCGTTTTGGTCGGCGCAGCCTTAACGGTGACGGTCGTCGATTGATTGTAACCGAGTTTGAATGTGCCGGCGCCGCTGGTGACGCTTAGTGGAGAATGAACCCCGGTCGCATCGACGCTGCCGGTGAGCGTTCCCGCTCCCGAGTTGGTGATCTTGAGCGACAAGGTCGAAGTCGTGTCGGTTCCGACGGTGCCGAAGTTCAGCTTCCCGGTTGACAATGAGAGCGTGCCGGAGGGAGTCGGCCCGATGGCGATGAACTCGGGCTCCGATAGTTCTGTGGGTGCGCCACTTATGGTCCTAGTCGGCGCGACATTGCCGTTGCTCCCCTTCGAATAGACAAACACGCTGGGGGCGATGGTGCCGCCGTCCGCGATGTTGCCGTCATCGGCAACATAGATGTCGCCGCTGGAATCCAGCGCGATGCCAAATGGGTCGATCAGGCCGGTGTTGCTCCCGGTGATGGTGGCGAAAGGCGAGACGTTGCCGGTGCTCCCCGCCGAATAGACAAACACGCTCGAAGGGTAAACGAAGCCGAAGTTCGCCACATAGATGTTGCGGCCGGAATCCAGCGCGATGCCGTATGCCACGATCAGACCGGTGTTGCTCCCGCTGATGGTGGCGATGGGGGCGGCGTTGTCGGTGCTCCCCGCCGAATAGACCGTCACGCTGCGGCTGTTCAAGACGTAGATGTTCCCGCTGGAATCCAGCGCGATGCCGTATGGGTCGTCCAGCCCGGTGTTGCTCCCGTTGATGCCGACGGTAGGGAACTCGTTGACCGTCCCGGTGCTGCTTCCCAGGGGCGGATAGACAAACACGCTGTCGGCGCCCTTGTCTGTCACATAGATTTTGCCCTTGGAATCCACCGCGATCCCGACTGGGGACAGCAGGCCGGTGCTGCTCCCGCTGATGGTGGCGATAGGGGCGGTGTTGGCGTTGCTCCCCGCCGCATAGACCGTCACGCTGGAGCCGCCCTGGTTCGCCACATAGATTTTGCCGCTGGAATCCACCGCGACGCCTTGTGCGCCGCCGAGGCCGGTGTTGACCCCGCCGATCGTGGCGATGGGGGCGACATTGCCGTTGCTCCCCGCCGCGTAGACAAACACGCTGGAGCCGTATTGGTTCACCACATAGATTTTGCCGCTGGAATCCAGCGCGATACCTTGCGGCTCCGCCAAGCCGGTGTTGCTCCCACTGATGGTGGCGATGGGGGCTTCGTTGAGCGTCCCGGTGCTGCTTCCCAGCGCCGGATAGACAAATACGCCGCGGTCCGCCACATGGATTTTGCCCTTGGAATCCACAGCGATGCCGGTTGGGGCGTACAGGCCGGTGTTGCTCCCACTGATGGTGGCGATGGGGACTTCGTTGAGCGTCCCGGTGCTGCTTCCCAGCGCCGGATAGATCGTCACGCTAGACGCCTCGTAGTTCGCCACATAGATTTTGCCGCTCGAACCCACCGCGATGCCGGTTGGGTAGCCCAGGCCGGTGTTGCTCCCGCTGATTTGGGCGATGGGGAACTCGTCGAGCGTCCCGGTGCTGCTTCCCAGCGCCGGAAAGATAAGCAGGCTGTCGCCGTCCGTCACATAGATTTTACGGCTGGAATCCACCGTGATGCCCGTTGGAAAGGCCAGGAAGGTGTTGGTGCCGCTGATGGTGGCGATAGGGGCGACGTTGCCATTGCTCCCCGCCGCATAGACCGTCACGCTGGGAGTGCCGCTTCCGCCGTATTGGGCAGGGTTGTTCGCCACATAGATTTTGCCGCTGGAATCCACCGCGACGTCCTGTATATCGCTCAGGCCGGTGTTCGTCCCGCCGATGATGGCGATTGGGGCGACACTGCCTTTGCTCCCTGCGGCGTAGATGGCGACGGTGTCTTGGTAGTGGTTGGTGACATAAACCTTTCCACTTGCGTCAACGGCCACACCGTAGGGCGAGGTGAGGCCGGCAGGGGCGGGATCCAGCGGGGAGACGTCGCCGTTGCTCGCGGCGGGATAAGCCGTCACGGCGTCGGTGCCGTCGTTCACAACGAAGAGCGTCTGGGCGGGCGGCGTCTGGGTGGTGTCCGCGCTATAGGCGCGGCCCTGAAGAATATGAAGGCCGACAATCGTAAACGCCGCTGCACCCAGGATCGCGGTCGCGCCGATGCGCGCTTTTCCCCAAGATGGCTTCATTGGTCCCTCCGTCCTGGCTCATGTTAACCGGTGCCCCCGCGACAGGACGCATCGTGCCATCAAGGCCGTGCACACGCACACGCTTCGCGCGCTTAAGCCGAGCACTCAACCGGAATTTCACTTTCAATTCTTACGACTAGCATCGACAACAGGCGGTTAGCAAACGCGCGGTCCTGATGGTAGTGTCCTGATTTGAAAGGTTAAGACACCACCTGACGGATGGGGACGCTTTGACTGTCATTCCCGCGCGCGTCTTCCGTGCATGCGCCGGGGGCGATGGCGCGCGCGAGGAATCCCGGATTCGAGCCGACGGGCGCCGCTTCCCCCTTTTGCTGCGGAGTTTCTGTCGTTTTCCGCAACCAGCACCCTCGCCTGGCTTGCGCCGCCCTCTCCCGCAAGCGGGAGAGGTGCTCAACAGATCGCTGAAGCGGCGGATTCCGGCTAGCCGGCGGCGGCGGCGCGGCGTTCGCGCTCTGGTTCCTTGCGCGGCTGGACTTTCTTGCGCGGCTTCTTGGCCTTGGCCTCCTCGGAGGCGCCTGTGAACTCGACGATCGACAGGTCGGCGGCGTCGCCGCGCCTGAAGCCGTACTTGATTACGCGCGTGTAGCCGCCGGCGCGATCCTTGAATCGCGGCGCAATCTCGTCGAAGAGTTTTTTTACCGCGTCGCGGGACTGGATGAATGAAAACGCGCGCCGGCGCGCGCTTAAGTCGCCGCGTTTGCCCAGCGTGACCATCCGGTCGGCGTAGCGGCGCAGCTCCTTGGCCTTGGCGTCGGTGGTCCTGATCCGCTCGCTGCGAATCAGCGCGAGCACCAGGTTGCGGAACAGGGCCTTGCGATGGGCCGCGGTGCGATTGAGCTTGCGGCCCTGATTGAGATGGCGCATCGGATATTTCGCTCCCTCGACTCCCGCGTCAGGTCGACTCGCGGCGCTCCTGCTCTTCCCACATCCGGTCGAGCTCATTGCGCGGAGGCAGGTTCTCCAGCCGCATCCCAAGCGACAGGCCCATGTCGGCGAGCACTTCCTTGATCTCGTTGAGGGACTTGCGGCCGAAGTTCTTGATCTTGAGCATGTCCTGCTCGCTACGCTGGACCAATTCGCCGATGAACTTGATATCGGCGTTCTGCAGGCCGTTGAAAGCCCGCACCGAAATCGGCAGTCCCTCGACCGGCCGATGCAGATACTCGTTGACGGTTGCAGTGGCCGCCTGGGCGCCGTCGCCGGCGAGCGGCGCTTCGGCTTCCTGCTCGACCCCTGCGAAGATCGACATCTGGTCGCGCAACACGCGCGCGCCGTAGGTGAGCGCGTCACGGGGACTTATCGATCCGTCGGTGAAAATCTCGATCGCGAGGCGATCGTAGTCGGTGCGCTGGCCAACGCGGGCGTTGGTGACCGTGAAGTTGACCTTGCGGATCGGGGAAAAGATCGCGTCGAGGCGGATCGTGCCGATCGGCTCTTCTTCCTCGGCGCGCTCGGCGGGAACGTAGCCGCGGCCGGGTTTGATCACCAGCTCCATGTCGAGCTCGGCACCCTTGTCGAGCGTCGCGATATGCTGCGACGGAGTCAGCACCTCGAGGCTTGGCCCGGCGCTGATATCGGCGGCGGTGACCTCGGCTTCTCCCTTGGCCTTCAGCGTGGCTGTGACCTGTTCGCCCTCGTGGAGCTTGAGACGCACTTCCTTCAGGTTGAGCACGATATCGGTCACGTCTTCCTTGACGCCCGGGATCGTCGAGAACTCGTGCAGGACGCGATTTATCCTGACCGCGGTAATCGCGACGCCCGGCAGGGAGGACAAGAGCACGCGCCGCAGGGCATTGCCGATGGTGATGCCGTAACCGCGTTCGAGAGGCTCGGCGAAGAACCGGCCGTAAGCCGGCGTCATCTCCTTTTCCTCGAACTCAACGGTCTTGGGTTTGATCAAATCATGCCAATCGTTCTGCATAGTCTTACCGACCAAAGAATTAGGATAGTCAAACTGCCCGCACCGGGCTGCTCTCCCCTATCGCGAATAGTGCTCGACGATCAGCTTCTCGTTAATCGGCATCGTCAAGTCGCCGCGCTGCGGCAACGAGCGCAGAGAGCCGCGGAACTGCTCGCGCTCGAGCATGATCCAGGGCGGGGCGCCGCGCCGCTGGGCCAGTTCGATCGCTTCGACGATCACCTTCTTCTGGCGGCTCTTCTCGGCAACGCTCACCACCTGGTTGATTTCGACCAGGTAAGACGGCACGTCAACGACTCTGCCGTTGACCTGGATATGCCGATGGCGCACCAGTTGGCGCGCCTGCGCGAGCGAACTCGCGAAGCCGAGCCGGTACACGACGTTGTCGAGCCGGCGTTCGAGGAGCACCAGCAGGTTCTCCCCGGTGATGCCGGGCATCCGCTCGGCGAGCGTGAAGTAGCGCGCGAACTGGGTCTCGAGCAGACCGTAGATGCGCTTGACCTTCTGCTTCTCGCGCAGCCGGATGGAAAATTCCGAGAAGCGCGTGCGCGCCTGACCGTGGACTCCGGGCGGATAGTTGCGCCGCTCGATCGCACACTTGTCAGTGTAGCATCGTTCTCCCTTGAGGAAGAGCTTGAGCCCTTCGCGCCGGCACATCCGGCATACTGGACCGAGGTTTCTAGCCACTTTTCCCTGCCTTTGCTCGCCTTAGACTCTGCGCCGCTTGGGCGGACGACAGCCGTTATGCGGTATCGGGGTGACGTCCTTTATCGATTGCACGTTCAGTCCCGCCTGCTGGAGCGATCGCACCGCGGATTCGCGTCCGCCGCCCGGACCCTTGACGTGGACCACGACGCTGCGCATCCCGACGTCCGACGCCTTGCGCGCCGCGGCCTCCGCCGCCATCTGCGCCGCGAAGGGCGTGCCCTTGCGCGAACCCTTGAAGCCCACCGAACCCGCACTGGACCATGCCACGACCAGGCCCTGATGGTCGGTGATAGTCACGATCGTGTTGTTGAAGGTCGCGTGGATGTGGGCGACACCTTCAGGCACGACGCGCTTGGCGCGCTTGCGCTTGGGCGCCGGGGCCGGCGCCGCGCCGGCGGCAGCCGCGCCGGATTCGACCGTCGCGGCGGGCTGCTTTCCGGATTCGTCCTTCTTTTCCTTTTCGTCGGCCATCGTATTCCTTTGTCTGGTCGGAGGCGGCTCGAACTATCGCCGCCGCGTATCCGACTATTATCCTTTCGGTGGCGCCATCTTCTTGCCGGCGACGACCTTGCGCGGCCCCTTGCGGGTTCGCGCGTTGGTATGGGTGCGCTGGCCGCGCACCGGCAATCCGCGGCGATGGCGAATGCCTCGATAGCATCCGAGATCGAGCAGGCGCTTGATCGACTGCTGCACTTCGCGGCGCAGATCGCCTTCGACCTTGTAGCCCTCATCGATCGCCTGGCGCACGCGCACCTGCTCCTCGCTGGTGAGGTCGTCGGTCTTGCGGCCGAGATCGACCTTGGCCGTGGTCAGTATCTTGTGAGCGGCGGAACGGCCGATTCCGTAGATGTAGGTCAGCGCGATCTCCATCCGCTTGTTCCTGGGCAACTCGACTCCAGCGATACGCGCCATCCTAGCCTCCTAGCCTTGACGCTGCTTGTGGCGTGGGTTGGAGGGGCAAAGGATGCGCACCACGCCGCGGCGGCGCACCACCTTGCAGTTCTTGCAAATTTTCTTCACCGAAGCTCGGACCTTCATGATATTTGGCCGATGTCCTGGTCTCTCAGCATCCTGCTAGCGCATCCGGTAGGTAATCCGGCCGCGGCTCAAGTCGTATGGCGACAGCTCGACCGTGACTCTGTCGCCGGGAAGAATCTTGATGTAATGCATCCTCATCTTGCCGGAAATATGGGCCAACACCCGATGGCCGTTTTCGAGCGAGACCCGGAACATCGCGTTGGGCAGCGCTTCCAGAACCGTCCCCTGGACTTCAATCGCGTCGCCCTTAGACATGGTTCAGCTCGCTCAGGATCTGCGGCCCGTTCCCGGTAATGGCAACCGAATGCTCGAAGTGCGCCGACAGCGTGCCGTCGGCCGTAACCGCGGTCCACCCGTCATCGAGCATCCGCACCCCCGCGCCGCCTTCGTTCACCATCGGCTCGATCGCGAGCACCATCCCTTCCTGCAAGCGCGGATTGGGCATCCCCTTGCGGAAGTAATTCGGCACTTGCGGATCCTCGTGGAGGCTGCGGCCGATTCCGTGGCCGGCGAAATCCTCGACCACCGAGTAACCGGCGGACTCGGCGACCGATTGGACGGCGCGAGAAATGTCTCCCAGCCGATTGCCGGGACGAGCCTGCTCGATTCCGGCGTAGAGCGCTTGCCGGGTGACCTTGAGCAATCGCTCGGTGCGATCGGGTACTTTCTGGACGGCCACCGTCCGCGCCGAATCCCCATAGAAGCCGTGGTAAACAACGCCGAAATCGAGTCCGACGATATCCCCGGGCTTGAGTTTGCGTCCGGACGGGATGCCGTGGACGATTTCGTCGTTTATCGATACGCACAGACACTTGGGAAATACCACGCCGCGCGGCGCGTAGCCCTTGAAGGCCGGCTTGGCGCCCTTCTTGTAAATCAATTCCTCGGCCATTCGATCGAGTTCTTCCGTGGTGATGCCGGGACGCACCGCCTCGGCGACGGCCTCCAGGATCTCCGCCACGATCTGGTTCGCCCTGCGCATCAGGGCGATTTCCTCGGCTGTCTTGAGCAGAATCACGCCGTTCCTTTGGCGCTGGCGGCACGCGTCTGCGCATAGCTGGGACCGAGCGCGCTCAAGATTCGCTGACTGATTTCGTCGGGCCGCCCGACGCCGTCGATCCGCGCCAGCAACCCCATCCGCTCATAGTGTTCGAGCAGCGGACGCGTACTGGTTTTATAGACTTCGATCCGCATCCTGACCGTGTCTTCGGCGTCGTCGTCGCGCTGATAGAGCTCGCCGTTGCAGACGTTACAGACGTCGAGGTTGCGCGGCGGATCGAAGATCGTGTGATACATCGCGCCGCAATTGCGGCAAGTGCGCCGCCCCGAGATTCGCTTCACGACTTCCTGGTCCGGAACGTTCAGCGCGATTACCTTGTCGAGCGCGACGCCGCGCGCGTCGAGCCCTTTCGCCAGCGCCTCGGCTTGCGCGACGGTGCGCGGGAATCCATCCAGGATGAATCCCCCCTGCGCGTCGATTTGCTGAAAACGTTCGTCGATCAGTTGCAATACCAATTCGTCCGGAACCAGGTTGCCTTTGTCCATGTATCCGCGCGCCTTGAGTCCGAGCGGCGTGCGCCCCCGGACCGCGTCACGCAGCAGGTCGCCGCTGGCGACGTGCGGTACCTTGAGCCTTTGCGTCAGCAGACGCGCCTGAGTGCCCTTCCCAGCCGTGGGAGGACCGAGCATCACGAGGCGCACCGCTTACCCTCTCCTCGACTTTACCCGCCCCCGCTTCATGAAGCCCTCGTAGTTGCGGGTCAGCAGATGGGTCTCGATTTGTCCGATCGTATCTATCGCCACGCCCACCACAATCAGCAGCGCGGTGCCGCCAAAGTAGAACGGCACGTTGAAGCGCTGGATCAGGATCGTCGGCAGCACGCATACGGCGCTCACGTAGATCGCGCCGCCTAGCGTGATTCGCGAAAGCACCCGGTCGATATATTCGGCCGTAAAACGTCCCGGACGGATGCCGGGAATGAATCCGCCATACTTCTTGAGATTGTCCGCAACGTTCGACCGGATTGAACGTAACCGCTGTATAGAAGTAGCAGAAGAAGATTATCAGCGCCACGTACACCAGATCATATATCGGGCCGCCCGGCGTGAGAAATGTCGAATACTCCTTGAGGCCGGGCACGAAGGTGGCCAAGGTGGCCGGGAACACCAGGATCGAGGAGGCGAAAATCGGCGGTATGACGCCGGAGGTGTTGATCTTGAGCGGCAAATGGGAGGTCTGGCCGCCGTACATCCTGCGGCCCTGGATTCGGCGCGCGTATTGGACCGGAATCCGGCGCTGGCTGGTCTCGATATAAACGATTCCGGCGACGACGCCGAGCGCCACAGCCAGAATGAAGATCAACAGGAAGACGCTCATCTCGCCCTCGCGCACGAATTGCACGGTGGTGCCAATCGCGCTGGGCAGACGCGCCACGATCCCGGCCATGATTATCAGCGAGATACCGTTGCCGATCCCTCGCTCTGTAATCTGCTCGCCGAGCCACATAATGAAGATCGTGCCGGCGGTGAGCGTCATGACGGTCAGAATCCGAAAGCCCCAGCCGGGGTAGTAGACCACGGAGCCGCCGTTCGGTGAGGAAATCTTCTCGAGCGAGATCGCGATCATCGTGCCTTGCAGGAGTGCAAGCCCGACCGTGCCGTATCGCGTGTACTGGCTGATTTTGCGCCGGCCGGCCTCGCCCTCCTTGTAGAGTTCGTCGAGATAGGGCGATGCGATCTTCATCAGATCGAGGATGATCGCGACCGAGATATAGGGCATGATTCCCAGGGCGAAGACGGAGAAGCGCTCCAGCGCGCCACCCGAGAACAGGTTGATCCATCCGAAGAGCGTCGAACGCGCCTGATCGAAGAACGACGCGAGCGCCTGCCCGTCGATTCCCGGAGTCGGCACGGCCACGCCGATTCGATACACGGCCAGCATCGCGGCCGTGAACAACAGCCTGCGGCGCAACTCCGGGATGCGCGAGGCGTTTGAGAACCCCTCAAGCATTCGGCCTTATGCGCTTTGCAGCAGCTCCGCGCTGCCGCCGGCGGCAGCGATTTTGTCGCGCGCACCCGCAGAGAAGGCGTGCGCTTTCACCGTGAGCTTCATCTTCAATTCACCGTCGCCGAGCACTTTGACCATCCGCCCCGGATCGACCAGCCCACGCTGCGTCATCGCGGCGGGATCGATCGTATCGCCGTCGGCGAAGATCGAAAACCGGGCCAGATTGACGTGCGCGAAACGATCGCGACGGGCGGCATTCTTCTGCAAACGGCGGAAGCCGCGCTTGGGCACGCGCCGCTTGAGCGGCATCTGCCCGCCCTCGTAGCCGGGCGGCGTGTTGCCGCCGGACCGCGACCCTTTGCCCTTGTGTCCCCGGCCGGCGGTCTTGCCATGACCCGATCCGATTCCGCGGCCGATTCTTTTCCGCCGCTTTTTCGAGCCCGGCGCGGGCTTCAGCGTGCTCAAATCCATCTTCAGGCCGTCAATCCTTAGTCCTTTACTTCCACCAGATGAGACACCCGGCGGATCATTCCTTCGACCATCGGCGTGCGCTTGAGCTCGCGCTGGGCGCCGACGCGTCCGAGCCCGAGGCCCTTGAGAGTCTCGCGCACGCGCTGATTGGTGCCGATCGGGCTGCGCGCGAGCCTTATGCGGATGGTCTCCGACATCGCCTGCATTCCCTGTTACGCGGCCTCGGGCCGCTCGGCTCGCGCCCTCGAGACCGCGCGATATCTTTCGGATCGCGCAGCTCGGTCAGCGCCTGCATCGTCGCCTTCACCAGGTTGTGCGGATTCGATGAGCCGAGCCGCTTGGTCAGGATATTGCGGATTCCAGCCAGCTCGACCACCGCGCGGACGCCGCCCGCCGCGATAACTCCGGTTCCCTCTGAGGCCGGCTTCAGGACGACCTTGCCGGCCCCGAAGCGGCCGATCACTTCGTAGGGTATGGTTCCTCCGTATAGCGGCACCCGCGCGAGGCTCTTGCGCGCGCGGTTGACGCCCTTGCGGATCGCCTCAGGCACCTCGTTGGCCTTGCCGAGGCCGAAACCGACCAGCCCGTTCTGATTTCCCGCCACCACCAACGCGCTGAAGCTGAAGCGTCGGCCGCCCTTGACGACCTTGGCGACGCGGTTGATGTGCACAACCTTCTCTTTCAGCTCGAGTCCCTGTGGGTCTATTCGCTCAGCCACTGCGTTGTATCCCTGTTATCGTCTTGAGTTGCTCAGAATTTGAGCCCGGCCTCGCGCGCCGCGTCGGCCAGCGCCTTGACCCGCCCGTGATAGAGGAAGCCGTTGCGGTCGAAGACGACTTCCTTGATTCCGCTGCTGAGGCATCGGCCCGCGATCGCCTTGCCTACCGCCTTCGCCGCGGTCACGTTGCTTCTCTTCTTCAACGCTTCGCGCAGATCGGGACCCTGTGTCGAGGCAGAAACCAGCGTGCGCCCGGACTCGTCCGAGATCACCTGCGCGTAGATATGGTGCAGCGAGCGATAGATCGAAAGCCGCGGGCGCGCGTCGCTGCCCGTGACCTTGCGCCTGACGCGCTCGCGGCGCGCATCGCGTTTTTCCAGTTTCTCGGACGGCATCGGACTTCGCCTTCCTGTTTATCCCGCGGTGGCCGTAGCGGCGGCCTTGCCGGCCTTGCGGCGGATGGTCTCGGTTGAGTACTTGATGCCCTTGCCCTTGTACGGTTCCGGAGGCCTGAGCTCGCGAATCTGGGCGGCGACCAAACCCAGCAACTGCCGATCGGCGCTCTCCAACGTGACAATGACCTGGCGGTTGACCTTCGCCGTCACGCCCGGCGGCAATTGGTAGACAATCGGATGAGAATAGCCGAGCGTCATCTGGATATTAGTACCCTTGACCTCCGCGCGGTAGCCCACGCCGTTGATTTCCAGCACCTTGGTGAAACCCTTGCTCACGCCCTGGGCCATGTTGGCCACCAGCTTGCGCATCAGGCCGTGTATCGAGCGTTCGGTCTTGGAGTCGCCGGGACGCGTCACGACGATTTTCGAGTCCTTGATCTCGGCGCCGAATCCGGGCGCGAGCTTGAGTTCGAGCTTGCCCCAGGTCCCTCGATCTTCACGGTCCCGTCGCTCACGACCGCTTTGACATTCTTGTCGAGCGTGACCGGCAATCTTCCTATGCGCGACATTACCGCCTTGCCTCTACCAGACCGCGAGCAGAATCTCGCCGCCGACTTTTTTGCGGCGGGCCTCGCGATCGGTCATCACACCCAGCGGCGTGGACAGCACCTGCACGCCGAGTCCGCCGCGCACCTTGGGGATGGTCTTCGCGCCGGTGTAGCGGCGCAGGCTTGGGCGGCTGACCCGCCTGATTCCGCGAATCACCGGCTCGCGACTGTCGGAGTACCGCAGTCCGAGCAAGAGCGTGCGCTTGGGCGCCTCGCCGCCGGGCTCCGCGCCTTCGAGGAAGCCCTCGGCGACCAGCACCCGGCAGATAGCTTCGCGCAGGCGCGAGTGCGCGACTTCGACCTGCCGATGCCGCGCGTGCATCGCATTGCGAATTCTGGTCAACAACTCCGCGATCGGATCGGTTTGCGACATCGGTGACGGTTCCTTACCAGCTTGCCTTGACGACGCCGGGCAGCGCCCCGCGCAGCGCGAGCTGGCGCAGGCACAGCCGGCACAACCTGAAACGCCGGTAATACGCCCGCGCCGGCCGCATCGCGGACATCGGTTATGCTTGCGCGTGCTGAACTTCGGAGTGCGCCGCGCTTTCACTATCAGGCAGGTTTTCGCCATATCAGCTCGCCTGTGCTTCCGGCTTCGCGGCTTCCGGCCTGGCCGCTTCCAGTTTGGCCGCGGCCGCGCGCTCCATCGCGCCGCGCAACGGCATGCCCAGCGCCTCGAGCAGCATCTGCCCCTCGAAGTCGCTGCGCGCAGTAGTTATTATCGAAATAGTCAAGCCTTTCACCTTCTCGACCTTGTCGAGATTCAATTCCGGAAAAATAGTATGCTCCCGGATCCCGAGTGAGTAGTTCCCCCGCCCGTCGAAGGCCTTGTCGTTGACGCCCCGGAAGTCGCGGACCCGGGGCAGGGTGACGTTGGCGAGCCGGTCGAAGAATTCCCACATCCGTTCGCGCCGGAGCGTTACCATCGCGCCGATCGGCATGTCCTTGCGCAGCTTGAAATTGGAGATCGCCTTGCGCGCGCGGGTGATGACCGGCTTCTGGCCGGTGATCTGCCTCAGCTCTTCGACTGCGGCATCCAGAATCTTGACGTTGTCGCGCGCTTCGTTGAGCGCCATGTTGATCACGATCTTGTCCAGCGTCGGCACGCGCAGCCGGTTCTCGATCTTCAACTCGCGCATCAGGCGCGGCACGATCTCGCTCTCGAAGCGCACCCGCAGCCGGGCCGGTATTGCGCTGGAAACCGAGTAGATTAACATAA
>CAWHNS010000015.1:0-92095 GCA_963830715.1 uncultured delta proteobacterium
GGGAGATAGATTGACAGCCATGGACGACGCTGGGTTACAGGCGTGCGCCAATGATGGCTGGTTCTATGAGACCGGCTAGTTTGAACCTGAACCACCAATAATCTCAAGTGGTGACAGATGGATGCCCATCAAATTCGCTACGACTGCCGCACCTGAGATTGCCATTATGCCGAACCTAACCTTCTGATCGAGGGTCATCGCAGGGCCAGAGCAGCATGGCCTAGCTTAAAAACATGAACAAAACTACGCTCGCCATATGTGAATTCTTGAGCCCTTCCAGCCCGGACAGCATCTCACACGCATTGGGTTCGCAAAATTCCACATCTCCATCATGGTCCCAAGCCCGTCAACCCTCAAGAGACGACTCGATTCGTGATTTTGCATAGAAAATCTTCGAAATCAGGACAGGGACGATTAAACATTCATTCGGCTTTATGACCACGTGAACCAAAGAGGCGCGCTCCGAAGGCTCGCTTCAGTCTGCGTTCTCGGTGGGGTGTCATCCCGAGATACGACCCTCCCGTTAAAAGCGATTGAACTCTTCCTAGGCATGGGCGCCGCCCACGAGGGAGAACTTGAGCTCTGCGAGGAATGCGGCTCGCCATTGGCGGACGGCTCCTGCCCCAGCTGCGGAATCGGCTTCTCCGACGGGGCCAGCCCGGTTGGCGCGGCTCCTCTTCGGCAGGGGCGAGCTCTCGAGGGTGCTGGGGAGGCCGGTCGGCACGCGCGCCCACGGCTCCTACGCGCTCTCCATGCAGCAGGAGGAAGGGATGGCGCCGCTCAGGAAGCAGATCGAGCGCCTGGTTGAGCAGTTCAGCGCCTCCCCTGAATCCAGGTCGTTCCTGAGGGCGCGATGAAGAGCAAAATCGTGGTCAACGTGCGCGCCGAGGATGTCCCTGACGCCGACTTGCCGCGCTACAAGGCCAGTGCCCGGCTCGACCTGTTCGACAAGATAGACCAGGTCGCGACGCTGACGCCGCCCCCCTCCAACCTGCCGCGCACCGGCGGGGTCAACTTCGCGCTATTGCCCAATGAGGATCTCAAGGGTCTGGCCAGGCGCGTGACGGGCAGCGAGGACAATTGGCAGCAGATAGCCAAGGACAACGGGATTTCCTCGCCGACGGACTTGTTCCCGCTTCAGACTATATGGGTAAGCAACAGCCTGCTGAAAACCGTGCCGAATCAGCCTGCGTCTACCGATCGCCCGGCGAGTGAAAAAAATGAAGAGTGAAACGTGAAAAGGACTAGCCGGCCGGAATGCTGTCGCCGTCGGCCTCGTATTCGGGGCACAGGCCCGAGGGGCTCACAGCCGCGACCACCGTCAGGAACTGCTCGAACGTCATCTGCATGTTCTGGAAGCCCCCTTGGCAGAACACCCAACCGTAGTAGTCGAGGATCTCGTCGGGAATCATCACTGGCAGGCGCGGCAGCGTCGAGACGACCGGAAATTGACGCGGCCCTCCCATCTGCACGGTCCTCAGCGCCGCGGAGGCGTCGTCGATCGCGTCACTTTCCCAGAGTGGAACGACCTTGGCTCTAAGATTTCTTGCCATGCTTCGACCTCCCGTACCAGCCAGCCCCACTTCCTCCTCGGCCTTAGACATTGTATGAGCATCCTGATTCGGGTCAAGGGGAAACATCAACTGCGCTTATCAGTCGCATGTCGCCGCGTCGTGCCATGTGCATTTAACCTATTGAAAATATTATGATTTCATCGTTCCAGGCGTTCATACTCGGCACCGTGCAGGGACTGACCGAATTCCTGCCTATTTCGAGTTCCGCCCATCTGGCGATCCTTCCCTGGATGCTCCGATGGCCGGACCCCGGACTGGCTTTCGACGTGGCGCTCCACTTGGGTACGCTCCTGGCGCTGCTCGTTTACTACAGACGCGAGTGGACGGCGATGGCGCTCTCGGTCGCCGGCGGACGGAGCGAGGACCGACGGCTCCTGCTACTCCTCGTAGTGGCATCGGTTCCCGGCGCTGTCGCGGGGCTGGCGCTGGAGCATCAGGCGGAAACCACTTTTCGATCTCCAGCGCTGATCGGTGCGAATCTGGCGGTGATGGGATTGGTCCTGTGGCTGGCCGATTGGTCCCGGCCCCAGCGGCGAAGGATCGGCGAAATGACTTTGCTTGACGCGCTCCTGATCGGAATAAGCCAGGCGCTGGCCGTGGTCCCCGGAGTTTCCCGATCGGGCGCGACCATCACGATGGGGCGCCTCGAGGCGATCGGGCGGGAGGATGCAGCGACTTTTTCCTTTCTGATGGCGACGCCGATAATCGCGGGTGCCGGGCTGGTCGAGGCGCGCAAGCTCCTTCACGCGGGGATCGACCGCGCGACGGTCTTCGGGTTTGTCGCGGCGGCGCTGTTCGGGGTGGTCGCGATCGCTACACTGCTCAGTTTCGTGCGTACCCGGAGCTACGCAGCGTTCGCGTGGTATCGAATCGCATTCGCCGTACTGGTCGCCTCGGTGTATCTTGTCCGCGGATAGCGCATAGCGGCTGATGCGCGCGAGACCGGTCAGGATAGCCGACTCGCCGGTGGCGATCGATGGCGCGGCGGCGCGGCGGCGCGCGTTCGCGATCGGTCTTGCGATGTGCGTTTTCAACACGCTCACGGGCGCGGTGCAGCCGGTCATAACGCGCTACGCCGCACTGTCCCTGGATCCGCTGGTATTCTGCGCGGCTGCGGTATCGATAGCCGCGCTTTGCCTCTCGTGCATGCTCTATCGCCGCGATGAGCTCGGCGCGCTGGTTGAGCCGCGCTACCTGCCCCGCCTGTTTTCGATCTCGATCGCCGGCACCGTGGTAACCAACCTGACGCTCATTTATGGCCTGCAGCGCATCGATGCGGTCGCGGGAGTGTTGCTCCTGCAGAGCGAGCCGGTTTACTCGCTGCTGCTCGCGACGCTGATAGTCGGCGAGCGTCCAGCGATCCGTCAACTCGCGGCCACCGCGACGATCATCGGCGGCATCGGGGTGGTCTTCGTCGGCGGCGCTTTCTCGCATGCGCCGGGGGCGACGGCCTACGCGGGATTGCTGGTGGTTCTCACACCGCTCTTCTGGCAGGGATCACACGTACTGTCGCTCGACGTGATGCCGCCGCTCAGCCCGATGTGCCTGGCGGGCGCGCGTTACATCTACGCCGCCTTCGTGCTTAATGCGATCCTGATCGCGCTTCGCCCCGGCGCGATCGCTCAACTCACCGACCCGGCCGCGCTCGCGGTCGTAGCGGCGACCGGCATACTGATTTATTTCCTCGGGACGTCCTCATGGTATGCGGCAATAAGCCGGCTCTCGCTGGCGTGGACGACGGCGCTGGTGGTGCCGGGAATCCCGCTGCTCTCGATTCTGTTCGCGGTCGCATTCCTGGGCGAGCATGCCACGCGGCGCGAAGTCGTCGGGATCGTAATCGCGGTCGTCGGCGTGATCGCGCTGGTCACCGGCGGCGACCCGCATCGCAGAGTCGGGCCGCGCGAGGCCGCCGAGGCAATCCATGCGCCGCTCAGCTGACGACAACCCCCGTTCCGTCCTACAACAACGCGAGACCAACGTAGGTCTCGAAGGTCCAGTGCCTTCCGTCGGTGCTGATGAAGTTCTTGAGCCTGCCCTCGATCCGAAACTTGTATTCGTTGCCGCTTAGCGCCTCCGGCGGTGGATTGCTGGTCCACAGTCCTCGCTTGCAGGCCTCGATCATCAGGCGGTCCATTGCGCCCGATCCTGAATGCCGTTCGAGGACCAATTCCCGGAGCTTGCCCTGCTTGTCCATCGTGGCGGTGATGACGGCCGGAACGAGGTTGTCCGGCAATCGCGCCGATGCGATATCCCCGTGCTCGAGGGTTTGCATCGCATTGAACACCCTGTGCAAGAGGGTGTTGGAGAATCCCGCGAACTGCGCCGCCCTGACGTTGAGCAGCTCTTCGTGGCCCGGCGCCGCGGCATTTCCGGCGAATCGCGCGGTTCCCGGCCGATTGAGGAAGAGCCGATGGAGCTCGGCGTCGCTCGACGACTCGCCCGCGGCGCCCGGCGTGGGCGAGGCCGGCGCGACCGGCGGCGGCGCAAGTGAGGATGGCGACGGGGCGCTGGAAATCGACGAGAGATCGGTTACGACGCGCGGCGTCGGTTCGCTCGCAGGCGCCGCGACCGGCGGCTGATTCTGCGTGCCGCATCCCGCGAAGATCGCGAGGCAGAGCATCCACGCGCTTCGGGCAATCGCTCGCCGATCCGGCCTCACGGAGCGCGAGCCTCGTCAAGCCGAATGATAGCCGGGCGGGGATTGTCGAAGTCGGCGGCGAACGCGTCGAGAAATTCCTCACCAAGCTTGCGTTCTTCCTCCCGCACTTCCTCGCCGTGAGCGTCCGCTATCGCGTCGCCGATCCGCGCCAGAATTCCGAGCGTGGCGGAATAGCGGAACTCCCCGGTGACATCTCCCGTGACGCGCACCATCCCGTCATTGGTGCGCAGGGACGAGATGTTCGTGCTCAGGCCGTGGCCGCGATTCCCCTCGGCCAGCACGCGCATGAATTCCCCCGCGACCATCAGCGCGATCCGGTACGCGACCGGAGGCGCGACCACCTGCGGCGGCGCGTCCATTCGGCTGTTGATCGTCACGCTGTCGCGATCGCGATGATAGACGGTGGTGTAGCTGAGGTCGTCAAGCCCGAAATCCATGCCCATCCGGGTGACGTGGATAGAGCTCACGGCCCGATAGCCGCCGTCCGCGATCGCCGACAGATCAACTGGTTCGCCCGCTGGCGCGTAGTGGGAATCAAATGGCGTGAGCATCCCGGCTCGCACCATCATGACCAATCCGATTCGGCCGTGGTCGAAGCTGAAGCGCAGCCACTGATTGCCCTTACGGTCGGAGATCGTGCTGGTCGCGTACACCTGGGGAGCGAAGCGCTCATAGAAGCTCGCCAGATGCGGGAAGGCCTCGATCGAGCCGGGACGCACGCGAGCGTTGAGGTTGAGCAACACGAACGGCCCGCCAGGGCCCGAGAACTCGTCAACCACGTTCGAGAGTTCGAGGTAATGCTCGACACGCTCGGCGCTCCGCGGCAGATCGCGCCGAAAGCGCGCGAGCGCGGCGCTGTCGTGATGGTTGAAAGCGCCGAACGACGAGTCCCAGGGCGGTCTCAAATCGCCATAGACCTCGCGAACAAGCGCCGCGTCCGAATCGACGATTGCGCCGATGCCGTATGTGTCGAGAGTCAGCCTGCCGCTTAGGTCGGCGATGACGCTCGAGGGCTGGCTGTCCGCCGCATCCGCCGGCCATAACGCGAACATCCCGGAGAAATCATCGGGACGATCGGGCGTGTCGAAGGCCGGCTCCAGTGAATACCGATATTTGGCTCCGTCCGGGGTTCCACGAACCGTTATCTGATGGACATCGGGCGGGCGTTTCGTCCATGGAACGTCGTCGCTGGAATAGAGCTGCGCGGCCCGGATCAATGTCGATTGGCGCGGCGGAAGCTTATCGAGGACGTCCTGCAGTTGGCTGTCAAGTTCGGGGTTGAAGGAAATCTTGCGCTGGAAATTCAGTTGCTTTTCGAACAGCGCGATGGCTCTCCTCGCCCGATCCGGCCCGGGCGGCGCCAGTTCCAGCACCGGCGCGAACAAGTTCCGATCGGGCGGAAAGAATCCCGGCGGCGCCGGGACAGGGGTTGCGGCCGGAGTGGACGCTATCGCGGCGGACGCGATCGTCGTGGGCGCGGCAGCGGCCGGCCTTGACACGATGATTATGATTATCGCCACAAGCGCGAGGATTTCCGGACAGCCGGACCGAATTGTACCAACTGCGGGGCGATGGTATCTTTTGTAGAAGAGTTGAGAAGGCAAAGTTGCACCCATGAAAGCTGGAATTCATCCCGAATATCGCCGCTGCGTGGTGACCTGCGCGTGCGGCAACACCTTCGAGACCCGTTCGACGCTGCCCGAAATACACGTCGAAGTGTGTTCGCAGTGTCATCCGTTTTACACCGGCCAGCACCGCTTGGTCGATACCGCGGGCCGGGTCGAGCGCTTCAAGCGCAAATACGGAATGAAGTAGCATTCAGACTCCCGCCGCCCGAGACGCCGCTTGCGGGCTCCGGGCGAGCGGGACGACGGTATTGAGACGCGCGGCCCAATCGCTAATGTCGCTGCGGGGGAGCTCTGTCCCGCCGCGGCCCCTGCGAATATGCTCGACAAGCTTAAAGGAATCGAAGATCGCTTCGCGGAGCTGGAGCGAAAACTGAGCGACCCGGCGGTCATCGGAAACAACCGCGAGTACGCCCAGCTCGCAAAGGAACGCTCGCAACTCGACCAGGTGGTCGGATGTATCCGTGACTATCGCCGCCTGCTCGACGTGATCGCGCAGCACAAGGCGATACTCGAAGACAACGACCCTGACCTGAGGGAGCTTGCGAAGTCGGAGCTGCCGGGACTGCAGAAGCAGCAGACCGCGCTCGAGGAGCGCCTGCGACAACTGCTCGTGCCTCGCGATCCAAACGACGATAAAAACGTAATCCTGGAGATTCGCGCCGGCACGGGTGGCGAGGAGGCCTCGCTGTTCGCGACCGAGCTGTTCCGGATGTATTCGCGCTACGCCGAGCATCACGGATGGAAGGTCGAGCCGCTGAGCATCAGCAGCACGGGCCTCGGCGGCATCAAGGAAGTGATTGCCGCGATCACCGGCCGCGGCGCCTACAGCCGGCTCAAATACGAAGGCGGGGTGCATCGGGTGCAGCGCGTGCCCGCCACCGAAGCGTCGGGCCGGATTCACACCTCGGCGGTTACCGTTGCGATCCTGCCCGAGGCCGACGAGGTCGAGGTCAACATCAACGAGGAGAAGGACCTCCGCATCGACGTGATGCGCGCGTCGGGACCCGGCGGCCAGAGCGTCAACACCACCGACTCGGCGGTTCGCATAACCCATCTGCCGACCGGGATGGTAATCGTGTGCCGCGACGAGAAATCGCAGCACAAGAACAAGGCGCGCGCGCTGAAGATCCTCCGCGCGCGGCTGCTGGAGCGCGCTCACGCCGAGCAGGACGCGAAGATCGCGCAGACCCGGCGCTCGATGGTGGGTACCGGCGATCGATCGGAGAGAATCCGCACCTACAATTTCCCGCAGTCGCGCGTCACCGACCATCGCATCAACCTGACGCTCCATCAGCTCGACCAGGTGCTCGACGGTGGTCTCGAGACGATCATCGACGCGCTCGCGACCAAAGAGCAGGCCCAGGCGCTCAGCGCCTGATCGTCGATGAAAACCGAGCTCGCGCAGCCCGCTGCGGTCGGATCACTGGTCGAGGCCGCCGCCCAGGCGCTCGCGCGCCGCGGGCGTCGAGAGTGCGCTGCTCGATGCGGAACTCCTGATGGCGTATGCAGCCGGCGCGACGCGCGCGCAGGTCCTGTCCGGTTCGGTCGAGATCACGGATCGGGCCGTCGCGCGATACGGCGAGTATGTCGCCCGGCGTGCGGCGCGCGAGCCGCTGGCCTATATCGTCGGGCACAAGGAGTTCTTCTCGCTTGACTTCGTGGTCACGCCGGACGTGCTCATTCCGCGGCCGGAGACCGAGACCCTCGTCGCCGCAGCGCTCGAGATCGCAGCCGGCTGCCCGGAATGCCTGATGCTCGACATCGGCACCGGCTCGGGAGCAATCGCGATTGCGGTCGCAGCGAACGCGCCCAATGCAACAGTGACGGCGACTGACATATCTAAAGAATCACTTGAAGTTGCTCGCATCAACGCCGAGCGCCTCGAATGCGCCGATCGAATAGAATTTCGGCGCGGCGATTGCTGGACGCTCTGGATCGCATGCCGGGGCGGTCGAGGTTTGATTTGGTCGTATCGAATCCGCCGTATGTCGAGGGCGCGGCAGTAGAGAATCTCGCCCCCGAGATACGCCACTTCGAACCGCGACACGCACTAGCCGCCGGTCGCGACGGACTGGAATTCTACCGCCGCATCCTCGGCGGGCTGCCCGAGTTTCTGTCGCCCGGAGGCGAGCTGCTGATGGAGGTCGGCGTCGGAGCCGGGCAAGCCGGCGCAGTCATCGAAATGTGCCGGAGCGCCGGATCCGTCGAGGCCGTGGCGCTCCGCGATCTCGGCCGGAGACCCACGCGTGATTCGAGCGTGCTTCCGGAATCAGAGCCGGCGGAAATCCTGATGGACAAGATGATCATACACGGCGGCGCAGCGCTCAAGGGCGAGGTCGCGTTGAGCGGGAGCAAGAACGCGGCGCTGCCGATTCTGATGGCTGCGGCGCTGACCGATGAGCCGGTCGTGGTGCACAACCTGCCGCGGGTGCGCGATGTCTGGACGTCGCTGGAGCTGCTGGCGCGGCTGGGCGCCACTAGCCGATGGCTCGACGATCATGCCGTCGAGGTTCACGCCGCGAAACTCGAATCCCACGAAGCGCCCTATGATCTGGTCAAGACGATGCGCGCGTCGTTCCTGGCGTTGGGACCGCTGCTGGCGCGCACCGGCCGCGCCAGAGTCTCCACGCCCGGCGGATGCGCGATCGGCGCACGGCCGGTGAATCTTCATATCGCAGGAATCAGGGCGCTCGGTGCGCGGATTCATCTTCGCGGCGGCTACGTCGAGGCGCACACCGACGGCCTCGCCGGGGCGCGAATCTGGCTCGATACACCCTCGGTCGGCGCCACGGAGAACATCATGATGGCGGCGACGCTCGCGCGCGGCCGCACTCTGATCGAGAATGCGGCGCGCGAGCCGGAGGTCCAGGATCTGGCGGGGATGCTCACCGCGATGGGCGCGCGGATTGCCAGCGCGGGCTCGCATGTGGTCGAAATCGAGGGCGTCGATCGCCTGCGCGGCGCCGAGCATCGCGTGATTCCGGATCGGATCGAGGCGGGCTCGCTGATGGTCGCAGCGGCAATAACCGGCGGCGATGTGCTGGTTCGCGGCGCGCCGATCGAGCATCTTGACGCTGTAATTGCCAAGCTCCGCGATGCCGGCGCGATAGTCACGGCCGTCGAAGGCGGGCTTCGCGTAACGCGGCATGGCGCGCTCCGTCCGGTTGAGCTTCGCACCCTTCCGTACCCCGGATTCCCGACCGATCTGCAGGCCCAGATGATGGCCCTGCTGACGCAGGCCGACGGCACCTCGGTGATCGCCGAGACCATCTTCGAGAATCGCTTCATGCACGCGCTGGAGCTTCTGCGGATGGGCGCCGGGATCGTGATGAAAGGTGCCACCGCGATTGTCCGCGGCCCCTCGCACTTGAGCGGCGCTCCCGTGATGGCCACCGATCTGCGCGCGAGCATGAGCCTGGTGCTGGCGGGCCTGGTCGCCGAAAACACCACCGAAGTCAGCCGCGTGTACCATCTCGATCGCGGCTACGAGGCGCTGGACCAGAAGCTCAAGGCGCTCGGGGCGCAAATCGAGCGCAGGAGCGATCGGGCCGCCGCGTGACGACCAGATTACTCCGCTCCGGTACGCCGGAGTTCGCGCGATTCCTGAAGACGCTCCTGGAACGCCGGCGCCCCGACGGAGACGGCGTTGACGCTGCGGTCGCGGCGATAATCGAAGACGTGCGGCAACGGGGCGATCGCGCGTTGTGCGATCTCACGGCGCGATTCGACGGCGTGAAACTCACGGCTGCCCTGCTGCGAGTCAATCGCGACGAGCTTCGGAGCGCACTTGCGGCCCTGGATCGCGACGAGCGAGCCGCGCTCGAGCTGGCCGCGCGCAGAATAGCGGATTTTCATCGCCACACGCTGGAGAAATCATTCAGCTATCGCGACGCGAGCGGGATGATGCTCGGGCAGTTCATCCAGCCGCTGACGCGGGTCGGAGTCTACGTGCCTGGAGGACTTGGCGCATATCCGTCCTCGGTGCTGATGAACGCGATTCCCGCGCGGGTGGCGGGGGTCAAGGAAATCGTGATGGTCTCGCCGCCGTCGCGCGACAGCAGCCGCGGCGCGGTCATGGCCGCCGCCGCGATCGCCGGCGTGGACGAGTTCTACCGCGTCGGCGGCGCGCAGGCGGTCGCTGCGCTCGCCTACGGAACGCGGAGCATCCGGGCGGTGGACAAGATCGTCGGGCCGGGCAACGCATGGGTCCAGGCGGCCAAGCGGATGGTCTACGGCGTGACCGACATCGACAAGATGGCCGGTCCGAGCGAAGTGCTGGTGATCGCGGACGCAAGCGCCCACCCGGATTGGGTCGCAGCGGATCTGATCGCGCAGGCCGAACACGGATCGGGCGACGAATCCGCCATCTTGCTCACGCCCTCGCCCGCGATCGCGCGTCGCGTCGCCGCCGCGCTCGAACGATCGCTCGCGGACCTGCCGCGCGCGGACGCTGTCAGGCGCGTGTTGGCGAAACGCGGTGCCATCGTCGTGGTGCGCGGGCTTGGAGAGGCGTTCGACCTGGCCAATCGGATCGCGCCGGAGCATCTGGAGTTGGATATCAGGGAACCCGCGCGATGGCTCCCGCGCGTCACGGCGGCCGGAGCGGTCTTTTTGGGAGGACTCACGCCGGCGCCGCTGGGCGACTATCTGGCCGGGCCAAATCACGTCCTGCCCACAGGCGGATCCGCCCGGTTCGCCTCGCCCCTGGGCGCATACGATTTCCTGAAGCGAACCAGTATAATTCAGGCGTCGGTGGGCGCGCTTAAACGGCTCGGGCCGGCGGTCGCGCTACTGGCGCGGATGGAAGGTTTCGAGGGACACGCGCGCGCGATCGAGCTGCCGGAGCAGCGCGCCCGGCCTCTCGAATCGAGCCGGCAGGCTGAACAGAAATGGCAGGTAATCGCAAATCGAAAAGCGACGGCGATCGGCCAGGCGCGAAGGCGAGCGTTCCCGTCCCGGCCGTCGAGTCAGTTTCAAGGCCGCCGCGCGTCGCAAGCGTCGAGCGCAAGACCCGCGAGACCTCGGTCGCGGTCTCGCTCAAGCTCGACGGCCGAGGGCGGAGCGAAATCAAGACCGGCGTCCCGTTTCTGGATCATATGCTCGAGAGCTTCTCGCGCCACGGCTTTTTCGATCTCACAGTCAGGGCGAACGGCGACATCAAGGTCGATGACCATCACACGGTGGAGGACGTCGGCCTGATGCTCGGGCGGGCTTTCCGGCAAGCGCTGGGCGATCGATCCGGAATCCGGCGTTTCGGCAACGCGACCGTCCCGCTCGACGAGGCGCTATGCTCGGTGACGGTGGATATCAGCGGGCGCCGTTCCTGGCTTACGACATTGCGACCAGCCACGAGCGGGTCGGCTCTTTCCAGACCGAGCTGGTGCACGATTTCATGAAGGCGCTGGCCGACGAAACCGGGATGAACCTGCATGTCCACATGCACAGCGGCCGCAATCCGCATCATGTGATCGAGGCCGCGTTCAAGGCGCTGGCGCGCGCGATGGACGAGGCGACCTCGCGCGAGCCGCGGCTCGGCGCCGGCGGCCCGCTCTCGACCAAGGGCACTCTCTCGTGAGGGCTCGCAACCGCGAGCCTGTTGTCCTCGCGCAAGTGGCGATCGTTTCTGTCCCCTCTCCCGTGGCCGGGAGAGAGTGAGGGTCGTTCAGAGGATTGTTCGATAGCTTCACCGTAATTCCGTCGATCGATCTGAAGGGCGGCGAGGTGGTGCGCCTGCTGCGCGGAGACCTGGCGCGCGCGACGATCTACGGCAACGATCCGGCGGAGGTCGCGCGCGGTTTCGAGGCGCAGGGCGCCACGCTGATCCATATCGTGGACCTTGACGGCGCGATCGCCGGCGAGCCGCGCAACCTCGATTCGGTCCGCGCGATTCGCGCGGCGGTGCGATGCGACCTCGACGTGAGCGGCGGGCTCAGAACGATCGAGGCAATCCGCAGCGTCGTGGCTGCCGGCGCGAATTGGGTCTCGATCGGCTCGGCCGCTTTTCTCAATCCCGCCTTGCTCGGCGAAGCTTCGCTGGAGCTCTCCGGGCGGGTCTTCGGATCGATCGACATCCGCGACGGCAAGCCCGCGATAAAGGGATGGCGCGAGACGCGCGATTCCACGATCGCCGAAGTTGCGCAGCGTTTCCGCAGCGCGGGCGTGGCGGCGCTGATCGTAACGGATATCGCCCGCGACGGCGCCGAGACGGGCGTCGATGCGCCGCGGCTTGTGTCGCTGGCGCGCGCGCTGTCGATGCCGCTCGTCGCGTCGGGCGGCGTGGCGACGCTCGCCGATATTCGGGCGCTGCGCTCGCATTTCGATGACGGCATCGCCGGCGTGATCGTGGGCCGCGCTCTGTACGAGGGACGTTTCACGCTCGCCGAGGCGATTGCCGCCGCGAAGAAGAGTTCAACCACAAAGGCACCAAGGCATTGAGAAATCCTTTGTGCCTTCGCGGTTACGCTCCTCCGAAGGCAGAGGGGCAGGGTCAGCGGTGGGTGTCGCCGCGGAGCCTCACGTCTGGGTTCGCGCAGAATCGGGGAATGCGCGCCGCAAACACGTCGAGGATATTGTCCACCGCCATTTCGGCCATCTTGAGCCGCGTGGCGTGACTCGCGCTTCCGATATGCGGCGTGATCACTACGTTGGGCAACTTGAGAAGCGGGTCGCGCGGCGCGATCGGCTCCGGGTCCGTCACGTCCAGGCCCGCGCCGCCGAGATGCCCTGATCGGAGCGACGCGGCAAGCGCCCGTTGATCGATCACCTGTCCGCGCGCGGTGTTGATCAGGATCGCACCCGGCTTCATGATCGCGAACTCGCGCGCGCCGATCAGGTGACGGGTCGCGGGCGTCAACGGCACATGGATCGAGACGAAATCCGATTCGCGCAGCAGCCGATCGAGGCTGACCGGCTCCGCGCCGCGCGCGCGTCGCTGCGCTGCGGCTGGCCGCGATTCCGCCTCGCACGCGCGTGCCTCGCGCAGAGGACGCGCATGTTGAAGCCGATCCCGCGATGCGCCATCGCCTGCCCGATCGCGCCATAGCCGATGATTCCCAGCGTCGCGCCGAACAGGTCGTAGCCGAGCAGAATCTGCGGCCCCCAGGTATGCCATCGGCCGGCGCGCACGTACCGATCGCCCTCGACGACGCGCCGCGCGGCCGCCATCAGCAGCGCGAATGCCAGATCGGCCGTGGTTTCAGTCAGCACGCCCGGTGTGTGCCCGACCGCGATTCCGCGGTCGGTAGCAGCCCGAAGGTCAACATTGTCAACACCGACAGCGAGGTTGCTGATCGCGCGCAGGCGTGGGGCGGAGGCGATCGTCGCAGCGTCGAGCCGCTCGGTGAGCATGCTCAGGATCGCGTCGGCATTCCTGATCCGGCGGAGGAGCTCGCGATGAGGCGGCGGCGCGTCGGCCTCCCAGAGATCGACCTTGGCGCGCGCCTCGAGCCGCCGCAGCGCAGGCTCGGCGATCTCCCGCGTGACGAAGACTCTTTTCAGCCGCGCACTCTTTCGACGTTCATGATCTGGCGCTCCTCGGCGGTCATCTTCTCGCGGATACGCGAGCCTTTGCCCAGATGCCGCACCGATTCGTCTCCGCCCTCTGAGAAAAATTCCTCATACGGTTGCGCCGGTACCGGGTCGTCCGGCGGCGTGTCGGTAATCTTCACGCCGGTCAGCTCCTCAACCATGTTGACGGGGTACATCCGGATCGCGTCGTAGTCGGTGAGCAGTGCGCATACTTCGACGCAGATGTAGCATCCGATGCACTCCTGGAATCGGTCCTGCACCGGCTGTAGGCCCCGGTTCGGCACGCTCCCCGGCTGCATATATTCGATACATCCGACCGGGCAGAACTCAGGGCATTTGCCGCACGGGAAGCACAGGTTGACGTCCATGAAGGCGACTTCTTTCGGACGCTTCCTCTTGCGGCTGATTTCCTCCGGCGTATCCGGGATGCGTTCTTCCTTGAGGCGGCGCTTGATGATGTCGATTGCTGGCATGATTTACAGTCAACGTGGTTTGGGCCCCATCGGTCAAGCATTGTGATACGCTGCGATCCAATCGCCAACGGCAAGGTAACGCAGACATGGCGGAACAATCTAAATCACAATCGCAGCGCGCGACGGACCGCGAGATCGATGCGGCCGCCGAGATTATTCTGAGGGCCGAATACCCGATCGCATTGACCGGCGCCGGAATGTCGGTCGAGAGCGGCATCCCGCCGTTTCGCGGGCCGGGCGGCTTGTGGACCAAGTACGGCGAGCCACCGATGAACGGCTTCCAGATCTTCATGTCGGACCCCAGGAAGGCGTGGGAGCAGCGGCTTAGCCGCCGCAACGACGAACTCTTCGCGCCGCTCCAGGTGGCCAAGCCGAATCCGGGGCACATCGCGCTTGCGGAACTCGAGGCGCTTGGCCTGCTGCGCTTCGTGATCACGCAGAATATTGACGATCTGCATCGGCAGGCCGGTCAGAAGGCGCTGGCGGAGATCCACGGCAACTGGAAGCTCGTCCGATGCCTCGAATGCGTCTCGCGCTTTCGCCCCGACGAGGTGGCGCTCGACGTTCTGCCGCCGAAGTGTGCGCGATGCGGCGGGCTGCTCAAGAGCGATACGGTTTCGTTTGGCGAGCCGATCCCGGCCGACGTGCTCCAGCTTTGCGCGGCGCACGCGTCGCGCGCCGACCTGGTGATCGTCGCCGGCACTTCGGCGACGGTCTATCCGGCCGCCGGGTTCGCCATTGAAGTGAAGGAGCGAGGCGGCGTGATGGTCGAGGTCAATCTATACGAATCGGAGCTAACGCAGCTTTGCGACATCAGCCTGCGCGGCGGCGCGGCTGAAGTCCTGCCGCGACTCACCCACGCGATTGGCCATCGCCGGCGCGCATCGGCAAATTGAAGGCAGAAGACGGGTGGTGTCTCAGTTTGGATTTTCCGCCTTCTCCCGCGCTTCCCATTCGTCCACGATCCCGACCACATCTTCAAGCGAGTAGAGCCGGTCTGCGACCCCGGCTTCCATCGCGGAAGTGCATCGCAATGTCTTGTGAATCCGCACGAAGTTATACCAGACCGCGTAGAGCGCAACCATGTGACAGTGGTTCTCGAATTTCTTTGAGAACGCATTGGTCAGCCGGGTAAATCGGCGCATGTGCATCCGCATGGTGAGATTCGAGCGTTTGACGTAGCTGGTCGAGATGTGCGCGGGATCGGGATTGCCGCGAACCACTTCATGCTTCGCCCCAAAGCAGATCGCCGGACTATAGCGCGTCTCCGGGCCGCTTGGGGCCACGCCGTACAGCTTGACCAGCATCGCGTAGTCGATCGGGTCTTTGAGAAAGCCGACGCCGAACGCTTCCGCAACCGCGTACAGATAGGCTCTGTGGCCATCCGTGGTTAGCTGGACGCGATTCGCCAGTCTCGCCGCCGCATCGTTCATGAACACGCGGGCCGCTTGCGCGTCGCGTGCGCCGATGAACCACGAGATGATCAACTTGCTGTCCGCATCAAGCGCGGTCCAGGTCCATGTATCGCCCACATTTTCGGGCCGATCTGCTTTCGCCTTGGCCTGCTTTTCCTTCATCCCGCAGAACGACCAGATTTCATCGCACTGGATGTGCTTCGATTTCACGTCGCGAACGGTGCGGTCGTGGAAATCCGCGCACGCTTGACCGGCAAGCACTAGCTCGCGCGTCACGGTATTGATCGAAACATCGACCAGCCGCGAGACGGAGCGCATCGAAGACCCCTCGCAGAGCAGAGAGAGAATCTGGACGCGCTTGGCGATGGGCAATCTGTTCATGCCCACATAATATGAAATTCTTGCTTGAGTGTCAAGCATAATATTCAGGTCAAATAGAGCCAAAAAGAAAGGCCCCGTTCTCGGGGCCTCTTTCTCATACCACGGGCGCTGGACGCGATTTTACTTTTTCGGGTTCACCTTGGCCGCATCGAGAGCTATTTCACTTTCCTTATCAGCCTTTTGCAGACCGACACTGAGGATCGGAATGATGGCCGCAGGAACGATACCGGTGCCGGGGGGCGGGGGTGCTACATTCGCACCGGCCAAGGCAAGTTGAAATGCCAGACTCCAGATTCCTTCGTGCAGTTCTTGCTTTCGGATCATGAGCTCGAACGAGTTCTTTGTGCGAAAAAACGTATTGCGTAGCCTCTGCCATATCGCAGAACTCCTTACTTCTTGGTTTGAGTTCGCCCGAGATCGGCGGGTCCTGGTAACGTAGTTAACAGATACCCCATGCCGCCCATCGGTGAAATGTTTGTTAGATCGGTGACGCCGCTCATCGGTGACTGGTTAGCCAATACCAAATTGGTCGGGTCAAACGCGGTAGCTCCAATTTCGATTCCGGTTCCACTTATCGAACCGGTTATCGAACCGGTTAGGTCGTAGATTGAGCTGTGTAGAGTGTAAGGCATGAATGGCGAAGCGGCTGAAACTACTCTGACGCTGTAAAAGTTCTGAATCACGTTCATTTCGATCCTGTGGGCAATTCGGTCAAAGAGATTGTCCGCACCCACCCAAGCGGCGATAGCCGTCACAAGAACTTGATTCATGCTGACGCCGTCACGTTGAGCCTTGTATGCGGCTAGTCGATGTAGATCACGTGGAAGCCTCAACGCAATCTTTCCCGAATATGGATGATTCGCCGAAGGCGGGGGAATGTCCTGCCCTTGCTCAAGACAACTCTCAATCCATGACTCTGCGACGCTCTCCAAATTGCGGTATGCCTCATCCGGCGTTTCCCCTTCAGCTAGACATCCGGGAAACTCCAAAATCTCGGCAAAAAAACCCCCGTCAGGTTCTGGAATCAAAATTCTGGCATACGGAAGACGTAGATAGGACTTGGCGTCATTCGTTGCCGGAACCGCTACTGGAGTTGCCCGAACTGCGATTTCACCGCTCTGTTTCATTCGATAGTTCTTCCTCAATTGCCCATAGGTCGCCTTCAAGCTGGGTCAGGACCGCATCTTTTGTACGATTCTTCATTGGTCGAGAATGATGCGGAATGGACAGTGATCGGCGGCCAGGCATCTCAAATATCGGATGTTTGCCGCCTTTACGCGGGGTGCGCCCGATTGCCCTTGCAAGACGTTCCAATTCACGACTCGGAACCTGCCCTTGCCCTTGAAGTTCCTCAATCGACCGCCGCAACTCCGCTATCTTCTTGGGCGTCATGATATCATATTCAATATCATGACCACGGTCGGCGCTTTTGTCAAGGAAAAGAGGGGACTATCGTTTCCCAGCTTTTGCCCATCGAGCTTTTGCAGCCTTGCTGGCGATCTGTGCCCGACGTTTTTTGCTGAGCTTCGAGGCCCGCGCCCGCCCGCCCTTCAGCCCGCCCTTCCGCGCATATTCCTTCCCCGGCTCAAGCGGATTGTCCTGAATCCCGCCGGTCGCGATCCGCATGACGTGAACGGCGTTGCCGATCACGTCGGCGGGTCGGCGCTCGCCTCGCGGTCCCTTTGGCATACTGACAAGATGACATGGCGGGAGCGGTTCGCCAAGCGCCGAGATTTTCAAACTGAGACACTACCCGAAGACGCCTTCGGAAAGTCCTACAGCGGATGGCCCGGCATCCCGCTCTGCGCCGTTGCGCCGCCGTCCGCGACCACGATACTGCCGGTCATGAACGACGAATCGTCGCCGGCCAGGAAGAGTACGACTTTCGCGATCTCCTCGGGCTTGCCGAGCCGGCCCATCGGATGGCATTCCGCCGCGGCGCGCCGCGCGGCCTCCGGATCGCGCGCCGCGCTCAGCGCGTTGATCACCGGCGGCGTCATCACGCCGCCCGGACATACCGCGTTGACCCGGATATTCTTGCGCGCGTATTCGATCGCCGCCGTCCGCGTGAGGTTTATTACTCCCCCCTTGGCGGCGTTGTAGGCGCCGAGCATGTAGTCGCCGAACAGTCCTGAGATCGACGCGGTATTGACGATCGCGCCGCCGCCCTGCGCGACCATCTGCGGCAGTGCGAAACGCATCCCGTAGAACACGCCCGAGAGCGTCACCGAGATCGTCCTGAGCCAGCCGTCGATTTTCGATCTGACCGACCGGCCCGTAGGTCGAGTAGAAGGCGTTGTTGTGCAGCACGTCGAGCCGGCCGAACCGATCGACCGCAAATTTGACCATCGCTTCGACCTGGCGCGGATCGCGCACGTCGGTCTTCAGGTAAGCTGCCGCCGCCCCGATCTCGCGCGCGACCCCGATGCCACCCGCGTCGTCGATATCCGCGACAATGACCTTGGCGCCCTCGGCCGCGAACAGCCGCGCGGTCGCGGCGCCGATTCCCGACGCGGCCCCCGTAATCACCGCGATTTTGCCGTCGAGTTTGCCCATCTAAGTACCTGCCTTTGCGGTTTCCGGAAAGCCGGAATCGCGATAGGTTGAATGCTACGTCTAGATGAAAGGACTCCCGGACCAATGCTCAAGCTGTACGAACATCCGTTCTCCCCTTACGCACAGAAAGTCAAGATCGCGCTTTACGAGAAGAACATCCCATTCGAGCCCGAAGTGCCCCAGGCCTTCACCGGATCAGGCACCGACTACGGCAAGACCAATCCGCGCCTCGAGGTGCCGGCTTTGGTGGATGATGGATTTCCGATCTTCGACTCGACGATCATCGCGCAGTACCTCGAAGACAAGTGGCCGCAGCCTCCGATGCTGCCCGAGTCGGCGCGCGACCGCGCCCGCGTCCGGATGATCGAAGATTTATGCGACACCTGTTACGAGCCGATCAATTGGGGCCTGATGGAGATCACGGCGTGGGGACGCGCGACCGGCGACCTGGCGGATCGGATCGTCGCGCGCGCCCGCCAGCAGACCGATGGCATATTCGCGTGGCTCAATCGAGAGCTGGGTTCGCGGCCGTATTTCAACGGCGCCTCGTTCGGCTACGGCGACTTGTGCGTATATCCGTTCGTGCGCGGATCGATCACCTTCCGCAACAGCCCCCGCCCGGCTCGGCGCTCGCCGCATGGGTCGCGCGGGTCGATCAGCGCGAGAGCGTGCGCAAGACCATCGACGCCGCGCGCCAGTTCGCAGGCAGCATGGATACGCTCAAGGAGCTGCTGAAGACGGGCGTCTTCAAGCGCCAGTATCGCGACCATCGCCTCGAATGGATGATGCGCGTCGGCGGCAGCGACATCGTACGCGACGGCCTCGCCAACAGCACGATCCGCTTCTCCCAGGAGATTTCGTAAGCGGGTTTGGAGAACGCCGTCGGGCACCGCTCGTGTCATGCGGCGTCGGCGCCGGCGTGGCGATATACAGTAGCGGACAGTTTTGGCGGGCGAGACTACGCTTAACTGTGGCCGTTAGAGGGATTGTCGGGCTCAGCGAAAAAGTCGTCGTCTTCGACGACCTCTTTACGGGACCAGGGACACTCATCCGGGAATACCGCTTCCCAGTTCGGTAGTCCTTCCATGGCAAGTCCAGCGAGCTTGCGGGCACGCGAATAGGCTTTGACTTTGAATTCGTCAAATCGGTTCTGAAGGACGAGCAGAACGAGCAAGAATATCACTGACGCGGTTTCTGTGTTCCGCTACCGTAACTCTCCATCCGCGCGCTTGTAAGCGTCTCTGGTTGTCGCTTGGTTCGTATCGCAGTTTCAACAAATGGGTTAGCAATTGCTCTAAATTGCTTTCGAGCGCGCGTTCGGTGCTGAGAGCCATGTCTTCGAGTTCCTCAGCTACCGCGTCCAGGTGTATGAGATCAAAGCGGCGACCACGGAGAAATTGGGCTTGTTCATGGAGCCACGCGTAAAAATCCTCGTCAATACGAGTCGTCTCCACGACGGACGCATAGTGTCCACCGATTGTGGTTGGTTTTGTTTCAGCCATCTGATCTTTGCTTTTCCGGTCGCTCAAGTCCGGAACGTCGGTCCCGGCCTGGCGCGTAACTTGACCACGCCACAAGCCTAACGCTTCGCCCGCATTTCGCGCAAACAGGTACGGCTACCCGGACCTGGTGATCTCTCGTGCGCCCGTAGCAGGCGCCCGCCGTCCTCACTCCTGCGTGGCTTTGCGGGCTGCGCCGATCGCGGTTGCGTAGTCGGCGTGCTCGGGAATCGCCATCCCGCGGCCGAAGATGAAGTCGCGCTTTCTGAGCCGCTGCATGAACCGGAAAATGCGCGTGAGCTTGCCGGTCAGCACGATGTCCTGCTGATGGCACGCGCGCGCGCTCGCGAGGCTCAGCACGCCGACCACCTCGACGATCATGTTCATGATCGCCAGCGCCTTATCCTCCGAGGTTGCATCGGCCCCGATCTTGCCGAAGTTGGCGGCGGTGGCGCCGGCCGGCAAATTACCCACCGCGCCGCCCGCGATATCGCCCACGGTCAAATCGACGCGCCGCAGGTCGCCCCGCTCCGCCATCGCCTCGAGCGTGTCGATAGTCGAAACCCCGAGCATGTGCTTGGAGAGGCCCAACAGAGTGCCTCCGCCGACACCGGTGCCGCTGAAATGCTCGATCTTGTTGCCGCGCACGTTGACGATCGCAGTGCCCGTGCCGAGCGAGACCACCAGCGCATCTTTCTTCCCGGCCAGCCACGTGGCACCGATTCCGATCGCGGTGAACTCGTCGACCTTGAGCACCGGCCGCCCGAGCAGCATGTCGGACAGCGCCCGCGCCCCCGCCCCGGTCGCGGCGACGCGATCGATTTGCTCCAGCCGCAACCCCAGGTCGCCGATCAGTTTGCCCAGCGCTCCGGCGGCAGCCGCAACCGGGTCGTTCGCTTCGATCGTAACTACGTGAAGATCGCCGTTGCTGGTTACGACGGCATCGGTGGTGGAACCACCGATATCGATTCCTACGATCATGTGCGGGTGCCGGCTCCTGTCCAGCCCGCTTCAAACCTAGACCAGCCGCGCGCGATACTGCAACGGCCGCCGAAGGCGCACCTTAGCCGGCCCGGCTGGCTGTGCTAGCTTTCATCCTGGCGCCAGCCATCCACTTTCCAATGGCAAAGCGTAAAGCCGCACAGGACAGTCTTTTCCCATCGATCGCGAGGCCGCTGGCGGGCCAGCCGCTGGCCGACCGGATGCGTCCCGCGAGCCTCGATGAGGTCGTCGGCCAGGACCATCTGCTGGGCGCCGGGAAGCTGCTCACTATGATGGTGGCGGCGCATTCGCTGCCCTCGATGGTGCTATGGGGACCTCCCGGCAGCGGCAAGACCACGATCGCGATGCTGCTGGCGCGCGAAGCCGGCGCGGAACTGATTTCGATCGCCGCGGTCTCTTCGGGAGTGAGCGACCTGCGCGAGGCGGTCGAGATGGCGCGGCGGCGGCATGCGATGGACGGCAAGCGCACCGTGGTCTTCATCGACGAGATCCATCGATGGAACCGCGCGCAGCAGGACGCGATGCTCCCGCACGTCGAGAGCGGACTTATCACGCTCGATCGGCGCCACCACCGAGAATCCGTCGTTCGAGGTCGTATCACCGCTGCTCTCGCGGGTCCGCGTGCTGGTGCTGCGTCCGCTCACCGAGGAGAACATCGCAACGCTGGTGCGTCGCGCGCTCCACGATACCGAACGCGGACTCGGCAAGCTCGACCTCGAGCTCCCCGCTGATGCGGAAGCGGAATTGATCGCGCTTGGCGGAGGCGACGCGCGCCGCGCGCTGAATACGCTGGAAGTCGCGGCGGAACTGGCGCGCCACGCGGCACCAACCTCATCACGCGCGATCGCGTCGGTGAAGCCGCCCAGCACAAGGCGCTGCTCTACGACCGCGCCGGCGAAGAGCACTACAACGTGATCTCCGCCTTCATCAAGAGCATGCGCGGCAGCGACCCCGATGCGGCGGTCTACTGGATGATCCGGATGGTCGAAGCCGGCGAGGACCCGCTGTTCATCGCGCGCCGGATGGTAATCTTCGCTTCGGAAGACGTCGGCAACGCCGACCCGCGCGCGCTCCAGGTCGCGATCGCGGTCAAGGACGCGGTCGATTTCGTGGGCCTGCCCGAGGGAGTGATCCCGCTCGCCCAGGGCGTCACCTATCTTGCGAGCGCGCCCAAGTCGAACGCCTCGTATCGCGCGATGATGGCCGCGCGCAAGGATGTCGAGCTTCACGGCGCGTTGCCCGTGCCGCTTCATCTGCGCAACGCTCCGACCCCGCTGATGCGCCGGCTGGGATACGGCGAGAACTATCTCTACCCGCACGACTACGAGGGCGCACTCGTCGAACAGAGCTATGCTCCCGACGAGCTCTCGCAAGCGCGGTACTATCTTCCATCCGATCGCGGCTACGAAACACGCATCCGCGAATACCTCGAACGCGTGCGGCGCACGAGGAACTCTGCGAGCGACAAGGGCAAGGACCGCCCCTAGCAATCGCTGCGCGAGAGCCTGTCCTGAGCGTAGTCGAAGGAAATCTCATGCCATCCGCAGTCGCGGTTGACCAATGACGCATAGGTCTCCTGAAGCGAGGTGAGAGCCGATCGCAATCGCTTCTCCCCTTCGCTTCAGGCAAGTATGAGGCTCCCCCGAACGCAGACCGCGGAGCTTCTTCCGTGCGAGCCCGCGGCTCCCGGACTATTTGGATCCGAGCACCGAGTCCTTGAGTGCCTTGGCCGCCGTGAAGCGCAGCCGGGTGCGCGCGGGAATATTGATCGGTTCCCCGGTTGCGGGGTTGCGCCCGACACGCGCCTTGGTCTTGCGCTTGCGAAAGATGCCGAGTCCGGCCAGGCGCAGCGCTCCTTCCTTCTTGAGTTGCTTCACTATCAGGGCGGTGAGACTCCTCGAGGGCCGCCTTCCCCTGTTTCTTGGTGATGCCGACCTTTTCCGCGAGATGAGCCGAGACCTGCGACTGGGTCATCAATCCTCCTCCTTACGGCCCTTCCGGGCTCATCAAAGGGTGAACCAGTGTGACGGATTTTTCAAGGGAAGCGCATCGAAAATCCGCTTTTTTCTGCGATTTGAGCGAAGATTTGAACAGCCGCGACCCGCAGTCAGTAGCGGACCTCGACCAGAAACAAGCCGCACGCGGGCGCGCAGGCGGGGGCAAAAGTGCGATCGCGCCGCTCGATCAGCTCGGGCACGGCGCCCGGATCGAGCCGCCGGCGCCCGGTCTCCACCATCGTCGCGACCATCGTTCGCACCATGTGCCGGAGAAACCCGTCAGCTTCAATCCGATACTTGAGGCGCGATCCCTCGCGCGACCATCGGCTCAGTTGAACGCATCGGACCGTGGTCCTTACCTCCGAGCCGAGCGTTCTGAAAGACGCGAAGTCGTGCCGGCCGAGGAACAATTGCGCCGCCGCGTCCATCGCGGCCAGATCCAGCGGATCCCGCACCAGCCACGCGTAGCGATATTCGAAGGCCGAAGGGAGAGCCTGGTTCAGGATGCGATACTCGTACGCTCTCTGCTTCGCGTGCCGCCTGGGATCGAAGTCGTCGGCCGCCTCGGCGGCGTCGAGCACCACGATGTCAGGCGGGAGCAAGGCGTTGAGCGCGCGCCGAAGCTCGTGGCGGTCAAACAATCGCGGCAACCTGAAGGCGGCAACCTGCCCCAATGCGTGAACGCCGGCGTCGGTGCGACCCGCGCCACGCACGCGGATTTTCTCCGCGAAGATCCGCTCCAGCGCCGCCTCGACTCGCGCCTGGATGGAATCCTGTCCGCTTTGATACTGCCAGCCCGCGTAGTTGGTGCCGTCGTACTCGATCGTGAGCTTGATCTGCATCTTGGCGCGATCAGGCCGGCGCCGAGCGGATCCTCGGCATCAGGTTCTCCGCGACCCACAGCGCCGAAATCGCGGTCAGCCGCGCGCTGTCGAACGTGCACCAAAGCGCGACCCCGGCCGGTTGCTCGACAATTCTTACGACGACCGCGTCCTCGCCAACCGCGTCCACCACACCGTGAAATCCCTCGTCCTCCTCGATCAGCAGCAGGCCGGGCGCTTCGCGGAGCTTGCGGCGCAAAGTCGCGTCGCTGCCTGGTCTGCAGAGCACCAGCGCGGTGCCGTGAAGCGTCGGCGCCTGCGCAACCTGCAGCACCATCGAGGGTGCGTAACCGATCAGCGATGCGACCTGCGAAGCGATCTCCTGCGCAATTTCCGCCGCGCGCCGGTCCGCAAATATGTTGAACGCGAGCTGCGTCTCGCCCTCCGGCACCTCGAGCCGCGCGTTCATCAGATCGGCAGACTGCTCGATAAGCCGGCTCATGGTCTCTCTGCCGCCGGAGCTGGCGCCGACGATGATCGTGACGGCCGCGAACTCCGCCCGATCGTCGAGGGCGCGCAGGAGGGTACTGACGGCGTAGGCCGCCGGATGGGGAATCGCAAACAGACCGGCTGCGGCAAGCTCACCGATCTTCCGGGCGGGGGTGAGTCCCGGCGCTACCAGCGGCGCATTTGCGATCGCGCGGGCAGCGCGGCTCAGATCGATAAGGACCGGGCGCGGGCGTGCCTTGATTATCTCGGCGGCGTACTCCTCCGGGACCGCCAGAAACGCGACGTCGAAGGCGGCCAACTCGGAGGGGTCGCGAAGCGCGCCAACCGGATATTCGTGCTCTTCGCCCTCGACGCTCTGGGCTGAGGACACCGGGGACGCGAACAGTTTCAACTCCGCGTATGGAAACCGGCGCTCGTCGATCAGCTCCACCAGCCGGGCGCCGACCGTGCCGGTCGCGCCGACGATCGCCAGTTTCAAATCGCGGCCGGGTGCCGCGCTCATCTCAGGCTTCCGCTTCCAGGCTTTCGACTCGTTCACGCACCAGCCGTCCCATCGCCTTGCACCCCACCAGCTTGGTCGTGCCGCCGGCGTGAAGGTCGCGCGTGCGGTAACCCTCGCGCACCACCGCCTCGACCGCGCGCTCGATCAGCTCGGCGTCGGTGCGCATCCCAAGCGAATGTTCGAGCAACATCGCGGCCGAGAGAATCGCGGCCAGCGGATTGGCCTCATCGCGGCCCGCGATATCCGGCGCGCTGCCGTGAATCGGCTCGTAGAGGCCAATCCGATATCCGGCGCTGTTCAACTCTTCGCCCAGCGACGCCGATGGCAGCAGCCCCATCGATCCGGCCAGCATCGAGGCCTCGTCGGTCAGGATATCGCCGAACATGTTCTCGGTCACGATTACGTCGAAGTCCCTGGGCCGGCGCAACAGGTGCATCGCCATCGAATCGACCAACTGGTTCTCGAAGGTCACGTCCTTGAACTCGCCGCTCAACTCGACGGCGATCTCGCGCCACAGCCGCGACGTAGCCAGGATATTGGCCTTGTCGACCGAAGTCAGCCGCTTGCGCCGCTTCTGCGCAAGCTCGAAGCCGAAACGCACCACGCGTTCGATCTCCTGCTCCGAGTAAAAGCAGGTGTCGACCGCCTCGCGGCCGTTGCCGGTCTTTCGCTTCTCGCTCGGCTGCCCGTAGTAGATTCCGCCGGTCAGTTCCCGCAACACGACCAGGTCGACGCCGCTTACGATTTCCGGTTTCAGGGGCGAGGCGGGAATCAGTTCCCTGATGGTCTTGACCGGCCGCAGATTCGCGAACAGCCCCAGCGTCTTGCGCAGCCCGAGCAGGGCCTGCTCCGGGCGCTTCTCCGCATTGGGATTGTCCCACTTGGGACCGCCGACCGCGCCGAGCAGGATCGCGTCGCTCTCCTGCGCCTGCTTGAGGACCTCGTCCGGCAGCGGCGTGCCGCGCGAATCGAGTGCGTGACCGCCGATCGGGCCTTCCTTGAATTCGAGATCGACCGCCGAACGCCGGGCGACGATCTTCAGGACCTGAATCGCTTCGGCGACGACTTCGGGTCCGATGCCGTCGCCTTTGAGGGCCAGAATTTTATAAGCCATTAGTCAGCCGGACGGGCGAATGATCGAACAGGCGGGGCGATACTATTTTTCTTCGACGTGACGCTACTTCGATGGACGGAGCGTGCGCTTTTCCACACCAGACGCTCTAGCAATTCGCCCAACTGGCGCCATCGCGGCAAGCCCCTGAAAGCCGCGGTCCAACTTCCACGTCATTCTGAGCGAAGCGAAGAATCCCTGCCGCTGCCGTGCGCCCAAGCTCTGTGGCAGGGATTCTTCGGCCGGAGGTCCTCAGAATGACGGGTTGGGCTTGGCGTTTTCGTGATCGACCTTAGCTGTCACGGCGCTATGGTCCGTCGTATGCGCGCACCTGCGGCGCGCGACCGCGGGCCCGCAGCCGGTTGAGTGCGTTAACCAGCGCGAGCGCGCTCGCCATGATGATATCGCTATGAGCGCCGTGGCCCGCAACCGTCATCCCTTCTTCAGCCAGCAGGCAACTTACCTCTCCCAGCGCGTCGGTCCCGCCCGTGATTGCCTTGACCGAATAGCGCTCCAGGTCGGACTCATGCCGGCGATCTTCAGAATCGCCTTGTAGCACGCATCGACCATCCCGTCGCCGGCGGCGGATTCCGTACGCTCGTCGCCGTTCACGCGCATCGTGACCCGGGCCTGCGGCGTCTCCTTGCTCGATGAGCTCACCTCGAGATCGACCAGCGCGAAGTGATCCGTCGAGCGCCGGAACTCCTCGCTGACCAGCGCCAGAATGTCGTCGTCGTAGACCATTTTCTTCTTGTCGCACAAGGCCTTGAACTCGGCGAAGGCCTTGTCGAGATCGATCGCCGCGGTATCGACGCCCAGCACGGTCAGACGGTTCGTGAACGCGTGGCGGCCGGAATGCTTGCCGAGCACGAGCTTGTTGGACGGTATCCCGATTTCCTCGGGCTTCATGATCTCGTAGTTCAGCTTGTACTTGAGCACGCCGTCCTGATGAATCCCGGCCTCGTGGGCGAAGGCGTTGTCGCCGACGATCGGCTTGTTGAGCGGCACCGGCTGCCCGATGACCTGAGAGAGCAGGCGCGAGGCGGGATAGATCTGGCGCGTATTGATCCGGCTCTCGACGCGGAGCAGGTCGCGGCGCGTCTTCAACGCCATCACGACCTCTTCCATCGAGGTATTGCCCGCGCGCTCGCCGATCCCGTTGATCGTGCATTCGATCTGGCGCGCGCCGTTCGCGATCGCGGCGAGCGAGTTCGCCACCGCCAGCCCCAGGTCGTTGTGGCAATGCGCGCTCCAGATGACCTTGTCGGCGCCGGGCACCTTCTCGCGCAGGAAGGCGAACATCCGGCCGTATTCCTCGGGAATCGCGTGGCCGGTCGTGTCGGGCAGGTTGATGATCTTCGCGCCCGCCCTGATGACCTCGGTGCAGATCGTGACCAGGTAATCCCAATCGCTTCGCGAGGCGTCCTCGGCGGAGAACTCGATATAGTCCAGATGCTCGCGCGCGCGCGTGACCGCCCAGGTGGCCGCGTCGAGCACGTCTTCGCGGGTCATGTTGAGCTTGTACTTGAGATGGATATCGGAGGTCGCGATGAAGATATGGATTCCGGGACGCGCCGACTTGTCCACTGAGGTCAGCGCCTGATCCACGTCCTGCTCGCGGGTGCGCGAGAGACTCAGCACCACCGGCGTGGTCACCGCCTGGGCCACGCGCTGCACGGATTCGAAGTCGCCGGGAGAGGAGGCCGCGAAGCCGGCTTCGATCACGTCGACGTTGAGCCGTTCGAGTTGGCGTGCGAGCGCGACTTTCTCTTCGACGTTCATCGTCGCGCCGGGCGATTGCTCGCCGTCGCGCAGCGTGGTGTCGAAAATGCGTACCCAGTCGCCGCTATCGGATGGAGTGCGATCCGCTTCAGCCATGTCTTTCACCTCATCATGCCCCAACCGTCATGGGCCGGCGAACCGCGCACAAAGAAAAACGCCCCGGGCGGTCCGCTTTGGCCCATCGCCCGGGGCGCTCGTCGCGAAATTTCGAGCCGTTCAGGCTTGTCGCGCGACGCACCCGGCGTGGGCCTCACTAAGGCCCAGTCCGAGCAGCAGCGTCAGCAACAGCGCACAGAACAACATAACAAATTCATTCTAGGCGGGCGCCGCAAGCCAAGTCAAGGCGAGAAACCCTGCGTCGCAAGTGACGACCCGCGCCTCAAGGGAAAGTAACACGCGGCTCCGGCGCAGGGTTTCGCTTGTGGATAAAACCTCGGGTGACGGCCTTGCGGCCCCTTCAGCGCGCCGCCCGCAAGTTGTAGGCTGAAATGTAACGCGAACAAAAATGAAGGGCGGGAAAGGAAAGCAGGAAAACCATGTTGGTTCCATGCGTGAATCCGAGTTGCAGAGAGCCTGGGCCTGTTGATACCGAGGACTCCAGAAACTCCGTGTGCATCGGAAAGGATCGATGGGTTCACAAACGGTGTTACCCAGGGTGGCAAGCGCACGTCAGCAGGCCGGTAGAAGTGACAAAAGACTATGACGTTTTCTCCCGAGGTTAAGTGGACGGCGAACCGCGCGAACCGGGCCGCCCCCTTACGGTCAATGAGCCCATACGACGAAATCGAGAGGCTGCTATCCGACATGCCAGCGCTGTCGCCGCAAAAGCGTGAGAGCCTACTTCCGGTGGCTCGGTCCATCGCGGCGGCCGTGGTGAGCAGCATCTCCGGCATGTCCGAGCGGCACGCGCGAAAAGCTTACGTCAAGGACGAGGACTTGGGGGAGTTGTGGTATCGGGTCGCGGATCTCACCATACGTCTGGCGATGAGATCGCGCGCGGAAAATCCTGGGACGAGCGGCTAGGAGTGCGCCGATGCCACTATCGATCAGCCGTTCCGAGTGATCGAGCACGCAACGCGGCCGAAAACCTGACCAATTTCAAACTGATGCACTCCCGACGCTTAAGGCCTATCGCTACGGGCCGGCAGCGCGCCGGTTATCTTCGGGTCGGCCTCGGATTCGGATCGTCGCGCCCCGGTCTCCCGGCTCTCGCCGCCCGCCGCCACCGGACGCAGCACGGGCGTCTTCCTGGTCATCTTTTCGCCTTTGAGCATCAGCAGCGGGCCGGACAGCACATAGACGGTCGCCGCGGCGAACACGGTAACCTGCGGCATCGCGAACAGGAACGCCGCCGCGACCAGAACGCCGACCAGAATCTCAACCGGTGCAGTGCGGCGAAGATTCACCGACTTGAAGCTCGGATAGGGAACGCGCGAGATCATCGCCGCAGACAGCGCCTACCGTGAGCGGCGCCGGCCACCGCTGCCAGCACTCGCGGCGAGTCGAGCTCGAAGTAGCTGTACGCCAGCACCAGCGTCGCGATCATCGCGGCCGCGCCCGGAACGGGAAGTCCGATGAAGCGCCGCTTGTCGGTGCTGCCGGTCTGGATATTGAAGCGGGCGAGCCGCAGCGCCGCGCAGACCACGAAGATCCCGCTGACGATCCATGCCCAGCGCCCGAGCGGGCGCACGGCGAAGGTATAGACCAACCCGGCCGGCGCGACCCCGAACGCGACCACGTCGGACAGGCTGTCGTACTCGACGCCGAACTGGCTGGAGGTGCGCGAGAGCGCGCGCGACACGACCGTCGAGTCCGTCGCAGATGAAGGCCACCAGGATCATCACCGCGGCGAGCTCGAAGTGCGCATTGATCGCGGACACCAGCGAGTAGAAGCCCGCCATCAGGCCGAGCGAGGTGATTGTAACCGGCAGGAGGAAGACGCCGCGCCTGAGCGGGGCGGCAACTTTCCTGCGCTGTTCGCGAAAGCGGCCGGAGATCAGACGCACGCGGGCGCCGTTCACCGCCGTCGCGATCGAATCGGCGTTTCCTCATTGCGTAAGCTCCCCGATCACGCTCTCTCCTGCCCTGACGCGATCGCCGACCTGCACCGCGACGCGGTATCTCGAACGGCATGAAATGATCGACGCGGCTGCCGAACATGATCAGCCCGATACGCTCCCCTATTTGTATCCTATCATGCTCGCGCAGGCGGCAGACTATGCGGCGGGCGAGGTAGCCGGCGACTTGAACCATAGCGTGCCGCGCCCCCGCGCCGTCATCGATCACGATCAGGTTGCGCTCATTATGTTCGCTGGCATGGTCGCTGAAGGCGGCGTGAAACTCGCCCGGCGTGTGGGTCAGCGCGACGACTTCCCCGCTGACGGGCGCGCGATTGACATGCACGTTGAGCGGCGACATGAAGACCGAAACACGGCGAAACCGGCCCTCCGGAAGGCCGCTCGGGGCGTCCCTCGCCAATATCGGTGACGCGGCCGTCGGCGCCCGAGAGCACGATTCCCGGGCGCGAGGGCGGAACGCGTTCCGGGTCGCGAAAGAACGCGCCAATCGCGATCGCGACCAGCACCATCGCAAGACCCAGCCAGTGCAAGCCGACCAGCGCAACCGCAAGGCCCGCGATGCCGGTGGCCAGAGCCATCGCCGCACCCTCAACCGCGATTCCGATCGTCGCGGCAATGCGGGCGAGCATCCCCTGCGGCTGTCGGCGACGCTGTTGCTGTTCCGGGCGCGCGATACTGTCCAATGCCTAGTTCTTCGACTTGTCGACCAGCCGCTCGCTGGCCAGCCACGGCATGAAGGACCGCAGCTTGCGCCCGACTTCCTCGGAGGGATGATGTTCGCCCTCTTTGCGCAATTCGCGGAAGTGAGGCAGGCCCGCGCGGTACTCTTCTATCCATTCGTTGGCGAACTTGCCCGACTGAATGTCGGCGAGCAGCTTCTTCATCGCCTCGCGCGAGGGCGCTCCCACCACGCGCTTGCCGCGCGTCATGTCGCCGTACTCGGCGGTATTGCTTATCGAGTAGCGCATGTTCGAGATGCCGCCCTCGTAGATCAGGTCCACGATCAGCTTCACCTCGTGCACGCACTCGAAGTAGGCCATTTCGGGTGCGTAGCCGGCCTCGACCAGGGTCTCATAGCCCGCCCGAATCAGCTCGGTCAGGCCGCCGCACAAGACCGCCTGCTCGCCGAACAGATCGGTTTCGGTCTCCTCCTTGAAGGAGGTTTCCAGCAGCGCGGCGCGGGCACCGCCGATCGCGGCGCCATAGGCGAGCGCGATTTTCCTGGTATCGCCGGAAGGATCCTGATGCACCGCGAGCAGGCACGGCACGCCACGGCCCTTGGTGTATTCGGAACGCACCAGGTGTCCGGGACCCTTGGGCGCGATCATGAAGACATTGACGTCCTTGGGAGGCTGGATGAACTTGAAATGGATATTGAAGCCGTGGCCGAAAGCGAGGGATTTGCCGGCCGTCAGAAATGGTCCGATCTCGCTCTGATAGATGTCGGAGCCCATCTCGTCCGGCACGAGCATCATGATGAGGTCGGCCTGCTTCGCCGCTTCGGCCGTTTCCAGCACGCTCAGTCCGTGCTTTGCAGCCTTGTCCCACGACGGACTGCCCTTGCGCAGGCCAACCCGCACGTCCATCCCGCTGTCACGCAGATTGAGCGCGTGGGCATGGCCCTGGCTGCCGAAACCGAGGATCGCGATCTTCCTGGGTTTCAGCGCGCTCAGATCCGCATCGCGATCGTAATAGACCTTCATTCGCTACTCCTGATTGGCGCGGGCGCGGCCGTGATTGGCGATGGGCTGGACCGACCGCGCCATCGCGATCTTGCCCGAGCGCACCACTTCCTTGATTCCAAGCGGGCGCACCAGCGCGATAAACGCCTGGATCTTGTCCGAGTCGCCGGTGATTTCCACCGTCACCGAACGCGGCCCGATATCGACCACGTGGGCGCGAAACGCCGACGACGATCGAATCCATCTCCGGGCGCGTGCGCTCATCCACCGCGACTTTCACCATCACCATCTCGCGGTCGACGGTCTCCACGTCCTTGAAGTCGGTCACCTTGATGACCGAGACGAGCTTGTTCAGTTGCTTGTTGATCTGCTCGAGGATCTGGTCGTCGCCCGAGGTGACCAGCACGATTCGGGAGACCGTGGGGTCGGACGGATCCTCGTTGACGGTCAGCGACTGGATATTGAAGCCGCGACTGGAGAACAGCCCCGAGACGCGCGCCAGAACGCCGAATTCGTTTTCGACCAATACCGATATCGTATGACTGGGCATTGCGGTGGAAATCGCGCGCGCATCGCGGAGCGCCTGCCGTTCAGCGTGCCTCGTTCTGATGGCGATGCAGAATCATCATTATCCGATCTTTCGAGGCCAGCTTGAGCTTCTGAATTCTCTTCATTTCCACTTCATCCGCCGCGGTGAGATAGAGCTTGCCGCGAAACGTTTCGAGTTGCCGCTTGAGGTCGAGATGCTCGTGGTAGAGCGCCTTCAACTCCTCGTCGCGGGCTGCAAGCTGTTGAATGAGATCGACTTCTCTCTGCTCCATAGCCCCTCCGTTCCGACTTCTGTCCGGTTCGCGCCGGCCGGCCGCCCTGAGCGTTGCCTCAGGCGGCCTGACATAAAGAGGTTCCAGGATGACAGCCTGCTCCGCCTCACCTCGCGCAAATCCGGCCGCGCCCAACGCCGCAATCGACCTGCCCCGCGCGGGCAAGTCGCTGTCTGCAAGCGTCGTCGCTCGCCTGCCTTGCGCACCGATTAGGGAGTTCGCATCCGCAGCCCTTCGGTCCCCCACAAGCACCGTCTTATCCGGAATCCGCGGGACCAACCACTCGAGCTTCACCACCAGATCATCCGACAGCTTCTGTAACCTATCGGACACTATCCGGTAAAGAGCCGCATAAACTTCCCCCTTGCGCGCGTCCAGAACCGGGCAAATGAAATCCTGCCAGAGGGACTCCGAAGCACCCGCCTCCGATCTGTCCGCCAGCGAATCGAGGGCGCCGAGCGCCATCGCGTCAAGGCTCGGAATCCCCACGATTGGGCATCCGATCGCCGCGACCAGACCCTTGGCGTAGCTGAGCGCGATCCTGAGTCCGGTGAACGAGCCCGGGCCGATTCCAACCGCGACTCCGGCCAGCTCACGGATACCAACACCCGTGCCGCGGAGCAACTCCGCGACCAGGTCGGGCAACGACGCGCCGTGCGGGCCAGCCGCGCGCGACAGGTCCGCGATTGTCCGCCCGTTGGCTACCAGCCCGAGGCTTGCGATTGGAGTTCCGGTGTCCAGGCCCAGCACGGGGCCGATCGAGACGCTCTGCCGCAGCAGCAGCTTATCCCTGAACAATTCGCGAGATATCATTGAAGATGACGAAGGCCATCAAGGCCACCAGCACGACCAACCCGAACCGCTGCGCCATCTCGCGATGACGCACGGTGACCGGCTTGCCGCGCACGCACTCGACCAGGAAGAAGGCCAGATGGCCTCCGTCGAGCATCGGCACCGGCAGCAGGTTGATGATGGCGAGTTCGATACTCAGCATGACCGTGAAGAGTGCGACGTTGGCAAATCCCTGATGGGCCTGCTGGCCGGCCAACTGCGCGATCATGATCGGTCCGCCGAGCGCTTCCCGAATAGGAGTCGATCGCCGGACTATCTCCGCGATTCCGGAGACCAGCATCACGGTCATCTTTCCGGTCTCGACAAACGCGTGACCGGTCGCGGACACCGGACCCAGCCGCTGCACTATGGAGTCGCCCCGCGGCATGACTCCGATTACCCAGTTGCCGTGCGCTTCGGGAGTGCCGGTTTCATGTTCGCGCACCGGCCTGAGCACCAAAACTCCGTGCGTGGCGCCGCCGTTAACACTTTCTCGCGCGAACTCGATCTTAAGCGCCCGGCCGTCGCCGCCTTTAACCGTATCCGACAGTTCGTTCCAGGTTTTCAGCGGACGGCCGTCGATCGAGAGGATGCGGTCCCCGGTGCGCAGACCAGCGGTCGCGGCCGGCATCCCGGCCTTCACCTGCCCGACGGTCGGCAGCAGGTACGGCACGCCGTACATGAAGACGATCGCGAGCGCCACCGGAGCAAACACGTAGTTCGCCAGCGGACCGGCGATCACGATCAGAATCCGCTTGGCAACGCTCTGAGTTGGAAAGGAACGGGCCTTCAGGGTTTCGACCAGTTCAGGCGGGCGTCTGGCTGCGATCGCCTTGATCGCGTCCGGTACCGACCCGACCCGTTCGATTTCGGAAAGCAGCGTCGATTCGAGCGGACTCAGCCGGTGGCCGAAGATCGCAGCGCTCTTCTGATCGCCGATCGCAGGCGCCGCGCGATGAGCCAGCGCAAGAAGTTCGCCATCGGAATCCGGAGCCGCGATCGGGGAGTCCGCGACCTTGGCCGCGGACGAACAGGTCGAGCCCGGTTTCCTTCAGCAAGGTCTCGCTGTCGCCGAGACCCGGCTCGTCGCCGATCTCGTCGCCGAGCATCCGGACGTAGCCGCCAAGCGGGGTCGCCGACAGTGCGTATTCGGTCTCGCCCCGGCGGAACGACCAGACTTTGGGAGGGTAACCGATCGAGAACCGCAGCACCCGGACGCCGCACCGCTTCGCCATCACGAAGTGACCGGCCTCATGCACCACAATCAGCACCGCCAGGATCACGACCGCCGCAATTATCGAGGTCAGCATAGACTCCTTTGAGCGTGCGCTTGGCTCGTGGAGGGCAGCTTAAAGGACGTGCCTGGCGGCATCACTGGGTATAATAATAAGTGAAGACCACGGCGAAGACTAGGCTCGAAGCACGATCGAGCAGTCCGCCGTGTCCGGGGAAAATCCATCCCGAATCCTTGACTCCCGCGACCCGCTTGTAGGCCGAATTGGCGAGATCGCCCACCTGCGCCATCGCGCCGATAGCGCACGAGATGATGGCCCGGCTCGACAGCGGCCAGTCCGGCACCAGCAGGCTGCCGATTAGCACTCCGGCAACGACCGACAGAAAAAGCCCTCCGACCGCGCCTTCCACAGTCTTGTTGGGACTCACCCTCGGCAAGAGCTTGATCCGCCCCAGGAATCGGCCCGCGAAATAGGCTCCCGTGTCACTCGCGATCACGACGAACAGCATCAGCAGGAGAATTTCGATACCGCCCGCGCGGGCTCGAAGCAGCGCGAAGTATGGGAACATCACCCCAACGTATAGAGCGCCGAGTATCGTCAACGGCGTACCTTCTCGACTGTCGTCGGCGCCGGTGACGGCGACCATAGCGACCAATGCCAGCATCGCCGCACCCACCGAGGCCGCTGCGATGCGGCTTCCGCGTCCGCCGTAAAGGAAGAACGCGGCCGGCGTCGCGCCGGCGAGCATCAGGAGCACGATCGGCAGCGGGCGGCGCACGCCGGTCATCAGCCCAATCTCGTAGAGCCCCACCCCGGTAAGCGCGGCGATAACCCCGCTGAACAGCCAGGCGGGAGCGAGCACCACCAGCGCCAGTACCGCAGGCAGCGCGACCAGGGCGGTCCAGAGCCTAGTTCGCAGCACGCAGGCGGTGGTTGGAACCGCTCTCGAGCGATCCGAACCGCCGCTCGCGCATCTGATAGGCGGAGAGCGCGCTCAGGAACTCGCGTTCGCGGAAGTCAGGCCATAGCGTTTCGGTGAAATACAGCTCGGTGTAGGCAAGCTGAAAAAGAAAGAAATTGGAGAGCCGCAGCTCCCCCGAAGTCCGAATCAGCAGGTCCGGATCGGGCAAGCCGGCGGTGTCGAGCCGCGAGGCGACCGCGTGCTCGTCGATCTGATCTGGGGCGACGATCCCCGCCGCGACATCGAGCGCGATTCGTCTCGCGGCGCGCGCCAGGTCCTGACGTCCGCCGTACGACAACGCCAATGCGACCGTCAGTTCGCGGTTCTGTGAGGTCAGCTCCACGGTCTCGGCGAGGGCGCGCCTGACCTGGAGCGGGAGGCGTTCGGTGTCTCCGAGCGCGACCACTTTGATGCCGCGCTTCATCATGCGCTTGGTCTCGGTCATGAGGTAGCGATGGAAGAGCTGCATCAGGAAGCGCACTTCGGTGTTGGGACGCAGCCAGTTTTCGTTCGAGAACGCGAAGAGCGTCAGATACGGGATGCCCAGCTCGCGCGCGGCCTCGACCACCGCGCGGACCGAGTCTTTGCCGCGGCGATGGCCCTCGGAGCGGGCCAGCCCGCGATGCGTGGCCCAGCGCCCGTTACCGTCCATCACGATCGCGACGTGACGGGGCAATCGCGCCGGATCAAGCGAGAGATTGGGGAATTCGTCGAGTGGGAGTGATGTGGCCACTTGATATCGCTGACGATTGGCGCGTCGCGCCGGCCCGAAGTCTCGGTTCGACCCCGGCTAGACCTCCATGATCTCCGCTTCCTTGGCGGCAAGCACCTTGTCGAGCCTTTCGATGAATTCAGTGGTGAATTGTTGCACGCGGGCTTCGGCGGTGTGCAGGTCGTCGTCGGCGATTTTCTTCTCCTTGTGCAGGTCGCGCAACATCTCGTTCGCGTCGCGGCGATGGTTGCGCACGGAGACCCGGAAGTCCTCGGCCATCTTGCGTACGTGCTTGACGAGTTCCTTGCGCCGTTCTTCGGTGAGTTCCGGAATCGGAATCCGGATCACCTTGCCGTCATTCATCGGAGTCAGTCCGAGGTCGGAAGTCTGGATCGCTTTTTCGATCTCGTGAGTCGCGCCCTTGTCGTAGGGCGTTATGACGAGCAGGCGGGGTCGGGCGCGGCCAGCCCCGCCAACTGTCTTAGCGGGGTCTTCGCGCCGTAGTAGTTGACGTGCAATCCCTCCAGCAGCGCGGTTGACGCCCGCCCGGTCCGGACCCGCGACAACTCGTGCCTGAAGGCCGCGACCGACTGGTCCATCTCGTGGCGCGCCAATTCGATCACGTCGTCTTTCATTCGACTTTCAGGGCAGTGGACCGCTCTCCACCCATGTACCGACGGTTTCTCCGAGCACAGCCCTTCTTATATTACCCGGCTTGCGCAAATTCAAAACCACGATCGGCAGCCGGTAGTCCATGCACATGGAAATCGCGGTCGAGTCCATCACTTTCAGGCTGCGCTGGAGGACCTCGAGGTAAGTGAGGCGATCGAAGCGTTTGGCTGAGGAATCGTTCGCCGGATCGCGGTCGTAAACGCCGTCCACGTGATGGCTGGCCTTCAGGATGATCTCCGCGCCGATCTCCATCGCGCGCAGGCTCGCGGCGGTGTCGGTGGTGAAGTAGGGATTGCCGGTGCCGGCGGCGAAAATCACCGTCCGGCCCTTTTCCAGATGGCGCACCGCGCGCCGCCGGATGTAGGGCTCGCACAGCGCCTGCATCTCGATCGCCGAGAGCACCCGCGTGCTGACTCCCAGTTGCTCCAGGGCGTTTTGCAGGGCGAGCGCATTGATCACCGTCGCGAGCATCCCCATTTGATCGGCGGTCGCGCGATCCATCCCGCGGGCTTCATAATCGCTGCCGCGCATGATGTTCCCCGCGCCGATCACCATCGCGGTCTGCACGCCCAGATCGAGGACCTGCTTGACCTCCAGCGCGACGTACCCAACTGCGTCGAGGTCGATCCCGCTGCCCTCGGCCGGCGCCAGCGCCTCCCCGGAGAGCTTCAGGAGGATTCGACGGAAGCGCGGCTTGGCGGGAGAGGGGCTCTGGACTTCGCCCATCAGATCTCGATCCCTCTAATCCAATTCCCCGGCCGGACTCGTGGTTCCCTAGCCTGCGGTCTTGCCGTCCAGGCCCTCGCCGAGCTGGAACCGCATGAAGCGCCGGATCTCGATCTTTCTCACCAAGCTTGCCGACGTATTCGCCGACCAGGTCCGAGATCGTGCGGTTGGGATCACGGACATAACTCTGCTCGGCCAGGCACATATCGCGGTAGAATCGCTCGAGCTTCCCCTCCACGATCTTGCTCACGATAGCCTCCGGCTTGCCCGCCGATTGCTGAGCGTAGATCTGCCGCTCCTGCTGGATCAATTCGGCGGGAAGCTCCTCGCGCCGCACGCAACGCGGATTCGCAGCCGCGATCTGCATCGCGATTTCCTTGACCAGGGTCTGAAACTCCGGCGTCTTGGCGACGAAGTCGCTCTCGCAATTGATCTCAACCAGCACGCCCAGCTTCCCGCCGGCGTGGATATAAGCGCCGACCGAGCCCTCCGACGCGACCCGCCCCGCGCGCCTGGCGGCCTGCGCGATACCCTTCTCGCGCAGCCAGAGCGCGGCCTTCTCCATATCGCCGCCGCTCTCCGCCAGCGCCTTCTTGCAATCCATCACGCCTGCGCCGGTTTTCTCGCGCAGTTCCTTCACCAATTTCGCGTCGAGTTCTGCCATCAATTCGCCAGTTGTACCGTTAGACCTGTGTTTCGGACTTAAGACCGCCCGCTTGTCCGCGACGCCGCGCCATGCGGCGGCGGATTAAGCTGACCAGCCGTTGGTTATACTGCTTGCGGCGGCTCGGGGCTCATCCCACCGTCTCCGCCGTCGGTCGCGAGATCCGCCTGGCCCTTCTGCCGCTCCTCCATCAGGCGTTTGCCCTCGATAATCGCGTCCGCGATCGCGGCCGTGAACAGCTTGATTGCGCGGATCGCATCGTCGTTGCCGGGAATCCGGTAGGCGATCAAATCCGGATCGCAATTCGTGTCCACCACCGCCACCACCGGGATTCCGAGCCGTTGCGCCTCGGCCACCGCGATCTCTTCCTTCTTGGTGTCGATCACCCAAAGCGCGTCCGGCAGCTTGCGCATGTTCTTGATCCCGCCGAGCATCGCCATCAGCTTGCCGTGCTCGCGGCCGTTGTCGCTCATCTCTTTCTTGGTGAGCGCCTGGATCATCGCGGGATCGGCCATGACCTCTTCGAGCTTCTTGAGCCGCTCGATCGACGCCTTGATGGTCTGGAAGTTGGTCAGCATCCCGCCGAGCCATCGATTGTTGACATAGAACATGCCGCAGCGCTCGGCTTCCTCGCGAACGATGTCCTGGGCCTGCTTCTTGGTGCCGACGAACAGCATCGTTCCTCCCTGCGCGGAGAGGTCGCGTACCACATCGTAGGCGGTGCGGAACAACTTGACGGTCTGTTGCAGGTCGATGATGTAGATTCCGTTGCGGGCGCCGAAGATGTACGGCTTCATCTTCGGATTCCAGCGGCTGGTCTGATGGCCGAAATGAACTCCGGCCTCGAGTAGCTGCTTCATGCTGATTTCGGTCATAAGGCTCCTCTCACCCTCAAACTTCACATGATAGACGGGGCGGCTTGGGGGAACAAGGTTGAGGCGTGATGCCGGTCCTCTCCACGACAGCGTCCCGCTCCCTGCAGTGGGCAGTGCTTGAAAAGAGCCGCGCGGCTTCCGGCGCCGCGCGGCTCATGGGCATCCGGCAAAAGCGGCGCCGCGAGCTACGCGTTCATCGATTCGAGGAATTCTTCGTTGGTCTTGGTCTTCTCCATTTTCTCGAGCAGGAATTCCATCGCCTCGACCGCGTTGAGCTGGGAGAGCAGCTTGCGCAGGATCCAGACCCGGTTGAGCGTGCTGCGCGGCAGCAACAGCTCTTCCTTGCGGGTCGTCGATCGCAGGATATCGATAGTCGGAAAGATGCGCTTCTCGAGCAGCCTTCGATCGAGCGCGACCTGCTGGTTACCGGTGCCCTTGAACTCCTCGAAGATGACCTCGTCCATCCGGCTGCCGGTGTTGACCAGGGCGGTCGCGATGATCGTCAGGCTGCCGCCGTCCTCGGTATTGCGGGCGGCGCCGAAGAATTTCTTGGGCTTGTGCAGGGCGTTGGAGTCCACTCCGCCCGACAGGATCTTGCCCGACGGCGGCACGACGGTGTTGTAGGCTCGCGCCAAGCGGGTAATCGAATCGAGCAGGATCACCACGTCGCGGCCGTGTTCGACCAGCCGCCGGGCCTTCTCGATCACCATCTCGGCCACTTGCACGTGACGGGTCGCGGCTCGTCAAAGGTCGAGCTTACGACCTCGCCCCTGACCGAGCGCAGCATGTCGGTGACTTCCTCGGGGCGCTCATCGACCAGCAGCACGATCAGCACGATCTCCGGATGGTTGTGCGCGATCGCGCGCGCGATCGCCTGCAGCATCATGGTCTTGCCGGTGAACGGCGCGGCGACGATCAGCCCGCGCTGGCCTTTGCCGACCGGCGCGACCAGATCGATGATGCGCGTGGTGTAATCCTCGCGATCGTACTCGAGCTTGATCCGCTCCTGCGGATAGAGCGGCGTCAGGTTGTCGAACAGGATCTTGTCGCGGGCCCGCTCCGGCTCCTCGTAGTTGATCGACTCGACCTTCAGCAGCGCGAAGTAGCGCTCGCCTTCCTTGGGCGGACGGATCAGGCCCGAGACCACATCACCGGTGCGCAGGTTGAACTTGCGAATCTGGCTCGGCGATATGTAGATATCGTCCGGGCCGGGCAGATAGTTGTAGTCGGGCGCGCGCAGGAAGCCGAAGCCGTCGGGCAGGATCTCCAGCACGCCTTCGCCCAGAATCGATCCGTTCTTGGCGGCCTGCGCCTGGAGGATCGAGAAGATCATCTCCTGCTTGCGCATGTTGGTGGCGCCGTCGATATTGAAATCGCGCGCCATGTGCGCAAGCTCGGTGATCTTGGCGCCCTTGAGCGCCTTCAGATTGAGTACCCCGGAATCGGCCAGCACCGCCGACGGACCGCCGGCCTCGTGCACGACCTGCGGCGAACCGTTGTCTGCGGTATCCGCCGGATGCTGGTGGACTTCGCTTCGAGTCGCTCCTCTGGCCTTACCCATGTGCCTGCCCCGCAACCCTCCTCCTACTTCGTGTCGGTCTATATGATCCAAGTGTAATCAATTCGATATTGGTTCGAGACCTTCTCCGTTGGCAGATGCGCCGGGACCAGACTCGGCGCTTGAATCCCCGTGTGAGGCGGCGGACGGAACGTACAACTCTTAAAAGAGCCAGCACCGCGCGGCGTTCTGGAACAACTGGGTCGCTTGGAGGCGGGCGTTCTTCCGGGTCCCGCCGCATCGGATCTCTTGCGGGTTCTGATCAACGAATCTAACCAAGCATCTTCAAGTTGTCAACCACTCCTACTCCGCGTCTACCCAGCGCCGGATCGCTGCCTCTCCAGTCTGCAGACCACGCGCCTCAAGGAACGAACCAAAGTCCCGCCCGAGCGGAGCGATGAATTCAAGCCGCTCCTCGCTCAGCGGATGGTTCAGCCGCAGTGCTAGCGCGTGCAGCGCCTGGCGCCCGAATCCGACGCCCGGCCCGGCAGGCTTTGCGCCGCCATAAAGCTTATCGCCGAGGCAGGGATGCCCGATGGAGGCGAGGTGCACCCGGATTTGATGAGTCCTCCCGGTCTCAGGCCGCACCCGCACCAGCGTCACCCTATCGCCGGCGAAACGGACCAGCACGCTGACATGACTCACTGCCTCGCGCGGCGCCCTCGATCGTATGGACATCCGGTTGCGCTCGCGCGGATGGCGCCCGACCGGCCGCGCAATCGTTATCTCGTCTCGCGTCACGGTTCCCTCAACCAGCGCTAGATAGATCTTGCGCACCGCGCGCTCCTTGAACTGCCGCGCGAGGGCCGCGCGCGCGAACACTGTACGCGCCACCACCATCACGCCCGTGGTGTCCTTGTCCAGCCGATGGACGATGCCCGGGCGGAACACGCCGTCGGGATCGGCAATCGCCGCGAGCTCCGGGAAGCGGGCGAGCAGCGCATCGACCAGGGTGGCGCCGCGATGATCCGGAGCCTCGTGCACCACCATCCCGGCCGGCTTGTTGACCACGATCAACTCGTCATCGGCGAACAGCACTTCGATCTCAGGGGCAGGGGCCGGAGGCCGGGGAGGCACTGTCGCAAGCGGCGGCGGCGCAATCTCGATCCGATCGCCGCCTCGAAGCAGGCTCGCAGCGCGCGCCGCCGCGCCGTTCACGGTGACCAGGCCCGCTTTGATCATTCGCCCGATCTGCGATCGCGACTGGGCCGGTCCGAGTTGTCCGGTCAGAAAAGCGTCGAGACGGACGCGAGGATGCTCCCGCTCGACCGTCATAATGCGCGGAACGAAATCCTTAGCGGGCGGACCGGCAGTCGGAGATGTGCCTGAATCGTCGCGCTCTAGCCGCCTTTTCTGATCAGCCTGATCTCGTATCGGAACACTCTCCACTTGCCGTCTTCGTCGCGCGTGAGCGTCACTGTCTCGTTTCCCTTCTTTGCGCTGAAGGCGCTCCGATAGTTCACCAGCACGTATTGCCCGTCAGGCGCGCCCCTGACGGAACCGGTGGACTGCGCGGACTCGAATTTCCTCGACACCAGAGTGCCGAACCGCTTGCGCTCGGTGGAGATCAGGCTTGCCCACGACTCCTTGTTGACGATGTTCTTGGTAGGAGTGGCGAGTGCGTCCCAGGTCTCGTTGTACTTGCCGTCGTCGAGCAGCGGGAGAAACGACGTCGCGATTTCAATCGTCTCCGGCGGCGCAGGACCCTCTTCTTCGACCCTTGCCGCGCTGCAAACGGCTATCGGAACCAGAACCGCCAACATCGAAGCGAGAAACCTGATCTTGGTCACAGACTCTATTCCTTCCTTGCGCTCAGAATTGCCGGTACGGCTCCGGATGACGCGACTCGAAGGCCGCGATCTTATCTTCGTGCAGCAGCGTCATCGCGATTTCGTCGAGGCCCTCGACGAGGCACTTTTTCTGGAACGGATCGATCTCGAACCGCACCGACAATCCGAACTCGTCGCTAACGTGCTGCCCGGCAAGGTCGATGCTGAGCCGATAGCCTTCCCGGCGCTCGACGGCGTCAAAAACTGCCGCCACCTCTTTCGCCGGCAGCGTTATCGGCAGCATCCCGTTCTTGAAGCAGTTATTGCGAAAGATATCGGCGAAGGACGGCGCGATTACCGCCCTGAACCCGAAATCGTCGAGCGCCCAGACCGCGTGCTCGCGCGAACTACCCGATCCGAAGTTGGGGCCGGCAACCAGGATCGAGGCGCCTCGATAGCGCAGCGCGTTCAGCACAAAATCGGGATTCTCGGTTCCGTCCGGCCGAAGGCGCCAATCGAAGAACAGTCCGCGCTTCAGGCCGGTCCGCACCACGGCCTTCAGGAACTGCTTGGGGATAATCTGGTCGGTATCGACGTTCGACCGATTGAGCGGAGCCACCAAGCCCGTGAAATTCCGAAATGCGCGCATTATCTACTCAGCAGCTATTGACGTTGGAACGCCGTAATTCTTCACGGTTCGCGTCTCTGAACCGTATGCCATGCTTCTACGTTCGGGTAACCCAGTTGCGGACGTCCACGAAATGACCCTCGATCGCCGCCGCGGCTGCCATCTGCGGGCTGACCAGATGCGTACGGCCGCCCTTTCCCTGGCGGCCCTCGAAGTTCCGGTTCGATGTACTCGCACACCGCTCACCGGGCATCAAGATGTCCGGGTTCATTCCCAGGCACATGCTGCATCCCGACTCGCGCCACTCGAAGCCGGCTTCCGTGAAGATCCGATCGAGGCCCAGCCGCTCGGCCGCGGCCTTCACCTGTTGCGAGCCCGGCACGACCATCGCATGCACCCCGGTCGCAACCTTGCGGCCCTTCACAATCCGGGAAGCTGCTTCCAGGTCTGTCAGGCGCGAGTTGGTGCACGACCCGATAAAGACCCGCTCGATTCTGATGTCCTCGATCGGCGTCCCGGGCCTGAGGCCCATGTACTCCAGAGCACCGGCAGCCGCGCGCCGCTGGTTGGGATCCGCGAAGCCGGCGGGGTCGGGAACCTTGCCCGTCACTTCCGCCACCTGCGCCGGATTCGTGCCCCACGTGACCTGCGGCGCAAACTTCGCGGCGTCGAAGCTGATAGTGCGATCGAATTTCGCACCCTGGTCGGTGGCAAGCGCGAGCCAGCTCCGGGCGAGTTTCTCGAATCCGGCCCCATCGCCATCGACCAGGTATTTGCGTCCGCGCAAGTACTCCACCGTGGTCGCGTCCGGCGAGACCATCCCGGCGCGCGCGCCACCCTCGATCGACATGTTGCATACCGTCATCCGCTCTTCCATCGAGAGGTTCTCGATCGCCGAGCCGCGATATTCGATTACCTGGCCGGTGGCGCCGTCGGTACCGATCGCGCCGATGATCCCCAGGATTATGTCCTTGGCGGTGACGCCCAGAGGAAGCTTGCCGTCGACCCGGATTTCCAGCGTCCTCGGCCTGGATTGCCACAAGCATTGCGTTGCGAGCACGTGCTCCACTTCGCTTGTGCCGATCCCGAACGCGAGCGCGCCGAAGGCGCCGTGGGTCGAGGTGTGGCTGTCGCCGCACACGATTACCATCCCAGGCTGGGTCAGCCCCAGCTCTGGTCCGATTACGTGGACGATTCCCTGCTCGCGCGCGCCCAGGTCGAACAGCTTGATGCCGAACTCGCGGCAGTTGCGCCTCATCATTTCGACCTGCAGGGCCGAATCGGGATCGCTTATCGGGAGCGACTGGTCGATGGTCGGGATGTTGTGATCGAGGGTCGCGAACGTGCGCCGCGGAGCGCGCACGCTGCGCCCGGAAGTGCGCAATCCCTCGAAGGCTTGCGGCGAGGTCACCTCGTGAACCAGGTGAAGGTCGACATAAAGCAACGCCGGCCGCCCAGCTTCCTGATCCACCACGTGGCTCGCCCAAATTTTGTCGAATAACGTCCTCGCTGCCATCAGTCAAAACCCCGCTACGTCTCCCGCACTGATAAGAATATCGCGATCGCCCGTCTCCAGCCAATCGCGCAACATGAGCCTGCGCGATGCTACTTGATCCGCCTGGTCGGTGCGGCGCGCTCGGCGCGGGCCAGCCCGCGAGTCAGCGCGTCTTCACCGAAACGGCGGGCGACCTCATCGATCGCACGGTTCAGACGGGATCGCCGCGACGCCCCGGCGGGCGATGGGTCGAAGAGGCCGAATTGCGTGGAGTCCGGACGTTCCAGGTTGTGCACGTGAATCCCGGCCAGGCGAATCCTCTCGCCGGCTTTCACGCGCGAGCGCAGATTGGCCGCGGCCGCGGCGATCCGTCCGCCGTCATCGGTCGCGCGATCCAGGGAAAAAGCTCGCGTCACGATCGGATAACGCCCGCCGCCCAGCGGACGCGCGAGCTTGAGCTTGAGCGTTACAGTGCGCGCGCGAACCCCGTCGGCGCGGAGGCGCGATCCGACCGCCTCGCCATGGGCGATAAGCGTGCGCTCGAGTTCGAGCGAATCGATCGCGACGTCGCGCTCGAAGGTGTTTTCCTCTCCATAGGATTTGCGCTGCCAATCCGCGACGACCGGTCGCGCGTCGCGTCCGTTAGCGAGATCATTAAGATGCGCGCCGATCGAGCCGAGGCGCGATACCAGTTCAGCGGGATCGAAGCGCGCCAACTCGCCGGCGGTTTTAATTCCGGCGGCGTGCATCCGCTCCAACATCACGCGTCCGACGCCCCAGAGCCTTTCGACGGGAAGCGGCTCGAGGAAGTCGCGGACGTGTTCCGGCCCCAGGCTCAGAAGCCCGTCGGGCTTCGACATGTCGCTCAGGATTTTCGCGACCATCTTGGTCGGCGCCAGTCCGACCGAAACGACCAACCCGGTCACCTCGCGCATCCGGAGCTTCAGCGCGCGCGCCACATCGAGCGCCGGGCCGAGCAATTTCCCGGTTCCGGTCAGATCGATAAACGCCTCGTCGAGCGAGAGCGGCTCGACCACCGGACTGAAGCTCTCGAAGACCTTGCGCACCTCGCGCGAGATTTCGACGTAACGCGCCATCCGGCCGGGAACGAAGACGCCGTTGGGGCATAGTTCGCGGGCTTGCGCGGTCGGCATCGCGGATCGCACGCCGAATTTCCTCGCCTCATACGACGCCGAAGTGACGACTCCTCGCCGGCTGCTCCCGCCGACAATCACTGGCTTTCCGCGCAGCTCGGGATGGTCGAGAATTTCGACCGAGGCGTAAAACGCGTCCATGTCCGCGTGTGCGATCACGCGCGCCCATGGCTTCCGAGATGGACTATTCATGCCCCTGACGCCTGCCAATAGGCGCCCACATCACCAAACTGCTGCTCAAGGGCTTTGACTTCGGCTAATGGATGTTGTATCGAGCTGGCTTGGAGTCGGCGAATCCTCCGAGAGGCTTTGAGTCGGGCGAGTTCAGCCGCATGCCATATCAGAAGCGTGGCAAAAACATAGGATCGCTCATCACCGGCTTGATGCCGGAGATGATTATTCGTAGCACAAAAGCAGCGGCGCTAAAGCTGACCGGCGGCGCGATGGTCATCGCCTGCCTGGCGGCGAGCCCGATCCAGTTTGCCAACGCGGCCGGGCCACAGGCCGCGATCTGGCCGATGTTCCACCATGACCGCGCACATTCCGGCCGGAGCCAGTTCCTCATCGGCTCCAATACAGCCGCAAAGAAGTGGCAGACGCCGCTCTTGATTGGCGCTGGGGTGCCTTCTTCGCCGGCGATTGGCGCAGACGGCACGATCTACGTCGGCTCCCATGACAACAACCTCTATGCTCTCGACCCGGGCGACGGACATATCAAGTGGAAGTTCAAGACGGGCGGTCCGATTGAATCCTCGCCAGCGATCGGCGCAGACGGTACAATCTACTTCGGCTCGGACGATCACAACCTCTACGCGATCGATTCCAACGGGAAAGAAAAGTGGGAATTTAGCGCTACCAAGCCCTTCATTTCATCCCCAACTATAGGCTCAGACGGCACAATTTATATTGGCTGCGAGGATTCGGCAGTTTACGCGCTCATCGACAGAGAGACCGGTGCCCAAAAAAAGTGGAAGTTCACAACTGACGGCTCTGTTTTTTCCTCCCCGGCAATCGGGTCCAACGGTACTGTCTACGCTGGCTCCGCTGACCATAATCTCTACGCAATCAATTCGAACAACGGCACGCAGAAGTGGAAGTTTCGCGCCGAGGATTTCATCTACTCCTCGCCCGCGATCGGCGCGGACGGGACGATCTACTTTGCTGTAGGCACGGACCTCTACGCTGTCGCAGATAAGGGAGCTACGGCCAAGCTGAACTGGAAGTTTATTGGCGCCCAGGCGACTTCCGCCGACCTCCCTTCGTCACCAGCGATCGGCCCCGATGGCACAATTTATTTCGGCGCCGCTAACGGCTACCTTTATGCGGTACTTCCAAACGGCAGGGCGGGTTGGAGCTTCCACACCGGCGGCGGCATCGAGTCCTCCCCGGCGGTTAGCGCCGACGGCACCGTTTACGTTGGTTCCGATGACCATAATCTCTACGCGGTTGACGGCCGCTCCGGCACAAGGAAGTGGTCGTTTGCAGCCGGCAGCATAGTGCGATCATCGCCCGCAATCGGAGCGGATGGCAGCATCTACTTCTCATCGCATGATGGGAATCTCTCGCATCGACGGGCGCGATCACGTCGGGATCACGATTGGTCACCTTCTCACCGCACGCCCGCCAGCCACGCGAACACCGATGCGGCGGCGTGCTCGCCGCTGGCGATGCAATCCGGGATGCCGACGCCGCGATACGCGGCTCCGCACAGCGTCAGACCGGGCAACTCGCGCGCGCGGCGCTCGATTTCCACCACGCGCTCCAGATGGCCCACCGCATATTGCGGCATCGACGCGGGCCATCGGCGAACTTCCGTCAGGATCGGTTCAGCTCGCACGCCGAGCAGCGCGCTCAGTTCTTCGCGAGCCGCAGCGACCATCGCAGCATCGTCGAGTTGCATCATCTGATCCTGCAGCGCGCCTCCAAGGAAAGTGCGGAGCAGTACGCTTCCCTCGGGCGCGCGTCCTGCGAATTTGACACTCGAAAAGCTGCACGCGATGATCTTGCGCCTCTCCTTGAGCGGTACGACAAACCCGAAGGTCTCCGGCATATGTGGAAAATCGTTCGCTCGATAAGCGAAATTCACGGTTGCCGCGGATGAGTAGTCGATAGCGCCGAGGGCCCGCGCCAGTCCGGCGTCCTGCTTTTGGAGCATCCGCGCCGCAGAGTGAGCCGGGGCCGCGATCACGACCGCGTCGGCCTCGAACTCGCCGCCCGCTTTTAGCCGCAGTTTCCATCCGGCGCCGCCTGCTCGCGGAGAAATCTCCGCGACTTCGGTTCCGAGCCGAACACATTCGTCCAGCCGCGAGGCGAGCGAATCGACGAGCGTGCGCATTCCTCCGCGAGGCGTCAGGAACAAGCTCCATCGCGCGCCGCTTGTGCCGGCCGCTTGCAGGCGGTCTCGGTTTGCCGTCTTGAGACCGCGAATCACGCTGCCGTGGACCCGCTCCATCTCGACGAAGCGCGGCATCGTCGCGCCGAGGCTCAGCCGCTCGGGATCGGCGGTATAGATTCCTCCCGCGAGCGGCTGTGCGATTCTGTCCAGCACTTCCTTTCCCATCCGGCGCCGGACGAACGAGCCCAGGCTTTCGTCGCCGGCGATGCGCCGGCGCGGAATCAGCGGCTCGATCGCGAGACGCATCTTGCCGAGCGGACTCAGCAGCGGGCTTCTCATGATCGGACCGAGCCAGGTCGGCGCGACGAGCGAGAAGCCTTCCGGTATTTCGACCAGCCGGCCGTTGCGGACCACACAGGTCTTGCGAAATTGTTGGTTTGTGCCGATCAGTTCGGCCTCCAGTCCGAGCCGTCTGGCAAGATCCGCCGCAGCGGGCTTCTCGGACAGGAACGAATCGGCGCCCGTTTCGATCACGAAGCCGTCACGCCGGATCGTGTCCAATGGACCACCCAGGCGATCGCCGCGCTCGAACAACACGAGTTCGATCGGCGCCTCGCGCGACGCCGCCAGCTCCAGCAGATGAAACGCCGACGCAAGTCCGCTGATTCCGCCCCCGACGATCGCGACCCGCTTGGGCGAGACTGCGTTCACGACAGGTACTGCCGAATGACCGATGCCATCATCTGGATGAACAGCGGATGGTCGCCGACGGTCGGCGCGCGCTCGAAGCGGACGCCCGCCTCGCGCGCGATTCGCGCGACCTCGACGTCGAGGTCGTAGAGCACCTCGACGTGATCGCACAGGAAGCCGATTGGCACGACAACCGCCTGCCGCGGGCCAAGTTTTCGGATCGCATCGCCGATATCGGGCTCGAGCCACGGCTCGCGCGGATTTCCGCTGCGACTCTGAAACGCGATCATCCAGGACTTGCGTCCGAACTTGTCTTCGAGCGCATCGGCGACAAGGCGCGCCGAGTCAGTCAACTGATCGACGTATCCGCTGGCAGCGGCCATCGCGACCGGGATGCTATGAGCGGTGAAGACCAGATGGGCCCGCGGCCGCTCGGCCGGGTTCAGCCGCTCGATTGCCTCCGAGACGCGCGCGGCGACCGCGCGGATGAACAGCGGATGGTCGTGCCACGGGCCGACGTAATCAAACTCCGGCGCCGTCGCACCGGCCTGTTCGCGCGCCTCGCGGACATCTTCCTGGTAGCGCTCCCAACTCGCCTCGCTGCGATACGCCGCCATGATGAATCCGAACGCGCGCCGGACTCCGCGCGCGGCCATCGCACGCATCGTATCGGCCAGGTACGGATCCCAGTTGCGCATCCCGACAAACACCGGAATCGCGGCGCCCTCGCGCGCGAGTTCGGCGCGCAGCGCAGCCGCCTGCCTCATCGTCAGTTCGTTGTATGGCGATGCAGCCGCCGAGATGTTCGTAATGGCGCACGACCGCCTCGTATCGTTCCGTCGGGACCGGCCGCCCGCGCAGCACGTCGTCCAGGAACGGGCGAATCTCCTCCGCGCGAGTTGGCCCGCCGAAGCCGACCATCAGGATCGCGTCGTAGCGAGGCTCGGAACTCACGCCGTTATCGCGCGCTCAGCTCGTGGACCGCGTCGACCAGCGCGATTACGTGATCGACCGGCGTCTCGGGCAGGATTCCGTGGCCGAGATTGAAGATGTGACCGGGGCGGCCCGCAGCCTTGTTGAGGATAGCCTGCGCGCGCCGGCGAATCTCTGCGGCGTCGGCGAACAGCGCGATCGGATCGAGATTTCCCTGCACCGCCACGCTGTCGCCCAGGCGCGCCCACGCCTCCGCCAGATCGACCCGCCAGTCGAGACCGATCACGTCGCCACCCGCCTCGCGCATCAGTTCGAGCAGGTTCCCGGTTATGGTCCCGAAGTGAATCACCGGTACGCCCGGCCTTATCGCGGCGATCACCCGAGCCGTATACGGCAGCACGAAGCGGCGATAATCGTCGGGACCAAGGCTTCCGACCCAACTGTCGAACAGTTGCACCAGGTCGGCGCCGGCCTCGATCTGCATGTTGAGATAGCCGGCGGTGATCGACGCCAGCATCTCCATCAGCCGATGCCAGACCTGGGGTTGCTGGTACATCATGGTCTTGGTCATCAGGTACTGGCGCGATCCGCCGCCTTCGATCAGGTAGGACGCGAGCGTGAACGGAGCGCCGGCAAATCCGATTAGCGGAACGCGGCCGCTCAGCGCGGATCGCGAAAGCCGGATTGCCTCGGCGACAAAGCCGAGCGACTCCGCCACCTCGATCGGTGGGATACGCTCGAGATCGGATTGCGTGCGGACCGGCCGATCGATCATCGGACCGTCGCCCTGCTCGTAACGAAGTCCCACGCCCATCGGAACCAGCGGCAGCAGGATATCGGCGAAGACGATCGCGGCGTCCACTGCGAGTCTCTCGACCGCCGTTACCGTCACTTCGGCCGCGACCTCCGGCCGCTCGCACATTTCGAGGAATGAGTAGCGTTCGCGGACGCGCCGATATTCGGGCATATAGCGGCCCGCCTGGCGCATCAGCCAGATGGGCGTGTAAGGTGCGGGTTCGCGCCGGCACGCCTTGAGTATCGGATGGTCTCGCAGCGCGAGGCTGTGATGCGGAATTTCGGCGGCACTCAACGGAGGGCGGCTGGGTGCGCGCGCCGCGATTTCGATTCGCGCCGCCTGCGCCTCGCGCTTTCGCCTGAGAATCGTGGTGCTCTTCGAGGCTGCTTCCTTCACCAGATGGCCGAGCTTTGGATGCTCGGGCTCGATATCGACGGCGATTCCGTTCGCGCGCAATTGCTCGGAGCATACGGGACCCACCGAGCCGACCACCATCGCGGCAAGCCCTCGCTTGACGGCCTCCGCGAGACCGTCGGCGTCCGCCATCTGCATCACGTTGGTCACCTGGTTCGAGCTGGTAAAGAGCGCGACGTCGGCCTTGCCACCGGCGATCGCGCGGAGCGCCTCGCGCAGCGGGCCGCGATCCTCCGGCAGGGTCCATCGATAGACCGGAACGCTCAGGACTTCCGCGCCGCGCGCCTCGAGTCCCGCGACCAGGTCGCGGTTGGCCACACCGTATTCCTGCACGGCGACGCGTTTCGCGGCGAGGTCCATCCGCGAGGCGAGCGCGATCAGCACTTCGCGCCAGGTGTTGGGTTCCGGAATCACGATCGAGGGTGACACGCCACTCTCTCGCAGCGCCGCCACCGGCTTCGGTCCCCTTGCCACGGTGATCGTGCGCGCAAGCGCGGCGGCGATCGCGGCCCACGGATGGCGCGTCTCGGCAACGCGCAACAGCGCGCGCGTGCCGACTCCGGTCAGGAAAATCACCACGTCGATCCGGCCGGCGAGCAGGCGCTCGGCGAAGTCGAGGGCTTGCGGATTGTCGTCGATCGGAATTTCGCGCATCGAGGGCGCCACGATCGCGACGCCCCCCTGGCGCTCGATCATCGCCGCAACCTCGGTCGCCATCCGGCTCTCGAACGCGATCACGCGAAGCCCGGAAAATCCGATCGCGCTTTCCGCCCGACTGCCCTGCGCCTGCGAATCTATTGAGGGAGGCACACGTCTGTCCCGAATCATCTTGCCGCGCCGCCGCCCGCGGTGTCCACCAGGCAGTCTTCCGGTTGGCGCGGCGACTCTGATCCTCGCACAGTCCTTCGACGCGGTGCGGCGAGAGCTACGCGCCGGCTACTTCGGGTGCGAGCGGATGGTGCGCAGCGTATAAACGTCGCCTTCGATAGTGAAGTAGAATCGCCAATCGTCGTTGACGCGGGCCTGCCAAAGGCCCCGGGCTTGGTCATACTTTTTAGCCCGAAGAGACGCGTGCCGGAGGTCGTCGGCCAGAAACGCAAGCTGCTTGCGAAAGGACCGCTGGACGTTGAGCGGGGCCGCGTCGAGCTGGCGGACAAATTTAGCGGTGAAGCGTGCGCGCACGGGATCCGCCGCTATGGGCAGCGCGTCGTGCGCGCGAACTGGCCCTGGGCTTCCCCCCCTCATCGGAGCCGCTGCCCGTCATTCTGGCCCGCCTGCGTTCTTGCTTGAGGGCTTCGTCGAGTCCTCTAAGTGCGTCCTTCGCATCGTATGGACCGTACACGCGGCCCGCCTTGATGTCTGCTTCGGCTTCGGCGAGGTCACGCTCCAGCTCGGGGTCGCGGTCCACGAGTATCTTGGGGAGGAGCACGACGTGACGAGCAGGCCACACGGACTTCGAGCAGGTCGCCGGTCTCAAGTTTGAGCGCTTCGCGTACCGGCTTCGGGATGGTCACCTGGTATTTGGGGCCGAGCTTGGTGATTTCTGCGCGCATGACCCTACTGTAGGGACGTAGGGGAATCTGTCAAGACGGTATTGAGAGGCCGCGCCGCTTGCCGCGCTATGAGCAGCAGGTATTGTCCCGACCCTGCATGCCTCTCGACCGCTTCATCTTGCGCTACCGCTGTGTTAGCTGTGGCGGTCGGAGGTTCCGCTTATGCCTGAGCCGGTCGTGAAGGTCGCGAAGGAGAACATCGCAACGGTGACGCTCAACCGTCCCGAAAAATTGAACGCGCTCAATCGCGAGATGCGCTCGGCGTTCTGCCACGCGATGCAGGAGTTGCGCGCCGACCACGAGACCGGCGTCGTGATAATTACCGGCGCCGGACGCGGCTTCTGCGCCGGGCTGGACCTTAAGGAGATCAGCTCCACCAGCCTGCGCGAGACCGGCAACGTCACGTTCATCTCGGTGATCGAAGATATGGAAGTTCCGGTGATCGCGGCGGTCAACGGCTATGCGGTGACGGGCGGGCTGGAGCTGGCGCTCGCCTGCGACATGATAGTGGCCGCCGACTCCGCTCAGTTCGCCGACACGCACGCGCGAGTCGGCGTGATGCCGGGGGGCGGGATGGCGGCGCGGCTGCCCCGCGCGGTCGGGATCCGCAAAGCCAAGGAGCTTTCGCTGACCGGCAACTACCTGAGCGCCCGCGAGGCCGAGCGGCTCGGGCTCGTCAATCGAGTCGTGCCGGGCGCCGAATTGATGAAGGCGGCGAGCGAGCTGGCCGGCCAGATCCTCAGCGCCGATCAGAACGTCGTGCGCCAGATGAAGCGGCTGATCGACCTGGCGTCGCAATCCTCGATGGGCGAGGGACTACGAATCGAACGGGACTTTTTCAGCGCCTACAATCACAGCGATCGCGCGCGGCAAGCCGGGGAACGCCGCGAGTCCGTGATCGAGCGCGGCCGGACGCAAACCTCCGGCAGGAACTAGCTCCGCCCCGGCGAGGGTCAGCGGATCTCGACGGCTTCGACCGAAAGGAACAAGCACCATGAAGATGAGCACCAGGACGAGAATCAAGACGAAAATGTCACTCGGCACTCTGACCGCAATCGGAGTAGCAGTTGCCGCAGTCGCGATCTTATCGCATCGGCAGGCGCTGGCGGAGGTGGCACACGTCGCCGCGATTCCCGATTCGCAGATTCCGGCCGCGATCAAGGCCGCGGTCAGCGCGCCCGATCGTTCGGATGCGGACAAGGCGCTGGACGCCGGGCGCCAGCCGGCGCAGACGCTGGCGTTCTTCGGCATCGCGCCGGGTATGAAGGTCGCTGACTTGTTCGCGGGTGGCGGCTATACAACCGAATTGCTGGCGCGGGTGGTTGGTCCGGAAGGCAAGGTCTACTCACAGAACGGCGACTTCCCTCCCAAGTACAAGAAAATCGAAACCGCCTGGAAGGATCGCCTCAAGAAGCCGGCGCTATCCAACGTGGTCGCCGTGAGCAAGCCGTTCACTGCGGACGACCTGTTGCCGGTCGCGCCCGGATCGCTCGACGCCGTCCTGATCAATCTGAACTATCATGACCTGGTGGGCTTCGGAGTCGATCGAGACAAGATCAACGCGCAGGTCATGAGAGCGCTCAAGCCCGGCGGTGTTTACGGAATCGTGGATCACAGCGCGCAGGTCGGCTCGGGTATCCGGGACGTCAGCACGCTCCATCGAATCGACGAGAACTTCCTGATCAAGGAAGTCGAGAAAGCGGGGTTCAAGCTCGCCGCGACCGATGACGCGCTGCGTCATCCGGAAGACGATCGCACCTGGTTCGTGTTCGAGCATCGCGGCGCGACCGACCGCTTCATACTGAAATTCGTGAAGCCGTAAGCGCGAGAATGTTAGCGTCGGGACGCTACGCTCTAGGTCCCGTGACTTACCACCCTGCGATGCTGGCCCCGTGACGATACTCGCCTGAGCGAGGAATGCCTTGATCTGCGCGCGGGCGCGAGCACGCGGACCACTTTGGGCGGCGGCGCGCTCTCGCTCGCGATTCCCGGAAAGTACTTGTCCTCGTAACGATGGACCTGAAGGGCGGCGAGGAATTCGGGGTAGTAGTTGCGCGCCGCGAACCCGAATCGGGGTCCGCGGTAGCGCTCGAAGACCCGCTCGTAGTCGTGTCCGTTTTCGGCTGCGGCACGCGCCATCCCGGCGGTTCCGTAATTGTAAGCGGTTATCGCGAGCGGCCAGTCGCCGAGCACGTCGTAGTTGTAGCGCAGGAACCTGGCCGCGGCCTGCGTTTCGAGCGTCGGGTTGAGCCGTTCGTCATTGCGCCGCGTGATTCGCAGATACTGGCGGCCCGTCCCGCGCGTGAATTGCCAGATTCCGACCGCGCCCGCGCTCGAACGCGCGCCCGAGTAAAATCCGGATTCGACCGACGCCAGAGTGACGAGTTCCGGGGGCACGCCAAAGGTCCTGAAGATTCGCTCCATCGTCGGATAATAGTAGCGGCTCCTGAGCAATCCTTCCTTGAAGCGTTCGCCGAGCCCTTGCTGGATGCGGAGGTTGTCCGCAGCCAGTGCGTAAGCCGCGAGCGGCTCGCCCTTGAATAATGCGGCAACGTCGCGCTCCTCGTACGACGCCGGCTGGCATCCGGCGGCCAGGCGGTTCAGCATATCCGCATATTTGGCGCGCATGTACGCGTGGACCCAGTCGACCTCTTCGCGGGTAGGTGTGCCGGAGCCGGGAAGATGAAAGACCTGATACACCCGCCAGATTTGGTCGCGATCATGAACGACAAAATCACGCTCCGAGTATTCGGTGAAGACCTTGACCCAGAACGAGATGTTCGGCTCGAGCGCTACGGGCCGGCTGAACGGGAGCTGGGTTCCGGCCCGCGCCCCGGATGAAACCAGGAGAACGATCGAAAGGGCCATCGCGCCCGAAAGGAGCGAACCGATGGCGCGCTCACCTGAAGAGACTCGACCCGCCTTCACCGACGTTGCAATCGTCTCCGCTCTGCCGGGCCAAAAAAGGCGCCGGCTCCCCGCTGCCTCGGCCGCCTTCTCCCCTGAAATCTCCCCCACTATCGGATACTGGCCTTTGATAGTCAACAAAATCATGGGTAGTGTGCGCTACATATTGGCGGATTCACGGGCAACTCCGATCGTCCCACGGCGCCGCGGCCTCACGATTGGCCTGACCGCGGTTGCGGCCCTGCTGCTCCATTGCGCCTCGTGTTCGCGGCATGAGGCTTCGGATGGTCCGTCGCCGGCCCTGAGGGTCGCCCTGCTGACCCCCGGGCCGGTGAGCGATGCGGGGTGGAACGCTGCGGCCTTCGACGGCCTGCAGCTGATCAAGGGCCAGCTCGGCGCGGAGACCGCGATGGTGCAGACCACGTCACCGGCCGACTTCGAGGATGCTTTTCGCGATTTCGGCTCGCGCGGCTTCAATCTGATTTTCGCCCACGGCTTCGAGTACACCGACGCCGCCCTCAAGGTCGCGAAGTTCTTCCCGCAGACGTTCTTCGTAGTCACCTCGGGCAGTGGTTCCTCGGCGAATGTTGCGTCGCTGACCTTCAAAATTGAGGAAGCCGCCTATGTCGAGGGAGTGATCGCGGGCGTGCTCTCGAAGACCGGCGTGGTCGGCGCGGTCGGCGGAATCGAGCTGCCGGCAATCCGGCTGACCTTCGAGGGCTTCAAGCGCGGCTTTCGTTCAGTCCGGCCGGACGGCCGGGTGCTGGTGAGCTTCATCGGCAGCTTCGAGGACGTGGGCGCTGCGAAGGAGGCCGCCCTGGCGCAGATAAGCCAGGGCGCCGACCTGCTGTTCCACAACGCCGACGCCGCCGGCCTCGGCGTCTTCCAGGCCGCCGGACAGGCGCACATCTTCGCCTTCGGCGCCAACCGCAATCAGAACGACGTCGCGCCGGACGTGGTCCTGGCGAGCGCCGTCACCGACATCCCGCAGGCTTTCCTCAAAATCGCGGAGCAAGTGAAGGACAAGACGTTTCATCCCGCGATGCTGGAGTTCGGGATGAAGGACGGGATGGTGGGCGTGGTGATGAATCCTCGGCTGGCCAATCGCCTCCCGGCCGCAGCACTCAAGCTGGCGCACGAGTCGGAAGACCAGATCATGAGCGGGAAGATCACCTTCGATTCGAGGATGCCGGCGGGCGGGTAGCCCGCTGCGCCCCGGGCTTCCGCCCGTTTGATTGGCTCTTCGCGGCCTGTCTAAACTAATCGTAGCATTTAGCTACGAATTGGTGAGGCATCGATGGCGGCTATCGAAAATCCGCGTGGACCGGCGTCACTGATAGAGGCTGTCGAGACCGGTCGGCGCCCGGCCGCGATGCGCCGGCTCCGGACGATCGTACTCGTGATGGCGGTGATCCCGCTGGGGCTCGCGATGACGCTCGCGATCGCCGGCTCGATCGGACGCAGCTCAAGGGGCGGGGCAATGGCGATCGCTCTCGGCCCGATCGGCTTCGCGCTCGTCGCGCTGCTGCGCGCGGGCACGAAAGGGACCGCCGACGGCGGGGCCCACCGTCGCGCCGCCAATCCCGGCGCACCGTGGGCGCAGCGCACGGACTGGGCCGCGGGCCGTTTGTCGTCCGGGGCCGGACGGCGCGCGATGATCGCCTGGGCTTTCGCGATCTTCTGGAGCGCGCTTAGTTTGCCGGCGCTGTTCGCCGTGCCGCATGCGATCGCAGGGAAGGGCATGACCCAGCTCTGGCCGCTGATATTTCCCGCCGCGGGAGTGGCACTGCTCTGGTGGGCCGCGCGGCGCACGCTGCAATGGCGGATCTACGGAGAGTCGCACTTCATTATGCCGTCGGTTCCGGGCCAGATCGGAGGCTCCCTCGAAGGTACTCTGCAAATCGACCGTCCGCCGCCTGCCGGCCAGTCGGTCAGCTTGCGCCTTACCTGCGTCAGCCGTGAGACGAGCGGTGATTCGACCAGCGATCGGATCGTGTGGAACGACGACCAGAGGGTGATCAACGACGGGAGCGGTGCAATTCCGATCGCTTTCTACATTCCGGCGGAGTGTCAGCCGACCGACAATTCGAATCCGCGCGCCCGGATCATATGGCGGCTGTACGCGAGCGCGCCCGGCGCCGGCCTGCCGTATGATGCTCGGTTCGAAGTTCCGGTCTTCAAGGTCAACGAGACGGCATCACAGGTCGCAGAGGCTGCGGAAGTCCGCGCCCGGCGCGATACTCTGATCCAGACCGCGCAGCTGCCGGCAGCGACGACCTTCCGAATCGCGCCGAGCGCCGAGGGCGGGACCGAAGTCTACTTCCCCGCCTTGCGGAACCCCGGACCGGCCCTGGTCGTGGCCGCGTTCCTGGCAGGATGGACCCTGATCATGGCGATTCTGCTGCATGCTCACGCGCCCGCGATCTTCCCGATAGTCTGGGCGCTATTCGACGGCATCCTGTCCATCTGGGCCGTCAGCCTCTGGCTCGGCACGACCCGAGTGCTGGTTGGGGCGGGACGAATCAAGGTCTGCAAAGGGCTGCTGGGCGTGCAACTGTTCGTAACCGAGCTCGCCGCCGGCGAGATCAACCGGATCAGCGCCGCAGCCGGAATGACCATGGGCAATATCGCCTACAATCGGACTCAGATTCGCTATGGGGGAGATAAGACCCTTTCGTTTGGCGACGGAATCCGCAGCCGGATCGAAGCGTAGTGGCTTGCCGGCGAGATCTCACGCCTCCTCGGAGTCGGTCCATCACCCGAGCAGGCATAGGGATTCGCCTCAGCGCATAGTCGCGCCCGTATCGTCGCAGACCTCCCGCGTCGAGCCGATAGTTGAGCGGTGCCGGGGTGCGAGCCTAAGCTCCATTCTGGGCGTCGCCATGGACGAAATTGAGATAGCGCCGATCGTTCGGCCGATAGACGTTACTGTCCGCGTCCCCGGCTCCAAGAGCATCACCAACCGGGCGCTGCTCCTGGCGGCGATGGCCGAGGGGCGATCCACGATTCAGTCCGCGCTCTTCAGCGACGACACGCGCCATATGATCGCCGCGCTACGCGCGCTCGGCTTCCAAGTCGGGACCGACGAAGCGAATCGGCGGATCGAGATCGAGGGACGCGGCGGTATCATTCCGGCTTCGAGCGCCGAGCTCTTCGTCGGCAACGCCGGCACCGCGATGCGCTTTCTTCTGGGCTTCCTCACCCTGGGGCGCGGACGCTTCAGACTCGACGGCAACGCCCGGATGCGCGAGCGTCCGATCGGCGATCTGATCGACGCGCTCGGCAGTCTCGGCGTGCGCGCCTGGAGCGAGCTTAACAACCGATGCCCACCGGTGGTGATCGAGCCGTCCGATCGCGCGGAGGGCGGCACCGCCACGATCGACGCGAGCCTGTCCTCGCAGTTCGTATCCGCACTGCTGATGCCGGCGCCGCTATGGAAAAAAGGCCTGCGGCTCGCTGTAACCGGTGCCGCCGCCCGGCCGTTTGTCGAGATGACCCGCGCGCTGATGCGGCTTTGGGGCGCTACGAGCGCGATCAAAGGGGACGAAATCGTCATCGCGGGCGGGCAGCGCTATCGAGCGCGTGATTTCGCGGTTCGAGCCCGACGCGTCGAGCGCGAGCTACTTCGCGGCGGCCGCGGCGCTGGTCGGCGGAGTGGTGCGAATCGGCGGCCTCACCCCGGATTCCGTGCAGGGCGACGTGGGCTTCCTCAAGGTGCTGGAGCAAATGGGCGCGCGCCTCACCTGGACCGGCGACGGCGTAGAGGTCCGCGGCTACGGGCGTCTTGCCGGCGTCAACATCGACATGGCCTCGATGCCAGACATGGTGGCTACGCTGGCAGCGATCGCGCCCTTCGCGTCATCTCCGACGCGAATCCGGAACGTCGCGTTCATTCGCCATCACGAGAGCGATCGGCTGAGCGCGATCGCGACCGAGCTAGGGCGCCTCGGCGCCAAGGCTCGCGAGCTCGACGACGGGATCGCGATTGAACCGTCCCCGTCGGTGCTTCATCCCACGGTGATCGAGACCTACGACGACCATCGCATCGCGATGAGCTTCGCGGTGCTGGGACTCAAGCTCAAGGGCGTGCGAATCAGGAATCCGGGATGCGTATCCAAGACGTTCCCGGAATTCTTCGATCGGTTGGCGGCGCTCAAGTGACACCGCCGCACGAGATCGGCCCCGTCGATCTCGGCTACGCGACAGGCGCGAGCTCGTGGTCCCGGCAAGCAGGACCGGCCGGACGCCGGTCCCTGCCTGAAGAATCGCGCGTCTGCGCGCGACCGGAACTACAGGTCGGCGATCACGTTGGTGAGCAGCGAGCCGATGCTGTTGCCGAGCGACTCGTAGGTCAGGAAAGCCACAACTGCCACGGCCGACAGAATCAGCGCGTACTCGGTCATCGCCTGGCCCTTGCGCTCGGTGATACGGACGTAGGTCTTTGTGAAAAACGCCATGATTTCCATCCTATGTTGACCGCCCCTTTTGAGAGGTGGCGTAGTCTTGCGCGAAATCGCGCAGAGAGACGGTAGAGCACACCGTGTGCCATCGATGAGGCCAGCGCGCAAAATGCCTCCTTTGCAGCCAAGACGCGTCAGCTGTCCGCAAAGCTGATCGAGTTGTTGCAGGGACGCGCGCAAATGCGGTGGCGCCGCTGCAACATCCTCTCTCACTCAGGGCGCGCTCGCTTCGCTTCGCGCGCCCATGATCGCCGTGCCTCCCGGACCCGCGGAGTCAGATTCCCTTGGGCGTGGCGCGCGGCGTCGGAGTCCTTCTCGGTGTTGCTGTCGGGCTCGCAGCCTTTTTCGGAGTAGGAGTCGGCTTGGGCTTCGGGGTCGGAGTGGGGGTTGGCGTTGGCGATGGGGTTGGGGATGAATTCGCTCCCGGCGGCGGGTCTGACGGGCTCAACACCGCGACGAAGGCGGAATAGGGTCCAGGCTTGGTAGCGATGAACGCATCGGAAGTTACAGGAAAGTTGGCTGACACCGTGTTTCCGGCAACATAAACGAGCTGTTGCGAATCGACCGCTATCCCGCTGCCCGCATCGTCGCCGCTGCCTCCCAGGTAACTGGAGAAGACCAGCGACGCCGCCCCGCTCATGCTCGCGTCCAGCACGCTGACGAACGCATCGTCAGCGCCTGCATTGGCTGACTGGAGGAAATTCGAGGCGATCGGGAAATTTCTCGAGAAGGTGAATCCTGTCACATAAGCGAGACCCTGCGAATCAACCGCGATTCCCCTCCCTTCGCCATCGACGCCGTCAACGCCGCTGCCGCCGAGGAATGTCGAGTACACGAGCGAGGCGCTTCCCGTCTGAGTCGGATCGATGACGCTGACGAACGGCGTGATCAAGGCCTTGCTCATGGTCTGAAACGCATTCGAGGTGACCGGGAAGTCGGCCGATCTGGCAAACCCCGTGACATAAGCGCGGTTCTGTGAATCGACCGCGATACCGGCGCCGGAATCGACGAAGCTCCCGCCGAGGTGCGTGGAATACGCGAGCTGGCTCGCTCCGGTATTGGCGGGATTGATGATCGTGACGAATCCCGTGATCGCGAAGAGATCCGGCGGGCTGGGCTCGAATGCGTTGGACGTGCTCGGAAAGTCGTCCGAGGCGGTGTCGCCCGTCACGTACACCTCGCCCGAGGAATTAACCCCCACGCCGTTGCCGTCCTCGCCGCCGCTCCCGCCCAGATAGCTCGAGTAGACCAGCGATGCGGCTCCGCTCAACGCTGGATTGAGGATGCTGACGAACGCGTTGGGGATTCCGGTCGGCGCGGCCTTGAGCGGCTCGAAGACCCTGGCCGTGACCGGGAAGTTGCACGAGTTGGCATCGCCGGTGACGTAGGCGAGGCCGTTCGAGTCGACTGCGATTGCGCTGACGTAGTCAACGCCATTGCCACCGAGATACGAGGAGTAGATCAACTGCGCCGTTCCGGTCTGGGTCGGGTCGAGCACCGTGACGAACCCCGATGATGCTCCCAATACCGTGGGCCCGCTGAACTTCTGGAAGGCATTTGCGGTGACCGGAAAATTGAGCGACGGCGTGAATCCGCCGACGTAGATTTGACCTTGCGCGTTGACCGCGATGCCGCATCCGGCGTCGCCCACTGCCGCCGGACAATATCGGCAGATGCCATCGCCGCCGAGGTACGTCGAGTAGAGCAGTTGTCCATTCGGGTCGAGCTCGGTCACGAACGCGTTGCTGAATCCGGCCGCCGATTTCCTGGCGGTCTGGAAGGCGCCGCTGGTGGTCGGAAAGTCGGCTGACGGGGTCGAGCCGGTTATGTAGATATTGCTGGATGAATCCACCGCGATCGCATTGGCCAGGCCGGCGCTACCGCCCAGAAAGGTCGAATGGACCAGTTGCGGATCGATCACCAGCGCCCGGTTCCGATCGTAAGCGCCAAGCGCGATACTTACGGTTCGCATCGAGGCGGAGCTGCCGCCCATTGCGGGCGAGAGCACGTAGCGGCCAGCCGACCGGCCTGCTCGCGCCGCCTTCCTCCTGGTACACGCGCGGAGTCTTGAGCTTGACTTCGATTCCGCCGGTGAGCAGGACCAGGTCCCCGGACGTATCGAGGCGCGCATCGTCCGCGCCCTCGATCCCGAGGCGAATCGCGCCGGGATTGGCGCCCGGCGATGCGACCAGGTCGTACTCCAGGGACTGCTGGCTGCCGTAGTACACGAGGTCGATGCCGGGATAGATGGCGGCGTACTTTACGCGCGCATAGGCGGGAACGCCGGTGCGCCAGCGCGCGGAATCGTTGCCGACGAAGTAGTTAACGCGCGCGCGCAGGCGATCGATTCCCGCGCTTTGCGGGTCGCGGGTCGCGCCCAGGATCGCATCCGCAGCACCGCGGATTTGTCGCCGCCCGGCGCGCCGATTACGCGCGCAAGTGACGCGAGCTCGGGCCGGGCGCTTCGCCCATCCGGCTTGCGATCGTGAAGCGCAAGCACGGTCTCGTCGCCGGTCAGAAAAATCGTGTAGCCCGGCCCGCGAGAGAGGAAGCGGACGCGCTGGTCGGTCTGGCCGACGTTCGCCTCGAAGCTAAGCGGCAGGGCCGCAAACGCCTCGAGATTCCGGGCGCGCGAATTGCGGGATTGAATCGAGTGGATGGAGGCGCGCCGATGCGGCCGAGTCGCGAAGGCGCCAGCTCCTGCTGCCGTCGCAATTGCGAGAATTGAGCTCAGGACGCGAAGCGAAAGCCGCGAACGCATAGGCACCTCTCCGATCGTTTCGACGGAGGCTATCGCGCCAACGGAGATGAAGGCAAACCGGTTTTGTCGCCTAAGCGGCAGCCGCCCAAAGATCGGCCCGCTAGCGGAGCCGCCTGGGGCGCCGGATCCGGCCGAGAGGCCCGAACACGCTTTTTACTTCGCCGGGTTCGCGCTGCCCGCGATGGACCAGCAGAAAGAGCACAAAGGCTATCGAAGCGGGGACGACGGCGCTCATCACAGCCGGAAACGCACTGTCCGACGTCATCATCCCGGTAGATACCAGGTGGCGCAACCGGTGTGTGACGAAGTAGCCGAGATCCTGGAAGTCATCGGGAAAGTAGGAGTACCAGGTCAGCGGCATGCTTATTCCGACCACGGAGGAGAACAGGCCTTCGGCCAGCGCGCGACGCTCATAGCGGACCAGTATGCGGCCGCCTGCCACCATCACAACCGCGATCACCACTGAGATCAGCGCGTTCTGCATAGCGTAATTCCCGGGGTCTAGAACACTTTGTAGGGATACTATGCCAATTCGTTCACATTCAGGCAAGAGGCGCGGGGCGGATTGACGAAGCCGGCGTCCCCTGCCCCGGGCGTGCGCCGGCGATTGTCAGCCGGCCCTCGACCAAGCTAGATTGCACGCGCGGAACTCGTTTATCCGGGCGCGGGGAGATTCGCGATGAATCCATCGGGAAATGCGGAAATGCGCTGCTCGTTCTGCGGCAAGGACAAGGACCAGGTGACCTACCTGATCGCCGGCCCTGCGGTTTTCATCTGCGGCGAATGCGTCAACGTCTGCGTGGAAATCATCAACCAGGCCAGGGTGGCGGGCAGCTCGGGCGATCCCGCGCAGTAAGGGCGGGCTGCGAGGCCGCCGCGTGAAACCGGAACCTTCCGATGAGCGCCGGGTGCGAAGCATTCGACAGGCTGTTCGGCGAATTGCAGAACCGCGCAATCCTGCTCGAGGCCGACGCGGTCCTGCCGAGCGTTGCCCGGATGGTGATCGGCGGACCCTACAAGGGCTCCTGGTGGGCGCACCCGCAATCCAACCGGATCTACATGCTGTCCAAGGACTCGAACACCATCGGGACGTGCTGTACGTCAAACTCCTGTCGGGAAAAATGACCCATGTGCATCGCCGGATATGGTCCGAGCTCTATGCGATCGCGACCGCGCGCGAGCCTTGGCAGTTCGAAGGAATCCCCGAATCAGCCAGAGAGCTGTTCGCGGCGGTGACAAATGGCGGGCGGGTGAGGACCGACCAGATGCTCGGTCGCGGCAGCCGCAGGAGCCTCGGCAGCGATGCGCGATCGCTGGAGGCAAGGCTGCTCGTCTTCAGTGAAGATATCCACACCGACAGCGGCGCTCACGCCAAGGCGATCGAATCGTGGGAGCATTGGGCCGGGCGGATTGGTTTCTCGCCGTCCCGCGTTTCCGCCACGTCGGCTCGCGAACGGCTCGATCGGATCGCGCAGGAGTTGAGCGCGCAGCACGGTGGCCGGTCGTTCATGCCCTGGAATGGGCATCGAGCGCGATCGCGCCGTCGCTGAGCCCCGCACCTCGATGATGCCCGAAGCCCCGGCTTCGGGCAGCCCCTCTTAGCGCCTCGGGTCTTATCGTTATCCGGCACGGACGCCGGTCCTGCCGCATCAGGTCTTCGCGGATGGAGCGCCGGAAGGGGTTTCTCGCCCAGCGGCGCCCCACCCTTTTTTGGCAGGAGGGCTTGTCCCTCACCACTCAGGCGTTCAGTCGCGATGAACAATCCGTTCATCGGCGCACTCTGCTCGCCCCGTTTAGGGTTTCAGCGGCGGCTCGCCAAAGCCTGCCGGGCGTGAGGAACGGTTCGCCGCTCCGCCCGGAATGGCATCTCAAGGGGAGCGCGGACTGCGGCCGTGGCTAGAACTGGACGGTGGCGGTGCCGATCACGAGGCGTTCGGCGTCCTCGTTTTCCATCCAGACGTCGAGTCTCGGCGGTCGCTCGGCGCTCTTGGTATGGGTGACGAAGCCCTGCGATCGTCAGCGTGTGATCGGGAATGCACGGGCTGGCGATAGGTGGTGCCGATCCGGATAAGACGTGCGCCGCAAGTGCCGAGCCAGTCCGTGACGAGCCGGGTGAGCAGGCCGAGGCTCATGTTGCCGGGCAGGATCATCCCGGGCAGGCCCTCCTTGCGCGCGCCCTCGTCGTCGGTGAAGCGCGGCACGTTGAGGCCGCAGTGCCCGCGCGTACTGGCGGATCTGGTCCTTGCTGACGAACAGCTCGCACGGCCCGAGCGGGTCGCCGATGTTGAGGTCTTCGAAACGTCCTGTCGCTGTTGTCGGCCATCGACAATCAATCTCCGCTCAGGTGCGATGCATGAAGCGATGGTCGATGTGCGCGACCGTCTCGCCGAACTGGTTGGCGAGCGTCGAGCGGATCATCACGAACACCATCGAGCCGCTGCGCCCGGTCTTTTCGTAGATCTCCTTGACATGCGAGCTGAGCGTGATCTTGTCGCCGGGAAAGATCGGATGGACGAATTCCACGTCCTTGCCGGCGTCAAAGCCGCCGCCTGCCGAAGCGCGGGATGTGTTCATAGAAATGCCGTCCGTTGCGGAAGGTCACCGCGAACGACGGCGGCGCGCACAGGCGGCCGTGCGGTCCCTTCTTTGCCGCTTCCTCATCGGTGAAGAGCGGATTGGTCTCGCTCGAGGGCCTCGCAGAACTTCCGGATGTCCTCGGCTGCTGACCGGAACCGGATCGGTCACGTCGAAGACCTTGCCGATGATGGCCGGATCGTATTCGACCGCCATCGCTATTTCGCCTCGACCGGAACGGCGTGCGGAATCGGACGCGGCTGCGGCCGGAAATCGACCGGTTCGTAAGCGCCGGTCTTGAGCTCGCGCACCAGATCGTCGATCGTGCGGATGTCGGCCGCGAAGCGCGTCGCGCAGAGGCCGATCAGGCTCACCATGTGGCTGTCCGAACCGCCGCGTCGCGCGATAGCCGAACTTCGCGACCAGCTCCTCGCTGCGCTCGTTCTCGCCCTTGCGCGATCCGCCGTTGAGCAACTCGACCGCGATCACGTTTTCGAAGCGGCGCGCGCCGCTCGTAATGCTCGCAGAGGCCGACGTTGGGGCGTCCCGGATGGCATGGCACGACCGACGCCGCCCATCGCGCGACCTCGTCGATCACTTCCTGCGCGGGAAGGTGGACGTTGGTGAAATCGAACCGGCGGGTGATGTCGTCGTTGACGCCGAAAACCAGCATGTGGCCGTAGTCGGTCTCGACCTCGGAGGCGCGCAGCACCAGGACGCCGTACTTGTCCTCGAGCGCGCGGTAGTCGGCCTGGCCGGTTGAACTGGCGATGCTCCGTCAGGACGATGCCGTCGACCGGGCGCTCGTCGCGGCGCAATCTTGATCCAGTTGAGGTAGGCCTCTACCGGTGCGCGGCTGTCCTCCGATGCTTCGCTGTGGCTGTGAAGGTCAAGGATCGTGCTCAAAAGCAAGGACCTCACCTCGCCGGGCGAAATTTCGCGAGCGTCACCTCGGGCGGTGACATCTTCGAATACGACCTCGACGGGCATCCCTATTTTAACCTGTTCCGGGCGGCAGTCGACAATGTTGGTGAGCATCTTGAGGCCCTCGTCGAGTTCGACATAGGCCATCACGTAGGGCAGCGATTCGCGGAATCCCGGCGCCTGGTTCTGATTGGTGACCGTGAACGTGTAGACCTTGCCGCGGCCCGACGCGCGGATCCATTCGGTGCGCGACGACAGGCATTCGGGACATAGCGCGCGCGGATAGTAGCGAGGTCGCCGCAATCGCGGCACTTCTGGAGGTACAGCTCGTGGCGCTTGAGCGCCTCCCACCAGGGACGGTTCTCTTCGTCCATATGGGGCAGCGGCTTGGTGTATTTCCTTTTTTCGTCGGCCATTGGATTGGCGCTCCGCGCTACTGATTGGCAGAGATCAGCGTCGCGCCGGAATGGCGGGTGCCGAGCGTGCCGCCGGTGCCGTGGACCAGCGCGATCTTGCAGTCCTTGACCTGGCGCGGACCGCATTCGCCGCGCAACTGTTTGACCGCTTCGATCACCAGGAAGATCCCGCGCATCCCGGGATGGTTGGATGACAGACCGCCGCCGTCGGTGTTGAGCGGCAGGGCGCCGTCGATAGCGCAGGCGTCCGCCGGTCACGAAAGCGCCGCCCTCGCCGCGCTTGCAGAAGCCCAGATTCTCGAGCGTCGTCAGCACGGTGATCGTGAACGAGTCGTAGATCATCGCCATGTCGATGTCCTTGTGGGCGACGCCGGCGCGCTCGAAGGCCAGCCGTCCCGATTGCGCGGCGGCGATTTCGAGGAAGTCGCGCGTGCCGCGCGCGGCATGACGCACGGTCTCGCCCGCGCCAAGGATGTAGACGGGTTTCTTCTTGAGGTCGCGGGCGCGCGCGGCGGAGGTTACCACCAGCGCGCCGCCGCCGTCGCTGATGATGCAGCAGTCGAGCAGATGCAGCGGCGACGAGATGATCCGCGAGGCGAGCACGTCTTCGACCGTGATCGGGTCGCGATACTTGGCCTGCGGGTTCATCGAGGCGTGCAGCCTCATCGTCACCGCGATCTCGGCCAGCTGCTCGGAGGTGGTGCCGTACTCGTGCATGTGGCGCTGCGCGATCATCGCGTACGAGCCGACGGTCGTGACGCCGAACGGCACTTCGTATTGGTCGCAGGGGTCGGGGCTGCCGCCGAAACCGCCGGTCCCGACCGCGAAGCGCTGCGAGGCCGCGCTCGAGCCGTAGACAATCAGCGCGACTTCGCATAGTCCCGACGCGATCGCGCCGGCGGCGTGCGCGGTATGGGCGACGAACGACGACCCGCCGATCGAGGTCGAGTCGAGATAGTTGGGCGTCAGGTCGAGATAGTCGCAGAAGCCGACGATGCCCATCCCGCCCATGCCGATCCCGGTGGTGAAAATGCCGTCGACGTCTCTTGATCGTCAGTCCGGCATCGGCGAGCGCACCACGCGCGCTCTCCGCCATGATCTGGTACATGGTCTTGTCCGGCGCGAAGCGCGTGGGATGTTCGTAAACGCCGGCCAACGCCACCTTGCGGTTGATGCTCATTTGTGGCCGTCCTACCTCAGCTCCGCGAGGAACTTCCCGATCGCGGAGTTGACCTCGGCCGGGCGTTCGGTGGGGACGTTGTGCGCCGCATCCGCGATCACTTCGAGCCGCGCGCCCTTGATTCGGCTCTTGATCAACTCCGCGTCCGCGACGGTCGTTACTTGATCGTCCGCGCCGGCGAGGATCAGGACCGGCTCGTCGATTTGCCCGATCTGATCGCGCAGGTCGACTGCCGCGCATGCTTTTACGTCGGTGTAGCGGACGCGCGGGTCGGTTTTGATCTGCTCCATCCATCCTTCGCGGACGGCGTCAAAGTTTCCGCTGATCGTCTTCGGCGAATATCCGTCGGTGACGAAAGCCTGCGGCGCCCGGCCCATCGTGACCGCGCGCAGCCCCTCGATCCGGTCGGCCGCGATGCTGAACCTGGCGGCAGTCGCGATCAGGATCAACGCTTCGACCCGGCCGGGATATCGCAGCGCGAAGTCCATCGCGACCGCGCCGCCCATCGAGCGTCCGGCGATCACGGCGGACTTGATCTTGAGCTGGTCGGTGAAAGCGGCGAGAAAGTCGGCGTAGTCGCGTACGGATTCGAGTCCCTCGACGCCGGCCGAACGGCCATGACCGGGCAGATCGAGCGCGATCGGGCTCTGCGCCGCGCCGAAGAAGTCGAGTTGATTGTGCCACGTATGGCTATTCGATCCGGCGGCGTGGACGAAAATCATCGTGCGGCCGCGCGAGAAATCCGGGGTAACATCCGGCAGAGTCGTTGCGCCCGCATAACAGTACCAGGTCGCATAGCCGCAGACTTCGACGTACTTGGTCGGCATCAGAGAGTTCCTCGATCGTCGTTGAACGTTAGCTATTAGTTTTGTCGCGCGCTTGTCAAACGATTGTGAAGAGATGAAGCCCACAGGCTGGAAGCCCGTGCCACGGATCAGGATCGTGGCTCCCTTCTCGTATCCCCGGCCTCCGTGCTCGTAGCGCCGGCCTCCGTGTCGGTTATTTTGCGTCCGACCAGCAATCGCTCCGAGTGGTTCATCGTGAGATGGCGCATCCGTTGATCGGCGCGAAGTTGCGCGAGAATTCGCTCCATATTCTCGCGACCGGCATCCGACGCCACCGGCATCCAGCGCACCCGCACCCATTCCTCGATATCGGGCCAGGTGGTTGAGAATGGCGCGGTGCGGAACTCGGGCTGGAGGCCGGCGCCCGCGAAGGCAGCCCGGTAGGCATCGTCCGTGGGGCGATCGCGCCGGGCCCGCCTCGCGGGAAAAATCGCGCGCGCAGAATTCCTCCCACTGTTCCGGCGCCATCGCCGCGCCGAGAGTCTTGCGGATGGAACTATCCTCGAGCGTCGCGACCAGGACGCCGCCAGCCCGGAGGCATCGCGAGATTCCGCTGACGCATCGATCGAGATCGGCGACGAACTGCAGCACGTGGCTGCACAAAACAAAATCCCATGAATCGGCCTTGAACGGCAGCGCGGTCGCGTCGGCGATCGCGAAGCCCACGCGGGCGCCGACTCGGCGTCGCGCCTCGGCCAGCATCTCGACCGACAGGTCCACACCCGCGATCCGCTTGCCCTCGCCGATCTGAACCAATTCCCGCAGATAAGCGCCGTTGCCGCATCCGAGGTCGAGGATGCTGCGCGCAGCATCGATCTCCGCGGCAACCGCGGACAGCGCGGTGGCGCGACGCCGGGCGAAGTATTCTCCCTCGCCATAGCTCTTCGCGAGGCGGCCGAAGTAAGCCTCGATACCCGAACGGGCGAGATTGGGAGTTTGTTCGCCGGCCATGATTATTCCTGAATCGCGCCGCGCTCGCGCGAAGTCAAGACGCGCTGCGCGAGGCCGTCAAAGGAAGTACCGCGACGAGGCCAAAGTTGACAATCACAGGACGGTGACATAGTTTTCGCCCTTTGCTAACATTTGATTGGAAGACTGGAGTTGGCCTGCGACCTGCTGCCTCTGAACACTGGAGCCGGCTTTCCACCGTCCTCTGAGTTTGACCTATGTTCGACACCCTTAGCGACCGGCTTGAAGGCGTCTTCAAGAAGCTGAAGGGCCAGGGCCGGATCACCGAGCGCAACATCGAGGAAGCGTTGCGCGAGGTGCGGCTGGCGCTGCTCGAAGCCGACGTCAACATCAAGGTCGTCCGCGACTTCGTCGATCACGTCAAGAGCAAGGCGCTCGGGCAGGAGGTGCTCCGCTCTCTCTCCCCCGAGCAACATCTGATCAAATTCGTCGCGCAGGAACTCTGCGAAGTGATGGGCGGGCAGGCGCGCGAGATCGATCTGAAGGTCAAGCCGCCGGTCAAAATCATGCTGGTAGGGCTTCAGGGCTCGGGCAAGACCACGTCGCTGGCCAAGCTGGCGCGATGGCTGCGGACCGAGCGCGGACGCCATCCGATGCTCGTCTCGACCGACGTGCGGCGCCCGGCCGCGATGGACCAGCTCAGGGTACTCGGCGCGCAGGCCGGAGTGCCGGTCGCCGAGAGCCGGCCCGACGAGGATCCGGTCGAGATCGTGAGCCGCGCGCTCAACAAGGCGGATATCGGCGGCCACGACGCGCTGCTGATCGATACCGCCGGGCGCCTCCAGATCGACGAAGACCTGATGGAGGAACTGGCGCGGCTCAAAACCACCGCCCAGCCTCATCATACGATCCTGGTGGCTGACGCGATGACCGGCCAGGAGGCGGTCAACGTCGCGCAGGGGTTTCACGATCGGATCGCGCTGACCGGCCTCATCCTGACCAAGCTCGACAGCGACGCGCGCGGAGGCGCGGCTCTTTCCGCGCGCGCAGTCACTGGCGCGCCGATTCTGTTCGCCGGAACGGGTGAGAAGCTCGACGCCTTCGAGGTGTTCCATCCCGATCGCCTCGCCTCGCGAATCCTCGGGATGGGCGACGTGCTGAGCCTGATCGAGAAGGCGCAGCAGAATTACGATCGCGATCAGGCCAAGGCGCTGGAGCGCAAGCTCAAGAAGAACGAGTTCACGATCGCCGACTTCGCCGATCAGTTGCGGACCCTCAAGAAGATGGGCTCGCTGGGCGACCTGCTCGGGATGATCCCCGGCTCAAGAAAATCGCCGGGCAGGCCGATTCCGAAGAGACCCGCCGCGAGTTCGTTCGTATCCAGGCGATAATCGACTCGATGACCCATCAGGAACGCCGCAACCATCTGGTGCTGAACGCCAGACGCCGGCTACGAATCGCGTCCGGCAGCGGGACCTCCGTGCAGGAGGTCAATCGGTTCATCAAGCAGTTCGAGCAGACTCGCAAAGTAATGAAGAAGATCACCCGGATGGGCGCCGGCGGAGCCATGATGCGCGGGATGAGGCTCGGAGGGTAGAATCAATGACGGAGACAAGGAGATGACATGCCACTGGTGATTCGATTGCGCCGCCACGGCGCCAAGAAGAAGCCGTTCTACCGGATCGTGGTCGCCGATTCGAGATCGCCGCGTGACGGGCGATACGTCGCGCAAATCGGCACTTACGATCCTTCCACCGACCCGCCCAAGGTAACCCTGGTCAAAGAGCAGGCCGATCGCTGGTTAAAAGTAGGCGCCCAGCCAAGCGAGACTGTGGGGAAGCTTATTCAACGAGCGTCGTAAAAATTCAAGCCGCCCATGGGCCGCTGCATTGGAGCCGCATCATGAAGGATCTAGTCCAGTTCCTGGCAAAGCAGTTGGTCAATAACCCTGACGCGGTCGAGGTTAAAGAGACCCAAGGTGATACCGCATCGGTGTTGGAACTGCGAGTGGCCAAGGAAGACCTTGGCCGGGTAATCGGCAAGCAGGGGCGCACCGCCAAGTCGATCCGCACGATCCTGAACGCCGTTGCCTCACGCACCAATCGCAAGGTCGTACTCGAAATCCTCGAAGACCGGTAGAAGCGATTCGGCGAAGCAATCGCCGATCGCTCATCGGCCGGGTACGCCGCACCTGATCCGCGTCGGCAGAATCGCCGGAGCGCACGGACTCGCCGGGGCGCTCCGCTTTCGCCCCGATGATCCGGACTCCATCACTCTGCTCTCCGTGACGCGCGTGTATCTCGAGATTGGCCTTGAGAGCCGCGAGTATCGTCTGGTAACCGCCGCGCGCGCGGGCCGGGGCCATCTGCGAATCGTTCTTGACGGCGTAACCGGTCGGGAAAGCGCGGAGGCGCTGAGCAGCGCCGTGCTGTCGGTCGCGACATCCGACCTGCCAGCGCTCAAGCCGGGCGAGTTCTATCATTTCCAGATAATCGGGATAGAGGTGCGGCTCACGGACGGGCGCCCGCTGGGACGCATCGAAGACATCATCTCGACCGGCGCCAACGATGTGTGGGTAGTGCGCGGAGAGCGCGGCGAGGTGATGGTCCCCGTTATCGAGGATGTCGTGAAGGCTATCGATCTGGCCGCGCGCGTCGCGACGATCGAGGCGATCCCCGGGCTCTTGGAATGAGCCTTCACTCGATTAGAACCGGGCGCATTGCGCCACGGTCTCGCATTGCATCTCGCGGCTGAAATGATTCGGCGTGAACACCAATCCCTTGTTGGGGCAGAAGGTGAAAAACCCCGAATGGTACCATCCGCCATTGATGTCCGCGTCGTTGTCGGCATCCTTCTTGTCAGCCATCGCCGCCTTCCAGTCGCCGCCCTGCTTGATCAGGTAGATCCGAACTCTGCTGACTTCGGCGGTCGGGACGTCGGACGAGTCGGGCGTGAAGATCTGGGCCTCAACCACGGCGCCCTTCTTGTCGGTGCGGACCACCGTCACGTTCCCGTTGAAGGCAGCCTTCAGCTTGGGCCCTGTGGCAGACACGCGCAGCTTATCGGGGTTCAATTTGCGGATGTATTGGGTGGCCGTATTTTGAGCCACCACCGACACATCCCCGTCCGCGAGTCCTTTGAACAGGCGCGAGGCGGCAGTTTGAATCGCGGCATTATCGGCGGGAGTGCTCGCGCTGGCGCCCACATCCGCCGGCTCGGCCGCTGTGCCGCCCCCGGGCATCGGTTGAGCTCCAGTCGGGAAGGCTGAAACAGCGAGGATCAGGCTTATGGCCGCTGGAGCGAAGAACGAGGTTGCTTTGATCATGTTCCTTCCCACCTTTTTGGGGGGTTAGCGCTAACTAGCATCGCGGCTCCAGCCGCCGCAAGATGGCGGGAGGGCCGGGCTCGCGCCGCCGCGGTAGCTTTCACAATACGCGGTCACGATGGAATTCCACATAATCACACTTTTCCCGGAGATGTTCGACTCGCCGGCGCGGGCCGGATTGCTCGGACGCGCCGTCAGCGCGGGGCTGGTCGCCATCTGCGCTCATCCGCTGCGCGATCACGGACTCGGCAACTATCGCCAGGTAGACGATACGCCGTACGGGGGAGGCAGCGGGATGGTGATGCGGCCGGAGCCGATCGCGAGCGCGATCGATTCCGTATTGGCAAAGCGGCCGGGACTCTGGCGAATTCTGCTTACGCCGCATGGAGAGTTGCTGGATCAGAAGCTCGTCCGCGATCTGGCCGATCGGAAGCCGGGCCTGCTGCTCGTTGCGGGACGCTACGAGGGCGTAGATGAGCGGGTGGGCGCGATGGTCGATCAGGAGATTTCGATCGGCGACTACGTGCTGAGCGGGGGTGAAATCGCCGCGATGGCCGTAATCGAGGCGGTCGCGCGGCTGGTGCCCGGCGTGCTCGGCAATCCCGAGTCGTTGGAGGAGGAATCGTTCAGCGACGGCCTGCTCGAATATCCGCATTACACGCGCCCGGAGGAGTTTCGCGGGATGCGCGTGCCGGAACGTCCTGCTCAGCGGCGACCATGAGAAGATCCGCGAGTGGCGGCGGAGTCAGGCGCTGGAGCGCACGGTTCGCCGGCGCCCGGACCTGATCGCGCGCCGCAAGTCTCGATAGGGCACTGTGTCCGGCCGCTCCAGCCTGTTTTTGGCCCTGCTGCACTATCCGGTTCTGGACCGGCGCGGCAAAACGGTCACCTCGGCGGTAACCAGCCTCGACCTCCACGACATCGCGCGCGCGGCCCGGACCTACGACGTCAACGGAGTCTTCATCGTCAATCCGGTGGGCCAGCAACGAGATTTTGCGATGCGCGTGCTGGAACACTGGCGGGCCGGTCACGGCCGCGAGTTCGATTCGCGACGCCGCGAGGCGCTCGAACTGATCCGCGTCGTCGCCGGTCTCGACCAGGCTATAGCGGCGGTCGTGGAGTCGGCAGGAGAATCCCCCAGCCTGGTTTACACGTCGGCTGGCGCCAGGGGCGGCGTCAGCTTCGAGGAGCTGCGGCGGCGGCTGGACGCCCCGGATACGCCCCCGATTCTGATTCTGCTGGGGACCGGATTCGGGATGACGCCCGAGCTGAAGGATCGGGCGGATCTGGTACTGGCTCCGATTCGCGGCCCCGGTGATTACAACCATCTGTCGGTACGCTCCGCCGCATCGATTATCCTGGACCGACTCCGAGGCCGATGAGTCGCGAATTCGGTTACGCCGAGCACGAGGTGGCGTAATTTGAAGTTCAGGCCCTATTCCTGTTCGGGTGCGGTGCGGCCCGCGCCACGCTTAACCTCGACGATCCGGGAGACGCACTCGTGCCCGAAAGCGAAGTTGCCGCCGAAGAGCGGAGCAGGAGACGAAATATCTGGAACAGGTGGTGGCCGTAAGGTCCGGGTCACCGGTACAGGCAAGAGAAAGAGCGGCGGATATCGGGTGATTTACCTTCTATTTCGGCAGGGACGTTCCCGCGTTTCGTCTCCGTCGGCCACCGCGGGTCTGGCGGCGTTCGTGGTCGCTGTCAATCGGTGGCCCCTACCATGGCCCCTCGAGCCACCGCTCGACCATCGGCAGCCGATCGCTGCCCCAAAAAGGCTCGCCGTCGACGAATATCCAAGGGGAGCCGAACACGCCGCGGGCGACCGCCTGTTCGCCTTGCTGGCGCGCGATGATCTTCACCTCGGGATCGGCGATACCCGCCAGAAGCATATCCCGGTCGATCCCGAGGGGTGCCGCCGCGGCGGCGATGGCGCTCGGATCGTCGGTATCGAGGCCGTTCTGGAAGTAGCCGATGATGATGCGCTTTGCCAAAGCGGCGGCGGCACGCGCATCGTTTCGCCTCGAGATGATAAAAGGCGCGGATCGCCGGCAATCCCGTCCTTGGATGATTTTCTGGCAGGCTGAACGGCACTCCCTTGAGCCTTGCGAGGCGCTGCCAGTCGCGGCGCGCATAGTCGCGCTTGAGCGGCGTGCGGCTCAGCCCTTGCGCGCCTGTGATTTTGAACGCGGCGCCGAGCGTAAACAGCCGCCACGCGACTGTCCGGCCGTGGCGCTCGGCCAGCGCCTCGATTTCGAGCGCACCGAAATAGGCATAGCCTGAAGCAAAGTCGAACCAGAACTCGATTGGCGTCCCGCCGCGCTGCCGTGTTTCGCTCATTTTCTTTCGCCTCGCGACGTTAGGGTCATCATCGTGACGGTCGCCAATCCGCGAGGCCCCGCTTGCCCGCGACACGCAAGCAGAGGCGTACTCTGTCCATGCCCAAGCGGTCAAGGACGGGCAAGCCCGATGTGAATCAGATGGCCGCAAACTTGATCGGCGCCATATCCGGCGATCTGCCGGACGAACAGGAGAGCGGAAAGAATCCGGCTGCTGTCGCGCTCGGACGCCGGCGCGGCGTCAAAGCCGGCATAGCACGCGCCGCCAAGCTGTCAAAACACTACCGGGTACGATCCTGCTATCGTGTTTTCCGGCTACGCGTATTACAGTCGAGAACGATCGTGAAAATCGAATTCTTGATCCTCGCAGATTCCGCCCAGGTCGCGGACGGCAAGCTGTTTCTGCTCGGAGGTGGCTGGAGCCTGCATCGCTCGGGAAATTTTCCCTCGCAGATTCAGTTCGCGATCGGCTTGAGCGTCCTGGTCCCGTGGAATGAAGCCGGAATACGGTATCCCAGCACGCTCACGATCGCGGACGACGCCGGCGTCCCGATTGTCCCGCCGCTGAACGGGCAGATCGAAGTCGGCAAGTCCGATCAAATTCCGAACGGAATGACCCAGCGAGCCCTGTTCGCGGTAAACTTCAATATCGCATTGCCGCGTCCCGGCAGATACGTGGTCTCAGCGACCGCCGGCTCCTCGAAGACGGAGACCATTTTCGAGGCCATGTTCGTCGGCAAGAAGGTCGATTTCACGCCGGAGACCGGCCCCCTCGAACGCGGGAATTGACCGCCGCTGCGTCCTCAATCCGCTTGCTTGCGCAGGAACGTCGGAACGTCCAGGTTGTCCTCGCCGTCGAGCAACGGGTTCGGCTCGAGCTTGATCGGGCTGAAACCGGCCTCCTCCGCGCGGCGCTTGAACGTGGGGATATCCAGGCTGTCGTCCACGATCAGTCCCATCCTGCGTACCGGCTTCCCTTGCTGGTTGTTGAGGGGCGGCGGCTTGAGGACTTCAGACATCGCGGGCTGCGGGGCGTCCGGATCGATCGGACGCGTTGCCATCGCCTGGATCGGCGCGGTGACCGGCGCGCCTGAGGGCGAGTATTTTGCCGCCAACAGGGCCGCGGCGCCGTTCGAGTCCAGGCCGCCGAAGCCGGTCGCGATCACGGTGACCCGAATCTCATCGCCGATCCGCTCGTCGATCACGGCGCCGAAAATGATATTGGCGTCCTCGTGCGCCTCTTCCTGGATCAGGCTCAGCGCCTCGTTGACTTCGTAGAGCGACATCTCGGGACTGCCGGTGATATTGACCAGCAACCCGCGCGCGCCCTTGATCGATACGTCTTCCAGCAGCGGGCTTGAGATCGCGCGCTGCGCCGCTTCGAGCGCCCGATTCTCGCCCGACGCGTTCGCCGAGCCCATCATCGCCATGCCGCGCTCGGCCATGATCGTGCGCACGTCGGCGAAGTCGAGGTTGATCAGCCCGTGAACGGTGACCAGCTCCGAAATTCCGCGCACCGCCTGCAGCAGCACGTCGTCGGCCTTCTTGAACGCGTCGCGCATCGAGGTGGTGCGGCTGGCGATCGAAAGCAGGCGTTGATTGGGAATCGTGATCAGCGTGTCAACCGCTTCCTTCAGATCGTGCAGGCCGTGGTCGGCCTGTTTCATCCGCCGCGTGCCTTCGAACTGGAAGGGCTTGGTCACGACGCCGACGGTCAACGCGCCCGCCTCGCGCGCCAGGCGCGCGATCACCGGCGCCGAGCCGGTCCCGGTGCCGCCGCCCATCCCTGCGGTAACGAATACCATCTCGGCGCCGCTGATGATCTCGCGCAGGCGTTCCTCGTCCTCGAGCGCGGCATTGCGGCCGATCTCGGGATTGCCGCCGGTGCCGCGGCCGCGCGTCAGGTTTTGTCCGATCTGGACGCGCAGCGGGGCGGCGTTGTTTTTGAGCGCCTGGCTGTCGGTATTGATCGCGACGAACTCGACGTTCTTGAGTCCCGCCTCAATCATGTGAGCGACCGCGTTACCGCCGCATCCGCCCGCCCCGATCACCTTGATTCTTGCGCCCGGGTCGGGATTGTCCATCAAAGTAATCATTTCCACTCCTCCTACGGCTGTACGCGGCGCCTGGCTGCGCCCGCCCAGGAACCGGTGTTTTTTTCTTCGCCGGCTCAAAAAAAATCTCTCACCCAATCACTCACGCGGGAGCGCAACCGACCGAGGCGTCCGTGGCGCCCGACCCCGTTGGTCAGGACGCGCGAGGCGCCCGCGCAGAGCAAGAGTCCCGCCGCGGTCGTGAACATCGGCTTCATCAACTCGTCCGGCATCCCCTTGAGATTGATCGGCAGGCCCAGCCGCACCGGGAGGTTGAAGATTCGCTCGGCCAGTTCCTGGGTACCTTCGAGCAGCGAGCTTCCGCCGACCAGGACCACCCCCGAGGCCAGGCTGTCCGCCACTCCCGATCGGATCAGTTCGCGCTGCACCATCGTGAAGATCTCTTCCATCCGCGGCTCGATAATCTCGCCCAGCATGCGGCGCGGGATCGAACTCGGCTCGCGCCCGCCGACGCCCGGCACCTGCACCACTTCGTCCGCGCCGACGACCAGGTTGGTCGCGACGCCGTAACTAATCTTCAATGCCTCGGCATCGGCCATCGGCGTGCGCAGGCCCGCCGCGACGTCGCCGGTCAGATGATTGCCGCCCAGGGCGAGCACCGCGGTGTGCATCACCGCGCCGGCGTGGAGGACGATAATGTCCGTGGTGCCGCCGCCGATGTCCACCAGGGCGACCCCGAGTTCCCGCTCGTCGGGAAACAGCGCCGCTTCCGCGGAGGCCAGCGCCTGCAGGACCAACTCGTTGGGAGTGACGCCGGCGCGCTCGCAACACTTGGTGAGATTCTGGCCGTAGCTCTGCGCGGCAGTCACGATGTGAATTCGCGCTTCGAGCCGCACGCCGGCCATTCCGACCGGATCGCGCACCCCGTCCTGATCGTCGACCGCGAACTGCTGCGGCAGGACGTGCAGGACCTGGCGGTCGAGCGGAATCGCGACCGCGCGGGCCGCATCGATCACGCGCTCGACGTCGCGCGCGCTGACTTCACCGCCGCGCACAGCGACGATCCCGTGGCTGTTGAGTCCTCGTATATGGGCCCCGGCGACTCCGACCATCGCCACGCCGACCCTTGCCCCGGAGGTCTTCTCAGCCTCGATGAGCGCGGTCTTGATAGCGTCAACCGTGGCCTCGATATTGACCACCACGCCCTTGCGCAACCCGCTGCACGGCGCAACTCCGTGACCGAGCAGGGCCAGTGCGCCGTCGTCAGCGCCCTCGGCCACGAGCGCGCAGACCTTGCTGGTGCCAACGTCGAGTGCGGCCAGGATGTTTCTCATCGCAGGTCCGCCTCGATCACGCTCCAGGTGTGCGTCTTGCGCGGGGCGGCAGCGACGAGCGCGGCGTCTTGCTTGAAAGATCTGGCCGGGACCTTAGCGAGCGCGAGCTTTCCAACTTTTTCCGGCGTGCGGCGCTTTGCGGACGAGATCGGCGCCGGCCGCAGGCGCATCACGGCCTGTCCGGGCGTGGTCATGTCGAGCGTGGCGATCTCCGCCTCGCGGCCGCGCCATCGCTGGAGCACCCTGGCGGCCCGCGGCAATTCGAAAGCCGCCCGGTCGAGGTCGAGCACGAGTTCGGTCCGCGAACGGTCGAGGAAGAGCGAGGCCTCGCCGTCTCCGGCGAGCCGCATCTCCGAAATCAACTGGGAAAGCTGAGCCTCGGCCCTCACCAGGACCGACGCGTAATCGATCAGCGCCCTGGCGCTCGCGGTTTCGAGCGGCGCCCCGCTCATGATCGGCAGGTTATCTTCCGCGCCCGAGGAGACCGGGCCGCGTAATTCACCCGATTCTGAGAGCGTGTAGAATCCGTCACTCCGCTCAACCATCGCGACCGAGCCGGTCAAGTCGCCGGCATGGAACGATCGCCGCGCCCGGGGCGTCGGAAGATGCCGGACCAGCGCGGCCGCATCGAGCACGCGTGCGCGATAGTGGTCGCAGGCGCCGAGCACGCGGCGCGCGAACGCAGTCCTGGGCGCGCGCAGGCCGCTCAGGTAGCCGAGGGTGAAAAACGCGATCAGCGCCAGGCCGCCAAGCCGCCAGCTCCATCCTGCGCCGCTATGCTTGACCTTCTTCCTCCTCACCACGTCCTCCTCGCCACAACGCCGTCCCCGGCGGCCCCTGCCCTCTTACCAGTCGCCGACCAGCTTCACCTCTGCTTCGAGCTCGACTCCGCTGTTTTCTCTGACCTTGTCGCGCGCCAGCTCGATCAGGCCGCGCACTTCGGCCGCGCGGGCTCCACCCAGATTCACGATAAAGTTGGCATGTTGATCTGAAAAGGCAGCGCCGCCGAGTCGCGTGCCCTTGAGTCCGGCCCCTTCCAGCAAGCGTCCAGCAAAGTTGCCTGGTGGATTCTTGAAGATCGACCCCGCGTTGGGCATCGCCAGCGGCTGCCGCGCGCTGCGTTTCGCCCTGAGCTCCGCCACCTTCGCCCGCATCGCGTCGCGATCTCCTTCAGCGAGCTCGAAATCGACCCGGGTGATCATGAATCCAGCCGGTAGATTGGTGCGCCGATAGGCGAAGCCGACCTCGCCCCGGCCCAGCGCGCGCAACTGGCCCTGGATGGTGACGCCATGCACGACCGTTACGACTTTAGCCATCTCGCCGCCGAAGGCGCCGGCGTTCATCACTAGGCCGCCGCCGACTGTTCCCGGGATGCCCTCTCCAAACTCGAGGCCCTGCAACCCGCGTGAAACCACGGTTTCGACCAGCACGCCGAATGGCAAACCGGCACCGGCGAAGACCTGGCGTTCGTTTATCCTGAGGTAGTTGAATCCATCGCCGAGCCGGACGACGAGGCCGCGAATCCCGCGGTCGCTCACCAGCAGATTGGTTCCGGCCCCCAGGCAAAAAGCCGGCACACCGCAGCGATACGCCGACGCCATCGCGGCCATCAGCTCGGACTCGGTCGCGACGGTGATCAGCAGGTCAGCCGGTCCTCCGATACGAAATGAAGTGAAATCCGCGAGCGGCCGGCCAGCCGCCAAGCGATTGCCGAAAAGCGCGGCGAGTTCCCGCTCAAGCGCGCTCATGGATTGTCGCCTCGCCGGCAAGCGCGCACAGCAGTTCGTCGCCAATCCGGTAGACATCACCGGCTCCCAATGTCACCACAAGATCACCCGGCCGTGAGGCCTCGGCCACGACCCCGACGGCATCGCCGGCCTCGAGGTAGCGGACTTCAAGATGACCGCGCGCGCGCAGAGCTTCGTACAGGCGCCACGAGGAAACTCCCGAAATCGGCTCCTCGCCCGCCGGGTAGACGTCCAGCAGGAAAAGCAGATCGGCGTCGTCGAAGGCGGAGAGGAAGTCGTCGAACAGGTCGCGAAGGCGGGTGAAGCGATGAGGTTGGAAAACGGCCACCATCCGTTTGCCGAACGCGGCGCGCGCGGCGGCAAGCGTCGCGCGGACTTCTTCCGGATGATGGGCGTAGTCGTCGAGTACGATACGGCCGGCGGCTTCGCCCTTCACCTCGAAGCGCCGGTAGATTCCCGAGAACGACGCGAGCGAGCGCGCCGCCACTCCGAAGTCGATTCCAAGTTCGAGCGCAACCGCGATCGCGGCCAGCGCATTCAGCGCCACATGACGGCCCGGCGACGGGACCGTGACCGTCCCGAGCGCCGCGCCGCGATGGAAGACGTCGAAGCGCGTCGAGAATCCATCTACTGTAATACCCTCGGCGCGAAGATCCGCGTCGGCCGCGACGCCGAAAGTAACCATCGGCTTGCGAACCGCCGGCAGCAGTCCGCGAACGTTGATGCTGTCGATCCCGAGCACCGACGTTCCGTAGAACGGGACGCGATTGATGAAGCTCTGGTACGCCTCGCGCACGCGCTCCATCGTGCCGTAATGATCGAGATGCTCCGGATCGATGTTGGTCACGACCGCGACGGTCGGCAGCAGCAGCAGAAAGGAGGCGTCACTCTCGTCGGCTTCGGCGATCATGTAATCGCCCCGTCCAAGGCGAACGTTGCTTCCTTGGGAGCGCAGGTTGCCGCCGATCGCGACGGTTGGGTCCATCCCGGCGGCCTCCGCGATCAGTGCGAGCAATGAAGTGGTGGTGGTCTTGCCGTGCGTGCCGGCCACCGCGACGCCGACCTTCGCCATCCGGAGCAATTCGCCGAGCATCTCGGCCCTCGGGATGACCGGAATCTTGAGCTCGCGCGCGCGCACCACCTCGGGATTCGAGAACTTCACGGCGGAAGAGATAACCACCGCGTCGAGCGATCCGCCGAGGTGATCCGGATGATGGCCGCAGCTCATCTCGACCCCGAGCGCGGCCAGCCGATCGGTGGTCGCGGTTTGACGGAGATCGCATCCACTAACCGCGAAGCCCAGTTTGCGGCTCAACTCGGCGATCCCGCTCATGCCGGCACCGCCGACGCCGATAAAATGAAGGCGCCGCTGCCTGGTCAAAAGGCCGGCCGGTACGAACTGGCTCACGCCGCGCGCCTCCCGCGGTCCGCGATTTCGAAACACAGCCGCGCGATTCGCGCCGCCGCATCGGGTCTCGCGGCGCCGTGCGCCCGCCGCCCCATCTCGCAAAGCCCCACCGGATCGGAAACCAGCTTTTCCACCGCGGCCTTGAGATTTTCCGCAAGATGCTCGTCATCGCGAATCACGATCGCGCCGCCGAGTTTCTCCACCACCCGGGCGTTGAACAGTTGCTGCTGATCGCGATGAAAGGGATATGGGACGAAAATCGCAGGCCGCGCCGCCGCGGCGATCTCTGCGACGGTCATCGCGCCCGCGCGACTGACCACCAGATTGGCGCAATCCAGTGCGGAGGCCGTGTCTTCAATGAACGGCACGACCCGCGCTTCGAGGTCTATTTTTCGGTACCCTTCCCTCACCAACTCCGCATCCGCATCCCCGGTCTGGTGAACAATTGCCAACTTTATAACAGTTTTACCGATCGTTTGGAAAGCTTTGAGAATCCCAACATTTAGACGATGGGCGCCCGTCGAGCCGCCGAGGATGAGGATCCGGACAGAGTTATCCACAGGCCGTTGATCAACACCCCTGGGGACAACCCGGAGCGGATTCCCGGTCACCTCGACCTTGTCCCGATTGAAAAACGGCGCGGCCTCCTCGAAGCCGACGCAAATCTTTCGCGCGAAGCGCCACAGGAGGCGGTTCGAGAGTCCCGGCCTGGTATTCTGCTCCATCAGGATGAGCGGAACACGCCTCAGGATCGCAGCCACAGCAACCGGCGCGGACGCATAGCCGCCCGCGCTCACGACCAGCGCCGGATCAAACTCGGAGAGCAGGGCCATCGACTGCGCGAGCGCGCCGAAAAACTGAATCGACGCTCCGACCCGATCGCGAAGCCGATGACCTATAAGCCCGCGCATCGGGAATAGCCGATAGCGGAGGCCGCTTCGCGGCAGCCATTGCGCCTCGAAACCTGCGCTGCTTCCGACGAAGACCATCTCGGTGGCGGGTCGCTGGCGGGCGAGTTCCTCTCCGACCGCGATCGCGGGAAACAGATGCCCTCCGGTTCCTCCGCCTGCGATTATCACCTTCATCCTCTTGCGGCCGGCACGCCGGAACGGGCAGTCGCCATGAGATCATCTCACCGCCGGGCGGCGGCCGAGCGCCAGCAGGCCCCCAGCGTCGCCATCGACATCACCATCGCGGTCCCGCCATAGCTCAGAAACGGCAGCGGCAGTCCCTTGGTCGGGATCATGCCGACGACCACCGCCAGGTTGATCAGGGCCTGCAGCGACAGCAGCGACGTGAGTCCGACCGCGAGCAGGCTCGCAAAGGGATCGGGCTCGTCGTGGGCGATTCTGAGTCCGCGCCACATGATCACGCCGAACAGCGCGACCACCACGAGGCCGCCGGCGATTCCGAATTCCTCGCCGACCACGGCGAAGACGAAGTCGGTATGGGCCTGCGGCAGGTAGAACATCTTCTGGCGGCCGATACCCAGCCCCACGCCCCACTTTCCGCCGGCCCCCAGCGCGATGAAAGACTGGACCAGCTGGAAGCCGGCGCCGCGCGCGGCCTGGTACGGATCGAGAAACGAGGTCAACCGGCGCATCCTGTAGGTTTTTCGTACAGCCTGTGCGATCAGGATCGGGACTGCGGCGGCGCCGGCGGCGCCGAGATGAGACGGCTTGCGAGCCGGCGGCATACAGCATCGCAAACATCAATACCGCGAGCATCACGGTCGTGCCGAAGTCCGGCTGCCTCAGGACCAGCAGCGCGGTAAGGCCGACGGTCGCGAACACCGGCAGCGGGCCGGCGCCGAACTTCTCCATCCGCTCCTGCCGATTGCCGAGGAAGCGGGCCAGGAAGAAGACCGTCGCGAACTTCACCAGCTCGGAAGGCTCGGCGAGGACCGGCCCGAGGCGCAGCCATCGCCGCGCGCCGCCGCGCACCACGCCCAGCCCCGGGAGCCAGATCGCGATCAGCATCGCGATCGAAATCAGCATCAGCGGATAGGCCAGGCGCCGGAACCCGCGCAGCGAGAATTGCGAGAGCAATATCAGTGCGACCGCGCCCAGCCCGATATGCAACAGGTGCAGCCTGAAGTAATGGAACGGATCGCCGGTCTTTTCCTGGGCGAGGAAATAAGTGGTGTTGAGCACCATCAGGCCGCCGAGGGTCATCAGCGCGAGCGCCGGCAGCCAGAGCCACGGGTCGCTGCGCCGATATGTGACCGCCTCAAAGCGCCCGAACCAGCTTCTTAAATAATTCCCCACGCTCCGCATAATCCTTGAATTGATCGAAACTCGAGCACGCCGGCGACAGCAAAACCGTATCGCCCGCCACCGCGACGCTCGCGGCCCGTTCGAACGCTTCGCTCAGAGTCGGCGCGAGCTCGATCACGGTCGCATCGCCGAGCGCCGATCGCATTTTCTCGCGCGCCTCGCCGATCAGGATCGCAAGCCTGACCTTCGCCCTGAGCGGCGCACGCAGAGGCCCGTAGTCGCCGCCCTTGTCGAGTCCCCCCGCGATCAGCACGATCGGCGGCTCGATCGCCGCGATGGCCTCGACCACCGCGCCGACGTTGGTGCCCTTGGAGTCGTCGATGAAGGTCACACCGTTGACTTCGCGAACCGGCTCGATCCGATGGGCCAGCGGCTCGAAACCGGCGAGTGCGCGCTCGACGTGCCGGGCATCGACGCCCACGTCCATCACCAGCGCAGCCGCCGCCGCTGCCATAGCGTTGGCGACATTGTGTTCGCCGTGCAGCTTGAACCCGCGCAAGTCGATACGCGCGCGCCGCGATCCGTCGTCGAACATCAGGGCTTCGCCGTCGCGCCAGATGCCGGGCACCCCGGGCGCGGTCAGGCTGAAGCCCAGTACCTGCGACTTCACCTCGCGGGACAGCGCCCACACTCCAGGATCGTCGCGGTTGAGGATCGCCCAGTCGCCGCGATCCTGCATCGCGAACATCCGCGCCTTCGCGTGCCCATAATCCGCCAGGTCGCGGTAGCGATCGAAGTGATCGTCGGTGAGATTGAGATATACACCAACCCGGGGCTTGAAGGTCTGGACCCATTCGAGCTGGAAGCTCGAAACTTCGACCACCGCGAGGTCCGGATCGCTTCCGACTGCTTCGAGCAGCGGCGTGCCGAGATTTCCGCCGACGAAAGTTTTACGGCCCGCGGCCTTGAAGATTTCGCCGATCATCACCGTGACGGTGCTTTTGCCGTTGGTGCCGGTAATCGCGACAATCGGGGCATCGATAAAGCGCGAGGCGAGCTCGATCTCGCTCATGACCGGGATTCGCAACGCGCTCGCGCGCCGCAGAAGTATCGAGTCGCGAGGCACGCCCGGACTCACGACCACCAGCTCGGCGCCCGCGAGCCACGCGGGATCTTCGGCGCCGAGGCGGAGCTCACCGCGCGGCAGCCGGCTTTGCTGGACGTCGGTGCGGCGATCGACGAGCGTCAGCGCGGCGCCGCGATCGGCGAGGAAGCGCGCGGCGGCCAGACCAGTTACTCCCAACCCGACCACCATCGCGCGCTTTCCTCCGAGTTCGATCACCGCAACTTGAGCGTGCTCAGCGCGACCAGCGCGCAGACGATCGAGATTATCCAGAAGCGCACCACGACCACGGTCTCCGGCCATCCGCCGAGCTCGAAATGATGGTGCAGCGGCGCCATCCGGAAAATCCGCCGACGGGTCATCTTGAAATAGTAGCGCTGGATTATCGAGGAAGCCGCCTCGACCACGAATACGCCGCCCGCGATCGGCAACACCAGCTCCTGCTTGGCCAGCACCGCCACCGCGCCGAGCGCGCCGCCGAGCGAGAGCGCGCCGACATCGCCCATCATCATCGAGGCCGGATAGGCGTTATACCAGAGGAAACCGAGCGAGCCGGCGATCAGCGCCGCGCAGAAGATGCTCAACTCGCCGGCGCCCACCACGTGCGGAATCTGGAGATAGGCAGCGAACTTGAGATTGCCCGCAACGTAGGTGAACGTCCAGTAGCAAAACGCTACGGTCATCACGGGTCCGATCGCCAGCCCGTCGAGGCCGTCGGTCAGATTGACCGCGTTCGAGCATCCCACGACCACGACCATCATCCAGGGGATATAGAACCAGCGGCCCCAGTCGGGCTGTACGTTCTTCAGGAACGGGACGGTCAGATGGGTGTCGAAGTGCAGCCATCCGAACAACACCGCCGCGGCCAGGAACGCGCTCAGGAACTGCCAGAAAAACTTCTGAGGTCCGCTGAGCCCCCGGCCGCGCCCGCGCCGGACTTTCAGGACATCGTCGATAAGCCCGATCGCTCCGAAGCTCACCGTCACGAAGATCGCGATCCAGACATAAGGGTCGCGGGGGTCGGCGAGCAGGATCGTGGCGAGCAGGCACGAGGCGAGAATGAGCAGCCCGCCCATGGTCGGAGTGCCGGCCTTCTTCTGATGTTGCGGGACTTCCTCGCGAATCGTCTGGCCCAGTCGGGCGGCGCGGAACCGCTCGATCATCGTCGGACCCATCGCAAGCGACAGCGCGAGCGCCGTCAGCCCCGCGAGCACCGAGCGGAAAGTTTCGTAACGCAGGACATTGAACACGGGATGCAGGTAATGGAGCGGGTACAGGGCGAGATAAAGCATCGGCGCGGGTCCGATTTCCGAGGTTTGCGGTTTACGATGCGCCGCGCAAGAGTCGCTCCCTGTCGTACCCTCTCAACTCCTCCTCAACTCCTCGATAATCGATCGCACCTCGACCCGATCGTCAAACTTCAGCCGCCGGCTGCCGACGATCTGGTAATCCTCGTGACCCTTGCCGGCGATCAGCACGATATCGCCGGGCGCCGCGGTCCGGAGCGCCAGCGCGATCGCGGCGCGGCGATCCGGCTCGACGACATAGCCGTCGCGCTTGCCGCACTCCGATCGGTCGATTCGACGCAATCCGGAGGCGGCGAGGCCGGCCTCGACCTCGGCGATAATCTTCATCGGATCTTCGGTGCGTGGGTTATCGGAAGTGAGGATGGGGACTTCGGCGAGCCGCCCCGCGATCTCACCCATCAACGGACGCTTGCCGCGATCGCGATCGCCGCCGCATCCGAATACGCACAGCAGGCGGCCCCGCTTTAGCGCGCGCAGCGTCTCCAGCACTGCGCGGAGCGCGTCGGGCTTGTGGGCGTAATCGACCAGCACGCTCACCCCGGGCAGGCCCGGTATCGGCTCCAGTCTGCCGGGGGCCCTGGGCATCGCCGCACACCTTCCACCACCGCCGCCAGCTCGATGCCCAGGGCCACCGACACAGCTATCGCACCCATGATGTTCAACAGGTAGATCTCGCCGAGCAGCGGCGAGCTTACCTCGATTTTCCTGCCGAGCGCGCTTACTGTCGCCCGGATTCCGTCGATTCCGGTGGTGAAGCTGATTGGATGAACGTCGAGCGAGCGGTCGAAGCCGAAGCTCAGCTTCTCGCCGCTTACCGCGCGCAGCACGCGCTGCCCGAACGGATCGTCGCCGCGGGCGATCGCGACCGGCGGCACGCGCCGGCTTCGCGGCAGGATGTGCGTGAAGAGCCGGAGCTTCGCGGCGAAATAGTTCTCGATGGTGCCGTGATAGTCGAGATGGTCGCGGCCGAGATTGGTAAAAATCGCGGCGCGGAAGTTCAGCTGATCGACGCGGCCCTCTTCGATTCCGATCGACGAGACTTCGGCGGCCACGTGGCGAGCGCCCGCGCGTTCGGCGTCGGAGAGAGCGCGCTCGAAGTCGATCGACTCGGGAGTGGTGAGACCGCTGTAAATCCTGCGGCCGGCGACGAACGCGCCGACCGTGCCGATGATTGCCGGCGGCTCACCGGCCGCCTCGAAGATCGAGGCGAGCAGATAAGCCGTAGTGGTTTTGCCGCTGGTGCCGGTGATGCCGATCAGATCGAGGCGCTCGCTGGGCGCGGCATAGAAGCGCGAAGCGGCCGCGCCCATCAACCGGCGTGGCCGCTCGCATTCAACCACGGTCGTCGCGGGGCGCGTCGCCGCTCCGACCCCTCCCCTCACCGCCACCGCACGCGCCCCACGACTTAATGCGTCTTCAACGTGCGCGCGACTGATCGCTGCGTCGCGCGCCAGGGAAAAGAAGAAATCACCAGGCTGAGTCTGCCGCGAGTCATAGCTCAACCGCGTGATTTCCGCCTCGAGGTCGCCGTCTATTCCATTCACCGCCTGCCCCGCCACCAGATCGCCCAGCCTCAATGACTGCCCCTGCCCCGCTTCGTGCGGAGCGTCGAGCCGCTTTCGGCCGCAGCCGAAGCTACATCCAACGACGCTTGCGCCGTCACCGGCGCGAGAACCAGCTTGACGATAGGATGGTCGAGCGGAGCGTGTCGGGCCCGGTTCCTGTGCGACGACGTAGCCGGAACCTTTCACTTCTAGATTCAGGTGGTGCTGGCGCGCCAGAGCCATCGCGCGCCGGAGGCTCAAGCCATTGAAACTCGGGACCCCGCTGCCGGCGGCGGAATCAGCCGACGCGCGGGCTTCGAGGGCGGAAGCGGGCGGTTCATCGGCCTCGGCCTCGCCGCCGAAGGCCATCAGGCTTGCGGTCTCGTACGATGAATGCGACGCGACGATATTGAGGCGACCGAGCGCGCCCGAAGCGATCGCGCTGAACACCGGCGCCGCCACCAGGCCGCCGAAGTGGCCGTGATTGACATCATCGAGCACTACCAGGATCACCAGGCGCGGATCGTCGGCCGGCAGGAAGCCGACAAACGAGGCGACCAGGCGGCTCTGGTAGTATCCGCCGGTGGCGGGATTGATCATCTGTGCGGTGCCGGTCTTGCCGGCGACCATGAACTCGTCAACCCGCGCGCGACGACCGGTGCAGCCTGCCGCCGGCATTTTGCAGGGCTTTCATCACCAGCCGGCGTTCCTGGTCGGCCAGCGACAGGCCGTTGTCCTGCACGTTGAGCTCGGCGAGAGTTCCGGAACTGGAAGCCGCTGCCGCAAACGTCGAGTCGCCGTACTCTTCTCCCACGACGGATATGGGCAGGCTGGGGGGCGAATGTCAGCCGTTTCTTCCAGGATCATGGCTCGCTCGATGGCGTTGCGCAGTTCGCGCACGTTGCCCGGCCAATCGTGCTCGAGCAGGCGCTCGGCTGCCGCCGACATGCCTTCGATCTGGCGCTTGAATCTTTTCGTTGTAGTGCTCGATGAAAAACCTCGCCAGCGGTAGGATATCTTCGGGGCGCTCGCGCAGCGGGGGACCATCAGTTGGATCACGTTCAGTCGATAATACAGATCCTGCCGGAAAGCACTTCGCGCACGGCTTCCTGAAGATTCTTATTCGTGCGGCGATCAGCGGACATGTTGATGTCGATGTCCGCAGCCCACCCAAACGGCGGAAGGGTGCTTTCGAGCACGCGCAGGAGTTTGGCCTGAAGCGATGGGGGAGTTCGCCGATTTCGTCCAGGAACAGCGTGCCCTTGTCAGCTAACTCAACAGGCCCACGTTTCTGGGCGCGCGCGTCGGTGAAGGCGCCCTCTCGTAGCCGAACAGCTCGCTTTCGAGCAGCGTCTCCGGGATTGCGGCGCAATTGATGGCCAGAAACGGCTCCGATTGCCGCATACTCTGGTAATGGAGCGTCTTGGCGATCAGGTCCTTGCCGGTGCCATTTTCCGCCCTCGAGCAGGAATCGATGATGCTTCGCTGATGGCTACGCGGCGCACAAAGCTCAGGACGTCGCGCATGCTCTGCGACTCGGCGATGACTGACGCTGGCCGGCTCGGCCTCCCCGGTGATGTCCTTTCCGTCACCACCACACCTTCGAGCGCACCCTGCGGGTCGAATAGTTGCACGGTTCGGAAGACCACCATGCGCTCGCGGCCGTTCTCCAGATGCAGGCTCACCGTTCCGGTGGGTACGCAAGCAGAATCGCCCAGCCCGCCAATCATGCCGCAATCCGGTTCGCAGGTGGTGCAGCGGAACAGTTCCTGGCAGTGTTTGCCGACCATTTCCTCGGCGGACATTCCGAACAGTTGCTGTGCGGCTTGATTTACTCCGACGATATGCAGCGATTTGTCGTAGACGAAGAGCGCGTCCGAAAGCTGGTTGAAGATCGATTCGAGGATCTCCGGCCGGTGCCAATACGCTGTTAGTTGGGACACAAAGCTAACTTATTATATCTCGCTGGGAAAATCACTAGTCCGGGAAATCTCTCAGCCTGCGGGATTTTACGCAGGAGCTTGCCGCGATCCAGCGGTTCGGCAAAGGCAAATAGCTGAAAGCAGAGCTCTTGTCTCCTGCCAAAAGCAGCGAGCGAAACGGTTTTCGAATTGCAGATCTGGGTTCGGAGATTCCTAAACGATGTCGAAATTATTCCTTAAGTTTGCATTACCCATGATGGTGGTTTTGGGCGGGTTGATCGTGACCACGTCCGTGTCTTTTGGAAAGGCCGAGTACACCAAAAAAGAGAAAAAGGCTTGCACCTACTGCCATACAGCGAATGGAAAGAAGGATTTGAACGATGTAGGCAAGTGCTACGCCGAGAGGATCATCTATGTTTGCTCTCTGGATTGCCTGGTCAGTTCTTACGCTCGTAGTGATTTCGCTAGCGGTGGCTAGAAAGTTCGCTGCGGGCAAAACCGACGAATTCGTTCATCTTGGCGATAGCGGAGCAGGGGCTATCGGCCAGCAGGTGGTCGTCGCCGGTAGACGAAACCATCGATCGCTGGGGGAAGACCCTCACAATCGTGGACGTCGTCTTCGGCGTCGTGCTGGTCGCGGTTATGTGCATCACCGCGTGGCAGCAGAGCCAGACCCTGAACTAGGGGCGTGGCTGTCGGCTATCGGCTCTCAGCGCTCAGCTCTCAGCTATCGGTTTGCCCGCTACCGGTTTGCCCCGCTACCAGTCAGCGACAAGAGCCGACCGCTGATGGCCAAAGCTGAAAGCCTACTCCCCGACCGCTGATCGCCGACCGCTGATCGCCGACCGCTGACCGGCCGCTCCCGTAACCTTTTCTCAATCCGCCAGTAACACATTTACGGTACCTTGCCGGTGTTCGTCCGTCTCTGGGAAAAGGACCTATGCAAACCTTCTGGCAGGACCTCCGTTACGCCATGCGGTATGTTGAAGAACTCGCCCGGGTTCACTCTCACTTCCGTGATTTGCCTGGCTCTGGGCGTCGGCGCAACGACCGCGATTTTCAGCATCGTAAACGCCGTCCTGCTGCGGCCGCTGCCCTACGCCCACGCCGACCGCTTGGTACGCGTCTACTCCGAATTCCCCACTTTCAAGAAATTCTGGGTATCGGCGCCGGAGTTCCTCGAAATGCGCCAGGCCGCGAAAAGCTGGGAATCGTTCGAGGGATGGGTGAACAGTGGCGTGAACCTGGCGGGTAGCAATGAGCCGATCCGCGTCACAGCATCCTTCGTCACCGGTGGTTTACTCCAATCGCTGGGAGTCTCTCCGATCATCGGCCGGCAGCTCACTCCGCAGGACGACGAACCTACAGCGCCGGTGACGGCTGTGCTTTCCTATGGGCTTTGGCAACGATCCTTCGGCGGAACTCCCGGCGTCCTGGGACGCGACATACTCCTGAACGGGCAAAAGTGCACCATCGTCGGCGTAATGCCCAAAGGATTCCAGTTTCCTCCAGGCGAAACCGATCCGCCGGAGATTTGGTCGCCGATGCAAATCGATCCTGCCAAGGTCGCCGGACGGGCCGCTCACTACATTTCAGTGCTCGCCATGCTCAAGCCGGGGTTCGGTATCTATCAGGCTCGCGACGAGATGAAGCAACTGGTGGCGCAGTGGGGCGCGCAGGACACCATGGAGCAGCACATGCTCAACCCGAAGTTCCATCCGATCGTGATGTATGGTTTCCAGGATGAAGTGGTGGGCGGAGTGCGATTAGCCATGCTGATGCTGCTTGCCGCGGTCGGATTTGTCCTGCTGATCGCCTGCGTGAATGTCGCGAATCTGCTGCTGGCCCGGGCCGAGGCACGGCAGCGCGAAATTGCAATCCGCAAAGCCATCGGTGCGGCGGTCTGGAGACTGGCGCGGCAGTTTGTTACCGAAGGCATTGTGCTTTCGCTCTCCGGTGCACTCGTTGGGCTGCTGCTCGCATTCGCTGGGTTGAAGTTGCTGACCGGGACAAATGCCGCCAGTATCCCGCGAGCCAATGAAATCGGCATCGATCGCACGGTGCTCTTGGTCACACTCGCGGTTTCGCTACTCACCGGCATCGCCTTCGGCCTCGCACCGCTGGCGCAACTCGTCGCCGCGAATCTGCACGACACATTGAAGGCAGCCGCCTCGCGCACCACGGCGTCGGTGACCTCCAATCAAACGATTCCGGCGGGCCTTGGTTGTCACCGAGCTTGCGCTAGCCTTGGTGCTGCTGATCGGAACAGGGCTAATGATCCGCGTTTTGGAAGCTACAGGAAGTCCACTCCCGGCGTCGAACCGGATCACTTGCTGACCATGCGGGTCGCGCTGCCGCAGACCGTCTACCCGGAAAATGCGCGCTTGCCTCAGTTCTGGAGAACAGTCCAAGAGCACATGTCAACTCTGCCCGGCGTGAAGTCCGCGACGGTCATGAGCGGGCTAGCTCCCATGCGCCAGCTCAACGCCAACGACACGCAGATTGAAGGCTGGGTGGCGCGCAAGGGTGGGCCGATTCAGAATATGGATTACTGGCAGATCACGGGCCCCAGGTATTTCGAGACCATGGGAATCCGCCTGATCGAGGGCCGCTATTTTGACGACCGCGATGGCGAAGGCGCTCCATTGACCGTGATCGTCAATCAGACCACGGCACGTACCTACTGGCCGGGCGAAAGCGCCATCGGCCGCCGCGTGAAACCGGATTTCCGGGGCGACTGGCGAACTGTTGTCGGAGTGGTGGACGACGTCAAGAACGCC
>CAWHNS010000016.1:0-57825 GCA_963830715.1 uncultured delta proteobacterium
CAGGCGGAGAACGTGGAAGCCATGAGAGCCCTGGGCACACTCGGCCGTCACCTGTGCCACGGCCTTTACGAGCACGCCCGCCACGACAAGGACCTTCCCGACCCACCCGATTCCGATCCCAAGGTGTCGCCCGCCCTGGCCATCGACTTCGCCGTGCACCTCGGGTCGCGGCTGTTCCCGCGGCTGACCCGACCCCTGCCGGCGTCCTGAGGAGATCTGGGCGTCGACAGTTCTATGCAACAGCGTGGTCGATATCCTCCAGCGATAGCTCGATCGTGTGATCCTGAACACTTCCCGCATTCCTGTGAGTGCCGCGACGACCGGATGAGCCGTTTTCGCGCTTCATTGAGGTAGACGGCGAAGGACTCACTGTGTGGTTCGATGTCCAGGTCCCAGTGTGTCCGCCACTGCGTCGAAATGCGTCGGTGTCGGACTTCGATCCCCTTCAGAATCCGGGCAGAAGCAGCGACTGTGGGAATCAAAGATCCAAGTACTGTGACACGACTCCAAGATGACGAGGTTCATGTGGCAAGCACGCTCGGTCGTTCTGAATCCGAACTCTGAGATGCCTGGTGACAGCCTTGGGATACCATTGCTGTTCGATGATCTCGTGGATCTGAGCGCACCCGAACGGCGGCTGGCACTGCTCGGGTAGCGTGCTCGATCTCTGGCTCGTGGGGGTAGACGCCGTTACCGAGCCAAGCGCCATCGTTCGCAGGGCGGGGGTGCTCCCACCCACGAGATGGCGACGCCTATCTCGTTGTCGAGTCTGAGGCTACGGTTCACTCGTGAACTCGGTCGGGTTCGAGGCCACGCTGAAGGCCATGATTCCGGTGGATCCATGTAGTGAGCAGTGCCATGCCTACGTCTTCGTGCCATTCACTGAGGCTCGCGGGCCTGGCCCGCGGCGGTGCCGGAACTGGACGACCCACCACTCAGGTCTGTGTTGGCTGCATCGACACCCGGCCATGCCAGACGACGAACGCAGGGACGTGTGACCCGACCAGTGCCGATATGGCGTGGTTCATGGCTACCCCTCACGTTGCCGACCATGGGCTGCCCGGTTCGAACGGCGCACGAGGGGAGGTGGCGATGCGACGCTGGGGCAAATCTGGAGCAATACGAAGACTGCTGAGAATCGGGGAGCCGTCGCGGTCCTCGGCGGCACGGTGGCGTTGGGCCTCGCAGCACCGTCGGGTGCTACCAGTGCCCAGACTCCCGTCACCGAGGCCAGCACAAGCGCACGGGGTGTCTCGGCAAGCGCCATCAATGTGGTCTTCCCGATCATCTCGTTCAGCAGCATCGAGGGGGAGTTTCAAATCGAGTCGGACGCCGAATACGGCGAGCAGTCGAAGGCCATTCACCTCTTTGTGAACCAGATCAACGATGCCGGAGGGATACACGGTCGGAAAATCAACCCGATGATCATGAGCTTTGACCCCACAAATGTGGACGAGCAGCGATCGCTGTGCAAGCAGTGGACCGAGGGCCAACCGCCCGTGTTCGCCGTCCTCGACGGGCTCGGAACATGGGAAGGGGTCAATGAGCTCTGCATCACCCGAGAAGGTCACACGCCGATGCTCTCGCAGTGGACGACCACGACCAACTGGACGGATCTCGGTTCCCCGTATGTATGGTGGACTGGGGTGGATGACGCACCCCTTCTCGCGGCCACTGTGAGCTGGGGCCTCAGCTCGGGTCGCCTTGGCCACGGGAAGAAAGTCGGTGTCGTGGTCTCGGACCAGGCCAGCGACCAGAGCGCGCTCAACTCCTACCTCTTGCCGGATCTAAAGGCAGTTGGTGTTGTCCCTCAGGTGGTCACTCATTATAGTGGCCCTGGGTGAGACCGCCAGCACCGACTCGGACGCCACGCTGGCCGTTGAACGGCTTAAGGCGGCGGGTATCATTCAATCTCCCTCCTGCCCGAGAACGCCTTCACTCCTTACATCGGCGCTGAGACTTCGCAGGATTACTTCCCCAAGCTGCTCCTGAGTGACTACCAGTCCGAAGTTGAAATTGCTCTCGGAAGCTTATCCCCTGATCCCCTACGAGAAGGCGCTCAACGATCAGGAGGGGTGTGACTGCAGAGACGCTCGGTGGGATCGACCTTCCGGTCCCGGAGTCACAAGGTGGATACGACCCGGGGGTGCGGAGCTGTTGGGATGTCTGGCACAAGGCCTACCCACAAACTCCCAAGGGCAACATCAATGACGATATCGAGGAGCAGGGGCCGGTCCAGGGTTGGTGTCAAGAGATTCGCCTTTTCGCCCAGGCGGCGACCATGGCGGGCAAGAACCTCAATCGGCGGACCTTCGTTGAGGCAATGTCACGCGTCACCGGTTTCCCTGGCGGTTACTCACCCATCCTGACCTACGGGTCGGACAAGTTCTATGGTCCAACGGAGTACCGGGTGGTGAAGGTCCACGACAATCATCCACCGACGAGTCAGTGCAAGCGTGGCAAACCTCCGGCGCCTCCTGCAGGAGTCTGTTGGGTCGTGGTGCAGAACTGGACGCCGCTGCCCAACAGGGGATGAAGGTGGCCCGCAGACGGATCGGAACAATCACCGCTGCTGTGTGGTCTTGGCGACCGTGGCTCGTCCTGCTGGGCAGACACGAAGGCGAACGCCGAGATCAATTATCACTGAGTCGTGCGAATGCCGGCACGACCTTCGAACTTCGGCCCCGCGTCGCTCCTCCGGGCAACTCCATGTAGGAAAGCGCTCCTCTCGGCGAAGCCGCCTTTCACGTGCCGAGGTCAGCGCATTGCTCTCGTCACGGACATCGACTGGATGATCCATGCCATCCATCTCTTCGGGTGGATGGCTCCTGGGGAAACCAAGACCTTCTCGCGAGACCAGCGAGAAGAGGCCATTGCTTGGGTCGCCGGTTGAGACGTTCACAGGGCACCGACGTCCCCCTGCACTACGGCTCCACGCTATGTGACTGTCCCTAACTCCGGATCAGTGGGGCATCTAACCGGCGGCTCTGGTGCTCGCTTCGTACCGTCGCAGTCGAGGCGAAGATCCAGCGTTGAGGTGCGACGAGAGTGAGCGCCGGCCATCCAGAGGGCGATGCTGCCCTGATGCGCGGTTCAGCGGGAATCGGCCAACGCTAAGAGCTTGAAGGCGTAGACCTTGTCGTCCTTGGAGCCGACGTAGACGATTCCGTGGTAGACGGCCGGCGAGGACTCCACCTGGCCGGCGAAAGTGGCAGCCCAGACAGTCGTTCCCGTCGTTGGGTTCAGGGCGTAGACGCCGTCGGCCAGACCCAGGCGTTGACGTTGGCCGCGGCGGGGGGAACCGCTAAGACGGGCGCGCAAGAGCCCGTGAACCAGGGCTCCATGATACGGCCAGCATCGGGCTAGTAAGCCCCGACGGCTACCTTCTCGGCTCGTACCGCATGACCACGGCCCCCGAGCCGAACTCCAGCCGGCTCACGAGCTTCAAGTCGACATGCTGCGATAGCCCCGCGAGCAACGTCGGGCCGTGGCCCGCGAGCTTGGGATGCACCACGAACTCGTACTCATCGATCAATCCCAGCTCCGTCAACGTTCGTGGGAGCTTCACTCCTCCCACGAACAGCCCATCGCCCGACTCCCGCTTGAGTTGCTGAACGGCCTTGCCCACATCCCCGTGCACGAATTCCGTGTTCCAATCGACCTGCTCCAGGGTGCTCGACACGACGTACTTCTTTGCCACGTTGATCGTCTGGGCGAAGGTTTCCATCCAATCAGGTCTCGCTCCTGTCGGTGCCGGCGGTCGCCACGCTGATTCCATCATTTCGTAAGTCACCCCGCCAAAGAGAAGGGCATCGGCCTGATTGAGGTTCTCGACCGTGTGACGATGCAAGTCTTCGTCCGTGGAAAATGCACGATGATCGCAGCACCCGTCCAATGTGACGTTGATGGAGTACCGAAGGGGTCTGGATCGCGAGAGTACCGTCGATAGGGTACACGACGATGTGTACATAGTGATCCGTCGTAGCAAGGGTGGAGGGGACGGTTTTATCCAGCGCCGGACATAGCCGTAAAGGCTCTCGTCGAAGCGGTAGTAGCGGCGCGATCGGGCATGGCCGACAAATTCGACTTTCAGTTCCCGGTCGCAGAAGTCGCAACGGAGCAGAAGAACGGAGCGGTTGACGTGCGGCACCAATCTGAAGCGCGGACGAAGGTATGCGCCCTCGTGCCGGATGATGCAATTTGGGTTGGCGCATCGCGGGGCCGGCTCCGACTTGAATCTGATCGGCGGCTCGCCGTGATCCGCGCGGGGCGCGACAGCGGTTGAATTTTCGATGAGCCAGACGATCAGGGCCATCCGCACCGGCACTCCCGCTGCCGCCTGCTCGAAGTAGACCGCGCGGGGATCGGCGTCGAGTTCCCAGGCCAGCTCGTCGGTGCGAGGCAACGGGTGCATCACCATCGCTTCATGCGTGCGGCTGGTCTTGAGCGCCTGCGCGTCGAAGCGGACGTAGCCCCCCTGATCGCCCTCGTTCTCGGCGCGCCGCTCGCGTTGGAGGCGCGTGACGTAAAATGCGTCCAGGGCCGCGGGCGCCTTTTCGCTCGGCAAAGTCTTGAGCGGCATGTCTTGCGTGAACAGCGCCATCTGATGGGGCGCGCTGGGCGTCAGGTATAGAGCGTCGAGGCCGCCTGCGAGCGATCGCAACTCGTCGATCCCGACCGTCGAGAAATTGTAGCCGCGCTCGGCGGCGAGCCGGTCGAGCACGTAGTCGGGTACATTCAGGCCCTGGTTGGGGACTGCCAGGATATTCGCTCCGAAGCGGGCCAGCGCGTATATGAGCGAGTGGACGGTGCGGCCGTATTTCAGGTCTCCGCAAATGGCGATCGTCAGTCCCTTCAGCCGTCCCTTTTTCTTGCGCAGGATGTAGAGGTCGCAGAGCGTCTGGGTCGGATGCTCCCGGCTGCCGTCGCCGGCGTTGAGAATCGGGCACGGCGCGTACTCAGCGGCTACCCGCGCGGCGCCGTCATGCGGATGGCGCACGACGATCAGGTCGGCGTAGGCGCTGACCACCCTCGCGGTGTCGGCGAGGCTCTCGCCCTTGGCTGCTGAACTCGCGTGCATGTCCGCCGAGCTGATCACCGACCCGCCCAGATGATGCATCGCGGATTCGAAGCTGAGCCTCGTCCGCGTCGAAGGTTCGTAGAACAGCGTGGCCATTATGAGGCCGCGGGCGAGATCGAGATTTTCGCCGCGATTCAGGCTTTCCGAGCATTGGTCGGCGAGGGCGAAGATCCGTTCGACTTCTGCGATAGTCAGGTCCTCGATCGAGACCACGTCGCATTTCGCCAGGCGCGCCATCAGGATCTCATTTGCTCCCGCCGATCACGACCGCGTCCAGGCCGTCAACTTCGGCGAGCCTTACATAGATTCGCTGTCCGCTCGCGGCTTGCACGTTCTTGCCGACGTAGTCGGCGCGGATTGGGAGCTCGCGTTCGCCTCGATCGATCAGGACCGCGAGCTGAATCGATTCCGGCCGGCCGAGGTCCGAGAGCGCATCCAGCGCGGCGCGCGCGGTGCGTCCGGTATAGAGCACGTCATCCACCAGGATCACGCGCTTGCCGTCGAGCGGGAACGGGATGTCGCGTCCCAGGAGGCGAGGATCGCCCGGCGCTCCCTTGCCGTCGTCGCGATAAGAGGAGATATCGAGCGTGCCGACGGGAATGTCGCGATGCTCGACCTCCTTGAGCGCGGCCGCCAATCGATGCGCCAGGTTCGCGCCGCGCCGCATGATTCCAATCAACGCCAGGTTCTCGCCGCCGCGGTCGCGTTCTCCGATCTCGTGAGCGATTCGCTTCACTGAGCGCGCGATCGCGGCCGAATCAAGCGCGACTGTCGAGTGGGAAGCTCACGGGCTCCGCCTCTCCCCGCGGCTCGCACTGGCGAAGCCTTGAGGGGCGGGCGCAAAAAGAACCCGTCCGCGCGCGCAGACGGGTCCAAAATAGATCGTATTCATGTCGCGCCTTTCTCGTCCTCGCGGGGACGAATTAAAAGGTCCTGTACTTTTGTATCGGCGCCGGGTTCCGGCGTCAAGTCGGGTCGCCTGCGAGCGGCGATCTGATTTGAATTCAGACGCCCTTCGGCCAGCTTTTGCATTGCCGGATGCTCCGGCAGCAGCAGATTGGTTAGGCCCCATGGGCAGGAGCAGGTTGAACGGCGAAGCGACATCCTCCGCGATCGAGTCGTAACCTGCCGTGAAGATTCGCCGACATCGTGCACAATCGCGAATGTGCTCAGCCGCGGCGAGCTGGGCCTTGAGCGCGTGACCAACTTCAGGCTGCTTTCGAGGCATCGCCGTCCCGCAGGCCGCCTACTTGAACGCGATCAGCTCCGGGCCGCGGCTATCCTCGTTCCTCGAGTTGAAGTAGCCGCGCACGTATTCGTGCATCTGGGGTTTGGCGGTATTCCATCGCCAGCAACCGCGCGCGTCGAGCGCGATATCGGTAAAGGGATCGAACGCGAATCTCTTAAGGCCCTGATAGCGCTCTCCGTATCTGCGGTCTTTCATGGCGCCGTGCCAGAGATGAAGCACGCGCCCATCGATATGCCCGATCCGGCCGCGCACCGAGGCATGGAAGCGTCGGGCCCATGCCAGGTAATGCTCGGCCTGGCGCAGGTTCATCTGCAAGGCATCCAGAGCGTACTCGAATTTTCCGATCGCGGCGCAAACCGCCGCCTTGTCGCTCCCTCCGACCACGCACGCGTCGTATAGTCCATGCTCTTCGATCAGCCCTCTTCGCGCCGCCCACGCCAGTCCAGTAGTGAAGCCGCGAACCGGTGCGGCGCCCGGCGTACGAAGGTCATCGGCGGTTGCCTGTCCGGTCGCGAGCCGGTACGCGAACCCTTGCGCCACTGAGTCGAACGAGTCACTGCCCAGGGAATCGGACGTCCAGCCGCTCCTGAGATTGCATCGCTCGCTGAAGAGATGAACGAGTGCGAACCTTTTGAGGGCCGCACCGGCGCGCTGGGGCCAGTCGTCTTGCATGAAGATCGCGTCGCAATCGAGCCACGCAACTTCGTCGCAATCGGGAGGCAGGTGGGAGATTGCCAGGTTGAGCAGGCGCTCCTTGTGCCAGAGGACATCGCGCCCCCGCAATTGGATGAGCACGTCGGCGTCGCCCGAGCGGAGCTCGAAATGTTCGTTGAAGGACAACTCTACCGCTGCGAGCGGCGCGCTGAGGCGCTGTCGAAAAATCCGGTAATTGGCAAGCCGGCTCTTGTATCCTTCCGAATTGAAGTAAGAGGTGATCGCCCACAACATTGGCTAGCCCGTCCCGGTTGACGTTTGGGAATGTCTATCCCGCGCGCCACGTTGAGGCAAGCTGGCCGCGACCGAAGGGAAGTATGGCATGCCATAGCCCTGCGCATCCGTTCATAGAGCGTTCCACATGGCGATCAAGCGATCGGCCTGGAGACTCACCGGGAATTTCTCTTCGGCGCGACGCCGGGCCGCGTTGCCCATCTGACGCGCGAGCCGCCGGTTCACGAGGAGCCGTTCGAGCGAGTCTGCCAACGCCGAAGCGTTGCCCGGCGGCGTCAGCAGACCGGTCACTTCGTGATCGATCAGTTCCGGAATCCCGCCGACGCGAGTGGCGACAGCCGGAACTCCGCACGCCGCCGCTTCCATCAGGCTGACCGGCATTGCCTCGCTATCGCTGGATAACGCCGCGACGTGGCCGCGTTGCCACCAGGCCAGCACCGCAGCTTGCAGCGCGGCGCCGGGCATCTCCACGCGGGTCTCCAGCCGAAGGCGCCACCGCGTACTCTCCAGCTCGTCGCGGCACGGACCGTCGCCCACCAGAACGCATCGGAACTTCACGCCGCGATCGCGAAGAGCTGCACACGCCTCAAGTAGAAGACCGAGATTCTTCACCGGCTCGTGCCGAGCTACGCAGACGATCAGTGGCGGCGATTCCGGCGCATCCGGCTTCGCATCGGACTCGCGCGCCAGCCTGTCTTGCGGCGGATGGAAATACGAAGTGTCAACGCCGCACGGGATCACGCGAATGTGCCGGCGCGGGACGCCGAATTTCGCGGCGATATAGCTCGCGTTGGCCTCGGAGACTGTGATCACGGCCGCGGCGGCGGCTGCCCGTTCGCCAAAATCCGGGGGCGGGAGCCGATAGACGTCGCGTCCGTGCGCGGTAAACGTGAACGGCACGCCCAATTCGCCGGCGAGGTCGCGCGCAGCCTCGGTCGGCGCGGTGGAGTAGTGCGCATGGATGAGTTCGGGGCGGAATTTCCCGAGTGCCGCTTGAAACTCCGCGACATCATAAGTGACAAGCTGATCGAGTCCGGCGCGAGCGACGATTTCGTGGCGCGACGGCTCCGTTGGTTCCATCAGGGAGAGAATGCGGATTTCGATCCCCCGCCGGAGCAGCTCGGCGATTTCCCACGCGATAAAAGTCTCGGAGAGCTTGGGGAACATCCGGAGGACGTAAGCGATACGACGCAAAGACACTAGCGCGTCCTCTTCGATATTCGTGGAAGCGAGGACTCGCGGCTGGAATTTCAGCCGCGGGCGCGGCGCTCGACCTTGCGCAGCCTCTGATCCTGATCCTTGACCTGCACGGAGACGCGATCGTCGAAGCGATCGAATTTCTTGCTGAGCGCGCCGAGCGATTTCTGGGTCTGTTTGAGTTCGCCACTCAGATGCCGGGTGACGGCTTCGGTCTTCAGCGAAATTTCGGCTCTGAGCGCGTCGCGCATCGCGCCGACTTCTCCCCTGAGACCGCCCTGCATTCCGGCTATCTCGGCGCGGAGACCGTCGCGCAATTCGCCCATCTCGGCCTGGAGGCCGTCGCGTGTCTCCCGCGACGAGCGGGCAATCTCCTCGCGAATTTCGCGCGGCCCTTCGCCCGCGGCGACGGCCATCTTCTCACGGACCTTGTCCGCGGTCCGCTGCGCGCCGCCGGCGATCTCCTGGCGAATCGAGGTGTATCCCTCGGCCATCTGCTGACGAAATTCCACCCGGGTCGCCCCGAGCGCTTCACCCAGCCTGACGATCTCGGCAGTCAGCTCCGCGCGCAGGGCCGTCAGCCCGTCGCGGTTTTCACCGATCTGCTGAGACAGGAAGCGGATCTGCTTGCCGACTTCGGCAAACTGCTCGACCATCTCGCCGCGCAGCGTGTCGATTCGTCCCCCGATGCCCGAAACCGCCTCGACCACCAGCTCGAACCGCGAACTGAGCTGCTCGAGCATCACGCCTACCCTGGCGACCCCATCATCAGCCACTTTGCATCCCCCAACCTAATCGACCAGTTTGCCGAATCTGTCCCAGCGCACTCCGAGCAGACCCGGAACTTTCGCTGTCCCAGGACCAGTAAATGATCAGGGCCCGGCCTTCGACCTCGTTGTCATCGACGAAGCCCCACCATCGGCTGTCGTAGCTCCGGTCGCGATTGTCGCCCATCATGAAGAGCTTGTCCTCGGGCACTTTGACGGGGCCGTAGTTGTCGCGCGGCGAGGCAGTGGTGTGTTCGGCGAGCGCGACTTCATAATGGGCGTGCGGATCGGGAACTTGCGCGCCGTTGATGAAGACCACGCCGTTGCGCACCTCGACGGTATCGCCGGCCACGCCGACCACGCGCTTGATGAAGTCCTTGGTCGGGTCGGGCGGGAACACGAAGACTACGACATCGCCCCGATGAACCGATTCGAGATGGAACAGATAGCGGCCGTACGGAATTCCCGGCGGATGCAAGCCGAGGATCGAGTCGGGAATCCGGAAGCCGTAGATGAGCTTGTTGACCAGGATATGGTCGCCGATCAGCAGCGTCGGCTCCATCGATCCGGAGGGAATCTTGTAAGCCTGGACGAAGAAGGTGCGGATCACCATCGCGAGGCCGAGCGCGATAACGAGGGCCTCGGAATATTCGCGCAGCGCCGAGCGAGCCTGGGGCCGTTTGGGCTCCCGGCCCGCGCGTGGGGACGGGTGCAGCTTGGGGAGACTGCGGACTGGCTGACCCACGGGGCGCGCTATTCGCCTACCTTAAGCACGGCCAGAAAGGCTTCCTGAGGAATTTCCACGCGCCCGACTTGCTTCATCCGCTTCTTTCCTTCCTTCTGTTTCTCGAGCAGTTTCCGCTTACGTGTGATGTCTCCGCCGTAGCACTTGGCCGTCACATTCTTGCGCAGTGGTTTGACGCTTTCACGGGCGATTATCTTATTGCCGATCGCGGCCTGGATCGCCACCTCAAACATCTGGCGCGGGATCAGTTGGCGCATCTTCTCGCACAGCGCACGCCCCCGCTCGTAAGCCTTGTCGCGATGCACTATCACCGACAAGGCATCGACCACCTCCTCGTTGATCCTGATATCCAATTTAACCAGACTGCCCGGCCGGAAGTCCAGAAACTCATAATCGAGAGAGGCGTAGCCGCGGCTGGTGGATTTCAGGCGATCGTAGAAGTCGAAAACGACCTCGGCAAGCGGCAGTTCATAGTGCAGAAGCACCCTTTTCTGGCCCACGTAACGCAGATCGCGCTGCTTGCCGCGCCGCTCTTCGCACAGGCCCATCACCGGACCGAGGTATTCGTCTGGCATGTGGACAGATGCGAGGATGAACGGCTCCTCGATGGTCTCGATCGCGTTTTCGTCGGGCAGCATCGCGGGATTGTCGACCATCGTGACGCTGCCGTCGGTGTGCCGTACCCGATAGGCGACGGTCGGGGCGGTGACGATCAGGTTGAGGCCGAACTCGCGTTCCAGCCGCTCCTGCGCAATCTCCATGTGGAGCAAGCCGAGGAAGCCGGCGCGAAAGCCGAAGCCCAGCGCCTGCGACGATTCGGGCTCGCAGACCAGGCTCGCGTCGTTGAGGCGAAGTTTCTCGATCGCCTCGCGAAGCGTCCCGTACTGGTTGGCTTCGGTCGGATACAGGCCCGCGAAGACCATCGGCTTCAGTTCCTTGAACCCGGGCAGCGGATGCGCCGCGGGCCGGCTCGCGTCGGTGATCGTATCGCCGACCCGCATGTCGGCGACGGTCTTTATTCCCGCCACGACGTAACCGACTTCACCAGGGCCGAGCGACTCGACTTCGTGATCGTGCGGCGTGAAATGCCCCAACCGCATCACCTCGCCCGGCTTGTCGGTGCCCATCAGGCGGACCTTCATGCCGCGATGAAGCGCGCCGTCGAAGACCCGCACCAGTCCGACCACGCCCTGATAGGAGTCGTACCAGCTATCGAAGATGAGCGCGCGCGCCGGTTCGTCAAGCGAGGCGCGCGGCGGCGGCACGCGCGTCACGATCGCTTCGAGCGCTTCGTCGATCCCGATCCCCTCCTTGGCGCTGGTCAGGATCGCGTCGCTGGCCTTGAGTCCGACCAGCTCCTCGATCTGGCTGCGGGTCCGTTCGACGTCCGCGCCGGGCAGGTCGATCTTGTTGATCACCGGCACGATCTCCAGCCCGTGATCGAGCGCCATATAGACGTTGGCGAGGGTCTGCGCTTCGACGCCCTGACTCGCGTCAACCACCAGCAAGGCGCCCTCACACGCGGCGAGGCTGCGCGAGACTTCGTAGGCGAAATCCACGTGGCCGGGCGTATCGATGAGGTTCAGGATGTAGGTGCGGCCGTCCTGCGCCGTGTAATTGAGCCGCACAGAGCGGGCCTTGATCGTGATGCCGCGCTCGCGCTCCAGGTCCATCGAGTCGAGGAACTGCTCCTTCAGTTCGCGCTTGGTGAGCGCGCCGGTGCGTTCCAGCAATCGATCCGCGAGGGTCGACTTGCCGTGATCGATATGCGCGATGATCGAGAAGTTGCGGATTAGTTCAGGGGCTGTCATTCGGGAATCTGCGCAGGCTCGGGGCTTCGGCGATCAGCGCGGTTGCACGCTACGGGGTGCCGACGCCGGAAGTATAGCACGGGCTCACGTATCGCGTCCGGCCCGCTGCTTGAAGAACGCGAGGGTGCGCGAAAGTCCGTCGCGAAGGGCGACTTGCGGGCGCCAATTCAACTGGCTGGCGGCGCGCGCCGGCGAGATGACCGAGCGTTGCTGCTCGCCCGCACGGGCCGGGGCGTAAACCGGTTTCAGTTCGTATGACGTTCCGGCGAGATCCTCGAACAGCCGATTGACGCTGGTCTCGACACCGGTCCCGATATTGACTGCGCCGCTTACCTTGCTGTCCAACGCTGTCAGGTTGGCCCGCACGACGTCGCCGACGTAAACGTAGTCGCGGGTCTGCTCGCCTGTGCCGAAGATCGTGACGGGCCGGCCCTCGATCATCCGGCCGCAGAAAATCGCGACCACGCCGGCCTCGCCATGGGGATCCTGCCTGGGGCCATAGACGTTGGCGTATCGAAGCGCCAGGTAGTCGATTCCGTACTCAACCTTGTAGAAAAACAGGTAGCGCTCGGTGGCCAGCTTGGCGACGCCATACGGACTGACCGGCCGCACCGGATGGTCCTCGTCGCAGGGGAAAGTCTCCTGCTCGCCATAGATCGCGCCGCCGGTGGAGGCGAATACGACCCTGCGAAGCCCGTTGACCCGCCCCGCCTCCATCAGATTGAGCATCCCGACCAGGTTGACTTGCGCATCGAAAACCGGGTCCGCGACCGATCGTCGAACGTCCATTTGCGCCGCGAGATGGAAAATCACTTCCGGCTTCTCGCCCGCCACGATCTCCTTCACCCGATCGCCATCGCGCAGATCGGCCTGATACAGCCGCGCGCGGGCATTGACCTGCTCGCGTTTGCCCGCGGACAGGTTGTCCAGCACACAGACGTCGTGGCCGGCGGCGGCCAACGCGTTGACGGTGTGCGATCCAATGAATCCGGCCCCGCCGGTCACGAGGATCTTCATTTCAGCGGAGAGCTCCTAAACCGGGCGGCGGCCGATTGAGTAGTAGCGGAACTCGAGCGCTTTCATCAGCGCGGGGTCGTAGAGGTTTCGCCCGTCGAAGATCACGGGATTCTTGAGCGCGGCCCGCACGCGCTGGAAATTCGGATGACGGAACTCGTTCCACTCGGTCACGATCAGCAGCGCATCCGCGCCGGTCAGCGCCTCGTAGTTGAGCGTGTGATAGCTGACCCGATCACCGAAGATTTGGCGTGCGTTGCCGAGCGCCTCGGGGTCGTGCACCTGGACGCGTGCGCCCGCCGCGAGCAGCTCCTCGACCACGACTATTGAGGGCGCCTCGCGCATATCGTCGGTGCGCGGCTTGAAGGCCAGTCCCCATATCGCGAAGGTGCGACCCTTGAGCTCGGCGCCGAAGTGCGCCTTGACCCGATCGACCAGCAGCCGCTTCTGCCGCGCGTTCACGTTTTCCGCGGCCTGAAGAAGTGTGAAATCGAGATGATTCTCCTTCGCGCTATAAATCAGCGCCTGCACGTCCTTGGGAAAGCACGATCCGCCATAGCCGGCGCCGGGGAACAGGAACTGCGATCCGATCCGATGGTCGGTTCCGAGTCCGCGCCGCACGTCGTTGATCTCCGCGCCGACCACTTCGCACAGGTTCGCGATATCGTTGATGAAGGAGATCCGCATCGCGAGCATCGCGTTGCATGCGTACTTGGACAGCTCCGCCGAGCGCGGGTCCATCACCAGGATCGGGTTGTCGGTGCGGACGAACGGCGCGTGCAGCTCACGCAGGATCGCGGTCGCCTGCTCGCTGGAGCTGCCGATGATGACGCGGTCGGGCCGCATGAAGCCCTCGATCGCCGAGCCCTCGCTGAGAAATTCGGGGCACGAACAGAGGTCGATCCGATGGTTGGCCAAGCGCGCGATCGCCTCGCGCGCGCGATCGTTGGTGCCGACCGGCACCGTGCTTTTGATCGCGATCACGTGGTAGCCGACGGCCGCACGGGCAACGTCCTGAGCGGCCTTGAGCACCCCGGACAGATCGGCAGCGCCGGTCGGGCTCATCGGCGTTCCGACCGCGACAAACGAGACCATCGACTGTGAGACCGCCCGCTTCAGATCGGTCGTGAATTGAAGCCGCCCCTCCTTGGTGTTGCGCCGCACCAGTTCCTCGAGCCCGGCTCGTAGATCGGAATCCGCCCAGCGTTGAGCTCCTCGATGCGAGCCGCGTCGATATCGACGCAGACGACCTCATTGCCGCTCTCCGCAAAGCACGTGCCGCTTACCAGACCCACGTAGCCCGTGCCGACCATCGCGATATTCATTTGTGCGCCGACCTCAGAATTCTTCCTTGATTACGTAGATGGGCTTGTTCTGCGATTCGTGATAGGTACGCGCGAGCATCTCGCCGAGCAGGCCCAGGCTTACGAACTGGATTCCCACCACCACCAGCAACACCGCCAGCAGCAGCGCGGGCCGATTGCTCAAGGACTCAGAGAGTACCACTTTTTCGAACACCAGGATCGCGAGCCACAGCGAGCCGATTCCGCCCAGCGCGATGCCGATCACGCCAAAAACCTGGATCGGCTGCGTCGAGTATCCGTGCAGAAAAAGCACCGTGATGAGATCGAGCATGGTACGCACGACGCGCCCCATGCCGTACTTCGAGCGGCCGGCGCGGCGTTCGCGAAAGCCCACCTCGACCTCGCCGATTCGCGCGCCGAGCTCGGCGGCGATCGCCGGCACGAAGCGATGCATCTCGCCATAGAGCATCAGTTGCTGCGCGAGGTCGCGGCGGTACGCCTTGAAGGTGCATCCGTAGTCGTGGAGGCGGACGCCGGTCATCTTCGAGATGAGCCAGTTGGCCGATACTGAGGGGAGCCGGCGAGTCAGGAGCGCGCCCCTCCAGCGATCGACCCGCCATCCGCTGACCAGGTCGCAGCCTTCGTCGAGCTTCGCGACGAGCCGCGGGATATCGGCCGGGTCGTTCTGACAATCGGCATCGATCGCGATCACGGTCGATCCGGACGCGTGTTTCAGTCCGCACGCCAGCGCGGTGGTCTGACCCGATTGGCGGGCGAGGCGGATCACCCGCACGTGCGAATCGCGGCCCTTAAGTTCGCGAAGCACGTCCGCGCTGCCGTCGCTGCTGCCGTCGTCGATGAACAGCAACTCGAAGGAGCGGCCGAGCTTCTCCATCGCCTGCGCCAGTTCCTCGTGCAACGGTCGCAGGTTGTCCCGCTCGTTGAACAGCGGGATCACTACTGAGATGTCCATCTCGGGTGCTGCGAGTCGGTCAACTCGATAAAAGCCCGATAGCGGCGGTCAACCTCTTCCCACGTCAGGGTCGCCAACCGCTGCAGCGAGAATTTTTCGACCACGAACGACGCCATCACCGAGCCATACACGACCGCCGTGCGCAGCGTGCTTTCGTTCAGACGCCCGTGACGCGCGAGATAGCCCATCACGCCGCCGGCAAAGGTGTCGCCGGCGCCGGTGGGATCGACGACCTCCTCCAGCGGATAGGCGGGGACCGCGAACATCGCGTCGCGGCTGAACTGCAGCACGCCGTATTCACCGCGCTTCACCAATACCGTATCGGGACCCATCTTGAGCACGGCGCGGCCTGCCTTGACGAGATTATGCTCACCCGTGAGCATCCGCGCCTCTTCGTCGTTCAGGGTCAGGACATCGAGCCGCTCGATCAGCTTGACCAGCGCGGCGCGTTCGTTTTCGATCCAGTAATTCATCGTATCGGCGGCAACAACCTTGGGGCTGTTCATCTGTTCAAGCACGTGCTGTTGGAGCGCGGGCGCGATGTTGCCGAGGAAGAGATAATCAGCGCGCCGCTGGTCGGGCAGCAGCACCGGCCTGAAATCCGCGAATACGTTGAGCGCGAGTTCGATCGTGTCGCGCTTATTCATGTCCTCGTGGTACTTGCCGTGCCAGTAGAAGGTCTTTCCGTCGCGCTGCTCGAGTCCCCGCAAATCAATGTTGCGTTCGGCGAACAGTTCGCGATGCTCCGGCTGGAAGTCGGCGCCGACCACTGCCACCACGCTGACCGGCGCGAAGAAGCGCGCGGCGAGGGCAAAGTAGGTCGCGGCGCCGCCGAGCGCACGTTCCGCCTTGCCATGGTCGGTCTCGATGGTATCGTACGCAACCGATCCGACGACAACGATACTCATAGCAGCACCCGGCCGGGACTCATCTGTCGAGGTACCTGCCGATGATCGGCCTCAAATCCGCCGCGACTTTGGGCGGAATGATCGAACGCTCGGTGATAATCGCGTTCTTCAGCGCGTCGGCGCACGAGCAGGTTCGCGGGGTCGCCGAGAGCGTGCGCGCCAGGTTGAGCACCGTCTTCCGGGCAACATCCACGTTGAGCCGCATGACGCGCAGGATCTCGGCGATATCAACTGCCTTGACGCTCTGATGCCAGCAATCGTAATCGGTCACCAACACCAGCGTCGCGTAACAGAGCTCGGCCTCGCGCGCCAGCCGCGCCTCCTGCATCGCGGTCATGCTGATCACATCGACGCCCCAACTCCGGTAGCAATTCGATTCGGCGCGGGTCGAGAATTGCGGGCCTTCGATGCACAGGTACGCACCGCCCGCCCGAATCGGGGCGCCGGCGGCCTTTCCGGCCGCGGTCAGCGCGCGGCTCAAGTCCGCGCAGACCGGATCGGCGAGCGAGACGTGAGCGACGATGCCGTTGCCGAAAAAAGTCGACGCCCGCCTGAAGGTGCGATCGATGAACTGATCCGGCACGATCAAGTGGCCGGGCTTGATATCCTCCTTCATGCTGCCGGCGGTGCTGACCGAGACCAGGCGCTCGACGCCAAGCTGCTTCATGCCGAAGACATTGGCGCGGAAGTTGATCTCACTCGGGAGCAGCCTGTGTCCCTTCCCGTGCCGAGAGAGGAACACGACATCGGTATCTCCGATACTGCCTAGGTAATATGAGTCGGAGGGGGCGCCGAACGGCGTATTGAGCACCATCTGCTCGACGCGATCCAGCCCCGGCATCTGGTAGAATCCGCTGCCGCCGATTATTCCAAGTGTAGTCTTACCCATCTCTTATCCGGGCGCGCCTTCCGCTTCGGCTCTCGCGTGCCGCTCCGCGTACAACTGGCCGCACGCCGCCGCGATATCGACCCCGCGGCTCTCGCGTATCGTAGCGGTCAAGTTAGCGTGCTGGAGAATCGCTTGGAAGCGCTCGACGGCGGCGCGATCGCTGGCCTTGAACGACGAGCCTGGAAACGGGTTGAAGAAAATCAGGTTGACCTTGGCGCGCAGTGGGCCGAGCATCGCGGCCACCCGCTCCGCCTGCTGCGGGGAATCGTTGACCCCGCGCAACATCACGTACTCGAAGGTTATCCGGCGCCGCCGCTTCAGCGGGAGGCGCTTGCAGGCCTCGATCAGCTCCTCCAGCGGATAGCGGCGATTGATCGGCGCCAGCCGATTTCGCAACTCGTTTTCGCCGGCGTGAAGCGACACCGCAAGGTTCACCTGGATATCGCCGAGCAGCCGCTCCATCATCGGGACGAGACCCACGGTCGAGACCGTAATCCGGCGCGGCGAGATACCCATGCCCCACTCTTCGGTCATTATTCGCAGGGCCTTGAGCAGGCGGGGATAATTGGCCAGTGGCTCTCCCATTCCCATAAAGACGTAGTTGGTCAGCTCTTCGCCGTCCGAAAGTGCCGCGCGAGCGGCGAATATCTGGCTCAAGATCTCGCCCACGCCGAGATTGCGATGCAGCCCCATCAGGGCGGTCGCGCAGAATCCGCATCCCATAGCGCATCCGACCTGGCTGGAAAGACAGAGCGTTACGCGGCCTCCGGCCGGAATGATAACGGTCTCAACCTGCTCGGCATCGCCAAGGGTCAACAGCAGCTTGCGGGTGCCGTCGGAAGATCGCGAGACGATCGTTTCGCCGATCGGGCCGATCGTGAACCGCGCCTCCAGGTATTCGCGAAGCGCGCCAGGAACATCGCTCATATCGCCGAATGAGACGGCACGCCGGCCGTAGAGCCAGCCCATCACCTGCCGCGCCCGGAATCGCCGCCCGCCGGCAGCGGCGATCACGACCTCTTCGAGTTCCTCCAGCGCCAGATCGCGGATGTCGGTCACGGATTTCGGGCTGGCTTCCAGCGCGGGGCACACGCGCATAATACTAGATGAAACCTGACGGAGTTGCACTTTAGCATGCGACCGAGAAAACGCAGATCGCATCCAAAACCAGCACGCAGCGACGCCGTTAAGCCGGAAGTGGTGCGGCAACGCGGCACCACCGCGTGGGAGGATCTGATCGGAATCGCTCGCTACAAAGGGCCGCCAAAATCAATCAGAGAGATGGATGCGGCTGTTGACGAGATGTTCAAGCGTGAGTGGTCAACCGAGATAGGGGGGTCAAGCGACGACATCCACCCCGCTGAAGAAGAACGCTATCTCGCAGGCGGCGGTGTCCGGTGCGTCCGAGCCGTGGGTGGCGTTCTCCTCGACGCTGATTCCGAATTGCTTGCGAATCGTGCCGGGCGCGGCCTTGGCCGGATCGGTCGCTCCCATCAGCTCGCGCCATCGCGCGATCGCGCGATCACCTTGCAGCACCGCGATCACTACCGGCCCCGACGACATGTACTCGCAGAGCGAGTTGTAAAACGGCTTCGATTTGTGGACATCGTAGAATGATTCGGCTTGGGCGCGCGTCAGATGCATCAGGCGAAGCGCGTGGAGCGTCAGGCCCGACGCCTCGATTCGCTTGAGGATGTCGCCGACCAATCCACGCTTGAACGCATCCGGCTTGATTATGGCGAGCGTGCGTTCCATCGTCAGGCCGCCTCGCCGAGCACCGACTTCATCGTCGAGCCGAGTTCCGCCGGGCTCATCGCGACCGCTATTCCCGCCGCCTTGAGCGCCGCGATTTTGTCGGCCGCCGTGCCGCGCCCGCCCGAGATGATCGCGCCCGCGTGGCCCATTCTGCGGCCCTTGGGCGCGGTCTGGCCGGCAATGAACGCGACCACCGGCTTCTTAAAGTATCGCTTTATGTATTGCGCGGCCTCTTCTTCGGCCGTGCCTCCGATCTCGCCGATCATGATCACCGCCCGGGTGGCCGGATCGTCGTTGAACAACTGCATCGCCTCGACGTGGCTGGTGCCGATTATCGGATCGCCGCCGATCCCGAGGCAGGTCGATTGCCCGATCCCGAGCAGAGTGAGTTGATGCACCGCCTCATACGTGAGGGTCCCCGATCGCGAGACCACACCGACCGGGCCGGGCTTGTGAATATAGCCCGGCATGATGCCGATCTTGCACTGACCCGGCGTGATGACGCCCGGACAGTTCGGTCCGATGAGCCTCGTTCCGGTGCCGGTCAGGTAGCGCTTGACCTTGACCATGTCGAGCACCGGAATTCCCTCGGTGATGCAGACCACCAACTCGATTCCCGCCGCGGCGGCTTCAAGGATCGCGTCGGCGGCGAACGGCGGCGGGACGTAGATCACGCTCGCGTTGGCGCCGGTCTCCGCGCGCGCCTTCTCGACGGTATCGAAGATCGGGATTCCCTCGAAGTCGGTCCCGCCCTTGCCGGGCACTACGCCCGCGACCATCTGCGTCCCGTACTCGCGGCACGCGTGAGTGTGGAACTGGCCGGTTGCTCCGGTAATGCCCTGCGTGACGACGCGGGTGCTTTTGTTGACCAGGATGCTCATGGCGGCTTCATCGACTCGCAATCGCGTCAACGACGCGGCGCGCGCCATCCGCCATGTCGCTGGCTGTAATCACCTTAATTCCCGATTCCTTCAGGATCGCCTTGCCCTTCTCGACGTTGGTGCCTTCCATCCGCACCACCAGCGGCACGTTGAGCTTGACCTCGCGCGCCGCTTCGACCACGCCCTGCGCGAGCACGTCGCACTGCATGATTCCGCCGAATATGTTGATGAGCACCGCTTTCACGCGCGGGTCGGCAAGCAGGATCCGAAACGCCGCGGCGACTTTCTGCGTGCTCGCGCCGCCGCCGACGTCGAGAAAGTTGGCCGGCTCCGCGCCGTAATACTTCACGATGTCCATCGTCGCCATCGCGAGTCCCGCGCCATTCACCATGCATCCGATGTTGCCGTCGAGATGCACGTAGCTCAGATCGAACTTGGCCGCTTCGGTTTCGGCAGGATCTTCCTCGTTGGGATCGCGCAGCTCGCGGATATCGGGATGGCGGAACAGCGCGTTGTCGTCGAACGACATCTTGGCGTCCAGGCATACGACGCGCCCGTCTGACGTGATGACCAGCGGATTGATCTCGATCAGCGACGCGTCGGTCTCGTTGAAGGCCCGGTAGATAGCGGCGAGCATCGTGCCAAACTGGCCGGTGAGTTTGTCGCGCAGGCCGAGCGCGAAGGCGATTTTGCGCGCCTGGAAGCCGGCGAGCCCGATCAGCGGATCGATCAGTTCGGTGCTGATCTTATCGGGCGTTTTCGAAGCGACTTCTTCGATCTCGACGCCGCCTTCGGTGCTCGCGATCACAGCGACGGCACCCGCCTTCCGATCGACGAGCATCCCGAGGTAAAGCTCGCGACCGATCTGGCTCGCTTCCTCAACGTAGACGCGGCGCACGATGCGGCCTTGCGGCCCGGTCTGATGCGTGACCAGCGGATGGCCGAGCAGCTTGGCGGCCAACGCGCGCGCCTCTTCCGCGCTCGATATCAGCTTCACGCCGCCCGCCTTGCCGCGCCCGCCGGCATGAATCTGCGCCTTGAGGATCGCGCGCGGCTGTCCCAGAGCGGTGAACGCCTTCGCCGCGCTCGTCGGGAGTCTCGGCGGCCTGACCCTTCGGAACGGGCGCGCCGAACCGCCCCAGGATGGCCTTGGCCTGATATTCGTGAATGTTCATTCAGGAATCAGAATCTGTGTTTATCTGTGGTTTCATTTCAGGAACAGATCCCGCAGCCACTTGAGCGACGCCTGACCACCGACCCGCGCGATTGCGGTCGTCAGCGGGATATCCTTCGGGCAGACTTGTACGCAGTTCTGCGCGTTGCCGCAATCCGCGACGCCGCCGATTGCCATCATCGCTTCGAGCCGCTCGTCCTGATGCATGCCGCCGGTCGGATGCTCGCCCATCAGGTAAACCTGTCCGATTACCGCCGCGCCCATGAATTTGGAGTGGCTGTTGATCTGAGGACAGGCCTCCAGGCAGCAGCCGCAGGTCATGCATCGCGAGAACAGATATGCGAACTCCTGCGCCTCGGGACTCATTCGCGGCCCCGGACCCAGATCGTAGGTACCGTCGATCGGAATCCACGCGTGCGCCTTCTTCAGCGACTCGAACATGGTCGATCGATCGACCCACAAGTCGCGGATCACCGGGAATTTGGACATCGGTTCGATCGTGACGGAACCGCCCCGCGATACGAGGCTGGCGAGCGCGCTGCACGCCTGGCGCACGTGTCCATTGATGACCATCGAGCACGCGCCGCACACTTCCTCGAGGCAGTTGGCCTCGAACACTACCGGCGACGTGCGCTGGCCCTGGCGGGTTATCGGGTTGCGCCGGATCTCCATCAGCATCGAGATGACGTTGTGATTCGGCTTAAACGGGAGCTCGAACTCCTGCCAGTGCGGCTCGCTCTCGGGACTCTCCTGGCGCTTGATCCTCAGGATTATGGTCTGCTCTGCCATTGTCGCGATGCCATCCGGTTCCGCTACGCCGCCTTGGCGGCGGTTGCGCTGGTGTCGACGTCGTAGCGGCGCGGGCGCGGCTTGATCAGGCTCACGTCCACCGGCTCGAAACTGAAGCGCGGACCGTCGGAGGTCCAGTGCGCGATCGTGGTCTTGAGCCAGTTGTTATCGTCGCGCTCGGGGAACTCGGGCTTGTAATGAGCGCCGCGCGATTCGTTGCGGTTGAGCGCGCCGATCGTGATGGGCCGCGCCAGCTCGAGCATGTTCGTGGAAATGCCGCACGAAGAGCGCTTCCTGGTTCGCCCACTTGCCTTTGTCGTTCAGCCCGACCCGGCCCCACCGATCCTTCAGCTCCATGATCTTGTCGTCGGTCGCCTTGAGCTTGGCGTTGAAGCGCACCACGGTGACGTTCTCGGTCATCCAGTCGCCCAGCTCGCGCCATAGCGAGAAGACATTGTCCTGGCCGTCCATCCTGAAGATTCGGTCGAAGTCCTCCCGCTGGCGCGTCACTTCGAGGTCGTAGACTCTTGAACTCGCGTCGCTTTTGTGGCCCTTCGCATACTCGCTCATCGCGGGAGCGCTGATCTGCCCCGCGTACACGCACGAGAGCAGCGAGTTCGCGCCGAGCCGGTTCGCGCCATGATACTGGAAGTCGCATTCCCCAGCAGCGAACAGCCCCTTGATATTGGTGTGCTGCGAATAGTCGACCCACAGCCCGCCCATCGAGTAGTGCATCGCCGGGAAGATCTTCATCGGCACCTTGCGCGGGTCCTCACCTGCGAACTTCTCGTATATTTCGAGCACGCCGGCAACCTTGCGGTTGAGCTTCCTCGGGATCGAGGTGGCTCACGTCAAGATAGACCAGCGGCTCGCCGTCGACTCCGAGCTTCATCTCGTAGACCACTTTGTAGATCGCGCGGGTCGCGATGTCGCGCGGCACAAGGTTTCCGTAGGCCGGGTACATCTCCTCGAGGAAGTACCAGGGCTTGCCGTCCTTGTACGTCCAGACCCGTCCGCCCTCGCCGCGAATCGATTCGGAGATCAGCCGGTTCTTGTCCTCGCCGGGGACGGCGGTCGGATGGACCTGGATGAACTCGCCGTTGGCATAGGTCGCGCCCTGCTGATAACAGGCGCTGACCGCGGAGCCGGTGTTGACCAGCGATTGCGTCGAGCGGCCGAAGATCAGTCCCGGCCCTCCGGTCGCGATCATCACGGAGTCGGCTGGGAAGGCGCGGATTTCGAGCGATCGGGTATCGACAGCGCAGACGCCCCGGCAGTCGCCGGACTCGTCCTGCACGAGGCTCAGCATCTCCCAGCCCTCGAATTTGCGGATCAGGCCTTGCGCCTCATAGCGGCGCACCTGCTCGTCCAGCGCATAGAGCAATTGCTGACCGGTGGTGGCGCCGGCGAAGGCGGTGCGATGGTGCTTGGTGCCGCCGAAACGGCGGAAGTCGATCAGCCCTTCGGGCGTGCGATTGAACATCACGCCCATCCGGTCGAACAGGTAGATAATCGCGGGCGCGGCCTCGCACATACCTTTGACCGGCGGCTGATGGGCCAGGAAGTCGCCGCCGTAGATGCTGTCGTCGAAGTGAATCGCCGGCGAGTCGCCCTCGCCCTTGGTGTTGACGGCGCCGTTGATGCCGCCCTGGGCGCATACCGAATGCGATCGCTTGACCGGAACGATCGAGAACAGGTCGAACCTGTTCGCCGGACTCCGCAAGCTTCATCGCCGTGGTCAGACCCGCCAGGCCGCCGCCGACTACAATGTGATGACCCGCCATCGATTTGCCCTCAAGCCGTGGCGCGAAACGCCAGCAGGATGTCAACGCTCACGATCGCGAGTATCACGAACAGCGCCACGCACGCATAGTTGACCATCGCCTGCGCCTTCGGACCGTCGGCGATTCCCCAGGTGATGCAGAACGTGAAGATGCCGTTGGTAAGATGGTACACGCAGCTCAGAACTCCAACCACGTAAATCGCCAGGACCAGCGGATCCGTCATAAAGGCATGCATTCGCGCGTAGTTGGTCTCGATGCCGGTCAGGTAGAACCACGCCCGGGTCGTGAGCACATGGTAGCCGATGAAGAACATCGCGATCACGCCGGTGATGCGCTGCAAGGTGTACTGATAGTTGCGCTCGTAAGGATATTGGTTGGGCTGCGCGGTCGCGATGATAACCAGGCCGTAGATCGCGTGGTAGAGGATCGGAATCCACAGCACGGCAGCTTCGATCACGATCTCAAACGGGAGCGTGCGGGTGAATTCGGTTTCCTTCCACCAGATCGCCGCGCCGCGCACGGCGTATGCGTTCTCGAAAAGGTGGAAGAAAAGGAAGCCGCCGATGGGAACGATTCCGGACAGCGAGTGCAGCCGGCGCAGCGCCCAATGCCTCCGATCGGCGACGGTCAGGCTCGAGTGATGGGTCGCAATCTGCGCTTCTTCAGCCATAGGTGCTCGCTGCGAATCGATCTAGTTTGCCGCGGCGAGGACCTTGTCCATCGCCTCGACCAGCTCGCGGACGTGCGCCACCGAAGTGTCGAAGGCGGCCTTCTCCGCCGGCGTCAGATCGATTTCAACCACCCGCTCGACGCCGCCCGCACCAATCACGACCGGCACTCCCGCGAAGATTCCGCGCACGCCGTACTCGCCTTCGAGGTAAGCCGCGCAGGGCAGAATCTGCTTGCGATCGAGCATGTACGACTCGACCATCCGATAGGTGGCGGCTCCGGCGGCATAGTACGAGGAGGTCTTCATCAGATTGACGATCTCGGCGCCGCCGTTGCGCGTGCGCTTCTCGATCTCCTCAAGGCGGTCCTTCTTGATCACGCGCTCGATGGGCGCGCCGCCGGCGGTGGTATAGCTGCGGACCGGCACCATGTCGTCGCCGTGGCCGCCCAGTACCATCGCGGAGACGCTCTCGACCGACACCTTCAGTTCCGCCGCGAGAAATGCGCGGTATCGCGCCGAGTCGAGCACTCCGGCCTGGCCGACGATGCGGTTCTTCGGGAAGCCGGTCACGCGTTTCAACTGGGTGACCATCGCGTCGAGCGGATTCGTCACGGCGATTACAAACGCGCCGGGCGCGTGGGCCTTCATCGCCTTGCCGACATCGTTCATCACGCCGGCGTTGATCTTGAGCAGATCGTCGCGGCTCATCCCGGGCTTGCGAGGCGATCCCGACGTAACGACGACGCAGTCCGCGCCCTCGATATCGCGAATGTTGGTCGAGCCGGTTACGCTCGAATCGATTCCCAGCACGGGCGCCGATTCGAGCATGTCGAGTGCCTTGCCCTGCGGGAGGCCGTCGATGATGTCGTAGAGGACGATGTCGCCGAGCCCGCGCAGGAAACACAGATGCGCGCAAGTCGCGCCGACATTGCCCGCCCCGACGAATGCGATCTTTCTTCTGCCCGGCATCAGAAATCCCCGAAGTGATCCGTTCACGCCCCCTCTAAAGGATAGCTTATATAACGACCCCAGTTAATCGCGCAAATCTTAAGTACCCCGCCACCGTCGCGAAGTCGCGCGAATCAGAAAGGAGATCGGCCATTGGTTTTCCCTCGCGACGTTTCACACACACCTCGATCATCGTGGTAGGGATTCTTCGCTGGCGCTCAGAATGACGTTGACGATGGTGTACCGGGTTTGTTTGAGTCGGCTCCGGCACGGGCGGTCGACGCACCCGAGCCAGACGCGCAGTTGCCGAATCCGTCCCGGAACGTCATTCTGAGCGTCAGCGAAGAATCCCTGCCACTCACGGTGCGCTGAGGTCCTGAAACTTCGGATTCAGCGAACGCACCAAGTCGAGCTTCTTCTTCCTGGTCCAACCCTTGATTTCTTTCTCTCTCGCGATGGCGTCGAACGCATTGTCGAATTCCTCGGCATAGACCAGACGTGCGACACCGTATTTCGCGGTAAAAGATGAGCCTGTGCCCGACTTGTGTTCGTAGACCCGGGGTTCGATGTGGTTCGTGACACCAGAGTAAAAGGCCCCGCCGCCGCTGCCCATGATATACGCAAAGAACCGCTTCTCGACTCTCCGTCGCATGAGACCGTTCGCTACAACCCGCCCTTACATGTTATCGACGATCGCCTTGCCGAACTCCGAGCACTTGAGCAGTTTCGCGCCGGTCATCAGCCGCTCGAAGTCGTAGGTCACGGTCTTGTTCGCGATCGCCCGGCTCATCCCTCGGACGATCCCGTCGGCGACTTCCTGCCATCCCATGTGCTCGAACATCAGGACCCCCGACAAAATCACCGAGCCCGGATTGACCTTGTCCTGATTGGCGTATTTGGGCGCCGTGCCGTGTGTCGCCTCGAAGATCGCGTGTCCCGTGATGTAGTTGATGTTCGCACCCGGCGCGATCCCGATTCCGCCGACCTGTGCGGCCAGCGCGTCCGACAGATAGTCGCCGTTCAAGTTGGTGGTCGCAACCACGTCGAATTCGTCGGGCCGCGTCAGAATCTGCTGGAGGGTAATGTCCGCGATATTGTCCTTGACCAGCACCTGCCCGGCGGGCGGCTTGCCGCCGCAATCGTCCCATCCGATCGCGCGGCCCTGGTACTCACGCTTGGTGAGCGCGTAGCCCCAATCGCGGAAGGCGCCTTCGGTGAATTTCTGGATATTCCCCTTGTGGACCATCGTGAGGCTCTGGCGCTTGTGCTTGATCGCGTAGTCCAGCGCCGCCCGAATCAGCCGCTCCGAGCCCTCGCGCGACACCGGCTTAATCCCGATTCCCGAAGTGTTCGGAAACCGAATCTTGGTGACTCCCATTTCCTCGATCAGGAACTTGATGAGCTTCTTCGCTTCCGGCGACTCCGCAGGCCACTCGATTCCGGCGTAAATGTCTTCGGTATTTTCGCGGAAGATTACGACGTCGATTTTCTCCGGATGCTTGACCGGGCTCGGCACGCCTTCGAAGTAGCGGACGGGCCGCAGGCACACGTAGAGGTCCAGCATCTGCCGCAGTGCGACGTTGAGCGAGCGGATACCGCCGCCCACCGGCGTGGTGAGCGGCCCCTTGATCCCGACCAGAAACTCGCGGAACGCTTCGACGGTCTCGTCCGGCAACCAGGTGTTGAGCTGCTTGTAGGACTTCTCGCCGGCGTAGACTTCCATCCACGCGATCGCGCGCTTGCCGCCGTAAACTTTCCTGACCGCATTGTCGAACACGTACTGCGAGGCGCGCCAGATGTCCGGTCCGGTGCCGTCTCCTTCGATAAAGGGCAGGATTGGCCGATCCGGAACGTTGAGCGTGTGATCGGGGTTCAGCTTTATCTTCGTGCCGTCGGTAGGGACCTTGATTGTCTTGTATGCCATCGATGATGCCGCCTGCTCCGTCGAGGAATTCTTCGCGCGTCGCGCGGACGATCGCGCTCGTCCGCATCGATCGTTTACAGCATATAGAAAAGGTCCCGCGATGCCAGCATGGGGCCGCAATATTTTGGGCGGCTCCAGCCATCCGCATGGCGGTCCGGCGGCCCGCCGGTCGTTCAGAGCAACGGCCCGTCCGAACCCAGCATCGAGCGGCGAATCAACTTGATCGGAATCGCGCCCTGCTTCAGGAACGCATCGTGGAAGCGCCCGAGGTCGAACGCGTCGCCCTCTTTCTTGCGCACGTCGTCGCGCAGTTTCAGGATCATCAGCTTGCCCAACTGATAGCGGAGATACCCCGGATCCTGAGTGCCCCGCAGCGCCTCCATCATCGCGCTGTGCGGCGTCATGTAGGCGTTCTGCTCGAAGAACTTCGCCGCTTCGGCGACCGTCATACCGCGCGTGTGCATCCGGATTCCCGCCAGGTAGCGGCAGGCCCGCTGCAAAGCCATCTGAAGCTCCGCCAACCGGTACGCCGGATCGTCACCGCGCAGCCCCTGATCGAGCATCATTTCCTCGCAATAGAAGCCCCACCCTTCCACCTCGGCGCCCGAATAAAAAAGCGTGCGCGACTTGTCCGAATTGGCGTGATTGTCCAGGAACTGCACGTAGTGACCGGGATAAACCTCGTGCACCGAGATGTCGGAAATGGTCGGCGCCGAGAACAATTCCAGCGCCTGCTCCCTCTGCGCCGCGTTCGACGAGCGATCGGGCAGCGTGACGTTGAAATAAGCCTGCGTCGATTTCTCGAACGGCCCCGGCGAGTCCATCGAGGCGAACGTGGTGGCGCGCATGTAGGGCGGGGTCTCTCTCACGATCGGGTCGGGCGCCTCGGGCGCGATCGTAGCCAGATGATGCGCCACGACATAAGCGCGAATCTCCGCGAGCCCCGAGGTCACCGTCGGAATGACCTGCTCGGTGGTCGGATGTCTGCGATCGATGATTTTGAGTACCTCAGCTGGACTGCGATTCGGATCGATCCTTGCCGCGGTCACCGCAAACGCCGCCTTAAGCCGAGCAAGCTCGCGCTCGCCGATCTCTTCGAGTTGCGGGAGCGGGATGTCGACCATGTCGTTGTCGGCAAGCATCCGGCGATAGGCATCCGCTCCGATCGCAAAATTGTCCGAGGCCTTCGGAGCGAGATCGTCCCGCAGCCAGTTCTGGTATCGGCGGATCGCCGCTACGGTGTCGCGATTGGCCTCGGCAAACTCTTGCTTCGCCGGGCCCGCCGGTACGGACGCGAACGCGGCCGGAAGCTCGCTGGAGAAAAACGCGATCGTTCCCGCCATCTCGCGTGCGACGATCTCGGCGGCGATTTTCGCCATCGTGTCGGGCCTCAGGTTCTCGCGGGCCGCGTCGAAGTTGGCCAGCGCCGCCCGCTCCCGCGCGGTCACCAGGCGCATCCGATCGCCCAGCGGCGCGAAATCGCGCTCGAGCAGCGCATAGATGCCGGCGGTCGGAATGTAGAGTCCGGGCTCGCGCCCGTTGACGCGGATTTGCTCGTCGTCGAGCAACTCGCCGTCGCAGGTCGCGATCAGCCATTCGCGATCGGCTTGCGCCTGCGGCGAGAGCGTTTTGGCATCGATTTGGCTGAAGCGTTCCTTCCACTGCGAGGCCTGCCGAATGCGCGCCCGGATGCCTTTGCCGGACTGGTCGCCGGCCAGGGCGTCAAAGCGATGGTCTCCCACGCGGGTCGCGTACTCCGGATTCAGCCTGAGATACTCATCGACGAACTGGTCGACCTGCGCGCGAAATGCCGCGTCGCCGGAGCCGAATGACACCGGCGCCTGCTTCGCCGATCCGCTTTCCACCCGAAGCGGCACGGGGGTCTCGGCGGTCGCCGCCAGCGCGGCGGCGATCGCAGCGACCATCCAGAGCCGCCGAATCCCGAAGCTGAAGTCTCGCATCGCCAAGCCTCTAACACGCAGGCGCCGTTGACGATATAAAGAATCGAGCGGACGCTGCGACGAGAGGACATCATGGATTTCAGTTACACACCCGGGCAAGAGGCGTTTCGCGCGCGCCTGCGAGAGTGGCTCGAGCGAACTTCCGCCGAGGTCTTCGGCCGCGGCGACGCCATGACCGCGTCGGGCGCGAGCCTGTTCGACGTGGACGACGACGCGCGATGGCGCCGGCTGCTCGAATATCACCGCCGGCTCCATCAGGCGGGCTACGTCGCGATGCACTGGCCCAAGGAATGGGGCGGCGGAGGCGCGGGGCTGGTCGAGCAGGCGATCTACCAGGACGAGGTCCTGAAGCTGGGACTGCCGGTCTATGGCGCCAACGGCCTCGCGATCGATCGGATCGGCCCGACGATCATTTTCTGCGGCACCGATCCGCAGAAAAAGCGCTTCCTGCCGAAAATGCTCACCGGCGAGGAGATCTGGTGCCAGGGATATTCGGAACCGAACGCCGGCTCCGATCTGGCCAGCCTCCAGACCCGCGCGGTGCTCGACGGCGACTACTTCACGGTCAACGGCCAGAAAGTCTGGACCAGCCTGGCGCATCGGGCCGACTGGCAGGTGCTGCTCGTGCGCACCGATCCCGACGCGCCCAAGCACAAGGGCATCTCGTATCTGCTGGTGGACATGCGCAGCCCCGGCATCACGATCCGTCCGCTGGTCCAGATGACCGGCGATCACGGCTTCAACGAAGTCTTCTACGACAACGTCCGGGTGCCGAAGGAAAACCTGGTCGGCGATCTCAACGGCGGATGGCAGGTCTCGATCGCGACGCTGATGTTCGAGCGGGTTTCGGGCGGCACACGCCATCCGGTCGAGCGGACTATCCGGGAGCTGACCGAGCTCGCGAGAAAGGTCCAGTTCGACGGGATCCCCGCCGGGACGCATCCGTACGTGCGGCAGAAGATCGCGCAATTCTCGATCGAGGCGAGCTGCATGCGGCTTAGCCGCTATCGGTCGCTGACCGCGCAACTCAGGGGAAAGGTTCCGGGGCCGGAGAGTTCGTTCGGCAAGCTCTTCGCGACGGAGTTGAACCTTCGCGTCGCGATGTTCGCGGACGAATTACTGGGAGCCTATGGCGCGCTCGAGCCGGCTCGATCGGCGCAATCGAAAAGGGCCGATGGACACAGCGAACGCTCGCCGCGCGCGGACTAACGGTCGCCGCCGGCTCCAGCGAGATCCAGCACAACATCATCGGCGAGCGCGTCCTGAAGCTGCCCAAGGGCTGACGCGGACGGGCGAAGGGCATCGCAGGCTCGGAGGGTTTTGTCTCCGCCGGAAATCGCTTAGGATTGCAGACCCAGAGGTCGATCGCGCGATACCGAACGGAGCAGATTATGAAAGTCGTCGTGGATTTCGAATTGTGCGAGAGCAATGCGCGATGCATGGAAGTGGCGCCGGAGGTCTTTGAAGTCCGTCCCGACGATAAGATGTACGTCTTGAACGAACATCCGCCGGAGGGTCTCCGGGCCAAAGTCGAGAAAGCGGTGCGCCGATGCCCTAAGCAGGCGATCTCGATCGTCGAAGACAAGTAGCGAGAGGCGAATCGGCGATGCGGCTCGACGACGCGGATGTCGCCAACCCCCTGATGCGATTGTGAGCGGCGCGGTCGCCGGCGGGACGCTCGGGCAGCGGCCGAACTCCGACGATGGCCACCGCTTGCCCGATCGATACGGCCTGGGCGCTCTGTTTCTCTATTCGGTATTATCCATTTCGTTCTTCGGACGTTCCCTGCTCGGTCACCTTTCCTCTTCATACGTTGGGCGCGGTCCCGATCCATCTACATACATGTGGTATCTGGTGTGGTGGCCTTATGCTATCGCACGCCACCTAAATCCGTTTTTCACGTCGATGCTCTGGTCGCCCAAGGGAGTCAATCTCACCTGGACGACCTGTATACCGCTGGCCGCTTTGCTTGCCGCTCCGATCACGAGCGCATACGGACCGGTGGTATCCTGCAACATACTATACCTGGTCTGCCCGCCGCTCGCGGGATGGACCTGCTTCCTGCTCTGCCTATATGTCACCAGGCGCTATTGGCCGTCGGCCCTGGGCGGCTACATATTTGGTTTCTCGCCGTACATGCTGTCTCAACTTCGCCAGCACCTGGTTCTTATACTCGTGTTCCCGATTCCTCTGGCGATCTTCCTTGTGCTGCGCCGGGTGCGCGGCGACATCACGCGGCGCCGGTTTGCGATCCTGTTTGCGATCGTCATGGCGACTCAGTTTCTGTTTTCGGCCGAACTCTTCACGACCCTGACCTTCCTCGGCGGCACGACAATTCTTCTGGCCTCGCTTCTCGCGAAGAGCGATCTCAGGCAGAGTATCTATTCCGTACTGCCCGATTTGTGCGCCGGCTATGGCCTCGCTCTGCTTATAGTCAGTCCATACCTGTATTTCGCTTTCGGGTTCGGCGTTCCTCGCGGCGCGCCGTGGTCAACGGCCCAGTACTCAGCGGACCTGGTCAACTTCCTGGCGCCGACGCCCGTGAATCTGATGGGACTCTTTCAGTATGCCGGAGAGCTGTCCAGAAGCTTCCAGGCCAACGTCTTTGAAAGCTCCGCCTACCTGAGCCCGGCGCTGATCCTGATTGCCGCCGCGTTCGCCCGCTCGCACCGTCGGGAGCCGATGAGCAGGCTTGCGGTGGTGATGCTCGTGATAGTCTGTATCGCGTCGCTCGGTCCTGTGATGCACGTCGCGGGGGCCGGCAAGCTTCCGCTGCCGGGTATGCTGTTTGCTTATCTGCCTATAATCGACAAGGTGCTGCCTGCGCGTCTGACTCTCTACGCATTTCTCGATCTGGCTATCATGGTCTCGCTGTGGTTCAGCGGCGCCAAAGCCCGGCCGGTTTTCCGCTATGCGATCGCGATTGCGGTCGTGATCCTGCTCCTGCCTAATCCGAACGCGGATTACTGGGTCAGCGCCATCGATGTTCCCCCATTCTTCTCGAGCGGCCTTTACCGGCAATACATCCGCGAAGATGAGGTTGTACTGATGCTTCCCCACGGTGTCATCGGCGACAGCATGCTCTGGCAGGCGCTGACTGGAATGTACTTTCGCAGCGCGGACGGATGGATAGGCCCCGAGCGCGCGGAATATGGACTGTGGAAGCCATTTAACAATCGGCTGATGTGGGAGTTTCTGGCGGATCATGATGTGAGTACGATTGTTGTCAACGACTGGCATTGGGTCTCCAGCTCCGCCTTCGGTCCGCCGTCAGTTGAGCTGGTTCCGCACGCGAGCGACGCGCTACGCCTGACGCTGGGGACGTTGCGAGTCGAGCCCGTCCGGATTGGAGGAGTATTGGTTTACCGGGTGCCTGCCGATCGGGTCGCGGCCTATAAGAGTTCGCGCGCTCCGCAACCGGCAAAAGATCACGTGCCCTGAATCGGCGCCGCCCAGCGGCCGAATACGGTCGCGGCTATCTCCGACAGCGCGGCGATGCGCTGGCCGGCTTCCGCGACGATCGCAGCCCCGTTGACGCCGGCTTCTTCGATCTCGGCGCCAAACTCGCGCACCATTCCGCCGACGTTCGCATCGGTGGCCTCGATATGGAACAGCAGGCCGTACGCATTCCGGCCGTAGCGGAAGGCCTGGAGCGAGGTCTTCGCGGATGACGCCAACGCAACGGCTCCGCTCGGCAAATCGAAGATGTCGCCGTGCCAATGAAGAGCGGTGAAGGACTCCGGCACGCCGCCAAAGAGCCGATCGTCGCGGGCCGGCGGGCGCAGCTCAACCGGATACCATCCGATTTCCTTGCTGGCGCCCCTGCCGACTTTCGCCCCGAGCGCCGCCGCAAGGAGCTGGCTCCCGAGGCATACGCCCAGTATCGGCTTGCCGTCCTTGAGTGCGCTTTCGATGAGGCGGATTTCGTCGCGCAGGAACGGGTAGCGATCCTGCTCGTAAACTCCCATCGGACCGCCCATTATTACCAGCCCGCCGGCGCCCTTCATGTCCCTGGGCACCGGCTGTCCCCGGTCGCTGCGCACGTACTGCCACGCGAGCGCTGAGGATTCGAGGGCAGCGGCTATCGCGCCGAGATTCTCGACCGGATGATGCTGCAGCACCCAGACTTTGGCCACCTTCGTTCCTCAAGAGCCGGCTAGAACAAAGTGCCGCGGCGGGTGCGGCCGAGGTGGGTGTAGGCTCGCTGGGTGGCGATGCGGCCGCGGCTGGTGCGGGCGATGAAGCCTTCCTGCAGCAGGTAGGGCTCGTAGACTTCCTCGATCGTATCCGATTCCTCGCCGATCGCTGCCGCTAGGCTGTCGACGCCGACCGGTCCGCCCTCGAACTTGTCGATGATCGTGTCAAGAATCGCGCGGTCCATCTTGTCGAATCCGCAGGTGTCGATATCGAGCAGTTCCAGCGCGCCGAGCGCGACCTGGCGCGTCACGGTCGGAGCCTCGTTGACCTGGGCGAAATCGCGCACCCGGCGGAGAATGCGGTTGGCGATGCGCGGCGTGCCGCGCGAGCGCGAGGCGATCTCAGTCGCGCCCTCGCCATCGGTCTTCATCTCGAGCAGCCGCGCCGATCGCAGCACAATCTCCGTGAGTTCGGAGCGCTGGTAGAACTCGAGATGAAAGTGCTGGCCGAATCGATCGCGCAGCGGCGAGCTGAGCAGGCCCGATCGCGTGGTGGCGCCGACCAGCGTGAAGGGCTTGACCGCGAGCTTCATCGAGCGCGCCCCGGCGCCCTTGCCGACCACGATGTTCAGCTCGAAGTCCTCCATCGCCGGGTAGAGAATTTCCTCCACCGGACGGGCGAGGCGATGGATTTCATCGATGAACAGCACGTCGCCGCGCTCGAGATCGGCGACGATAGCGGCCAGGTCGCCGGCCCGCTCGATCGCGGGGCCGGACGTCGAGCGGAGATTCACGCCGAGCTCGCGCGCAATTATGTGCGCCAGCGAGGTCTTGCCCAGTCCGGGCGGGCCAGAGAACAGAACGTGATCGAGCGGCTCGCCACGCTGGCGCGCCGCCACGATCGACATCCCGAGGATTTGCCGCGTGCGTTCCTGGCCCACGAACTCGGCGAGCGAGCGCGGGCGAAGCGACAAGTCGAGTACGCGATCCTCCTCGCTCCTCGCACCAGCGCCGATCGTCTCGACGCCCTCGCTTGCGCGGGCCGAGGCATCAGCGGGCTTGGCGGGATTATTTTTCACCTAACAGCAGGGCCAACGACTTGCGTATGACCACTTCAAGCTCGATTGGGGCGCTGCCGTCACCCGCATTCACCGAATCGACTGCGCGCCTGGCCTCGGCCGGCTTGTAACCCAGGTTGATCAGGGCGGAAATGGCGTCGTCGAATGGGCCGCCGATCGCGCCGCCGTCCGCGCCATCTCGTATCGCGCCCGATGATGCGCCGTCGGGAGTGCGGGGCGCGATCAGCTTCAGCTCCGGCGCCTTGTCCTTCAGCTCGCGCACCACGCGCTCGGCCACCTTGGGACCTACTCCGGGAACCGCATCGATCCGATCCGCGTCGTCGCGCATAATCGCGGCCACCAATTCCGCGGGCGAAAGCACCGACAGGATCGCCATCGCGAGTTTCGGCCCGACGTGCTGAACGCCCATCAGCAGGTCGAAGGCGCGCTTCTCGGCGGCGGTCGAGAATCCGTACAACGCCAGCGAGTCTTCGCGCACGACCTGGCGGACTTCGAGCGTGACGACCTCGCCTGCGGGCGGCAGACGGTAGTAGGTGCTGAGCGGGACGAACACCTCGTAGCCGACGCCGCCGGTATCGATCACGGCGCGTCCGGCTTCGCGACTTCGGATTCTGCCCGTGAGCATCGCGATCATGATAAGACCATCGCGATCATGAAGGGACCATCGCCCGTGCGATCCGCGCGACGCGAGGGGGGCGGCGCACGGGGGCTTCCGCCGCGATCGCGATTCTCGAGCGCGTCAGATGGCAGAGCGCCAGCGCGAGCGCGTCGGTCGCGTCGTCGGCCAGCTCCACGGCTTCATCGATATCGAGCGCGCGGCGAACCATGAACTTGACCTGCTTCTTGTCCGCGTGTCCGTAAGCCGCGACCGAGAGCTTGACCTGGTTCGGCGCGTACTCGAAAAGCCTCAAGTTGCGCTGCCCGGCGGCCAGGATAGCCATCGCGCGGGCCTCGCCGAGGCGGAACGCGCTCTGAACGTTGGAAGCGACGAAGCTTCCTTCGAGGCTCATCGCATCCGGAGCATGCTCATCGATTATTTCCAGCAAACGCTCGTGGATCATCTTCAGGCGCGCCGGCGCGCCCTGTGATCGAATGGTACGGATGGTTCCGACGGCGAGCAGCCTCAGGCCGTCCGATCCGCGCGCGACCACGCCGAACCCGCAGACGGCGGTGCCGGGATCGATCCCGATAACCCGCCGAGTCACCACCATACCCCACCTCCGCGATGCCGCCCGCGCGGCGATTCGTCAGGCCACCCTGCTAGGCGGCGGAGAAATGCGCCATCTCCTGCTCGTCGATATCGAAGTTCGAGGCGACGCCTTGTACTTCGTCGTGCTCTTCGAGTTCCTCCACCAGCTTGAGAACCTGCTCAGCGGTATGACCCGATACTTTCACCGTGTTCTCGGGCAGCATCGTGACTTCCGCGTGAGCCATCGGTATTCCGGCCTTCTCGAGCGCGTCGCGAACCGCGGCGAACTTGTCGGCCGGGGTCATCACCTCGAAGCTGTCGCTGTCGCTCGATACGTCGTCGGCGCCGGCTTCGAGCGCGATCTCGATCAGGCGGTCTTCGTCCACGGCGCCCTTCTCGACTGCGATTACGCCCCGCTTTTTGAACATCCAGGCGACGCATCCGGCCTCGCCGAGATTGCCGCCGTGCCGCGAGAACATGAACCGCAGCTCCGCGACGACGCGATTACGATTGTCCGTGAGCACGTCTAAAATGACCGCGACGCCGCCCGGCCCGTAGCCCTCGTAGGTCACCTGTTCGAGCTGATTTCCGCCCAGTTCGCCGGTGCCCTTTTTGATCGCGCGGTCGATGTTGTCATTGGGCATCGACTGCCCGCGGGCCGTCGCGACCGCGGTGCGCAAGCGGGGATTGGAGTTCAAATCGCCGCCACCAAGCCGCGCGGCGATGGTTATCTCTTTAATCAGCTTGGTGAAGACCTTGCCACGACGGGCGTCGCGCTCGGCCTTCTTGTGCTTGATCGAACTCCACTTGGAATGGCCTGACATCGTATCCTCAAGAGGCCGCGGTTGGCGGCCTTCCCGCTTGCGAGCCTACCACAAGTGATGGTTGATGGGGAGCCGCAACCCCAATCGCATCGAGCCGGCCTGCGACTCGATCGAAGCATCGTACAACGGCGCTCGGGATTCGCTATCATAGCCGACCAGCTATGAAGACGGCCGAGACAACGGCAGGCGCCCCACTCGCCGCGATAGCCGCCTGCGTGACGTTCGCGTTTTCGGGTTGCTTCTACCCTCCCCTGTCTGCGAAACCCGTCGCAGCCCAGAACCGAGTCAGGCTCGCGATCCCGTACGATCTGGCGTGGGACGCAGTCAACGAGGTGATCAGAGAGAACAACTACGTGGTGCGTGCCCAGGATCCCAATCACGGGATTATCGAGGCGCAGGCGACGAACTTCACCGGCCAGGAGGCCGATTGCGGCGAGTTTCGGAGCCTGGGCGGTAGATATACCGTCGAGCCCACCCAGGCGTCATCGGCCGAATACACCTTTCACCTGAAGGCCGACGGCCGCGAGGCGGCGATCGTGGATGTCGAAGCGACGTTCGTGGCGCCGTTGAGCGTACCCTTCCATCCTCCGACCAGCATCGAATGCATATCGCGCGAAGTCAACGAAGCGCGCCTGCTGACGCAGATCAGGCAGGCTGCAGCCGTGATCCACCGGCCCGCGTACGTGAGTCCGATTCACTAGCAGAGTGTCGATACAGCCTGCTAGGCGAAGAGCATCTCGGACATCGCGCCGCCCGGCGGAATCATCGGCATCACGACCTCTTCCTTCGGAATCACGACGTCGATCAGCACCGGGCCGGGCGTTGCGAACGCGTCCTTCATCACGGAGGCGAGCTCCTGTGACTTATCGACTCTGAAACCCCTGGCGCCGTATGCGTCCGCCAGCTTCACGAAGTTCGGCACCGACATCGCGGAGTACGAGTAGCGCTCCTCGTAGAACTTCTCCTGCCACTGCCGGACCATCCCGAGGAAATGGTTATTGAGGATGATCACCTTGATATCGACATTGTAGGCGACCGCGGTGCCGAGTTCCTGGAGGTTCATCTGGAATGATCCATCGCCCGAGACCACCACGACCCGACGGTCGGGCGCCGCGAACTTCGCGCCGATTCCCGCCGGGAAGCCGTAGCCCATCGTGCCAAGGCCACCGGAGGTGAGCAGCGAACGCGGGTGCTCCAGCGGAAAAAGCTGCGCCACCCACATCTGATGCTGTCCGACGTCGGTCGCGATGATGCAGTCGCCCTTGGTCAGGCTGTGCAGCTCGCCGAGCACCTCCTGGGGCGAGACCGAGTCGCCTTTGCCCTCGCGATTGTTCTCGTACAGCGGCTTTTCCTTGCGCCACTGCAGGATCTGCTGATGCCATTTGGCCCATGCCGCGCGGCGCTTTCCGATACTCTCCCAACCCTTCACGACCTTGAGCATGTCGGCGAGCACCAGCTTGATATCGCCGACGATCGGAACGTCCACCTTGACGTTCTTGGAGATCGAGGACGGATCGATGTCGATGTGGATGATACTCTCGGCGTTGGGCGCAAAATCGGCGAGCCGCCCGGTGACGCGATCGTCGAAGCGCGCGCCCACCGCGATCAGGCAATCGGTGTTGGTGACTGCGGTGTTGGTGCCGTACGAGCCGTGCATCCCGAGCATCCCGAGGCAGAGCGGGTCCGAGGCCGGGAACGATCCAAGGCCCATCAGCGTTTCGCAAATCGGGATTCCCAACCCGCGCACGAGTTGCGCCAATTCCGGGGCCGCGCCCGACCATTGAACGCCGCCGCCGACATAGAACAGCGGCTTCTCGCTTTTCTCGATCGCTTCGACCGCGCGCTCAATTTGACGCGGATTACCCTTGAAGTTCGGTTTGTAGCCTCGAATATCGACCGTGTCCGGATACTTGAAGACGCACTCAGCCTGTTGCACGTCCTTGGGCAGATCGACCACCACGGGACCGGGGCGGCCGGTCCTCGCAATGTAGAACGCCTCCTTCATGACTCGCGCCAGGTCTCTCACGTCGCGCACGAGGAAGTTGTGCTTGGTGCACGGCCGCGTGATCCCGACCACGTCGGCTTCCTGGAAGGCGTCATTGCCGATGAGTGCAGTCGAAACCTGGCCGGTGATAACGACGATCGGGGTCGAATCCATGTACGCGTCGGCAATCCCGGTGACGCAATTGGTCGCGCCCGGACCCGAGGTGACCATCACGACCCCGGGCCGCCCGCTGACGCGCGCATATCCCTCTGCCATGTGGGTCGCGCCCTGCTCGTGGCGGACGAGGACGTGCTTGATTTTCGAATCGAGCAGCGCGTCATAGGTGGGCAGGATCGCGCCGCCCGGATAGCCGAAGATTACGTCGACGCCCTCCGCAATCAGGCTTTCGATAGTGATTTGGGCCCCTGTGAGCTTTTTCATTGTTGGTGCATGATCGCGAAAAATTCTCCGAATCATCAAGATTACACGCCCGGCGCGCGACGGCACAACCGCCCCACGGAAGCGGGGGAATTCGCCCGCGATTGTCCTGCTCCCACGGCCGGGTGGTCTTGAATCCTCCCGCAATGAAACACGCCGACGCCTCGATGTCGCGGTCTCGAAGCGTTGGTGGGGCGGCGCGCGCATATCGCAATCGCTGCACTGAATCGCGACATGTAGCATCCGGTTCGACCCGCCGAATCCGGATCGGCCCAGACAGTATCAATGCGCCCGGAAGCTATACGCAGCCAATTCCGGAACGATCGAGACAGGGATTAGTTAGTACAGTCCGTGCAATGGGGCCTGGGGATCGGCGCCGGAAGCCGCTCGGTTGAGTTGGAACAGACCTTGCTCGGATGCCGCGAGGGGGACTCATATCGTGACCAACTACAAATACCGAGTGAAGCAAACCTTTCATTCCCGAGCGCGAGGGCTGGCCGTCCGCCCGGGCCTAAACCTGCTTCTTCTGGTCGCGATCGCGCTGTTCGCTGTAAGTTGCGGCGGAGACAACAGCGGGTCCCCGGAGGCGGCTCCGTACGTTCACTTTGTTCCCAATTCGCATGCCTTCTGGAGCAACCCCGAAAACTGGACGACGCAATATGGCCCCGCCTACGCGAACATCCTTCTCGCGGCGAGCAACTTTGTGCCTTGCCGCGGGGGCCCGTTCGCGCTCTGCTATTACTCAGGCCCCAACTCCGGCCCGGAAGACTTGTCCTGCACCTTGACGCCGGACGGCCAATACGCCAACTGCCAATGCTTCAATATCCCGTATGGTGTCTACTTCGTGGACATCAATGCGATCCTGAACTACTCAGTCTACCAAAATACAATTGCCCAATGCGGAAGCGATGGCAGCGAGTGTGCAACGCCCAACTCAGCTCCGGTGTGTCAATCAGTCAATCAGGGAGATTTGATTCCCGGCGCGAAAATGTACTCGACCTTCAGCTTCGACTGCATCTCTACCAATGGAATAGGCCAGACGAGTTGCACGACCGCGCCGTATGCGGGATGCATGACTGCTCCTTGTTCAGCTACCAATCAACCCGGCCTCGTTCAATGCTCGTGTCCGACTTTCAACGGTCCGTATCAGGTCGGCCAGAACGATCAGGCGTGTACGCTGGGCGATGGGCTGGTATGGTCCGCCGCATACGCTCCGCCGGCGACGGGACCCGTGACGCCATCCCCGTCCGCCGCGACGCGCGCGGAAGCGGCTCCCGTTCCCAGCCCAGGGACTTGCGTGCCCGACGCTCCGGGCGGTTATGGCTGCCCGTTGTACAAGCCGGGAAGCACTGTTTTGCCTACAGGTAGCGGCGTCGACTGCCAAAAAGTGTGCACCGAGTATGACGCCTGCGCGCAGGGTAAGGCGGGAGTGCAGGCGGGCTTTACGTGCGACGCCACCTTGTGCACCGACGAGTGCAGTGACCGCAACCTGGTGGGAACCGCGTGCTCTGCGCTGCCGAAGTGCGACATTTCGGAGATCGTCAAAGCCGAGCAGGCGGCGCAGTGCAGTTGCTGCGCAAGCCAGCTATGCGGATGCGCGCCGAACCCGCAGACCAACAAGGCGATCGCCTCCTTGAATCAGCAGCAGCGCGATCTTGCGATCACTCCGCAATGCGATGTCAACGGGACGCTGTGCGGGACGCCTTGATCATGGTGGAACACAGGGGTTACAGGGATCGCTCGTCTCAGTAGCGTTCCTTCGGGGCGAAAGCGCCAGCGCCGGGGGTGACGTTGTTCAACTCGAGCGTCCGGGTGGCCATCGAGTACATGCCGATTGCCGTCACAACGTCGCCCGGTTTCATCTTTGCCAGCTCAGCAACGGGCGCACCCTCGACCAGGAAGTTGGGCTTGAACTGCTGCACCGATCTCCAGACGTCGTTCCAGTAGAACTTGCCCGAGGGATCGTTGACGAAGGCGTCTTTCAGGACGAACTCGTAGGTTTGCGCGCCGATGCCGATGTTGATCATCCGGCTCCTCGGGTGTTTCTCCTCGAGCGCGGGCTTCTCCAGCACGATCGTGGTCGGAAGCGGAAGAATCGGCCCGCCGAACTGCGCCAGCGCGGCCCACGAGGTACCGATCAGAACGAGGACAGCTATTGTTAATGTGCAGGAGAGAGACTTTTGCGGTTTCATCGGATCGCTCGGGTGAACGGTTGGAGGCGGGCGTCTTCAGAAGTGCAGAAGAAACCGGACGTCGCCGAGGCGCACTTCGCTCCCATTGGGGACGACTACCGATCCGCTGACCGGCTGATTGTTCACGAAGCTGCCATTGGTGGAGTTCAGGTCGGTAAGCTCGAAGGCTCCGTTGCGCCGCAGCAAACGCGCGTGAGCGCGCGAGACGCTCGCGTGCGGCACGACCACGTCGTTGTCCTCGCCGCGACCGAGCGAAATCTCGTCCTTGAGCAGGCTGTACTCCGCAGCCACCGGATCGATCGGGTCGATCGTCACCAGCCGCGCGCCTCTTGTAACGCCTGACGCGCGAGCCATCCTGCTGGCGCGATCTCCGGCGCGTGCGGCGCCGCCGACATTGGACGGAAGGGGGGACGCGGCTGGGTCTGCGCGGCGGCCGGGGGACGCGCGGCGGCTGGCGCTCTTGGAGCGGGCTGGCTCTGCGCCTCGATGATCGCCTTCAGCTCTTCAGTCGACATGCCGAACCGCATCCGCGACAGCCCAAAGAGGCCCAGGATCGCGAGCAGCGGCACCGCGCCGTTCCACCAGGAAAAGGAGAGCCGGGGCATCACACCGCTTTCGGCGTTATCGCCGCCGGCGCCCGAGTCCTCGGGAACATTGATCGCCGCGCCGCCCACTCCGCGCACCTGGTACGAGGTTTTCCCGGCGAAGTTCTGATCGCCGTAGTTCACCCGCAGTTCCACTTCGCGCTCGGTACCGTCCTCGATCGGACGCGGCGTGCGGTAGGTGAGGGAGTACTCGGAGGCGATCGAATGCCCGATCTCCCGCACCAGCTCGGAGAAGCGGCTTTCCTCGGTGACGATGTTGTACGAGCGGCCATGGGTCGCGTTCACGATATCGGCATACTCAGGCGCGATGAACGGCGGCGGCACTACTGCGTACAGCGTGAGGCCGTTGCGCTTGAGCATCGCGGCAACCTTATCGCCGGTAAGGTCGGTTACGTCGGCGTCGCGATTCGGATGATGGTCCCAGAAGGCGGCATCGTGCTGCGTGTGGGCGGAGCCGTCGCCGGCGTGATGGGGCGGCGCGTCGGTAATCAGAATGAGAATTCCCTGCGCCTCGGGCCTGAACGGAAACGTGGAGGCATAGGCCAGCGCATCGAGCTGGTCCTCGGGGATGTCGCCGCCGCCACCCGCGTGCAGCGATCCGACCCATCCGGTGAACTCGCTGACGTTCGAGGTCATCTTCTGCTGATAGGGACAGTTACAGTCGGGATACTTGGAGATGACGTAGTCCTCGAAAGTCACCAGCCCCAGGCGGTAGTCGCGATTGTTCGCGGCGAGATCCTGCGCGAACGAGATCACGTTCTGCTTGACCGCGTCGATATAAGGCTGCATCGACTCGGTCACGTCCATCACGAACACGATATCGACCGGGCGGCCCTGTCCGGCGCCGCGGAAATCGAGAATTTTGGCGGGCTTGCCGTCCTCGAGGACCTGCACGTTGTCAACGCGCAGGTTACCGATCGGCGCTCCGCCGGTATCGGCGAAGCCGAAATCGACCTGGACGCCGCCGTCGGCATCGAAGTGCTCGAGGCTGGGATTCCCGACCGAAAGTTGCCCCGCGGCCAGCGCGCTGCGTGCACCGGCACAGGCGATCGCGAATACGATCGATCCGATCAGCGCCGCTGCAAGGGTCGATCTGATTGCACTCATCCGCAAGCTGGATTCCTCGAAACCGTTCCCGGGTGAGTCAATAGGCCTGAACTTCCCGAGCGCGGGAAATCTGTCTTGCTTTGGCATCGTAGTTTAGGTTATCCCAAACGCTGCTCTAGCCGAAATCTCTGGACGCGGATCAGCAGTGAAACTATCTTCCGGATCATCATGGGCGGCGCTCGCGCTGCTCGCGCCCCTGGCCTTGATGCTTGCGCTCGCGACGTTTCCCTCCGGATGCGGCGGCGGAGGAGGCGGACCGACCCCCACGCCGACGATGGGGCTGGTCGAAGTCGGGCTGGTTGACAGCCCTTCGGGCCAATTCCAGCAACTCCTGCTCAATGTGGTCGGGGTGCGCGTCAATCCCAGCCCGGACCTGACCCTGAGTATCCTCGACCCGAACTGGCGGACGGTCACCGTCGCGCCGGGCCCCGGCGGACTGGGCGAACTACAGGTCGATCTCAACGCGATCCAGAACCAGGTTCAGGTGTTCAATACCGGCGAGATTCCGGCCCAGGAATACCAGCAGGTCGAACTCGCGCTCGACGACACGCTGCCGGGACTGATCACTCCGAACTGCCCCAGAGGGACGGCGACCAACGAGGGATGCCTGAGCTATCCGTTCCAATTCAAGACCGTGACGGTGTTGCGCGCCGCGATCTCGCTGCAAGTCGCAGCCAACACGCTCGCGCCGCTGGTTATCGATTTCAACCCCGGCAGTATCACGCCACCGCCGGCGCCGGGCGGGGTTTACACTATCAACCCGAGTATCACGGTGCCGAATCCTGCTCCACTGCTGGGGGCGATCCACGGCACCGTGACCGGACTGCCGAGCGGAGGCGGTACCGTCACCGCGCTCCTGTCGGGAACCAGCACGATAGTGGCATCGTCTCCGGTGCTCACGGGAAAATACACCATCGAGCTGCCGGCGCAGGATGCCGGAACGTTTTTCGACCTCGTGCTTTCGGGACCCGGCGTGTCGTATGCGGCGGCCGGCCCATTGAAGTGCTGCGGGGCAGCAGTGTTACCCAGAACTTCAGGGTCTTCAGCGAGTCGGACAGCACCATCTCGGGCACGATAACCGACGCACGAACGGGATTGCCGATCCAGGCCGCAACCCTCGATCTCCTGGTGCCGCCGCTGGGCACTCACGGCATCGACTGCGTAAACACGCCGTCCGAATGCATAGTCGTGGCGACCGCCAACACCGACGACAACGGCAATTTTCCTCTGCCCGGAATTATCTCCCCCCCGGCGCCGTTCAATATCGTGCCGCTGGGCACCTACGCTCTGCTGGTGACCGCTTCCGGCTACGACCCCGTCACCGCTACCGCGCCCGTCAATGGCGTCGCCGCCAGCGCAATATGCGGCTCACCCAATATTTCAACCACCAATTGCAGCTTCGCCCTGACCAGCAGCGCGATCGGTGGTAACGTCTCGATCGATGTGCCGCCGGCGGCGGGGACCAACGTCCAGGTGCTGGTGACGGCGGAAGACGGCGGCACCAACAAGCTCGAGAACGTGACCATGGTTACGATTCCAGCCGGCGCGACAAGCGCACACTACCTGCTGCTGGTTCCGAGCGCGCCCTCCAGCTTCGACCTGTTCGCGGCCGCGCAAGACTTCTACAACGGCGCTCCGAGCCGATTTCCCGGCCATACCATCCAGGTGTTGAGCGGCGTCAGGGGCGGCGATAGTAACGACTTCGCGGCGCTGAGCTGCGTCGGCCACGCCAGCCTGACCGGTTCGGTCGCGGTAACCCCGGACAGCGGCACCACAGTCAGGCTCTCGAAGGACGACGTGCAGTTGATGGAGTCGCAGGTGGGGCCGAACATGACCCCGAACGGCGGTCTATTCTCGTTCTGTGCGCCGCCCGACACCTACACCCTGCAACGCTACGAAAATGGCGCGCCGCAAGCGACCGCGACCACCGTCACGCTGGCCGCACCTTCCCCGACTTCGACCCCGTGTCCGAGTATCTGCGGTTCGGCGAGCAGTTGCCCCGGCGTGTGCAGCAACACTGCGCTTGACCGTCCGCTGTAAATCCCGTGGCGTCGCGAGGGCTGAACATCTCCGTCAAGCAGCTTTCTCCGGCCGTTCTGCTCGGGCTGTGCTGCGCGATCCCCGCGGCATGCGGCGGTGGCGTGGGAAGTGCGGTCGGCGGCGGATCGATCGCGCCCGCGACTACCTTCAGAATCGAGGGCACATCCGGCACCCCGTTCTCCGCAACCGTGACCGACAGCCTGGCGTCCTGGAAAATCGCCGGCATCGTTCCGGTCAATGTCGAAATACTGGACGGCTTGCAGCCTTCCGCGATGTTCGGCTCCAAGCTCGTGGGGGACCAATCGCTCCTGAGCATCGCGATTTACTCGGGCGACACCCTGGCCGACGTGGTTTCCACCGACGAGCCGTTCGGGTCCGTCACGATTCAGACTGGCGTGGGACTCACGGGTATCGCGCCGGAGGCAGAACCCGACACGCGCTTCTTCGTCAAAGGAGCGCCCGGCGATCTTTTCGACGGACTGATTGAGGACCTGCATTTCGGCTTCAGCCTGGTCAACGTTGCCCCCACGCTGTATCTGTTCGAGAATCCAACCGGCCGCGTCGATGGATTGTTCGTGCAGGAAGGCGTCAACTACGGGCCTCTCGATGCGGATCTGTCAATCGACGGCAGGATTGTGGCGAGCGGACGGGGAAGCTCGGTCTCGCTCAAGTAGCCTCGTGATCGCGCCGGCCGCCGGCCCTGATTGACACCCATATGCAATCCGGCTTACCTAGCCTGACAAGCTCCCCCACAATCACCATGAGAGCGCATCTGCACAGGCCTGCCTCCGGCGCCGCGCCGGTTCCTTGATGAGTTCGCTGCTGCTCCGTCGTTTGTTGATGGCGGGGGTTGCGGTCGGCGTGATTGTAGCGGCCCTTGCCCTGCTTCCCTACTACCGCTACTTCACGAGCCACGTATCCACTGACGACGCCTACGTCGACGGCAATATCGTGCTGGTGACGCCCCGGGTCTCGGGCACGGTGACGAATATCTACGTGGCCGACAACTGGACGGTAAAGGCCGGCGATTTGCTGATCACGCTCGACCCGAGCGACTTCCTGGTGCGTGTGGAGCAGGCGCAGGCTCAGCTCTCGCGCGCCCGCGAAACCATCGATCAGCTTTTTTCCCAGCTCTCAGGCGCTGAAGCTGGAGTGAACCTGGCCGAGGCCCAACTCAAACAGGCGGAGCTCGACTACAGCCGCGCCAGGACCCTGCGTGACTCGGGAATAATGTCCCGACAGTCGTACGATCAGGCGGCCACGGCGCTCGATGTCGCGAAGGCCAACCGCGCGCTGGCCGTGCAGGAAGTGGTGCGCGCCCACGCCGCGCTCGGCGGCGATACCCAGGATCATTCGCGCTATGAGCGTTCTGTCGTCCAGCAGGCCGACGCCGCGCTCGAAGCCGCCAGGCTCGATCTCAGCTACACGAAGATTTACGCACCGGTGCCGGGGATCATCACGCATAAGAGCGTCCATGTCGGTCATCGGGTGCAGGTCGGACAGCCGCTGATGAGCATCGTGGGAACCAATGGCCTGTACATCACGGCCAATTTCAAGGAGACCCAGCTCACCGGAGTCCGAGTGGGCCAAAGCGCGGACGTCGAGGCCGACATCTATCCCGGCTATACCTATCGCGGCCACGTCGATTCGATCAGCATGGGAACCGGAGCGGCGTTCTCGCTTCTGCCTCCGGAGAATGCAACCGGCAACTGGGTCAAGGTCGTACAGCGGATTCCCGTAAAGATCGTGTTCGACTCGCCGCTGCCGGCCGAAAAGCCCTTGCGCCTGGGTCTCTCGGTTGACGTCTCGATCGACGTAGCGGACCAACGCGGGCCGCTGCTCTCCTCGACGCAGCAGCTCGAACACGAGGATCACGGCCAGGCCGGGCGCTGGAATCGTTGAAGCAGGAGCGAGAGACGCGGCCCCACCCACTGCGCAGACTGCTCAACAGATTGCCCTTCGCGCGTAAGCGCCAGCAGCAGCCGTAGTCAGGGGGAAGTTTCGCAGGGGGCCGACCCGGGCTGTGACAAAATTAGGCTGACACGCGTGTCAGTTTTTGTTGCAACCGGGTTGCCGACATATTAATTGTCAATTGAGCGGACGGGAAGCGGCAGAAGCGGATCGCCGCCGACGATTCACAGGCCATAAGCTTGTGCCCACAGAAGGGTTCGTAACCGGGGCGGAACAAGATGGAACTCCCTCAGATCAAATCGCGGCTCGCGGACTATCTCGGCTCGGCAGTAAGTCGCCTGACTCTTCTGGCGAGCGGATGGGAAACATCGGTCTTCGAGTTCCGGATCGATCGCTCGGTTGCGCGCTTCAAGCTTCCCGGCGGCACGCCGCTGGTGTTGCGCTTCTACGACGGAGGCAACGCCGAGGATAAGGGCACCCGCGAATATCGATCGATCCGGCAGCTTTTCGCGGCCGGTTACCGCGTGCCGAAGCCATATCTCTACGAGCGCGATCGCGCCGCGCTGGGCGTTCCGTTCCTGGTGATGGATCGGCTGCGCGGCGGTCCGCTGTTCGCAATCAGGACCTTCCCGGCGGCGTTCAGGACCTTCTCGCTGGGTTTCTGGTCATTCGTACGCACGCAGGCCGCGCTTCATCGGCTCGATGCGCGGAGCGTCGCGCCCGAGGGCGTACCGCAGGCTTTCGGCGCTGACGGCGAGTCTTCCGCGTCGCCGCTGCTGGACCGCATGCTCCAGACCGTCGCCGATCGGGTCGAGAAGGGTCCCCTGCCCTACCTGCGCGATGCGCTCGATTGGGCGAAGGGCCGGGCGTCGGCGTTTCGCTCGGCGCGCCCGTCGCTCGTCCACATGGACTACCATCCGCAGAACGTGCTGGTCAGCGGCGTACGCGTGACAGGCGTGATCGACTGGGTGAATGCCGACCTCGGCGACCGCCATCTCGACGCTGCGACAACTTCGGTGATCCTGGCGACCTCGTCGATGGAGAAGCCGCGATGGATGCGCGACAACGCGGCCGGCAACTCGCTGCGCGCGATGTTCACGATGCTCTACTTTCCGCTGTATCACGCGATGGCGCCGATGGAACTGGAGCGCTTCCGCTATTGCCAGGGAGTCGCCGCGCTGACCCGTCTATCGACGCTCGGAATGATGTGCGCGCGCGGTCCGCAAGCGGTGGGATTTCGCCCCGAGGCGATCGAGCAGGTCACGCCCTCGGTGCTGAAATTGCTGTCGCGCTATCTCTCGCGCAAGACCAAAGTGACAGTACGCCCGCCGCTCCCGGCGTCGGCGGCGTAACGCGGGCTCCGGCCGGGCTATTCTGGCAATACAATTCGATAGATGACGCTGCCGTATGCCGCCAGCGTGCCGTCCGCTGATTCAATCTCGACCCGGTTGAAGAACACCTCGCGCTTGCGCCCGACCATCCGGGCGCGCGCGATCAAGTCCTGCCCCTTTATCGGATTCACGAAACCGACGTCGATTCCCACCGTCGAGACGCGCATCCCGCGCTGCGGCTTCACCAGCGACCACGCCGAAAGCGCGCCGCAAGTATCGAGCAGCGACGCGATCGCGCCCTCGTGAACGGCGCCATCGGCGCCCGCGCTGGTCTCGCGGAACTTGAGCCGCAGGCGCGAGACGCCATCCTTCATCTGCTCGGCCGTTATCCCGAGGCCCGATATGAACGGCGCGGCCGTCAAGGCGCCCGCGAGCGATTCCACTCCCTCGACAGCGTCGCCCGACCGATCGATCGCCGCCGGAGTCGGAGCAGGATCGGCGCCGGGCGCCGCGCGATAGACAACCGTCGCGGTGCCGAGCGGCTTGCCCTGCGGGTTGGCTGCCTCGGATCGCACGTAGCAAAGCTCCTTGCCACGGCGAGCCACCCGGCCCTCGGCCATAATCGCCTCGCCGACTGCCGAAGCCAGGTATCCCACGCTCAGCGACAGCATACCGCACGAAGAGGGTTCCGCAGTCTCGGCACCCGCCAGCGCCGCGATTCGCGCGGCGATCGCGAGGGCCGACGCCACAACCCCGCCGTGGACCTGCTTCCCCGGATTGCTGTTCTCGTCCTTGTATGGCAGCTCGATTCGGGCGCAATCCTGCTCGATCCGGTCGATCTTGACGCCCAGCCATCGCGCGTACGCTTCGTGCGCTACCGCTTCAGCTCTGGCCTTGTAATCTGTCATCTTCCCCAATCGGCTCCTTATCTCCGCGTATCAGGCTCCTGCCCTTTTGTAAAATCCCGCCATGCTAACGCGATGCGACCTGATGCGCTATCCTGTGGACGGAGATTTACCGCATTGGATGCATCGCGGCTCAAGGGCAGGGTGGCGCTGGTAACGGGAGCAGCGCAGGGAATCGGACGCGCGATCGCTCATCGGCTCGCCGTCAACGGCGCCCGCGTGGCGATCGGTGATATCCAGACCGCGACCGCCGACGAAGCCGCCGGCGAGATGCGGCGCAGCGGTCTCGACGCACGCGCCGTCAAGTTCGACGTCACCAGCTTTACCGAGGTCACCGCCGCCGCCGACACGATCGAGCGCGAACTCGGCCCGATCGACATCCTGGTAAACAACGCGGGATGGGACAAAGTGGAGCCCTTCGTCGATACGGCGCCGGAGACCTGGGACAGGGTGATCGCGATCAACTTTCGTGGCGTGCTCAACTGCTGCCGCGTGATCGCGCCGCGCATGCAGGCCCGCAGCAGCGGGAAGATCGTTTCGATTTCGTCCGACGCCGGGCGCGTCGGCTCGAGCGGCGAGGCCGTCTACGCGGGATGCAAGGCGGCGATCGTCGGGTTCTCCAAGACCCTGGCGCGCGAGCTCGCCCGCAGCCATATTACGGTCAACGTCGTATGCCCCGGCCCGACCGAGACCGCGCTGTTGCAAACCGCGATGGCCGGGCGCGAGGGGATGCTCGAAGCGATGCTGCGCTCCATCCCGTTTCGGCGCTTGGGGCGCCCCGAAGATATCGCCGGCGCAGTCGCGTTCTTCGCGTCGCCGGATTCGGACTACGTGACGGGCCAGGTCCTGAGCGTGAGCGGTGGTCTCACGATGGCGGGTTAGCAGGGCGTTGATCTTCTCTCTCGGTCGTGGGAAACAGTCGCGGGCCGGAAGCGAAGCGAGGCCCAAAGTGAAAAATCGCGCGCCGGATGATTTCCGAACGAGCCCGGAGTTGGTTTAGTGAGCGAACAAGCCCTCACCACGAACTTCAAAGGCCCCGAGGGCCTGCCGTCCGACTACAAGGACCTGCTGGTGCGGATGCTCTCGATTCAGTCGCGAATCGAGTCCGAGTACATGCTGGCGCCCGATCGCACCCTGATGAAGCCGCTCGGTCTCGCGCCGACTCCGGAAGACAAGGCCGAATACGCGGCCTTCTGGTCCGACGAAGTCCGGCACGCGAGCTACTGGATGAAACTTCTTGACGGATTAGGCGTCAAGGTGGATGAGCGCTTCATGGCGACGCCGATGCCGATCTATATTTTCGAGCTGCGCGACCGGGCCGAGGACTGGATCGAGTACGGGCTGTTCAGCTTCTTCGCCGATCGCCAGGGCGCATACATGGGCTACGAGTGGCTCGGATGCAGTTACGAGCCGCTGGCGAAGATCGCCGATCGGGTTTACCGGGAAGAGCTGGGGCACGCGGCTTTCGGCTACAGCCTGCTGCGCCGTGCGATCCAGCGCGACCCGGATCGCGCCCGCGATCGAATCGCGAAGTACCTCTCGAAGTGGTATCCCGCCGGGCTCGACATGTTCGGCCAGTCGGGCTACTAAGCGCCAATACGATTACCTGCGCTGGAAGCTCAGGCGCCGCACCAACGAGGAGATGCGCGCGGCTTTCATCGAGGAAGTCAACGCACTGCTGACCAGGCTTGGCCTTCCGATTCCGGATCCCACCGCCGGCCGGCGATACAGTTGACGGTAGGGCGCTGACGCAAGGCGCCTGGCCCGCGATGCTCGAAGGTTGCGTTCCATACCCGCCCGAGACTGCGGCCCGCTACATCCGCGACGGGTATTGGCGGTCCGAAACGATCACCGGCGCGATCGCGGAATCGGCGGTGCGATCGGATCGCCCCGATCGGATCGCCGTGTGCGATTCGTCCCGGCGCCTCGGATACGGCGCGCTGATGCGCGAGGCGGCCGCCTTCGCCGCCATTCTGTCGAGCAGCGGCCTGCGTCCCGGAGATCGCGTTATCTTCGTCCTTCCAAACTGCGTCGAATTCGCGAGCCTGTTCATCGCGTGCCTGCGAGTCGGCGCCATTCCGGTAATGGGGCTGCCGGCCTTCAGGCGCGCCGAACTCGAATATCTCGCCGCGCATTCGGGCGCGAGGGCGATCGCGATCGCGCCTGAGTATCGAGGCTTCGACTATTCCGCCCTCGCACGCGATCTGCGCCAGGCCCGGCCCCACCTCTCACTGATTTTTTCGACCTCGCCGGCCGCCGGATGCATCGGCTTGACGAGGCCCGCGGATGGCAGCGACGCACGAGTCGTGGTGACGCATCGCCCTGACCCGTTCGATGTCGCGTTGCTCCTGCTCTCCGGCGGCACGACCGGGCTGCCCAAGCTGATTCCCCGCACACACGCCGAGTATTTGTACAACGCGCGCGAAGCCGCCGGCGCATGCGGACTCGGCGCCGAATCGCGGATCCTGCTCGCGATGCCGTGCGAGCACAACTTTCCCCTCGCGTGCCCGGGTCTGCTGGGAGCTCTGCTATGCGGCGCGACGACCGTATTCACGCAATCGACCGACGCGAACGAGCTTGCCGCCACCATCCAGCGGGAGCGCGTCACTCATCTGCCGTGCGTGCCGACGATCGCGATCGGGCTGCTGGGCGTTCCTGAGACTGACCGCGTCAAGCTCGATTCGCTGCGGGTGATCACGATTGGCGGCGCCAAGCTCAAGGAGCAGACCGCGCGCGAACTCAAGCGAGCCTTCCCGTCGCTTCGTGTCCAGCAGGTGTTCGGGATGGCCGAGGGCTTGCTCTGCTACACACGACTCGACGATCCCGAGTCAGTCGCGTTCATGACCCAGGGCCGGCCGCTTTGCCCCGCCGACGAACTTCGAATCGTCGATGGGGCCGGAAATGATGTCGCCGACGGCGGCCCAGGAGAGCTGTGGTGCCGCGGGCCATATACGATCCGCGGCTACTACCGCGAGCCGGATAGGAATCGCGAGTCGTTCACGCCCGACGGCTTCTACCGGACCGGCGACGTGGTGCGCCGCAATTCGAGCGGCAACCTGATCGTCGAGGGGCGGATCAAGGACCAGATCAACCGGGGCGGCGAAAAGCTCAGCGCCGAGGAGATCGAGGGCCACCTGCTGGCACATCCGGCGATTCTCAACGCCGCGGTGGTCGCGATGCCCGACGAGATGCTGGGCGAGAGGGCCTGCGCGTACGTCACGCTCCGGCCGGGGCATAGCCTGGTGCTCGGCGCGATCCGCGACTTCATGGCCGCGCGCGGCCTGGCGCGCTTCAAATGGCCCGAGCGGCTCGAAGTCCTGGCCGAGCTGCCGCTCACCAACGTCGGCAAGTTCCGCAAGGCCGAGCTCAGACGCGACATCGAGGCCAGGCTCGCGGCCGAGCGCGCCGCGCCGTCAGGAGAACGCTCGTAGCCAATGTCCGGCCTGGGATAAACTGCGGGCGCGGGAGGAGAACCAGATGGACGTGAAAGCCGGCGTCGGACAGCTCAACGCGCTGTTCGAGCGCCTCGACCGCAAGCGCGGCACTCTCAAGTATCACCCCACGATCGACAGGATCGAGCGCGGCGAGCTGTCGATGCCGCAACTGCGGCATTGGGCCACCCAGCTTTTTGTCGGCAACAAGGCCCACAACGCGAACATCCTGGGACTCATCTATGCAAAGTGCGACGATTTCGCGGCCCGCAAGTCGATCGTCGAGAACCTCAACGAGGAGGAGCTGGGCCGCCAATCAGGCGCATTACGCTCCCATCTGGAGCTGTACCTCGAGTTCGGCGAGGCGCTTGAGATTCCGCGAGATCGCCTGCTGCACGCCCGGATGTCGCCGGACGCGACCGCGATGGTCCACTGGATGTACTGGCTGGCCGATTCCAGGCCGTGGTATACGACGCTCGCCGGAATCAGCCTGGGCTGGAGCTCCACAATCCGGACGCCTACGTGCGCGTGATCGAGGGGCTGAAGCGACACTACAAACTGTCCGAGGATGGCGTGCGGTTTTTCACCGTGCACGTTGACGTGGACAAGCAGCACGGCGATTCGAGCGCCTCGTCGATCTTCCGCGCCATCCCCGAAAGCGCGGCCGCCGAGGCGCTATGGGCGGTCGAGACCCATATCGAATTCATGATGCGCCTGTGGGGCGACATCAACCCTCCGCTTCCGTAGCCCTCTGCCCGGCGGCGGGTGCCAAAAGTCCCGCCGCTGGGCCCTGCACGGTCCGGAACAGTGGACCGCGCGACTCCGCCTGAAAGTCGGCGATAATGCGCACGCACAACTTCGATTGTACCGGCAGATACTCAGCGTCCCCGCGATACATTATGTACGCAGAGGCGCATCAATAGTCAATCACTGAGTATACGAATTGTTATTTTATCTGCCAATGAGTAGGTGTGGTGCGGCTACCTGGGCCGCAGGTCCTGGAGGATTTCCTTCAGCACCCCGCGGTCGCGATCGTTGCGGACCGGGATGTCGAACGCGATACGGTTGATACCGGCGAACCGCTTCTTCATCACCGATGCGATTTCGCCGTAGGTTCCCACCGCGGCGAACGCGTGCACCATCTCTTCGTTCACCAGCGCCGACATTTCCGTCCATCGCTGCTGCACCGACAGCTTGTGCAACTGATCGGCCTGGTCGGTCCATCCGCCCAGCTCGAAGCTCGACCGATACGAGCGGGTCGAGCCGTAGAACGCAATCGTCGATTTGATGCTCTCTACCGCCCGGCTGAGCGCGTCCTGGTCGGGCGCGGTGCAGATGAAGCCGCCGCCCCCGATCTGAAAGTTTCCCCATTCCGATTGCGGGCGGCCCGATTTGGCAAAGCCCTTCTTCAAGTTTGGAAACGCGATTTGGTCGAGGTATTGGCGCGTCACGATACCGTGCAGGCGGACGCCGTCGCACACCTCGCCCGCCACCTGCAGCATCCGCTCCTGCACCGCCGCGATCAGCACCGGAATCCGCGGATTGGCCTGCGGCGGCGGCGCGAAGTTGGGCGTCATCAGGGAGAGGTTGTAGTGCTCGCTGCGATAGTTGAGCGGTTGCCGGTTTTGCCACGCCTGCCAGCAGGCGCGCATCGCGCCGACGTAGTCTTTCATCCGTTGCGCCGGCTTCGACCAGGGCATCGCGAAGCGCCGCGTGATGTGGCCTTTGACCTGCGATCCGAGCCCGAGCACCAGCCGCCCGCCGCTCATCCGCTGCAAGTCCCACGCGGTGTACGCTGTCGCGGCCGGGCTCTTAGTGAACGCCAGCGCGATTCCGGTCGCCAGCTCGATTTTCGCCGGCTCCTGCGCCGCGATCGCCAGCGCCAGATACGGATCGTGCTGGGTCTCGACCGCGATCACCGTGTCGTAGCCGAGCGCCTCGGCGTCGCGGACCTGCTCTCGCAGCGTAGACCAGGTCGGTTCAGCGCGCTTGCCGGCCTGCATCTCCGGCGTGTAGGGAATTCCGAAATGAAGGCCGCGTTCGATCTTGATCGATGTAGTCATGGGACGCTTATCGCTCACTCCACTGGCTAATCGAGCAGGATTCCCGGCGCCGGGAAGCCGCGGCAGAGCTCGGCCACTTCGCCTGCGATGCGTTTCAGCCGAGCCTCATCGTCGGCGTGCGATACGGTTTCGTCCATCCACTTCGCGATCTGGCGCATCTCCGCCTCGCCCATCCCGCGCGAGGTCACCGCGGGAGTGCCGAGACGGATGCCGCTCGGGCTGTAGGGCTTTCGCGGATCGTATGGCACGGTGTTGAAATTGACCACGATTCCCGCCGCGTCGAGGGCCTTCGCGGCTTTCTTTCCGATCACTTTCCGGTTGGTCAGATCGATCAGAATCAGGTGATTGTCGGTGCCGCCCGAGACCAGCTGAAAACCGCGGTTGCTGAGTTCCGCCGCCAGCGCCTTGGCGTTGCGGACGGTGCGGTGCGCGTACTCCTTGAAGGCGGGCGTTGCGGCCTCCTTGAGCGCGACCCCGATCGCCGCGGTGGTGTGATTGTGCGGACCGCCCTGCAGGCCGGGGAACACCGCGCGATCGATCCGCTCGGCCAACTCCTGGCGGCATAGGATCATCGCGCCGCGCGGCCCGCGCAGCGTCTTGTGCGTGGTCGTCATGATGACATCGGCGTAGGGCGCGGGATCGGGATGCGCGCCGCCGATGATCAGCCCGGCGATGTGAGAAATGTCGGCGAGCAGATAGGCGCCGACTTCCTTCGCGATCTCGCCGAAGATTCTGAAATCGAGCTGGCGCGGATACGCGGTCGTGCCGGCGATGATTATCCGCGGGCGCTCCTGGCGCGCCTTGTCCCGCAGCGCATCGTAGTCGATTCGATGGCTCTCGCGATCGACTTCGTAAGGCACCGCGGTCCATAGACTGCCCGAGAGCGTCACGCCCCATCCGTGGCTCAGATGGCCTCCATGCGGCAACGCGAGGCCCATCAGCTTCTCGCCGGGCTTGGCCAGCGCGTAGTACGCGGCGAGGTTCGCGGGCGAACCCGAATACGGCTGGACGTTGGCGTGATCGGCGTGGAACAGGGCCTTGGCGCGCTCGATCACGATCGTCTCGACCTGATCGACGTAGCGCTGGCCCTCGTAGTAACGCCGGCCGGGATAGCCCTCCGAATATTTATTGGTGAGGACCGATCCGGTCGCTTCGAGCACCGCGCGGGAGACGTAATTCTCGGAGGGAATCAGCCGCACGGACTCAAGCTGAAAACGCTCCTCTTTGCTGATGAGGTCGTAGATTTCGGGATCGGTTCGCTCAAGCTCGTCCACTTGCATCACGCTCCAGCCGCGTCATTACCCGCGAGCCTAGCACAGGCCAACGCCCGTGCCACATGATTCACTCCTCCACGCGGGTGAAGACGTAATGCGTCTTCGAGAAGCACCAGGGCTTGCCGTTCACGGTCCCCTGGCCCTCATCGACGCACGCCATGCTATCGCCCTTGATACTACAGTTCAGCTCCCAGGATTCATCGAGGAAACGCTTGCCGAACTCGACGTGATGGCTATGGCCGCGCAAGCGGGCGGTGTGACGGCCATCGGTGGCGAGAACTTCCAGCTTGTAGCTCTGATCGGTCATCTGCTGGCGCGCGACCCAATCATCGGTTACCGCCATCGCAAACATGGTCGGCTGAAAACTGCCGTCCGCGCTCTGCTTGTAGCAGAACTCGGTAGTCCCCGGTGGAATGACGCATTCCAGAAACCACGCGTATGGACCGGTGGTGCGGATCGATTCGACGCCCTCGTTGGCATGGCGAGTCACCGACTTCCAGCATCCCACGAAGACTTGCGGCAAACGGATTTCGGCTGCAGTGAGCTGGATGCCGGAGGGTTGTGCGGGAACCGATGCGAGCGGCGGCGCTTCCTGCGGCGCCAGCGCGGCGCCGGTCAACAGCATCGCCGCTATTGCCTGGCATCACAGTCCACAAGCACCTGATTGCGGCGCGCGCGGAGCCGAGGCGCGATCCGGGGAGGGACATCGCGCGACCGCTACTGCAAGTCGGGCGGAGTGACGCGCGCGATCCACTCGCGATAGTCGCCCGCATAGCCCACCGCCCGTTGGCGTGCGCGCACTTTTGCGATCACAGAGGCAGCCTTGTCCGCCGCAAGCGGTGGCCGAGTTGAACAAGGCATTCCCGATGGCCTCCGCGTACTTGTGAGCCTCTTGCCGCGCTCCCTCGGCGAGCGGCACCGATTCACCGCTAAGCCCCAGGTAGGCTTCCGCGACACGCGTCCCGACTTCGGTCCCGCTCTCGAGCGAATCCTTGATGTTGCCCTTGCCGGTGAGAACGTTGCCGGCGGCGAACACGGCCGTCGGCCCGTCGATCAGCAGGCCGATCTTCTGATCGGCGTAGGCATAGACCTCGCCACGCAGAGGAATTCCGGCAATCGGCTCGGGGATGCTCCCGATGGAGCTGACGGTCAGCGGGGCGCGTACCTGCTCCTGCGTATCGGGGAGCGTCCGGACCTGGCCGTCCACGACCTCGGTCCGGCTTAGGACCATCCCGGCCATCCTGGAATCCTCGACCAACAGGCCGGTCGGCACGCGCAACTCCTGGAACACGAACAGATACTTGCGCATCGCCTTTTCCAGAATTTTCACGCGCGCCTGCCGAAGCGCTTCCGCGCGCTTGGGGTTGGCGTCGGGCGGGATGTCCGACAGCGGCATGTCCAGCATCCTGCGCCGGTAGAAGAGCCTGCACGGCTTGACGTCCAGGTCGGCCGGCCTGAGGCCGCGGCTCTGGAGCACCGGCTCGATTCCTTCGCGCTCGAGTCGCAGCATGTCTTCCTCGATACCGCGGTCGCGAAGCGCCTTGAGCATCGTCTCGATCTGCAGCACCTTCACCACGTCGATCGAGGCGAGTCCGCCGCCGACCACCGCAGTGCCCGGAGGCAACTCATAGCGCGGTCCGCTATAGGCATGCTCGAGATAATGGTTGAACCAGTAGATTAGCGAATTCTGGTAGATGAGACCCCGACCGACGAACTGGTCGGCGCCTTCGACTGGAAAAGGACGGTCGCGCCAGGCGCCGTGCGCCAGCACGATCGCGCTGAAATCCCATCCGAGATGGAGCTCCTCGAATTGGATGTCGCGTCCGATCCGGGTCAGCGGGACGTAGAGAACGTTGGGATGCGAAAGGCGCTTGTTGATCTCCTCGTATTCGTCCTTGCGCTGCTTGACGTGCCATCGGGGCAGCCCGTCCTCGATTTTTCCATACGGGCGCGGGTTCTGCTCGATCACGGCCGCGACGGCGCCGTGCTGGGCGAGCACATGCGCGATCTCGGCGCCGGCGGTGGCTCCGCCCACCACTGCTACAACGTGTCGCGGTCCCGATGTATCGATCTCCGCCATTCGAGTGTAACTGCATAGCCGTTCGACGCCGATTAGACAATCCTCTTCCTGCCTGTCGCAGGTCCCCCGCTGCGACCATTGGTGCAACTCGCCTTGCGCGACGGTTCCCCGCATGGTTCTTTAGTTGCCACGATGGGTTGCCGCGTTGCGACACGATCGCGGTCCGCGTGGCGGTCGCTGCGCTCGGCCATAGTCGTCCTGCCGGTTTTGCTGGCGGCATGCTACGCGGCGTGTTCCGCATCCCGCTCGCAAGCCGGCGGTGCCGAAGGCGTGCTCGGCGAGGAGCACGAGATCAACTTTCCAGCCGATGACGCCTTCCTGCTCACGCAGGACGCGCTGCGTGGACAGGGGGTGCTTTTCGAGATCAAACCCGCCGATTCGCTCGTGACGCTGTGGAGTAAGGCCGACAACCCTCCGGGAATCTTACCCGGCCTGGTCGGCATCGAGCCCAGATATCGCTACGAG
>CAWHNS010000017.1:0-21796 GCA_963830715.1 uncultured delta proteobacterium
ATATGACCGCCCCACAGGTCGACCACCGTGCGGCCATCGACGTAGATACAGAGGGCCGCGCCCACCTCGCCGTGATCGACGAAGTTGCGCCGGAACGCATCGCGGACAGAATCGAAGCGCGCGTCGCATCGTCCGCCGATCGGCGTCGCCGATGCGGTCTGATCGAGAGTTCCCAAGTTCCTATCGATTCGAGCCTATCGCGCCGGGTCGCGATTTTGAATGCGTTGCCCCCCTCAGAGAGCGATCGCTACGCTGCTCGCGCGTCGGCCTCTCCGGCTTGCGCCTGCGGATCAATCCGCAGGCGCGGAGCAGAAGCCTTGGACATGAATCGGGGGCAGTTTGTAGGATAGACGGTGCAGAGCGCCGATTGGCGCGGGAGACACTGATGGGCAACCGGCCGCAGATGCTGGAAGGCTATCGCGTGCTCGACTTCACTCATTTCGTCGCGGGTCCGACCTGCACGCGCATCCTCGGCGAGATGGGCGCCGACGTGATCAAGGTCGAGCGCTCGAAACAGGGCGACCACGTGCGCGTGCTCGGCGATGGTGCGCGACGGGATGAGCTCGTACTACTTCCAGCACAATCATTCCAAGCGCAGCCTCGCGCTCGATTTCCAGAAGCCGCGAAGCGAAGGAACTCATCCTCAAGCTGATTCCGAAGATCGACGTGGTGGTCGAAAATTTCGCGCCCGGCGTGATCGCCGCGATGGGCTTCGGCTACGAGGCGCTCAGGAAAATCAATCCGCGCATCATCATGGTGTCGGTTTCGGTCGCGGGGCAGACCGGCCCGCTCAGCAGCAAGCCCGGATACGATTATCTCGGCGCAGGCGCTTGCCGGAGTCACTCGATCAAATCGGCGAGGCCGAGCGCACGCCGGTCGTGCACGCCGATGGCGATCGGCGACATCTCGACCGGCGTCTCAGCCGCGATGGCGGTTGGCTTCGCGCTGCTTCATCGCGAGCGCACCGGCGAGGGCCAATACATCGACGCCTCGCTGCTCGACACTTACTTCCACATGCACGAACTGAGCGTGCCGGTCGTTTCGCTGCGGCCAGGGAAGTGGGTGCCGAAGCGCACCGGCTCGATGCATCCGACCGGCGCGCCGTGCGGCGTGTTCCAGGCCAAGGATGGTTACGTCTTCATCGTCGTCCAGCAGCACGAGATCGGGCGGCTGTGGCGCGCGATGGGCAGGCCGGAGCTCGCGACCGATCCGCGCTTCCAGACCAATCGCGATCGCATGAAGAACAACGCCGCGCTCAAGGAGATCATCGAGACGTGGCTCGCGACGTTTCCCGATCGCGATTCCGCGGTCGCGGAACTCGATCAAGGCGCGTGCCGTGCGCGCCGGTGTACAAGCTCGCGGAATCGATGGCGCATCCGCATATGCGCGGGCGCAAGACGGTGCGCAGAGTAAGCGACCGCGCGCTCGGCGAATTGGACATTCCGGGCATGCCGGTCAGGTTCTCTTCATTCCCGACCCGCACCGACTTGAAGGCGTCGCGAATCGGGGAGGACAACGAATCGATCATGCGCGAATTGCTCGCGCTGTCCGACCCGGAAATCGCGGCATTAAAATCGGAGCAAGTGCTGATAAGCCCGGCGAGTCCTCAATAGGAGAGTAACTGGCGAATGCGACTTCCATTGGTATGAGATTCCTCGCTTCGCGGACTTCGCTCGGAAATGACAAACGACGGGAGGCGCTCCAATGGTGAAGACCCACGGCTTGACCCACATCAATCTGAACGTGCGCGACATCAAGCGCTCGCTGAAGTTCTATCAGGAGGCGTTCGGGCTGCAGGTGATGTTCTGGGAAGGAGAGAAGATGGTCTTCCTCAACACGCCGGGAAGCCGGGACACGATCACGCTCTGCCGGGCCGATCCGTCGGAGCCGGTCGCGGGCGGCGGAGTGTCGCACTTCGGTTTCCGTCTTCAGAACAAGGCCGACCTCGACATGGCCGTAGGGGAGGTCGAGCGCGCCGGAGGCAAGCTGCTCAGGCGGGGCGAGCACGGCCCCGGCCATCCCTTCGCCTACGTCGCCGATCCCGATGGCTACATGATCGAACTCTGACCCGGCGCATCAATCCGAATCGTGAAGCATGCCGGCGACAAGGCGCTCGACGCGCTCGAACCGATCCTTGAAAAGCTGCGGACGTATCCCAGGGGAGCGAAAGCGCGGCGCCTTCTATCTCAAGTCTTCCGGGTTCGCGCATTTCCATGAAGACCCGGCCGGATTCTTCGCACGCTACGGCCGCTGGTTGTAGCGGTTCATCGCGTGTGACAATCCTTCGACGATAATCGCCTCCACCGCTTCGGCCGCCCGCGCGATACTCTGCCGGAACAGCGCGGAATCGCTTTCGCTCATCGTCTCGAGCAGGTAGTCCCTGGTATCGCTATCGCCGCCGGGATGGCTGACTCCGACGCGCACCCTGATGAAATCCTGCGTGCCGAGCGCCTCGATCACCGAACGAACGCCGCGATTACCGGCGTCTCCACCGCCGTTCTTGATCATGATTCGTCCTGCCTCGAGGTCGAGCTCGTCGTGGACGACGATCAGGCGCTGCGATGGCACGCCGAAGTAGGAAATCAGCGGCCCTACGCTCTCGCCGCTCAGGTTGTAGTAAGTCTGCGGCTTGATCAGGATTGCGGCTTCCGCGCCGAATCTGACCTCGCCATAGAGGCCCTTGAATTTCTTTTGGGCGAGCGCGGTTTGCCGGGACGCCGCAATCCGCTCGACGACCATGAAGCCGATATTGTGGCGCGAGCCGAACCATTTTTTCTCCGGATTGCCAAGCCCCGCGACTACCCATCGGACCTGCTCGCGAACTTCCGGAGATCGATCCGGCGCCGGCCCCTCGCGGAACTTGCGGAACAGGCTCCCGATTCGGCTCATCGGCGGGGCGGTCGCGGATGGCCGTCGCGAGGCGCGACGGCGAGCGCATCTACCAGGGGCTTGAGCGCCCTGAACAAGATGGCCATCTCATTGGGGCTGCCGATCGAAATTCGGAGCGCGTCGCGCAACATCGGAGTGGCGAAGTAGCGCACCAGTACGCCGCTCTCGCGAAGGCCGGAGGCGAGCGGCGCCAGATCGCGGCCCGGCAAGCGGGCCAGCACGAAGTTGGCCGACGACTCCGGCACCTCGAACCCCATCGCACGCAGCCTCGCTTGCGCCTGCTTGCGCGTGCGCCGCACGCGATTGACGTTGCGCCGCATCCACGCGGCATCTTCGAGCGCCGCGGCGCCGGCGGCGACAGCCACTCCGCTCAAATTGTAGGAATCCTTGACCTTGAGCAGGCTCTCGATCGCCGCTTGAGCCGCGAAGCAGAGGCCCAGGCGCATCCCGGCAAGCGAGAACGATTTGGAAAGCGAGCGCAGGACCAGGACGTTGGCATGGCGCCTCACCGAGCTCCAGCCCGTTGCTGTCGGCGAAATCGGCGTAAGCCTCGTCGATAGCCAGAGGCCGCGGCCCAGCCTACGCGCGAGTGTGTCGAGACAATCGACCTCCACCGAAGTGCCGGAAGGAGAATTCGGATTGCAGACGATCGTCAGCCGGGCGCGGGCGCGCAACAACGCATCGACGGGCAGACGGAAATCCCGCCCGAACGGGATCGCGGACACCCGGGCCTCCTGGATGGCCGCGAGGGTATCGTAGAGCGAGTAGGTCGGCGTAGCGTACGCGACCTTGTCGCCGCGTCCGAGCGCCGCCCGAAAGAGCATCGCGAGCAACTCATCCGAGCCGTTGCCCGCAAGAATCATCGATCGGGGGATATGGTAAAAGCGCGACGCGTTCGCGATGAATTCGTCGGAGCGGGGCGGCGGATAGAGCCGTAGTGTCGCGCCGGACAGGGCGCGTGCCGCGGCGCGCCTCACGCGCGGCGACGGCGGATACGGATTTTCGTTGGTGTTGAGCTTGATCAGCCGCTCTCCCGGCGCGGGCTGCTCGCCGGGCACATAGGGCGCCATCCGCTCGATCGCCGGGCGGAACCTGGCCGCGTTTTCAGCGTTCGCCGATGCTCGAACCTCCATCCGCATCTCGCGGACCGCGCAATCCAGCTTGTTCCTCATCCAGGTGGCTCAATCGAGCGGAAGCGCGACTTTGGAGCCGGCTCGCGATGAACGATAGCACGCTTCGACCGCTTCAACCGCGCGCATCCCGTCGACTCCGTCCGGGCTTGGCGCGGCTTTTCCTGCGATCGCGGCGACGAACGCCGACATCAGTTCGCGACTGGGCGCCATGAAGTCGCGCGGGTCGAAGCGTTGAAGGATTTCCTCGCGCGAGTAGCCCGCCGGGATGCTGCCGTCGGCGCTTTGAATCGCGATATCGAGGCGCGGATAGCCGCTCATTATGCGCCCTTTCGTTCCGTAGATCTCCAGCGATGAAAGGCCGGGCCGGCTGTTCCAACTCGCTTCGATTACGCCGGTCGCTCCCGATCGGAACTCGACGATCATCGCGCCGTGATCCTCGACCTCGACCTCGATGTCCCTGCGAATCGTCCCGACCCGGCCCATCACCGCGCCGATCTCTCCTATCATCCAGATCGCGAGGTCGGCGACATGCACGCCAAGATCGAGCATCGCGCCGCCTCCGGCCTGATCGCGCGAGAAAAACCAACTCTGTCCCGGCGCCCAGTTTTCGGGACCGCCGTGCGAAAGCCGAATCCGGATGAAGTGCGGAGTCCCGATTACGCCCGCATCCAGCGCCTGCTTCACCGCCTTCTCCAGTCCCGAGTACCGGCGCTGCATCGCGACCATCAAGACGCGCGCGGCCGACTTCGCCGCCGCGACCATCCGGCGCGCGTCGGCGGCGGTGGCCGCCATCGGCTTCTCGACCAGGACGTGGCTGCCGGACGCGAGCGCCTTCAGGGTGTACTCACAATGGAAGCGGTTGGGGTTGAAGATTCCCACCGCATCGGGCCGCTCGTGTTCGAGCATCCGATCGAAGTCGGCGTATGCGTGCGGCCTGGCGGCATCGGCGCGGCCCCAAATGCTATTCGCGAGCCGCTCGGCCTTCTCGACGGTCCGGCTCTGGATCGCGACGACTTCGACACCGGGCATTTGCCGGAGCGCCGGAATGTGGGCCCGCTCGGTGATTGCGCCGGCGCCTGAAATTGCGATTCTCGGCATCCCGCACCTAGCCCCCTGACCCCCTTCCCTGAGGACGGGAAGGGGGAACCTTGCTCCTGGCGCGTTTCTTCGATTCGCCGGCGGTCGATTCCATCAGCCATTCAAAATAGCGCGTCGAGCCGGAGGCGGGAGCAATAGCGATCACTTCCGGAACTTCGTAGCTATGCAGCTCCTTGACTCTGCGTTCGAGGCTGGCGTACAAGCGCGCCCGCGTCTTTGCCAGCAGCAGGTACTCCCGCTCGTCCTCGACCGCATCGCGCCAGCGGTAGATCGATCGTACTGGTCCGATCACGTTGACGCATGCCGCCAGCCGCTCATCGACCAGCGCGCGCGCGATGCGGTTGGCCTCCTCCTCGTCGCGCGCGGTCATCACAACGATTCTCGCCTGTGCAGCGGACGCCATCACCGATCGGCCTCGCGGCGCAGACGCTTGCGCAATTCGCGCGACGAGCATCGATACTTGAACGCCTTGCGCTGATTGATGAAGAGCACCGGCACTTCCTGGCCGAAGCGCGCTTCGAGTTCGCGATCGCCGTCTATTTCCACTCGCGTCAGGCGCGCGTTGAAGCGTGGCAGTTCGCCGTCGAGCACGGTTTCCATCTCGCGGCAGAGCCCACAATCCGCGCGAGTGTATATCGTCACCTCTATCACCGCCGGCCCGTCTATTTCACTATTTCACGGTGTTGGGGCGAATGAGGTTGATGGGAAGCGCCAGCACCTTTTTGACAATCTCGGCCGCCGACGTAATCGGCATCGGCGTAACCTTCGGATCGTGCACGCTGCCGTGAACCCAGAAGTAGGCCGCCAGGATTGAGCCGCTGTTCTGCGAGAGGTTCTTTCCGATCACCGGGATTTTGCTCAGGAGCCAGCTTACCGTCTGGAACGGAATCACGGCGAGTTCCATCGCGAGGCTCGAGTCGGTGAGGTTCACGGAGCCTTCACCTATGATATCCATTACCGGCCCGTCGAGCAGAAAGTCATCGCTATAAAACCATCCGTGATGGCCGGCAAAAGAGGCGTTGACGAACTTGAATGGCAGGCCGGTGGCTCTGGGATCGGGCACCTGTGCGCTCAGCCAGTTCTTCAAATCGATCAACCCGAGCAGGCGCGACAGCAGGGTGAATCTCTCGAGCCTGCCGTCTCTCACTACCAGGGATCCCCGTCCGGCGAGAGTGTCGAAGAAGTCGGTATCGGTGTCGGCCCACAGATCGAAGTCGCAGTAGAGCTTTCCGGTAAGCGCGGGAGACTGCTGGCCTCCGACGATGAAGAGCGCGCCCGTGTCCATGCCGGCGACGCGTCCCTTCATCTCTATCCAGTCGTCCGCCTCCCGTCCGATTATCGCCAGGTTGACGCGACCGCTCAGCGAGGTCGCCTCCAGGTTGTACACGCGCCAGTCGCCGCCCTTGCGCTCGAAGTCGGTCTTTAGATCCGAGAAGGGAAGGCCGGCGAAATTCCCCTTTCGAACCTCGACGTGACCGGTGGCGGCGCCGCCGATGAAGTAGGTCGGCGTCTTCGGCGACCACGGCAGGCGGATGAACCTGAGAACTTCGAGATCCATTCTCTGAACGACCGCATCGATGCGCAGCGCGGGATGCTGAAGGTCGTCGAATCCCACCTTCATGTCCAGCGCCTGGCCCTCCAGGGTCGACTTTGGCATATCCAGCAACGCGTCGTGCCCGTTCAGGGTCAGCGTCGCTGCATGGACAAGTATCGGCGAGCGGATGAAGCCGAACTGGATCTCCCCCGGACCGATCGTGACCGCGCCGTTGACCGAATACTTGAGCGGCACTCCCGGCTCGAAATCCAGCACCAGCTTGCCGCCGAGGTCGCCCCGCGCGCTGAGATCGTGAGGGTCGAGAAGCTTGGGCAGCCATTTGTCGGCGGGTACCTGTTGCAGGGCAACGGCCAGATGGCGCACCGCGACGCCGCCGGCGACGAACTCGATCGTGCCGTCCATCGTCGCGGTACCCGGCTTCAGCGCCAGCAGGAGATGATCGAAAGTCAGTAGGTGCGGAGTGAACGCGACAGCGCCGGAATCGACTCCGATCGCAACCGGCGGATTCTTGAGCGTCAGGCTGACGGCACGCGGCTCGATCGTGCCGGCGTACCGTTCCGGCGGTCTCAAGTTGAGACCGTCCAGTGCGCCGGTCACCTCTGCGGTGAAAAACGCGACGCCGCCCGCGCGCGCGATCCATCGCGCCGGGTCGATGCCGAGCCGCGCGGAAGTCCCGGCCAGCCAGTCGTAGTCCTTGTTCAAGTCCGCATCGCCATTGAACCGGAGCGTGTAAGAAGCTTTCGCGGGATCTCCCGCAAAGTCGGCGCGCAGGTCGAAAGCAGATATTTCCGAATTGCCCGCGCGCATCCGTCCCTGCCTGAGCGTCAATATCCCATGCTTGTAATGAACCACCGCAGTGACATCGCGCAGCGGCGGCAACTTCGCTTCTGGGGCCAAGGCGACGCCCAGTCCTTCCACCCTGCCGTCCAGCGAAAACTGGCGCAGCAAGGACGTATCCATCGCTCTCATGCTCGCCACCGACGAATCGAGAGCCAGCCTGTCGAGCCAGATCCGCCCGCTGGTGATCTGATCGATCGGAGCGGTAAGCCACGGCGGGAGTCCCAGCGCGCCCGATTTCAGGAACCGCTTGAGCGGCGGCAGGTTGGCTTCCAGGCCGGCGCAGGAAAGTCCGACTTGGGGGTTCGCCTCGTACGGCTGACCGAGGCGACATTGCCCGCTCAGCAGCAGAGAGGTTCCCTGGCGTATCGCCAGGTCACTCAACTCGATGAGATTCGCCGTGGCGTCGAAGCCGGCGCGAAGCGAATAGTCGCCGAGCGCAACCGGCGGCTTGTTCCCCAGAGTGAGATCCTTGAGCTCGGTCAAGATTGCGCCATCGACCCGGCCGTCGTCGCGCAGAGCAATTTCGACTTCGGTCTGGAGCGCGCCGCCCGCGACGATCCGGCCGAGATTCACCTTATCGAGTGAGATGCCTTCCACCCGGAGTTTGCCCTGAACGATCGCGGACGGAATCTCTCCCCTCAAATGCCCGAACCTCAGATCGCCCGAAAGCTTCGTCCCCGTCGCGCTATCGCCGTTCCAGGTGAAGATGAAACTTGTCCACCACGGCGAGGGGCGCAAGTGCTTTCTCGAATAGCCCGTCAGATCGAGATGGCTGACGAACGCCGAGCCGCGCTCATCAACCAGAGAGCCGTCGGTAATCTCCAATCGACGCGTCACCGACGAGAGCGCCGGGAGCGCGTCTGTTATCGCCTTCGCCGTCGATGCATCGGGACGCGGAAGCACGAGCGTCCGAGCCGTGACGATCGGCGCGGCGACCACGACTTGCGGCCTCAGCAGAATCAGCCGGGCGAGCGGGAGACCGTTCTCATGGATCAGCGCGCTATAGCTGACCTGCGCTTCGGCGTGATCGGCCCGGGCAACCTCGCGATTACCGTCCATCAGCCGCGGATGGTCCAGAATAATGACCAGATGACTGCGAAACGCGAGCGTCGCGCCCGCCGGAACGATCTCAAATCCAGTGCGCGCCCGCACTGTCGCCAGCGCGGATCTGATGAGCCGATCCCGGTTCAGGAGGGCGCCGATTGCGAGCAGCCCGGTTATGACGACGACGGAGAGAACGGCGAGCGCCAGAAATCGGACGAATCGGAGGAGTCTCATCAAAAGCCGCGGCGTGCCTCAGATGCCGCGTATCATGCGGCATTATTCGGCCTCGAATCCAGACCAATCGGCAGGGTCAGCCGATCGGCGATCATCGAGGCTCGCCGAGCTGCTTCTGCTCCTCTTGCTGGAAGCGCGCGAGAATCTGCGCGATGTTCTTCACCTCGACAATCTGCCATTGGCCGTCGCTGTTGCGCGCCATATGAATTTCCCAGACCCTGCCTTTCCGGTCGCGGAACCTGGTATAGGCGGTGTCGCCGTTGCGATGAAGCAATACTACCGCGCCCGCCACGGCCGCAGCCGGCATCTGGACGTCGCTGGCGCCGCTATCAACTTCATGTTCGGTCCACGAACGCGCGGCAGTCGCCGCGGCCCGAGAGCAGCGTCACGGCGCTCTCGCCCAGGAACTGGCTGAATACGTCGCCGCCGCCCTTCTCGGCCAGCAGCTTACGGCCGGCATTCCTCACTACGCTATCGAAATCGACGAATCGCGCGGCGCCGTCACCGTCGTGCGCGTCGATCGCCCGCTTGAGCTGGAAGACGGCGAACGAAGGACTGCCCGGAAGGTAAAACACCGCCCAACCGAGAATCGCCGCGGCGATCGCGATTCCGGTCCAGTGCCGGATAAGGAATCTCCCCATCGCAAACCCTTCGGATTCAGCGGCGCGAGAGCCGGCTGGCGGCCGGCTGGTCGAGCACCCAGGTCAGCTCGGCGTCGCGCGGAACGATTAGCTGGGCGGGAAAACGGTCCGCGTCCCTCGGGCCCTCCAGCACCTGTTGCACGGCCGGGGCTTTTTCCGCGCCGTGCACCACAAACATGATGCGGGCGCCGTTGTTGAGCACCGGCGCCGTCAGCGTGACCCGATGGCGCTCGATGGGATCGTCAACCTCGACCGCGACCGCCAATCGCGTGGCTTCATGGATCGCCGGATCAGCCGGGAAGAGCGAAGCGATGTGAGCGTTCGCGCCGAGCCCAAGCAGCACGAGATCGAATCTCGGAATCTCTCCTTCAGCAGACGAAAAGAATTCCCGCAGATCAGCTTCGTAAGTTTGGGCGGCTTCGTCCGGCTTGAGCTCGCCCTTGATTCGATGAATCTGCGACGGCTTGATACCCAGCGGCGCGAGCATCGTGCGGTTCGCCATCCCGAAGTTGCTCGCCTTATGGTCCGGCGGCACGCAGCGCTCGTCGCCGAAAAAAAACTGGACTTCCTTCCAATCGACGCTGAGCCTGAAGCGGGTCGCGAGCAGCTGGTACATCTCGGCCGGAGTTGAACCGCCGGCGAGGCAGACAGTGAATTGGCCGTGTGTGCAAATCGCTTCGCCCGCGGCGTGCGCAAATTCCTCCGCCGCTCGCACGACCACCGCGCGCCCGTCTTCGAGAACGATCAACTTGGGCTCTCGTCACTGCTCGGCCTCCCACGATCTAGCGTTCGAGCAGCTTGAGCGCACGTGCCACGACGTTCTCGACCGTGAAGCCGAAATGCCTGAGCACGTCCTCAGAAGGCCCCGAGGCGCCAAAAGTGGTCATCCCGATGATGTCGCCCGACGGACCTACCCATCGGTGCCACGAGAGCGGCGAGCCGGCTTCGATCGCCAGCCGCCGATCGATCGCCGGCGGAAGCACGGCGTCGCGATACGAGGAGTCCTGCGCCTCGAACAGCTCGAAGCTCGGCATGCTCACCACGCGAACCGCCTTGCCCCGCTTGTCCAATTCGGCCTTCGCCCCAACCGCGAGATGCAATTCGCTGCCGGTCGCGATCAGAATCAGGTCGGGAGTGCGGCCCGGAGTCTCCGCGAGCACGTACGCGCCCCGCGCCAGTCCGCTTGCCGGCGCCATCGCGGTGCGATCCAGCGTCGGCAGCTTCTGCCGGCTTAGCGCCATCAGTACCGGCCCCTTGGTATGCTTCATCGCAACCCGCCATGCTTCGACGGCTTCGTTGGCGTCGCCGGGCCGGATGACCGTCAGATTGGGAATCGCGCGCAACGAGGTGAGATGCTCGACGGGCTGGTGAGTCGGCCCGTCTTCGCCAAGGCCGATCGAATCGTGCGTGAATACATATATGACGTGCGCGCCCATGATGGCGGCCAGTCGAATCGAGGGCCGGCAATAGTCGGTGAACACCAGGAAGCTCGAGCCATACGGGATGAATCCGCCGTGCAGGGCGATACCGTTGAGGATCGAGCACATGCCGTGCTCGCGAATCCCGAAGTGCAGGTTGCGGCCCGCATAGTTGTCGCGCTCGAAGTCGCGGCCTTCCTTGATGTCGGTGAAAGTGGATTCGTTGAGGTCTGCGGCGCCGCCGAAGAGGCTCCAGACCCGCTTCGCGATCGCGGCTTCGGCCCTGGAGGCCGACTCGCGCGTGGCGAGGGTGTCCGTGGGCGTGAATGCCGGCAACTCAGCATCCCAGCCGTCGGGTAGTTGCCCGCCGATAACGGCCTGGAACTCGGACGGCCTCGCGCGGGTTCGCCTCCCGGTAGCGCTCGAACCGGCGGTTCCAATCAGCCTCGAACTGCGCGCCGCGATCCCGGCATTTGCGGAATTCGGCCATCGCCACATCGGGAACATAGAATTCCGGTTCGAGAGGCCATCCGTAGTTTTTCTTGGTCAGCTTGACCTCTTCGACGCCGAGCGCCTTGCCGTGCGCCTCGGAGGTATCCTGGCGATGCGGGCTGCCGTAGCCGATATGCGTCCGAACCCGGATCAATGACGGCCGATTTGTCTCCGCGCACGCATTCTCGATCGCCTGCGCGATAGCCGTCAGATCGTTCCCGTCCTCAACCGCCTGCGTATGCCAGCCGTATGCGTCGAATCTTGCGCACACATCTTCGGAGAACGCGATCGCGGTGCTGCCGTCGATCGTGATGTGGTTGTCGTCGTACAGATAGACGATATTGCCGAGGCCCAGGTGGCCCGCGACCGAGGCGGCTTCGCTCGCCACACCCTCCATCAGATCGCCGTCGCTGGCGATCGCGAAGATCCGATGGTCGAACAGTCCCGACTCGCCGCGCTCGAATCGCGCGGCCAGATGCTTCGCCGCGATCGCCATCCCGACGCCGTTTCCGAAACCCTGGCCGAGAGGACCGGTCGTGGTCTCGACGCCGGGAGTGAGATGGTACTCCGGATGGCCGGGAGTGCGGCTGCCGAGCTGGCGGAAGTGCTTCAGATCATCGAGTGTCAGGTCGTAGCCGGTCAGATAAAGGAGCGCGTAGAGCAGCATCGAGCCGTGCCCGGCCGAGAGTACGAATCGATCGCGCCCGAACCATCGCGGGTTGGCCGGGTTGTAGCGCATAAACCGCGTCCACAGCAGACAGGCGCTCGGCGCCATGCCCATCGGCATCCCGGGATGGCCCGAGTTGGCCTTCTGCACCGCGTCGATCGCAAGCACGCGGATCGAATTGACGCAAAGCTGATCGAGGTCGTTCTGAGCGAGCTTGACTTCCGTCGCGAGCGCCACGTTTCCTCCTTGCCGCGCGCGAGCGGCGGGCTTCGCTCACCAGTCGGCGGGCCCTTTGTCCTTCGTGTCGCCCGCCTTTCGGCGCATCAGGCTGACCGCCTCCTTGGCGGCGCCCTTGTCGCCGAATGAGAGCGCCGCGCCGAAACTCTGCGCTATCGCGCGCATCATCGCGCCCTCGCGGGGGTCCAGTTCGCCGCCGAGGCTCGCCAGCCGCTGCATCGCCTGTCGAATCAAGCCGAGGGCGCCGGGAACATCGCCGCGCCCGCGGCGATTCACCGCTTCAGCCAGCTCGACACGAACCTGCGCAATCACCGGCCGCGCCTTTTCACCGACCACGATTTCGAGTTCGCCCAGATTGTCGGCCAGCTTGAGCAGCGATTCATCTGCCGGTTCGATTCGCGGCACAATACGATTGTTCCATGTGTCTCGAAGCGCATTCAAGCGATTGGAGTCGGTGACGGCCGGTTTGAAACTAGAAGCGGCTCCAGAAAGCGAACAAGACCGCTCCAACGATGCAGGCGAAGGAAAGTGCATAATTCCATCGCACCGGCTCTCCGAGGTAATAGTACGCAAAAATGACGAAGACCGTCAGAGTTATGCACTCCTGGATAATCTTCAATTGGTAGCCGGTGAAACGCCCATAGCCGATCCTGTTTGCGGGTACCTGGAAGCAATACTCACCGAACGCGATCAGCCAACTGACAACAATCGCTTCGAGAATGGGCGCCGACCGATGCTTCAGGTGCCCGTACCACGCGAAAGTCATGAACGTGTTTGATATGAAGAGCAGTAGTACCGTCAGCATGGCCCGCGATCGTAGCAGCGGCCGCCTCCGAACTTCCACCTCCGGACGGAAGACTGGCCGCAAGGCCCATTGTCTATCGGAGTCCGCGGCCGGGGCGCTATTCTCGACCCCTCGGTGGTTCTGATAAAAATGTTACCAACGCCCTTGGACAAAAGTGGTTCGCAATGAAGCGTATCGGTGAACGACGCGTGGTGGTGACCGGCCTCGGCCTGGTCACTCCGATCGGGACCGGAGTGGAGAAGAACTGGGAAGCCCTGATGGCGGGGCGATCCGGCATCGGCCCGATCACGCGCTTTGACGCCTCCGAATTCCCGGCCAAAATCGCCGGCGAGGTCCGCGACTTCAACCCCGAGGACTGGATCGAAAAGCGCGACATCAAGAAGATGGACCTTTTCATCCAGTACGCGATGGCCTCCGCCGAGCAAGCGATGCGCCAGTCGGAGTTCAAGATCGACGAAGACACCGCCGAGCGCGTCGGCGTGCTGGTCGGGGTCGGAATTGGCGGCTCTCGACGATCGAGGAGAACCACAAGATCTTCATTGAGAGCGGGCTTCGACGGATCTCGCCGTTCTTCATTCCGAAACTGATCAGCAACATGGCGGCCGGCGATATCGGGATCCGCTATGGCGCGCGCGGCATCAACGTCTGCACGACCAGCGCCTGCACCTCGGGCAGCCATGCGGTCGGCGAAGCCTATCGGATGATTCGCGACGGCTACCTCGACGCCGCGATCGTCGGCGGCGCCGAGGCGGCGATAAGCGCGCTCGGCGTCGGCGGGTTCATCGCGATGCGCGCGCTTTCGACCCGCAACGAGACTCCCGAAACGGCGAGCCGCCCCTTCGACCGGGATCGCGACGGCTTCGTGATGTCGGAGGGCGCCGCAATCCTGATCCTCGAGGAGCGGGACCGCGCGCTGGCGCGCGGCGCGCGGGTGCTGGTCGAAGTCGCAGGCTATTACGCCAACGGCGACGCGTATCACATCACCTCGCCGGCGCCCGGCGGCACTGGCGCGACCCGATGCATGCGCTCGTGCATGGAGGATGGCGGGGTGGACCCCAACGAGGTTGACTACATCAACGCGCACGCCACCTCGACGCCGCTGGGCGATCTCGCCGAGACCGAGGCAATCAAATCGGTCTTCGGTGAGCGCGCCGCGAAAATCGCGGTCAGTTCCACCAAGTCGATGATCGGCCACGCGCTGGGCGCCGCGGGCGCGATCGAGTCGGTTTACACGGCGCTCGCGATTCACCACGGGATGCTGCCGCCGACGATCAATCTCGAAAATCCCGACCCGCAGTGCGATCTCGATTACGTTCCCAACCGCGCCAGACCGGCAACGGTTCGCGTGGCGCTCAACAACTCGTTCGGGTTCGGCGGCACCAACACCTGCCTGGCGTTCCGATCGCCGTCGCAGAAGTAGCGGACCACAAGATGGGTTCGAGAATCGCGGGCACCGGCCGCGCTACGCCGGCCACCCTGATTTCCAACCAGGACCTCGAACGGCGGATGGACACGTCGGACGAGTGGATCAGATCGCGCACCGGAATCGAGCAGCGTTACGTGTTGCGCGCCGGTGAGTCGCTGGCCGAGGTCGCCTCCGAGGCGAGCCGCAAGGCGCTCAGCCGAGCCGGCCTCGAGGCGTCGGCGCTGGACGCAATCATCGTCGGCACCGTCTCCTCCGAGTATGCGTTCCCGTCCTTCGCCTGCCAACTGCAAAACATTCTCGGCGCGCGCTCAATTCCCGCCTTCGATGTCGCCGCGGCCTGTTCGGGATTTGTTTATGCGATGGCGGTCGCCGACTTCGCGATGCGATCGGGGAGTTTCGAGCGCGTGCTGGTAGTTGGAGCCGACGCGCTCTCGACGATGGTTGACTGGACGGACCGCAAGACCGCGGTGCTCTTCGGCGACGGCGCGGGCGCGGCCGTGATGGTCTCCGAGCCGGGTTCGCACGGCGTGCTGGCCAGCCTGCTGCGCTCGTCGGGCGAACTCTGGGACCTGCTCTCGCTGCGCGCGACCGGTGCCCGAAGCGCGATCGACGCCGAAGTCAGGCGCTCCAGCGACGACGCGCTCAAGATGCGCGGTCCCGAGCTGTTCAAGATCGCCGTGCGAAGCATGGAGGAAGTTACGCGCCAGGTGGCCGATCGCGCCGGCGTGCGCCTCGAAGACATCAACCTCATCGTTCCGCATCAGGCCAACAGCCGCATCATCGATGCGGTCGCGGAACGTCTCGGCCTCTCCCCTGACAGGGTCTACGTCAACATCGATCGCTACGGCAACACCTCAGCCGCGTCGGTCCCGATCGCGCTGGATGAAGCGGTCGAGGCGGGCCGCGTCAATCGCGACGACCTGGTACTGCTGACCGCGTGCGGCGGCGGCCTGACCTGGGGCGCAACTCTCCTGCGCTGGTGAATTGAACGACTGGATGAACCGCCGGGCGTTCATCGTGCTCGGCAAGGGCGGCGTCGGCAAGACCAGCGTGAGCGCGGCGCTGGCCCTGATGTGCGTGCGGCGCGGCGAGCGCGTGCTCGTGATGGAGTGCGACTCGCACGCTCCGATGGCTTCCCTGTTTGGACTCAAGCGTAGTTTCGATCCCGTCGAGGCGGCGCCGAATCTGTCCGTGATGGTCCTCAATGGGCGGCATTCGCTGGAGGAGTATCTGCGCCTGGTATTGCCCGGACGCGCGGTTCTCAACGTCGTGTTCGCAAGCCGCCTCTACCAGTACTTCGTCCAGGCGGCGCCGGGCCTGCGCGAGCTGATGATGCTCGGCAAGCTCTGCTATGAGGTCGAGAAGAATCCGGAGGGCCAGGCGTGCTGGAAGAAGGTAATCCTGGACGCGCCGGCGAGCGGCCAGGCGCTGAATCTCCTTCAGGATGCCGGCCGTCGCGCGCGAGACCTTTGGCGAAAGCGTCGTCGGACGCGAAGCGCGCAACATCACCCATATGCTGCGCGACGAGCGCCTATGCTCGATTATCCAGGTGACTACGCCCAATCCGCTCTCGATGACGGAGACGCTGGACACCAGCGCGGCGCTCGGCGCAATCGGGATCAAAGTCGCGGCCGTGATTCTCAATCGCCGCAACCCGGCCTCGTTCGACGCGCGCGATCTGGCGCGGTTCGCCGAGCGCGCCAGGCGCAAGGTCAAGACATTGGATCGTCTCTGCGATTTGGCGAAGGCCGAACTCGGACGCGCCGCGGTCTCGCGCCGCGCGCTCGCGCAACTGAAAGAACGAATCGAGAGTCCCGTGATCGAACTCGACGAGCATCGCGACCGCTCGGGGCTGGAGGCCCGCGAATGAATTGGCGGCGGAGCTGGCGCGCGCCTGCGAGCACCCGGAGCGGACCGCCGAGGAGGCTCCTGGCGTAGACTCAATTGCGACGCCAGGCACCATGTCATCCGCGATGCCCCTACGTTGGTGACGCCTGCCTTGCCGAATGTGCTGACGCCAGCTACACATTTTTTCTAGCCTCTCTACAGAACGAGTTTGACCCCGGATTCCTCCGCTGCTTCTTTTACGACCGCAACGAATCTCATCCAGGAACCCGTTCCCTCTCGGTATGGGACCAACGGTTGGGGTCGGGATGGCCTCTGGGTAGATATTTCTTCCGATTATAGATGCGCGCTCGATGAGCTCGAGCCCGTACCACGCAGCACGTTCGCTTCCTGCCATTGCTCGACTTGTTCATCTCTTACGCGACGCCGGGCCAGAGAAATGACCTCGTTGCTCAAGAGAGAGTCGCGAACTTTGCGAAGGAGTCGCCCCTGCTTTTGATCGTTCGAGGGCTCCGCCATTTGTCCACCGACGAGGATTCTCAATCCAACTGAACGCGCTGCCTCTTGGAGTTCCCTGTAGACGTCCGCGATCGGTGTCAGCAGTGTCGTAACCTTCCGCCCAGCCTTCGGCCAGTCTCCTATTCATGGCCTTGACCCTGGTCCAGTTCTCCTTTTGTCCACCCGGTCTGGACTAGGAGGCCGAGGCGGGGAAGCCAGAAATTCGTAAAACCGTTCGAATCCCCTTGGTTACATTGAGAACGAGTCTCTTTTCATTGTATTCGGGCTGCGTTTCGGGAACTGGGTGCCTTGTCTGTAATGCAATCGATCGCGACAAGCAGTTTCGAAAGCTCAGCAACGGTACGCGCCCCAGACTTACCTTGAGAATCTAGGCGGTCATGAATTCCGCTCAGAAAGAAGGAAGCACCCTCTAGTCTCTGCCGGAGAGCGCGCTCTGCAGACGGACCTAGGTCCTCTCCTATGGAGGCTAGGACATTTTCGGCGGACGCAACGACGTGCTGCCGCTTCGAGGAAATCGTTGGCAGGTTGTCAGCCGCTACCTGGTCGAAGTGCGTGAAGCAAAAGAGAAGCTTCGATTCGGCTCCGCGCAGACACCAGGCTCCTCATCGCGACGATTGATGCAGCCATCATCGGTTGTTTCGCGCTGTCCACAAGGGCAATCGCATCCACGGTCTTAAACCGCTCGACGACCGAAGTTGGAACGCTCGCAGACGAGTCGGGTGTGTGTCCCAGGCCTTCCCCGTCCATCAGAACCAGCCTCGGTCTCTGATCTCCCGACCAATCCGCTTTGAAGGGAGCTGCCACGCGAATGCCGTTGACAAGTGGGGTGAGAAGGCGCCCAAACGATCGTGCGTAGTTGCTCGAAAAATGAAGAATCTGGTCTAAGAAAATCGCCCTGTCGTTGGTTTGCCATGACCAGCATTCAGGCCAGCCCTGTTTGGTCCGCGAGACCTCGCCGATTTTGAGGGCATCGAAGCGCCTCACGACCTCGTCTATCGAGCAGGTCGGCGACTTCCTGAAACTCTTCATCCTCGTGCAGGAGCTTTTCGATCTCTTCTTCGAACAGTTCCTCGACCACTCGCGCGTCGTCCGGCCCATTCACCTTGAGGTCTCGTTCCAATTCGCCGCCAATACGAGCCGCGATCGAGCGGAGCTGCCGGACCGAGGACTCCAAGAGTTCGTTCGTCGCTGAGAGATCGACGACCGCCGCCTCCTCATCGAACCAGAGACCGTCTTGGTCTTCCTTGTCATCGTCCTCGTCGGGCCACGGTCCCGAACCGAGCACGTAGTCAAATCGCACTCGCTGATCGACGTGCCTGAGCATCCGATAGAGAACCTCGCGGTCGTTCCCACCGCGGCGAGCTGCGATGACAGCCGACCACAGACACTCCTCCAGATGGTCGCGTACTTCATCAAGGGGCATAAAGGTAACGACAGCGCGATAGTCGCCTTCACGGAGTACGATCTCCATGTCGGCAACAGTGCATCTAGATATAGAAGTAGACGGAAAGCGCTCGCGCGCGGATCCGTGCCGATGATCTGCCGCACCAGCGTCGTCTTGCCGGCACCGGTCGGCCCCAGGACAAGCACTTTGCGAAAACCGCTATCCTCTCCAGGAAGAGGGATAGATCGGTCGCGGAGCGCCCAAAAATCGTATTTCTCCGAAACAATATGACGGAAGAAAATGTTGACGAACCCGGGCGTCAAAGCGGCTCTGGGCCCTGTTCGTCGCCCCGGCGTCCCAGTAGCTCTCGTCCGAGAGAATCTGGTTCATCTCGCCGACTAGTCGCTCTGCTTCTTTGCGGTCCTTCGTTTTCAGCCCGTGGCGCACTCGCTTGCCACGTTTGCCAGTCGCATCGTCTCGGCGGACAGGATGCCTAAATATGATCGACCATCCCTCCCTGCCCTGACTTCTGCTCAGATTAGCCGTGTATCTGCGATCGAGAGCCTTCATCAGTGGTTCCTCGTTGTTCAAAAGTTGTTCCGCATTTTGTAGCTGACCGTAGCGGCTTAGTCAAGGGTCAACAGGTACAACATCTGAACAACGCAGATCGCAGCCGCCACGGGGCGCGCCTGCGAGCACCCGGAGCGGACCGCCGAGGAGGCTCCTGGCTAGCCACGCGCGATGCTCTTGCGCGCTCCAGCTGTCGTTTCGGCGGGCGCGATCGATTGGCTAACATCGGGACGTGAAATTCGCGCCGCTGATACTCAGGAACCTGCTTCGCCACAAACGGCGCAACGTTCTGACGCTGCTCTCGATCGCGGTCTCGCTGTTCGTCTTCTCGGCGCTGGCGAGTCTGCCCGGCGTCGCGCAGCAAATCCTGAGCGATCGCGCCTCGCTGCGCCTGTTGTGCCATAGCAAGGCCGGAATCCTGTATCCGTTGCCCGAGGCCTACCGCGCCCGTATCGTCGGCAAGCCGCACGTCGAGATGGTCACCGCTTTCGCCTTCTTCGGCGGGATTTACCGCGATGCAAGCGACCAGTTTCCCAACGCGGCGATCGATCCCGAGCGAATCGATGAAATGTGGCCTGATTGGGGCATCTCCGCGCAGATGGCAGCGGACTTCAGCCGGTTGCGCATCGCTTGCCTGGTCGGGAGCGCTCTGGTGCGGCGATTTCACTGGCGCGTCGGCCAGCAGATCATGCTGCGCGGCGCCTTGTACCCGATAAACCTGACCTTGCAGATCGTCGGCATCCTCGGCGACAGGGCGCCGCCACCCATACTCGTATTCAGGCGCGATTACCTGGAGGAGGCGCTGGGCCGCACCGGACTGGTCAACATGTTTTGGGTCCGCGTCGACAAGCAGGAATCGATCGCCGGCGTCATCGCGGATCTCGATCGGACCTTCGCCAATTCCGACGCCGAGACGCAGACCGAGTCCGAGATGGGCTTCTTCTCCGGCCTGATTGCGGGCTTCCGCGGCATCTTCACCATAGCGCGAGTGCTGGGGGCTATCGTCGTCGTCACGATGGGGCTGGTGGCGCGCCAACACGGCCGCGATGTCGATCCGCGAGCGGCGCGTCGAGGTCGCGATCATGCGATCGATCGGTTTCAGATCGGCGCAGATTGTCGCCTGCCTGATCGCCGAAAGCCTGGTCGTAGCGATCATCGGCGGAGCGATTGGCTGCGCTGCCGCCGTGCTCGCGCTGCGAAGCCTCGCCCTCGGCTCCTCAGCGCTCGGTCCGCTCGGGATCGCCCTCAGAGTGCCGGGGACGGTGATCGCTCAGAGCCTGATCGTGGCGTTGCTGGTCGGCGCCGCAAGCGGCCTGGTTCCGGCGGTGGCGGTCGCGCGGCGCAATATCGTCGAGGCATTGCGCTTCGTCGCGTGAGTCTCGCTTCTATTCGGCGCCGGGCGGCTTCCCGGTAATTTCCGGCAGACTCTCGACAAAGTCATCCCAGGCGGGCTTGGGCGTGGTGTCGGCGCCACGCAATCCGAGCGAGCACAGGTACGCCCTGAAGTAGCCTTTCGGATCCGGGAAGCCGTAGTAGGCAGGCAGAGAATTACAGAAGGACGGCGAGAAATCGACCAGCTTGTGGAACCGCTGCGCCATCCGGGGATCGTCCCACGCGACCGCCTTCAGGTCGGGCGGAGTCTGCTTCACTGAGGTATCGATTACCGAAATCGTCAGCATCATTTGCCAGTCGAGTTGATCGCCGATGTAGGCAATCGCGTTGATGAGCCCGCTGACGCTATAGACCCCGGGAGCAGGCTCGAGGTCGTTCCACTTGTAAAATTGTGAACCAGATGATCGACATTCATCCCGGCCGCTTGCGCTACCTGAAGCGCCGCAAAGATCCTGGGCGGAGGTAAAGGGCCGTCCACCAGGCGGGAGCGCCTCAACTCCCACCGCGCGCTCGGTCGGACTCGCCGTCGCGGTCGGAGTGGCGCTGGGCGTGGGAGATTGGCTCGGCGTCACGGTTGCGGATCGGGTCGGGCTCATGGTCGGAGTGGGCGTCGGACTCGCGGCCGCGGTCGGAGTAGCGCTCGACCCGGAAGATTCGCTCGGCGTCGGGGTTGCGGATCGGGTCGGGCTCACGGTCGGAGTGGGCGTCGGACTCGCGGCCGCGGTCGGAGTGGCGCTCGGCGCGGAGGATTCGCTCGGCGTCGGGGTTGCGGCTGGCGTCGTGGTCGCGCTCGGAGTCGGAGCCGGAGTCACCAGGCTGGCGTAGAACCGGCCCGTGCTGGTCGTGACTCCATTCTCGATCGCCTGAGCCGCAGCGGCAAATGCCGCGGCGCGCACCGCGTTGTAGGATCCGGCGGCGAGACTCGGCGTGTAATCGAGGTAAGCGAAGAAATAGTTCGACCAGAATGGCGACACGAACTCGAAGTTCTCGAGCTTGGAGAGCCGGACCATGGTAGCGATCCATTGCTGATCCAGCGGCGCCCAGAAGCTGAACGCGTCGAGCTTGAAGATATCGTAGGAATTGACCACGGTGGAGTTCTCGGTTTTGTAGAGCCAGGTCTCGTCGAGAATCGCGCCCTTGCCGCTCTGATGCGCAAGAGCGGCTACCTGGATGGCTGTCGTCATGAACTGCGGAGTGATCGGATAGAAGTGAATCACGAGCGTGTCGAGACTCGTCTTCGCGAGGCTTTTTGCGATCGCGATACTGTCCCACGTGCCGATTCCGCCCGCGATCTTTGTGCTGCCTCGATTGAGACCCTGCATGGCCTGCGTCATGTACGACGTCCAACCGGCCGCGGTGTTCAGCTGAGGAATTCCGAGCAGCTTTGCCTCGGTATCGGGCTCCGCGCCAAGATTGAGATAATCGGGTTCCATCTGGTCGATGATCGTCTGGGCGATCTGGTTCTTGTCTTTCGCGTACTGGTTCAGCGTCAGTCCGCGGTAGCTCACGGTGATGCCCTGGTCGGGAAAAATTGGGCCCGTCTCGACATCCAGCTTCATGCCGCGGCTGCGGACGTGCTGAGCGACCTCCTGGTAAAAGGCCTGATA
>CAWHNS010000018.1:0-33929 GCA_963830715.1 uncultured delta proteobacterium
ATCCGCACACTGAACGCGCCCTCCGCTTGCGAACGAGTCCCCCTGACTGTCAACGTCATCCGGTTCTTCGAGCCTTCCGTCAGCTTGAATCCGTTCTTGCGCAGGTAGGCGAGGACATCCCTATATGCCCTGCGTGTTGGGCCGAAGCGCGCCGTGAGCTCGCGCTGTGTGAGGAAGTGGCGGAAGCGTGGTGATTTGGGATCATAGACGTCGCTCAGGTAGCGATCGAATCCGGCCTGGTCGGTGCGCTTGAGCACGACCGTGATCGATAGCGGGTCGTTCTCCTCGCCCGGCTTTGCCGGCAGCGGCTTTGCCTTCGCGAGCGCCGCGAGTACGTGGCCCGGCAGGCGGACCATCCCGTCAGGCGCTGGCGCTCGGAGACGGTAATATCGACTTTCTGTATCGATTCGGGCCGTTTCGGCTGGGACATCGCGGGCGAGGCCGATGCCGCGGCAGCATCCGCCTCGCGATTCTCGACCGCCCGCGCTGGTACCGCCGCGACGTGCGTCGCACCGTGCGCCGCCTCGCTTGCGTAGCTGACGCCGGGAGCCAGCAGCATCGACAGCGTCGCGATTCCTATGGACACCGCAATTGCAAGCGAGAAGCCGGCGCCGGCGATTTTCGCCGGCGACAGGCAGCGCGCAACTTCGCGGGCCCCTCTTGTAAACGAGGCGCACTCGATCGCCTTCATACTCCCCTCCTGTCAGAGGTCTCCCGCCAATGGCGGGCAGCCGCCCGCGTATGCGCAAGACCGGTGCCACCACCTTCCCCGCGTGTTGACGCGGACACGCATCGGTTTTACGAGGATTTTGAGGGTGTGAGCAGCCAGCGTCAGGCGCGATGCCGACGCTGGTTGTCACCGGTGCGGTGCGCCGATGCCGACCGGCGTCAGCGGAGCCGATGGCGTTTTATCTTTTTCTGGAGGCCCGTGCGCGACATCCCGAGGGCGAGGGCCGCGCGTGAGATGTTGCCGTCGTAATGCTTGAGCGCCTCGGCGATGTACTGCGCTTCGAAATGCTCTCTGGCGGCCGATATCGGCGCCGGGGCCTGCGAGCGGGAGTCGGTCCGTTGCGATCGGCTGAAGTAACTCTTATCGACCGCCGCCGCGATCCCGGCCGCGCCGGCTTCTTCGGCATTCACCATGTCGGGTGAAAGATGCTCCGGTCTGATAATATCGCCGTCGCGCGCCAGCGCCGTCGCTCGTGCGATCTCGTTCTGCAACTGGCGGATGTTGCCGGGCCAATCGTACTTTCTGAAGATTTCGATCGTCGCCGGCTCAAAACCGGCGATCTGCTTGCGAAGGCTCTGAGCGCATCGGGCCAGAAACAGCGCCGCCAGCGGTGGGATATCTTCGCCGCGAACCCGCAGCGAAGGAAGATGAATCGGAAACGCGGCCAGCCGAAAGTACAGGTCTTCGCGAAAGCGCCCCGCCGCAACCGCCGCTTTCAGGTCGCGATTGGTGGCCGAGATTACCCGCACGTCCACGGTTTGCGGCCGCGTATCGCCGAGCGGCGTCACTTCGCCCTCCTGCACGGCGCGCAGCAGCTTCGCTTGCATCGCGGCCGACATCTCGCCGATTTCGTCGAGCAGGATCGTTCCCCCGCTCGCGGCTCGAAACAGACCGGCCTGATCGCCGGCGGCTCCCGTGAACGCCCCCCGGCGATGACCGAACAATTCGCTCTCGAGCAGGGTCTCCGTCAGCGCGGCGCAGTTGACCGCTAGGAACGGCCCATCGGCGCGGCGGCTCGTGCGATGAATCCCGCGGGCGACCAGTTCCTTGCCGGTCCCGGTCTCACCTTGAACGAGAATCGGAATCGTGGAAGCCGCCGCGCTCTCCATCAGCCGGAACACTTCGCGCATCGGTTCGCTGATGCCGATGATTTCCGGAAAGGGATCGCGCCGATCCAGGTCGCGCTGCAACAGCCCGACTTGCGCGCGCAGCCGTTCCTCGGCTTCCTTGACCCGGCCGAAGCGGCGGGCATTCTCGATTGCGGTCGCGATACTGCCGGCCAACGCTTCGAGCAGAGAGAGATGCTCGTTATCGAATGGCGTGCCACCGCGATGGTTGACGGCTTCGATGACGCCGAGGCGTTTTTTTCCGCAGGTGAGCGGCGCAGCGAGAAGAGACCTCGTCGTCACGCCTGTGAGCAGATCGACGCCCGGATAGAAGCGATGGTCCGCGCCGGGATGGTCCACCTTTGCCGGCTGGCCGCTCGCCAGCACGGATCCCGCGATCCCGCGGTCGGCCGGAAATCTGACCCCGGACAACCGTGCCGCAACGGTTCGATCATCCTGGGAATGATACGGGAAGTAGAGTTCGTTGGTGTCGGAATCCAGCAGCAGGACGGAGACGCCTTCCGCATCCAGGGCTTCGCGGCACTTTGTGACGACCAGTGGAATCAACTCGTCGAGATCGAGCTTGGTCGAGAATGCGTGACCCAGCTCGAAGGCGAGGCGGAATCGCGAAGCCTCGCTCGAAGAATCCAATGGTCTTTGGGGTCGTTCGCCCATCGATCGGACGCACATAGTAGCGCTATTGCGGTGTATCCGGCGAGTCTGGTTGTGCTTCCACACCGACGCTTGCGCTCCGGTGGGACTTGGCTTATGCGTATCGCGGCGGGGTGTCAAAACGGAATTCCGCTCACAAACCAAAAGGCTGCAAGCTGAATCAACGCCACGGCGGTTGCGAAACTCTGCGGGCCCGGGCCTATTCACACCGCGTGAAAAGAAGTAACTACGGTCATTTGCGCGGGCGTCGCCCTTCTCGTCATCGCGTCGATTGCCTCGATGGTGGCGCGCGCCGGGACCCCGGCCCCAAGCCGCAGGCCGACAAGGGTCCGCAAACGATTGACGAATTGCGGGCCGCGATCGCACGGGTTTTGAAACAGCATCATGTGCCCGGATGCGGCTTCTCGATCGTCGCCGGCGATCGTGTGATTTACGCCGGCGGGGTCGGCAAAGCCGACCTCGCGGCAGATCGCATGGTGGACGGCGACACCATGTTCCGCATCGGATCGATTACCAAGGGATTCGTCGCGCTCGCGCTGTTGCAGCTTCAGGAACAGGGCAAGCTTGATCTGCACGCTCGGGTCGGCGATCTCGCGCCCGATGTGACTATCGTCAATCCATGGGGCCGGACTGACCCGGTCCGGCTCGAAAACCTGCTCGAGTACACCGCCGGGTTTGACGATTTTTCGCTCGCCGAATTCTACGATTTCAGTAGCGGTCCGGAACTGTCGCTGCGCGAGGTGTTCGCAAGGTTCCCCGGGCCGCAGCGCGTGCGATGGCGTCCCGGCACCTTCGCCGCCTACTCCAACCCGGGCTACGGCGTTGCCGGTTACATACTGGAGCGAGTGAGCGGCAGGAGCTGCGCAGAGTATATCGCGGACAATATTCTGCGGCCGCTCGCGATGAGTCATTCCGACCTGCGTCTCACGCCCGAAGTGAAAGCCGCACTCGCCCAGGGTTACGAGGGCAACCCGCCGTGGCCGGTGCCCTATTGTCGAATCTATCTCCGGCCCGCCGGAGAGATGAAATCATCGCCTAATGAGATGGCGCGGTTCGTACGCATGATGCTCAATCGAGGAACGCTCGACGCCGTCAAAATAGTCAATCCCGATTCGATTACCCGGATGGAGACGCCGGAGACTGGCTATGCCGCCAAAGCGGGCCTCAGGTATGGCTATGCACTGGGTAATGCCGGCGACCCGCGCCGGGCTTTCGCGGGACAAGGCCACGATGGCGGCATAGACGGATTCCTTTCCACCTACGAGTACATTCCGGATCGCCGCGTCGGGCTATTCGCTTCCATCAACAGTTCCGCAAGCGGCGAGGCGCTCGGCCGGATCGCCGATCTGCTCTATGGCTACATCACCCGCGATCTCGCACCGCCGCCCAAGGCGCCCGCCGCGCCGCTCGATTCCACGATAACGCAGGCGGCCGGCTTTTATGAGTATGTATCTCCACGGAATTCCAAATTCGCCGCGATCGACTACCTGCTCCAATGTGGATGGACCTACATCAAAAGCGGCAAACTATATCGCGACGGACTGATTCCCGGCAGCAGGGAACAGATCATTTATGTCGGCAATGGACAAGCGAGGACCGATAAGTTTGCCAATGCAATGTCAGTGTATTTTCTTGCGCCGGACGGGAATCGCTATGGATGCGGCACACTCGCGTGCTTCGAGCAGGTTAGCCCGCTATGGCCGGTAACGCGACTAGTCCTCGTGTTAGGCGCCCTGCTGACTATGACGACGTTGATCTTGTTCGCGCCGGTCTGGATCTTTCGCAAGATCAGCGGCCGCATGAAAGGCGTGCGGCATCTGAGCGTCCGGATCGTGCCGCTATGCGCGGTGCTCGTGCTCGGCTGCCTGCAATGGCTTTTGCTGAAGAGCGGGACAATCGTGCTGGCGCAGGAAGGCTGGCAGAGCATCGTGGTATGTGCCGGGAGCATCGCGTTCGCTCTGCTCTCGATTCTCGCGGCGGGTCTCGCGGCAAGGTCGTTCCGCTGGGAGATGAATCGTGCGCAGCGAATCCACTCGACGCTGGTCTCGGTCGCGTGTGTCGGGATCACGCTCTATCTGTCGTATTGGGGCCTAATCGGCCTTCGCACCTGGGCGCCCTGGTGAGTGGTAGTCCCGCCGGAGTTTGGGTCGGTGTCGATATCGGCGGCACCAAGACCGCGATTGTCGTCTGGAGCGGCCGCCGGAGATTCTCGAACGCCTGCAATTCGCTACGCTGCCCTCCAAGGGATCCGACCGCGCCCTCGATCTTATCGACAGAGGAATCGGCAAGCTGCTGAAGGGGCGCGGGCTTCCAGTTTCGGCAATCCGCGGCATAGGCGTAAGCTCGGGCGGCCCGCTGGATCGATTGCGCGGGATTATCCATTCGCCGCCCAATCTCGCCACGTGGGTAGATGTTCCAATCAAGGCGATCCTCGAACGGCAATTCGGCGCTCGCTGTAACCTCGAGAATGACGCGAACGCCGGAGCAGTTGCCGAACATCGCTACGGCGCGGGGCGCGGATTCGACAACGTCGTCTTCCTCACGATGGGCACGGGGCTGGGCGCAGGAATCATCGCCGATGGGCGCCTCTACCACGGCACTGACGATCTTGCCGGAGAGGTCGGGCACGTGCACTTGACGCGCGGCGGTCCTGTCGGACACTACAAGCGCGGTTCAGCAGAAGGATGGGCCAGCGGCGGCGGGATCGCGCAGATCGCGAAGCGGGCCGTCGCAGACGCGCAGCAGAGCGGGCAGGGCACTATCCTTACGGCACATCACGGTACGCTCACGGCTCGCGACGTTTGCGCGGCTGCGAAGCGTGGCGACGCGGTCGCGATGCGAATCGTCAATTCCACGGGCGAGCGGCTCGGCCAGATTCTGGCGATTCTGGTGGACATCCTTAATCCGGAGCGGATTGTGATTGGCGGGCTGGCGATGCGCGCGGGCGAGATGATGCTCGGCCCCGCGCGCGAGGTCGTGGCGCGCGAAGCCTTGCCCGCCTCTGCGCGGTCTTGTCAGATCGTGCCGGCAGGCTTGGGCGAACGTATCGGTGATGTTGCGTCGCTGTGCGTCGCGATGGGACTCTGAGCGCCGAGGCGCGGCTGCATGGACCATCTCTATTTCGTCGTCCACACTCACTGGGATCGCGAGTGGTATCAGCCGTTTCAGCGGATGCGCGCGCGGCTGCTCACGATGACCGAAAAGATGCTTCGCCTCCTCGAAAGCGGAGCGCTCCCGTGCTTTCACTTCGACGGCCAGACGATCGTGCTGGAGGATTACCTCGAAGTACGGCCCGATAGCGGGCGCCGAATTGCCAGGCTGGTGAAACGCGGCGCGCTCCAGATCGGTCCATGGTATCTGCTGGCGGACAGCTTTCTTCCGAGCGGCGAGGCGCTGATTCGCAATCTCGAGATCGGCAGCCGTATCGCGCGGCGATTCGGCAAGTCCGCGCAAATCGGGTATCTGCCCGATCAATTCGGCCACGCCGCGCAGCTTCCGCAGATTCTCTCGGGCTTCGGTCTGAAACGGCGCGTCGTCTTCCGCGGCGTCGGACGCGAAGTGAATCGCAATCGGTTCATTTGGGAGGCGCTCGACGGCAGTTCACTGTTCGCGATTTTTCTGCCGTTCGGCTATTCCAACGGCGCCAGCCTCCCGACCGACTCGGCTGACGCGATGATCGCGCGAGTGAGCGAGCTCGCCGCGCGGGAGCGCGAGTTCTCTGCCGGCGCTCCGATCCTGGTGATGAACGGCAACGATCACGCCGATCCCGACGCGCTGGTTTTCGAGCGCCTGAAGGAAGCAACCGGACGCGCGCCATTCACCGCTGAAGTCGGCACACTCGAGGATTACGCGAAGCGGCTTTCCGATCTCCCCCGCGACGGCACGCCTCGCGTTCGCGGAGAATTGCGATCGCCGGCGCGCTCGAATCTCACCCCGGGCGTCAGTTCGACGCGAGCGTGGATAAAGCAGCGTGACTTCCAGAACTCATACCTGCTCGAGCGGATCGCCGATCCGCTTGCGGCGCTCGCTTCGCTCTCGAATGACGCAGACGATCTGGCCGCGCTGCTCGAGGTCGCCTGGCGTATGGAAATTCAGAACCATCCGCACGACTCGATTTGCGGATGCTCGATCGACCAGGTCCATCAGGACATGCGCTACCGCTTCGATCAGGCCGCGATGATCGGCGAGATTGTCGCGCGCCGCGCCTCGAGCGCGATCCTGTCAACGCGCGGGGGCGAGAGCGCGATCGCGGTGTTCAATCCGACCTTCGCTCACCGTGCGCTCATCGCAGGCGAAACCGAAGTCGAGGATCCCGACGCCGGCTACGTCGCGATCGGCGGCGACGGACACCGGATTCCCGTCGCGATCGATCTCGCGCGGCGGGCGCGGCCATTCGAAATCGAGCTGAAGGCGGCTGACTTCAAAGGCTTGATCACCGGTGCTCAGGTGATGGGCCAGTACGTGAATCGGTTCGAAATCGAGCGCGCCGGCGACAACCGGTTCGATCTCGGCATATTCGTAAGCCGCAGCCCGGCGGGCGACCTGGATCCGCAGGATTTTCGCCGGCGAATTTCGAGCTGCCCGACGAAGCACGGCTCCGGATCCGCGCCACGGCGGCCGCGCGGGCCCAAATCGCTTTCGCCGGCGACGGGCTCACGCAGGCCGGCTTCAGCCTTTATCGGCTCGTTCGCACGGACAAATTGGCTCCTGACGCGCCGACAGGTGCGGCCGGCGCCGAATCGATCGAAAACGAGTACTTCAGGCTCCGCGCGTCGCCGCGCGGCTTGAGAATCGACGATCTGAAAAACAACGGGGACCTCGAAATCTATTTCGAAGACGACGGCGATCGCGGCGACGAATACAATTTCGACCCGGTGACCGATTCGGCGCCGATCTCGGGGCCTGTATCGATCGCTGCTCGCGTGATCGAGCGCGGAACAGTGCGAAGCCGCTTGGCCCTCTCATTGGTTTACAGTCTTCCGTCCGCGCTCACCGCAGATCGCGCGGCGCGCGCGACGGAGACCGTCGAGACTCCGATACAACTGGAGGCCACCATCTACACGGGACTGGAGCGCGTGGATTTTGAGGCAACGATCGATAACCGCGCACGGGACCATCGCCTGCGCGTCGCGCTATGCACGCCGATTGCGGCCACCGAATCGCTCTCCGATACGAATTTCGGCATCGTCCGCCGCCCGCTCGATCCAATCGAGCCGGCGGGAGTCACCGAAGACATCTATCCGACCGCGCCGCATCGGACTTTCACCGCAGTGCAAGCCGAGGAATTTTCGGCGGCCATGATGAGCCGCGGAATCTACGAGACCGAGGTCAGGCGAGACGCCGGCGGCGCGACGATTCTGCTGACGCTTCTGCGATGCGTAGGATGGCTTTCGCGCGGGGACCTCAAGATGCGCCGCGGTGATGCGGGTCCGGAGTTCGAAACGCCGGAAGCGCAGGAAATCGGGCAACATCGTTTTCAATTCGCCGTCACCACCTGGCGCGGGTCGTATGCGGACTCCGGCGTCGTTCAGCGAAGTCAGGCGTATGCGTATCCGCCCCGGGTGTTCCAGGCTCGCTCGGCGCTGGACGTGTCTGAGGATCGGCTTTGCGCGTGCGACAATCCGCGAGTCGCGTTTTCCACCGCGCGCACGTCGGAACGCGGCGGCGGCTACATCGTGCGGGTCTACAGCGCTTCCGAATCGCCGGAGATCGCGCGATTCAGTTTCGGCCAGCGGCGTAGAGCTCGCTTGATCGATCTCGCGGGCCGACCTTTGAAGGGCGTCAGGCTCAAACGGCGCCGCGACGGCTCCGTCGAGTTGAATCTGCGCCCCTTTCAGATCGTGACGTTCCAGGTTCGCTGTCCGATAACGCAGCCGCGCCGATCTTCCGAATCATCGACGATCTCGTAGCCTCTTCGTCTGGAGGTCTTTCTGCTATCCGGTATCCTGGAGGCTGGATCGTAGATGGAGTCGCGAGCCTGCAAATCGCTCGCCGTGCTGGTGATGGCGCTGGCGTGCTGCTCGGGTGGATGCGCAGTCAGCGGCAGCGGCACGCAGATAAGCCAGGAATCAATTGCGAGCCTGAATCCCGGCCAGACGACTTATGCAGAAGCGATAGCAACACTCGGCCAGCCGTCCTCGATAAGTGCCGCTCCCGACGGCACCCGTTCAGCCACATACGCTTATAAGCAAGAGTACGACGCCCTCGTCATCGGCGCGGTCGTCGAACACACACTGCTTCTGGAGTTTGACAAGAACGGAGTGTTGCAACGGAAAGTGACCGGCTACTCCACAGCCGGCGGCGCCGGGCCGAAGTAAGTCAGGGTGTCATCCGCCGGAAATCGCCGGGAGGATCGAAATCTCCGAGTCGGCGCGGGCCTGCGTGGCAAGGCCGTCGAGGTGGCGCACGCTCTGGCCGTCGACGAAGACGTTCACATGGCGGCGAAGCTCGCCCTGGTCGTCGAGCACGCGCTGGCGGATTCCCGGATACTCGGCGGCTGAGCGCCGCGAACACTTCCGCGACCGTAATTCGCACGCTCGGGCGCGATCGGCAGCTCGATGATCTCCCGGCTGCCCGACCATTGCCGCAGCGCTCCCGGTATCCGGATACGCATGTTTCAGCTCACCACCGTGGCCTTGACGCACAGGATCGGCGGCAGCCATTGCGCGATCGCCCGCCAGCTCTCGCCCTCGTCGTTGGACGCGAACAACTGTCCGCCGCGCGTACCGAAGTAAAGCCCGGCCGGATCCAGCGAATCTGCCACGAATGCATCGCGAAGCACAGTGAAGTAGGCGTCCCGCGTCGGGAGTCCCTTGCTGAGCGGCTCCCACGTCGCGCCGGCGTCGCGCGTGCGCCAGACTCGCGGGGCGCCCTCGTGGGGATAGCGGAAATTGTCCGAGACCAGCGGGAAGACGTAGGCCGTATCCGCTTTGCGGGGATGCGCCACCAGCGGAAAGCCGAAGTTGGAGGGCAGGCCATTCTCGATGCTGACCCACGAGTCGGCGCCGTCATCGCTGCGGTAAACTCCCGGATGATTCTGCAGAGTAGATTCGCGCCGGATCGCACGGGTCGAGCCGGATCTTGTGCGCGCATTGCGACCCGAAGTCAGGATACGGATCGACGCCGGGGTTCAGCGTGACGCCGCGGTTACATCGTTCCCACGACTTGCCGCCGTCAACCGTTCGATACACGCCGGCCGACGAAATCGCCACGTAGATGCGCTCGGGATCGTGCGGCGGAAGCAGGATACTGTGCAGGCAGAGTCCGCCGAATCCGGGTACCCACTTCGGCCGGTGCGGATGGTTGAACAGGCCTTCGTTGAGCGTAAAGGTCTCGCCGCGATCATCGGAGCGGTAGAGAGCCGCCGGGTCGATGCCGGCGTAGACGACGTTGGGTCCCGCCGACGGCGCCGGCTCGATCGCCCACACCGCGTTGAGCGACAGCCCGCTGCCCCGGGGCATCTTGATATTGCCCTCGGAGGGTTCGTGCCAGGTGCTGGCCGAGATCGTCGGATCGGCTGACCATCGCGCCCCAGTGCTCGCTCTTGTTACCGACCAGAATGCGCGAAGCGCCCGGAATGTAGGACACCGAGAAGACCTGCTGACCCGGCAGGTAAGGCCCGCCGATCACGAAGTCGCGCCGCGCCGCGCTGCCATGAAAAATGAAGGCGCCCTTGACGGTGCCGACCATCAGCAGAACATCGCCGGATTTTGGCGAAAGATTAGTCACGGTCATCGTTCGGTCCTCCGATCGAGGCAGTTGCCGGATTCATCGAGTCCTTACCCCAAATAGTCGAATGGTACTCCTCGAAATCGACAGCCATCTACTCGGATAGCCCAGCACCAAATCCGCGGCGGCCTCGTCGATACGGACCGGCGCCGCTCTGGTTTGCAGCGGCAAGGAGATGTGGATCGGGCGTCTCGGACGATGGCCGGTGCCATCGCGCCCTTCGGGCGCGCCGCTGGGCGATGACTGCGGTAAATCAGGAGCGGGGGAAGTGGCGCGGGATTGGGCTCCGGCGGTCCTGGCGATGGGGCTGCCGCTTTCGCTTATACGCTCTCCACGTGAGGGCGCTTTGCGCGACAGCTCCAAAGCGACGCGAGAAGCCCGCAGCGCACTCCTGCTGCGCTACCCCGCGCTCTCAAATTTGTGCTAATCAGTGCCAGAATCCTTATGCGACCGGAAACCAAGAGGAAGCTCAGGCGGGCCCTTATCGCCGAAGGCGTCGTTTTGGCCTTTGTCGCGGCTTTTTTCACGATTGTCTTTGTATACTCAGCGCGGGAGAAAGCCTACGAGGAGGCGATATTTCAAGCCAGAAAGGGGTTAGAAAGGACGACTTTAGACTATGCGATGTCCCTAACTGTCAGGGACAACAATCCATCGCACTGCTGGGTGCACGGATTTTTCGTCAACCCGTTCGGCCACAACAAATGTGACAAAAGCTGGCATCCGATGCGGATTAAACGGCCCTGGCCGGCTGAACAGGAATTTATATCGCATGCAGGCACCCCCGACTCTATCGAAGATAATCAGCTCTCCTTCAGCCAGGCTTTGGTCAACTCAGTAACTTGGTACAGAGTAGTTTCTTACAACAGCCAGGGAGCGGAGCGGGAATCGTGCGCATGGATCGTGGCCCAATTCAGTACGAAGGACGGCAGGCTTGAGCGGCTCTTCATTGACAACAAAGGTGTTGGCAGGGCCTTCGACGACTACACCGAGAGTTTCGGGCGCTCTCCGTGCAGTACGGTGCTGATTCCGTACAAGTAGAGCCGCCGCTGCCGCTGTCGTCCCAAGGATTCGCGTTTCCTCGGCGAGGGGGCTGATCCGAGGGTAATCTGGGCTGAGCGACTATGAAAGCTGGAGTGGGAAACCGAAGTCGCGAGGACGGCGGCAGCCGCCTCGCGATCGGCGCAGGATTCGTGGTGGGCCTGCTCAGGCGTATGAAGGAACTGGCGTGGGGCGCTGTTTGGGTTGAGCGCGATGGCGGCATATCGGATGCTCTCCGGTCGCGTGACGCGCGAGGACATGGCCGGGACGGTGGGCCAACCCGTCCTGGAGATTCGGCGCGCGCAAGGAGGACAGGCGTTATGAGGAGAATCGCCGCGGCGGTTGCGGCGGTCACCCTCGTGCCAAGCGTAGTGGCGCACGCCGGCGTGGTGCTGGAGGAACAGGAGATGGCGAGCGGCTCGACGATGCAGACTCCGATCACACACAAACGCACCGTGATGGTGGAAGGCCACCGGGAAAAAGTGGTGACCGATGACCGCACCTCGATCATCGATCTCGACAAGGGAACGATGACGATCATGATCCCGCGCACCAAGACCTACTTCGAGTCGCCGCTGCCGACAAGTGGTATAGTCAGTCAGATCTTCAGGCAGTTCACGGGGCTCGATTATCGGACGACTGGCGGCGGGAAGACGATCGCGGGGTACGCTTGCGAGGAATACACAAAGTCGTCCAAGAACTCCAACATGGAGTCTTCGTCCACTGCCTGTTATTCGAAGGACGCTCCCGGGGCGTCGGACTACACGGCATTCCAGAAGGCGGCGGCGCTCAAGCTGGCGGGCGGTTCCGCCGACGCATCGGGCGTTCCTGAAGGCGTGCCGCTGGCCACTCATGTCAGCACCAGGATAACCAACTTCGCGATGCCGGGAATGGCGCCGGAGCAGGCCGCGCAGGCCGCGCGGCTTAACACGATGATGGCGAAGCGGCCGCCAATGACATTAGACTACGCCGTCACGAAGATAACCAAGCAGAGTCTCCCGGCCGATACGTTTGCGGTGCCCGCGGACTACACCAGGCGGGAGGCTCCGACCCCGCCGCCGTCGTCCCAAGGATTCGCGTTTCCTCGGTGAGGGGGCTGATCCGAGGGTAATCTGGGCTGAGCGACTATGAAAGCTGGAGCGGGAAACCGAAGTCGCGGGGACGGCGGCAGCCGCCTCGCGATCGTGGTGCCAAAGCAAAAGACATTCCAGTCTAAGAGAAGTTCCGTCGTTCTAAGGCTCATCGTCGCTTTCGGCCTTTCTATTCCCGCCCTAGCCGCCGCAACGCTACAAGCAAACACGGCAAACTTGGTCCGGAACGCCGATCTCGCTGATGTCTACGGGGGAGTTGGATCGGATCCCAATGCAGTCATTTGGTGGCAAACAGATGGTTGGGTGCAGGCGCCCACGGCGACCAGCTATCGCTGGCGCAAAGAATTGGGCGCGGCTCCAGGCGAGTTCGAAATCGACAGCGCGCTGCCAAATGACGCCAGGTGGGAGCAGCGCGTGAGACTCGAAGAGGGGTGGTACTACGTAAGCGTTGAAGCGCGCACCGTGGGGGTGGGTCGAATGGAGACAGGGGCGAATATCAGTATCTTGGACGATTGGATCGCTTCAAAGGACTTGAGGGGTACGGTTAGATGGACCAGGATCGGTTTCTATGTCAACGTGACCGGGTCGGCTGCCGAGGTCAGACTGGCGCTAAGGCTTGGAGGGTACGGCCGCTTGAACAGTGGCCGCGCGTTCTTTCGCAATCCTAGCGTGGTCCGTGTCGAGGCGCCGCCTGCCGGTGCGACAGACGTCGCTTGGTTCGAACTCGACAGAAAGAGATCGCAGCCCCAATTGGAGAGCGGAGGCCGGGTAGCTCCCTTTCGGGTACCTCGCTTTGTAGCGTACCTGCTCATCGGCCTTATAGCCCTGCTCGTGTGGCTGCGTCAGAGGAAACCGCGTCAACGACCCGGTACGAGGTCCCAATCTCAGAATAGCCAGAAGTCGCGCCAAGGATCACATGCGCGTTCTGAGAGTGGCACCAAGCCGCGTCCACCGCCGCGCGGGAAGTCTCCCCACGAGATCCTGGGTGTGCCGCCCGGGGCGTCCACGGCAGAAATCGCAGCGGCATACCGCAGTATGGCTCAGCGTTATCATCCGGACAAGGTTGCTACCATGGGACCAGAGCTGCGCGAACTCGCTGAGCGGAAAATGAGTGAAATCAATGCCGCATACGAGAAGATCAAGGCATCCGGCCGATGAGCTCTGCGCTGGCGCCTTGGGGGCTGCTGGACAATTTTTCAATGGTGGGCTGTAGTCTTCGGAGGCCGCTCCAAGCCCTACCCCGGCTCTCAGCACTCACTTTTCGCCCCCCTTATCCCGGTTCGGTAGCGCTTGATCCAGGACTTGCTCACGGGACCCCGTCAGGCCTGCGCTGTGCGAAAGAGGGTTATAGGCGCCAAGTAATTTCCCGCTTGTGCCGTAAATCGCCTCTACACCTCCGGCCTCGTGTCGTATCTCGCCAATTATATTGCCTCTGTTATCCAGAACGTCCTCCCTGGGTTCAGCAAGGGCACCGATGCTATACACCTCCGCGTACTGCCTTTGTACCGATCCGGTCCCATCGAACTTGGTGGTCACTTTCTGTCTCTCTCTCCAATACAACCTGCCGTCGGATAGCCAAGCGTCTACGTGAACGCTAATTTCGGACTGGCACGCCAGCTGTGTGTCTCTGATTACCTTTGTCCCGTCGCCCGAAGCTCGCGTTTCGGAACCATGCAGATCGACCGGAATGTATGTGTTGAAGGGCCTTAAATCAATTTGGAAATGACCGGGAGCGATATGCCGAAACTGACCTAGGCCCCCATGATTGTCATTGCGGGCGCTCTGGAGCATTCCCGGGTCTGATACCCAGTTTGTGTAATAGCTGCCGGGAAGTACGTTCCATCCTCCAGCCAGGCTCGTTGATACGACGCCGCCTCCTTCCTGCGCTGTCGGCGTGGCATTGCCCCCAAACGCCGGAATGTAGCTTCCGTCAGGGTATTTGTTGCAGGTCATCGTCGCGTGTTCGGCGGCCCTGTAGGCCAGGACGGCCTTCAGGCCTAGCGCGGATTGTGGGCAGTCCGTCGCGCTGATCCCGGCGGCGGCGCATCGACTCCGGTCTGCCTGCGTTTGAGCAACGGATTCCCCAAGGAGCCGTGGCAGGTCAGAAACAATCTGGTTGCAGCGCTTCATGGCAGCTATGAAGTCGGGACTGATATTGGGTATTTCGGAAAGCCTGTCCAAGCCTTCGTTCGGATCTACAATCCTTATTCCAGACGCTACCTGCGAGGCCACGGCGGGGCCAGCAGTTGCGGCATTTGCGAGAGCCTTCGCAACAACGTCCTTCTCAGACAGACCATTTGCTGCGAGCCATTTCAGGAATGCCTGATGTTCTGCCTGCGGATCTCCGTAAAGGCCCTTAAGGACGCTCTCCCATTTGGCTAGGCTCTCTGGGTCCTTTCCCTGCAAGACGAGCAATTGTTGCCAAAGAGAAAATTGAGTATTGAGGAGTTGCGCCTGTTGCCCCAACAGAGCCCATGCCTCAAACGCGTCCGCTCCCAGATCGACCAACGTTTTGCCTTTAGCCACGGCCGGATTCAATTGGCCCCAAACCGACGCGACCACTTCAGCGGCGTGCCCAATTGCCTGAAGATAGTGCTGGTTCTCGAACGCAGTTGCAGCGTTGAATCCGTTCGAAGCGCTTTGAAGTACATCAACCGCATCGCTCAGCGGCGTTTCTCCAATCCCGGTACCAATGTCCGCGCTGGTTTGACGCAGTAGTTTCAGAAGGTCAGTGTCATTCTGACCCAACAACTCGTCGATTTGATCGAGCGAATGCTGCGTTTGAGCGATGCCCTTGGCGAGCGAACCGGCGCCACCTGGGTTGTCGCTCGAATAAGAACCGGTAGCAACGCTTACAACTCCCACCAGGGCCATACTGAAAGCCGCAGCTAATTTGTCCATTTACATACCTCCCTCGCGTAGTCCCTATTCCAGCTACCCGAATCGCACTTCGCGGAGAGTCCTGTCAAGGGGACAGGGCTGCGCGCCTGGTCGCGCCGCTGATGCGTCGCCCATCGGGCGAAGGGCGCTCACGGCGGCTTGACCTCGCACAGGAGCCTCGACCCATGGCGGTCGACTGCGCGTGATTCTGCCACCGGTTTCAGGCACGCCCGCGCGGAATCGCCGAGGCGATCCAGGCGGTCCTTGCGCGCGACCAGAAATAGTCGCTCGTTCCGGCGCGCGAGGCCGCAGTTGAAGGCGTCAATCGGCGTCGCCGAATAGTCAGTATAGAAATCCAGATCGCAATCGTTGTCGGAATCGATATAGTCAATTTGGGCGCTCGACGGCACCGCCGATTGAATCGCGCGGCTGAAGTCCCTCAGGCTATGGCGTTCGGCGAAGCCCGGATTTATTGCGTTGAACCAGAACAGCGATCCCGATGCGGCGATCACGAGAGCGCCGGAGGCCTGAGACCCGATCCCGGCGCGCAACCCACGCACCAACAATACAATCCCGAACGCGGATACGAGCATCCATGCGACGACGATCGGACCCGGCTTCGAGACCGCTTTGACGAATAGCTCGAGAAACTGAAGGTCGGTCGGATGCAGCCGAATCGGAAGATGACGCGGCATGCCGAACAGATAGATCCCGCAACCCGCCGCAACGATCGCGATCGCGCCCGCGGCGGCCGCGCCGCTGCCCGCGGCGAAAACGCGCCGCAGCGCCGAGTCCGCTTTATCGCAGAAGCCGGCGATTGCGAGACCGGTCGCGGCGGCCAGCGGAGGGAATCCGGGCAGCATATAGATGAAGCATCGGCCGCGCGACGCCGAGAAGAAAACGAAGGTCACGGCGAACCAGCACAGTGAGAAAACCATCGGATCCGAAAGTGCGCCCCGCCGCTTGACGGTCCATGCCGCGAGCGCCGGCAGATAAAGCGTCCACGGGATAAAACCGCCAAGTACAACCGGCACAAAATAGTAGAATGGATTCGGGCAGAGAGCGGGTCGATCGGTTCCGATGAAGCGGCCTATCAAGCCCTGGACGATCTGCCATCGGACGAACGCCATCCCGCCGGCGATCGTTCCCGCAACGTACCACGCGCCGCCGATCGCGACCGCGGTCGCGAAGGCCGCGAGCAGCCGGTGCTCCAGCAGTTGCGCGATCTTCCCGCGCGCGAGCGCATAGGCGACGAGCGTCAGCGCCGGCAGAATCACGCCGGCCGGGCCCTTCACGAGACACGCGAGTCCGATCGTCACGGCGGGCGCGATCAGGCGGGCGCGCGTGCGGCGATCGGCTTCGGCGGCGAATGCCCAATAGAGACTCGTGCTGGCCGCGGCGATCAGCATCGCGAACATCGCGTCCATCCGGGCCTGCCGGGCCGCATCGAGAAAGTAATGGCATGAGATCAGCACCGCCGCCGACCAGAACGCGGCGCGCCTTCCGGCGCTGTCGTACAGCCATGCGAACACGATCGCGCAGGTGAGCGCGGCCGAAACCAGCGAAGGTAGCCGCAGCGCGAATTCGTTCCAGCCCAGAAGCTTCGTGCTCAGCGCCGCGCTCCACCAGAACAACGGCGGCGTCTGGATCATCATCCCGGTCTGCGGACGGTAGTGGGGGAGAATGAAGTTGCCGAGCAGAATGTCGCGCGCCGCGCCGACCTCGCAGGCGGCGAGTTCGCGGCCGAGCGGCGCCGAGGGGGCCAGCAGGAGAAGGAAGGCGAGCGCGGCGATCGTGCAGACGGCGACATCGCGGGTTTTCGCGGTGAAACTCATCGGTGATGGAAACTGACGGCGCGCCCTAAATGGGGCGGGGCACAGCGCGCGGATCGGCCGCGGCTACCGAAAGCGCGCGGGAAAGGACGGCGGAGCCGCGATCCTACACCGGTGTCCGAGTCGGCTTGGCGGGAGCGGACCTCGACATCAGCATCTCCATGACTTTGCGTGCGTCCCTGGGATCGGAGACCATCGGGCCGGGCTGCTCATGATGCTGCATGATCTTGTCTTCGTCGTTGAACTTGCGCACCGTCGCGCAATATTCCAGCAACAGGCCGTTGGGATCCTTGAAGTAGATCGACCGGCACCATTCGTGATCGACCACCGGCGTGACATCCACCCCGCGGCCCGCGAGTTCCGCGCGCTTGCGTTCCAACTCCGCGACGTCATCGCACCACATCGCGAAGTGATAAAAGGCGCTCGGCAATCCCTGCGCGCTGTTGATGTCGGTCGCGAACTCAGTCGGAAGTCCAGGGACTTTTTCGGGGCACATGAAGGCGAAAAAGGTCCCGTCACCGGTGTCGAGAAAGACGTGCTTGATGCGCCCGCCCTCAGCAGGCTCGATTATGTCGCACCATCCGACTTCCCATCCGAGCTTGCGGGTGTAGAACTCGATCGTGCGATCGATATCGAGCGTCGCCAATCCGATATGATGAACGCCTTTGCGCTGCATGACGGGTCGCCTCCGATCCGAATAAGCTGATCAGTACCACGGTCGCCACGGAAAAGCGACGCGAAGCGTCTCGATGCGATGTTTAGGCGGCGGGTTTGGTTGCGGTTGCGCCGGTCGATTCGTTCAGCGAGTCCTTGAGCTGCTTGCCGGGCTTGAAGCGCGCCGAGCGGCTCGCGGAGATCTGGATCGCCTCGCCGGTCTTGGGATTGCGGCCGGTGCGCGCTTTGCGCTCGGAAACCGAGAAGGTCCCGAACCCCGAGATATTCACCCGGTCGCCCTTCTTCAGGGCCGCGACGATATCGTCAAGGATGACGTTGATCGTCTTCTCGGCTTCCGCCTTGCTCATATTTGTGAGTTTGTTGGCGAGCCCGTCGATCAATTCGGTCTTGGTCATCGGAGTTCCGGTTTTCCCCTGCCGGCGCGAAACGCGCGCCAGCAGGGACTGGGGTTGATCAGTTTTCAGGACAAATTGGGCCGCACCGTAGATTCGTCTTCCTCGTCGTCGTCCACGAGGTCATCCTTGACTTCCGGCTCCGCAGCGAAAGGGAGGGCGGGCGGCGTATCCGGCTTGAGGAACATGTCCGGATCGGTCAGGACCAGCGCGTGCCGCAGGACCTCGTCCATATGCTCGACCTGAATTAGATGAATGCTCTTCAGGATCTGCTGCGGGATCTCGTCGATGTCCTTCTCGTTCTCCTTGGGAATCAGGACCGTTTTGATGCCGCCGCGGTGGGCCGCGAAGATCTTTTCCTTGAGCCCGCCGATCGGCAAAACCCGGCCGCGCAGCGTGATCTCGCCGGTCATCGCCAGGTCATTGCGCACCTGCGAGCGCGTGAGCGCGGAGACCAGCGCTGTCGCGAGCGTGATTCCGGCTGAAGGACCGTCCTTGGGAATCGCACCCTCGGGAATGTGAATGTGGATGTCCAGCTTCTGGTAGAAATCCGGCGACAGACGCAGCGACTCGGCCCTCGACCGTACATAGGAGAGGGCGGCCTGCGCGCTTTCCTGCATCACCTCACCCAACTGACCGGTGACCGTTAGCTTGCCGCGTCCGGGGACGATCGTGACTTCGACGCCGAGCAGCTCGCCGCCCATCTCGGTCCACGCCAGACCCGTCGCGACGCCAATCTGCGGCTCGCGCTCCGCGATTCCGTAGCGGAACTTCGGCGCGCCCAGGAACTTGCTCAGCCCTGAGCTGCTGACCCGCACGTGCGAGTTGCGATCGCGCTTGACGACCTCGACCGCGACCTTGCGGCAGATCGAGGCGATCTCGCGCTCCAGGTTCCGGACCCCCGCCTCGCGCGTGTAGCGGCGGATGATCCCGAGCAGCGCCTTGTCGGAGAACTCGATGTTATCGTCCTTGAGCCCGTTGGCCTCGCGCTGCTTGCGAATCAGGTACTTGCGCGCGATGTTGAGCTTCTCGGTCTCGGTGTAGCCGGGGATGCGGATGATTTCCATCCGGTCCTGCAACGGCCGCGGGATGCGATCGATCGTGTTCGCGGTGGTGATGAACATCACCTTGGACAGATCGTAGTCGCAGTCGAGGTAGTGATCGTTGAAGGTGCAGTTCTGTTCCGGATCGAGCACCTCCAGCAGGGCGGAGGACGGGTCGCCGCGGAAGTCGGTCGACATCTTGTCGACCTCGTCGAGCAGCATCACCGGGTTGCCGGAGCCGGCCTTGCGCATACACTGGATAATCTTGCCGGGCAGCGCGCCGATATAGGTGCGGCGATGGCCCCGGATTTCGGCCTCGTCGCGCACGCCGCCGAGTGACACGCGGACGAACTTGCGCGCGGTCGAGCGCGCGATCGATTTCCCGAGCGAGGTTTTGCCGACCCCCGGCGGCCCGACCAGGCACAGGATCGGCCCCTTCATCTGGCCGACCAGGGTCTGCACCGCGAGGTATTCGAGGATGCGCTGCTTGACTTTGTCGAGCCCGTAATGATCCTCCTCCAGGATGCGCTCGGCTTCCTGGATATCGAGTTTGTCCTCGGTGTACTCGAACCACGGCAGGGCGAGGAACCAATCGAGGTAGTTGCGAACCACGGTCGCCTCAGCCGACATCGGCGACATCATCTTGAGCTTCTTGATCTCGCGCTCGCACTTCTCGCGCGCCTCGGCCGGCATCTTCTTCTGCCTGAGCTTGTCCTCGAGTTCCTGAATTTCGTTCTTGAACTCGTCTTTCTCGCCGAGCTCCTTCTGGATCGCGCGCATCTGCTCGTTGAGGTAGTACTCCTTCTGGGTCTTCTCCATCTGCTTCTTGACCCGGGAACGGATGCGCTTTTCGACTTCCAGAATTTCCAGCTCGGAGCGCAGGTAGCCGAGGATCTTCTCCAGCCGTTCGGCCGGATTGATGCATTCGAGCAGGGCCTGCTTGTCCTCGAGCTTTATTCCGAGATGGCCGACCAGCTTGTCGGCCAGCAGCGCGGGATCGTCGATCGCGGAGATCGACGTGACCAGCTCGGGCGGGATCTTCTTGTTGAGCCGCACATAGTTGTCGAAGGTGGAATTGACCGATCGGATCAGCGCTTCGACCTCGGTGGTGCGATCGCAGACTTCGTCGATCTCCTCGACTTCAACCCGGAAGTAGTCGTCCTGGCTGATGTAGCGCAGGATGCGCGCGCGCTTCTTGCCCTCCAGCAGCGCCTTGACGGTGCCGTCGGCGGGCAGGCGCAGGAGCTGGACGACCACCCCGAGCGTGCCCATCGTGTAGATGTCGTCCGGACCCGGGTCGGCTACCTTGGCGTCCTTCTGGGTGGCCAGAAAGATTGGCTTGTGCTGCGCTTCCGCCGCTTCCAGCGCCTTGATCGACTTATGCCGGCCCGCAAAGATCGGATAGACCTCGTGCGGGAACACGATCAGCTCCCGCAGCGGGAACAGCGGGATTATCTCGGATTGCGACGGGTCGCGACTGTCTTTCTTGTCGTTGCGAAAAAGCATCTGCTGTTAGTGGTTCTCCCTCACGCGGTCTCGGCGGCTTTCTGGTAGACCAGCAACGGCTGTTCCTTCTGGGTCACAACCTCTTCGGAGATCATCACCTCCTTGATATTGGGCTGGGAGGGGATCTCGTACATCAGGTCCACCATTATGTTTTCCATTATAGCACGCAGCCCGCGGGCTCCCGGATTTGCGCTTGAGCGCCTCGCGCGCGATCGCGCGCAACGCGCCCTGCGTGAACTTCAGGTGCACGTTCTCCATGTCGAACAGCTTCTGATACTGGCGTACCAGCGCGTTCTTCGGCTCGGTCAGGATTCGCACCAGCGCGTCCTCGTCGAGTCTCGCCGAGCGTGGCGATCACCGGCAGGCGGCCTACGAATTCAGGGATGAGGCCGAACTTGAGCAGGTCCTCCGGCTGGACCTCGTTGAGCAGCTCGGAGATGGTCCGCGGGTCGCGATGGGTCAGGTCGGCCCGAAAGCCCATGGTCTTGCCCGCGATCCGGCGGCGAATGATGTCGTCGAGGCCGACGAACGCGCCGCCGCAGATAAAGAGGATGTTGGTGGTGTCGACTTGCAGGAACTCCTGCTGCGGATGCTTGCGGCCGCCCTTGGGCGGTACGCTCGCCATGGTGCCCTCGATTATCTTGAGCAGCGCCTGCTGCACGCCTTCGCCGGAAACGTCGCGCGTGATCGAGGGGTTGTCGCCCTTGCGCGCGATCTTGTCGATCTCGTCGATATACACGATTCCGCGCTGGCATCGCTCGATGTCGTAATCGGCGTTCTGGAGCAGCGACAGGATGATGTTCTCGACGTCTTCCCCGACGTAGCCGGCCTCGGTCAGCGAGGTCGCATCCGCGATCGTGAACGGGACCTGCAGAAACCGCGCCAGGGTCTGCGCCAGCAGCGTCTTGCCGACGCCGGTCGGTCCGATCAGCAGGATGTTGGATTTCTGCAACTCGACATCGCCGGTGACCATCTGCGAATCGATGCGCTTGTAATGGTTGTGGACCGCGACCGAGAGAATCTTCTTCGCGCGCTCCTGGCCGATCACGTATTGATCGAGCACGCGCTTGATCTCGGCGGGCTTGGGCACCGCAGAGGTCTGGCTGAAGGCCTCTTCCCCGTCGGTTTCTTCGGCGATGATGTCGTTGCAGAGGTCGATGCACTCGTCGCAGATGTAAACCGTGGGACCGGCGATCAGCTTGCGCACCTCGTCCTGGCTCTTTCCGCAAAACGAGCAGACCAGGTTGCCCGAGCGATCGTCATGCTTCGCCATACTTCCTCCCGCGGCTCACTTGGAAGGACCCCGGCTAACGATTACCTCATCAATCAGCCCGTATTCAACCGCTTGAGCCGGTGACATGAAACTGTCGCGGTCAGTGTCCTTCTCGATCCGGCGCAGATTCTGGCCGGTGTGCTTCACCAGGAGGTTGTTCATCTCCTCGCGCATCCGCAGGATTTCCCGGGCCTGGATGTCGAGGTCGGCGGCCTGACCCTGCGCGCCGCCCTGCGGCTGGTGAATCATTATGCGGGAGTGCGGGAGCGCATAGCGCCGGCCCTTTTGCCCCGCGCAAAGCAGCCACGCCGCCATGCTCATCGCCTGGCCCAGGCACAGCGTCGAGATCGGCGGCCGGATAAATTGCATGGTGTCGTAGATCGCCATCCCGGCCGTGACCGCGCCGCCGGGCGAGTTGATATAGAAGCTGATTTCCTTTTCGGGATCTTCGGATTCGAGAAACAGGAACTGCGCCGTTATGAGATTGGCGATGTCGTCGTTGACTTCGCTGCCCAGAAAAACGATTCGGTCCTTGAGCAGGCGGGAATAGATGTCGTAGGCGCGCTCGCCGCGGCCCGTCTGCTCAACAACCATCGGCACCAGATTGCTCATAAGATCCGAAGATGCGAGCGGCCGCGTCCGTCGGTCGGAGGCGAAACCTGCCATCATCCTGCGCTGATTGTATCAGGTTTTGAAAAATACGAGCAATCGGAAATGCGCGCCGCGGACCTTGCGTCACGCTTGCGGCGCGGGCTCGGATGCGTCTTGAGGCTCGACTCGCGCGCGGCTTAGGAGTAAATCAACCGTCTTCTCGCGGCGCATCGAAGCTCGCAGCCGGATGCGGTTCTCGTCGCTTCGATATAACTCGGCGATCCGATCGCGATCGCGGCCGCTCTGGGTGACCAGTCTGGCGACGCGATCGGCCAGTTCCTCGTCGCTGATCTCCACTCCTTCCTGCCCCGCAAGCGCATCGACGATCAGCGAGCTGCGCGCGCGCTTCTCGGCCCGCGCGCGGAGCTCGTCGCGGTTCTCGGCGACGCGGGCCTCGGCCTGCTGGTGCGGCAAGCCGCTTTGCTCGAGGGTCGCCGCCAGCTCGGCTTCCATCGTTCTGAGCTCGAGCTCGACCAGCGACTGCGGGACGTCGATCGGGTTGCGCTCGATTACCAGATCGAGCAGGCCCTGGCGGACGCGCGCCTCGGCCTGTTCTCTGGCGTGCTCCAGCAGTTCGGCGCGCACTTTTTCGCGCAGCCCCGCGAGGTTTCCGACTTCGCCGAGATCCTTGGCGAATTCATCGTCGAGGTTCGGCAACTGGCGCGTGAAGATCTCTTTGACGGCGCCACGCCATTCGACGTCCTTGCCCGCGAGTTCCTTCTCCGGGTAGTCGGCGCCATAGGTCTTGGTCTTGCGAATCGGCGCGCCGGCTTCGGCGCCGATCAGGACGTCTTCCAGCCCGTGAGAAAGCATCCTGCCCGAGACCGGGATCAGGCGCTGTTCGATCTTCGCGCCCGCAATCGGTTCGCCTCCCGACCATCCTTCGAGCTCCGCGATCACGAAATCGCCGGACTCGACGCGCGTGCGCCCCTCGACTTTCTTCAAGGTCGCGTGCCGCTCGCGCAGGCGCTGCAGCGCCTCGTCAACCTCCTCCTCGCGCACTTCGATCTGCGGCTGCTGCACCTTGAGCCCCTGGTAGTCCTTCACGACGATCTCAGGCCGCACGTCGAACACCGCGCTGAAACGCAGCGCTTTGCTGAGGTCGGTCTCCTCGGTGGTGATCTCGGGCTCGACCATCGGAGTGAGATTTTTCTCTTCGAGCGCCTTTTTCGTGTAGTCCTTGACCAGTTTCTGAATGACGTCGCCCCGCACCTGATCGCCGAAGAACCGCTCCAGCAGCTTCTGCGGCGCCTTGCCCGGGCGAAAGCCCTTCAGAACGACGCTGCGCTTGAGATCGTTGTAGGCGCGATCGAGCTCGCGCCTGATCTCGTCCGGTTCGAGTTCGATCGTGAGCTTGCGGCGAAGGGCCGAAGGGTTCTCGACATTGACTTGCATGGTAGTGATATCCAATAAACACAGGCGCGGCGGCGCGTGCAATGCCAATGCTGCGCCGGAACGCCGCAGGAGAGCAGGGCGCCCGCGCTGTCGCCGTTAGTGCGGCGATCCCGAGGGGCGGCGCGCAAGGCGCGATATTGGGGTTGGGACCACCCTCCGGCCGGCCCGTGTTCGCGTGCCCGCCCGCTATGAGGATGCCAAAATCGGAGCCCGGCCTCGCTAGACTTCGTGTCGCGGAAAATTTAGACTCCCTGAGTTAATTCTAACGCTTGCCTTCGGCCTGCATTGATGCGTCAACGAGGACGGCCGCGAGGCGCAAAATTCCCGGAGACTGACACTTAGATGAGTGAAGCCAACATTGTTCTGCCTGCCCTGACCTCCGGTCAGGTGACGATCCTCTGGCTGGTGCTGCTTTCGGCTCTGGCGGCTCTGGCATACGGCTCTATCTCGTCCGCATCGTGATCAATGCCGACCCCGGACCCAAATCGATGACCGAGGTGGCCGACGCGATCCAGGAAGGCGCGATGGCCTACCTGCGCCGCCAGGTCCGGACCATGATCGTGTTCGTCGTCGCGATCATGGTGGCGCTCTTCCTTATGTATTCGAGTGTGTACGGCGGCCTGACGCTGCCGATCGGAATCGCGGTCGCGTTCTTCATGGGCGTCAGCGCCTCCTATGGCGCCGGCTTCGTGGGGATGTGGCTGGCGGTCAAGGGCAACGTCCGCAGCGCCAACGCCGCGCTCACGAGCTTCAAGGACGCGATGGAACTGGCGTTCCAGGCGGGCGGCGTCTCCGGAATGTTCACGGTCGGGCTGGGGTTGCTGGGAGCCACGATCATCTTCCTGATCTTTCAGCGAAAACGCGATGAAGGTGCTGGTCGGATTCGGCTTCGGCGGGTCACTGGCCGCGCTGTTCATGCGCGTTGGCGGCGGAATCTACACCAAGGCGGCCGATGTCGGCGGCGATCTGGTCGGCAAGGTCGAAGCCGGAATCCCCGAGGACGATCCCCGCAACGCCGCGACCATTGCCGACAACGTCGGCGACAACGTAGGCGATTGCGCCGGGATGGCGGCGGACGTCTTCGAGTCCTACGAGGTCACGCTGGTCGCCGCGATTATCCTGGCGGCCTACGCGCTCAGCGACAAGGACTTCCTGGCCCTGTACGGCGCCGGCGCGGGCGCCTTTGCGATGAAGCTGATCATCTTCGCGCTGATCCTGCGCGCGGTCGGGGTGTTCTCCTCGATCCTGGGGATATTGGCGGTGAGGGTGCCGGCCGGAACCGCGATGAAGGATCCGATGCGGCCGATCAACGCCGGATACATGACTTCAGCGGCCGCCTCTGTAGTCGGATTTTTCATCGTCAATTATTTCTATCTCGACGACCCTCGCACCGGCGCGCCGGATTGGCGCTTCGCTTGCGCCGCGACCCTCGGCATCGTGCTCGCAGTCGTCACCCTGTGGCTCACGAACTATTTCACCCATCCCGATCGCGGACCCGTCACCGAGACCGCGACCGCCGCGAAGACCGGACCCGCCACGCTGATCCTTTCCGGAATGGCGGAGGGGCTGGAATCCTCGGTGTGGGCGTTGGTGATGATCGCGCTCGCGATAATCGGGGCGATGGTGATTTTCCACGAATCGCTCGCGCTCCAGTTCTATGGGATCGCGCTGACCGGGCTCGGATTGCTCACGACCACCGGCTTCATCCTCGCGATGGACACCTACGGACCGATCACCGACAACGCCCACGGAATCTTCGAGATGAGCGGCGTACACCAGGAAGAGGCCTCGCGCACGCTGTCCTGGATGGACGCGATCGGCAACACCACCAAGGCGCTGACCAAGGGGCTGGCGATCGCGACCGCGGTGATCGCGGCGGTGTCGCTGTTTCGATCGTTCATCGACGAGGCGCATCTCGGCGCGATCGGCGTCCAGATCAATATGCCGACGGTCTTCGTCGGTCTGATGATCGGCGGCGCGGTGCCGTTCCTGTTCAGCAGCTTCGCGATCAAGGCGGTGAGCCGCGCGGCCTTCCAGGTGGTTGTCGAGGTGCGGCGCCAGTTCCGCGAGCATCCGGGAATAATGGAGTACAAGGAAAAGCCCGACTACAGCCGATGCGTCGATATCGTGACCGCGACCGCGCAAAAGGAACTGCTCGGCCCCGGCATCCTGGCCGTTTTCGCCCCGTTGCTGGTTGGTTTCGGGCTGGGTGCGGGCGGACTCGGAGGATTCCTCGGCGGCGCGATTTTGACCGGCCAATTGCTGGCCGTATTCATGTCGAACGCGGGGGCCAACTGGGACAACGCCAAGAAGAAGATCGAAGACGGGTTCCTGGGGGGCAAGGGAACCGACGTCCACAAGGCCGCAGTGGTCGGCGATACGGTGGGCGATCCGTTCAAGGATACGGCCGGTCCCGCGCTCAATCCGATGATCAAGGTGATGAACCTGGTCGCCATCCTCGCCGCTCCATTTACTCCGAGCTCGATCTCTGAAGTGACCGCCGGACGCGTGATCGTTGTCGTGCTGTCGATCGTGCTGCTCGGCGTCGCGGTGATGTTCTCCAAGCGCGGCTCGATCGCCGAGGAAGGCTCGGTCGGCGCGACTGCGAAGGCCGCCGCTTAGCGACCAGAGATCACAGGCTGGAGGCCCGTGCGACAGGGGAGGCAAGCCCGTGGAAATCGCGTGGATCGGAACCGGCATCATGGGCGCGCCGATGGCGCGCCGGCTGCTCCACGCGGGCCATCGCGTGAAGGTGTTCAATCGCAGCCCGGAGAGAGCACGCGCGCTCTCCCCGGACGGCGCGACGGTATGCGCCGATCCCGTCGAGGCCGCGGCCGGTGCCGAAGCCGTTTTCATCATGGTGCCCGACACTCCCGACGTTCAGGCGGTCGCGGCGCGCATCGAGCCGGCAGCGCATCCCGGCCAACTCGTGATCGACATGAGCACCGTCGCTCCCGCCGCCGAACGCGAAATCGCCGGGCGCTTCGCGGCCCGGCAGGCCGAATACCTTGACGCGCCCGTCTCCGGCGGAGAGCCGGGCGCGATCGAGGGCACGCTGACGATCATGGCAGGCGGCAGCGAGGCGGCCTTCGATCGCGCCCGCCCGCTCCTGGAGCGGCTCGGCAAGCGCGTCACCTGGATGGGTCCGTCGGGCGCGGGCCAGATGACCAAGCTTGCCAACCAGATCGCCGTTTCCCTGACGCTCGAAGCGGCGGCCGAGGCTCTGCTGTTCGCGGCCGGCGGCGGACTCGATCCGGCGCGCGTGCTCGAAGCTATCGGCGCAGGCGCCGCCGCTTCCTGGCAGTTGGGCAATCTCGGCCCGAAGATCGTCGCGCACGATTACCGCCCCGGCTTCTTCGTCAAACTGATTCGCAAGGACCTGCGCCTGGTTGCCGAAGCTGCGCGCCAGAGCGGCCTTGCGCTGCCCGGTCTCGCGCTGATGACCTCGATGTTCAACGCGGCTTCGGCGCTCGGCCACGATTTGGACGGTACCCAGGCGGTCGCTGCCGCCCTCGACAGCGTCGCGCGCCTGAAGTAGTTACGGAATCGAATCCAAACTCGCGGAGGATACTCTGATGTCCACCGACCATCTGCTCACAGAGCGGCGCGACGGCGTGCTGTATCTGACCATGAACCGGCCCGACAAGCTGAACGCGCTCAGCGAGTCGATGGTGAGCGCGTTAGTCGAAGAACTCACCCGCGCGTCGACCGACAAGGACGTGGGCTGCGTCGTGCTGACCGGCGCTGGCCGGGGCTTCTGCTCGGGCGGCGATATCGGCGGGATGCGCGAGCGCAGCGAGGGCAGCGGCCTGCCGCCGACCCTGGAGGAAAGCGTCGCACGCCTGAGAAGAGGCGAGGAAGCATCGGCGCTGCTGTACGAAATGCCCCGCGTGACGATCGCTGCGGTCAACGGCGCCGCCGCCGGCGCGGGAATGAGCCTCGCGCTCGCCTGCGATATCAGGATTGCTTCCGAAGGGGCGCGCTTCGCCACCGCTTTCGCGCGCGTGGGCTTCTCGGGCGACTACGGCGGCAGCTACTTCCTTACCCAGCTGGTCGGCACCGCCAAGGCGCGCGAGCTTTATTTCACGGCCGACATCGTCGGCGCCGAAGACGCGCTCCGACTCGGGATCGCCAACCGCGTCGTGCCGCAGGCGTCGTTCAACGATGAGGTCCACGCTCTGGCGAAGAAGATCGCCGCCGGTCCGCAAATCGCCTACTCATATATGAAGGCGAACCTGAACCAGGCGCTGCGCTCCGACCTGCGCACGATGCTCGATCGGGAGGCGATGGGCCAGAACCTGACCGGCCGAACCGAAGACCATCGCGAAGCCGTCAAGGCATTCCTGGAGAAACGCGAACCCAAATTTGCGGGCCGGTAGGCGAGGGTACCAATGAACTTCGAGTACATCCTCTACGACGCGCGCGACCATATCGGAAAGATCACGCTCAATCGTCCGAAGACCTACAACGGCTATCACGAGCGGATGGTCAAGGAGATCGTTGCCGCGATCGATCTCGCGCGCCAGGACGACGACACCCGGGTGCTGATAGTCACCGGCACCGGCAAGGCCTTCTGCGCGGGCGGCGATATCAGCGGCTCAACCGAAACCAGCTCGCGCTTCCGGGGCCATCCGATGGGCCATCTGCTCGAGATGCGCGAAGGATTCCATCGTCTGGTGCTCTCCCTCAACCGCTTCGACAAGCCGGTCATCGCGGCGATCAACGGTGCGGCGGTAGCCGGCGGGCTTACGCTCGCGCTCTGCTGCGACTTCAGGATCGCGTCGGACCAGGCGCGGCTTGGCGATACCGCGCTCAAGTTCGGGCTCCTGCCCGACGAGGGCGGCGCCTGGTTTTTCCCGCGCGTGATGGGAATGGATCGGGCGCTCAGGATGACGTTGCTGACCGAGGTTTACGACGCAAATCGCGCGCTCGAACTCGGACTGGTGACCGAAGTCGTAGCGCACGAAAAGCTCGAGGACCGGGTCCAGGAGCTGGCGAAGCAGTTGGCGGAAGGCCCGCCGCTCGCGATCCGGATGGCGAAACGGATGATGTACAAGCAGCGCGAGATGACACTTGCCAACGCGCTGGAAGACGCCGCGCTGTCAGTGATGATCACCAATTCATCCGAGGACGTGCGCGAAGGCTCGCGCGCCTTCCGCGAAAAACGCAAACCCGTTTTCAAGGGGCGATAGCCGGAGACTAAGCACCGATGAACACTGACTAGTGTGCATCCGTGTTCATCGGTGGTTGCTGATCGCCCGACTGCGATTCGTTTGTGGCGGCGGGCAGGTCCAGCAGGCTGGCGCCCGTGTTCGGGCGAATCGTGAGCGGCCCCTCGTCGCCGCTCGCCCCCTGCTCGTCGATCATCTTCATCGCCTCTTCGGGTGGGACCGCGGGACTGAGGCCCTCGCCGCGGCGGAACTTCTCGCGATCGTCGGGGGTCATCGTGAGCCAGATCTGGCTGGCCTCGGCGGAGTTTCCCCGGTTGAGCGCGTCGAGGAATTTCTGTTGGGGGGTCTGTCCGTGGTGAAGGAGGGAACATCCGGCGGCAACGCCGATAAGCGCGAAGGCGAAGGCGCACAACCTCATGCTTGGATAATCGCGTTAGGCGTGAGATCGTTCAAGTGCGGCCCGAACGCGAGAGGAGTGCATATGTGCCGATGACCAAACAGAAGATCGACGAGTTGTTGCGCCAGCCCAACGTAGCGGTGGTGGCGGTCACGGCGCCCGACGGCGCGCCCCACGCGGTCCCGACCTGGTACGAGTATCGAGCCGGAGAGATTGTCTTCCATACCGGCAAGAACTCGTTCAAATATCGCTGCCTTGAGCGCGACCCGCGAATCACGCTTTGCATCGACACCAAAATCCCTCCGTACAAGGCAGTGGTTCTGAAGGGGCGGGTAACGATGGCGGAGCATGACGACAGCGCGCGGACGCTCAGGATGGCGGTCGCATACCTCGGCGAGAAGCTCGGCCGGGCGTACGCGAAGTCGCTGGAAGGAGAAAAGGTCGTGGTCGTGAGCTTTCGTCCCGAACGCGTCATTTCGTGGGACTACGCATCGGAGAGCCCATAATAGGGCAACGGAGACAGTCTCGGAAAATCTACTCTGAACTTCACTCTCTGAGGATTGGCCAATGCTCGGGACACGCATCTGCGATCTGTTCGGTATCGAGTTGCCGATCGTGTCGGCCGGGATGGGCGGTGTGGCGCTGGCGCGGCTGGCCGCGGCGGTCTCCGAGGCCGGAGGAATGGGCACGATCGCGCTAGCGGGGTTCACGCCCGACGCGATCCATGAGGAAATTGCCGCCGCGCGGCGCATGACCAACAAGCCCCTGGCGGTGAATCTGCTCGCGCCATTCATCCTGCCCGGAATCCTCGAAGCCGTGATGCGCGAACCGATCGACGCCATCACGTTCTTCTGGGGCGATCCGGCCGAGTGGATACCGAGGGCGCGCGGCCGTGCGAAGATAATCTGGCAGTGCGGATCGGCTCGGGAAGCCGAGCAGGCCGTGCGAGCGGGAGCCGACGCGATAATCGCGCAGGGCTTCGAGGCGGGCGGGCACGTGCGCGGAACCGTCACCACCGTCGCACTGATTCCGGAGGTGCGCGACGCGATCGGGGATCTGCCGATGCTCGCCGCAGGCGGGATGGCTGACGGGCGAGGGTTGGCCGCGGCGCTCGCGCTCGGCGCCGACGGCGCGGTATTCGGCACGCGCTTTCTGGCCTCGCGAGGAAGTGGCCGCCCATCCGCTGTACAAACGGAGTGTGATTGAGGCGCACGCGGAGGAAACGATTCACACCACGCTCTTCGATATCGGATGGCCCGACGCGCCCCATCGCGTGCTTCGCACCACGATGGTCAAGGAATGGGAACGGGCGGGACGCCCCACGACGGGCAAGCGTGCCGGCGAAGGAGAGAAGATCGCCACGATGCGCGGGCGGGGTGTCGAAGCCGATCTCGTTCGCTACTCCGTGATGACGCCGTCGGACTACGTCGAGGGCGAGATCGAGGCGATGCCGTTGTACGCGGGCCAGGGATGCGGCCTTGTCCGCGAGATCCTGCCTGCCGGCGAGATCGTGCGGCAGATCGCCGGCGAGGCGCGCGACGTGATCGCCCGTCTCGCGCCGCTGGTGGAATAGTCGAGGCTCGCGCAGTTTCACGCCTCGGAACGCTCTGCGATAATCGCGTCGGTGCCAAGACTGGTTTCAGTTGATGCGGTCCTCGAGGCGCTCGGCCGGGTCAAGTATCCCGGCTACGCCAGCCGATATCGTCGCGCTAGGGATGGTCGAGGAAGTCACGCCGATTCCCGACGGACGGCGGCTTCACGCTGACGATTCGCCAGGCCACCTCGCGCGATGACGTGATGAGCGAGTTGGCCGCGAGGATCCATCGCGAACTCACGCACGAGGCTCGGCGTCGGCAAGGTGGAGCTCGCGTGTCCGCCGCCCTGAGGCGGAGCTCGGCGAGAAGACCGGCAAGGTCCGGCTCGAGGGCACGCGCTATATCGTCGCGGTCGCGAGCGGAAAGGGCGGCGTCGGCAAATCGACTGTCGCGTCGAACCTGGCGGTCGCGCTTTCGCGACTGGGCTACAAGGTCGGCCTGCTCGACGCGGACATCTATGGGCCGTCGGTTCCGATGATGTTCGGCACCGGCGGCGAGCGTCCCAGATCGGCCGGCGGTCAGAATTTCCATCCGATCGAGAAGTACGGCCTCAAGCTGATTTCGATCGGTTTCTTCGTGACCGACAAGATGCCGGTTATCTGGCGCGGTCCGATGGTGATGGGCGCGGTGCGCCAATTTCTGAAGGACACGCTATGGGGCGCGCAGGATTTCCTGATCGTCGACTTGCCGCCGGGCACCGGCGACGCACAGCTCACGCTCGCCCAGCAGGTAGCGGTCGACGGCGTCGTAATCGTCACCACCCCGCAGGATGTCGCGGTGCTCGACGCCGAGCGGGCGATCCGGATGTTTCGCCAGGTGCATTGCCCGCTGCTTGGAGTGGTCGAGAACATGAGCTACTTCATCTGTCCCGACTGCGGTGAGCGCGACGAGCTGTTCGGTAAAGGCGGCGCCGACCGGATGGCCCAAGCGGAGGGCATCGACGTACTCGCGCGTATCCCGATTCACATCGATGTGCGCGAGGCCGGCGACTTCGGGATGCCGATCGCGCTCAGAAACCCCGACCATCCGGCGAGCCAGGCCTTCATCGAGCTCGCCAGACAGGTCGCCGCCGCGATGCCCGAGTAGCTGTTGCTCCGTTCCCGTCGCGCCGATATTCTTTCGCGCGGCGAGTCGACAATTTGGAGCCCTCCGGATGGCGACGGTAATTACCGAGGAATGCATCAACTGCGGCGCGTGCGAGCCGGAGTGTCCCAACACCGCGATCTACGAGGGTGGCGCGCAATGGGAACTCGACGGACAGACGGGCTCCGCGATCAAGGACGACATCTACTATATAGTTCCCGACAAGTGCACCGAGTGCGTGGGATTCTTCGATCAGGAGCAGTGCGCGGCGGTCTGTCCGGTGGATTGCTGCATTCCCGATCCCAACATTCCGGAGACCGAGGACGTGCTGATCGAACGCGCAAAGAAGCTCCATCCCGAGCAGGCCTTCAAGGACGATTTCCCCGTCGCGCTTTCGGAAGGCGTAGCGCCCGAGCGACAGATTAAAGTCCCGCTGCCGCAACCCCAACCGGTCCAGCGAGAGATGTTCCAGCGGCCGGCGAACGGTCGCGGTCGTTCGTGAGCGCGTCCTTTTCCGCTACGGCGCCACGGGATCGACTGCGGGTGGCATCGTGGGAATAGCACCGGATGGCGCCTGCGGCGGATCGTCCGGCGCAGCATCGCGACCATCGCGCGCCCGAGGATTGGCAACTCGAACATCGCTCCCGGGGGCTTCAGCATGTTAAAGACCTCGCCGAGGCGCTCGCGCACCACCGGATCGTCGTTGCCGGCCTCGAAGATTCGTCTCATGACGGGGCCGAAAAGCCAGTTCAGGCGCGGCCGCTCGCCCGTCGTGCCCGGAACCGCGAAATCCGCCCCGGTCGCCATCGCCCACGGCCCGGCCGCGAATTGCGCGAGCGCCGCGAAGAAAGCGGACGGAAGTTCGGGACTCAACGGGCCGAGGCGGCGCAGGCAGTCGCGCAGGATGATCGCCGAAACCGCGCCGCTGGTCATCCCCTGACCGTACACCGGATTGAAGGCGCACACCGAGTCGCCGAGCGCGACGAACCCGTCGAGCCGCGCGTTCCATTTTTCGTAGTGGCGCCATCGGTTCGCCATCGCGCGATTTGAATAAACCGGCGAGATCGGCTCGGCCAGCCGCACCGCCTCCGCGAGAATCGGCGAGCGCAGCCTGTCCAGCATTTCCATGAAACCCTGCTCGTCACTGGGCGGATAGTTCTTGCCGTCGCGAGCTGTAACCGGCATACGAGTCGACCACTGTCTCCGGCGGCGGTTCGAGGCCGGCCTCGCGCATCCAGGCCGGCGATTTGGAGGAGCGGCCGCTCACATCCGCGACCAGGTCAGCGGCGATTTCCCGCGCGGCCCCGCCGTCGCGAGAACGAACCATCACGCCGCCAACCCGCAGTGCGCCGTTGCGCGTAGTCACCAGTCCGGCCGCCTCGTTCCGCTCAAGCAGTTCGACGTTCGGGAGCTTGCGCAGAAGCTCGCGGACTATCGCTTCGATAAGCAGGCGGCTGGCGAACAACGTGGTGATACCGTCGGCGCGCCGCGGCGCCCATCCGTCGGCCCTGAGTGCGGCGAAGTCGGTGCCGAAATTGATCAGATGAGCGCCCCGTTCGAGCATCGTGCGCTCGAAGCCCGGGAACAGCGCTTCGAGCTCGAACCGCCCCCGCGCCAGCAGCGCATGGACGTGGCGGCTCTGCGGCACTCCCGCGCGTTCGATCGCGCCCT
>CAWHNS010000019.1:0-10614 GCA_963830715.1 uncultured delta proteobacterium
CGCTGTCCCGGCCGAGACGAGCGTGAACCATCCCGAGGTCGTAGAGTGTAGCGCCGTCGTCGGGGTCGAGCTTGAGCGAGGCGGAAACCTCGCGCTCGGCGCCTTCGAGATCGCCGCGTTCCTGGAAGGCCATCCCGAGCCGGTTGTGCCAAATCGCTGATTCGGGAAACTTCTCGATACACCGGCTGAAGAGCGCCACTTCGTCATGCCAGTAGTGCTGCACGTGCCAGAGGGTCGCGGCGTAAACGAGCACGATCGCGGCGACTGCGCACCACGCGGCGCGTCTCTCCCTGGCGCCCCGATCGGCAAATCGGGTCACGAGGTCGGCCGCGATTAAGCACCCTCCAGCTGACGACAAATAGAGGTATCGATCTTGAATCAGCCCGTACTGGAAGAGCCCGCCGAGATTCATCATCGGGACGAGCGCGATCACGATCCACACCGCGCAAAGGATATATAGCGGCCGGCGGCGATCGTTGCGCACCAGGCGGGTGAAAATGATCGCGAGGGCGGGAAGCGCCAGGACCGGGATCCAGAATTCGGGCGATGAGGGGCTGGTCACGAACAGCAGCCGATGCGACGGGCCGGCGAGCCACGGAACCACCAGCAGGCTCAGGTAAATCGCGAGCGCCGGTGGAATCGTCATCAGCACCTGCGCGATCGTCGCGTGATTCACGGGATTCGGCCGGCTTACGAAGCCGAGCACCGCGTACCGGATGACCAGATACGCGACCGCCTCGGCGACGAATGGCGCGGTCAGAACGAGCGTGCGGCGGAGTCGCGCCCGAGGGGCGGGCATCGACTTCCCGGCCGAATCGTGCGGTTCCATAAAGAACACATACGTTGCGACGATTCCGGGAAAAACCACCGCACTCTCATGCGCGAAGAGAGAGCCGGCGTATAGCAGCAGCGCGAATAGCCAGTTGCGCCATCGGGCGCGCGCGCCGCCGCGCGTGATGAACAGATAGAACGCACCGAGTTCGAGCGTCGCGCTGAACGGCAGCGGAATCGCAGTCGGCCATACCACCGCCTCGGCGTGGACCGGAATCAGACCGAAGAACAAGGCGGCGAGCACCGCCGATCGCCAATCACCTGTCAGGCGCCGGCCGATCTTGAAGACCAGCCAGACGGCGAGCAAGTGCAACGCGACCATCGTCGCGTGCCATCCTCCCGGAGTCAGGCCGAAAAGCTGGTAGTGAATTCCGAGCCAGATGTCCTGCAACGGCCGGTAATATGAACTCTGCGGCAGGTGAATCGGATCACGAAACCACCACGAATCGTTGGCGATCGATCGCCACAGGAACGACCACTGCCCGATGTACCGGTTGATCACGATCATTTCGTGATCGTCGAAGACGAAGCCGTTGCCGAGGCATCGCAGGTACGCGAGCATCGTGACCAGCAGCACGCCTTCGAGGATCAATTGCCGGCGAGGCGCGCCGGCGTCAGCGACCGGGGTAGGCGCTCGGGCGGCACGTTCGGCGACGCGGGGTCCTGGCGATCGTCTGGATGGCGTTCTCATCGACCTCCGACACTAGCACTGCGGCGAATTCCTGATAAAAGTCACGGCGGGCGAATCCCCGATGTTTCTTCACTACTGGTTTCTGCTGCCGGTCGGAATTCTGATCGCGATGCTGGCGATGTCGGCCGGCGTCTCGGGCGCCGCGCTGTGGGTGCCGCTCTACATGATGTGGCTCGGCCTGGACGTCGCGATGGCGTTCTGGCTCGGGTTGCTCACGATGCTGTTCGGGTTCGGCAGCGGCACGCTGCGCAACTGGCGCGATCGCACCTACAACGGGCGCCTGGTGTTGCTATATTCGTGCGCGAGCGTTCCGGCCGCGATTCTGGGTGCGCTGGCGCAGCCGATGGTCGCGAAGAGCGTGCTGGTGACAGCGTTCGGGATCTTCCTAATCGTTTACAGCGCGGTCATCGCGGGCCGCGCGATGCGCGATTCGGGCAACGGCCGGCGCCGCGAATCGGTGGCCTATGGGCGCGCGATCATCGAAGGCGTCCTGACGGGTCTGCTGTCGGTCGGTACAGGTGTGCTGACTGTGCCGGAGATTCTGCGCGATCGCTCGATTCGTTTTTCCGCCGAGGCGATTGGCTCGGGCGTGATGATCATTTTCGCCACCAGTCTCGCGGCGACGCTGGCCCGGCTCGAACCACGTTTCGTCGCTGCGCTCGGCAGGGATTCGAGGCAACTCGCCGCGATCCTGATTTGGGCGGCGCCGGCGGCGGTGATCGGAGGGCAGATCGGGCCGCGCGTGGCGCGCCGGATGCCCTCCGATCGCCACGCGGCGCTCTACTTGAGCGCCGTGCTGATGATGATCGGCGTCCTGACCCTGATGCGGGCCGCCGCGCACGCGTGCGTCCGATCGGCGATCCTATGAAAGAGAGAAGGAACCGAGCGGTGGCTGAGTGGTCCGTATCGGGCGAGAGTCTGCGAATTGCCGGGCAATCACAAGGTTCCTATGACTACTATCTTGCCGCGTGCTTCAACTGCGGTTTGAGTTTTCCTGACTCCGATGCGAATGTCGCATCCGAGCGCATTGAGGAATCGTATAGTGGTCAAGCATAGTGCCCTAACTTGAGCGCCTCTCCAAACTCAACTGGTTTCGCCACTGTTCGCTTCGAGATTCGCGGCAGGATCGCGCGGGTCACGCTCAACCGCCCGCAGCACCTCAACGCATACAACGTCGCGATGCGCGACGATCTCCACGCGGTGCTGACCGCCATTCACGACGACCCCGCGATTCGCGCGATGGTGCTGACCGGGGCCGGGCGCGCATTCTCGACCGGCGGCGATCTGAACGAGTTCGGCACCGCGCCCTCGCCGATCGTCGCGCGATGGGTCCGTTTCCGGCGCGACGTGTGGGGTCTGCTGCGCCGGCTGCCGATCCCGACGGTCGCGGCGATTCACGGCCTGACCGTCGGCGGCGGCCTGGAGATGGCGCTGCTGTGCGACCTGGCGATCGCGGCCGACGACACGCGGATTTGCCTTCCCGAGACCGGACTCGGAATGATTCCCGGCGTGGCAGGCACGCAGACCGCCTCGCGGAGGCTGGGCCTTGGCCGGGCGCTGGATCTGTGCCTGACGGGGCGTTGGATTGACGCCCAAGAGGCGCTACTTGTAGGGTTGGTCGCCGAAGTGGTGCCGGCGCCAATGCTCGACCGATCGGCGCACGCGCTGGCCCGAGACTTGAGCCGCTTGCCGCGCGATCTGATCGCGATCGTCAAGGCGGCGGTGTGGGAGGGTCTGGACTTGCCGATTGAGCAGGGTCTCGCGATGGAGCGGCGGCTTAATCGGCGATTTGCGACGATCTCGCGACCGCTGCGCGGCTCCCGGCCCTCGCGCAAATTGGCAATGGCGACCGGCGGCGGTAAAGCATTCGGGAGGCAGAGCGCACTGTGAACACCGTCAACTTCGTCTCGATCCCGGCCTCGATCGTGCCGGACCAGCAGGCCGTGGTTTTCGGCGAGCAGCGCCTGACCTATGCGCAGCTCAACGAGTTGATCTCGCGCCTGAGCGCGGTTTTCAAATCGCGCGGATTGAAGCCGCACGAGGTCGTCGCCGCGCTCGATACCAATTCCGATCTGTATGTCGCGTCGTACTATGCGGCCGCTAAGGCCGGCTTGACCTTCCTGCCGCTCAACTATCGCGCCAAGGAGCCGGAACTCGAATACATGATCAATACCGCCGGCGCGAAGGTGATTCTGGTCGGCGATCGCTACCTCGACCTGGTAACCCGCATCCGCCCCGCGCTCAAGACGGCCGAGTTCCTGGCACTGAATGACGGCGGCTCCGGATGGACCCGAATCCGCGAACTGATCGACCAGGCCGACCCCGAAGACCCCGAGGTCAACGTCAACGAAGAGGACGTGTCCGTCCTGATGTACACCAGCGGGACTACCTCGCTGCCGAAAGGCGTGATGCTGCGGTTTCGCGACTTCACCGCATACGTCACCGCCAACGTTGAGATGGCCGATGGCACCGATCGCGGTGTCGCGCTGGTATGCGTGCCCTTCTACCATATCGCCGGCACGACCGCGATGATGACCAACCTGTGGACCGGACGGAAGCTCGTGATCATGCCGCAGTTCGACCCGCGCTCGTGGCTGAACCTTGTGGAGCGCGAGCGAGTGACTAACGCATTCGTGGTACCCACCATGATGAAGCAACTCCTCGACGAACCGGCATTCACCCGAACCGACCTCTCGAGCCTGACCAATCTCGCATACGGCGGCGCGCCGATGCCGCTGCCCGTGATCCGGCGCGCGATCGAGGCGTTTCCGCCGGGCGTCGGTTTCGTCAACGCATACGGGCAGACCGAGACCACCTCCTCGCTGACCGTGCTGGGACCGGAAGACCATCGGCTGACCGGCAGCGTCAAGGAAGTCGAGATGAAGCTGATGCGCCTCAACTCGATCGGCCGTCCGCTGCCGGATGTCGAGATCAGGGTGCGCGACGAGGATGGAAAGATTCTGCCGACCGGGGGGGTAGGGGAAATAGTCATCCGCACCCCGCGCATCATGAAGGGCTATGCCGGCCGCGAGGACGACGCGGCGCTCGGCGAGGGATGGCGCGCGACGGGCGATCTGGGATGGGTCAACGCGGAAGGATATGTCTTCTTCGCCGGACGCAAGGACGACATGATAATCCGCGGCGGCGAGAATATCGCGCCGGCCGAAGTCGAGACCGTACTGATGAGCCATCCGGGCGTGGATGAAGCCGCGGTAATCGGGTCGCCGTCGGTCGAATGGGGCCAGACCGTCAGAGCCTTCGTGGTCCGGCGCAAGGGCCAGAACTTGAGCCCCGAGGAATTGATCGAGTACTGCCGATCGCGGCTGGCAAGTTTCAAACGGCCCGAGAGTATCGAGTTTATCGAGGCGTTGCCCAAGAATCCGCTCGGCAAAATACTGCGCAAGGACCTGCGTGCGAGGGCGGCGCACTAAAGCCGCGCCGAAACCGCGCCGCGCTTTGTCGCGCGACGGCGCGATCGCAATACGCCGCCAGGGCGGATGCGTCATCGCGACCCTCACGCGGCCGTCGGCGCGCAATCGGATCGATGCCCCGATGGCGCGATCGCTCATCGAACTGGCCGAGCGGATCGAAGACGACGATTCCGCCCTGATGCTCGCGATCACCGGCGCCGGCACGGCCTTCTGCGCCGGCTTCGAGGATGATGTCGATCCGCGGCTGGTGGAATCGATCGCGATTCTCTCCAGGCCAACGCTCGCGATCGTCAACGGCGACGCGATCGACGAAGGAATGGAGATCGCGGCCGCGATGGATATCCGAATCGCCGATGCGCCCGCGCGATGGAGCCTGACGCAAGTCAAACGCGGCGCGATGCTTCGCTTCGGCGGCACGCAGCGGCTGCCGAGGCTGGTCGGAGCGGGCCAGGCGCTGAGGATGCTGCTCACCGGCGAGGCGATCGACGGCGACGAGGCCCGGCGAATCGGCCTCGTGACGTACCTGGTGCGCGGGCATGCGGAGCTTGGCAGGACCGCCGCCGGCGTGATGCAGGCGCTCGCGAGCCGCGGCCCGCAGGCCGCCAGATTGGTCAAAGAAGCCGTCCTCAAGGGCTACGATATGACTCTTGAGCAAGGTATAAGGCTTGAGGAAGATCTCTACGCCCTGCTGCAAACGACCGGCGATCGCGCCGAAGGCGTAAGGGCCTTCCTCGAGAAGCGCAAACCGCTCTTCAAGGGAGCTTGATCCAACTTTCATAGAAACGGAGTTGAAAATCACAGAATGGCCAACCAGTTGGGCAAAGTTTATGTCTGCACCAAGTGCGGATCGCAGGTGATAGTCACCAAGGGCGGAAACGGCGCGCTCAAGTGCTGCGGCGCGCCGATGGAACAGAAGAAGTAGCCACCACAGTACGGATTCACGAGGAGCAATCTTCGTCTGGCGCCTTCGTGTCTTTGCAGTGCGAACTCCCTCGCGATGAAACCGCGGGGGTTAGCCGGCTGGAGAAGTTGAATGATCGATCTCTACACATGGACCACTCCAAACGGGCGCAAGATATCGGTGATGCTGGAGGAATGCGCGCTCAAATACAGCGTCCATCCGGTGAACATCCGCGAGGGTCAACAATTCAAGCCCGAGTTCGTGAAGATCTGCCCTAACAGCAAGATACCCGCGATCGTGGATCATGACGCAGGCGTACCAGTCTCAATCTTCGAGTCCGGGGCGATCCTGATTCACCTGGCCGAAAAGACCGGCAAGTTCCTTCCCTCCTCCGGCCCCGGACGGACCGACGTGATTCAATGGCTGATGTGGCAGATGGCGAATGTCGGCCCGATGTTCGGCCAGGTGAACCATTTCGTGAATGCCGCGCCGGAGAAGATCCCGTATGCGATCGAGCGCTACCTCGGCGAGTCGGCCCGGCTGATCAAGGTGATGGACGACCAGTTGGGCCGGGTCGAATACCTCGGTGGCGACTACTCGATCGCCGACATCGCGACCTATCCGTGGGTCGCGGTCGGATTCCAGATCCTCAAGGGCGCCAAGCCGGACGTGGTGGGCGAAGGCGCCAACGTCGCGCGCTGGATCAAATCGATCGGCGCGCGCCCGGCAGTGCAGAAAGGAATCGCCGTCCCGGCGGCGTGATCCGCGCCGTGCCGCATAGCGGGAGCGCAGCGACCCTTCATCGAGAAGCCTGAAGCGCGTATCGGATGCGAAGTGTCAAGACAGGCAATTATGTGGTACGCTGCTATGTGGTACGCTGGCCATATAGAGGCCGGTGGTGCAGGGGCGGCGCTAATACTTCGGGAGAAGAAGACGGACGAACAGGGCAATTTCCGCGAATTAGTCATCTGGAAAGTCGCGCCGAATCCCAGGCAGCCCGAGGGGCTCCGTTATCGCCTTGTGCTCTTGCGGCGCGGCGAAGAGATTCCTGCCGTGCTCTACGATAACCATCATCCCAAGGGCCATCACCGCCACGTTGAAGGTATCGAGAACGCGTATGAATTCACCGACCTCGAACGCCTGATTGCCGATTTTGCGGCGGACGTTAGACGAGTAACCGGAGCAGATGAATGAAGACGGTGACGTTCACAATTGAGCCATTCACGGAAAGCCTGAAACGTTTCAAGCAGACCTTCGAAGCCGTGCGCGCCGGCCGCAAGGTCGAACCACAAGAGATCGGCGGGTTTACCAGCCTCGAAGCCGGCCGCAACTTCCTGACCGCGAGCGTCTGGCTCTTCTTCGGGCGATCAGGACCCTGCGCCCGGGCTCCGTGTACCAATTGGCAAAGTTCGTCGACCGCGACCTCAAGAACGTCCAGGAAGACATCCGAATTCTGGAAAGGCACGGTCTGGTGAAAATTACCAGGCGTCCCCGTGGCAGCCGCAAAGTGAAAGTGCCGGAAGTTCCGTTCGAAGAGATCGCGTTGCGAATCGCCATCTGACCGCGAGAACCCGACACGCCGCGACTCTGAGAGGTAGTCCTCGTGCGGCGCGGGCGCTGCTATCCGCAGAGCGGGCGCTACTTCCCGGTTATCTCCAGCCGATACGCGCCGCGGCCGTGCGTGCCGATGAACGTATCGCCCATGTCGTTCTGCTCGATGTCGAAGACAGGCACGGCCGGGATTACCCCCAGATTGAATTGCGCCCAGGTCGATCCGCCGTCGATGCTGCGGAACATTCCCATGTCGGTGCCGGCGAATACCGTCTTGCCGGTGGAATCGTTTCTGTCGACCAGCAGCTTGAGCACCGGCACGTCCGGCAGACCGGAGTCCGACCTCTCCCACTTCGAGCCGAAGTCGTCGCTCTTGTATATGTGACCGATGTGCGTCGTCGCGGTGAAACCGGACAGGCCGAGGAAGACGACATTCGCGTTGGCGGAGCTGATCGCTACAGTCGTCGCTTGCGTCTTGGTGGTATCGAACCCGAGATTCGCAGTGACCTCGCTCCACTCGGCGCCCGAGTTGGTATCCGCCTCTTCGGTACTGAACACCCTGAAAGGAATCGCGCCGGACTGATTGGCAATTGCGAAGGCGCGAACGCGATCCTTGGGAGCGAATTCGATATCCCCCAGCGCGCAGTACGGGGTCTTGCATCCCGGGTTCATGTCCAGGCCCGTCTGCCGCTGCCAGGTTTTCATGCCGTCGATCGAAACGAAGATCGACCGCGCCCCGAACAGCACCCGTTTTGCGACTCCAGGATCCACCGCGATCGGCGGGTAAGGGCTGGCAGGTCCCTCGCTTCCGATCGCAGCCTGAAGATTGGCAGTCGGAGACTGAAAATTCCAGGTCTCTCCCTCGTCATCGGAGAATGCGATATTCGGTCCGCTGCTGCTGGTCGAATAGGTATGGTATGCGAAGCCCGGATTCTTATGATCGAACAACGCGAACCCGCCGTCGGCGGTGTCAACCACCTTCCATCCGAGCCCTCCGGTATAGAGCTGCGTGCCGTTGTCCTGGAAGCCGGCGAGCATCCGATTGCGATCGGTCGGATGCGGTCCGATACCGTGGATTTGACCCGCGCGGATGCTGTTGTTCATCGCAGTCCAGGTATCGGTAGCGGCGTTGAACGCGTAGAGCCCACCGTTATTTTCGACCAGGAACTGGTTGGCTCCGTTGAGACTCGTGACGGTATGCTGACCCTCATGAGTGCCGCCGTCCGGGACATCGAATTTCCAGGTCTTGCCGGAATCGGCGGAGGAGTAGACGCCTTCTCCACCGAAGATCAGTGAGTCCAGCGAGCCCTCCTGGAACGAATTCTGACCTATTACCCAAAGGGCCTGATCCCTGGAGGATCGAGAGAAGTTGCTCGGGCTCGTCCCGTCGATCGCAGTCGTGCCAAAAACCGCACTCGGTACGCTACGAGAAACCCAGCTCGTCCCGTAGTCCGTGGAGGCAAAGAATCCCGCGAGGGGACCCCCGCTCGCGGCGCCGACCATCACGTAGACATGGTCGTCGCCGGCGGCGCACGCCTGGCTGTTGCCGATGCATGGAACCGTAAAGCTAACGCTGGCGCGCCCGAATTGGGACGCCGGAACGGGCAGCTTGGTCCAGTGCGACGGTGCAGGACTGCCGGAGCAAGTCGAAAAGTCAATATCCGGCTCCAGCACCGCCCGGTAGAGTCCGCTTCCGTCCACGGTTGCGAACACATTGACCACCAACGCATTGTTGAAGCCGCCGTCGTTTATCAGGCTATGAATGTCGCGACTCCCGGGGGCACTGAAGCTCAATACCCAGGTCTTGCCGTAGTCAACTGATTCGTAGATGTGCCCGCCGTTGGATACTTTCACGTATGCTCCGCCACGGCTGAAACTCGATCCCGCCGCGGTGGTCGCGAAGGTGTGGTCGCATGCTTGTGTGATCGAGCTGATGCTCTGCTTGCCGAACTGGGCCGCTCCAACCTGAGTCCACTTCTTGAGGTCGCTCGTGGTCCACATCCCCCGGCCATAGTAGCTATCGAGGCTGTTGTTTCCTTCTCCGGTGCCGACCAACATGCCGGGACCGCATCCGAGTATCGCGCCGATCGCCTGGGTCGGAAGCCAATCGGTGATCGAGACGAAGGTCTTGCCGCTGTCGGAGCTCATCCAGACGCCCCCGTTGGCGGTCCCGACGCAAATCGCAGTCACTCCGTTTGGTAGAATCGCGGTTTGAATCGCGGTCACCCGGCCGGTGGCGTTGAAGGTTTTACCGAACACCTGGCCGCCGAAATTCGACTGCTGACCCTGCATCGGCTGCGGCCCGATGAATTCCCATGCGAAAGTCGGCGCCGCGGCAGTGCTTCCGTCCGCGGCGTTGCTCACCTGATCGACATCCGCGGCGTATGCGAGATCGGAAAGGCCGAGCCGATTGGCAGAGTAGAGTTCACGATTGGCCAGTTGCTCGCCCGTCACGGGTGCAATCGCTTTCCGATCGGCCTGGCGCGCGTAAACATTGGACGAATAGGCGTGCGACGCCAACGCGATAGCGGCTTCGAGTGCGACGAGGCAGACCACGACCGCTGTGACTATGTGACTGGAAATGAGCCGAGATGTCATGACGCTCCTATCCCTTCGCCGGGAGGGCACCGTCGAGGTCACGCGATGCCGCCGCGCCTCTTTAATGCCCGAGCGAAAGGCACCAATCCTAAGCAGAAGGCGAGATAAAAGTCAATTTAGGATGCGCCAGCGACAGACCCAAGCGGCAAGCCGGCTGTCATTCCAAGCGTCGCGCTAGAGCCTTTCCTGAGCCAAGCTGAAGGAAATTTCAGGTCAGTGCCGCACAAGTGACCGGTGAGATATGACGCGCTATCCCCGATCTGAATGGAGCGGGTGATCGGTTTCGAACCGACGACCTCGTGCTTGGCAAGCTAGGCCGGCAGTCCCGGCGAATCAAGCGAATCGAGCAATATCAAAGAGTTGGCCCTGTCTGTCGCCGCACCAAACCGCACCAAATTGGCCCGCGATTGGCCCGCGGATTGGCCCGCGGGAATCGCCTAGCGATCCGTGGGCTTCGCTTCCACCGGCGCCGCCCAAGGCTTCGGGCCGGACACGTCCAGTAGTTCGACCGCCGCGCGCAGATGCGCGGGACTCAGGTGCGCGTACCGCACGGTCATTTCGGGCGATCGATGGCGGGCAAGCTGTTGGACGCGGTACAGATCGGCGCCGCT
>CAWHNS010000020.1:0-487487 GCA_963830715.1 uncultured delta proteobacterium
CCGTAGCGCTCGAACACCTGCCGAGTCCAAGTCCAGGCTGTAGCCTTCCTCGCGCCGCGGCAACCTCTCGACCTGCCAGGCCCACAGCGGCTCGTACATCCGCACCACCATGCCTTGCGTGAAGCGCTTGAACAGATTCCGAATCGTGCCGTCGCTCGGAAACCGCTCGATCCCCAGCAGCGCGTGCAAGGCGCGGTCGGCCCGCAGCATCGAACTGTAACGACACTGCCCGCATTGGTCGGACTGTTCCTTATCGGCATCGTCCTCGGCGAGGCGTTCCTGCGCAGGGGGACGGTCTATTTCTCAGCCGGGATGCACGCGGGCCTGATCGCCGGGCTCAAGTCATGGCCCGCGATCGTGGCGAATCCCGCGGCGCTACCGCGATGGCTCTTCGGTTTCGGGCGCTTCCCGCTGGTGAGCGGCGCCGGCGCGTGGATGGCCGCGATCGTGATTCTCGCGCTAATTCGCAATCAGCAGGTCGTCGGGTCGAATCCGAATGGCTCCAGAAAAAACAAATCAATCAACCAGTCCGCAGACAGCTTTTAGCTCGCGATCCAGGGCAGCCCCGACGACGCGATCATCCGGGACAAGACGTCGGGAGCCTGATGGTACCCTCGCGGACAGGCCCGGACGCCAAGCTCTTCAGCGATCTCCGTAAGGGTCTCCGGGCAATAGAAGTATTCGCGAACTCGCGCGACACACCCGTCTTCTTCTTCAAAACGCTTGACATCGACCAGGACCGCCGCCGAACGCGGACCACTCCATGAAACGACGATCCACTCGCCGCGGTACATTACGGTCTCGGCCCTGACTGCCTCTGCTTCGGCGCCCATCGATGCGCGCACCCAGATCATGTTCTTGCCGCGCTCGCCACCCACGCCCTGCACATCGAGTGTCGTGTTTTCCAGCAGCAGCTCCGCCACACGATCCGCATCGCGCGCATTGAACGCTTCGACGAAGCGATCGAGGAGATTCTTCGAGGGGGCACGAAAGATGGAACGCCTCACGTTCCTCGTTTCCTCCAGGCTGGCCCGTCCGCGGTGCAGGGCGGATTTGATTGCACCCACAGTAGTGAACAGGATGACCGCGATCTCTTCCAGCATGAAATCAAATACATCTTTGAGCACCACAGCGGCTCGCGCCTGCGGTGCGGCCCGCGTGAGAAGTACGGAGGCGGCTTCCCGAGTCGCAGCCGACTGATCCGGCGCGGGCGAAGATTCCGGCACCGCGGCCCCATCCGATCGGCCTTCGCTGCGACGGACTTGGTCGATCCAGAGGTTTGTCGCAATCCGGAAAAGGTATGCGCGCGGGTTTTTCACGCGGCTCCACTCTCCAAACAGATCTCCCCTGCCGATCGCGCCAAAACCCTTCAGCAGCGTTTCCTGCAGTAAGTCCTCGGTCTCCCAGACGTCGCGAGTCATCCGGCGGCAATACCGATACAACGCGGGCCGAATCGGCTCGATAGCGTCGAGATATCGGAACCATGCCTCGCGCAGTTGTTTCGCCATTTCGTCGGAAGCGGGTTCCTGGGCCATTTTGATCGTCCTCCGACACATAAGACGGCCAAACCCGCCGAAAAGATACTCAGATGGCCCTGATCATGACGCGCGTTGATCGCGCCTGATTCGGGCCATCATGCCGAACAACTCGACTATGTTGGAAGAAACTTTGCCGCCCGAGAATTCGCGATAGAGCGAGGCGACGTTGACTACGATTCGCTCGGCATCGCCCCACGACGAGTAGTCAGCCAGCGAGATGTCCCGCGCCGCGTCGAAAAACGGCATTCCGGCGTCGTAGCGCAGGCGTGCCTCGCGCGCGACGTATGCGAGATAGTCGCGCATCGCGGCGACGCCGCGTTTGTCGGTAATCGGTCCGTGGCCGGGTACGACGACATCGACGTCCGAATCGATTATCAACTGGCAGGCGCTGATCCAGTTCGCCACCGGCCCCTGCCCAGATGATCGGATGGCCCTCGACGAACAGGATATCGCCGGTGTAGATGACGCGATCGTCCACCACCTGAACCAGGACGTCGCCGCGCGTGTGTGCGGGACCGACCTCGATAAGGCGGACGGACTTGTTCCCGACGTGGAGACCCATCTGGCGCTCGAAGGTCGTGGTCGGCATCGCGAGGTTGATGCCCTCGAAGTCGAAGGGCGCGAAGATTTCGGCAAAGAATGCGCCCGCCTCGCCCATCGCGGCGGCGTTGCGCTTGAACTCGGCGAGCCTGCCGGCGCCGCCGTCGCGGGCCATCTCTTCGGCGCAAGCGACCGACGCGACTATCTCCGCGCCTTTGACGAGCTCATTGCCGAAGCAATGATCGCCGTTGGAATGCGTGTTGACCAGCGTCCCGATGCGGCTTGCGGATTGCGGCTCCGCGCGGCGCATCGCGTCGAGCATCTCGCGCGTGAGTTTCAGGTCGAAGAGCGTATCGACCAGCAGCGACTCGCCGCGGTCGGCGATCAGGCCCGCGTTGCTCCATCCCCACGAGCCGTCGGGCTGGAGGTACGCGTAGCATCCGTTGCCCAGGCTCTGTAGGCCTTTCGTATAGTTCCACCTGTTCGGCATCGGATTGCTCCATTAACCGCGGAACTTCAGCCGCGGGATTTCGCGGCGTCGCGATGGCGATGGCGCGGCGTGTCGTCGTACATCGGCGGCATCCCGCGCGGCCGGGTCTTGTACCGCCGATGCGTCCAGAGGAACTGCTCGGGATAGCGGCGCACCATGTCCTCGATCGCGCTTACGAAGCGGCGGGTGTTCTCCTCGATATCGGCCTGCTGGTCGCCGCTGCGCTGGAGCGGGAGTTCGTCCTGGATCACGATCTGATGAGTGCGGTTGCCGGGCTGGCGCACGATGAACACCGGAACCACCGGCGCGCCGGACATTCGCACCAGGCGCGCCAGCCCGCTGGTGGTCGCGGCGGGCTCGCCGAAGAACGGCACGAACACCGCTTCGCTGCGCTTGGCATTTTGATCGAACGGAATTCCGACCAGTTCGCCATGCCGGAGCGCGCCCAGCACGGCGCGCGCGGCGGAATGCTTGCGGAGCACCTCGACGCCGGCGCGCTCGCGCACGAAGGTCGTCAGCGCATCGCCGGCGCAGAAACGCTGCGTGTGATGGACCAGGCTTATCTTGATAGCCGTGCATCGCGTGCGCCGGCGCCATCAGCTCGAAATTGCCGAAGTGCGCGGCCAGCACCAGGATCCCGTGGCCCGGATAGCGGGCCTGAACTTCGCGCCAATACTCGAATCGATCGTACGTGACGCGCCGCTTGAGCCGGCGGTAGAAAAAACCGCCGAGCCGGACGTACTCGGCGCCGCCGCGGCCCAGGTTGACGTAGGACGCGCGCAGGATTCGCCTGCGCGTCTTTCAGCGAGCGCTCGGGAAACGCGATCGAGAGATTCTTGAGCCCGATCTTCACGTGCCGGCGGTCGAGCAGATAGCCGATCCATCCGCCGGCGACGCCGATCGGGTACAGAATGAAGTCCGGGATGAGGCTGAGCGCGTGGAGCACCGCGACCATCAGGTAGAAGACCGCGCGGCTCGACGGATCGAGCTTGAGGTTCTGCTGTTCGCGGCTCCGGATGCGCGCCGTGCGCCGCCGGCAGAGGCTCGGCGAGCGGCGGCCGTGCTCGGGCGATCGACGGCTCTGTTGTCGGTGCCTGGCATACTCCTACAGCGCTCGCGGCGCTACAGCGACATATCGACCGATCTGGCGCGCTTGGCAACCTTGGGAATCACCACCAGGCCGGACTCGGTGACGAAGAAACGCTCGCGATCGCGCTCGAGATCGAAGCCTATCTCCTCACCCTCGGGGATGTACACGTACTTGTCGATTATCGCGCGGCGCACCTTGGCGTGCCGCCCGATCTCGACGTAGTCCATAAGCACCGAATCATCGATCTGGCTGTAGGAGTGGACGAACACCGAACGCCCCAGGATCGAGTTGCGAACCGCGCCGCCCGAAACGATGCATCCCTCGGAGATGGTCGAATGGAGCGCGAAGCCCCGCCGCCCGTCCTCTGCGAACACGAACTTTGCCGGCGGCTGATCGTAGTATGCGGTCCGAAGCGGCCAGTTCGGATTGTAGAGGTTCAGATGGGGTCGCGCGTCGCGCAAATCCATGTTGGCGTCGAAGTAGGACTCCAGCGTTCCCACGTCGCGCCAGTAGCTCAAGTTGGTCTCCGAGTCGCCGCGGATGCGGTTGGTCATGAAGTTGTAGGCATAAACCGGCACGCGGTTGATGAGGCCCGGAATCAGGTTGTGGCCGAAGTCATGCCGGCTCTCGGCGTCCTGTGAGTCCTCGATCAGCGCCGCCTTGAGCACCTGGGGATCGAACAGGTAGTTGCCCATCGAGGCCAGACATTTGCCCGGCGCCCCCGGCATCACGCGCGGATTCGATGGCTTCTCCTCGAACCCGGCAATCCGCAGTCCCGAATCGACCTCAACCACCCCGTACTGGCTGGCGTCCTCGATCGGCACCGGCAGGCTCGCGACCGTGACCGCGGACTTGCGATCGAGGTGGAACTCGATCATCTGCTGTATGTCCATCCGGTAGATATGATCCGCGCTGAAGACGGCCACCATATCGGGCTGGCTGTCGTCGATGAGGTTGAGATTCTGAAAGATTGCGTCGGCGGTGCCCTGATACCACATGTCGCCCATCCGCATCTGGGCGGGAACAGGCGTGATGAAGTGGTCGGGAAGCATCCCGCCGAACTGCCATCCGTCCTTCAGATGCTCGATCAGCGACTGCGATCGCCACTGGACGAGGACATAGATGGAATAGATTCGGGAATTGACCAGGTTGGACAGGACGAAGTCTATGATTCGGTACTTGCCGCCGAACGGAACGGCGGGCTTGGCGCGGTCGCGGGTCAGGGGATGCAGCCGCGTCCCCTGTCCACCCGCCATCACGAGCGCGAGAGCTCTCATCGCAGTGGCCGGGCAACCTCCGTCAGTCTCGCTCACGCGTCCCAGTATAAAAGGGCATTTTGGGCCGGGGAAGGCCGGGGGGCTGGGTTTCTCGATCGACAACGACGATCGCTAGTGGGAGGCCGACGATCCTGCGAGCGGCCGGAAGCGGAATGCTCGCGCGCATCGCGCCGGGCAGTCCGAAGTTCGGGGCACGGTGGTCGTCACCCATCGAGGTCCTCTCCCGGAAGCGAGTAGTTGCAAAATTCGAAATTGTTTCAGGACAGTCACTACGTTTCAGGACACGGTTCACGGGAAATGTCGTGGTCGTGCGCACCGCCCGCTTTGGAAATCGGCGGTTTTACGGCCATTTCCGCGAATCGGGAACGCCGCAGATCCGGGGCATGGCACTTGCTTGAAACGTTTTCAGGTCATTTACGTCTAAATGTTTCGAGGAGAAAGCGACCAGTTTGAACCTCTCGGGGGTTGGGAGGAAGGTAAGTATGCAGTCAACACAATCAACCGCTAACAGGGATTTCCAGACCGATGACGCTCCGGGGGTGGTCTACAGGACGCTATGCCAGAATCCTGGCTGTGGCTACAGGTTCGACCTCAAGATCACGCCCAAGAACGCCGGTCTCCTCGGCGGCATGATGGCGTGTCCGCGATGCAAGCGGCACGGCGGAATGCTGAAGCCGTCAGGCAGGCTGGGCGACAAGTTGTTCTCGGCCAAGCTCCTGTTCAAGGCCGCGAACGTCGCCTACACGCCCCATCACGAGGAAGAAGACCTGCTGTCGGAGATGGCCAGCGCGGACATCTGAGCCGCTCAGGATTCGGTCTCTCTCACGTCGAAATCGCCTGCCGAACGGAGCGCCGTCCGGGAGACTCCCTGACGGCGCCACAATTATCCGCGCTCAGCCGATCGGCGGGGGCGCAGGCCGAGATGTGCTGGATTAATCGGGGGTCGGGCGGTCAGACGCCGCCGCCGGGCTCGATCGCGATGCCCTGAAGGCTCTGGATACTCGGCCGTTCGACCAGCCTTTTCAGCCATCCGTCAACGTTCGGTCGGCCGCTTCCAGCCTCGATTCCCAATTCCTGAAGCACGATCAGGCGGGGCGCAAAGCCGATGTCGGCCAGCGAGAACTCGGTGGCCAGGAACTGCTGCTCGCCAAGTTCGCGATTCAGGTAGTCGAGCGCGCGTTCAACGCGCTGACGCAGGCGCTGGACCTGGGCCGGGTCGCGGTCGGCCTCCGGCTTGCCGATCTCCGTAATCAACTGGTCGACTTGCGGCGTGAACGAATTGTCCGCGAAATCCTCGAACAGCCGCGCGCGCGCACGCAGCGTGCTCTTCCCGATACCCGGCAGCAGCGGCGGGTCCGGATATTCGTCTTCGAGGTACTCGTTGATTATCGTCGAGTCGTAGATCGTGGTGTCCTCGTCGATCAGCACCGGCACTTTGCCGTAGGGATTGAGGCGCAGGAAATCCGGCTTGCGCTGCTCGCCCTTGATCAGGTCAACCTCGATCAATTCGTAGGTGAGGCTCTTTTCCGCCAGCACGATACGGACCTTCTGACCAAATGGACACGGGAGGAAGTCGTACAACTTGATCATGGACCGCCCTTATTCAGCCACAACGATGAGCTTGAGGCTCGCCTCCACTTCGGGATCGAGCTTGATCGCGACCGTGAATTCACCGAGTTGCTTGATTGGATCGGTCAGCAGGATCTTGCGCCGTTCGACATCGACGCCCTTTTCGCGCAGCGCCCGTTCCACGTCGAGGTTGGTGACCGATCCGAACAGTTTGCCCTCCTCGCCGGCGCGCGCCCTGACGGTCAGCGCCAGTCCCTCGATTCTCGCCTTGAGTCCGGCGGCTTCGCTCTTCCGGCCTTCGCGCCGCAGCATCGCCAGGCGCTTCTGATGCTCGAACTCGCGCAGGTTCCTGGGGTTTGCTTCCACCGCCAGGTTGCGCGGCAGGAGGTAGTTGCGGGCGAAGCCCGCGCGCACCCTTACCATGTCCCCGGTGTGCCCAGGTTCGCCACGTCTTCTCGCAATATCACTTGCAGGTTCATGATTCGGTCCTTCTGGCAATTCCCGATCTAGAGCAGATCGCTGAACGTGCCGGCCTCGTGGCCGGGGGCCTCAGACGGCGAAAATCGACCCAGAGGTCGAAGACCCCGACTGCGGAGATCAAGCGCCGCCAGCAACGGCTGGATCGCGGCGATGAAGTAAATCACGCCTCGCCAGGGCGCGGGAGTCGAGAGCATCTTCAGATAGAAGGCCATCACCGCCAGTCCCTGGCAGAAGTAGATCGCGGCCACGCAGATGAAGCCGTCCAGCGCCACATCCCGGGCCGGAGCAACCGGAATGAAAAGCGCGAACCCGGTCGCCGATCAGCATCCAGATGAGCCATTCCGGCGTGGACCATCGCACCAGGTCACCGAACAGCTTGTACGAGCAGCCTGGCTTCTGCCCGCCGATCGCCAGAACACCGACAGATTGGCCAATACCGCCAGCGCGGTCGTGATTCCCGCCAGCGCCGGGCTCAGCCGGACGATCATCTCGACCAGCTTGGAATGCGAGTCGGCGTCGATTGACGGACCGACCCCGAGGACCTTGTACATGTCTTCTGTCCGCGCTAGCGCCGCCGACAGGTTGTCATGGAAGGCGCCAGCCAGAGCGCCCGGCGATCCGGCGGCGATCAGCAGGGCGGCCGAGCCGGATGCAAGCACGGCGGTGGTCGCAACCGCGACGATAAGCTCGAAACGCGCGCCCCGCTCCAGCATGTAGCAGATGATCGCGGTCGCCAGGCCGAAGGTGACGGTGTAGACCAGCAGCCCCGATGGACCGCCCGCGACCATCACGGCGATCGCGGCCAGGACGACCGCTCCGATCGTCCGCCAAATCGCCGCCGGACGCCCGACCACGTGCCCGATTATCGGCGCGGGCGTGAAGATCATCACGATCACTCCGACGAACGGGATCGCGCCGCCGGCGAGAAACAACGCGGCGGACAACGCCGATGCGCGAACCAACCCGATTACGGCCTTAAGTGTCACCTCGTCACACAGTTCCGCTACGTGCCCAGCGTCGAGAACGGCAGCAGCGCAATAATCCGCGCGCGCTTGATCGCGACCGCGAGTTGACGCTGGTGCCGTGCGCAGTTTCCGGAAGTGCGGCTCGGCACGATCTTGCCGCCTTCGGTGATAAAGGTCTGCAGCGTGCGCACGTCCTTGTAGTCGACCTTGAGCGTCTTGTCGGCGCAAAACCGGCATACCTTGCGCCGCCCGCTGGGCCGCCGCGAGCGCCCCCGCGGTCTCCGGGGCGGCCTTCGGGACCACCCCGCTCGCCGTCGCCGCGACCCGGGCCTGGGCGCCTTTGATACTCCTGCGGCGGATCGATCTGGTTCTCTGCCATAACGAATCCCCTGCATTACGACTGCGGCCGATCAACTTCCGGCCGGATTGATTTCGCTCGCCAAGACTTCTACCGCCGGCGTCGGCAACGCCGCGCCAGCCGATCGCGTAACGGCGCGGAGCCGGCCCGCGACATGAACCTCCCGCCCTGCGATAAGCCGTGCGGCGGCCTCGCGCGCCTCCTCGCCGGCCATCACCACCTCGAGCCGCAACTGCTCGCCGTCGGCACCGCAGTTCGACCGCCAGACGCAGCAGCGCCTTTCCACCAGGGGTGGTTCGCAACTCCGGCTGATTCACCAGTCGGCCCCACAACTCAATCCTGTTGCTCGCCACTTGGAGGCTCGTTGGACGGCTCGTCTTCCTCGGCCGCGGCCATGATCTCCTCAGGCGCGTCGGGAATCTGCGCCGCGGCTGCGGCGGCGGCTGCCCGCTGCTCGGCCGCAGCGCGAGCTTCCTCGCCCGATGCTTGCGCGCTTCGACTTCGGCGCGAACCTTGGCGGCGTCGGCTTCCTGCTCGACCATCACGGACAGATAACGCAGGACGCCGTCGTAAAGTTTCAGATTGCGCTCGACTTCGCTGACCGCGGCGGTGGGGGCGGTGTAGTCGAGCCGCACGTAATAACCCCGCCGCTCGTTGCCGATCCGGTAGGCCAAGCTCGCGAGCACCCCACTCCTCGGTCTCGATCAACTCGCCGCCGCCGGCGGTGACGATACCCTCGAAGCGCTTGATCGTTTCCTGGCTTGAGCATCACCCAAGTCGGGGCGAAGGATGAAGACAGTCTCGTAGCGCCGCAAATCGCGGACCTCCTTGTGGATAAAGCCCCCGAAGGAGCAAGGAGCAAAAGGGTAAAGTAACATCCCGGCCCGCCGGTCACAAGCAGGGGGCGAGCGCCGTGTCAAAACAAACATTGGAGGTGTCGCGGGCATAAACATTTGGAGATGTCCGCTTTGGGTGGTAGCGCCGAGCGATGGAAACCCTCGAGCGGCGAGTAAAAGTGCCGCACCGAAAAGTCCAGTCATGTCGCCCCGTTTGGTTCGGTAGTCTGAACGGACGATGCGACCGCGCAAGGGCGGTTGCGACCACTCCCGCAATCATGGCTACAATGTCAATGACTTGTGCAGGTTTCTGATTCGCGGAAGCTTTTATGACGACGCCGATTCCGGAAGGAAAATACGCTCGGACCGCCAACGGCCTGACTATCCACTATCACGAGGCCGGCGCTGGCGAGCCCGTGGTGTTCATCCACGGCGCCGGGCCCGGCGCGAGCGGGTTCAGCAACTTCAAGCGCAACTTTCCCTGGTTCGCGGATCATGGCTTTCGCGCGATCGTGCCGGACCTGCCGGGCTATGGCCTGTCCTCCAAGCCGGAGGACGTGGCCTACACCCTGGATTTTTTCGTCGAGACGATTCACTCCTTTCTCCATGCGATTGGAATTCAGCGCTGCGTCCCGCTGGGCAATTCGCTCGGCGGCGCGATCGCCATCAAGTACACGCTCGATCATCCGCAATCGGCAAGCAAGCTTATCCTGATGGCGCCGGGCGGATTGGAGGACCTGCCGACCTATCTCCAGATGGAGGGGATCCGGACGATGGTCATGGCGTTCTCGGCCGGCACGATGGATACCGACGCGATGCGCCGTGTGATGTCGCTGCAACTCTACGACCCGTCGCTCATCACCGATGAGCTGTTGCACGAGCGGGTCGGCATAGCCGCGCAGCAACCGCGCACAGTGCTCTCCACGATGCGGGTGCCGAACATGGCCGCGCAGCTCGGCGAAGTCCGATGCCCGGTGCTTGGATTCTGGGGCACAAACGACAAGTTCAACCCGGTCGGCGGCGCGATGAAGATCGTCGAGGGATGCCCACAGGCGCGGGTCGTGCTGGTGAACCGATGCGGGCACTGGGTGATGGTCGAGCATCGCGACCTTTTCAACCGCACCTGTCTCGATTTCCTGCGCAACGGCTAGTGGCGCTGGACGACCGCGCGATCCGCACGCTGGGCGACGAGCTCTACGCGGCGTTGCGCGCGCGCTCTACGCTCGCCCCGCTGACCGAGCGCCATCCCGGGATCACGGTTGACGATGCGTATCGCATATCGTTGCGGATCCTCGAGCGGCGCACGCGCGACGGCGAGCGCGTGATCGGCAAAAAGATCGGCGTAACCAGCCGCGCGGTGCAGAAGATGCTCGACGTTCATCAGCCGGACTTCGGCTTCCTGACCGATGCGATGCGCTACCCTGATGGCGCCGCAATCAGCCTCGGCAAGGCCGGACTGATCCAGCCGCGAGCGGAAGGCGAGATCGCGTTCATCCTCGCGCAGGATCTGGCCGGGCCGGGCGTGAGTCAGCATGACGTGCTGGATGCGACCGAAGCGGTGCTGGCGTGCTTCGAGATCGTCGATTCGCGTATCGCGGACTGGAAGATTCGGATCGAGGACACCGTGGCGGACAACGCGTCGTGCGGCGTCTTCGTGATGGGCGACGGGCGCGTGGCTCCGAAGTCGGTCGATCTCGCCTCCGCGCGGCTCGATCTGTTCCGCAACGGGCAACTCACGGCGTCCGGCGTCGGTTCGGCCGTGCAGGGACATCCGGCCGCGGCGGTAGCATGGCTGGCCAATACGCTCGGCAAGTTCGGCATCCCCTTCCGCAAAGGAGAAGTCATCCTGTCGGGTTCGCTGGTGCCGCTGGTGCCGGCGCGCGCCGGCGATCGTTTCGATCTGACGATCGACTGCCTCGGAAAGACGTCCGTCCGCTTCACGGACTAGCGCGCCGCGCGCTACTATCCACGAATCGCGTTGCGGGAGATGAAAGCATGGGCAAGATCAAATGCGCCCTGATCGGTTCGGGCAATATCGGCACCGATCTGCTCTATAAGCTCAAGCGCAGCCCGCTGCTCGAGCCGGTCTGGATGGTGGGAATCGAGCCGGCCTCCGAGGGCCTCGCGCGTGCGCGCAGCATGGGCGTGAAGACCACCGACCGGGGCGTCGATGCGCTCATCCCGCACGTGAGGGAAGACGGCATCCAGATAGCCTTCGATGCGACCTCGGCTTACGTGCATCCGGAGAACTCGCGCAAGCTGAATGCCCTCGGGGTGATGATGATCGATCTGACGCCGGCCGCGATCGGCCCGTACTGCGTGCCGCCGGTCAATCTCAAGGCGCATCTTGGCAAGCGCGAGATGAACGTCAACATGGTCACCTGCGGTGGACAGGCGACGATCCCGATGGTGTATGCGATCTCCCGCGTGCAGAAAGTTGACTACGCGGAGATCGTCGCGACGGTCGCGTCGCGGTCGGTCGGGCCCGGCACGCGCAAGAACATCGACGAGTTCACGCGCACGACCGCGGGCGCGGTCGAGAAGGTCGGCGGCGCCGCACGCGGCAAGGCGATCGTCATCATCAATCCGGCCGAGCCTCCGATCATCATGCGCGACACCATCTACTGCATGACCGAAGAGCCGCCCAATCGCGAGGCGCTGATCGACTCGGCGCACGAGATGGTCCGGGAAGTGCAGAAGTACGTGCCCGGCTTCAGGCTCAAGAACGGCCCGGTGATCGACGGCCATCGCGTGTCGATGTTCATGGAGGTTGAGGGCCTGGGCGACTATCTGCCCAAATACGCCGGCAACCTCGACATCATGACCGCCGCCGCGGTCCGCACGGCCGAGATGTTCGCCGATGAAATCGCGCGCGGCAGCCTCGTCCTGGCGCCGGTCGCCGCGTAGAGGAGAAGCACCATCATGGATCTGCGCGGCAGGCGGGTGACGCTGCACGACATGACGTTGCGCGACGGGATGCATCCCAAGCGCCATCAGATAACCCTCGACCAGATGAGGGCGATCGCCAGCGGCCTCGACGAGGCCGGCGTGCCGCTGATCGAGGTCACCCACGGCGACGGGCTGGGCGGCGCGTCGATCAACTATGGTTTCCCGCGCCACTCCGACGAGGAGTATCTGCGGGCGGTAATTCCGCTCTTGAAGCGCGCCAAAGTCTCAGCGCTGCTGCTCCCGGGGATCGGTACGGTCGATCACCTGAGGATGGCGCGCGACTTGGGCGTACATACTATTCGTGTGGCTACTCATTGCACTGAGGCTGATGTCTCCGAACAGCATATCGGGCTCGCGCGAAAGCTCGAACTGGACACCGTCGGCTTCCTGATGATGGCTCACATGGCCGGCCCCGAGAAGATTCTCGAACAGGGGAAGCTGATGGAGTCCTACGGCGCCAATTGCATATATGTCACCGACTCGGCCGGCTACATGCTTCCCGATGACGTGCGCGCGCGGCTTGGCCCGCTGCGCGAGAAACTGGCGGCGGAGACCGAGATGGGCTTCCACGGCCATCACAATCTCGCGATGGGCGTGGCCAATTCGATCGCGGCGATCGAATGCGGAGCCAATCGGATCGACGCCGCGGCCGCCGGCCTGGGCGCAGGCGCCGGCAACACCCCGATGGAGGTGTTCGTCGCAGTATGCGATCGGATGGGTATCGAGACCGGCGTGGATGTGTTCAAGGTCTCGGACGTGGCCGAGGATCTGGTGGTGCCAATCATGGACACGCCGGTCCGTATCGATCGCGACGCACTGGCGCTCGGCTATGCCGGCGTTTATTCGACCTTCCTGCTGTTCGCCAAACGCGCCGAAGCCAAATATCGTGTACCCGCGCGCGAGATCCTGCTGGAACTGGGCCGGCGCGGGATGATCGGCGGTCAGGAAGACATGATCGAAGACACGGCGCTAACAATGGCGCGCGAACGCGGCCTGATCTGACTACATCGCGTGCGCCCAGACTTTTGACGGATCGGTCTCCCACGGATAAACATGGACCATCCAGCCGAATAGCTGCGGATAGAAGCGCCCTCCGGCAGCATCGCAGTCGCCCTTGCTGACGATCGACCCTTTGGGGCCGAACTTCGTCCAATCGACCTTGGCCAGGTCCGCGCCTCTCTTCGGAAAGCAAAGATTGATGTGCCGATGCCATTGCGCGACGCTCAGCGGAACGCGTTTGTCGATTTGATCCTCGCTGTCCCGCTTGGGTGCGGTGTACATCGCGCCCACCAACTCGGATCCGCCATCAGGCGTCGGCCGGTAGAGCAGCGACGTCGGCTGTGACGGATTGAATACAAAGGCGGCCTTGATCGCGTACCAATTTTTCGTGAAGTGGATTTCGGGCTGCTTTAATTCGGGATGGAACGGCTTGAAGCCGTCCTGCTCTGCGACGTGATAGTCCCGGTATTTCGCAAGCGCCGTTTTGAGCGTGTCGAGGAGGCTCTGGGCCCGAGCACGGTCTGCATCGTTGGCGGGACGCAATTTGCTCCAGGCCATGTGATCGCCCATGTGTCCCATCTCGCCCATGTTCATGGAGGCCATATTCGCCATGGAACCGGCGCCGCTCATCGATGCCATGTCCATTCGTCCGGAGCACATCGCGTCCACCATTCCGGGATCCATTTTGTCGAATTCGAACGCGCGCAGCCCGTAGCCGGCAACGACGCCCATCTTTGCCGCGCCGGCCGGAGCAGGGGCGGGTCCGGAGCCGCCTGACGCAGCATTCTGAGCAAAGGCGCCGCCGAATCCGATGAAGATGGCGAACGCGGCGGCGGTCCCGACCGAACGCGAGATGGTACGCTTGCTCATTTGATCACTCCTCGATTTCGCAACTCCGCGATTCTCCCGGAATCGTAGCCCAGGTACTGAGACAGAATTTCGCCGGTATGCTCGCCGAGCATCGGCGCGGCGCGCGGGACGCTCGGCACGGCTCTGGAGAACTTCGCCAGCACACCGGTCTGCACGACCGGACCCCATTGCGAATGAACCACTTCCGCGAGCAGTTCGTTGGCTGCGATCTGCGGGTCTGAGAAAAGATCCCTGATGCGATTCACGGGCGTGGCGGGAATCGCGGCCCGCGCGAGCGATCGCAAAGCCTCGTCGCGCTCGATGTTGCCGAAGAATTCCTCGAGCGCCGCTGCGAGTCGTCCTTTCGCCGATTCGCGCACCGCCTCGTCGTATGAGACCGCAGCGACCGCGGGACAAAGTCCGCGCATCGCTTCCCATTGGCGCGGCTCCGTGACGGACACGGAGAGCGATCTTCCGTCGCGGCATCGATAGCATCGCGATAGCGCCGAGGGTCCCCGATACTCGGCCTCGCCATTCTCCATGTCCGGCCTGCCCTCGTAGAAGATGAACTCGCCGGCCTGGAACGCCATCGCGGCCTGCAGCAGCGAGGTCTCGCACATCTGGCCGCGTCCGGTCAGCTGCCGCGCGTGCAGCGCCAGCACGCATCCCAGCGCGGAGAGCATCGCCGCGCCGTAGTCGCACACCGCGCACGTGAGGTACACCGGATGGCCGTGATGGCCGCCCTGCGCCGCCATCGCGCCGGATCGCGCCTGCAGCAGCGGATCGAAGCCGGGCAGATCGTAGCGCGGACCGCTGCTGCCGAAGGCCGTGACGGACATATAGATGAGGCGGGGATTCAGCGCGGCGAGCGTCTGATAGTCGAGGCCCAGCTTGCGCATCCGGCCTGGGCGCAGATTCTCGACCAGTATGTCGGCCTTCTTCGCGAGCTCGTGCACGATCGCGCGGCCCTCGGCGGAGTTCAGGTTGAGCGACAATCCGCGCTTGCCCTGGTTCCATCCGAGAAACGCGAGCGCGAGATGGCGCACCGAGTCGCCATGCGTGCTTTCCACCTTGATGACGTTCGCGCCCATTTGGGCGAGGATCATCGGGCCGTAGGATCCCGCGATGAAGCTTGCGAAGTCGAGCACCAGCACGCCGGCGAGCGGACCCTTGCCGCGCGATCCGATTTGCGATTCCTCGCGTGACGCGGCGCCGGCCTGCCGGTCGCGATCGCGATCGGCCGCCGCGATCGCGTCATGCGCGCGCACGCCCGAATCGATCGCGGGGGTAGGCCCGGCGATCCCGCCCGGCGTATCGTGCAGCGTGATCGGCACTCCCATCTGCACCGTAGGCCCGAGCAGCGGGTCGATGACCTCGCGGCGCATTCCCAAAAACCGCACCTGCTCATCGTCGATGAAGTCCTGGCGCGTGAGCACGGGAGCGCACGGGACGTCGCCGGCGGACAGAATGGTGAGCCACTCCTCGCGCGATCGGGTGCGCATCGTCGCTTCGAGAATGTCCTTCAGCGCCTGCCAATTCGGCTGGCATCCCCACGGGGCGCCCTCGAAGCGCGGGTCACTCACCAGGTCCACGCGATCGATAGCCAGCGCGAACTTGTTCCAGAAGGTCGTACTCCCGCATGCGACGAACAGATAAAGGCCGTCGCCGGCCTGGAACAAGCGGAAAGAAGGAATCGGCCCAAGCGGATCGTTCGATCCTTCCGCGTAAAGCGCGACGAGTTTTTCGTGCCGCATGATCGAGCCGGTCTGAAGCGAGAATGCCCCCGCCAGCAACGGCACCTCGATAAGCTCTCCCTCGCCGTTCCCGTTGCCGCGTGCGGTCAACGCCGCGACCGCCGCGATCGCCGCGATCGCGCCCGCCGCATAGCTCACGGCCGGGAAGGTCAGCGGCGCCGGATCTCCACTGCGCGTAAATTGGTTGCCGGCGATTCCCCCGCGCGCCTGCACGAGGCCGTCGTCGCCGTCGAGATTCGCGTCAGGGCCGCGGCTGCCGAAGGGCGGCATGCTGACCACGATCGCTCGCGGATTCAGGGCCCGAATCGACTCGTAGTCGAGGCCGAGCGCGCGCGAACGATCGGGCGTGTGGCCGGCGACAACTATATCGGCCCATCGGATCAGTGCGGCGACCTCGCCGCCGGCCGCCCTCGACTCGACGTCAATCAGTTCCGAGTGCTTGCCGCGATTGAGGACGTGAAAGTGCGGCGTGCCGCGTCGCGGATCGCCTCCCGGCGGTTCGACCTTGATCGTGCGCGCGCCATGCTCCGCAAGCAGCATCGCGGCGTACGCGACGCCCAGATGGGGTCCGAACTCGACCAGGTTAACGCCGTCGAGCGCCTTCATGATTCGTGTCTCATATCACGCGCGCTTCGCGAAGGCGCGCGACTTCCTCGACGGTATAGCCGAGCAGCTCGGTCAGCACGACTTCGGTATGGCTCCCGAGGCGGGGCGCCGGGCCGCGCGGATTTGCCGGAGTCAGGCCGAACCGAATCGGCATCCCGACCAGCTTCAGGGCGCCGAACTCCGGATGATCGTAGTCAACTATGTATTCGTTCGCTACTATTTGTGGATCACCCGGAAGATCGGAAATTGAATTGACTATAGTGTATATCAAGTCGCCTGCCGATTTCAGAATCGGTAGCCACTCGGCGCGGTTACGGATTGCGAAGGTGCGATCCAGAATGGCTATCAGCGGAGCCGCATTTTTCGTGCGCGACCGCGGATCGGAAAAGCGCGGGTCGCCGCCCAGTTCATTGAGGCCCAGCGCGCCGCAGAAATCCACCCAGTAGCGGTCCGACTCCGGCATCGCGAAGCAAATCCATTTGCCGTCGGCGCAGCGGTAGTGATTCCAGAGCGGATTGGCGGCCCTTTCGCGCGGGACGCGTCCGAACTCGCGGCCCGTCATCGTGCGCGACGCGACATTGAGGCGCTGCAACAGCGTGGTCGCGCCGAGCAACGAAGTGTCCACCTCCTGGCCGACGCCGTATCGATCCTGCGCCACGATTGCAGTGACTATTGCCAGCGCCAGCATGAGCGCGCCGGCTTCGTCCGCGATTCCGGCGCACACCGCGCCCGGCGGATCGTCGGGGCCGCCGACCGTCAGCATGATGCCGGAGCGCGCCTGGGCCATCAGATCGAACGACGGCTCGCCGCGATCCGGCCCCTCGGGTCCATAGCCGCTCGCGTTCGCATAGATCAACGCGGGATTCCGGGCTCGCAGCGCGGGGTAATCGAGGCCGAGCCGCCCGGCGACGCCGACGCGGAAGTTCTGCACGAACACGTCGCTCTTCTCGACCAGCTTGAAAACGATCTCCTTTGCCTCGGGCCTCTTTAGATCCAGCGCGACGCTCTTCTTGTGCCGGTTGTTGCACTCGAACAGGTAATTCGGTACCGGCTTCTCGCGCTGACGAGGTGCGAGGATCCTGCGGCCGGGATCGCCTCCGTCGCGATCCTCGAGCTTGATCACCTCGGCGCCGAGATCGGCGAGCGTGGTGGTCGCGGCCGGACCCTGGTGCCAGATCGTCCAGTCTATTATCCGGATTCCCTTGAGCGGTGCGTCCATGACCTCCGTCAATAGCACAAGTTCGAGCGGCTCCAATGGCCCGTGGAAGGTTTTTGCGATCGACTCGATTCAGTCAGGTGGGTCCGGTTTGACATCTGCTCCGGGAGTTGCCATGAAATTGCACGGTCGAACTTGCCGATGAGCGAATACACCATCAAGGACAAGGTAGCGATCGCCGGTATCGGCGAGACCGCATATTACAAGCGCGGCGGCGCGCCGGCACCCGAGTTCGTGATGGCGTGTGAGGCGATCATCAAGGCTGCCGATGACGCCGGAATCGACGTCAAGGACATCGACGGGTTCGCATCTTTCGCCACCGAACGCAACGGCGCGGCGCGAGTCGCGGCTGCGCTCGGCGTGAAGCAGTTCACCCTGGCGAACATGGTGTGGAACGGAGGCGGAGGCGGCGGATCCGCGGCGATCGGCAATGCGGCCGCGGCGATCGCGGCGGGATACTCGCGCTACGTGGTGGTTTACAGGGCGCTCGCGCAGGGACAGTTCGGGCGCTTCGGCGCCAGCGCGCCCATGACCACGATCTCGGGCGCGATGGGCGCCTATTCGAACTTCTCGTCGTACGTCGCGCCGTACGGACTGCTCGCGCCGGCGCATTGGGTGGCCCTGCGGGTGCGCCGCTTCATGCACGAACACCACATCACGCAGGACCCGCTGGCCGCGATCGCGCTCGCCTCGTACCATCACGCGCAGTTCAATCCGCGCGCGGTGATGTACGGCAAGCCGCTGACGCGCGAAAAATACGACAGCTCGCGATGGGTCGTCGAGCCGTTCCATCTGTACGATTGCTGCATGGAGAACGACGGCGCCGCGGCGGTGATCCTGACCACTGCCGAGCGCGCACGCGACCTCCGGCAAAAGCCGGCGTACGTGATGGCTGCGGCGCAGGGCTCGGGATTTCGCACGGAAGTCGCGGCCGAGAACACTCACGATTACCCTACCGCCAACTTCAAGACCGTGGCGCCGCGACTCTACGAGATGGCCGGCGTCTCCGCGAAGGACGTGGATGTCGCGCAGATGTACGAACACTTCACCGGCGGCGTCATGATGGCGATGGTGGAGCATGGCTTCTGCCGCGCCGAGGAACTCATGGAGTTCTGCACCTTCGAGAATCTGACCGCGCCCGGCGGCAAACTCCCGCTCAACACCAGCGGCGGCAATCTGGCCGAGTGCTACGTTCACGGCCTGGAACTGATCAACGAAGCTGTCCGGCAAATCCGCGGCACCTCGACGTGCCAGGTGAAGGACGCCAAAATATCGCTGGTCGTATCGGGGCCGATGGTCGCGCAGGGCGTGAGCGATCTGATCCTGCACGGGTAGGCGAATCGGATGGCGAAGGACGCTTCGGGACCATATCTGCCGCCGGGATTGCCGATCCCGCGTCCTACTCCCGATGGAATGGACCGCGGCTTCTGGGAGGCGGCGGCGCGGCACGAGCTGGCGGTCCAGCGATGCGGCAAGTGTCACACGCTCCAGTTCGCGCCGGAATTCCTCTGCCACCAGTGTTACTCATTGGAGATGACCTGGCATCGGCTCTCCGGCCGCGGCCGGATCTACAGTTGGGAGCGCATCTGGAATCCCGCGCATCCGGCGTTGAAGGACGCCTGCCCCTACCTGGTCGTGCTGGTCGAGCTGTCCGACGGCGACGGCGTGCGGATGGTCGGTAATCTGATCGGCGATCCGATGCAGCAAGTTCGCATCGGCGCCGAGGTCGAAGCCGTGTTCGAGGATCATCCCGATCAGAAGTTCACGCTGATCCAATGGCGGGTGGTATCGTAGTCCGATTGGATTATCGTCTTGGTGGGAGTTTAATCAGTATAATCTGCCCCGGTCCGAACCGCTGAAGGAGAAGCTGCAATGGCCAACGGAACCAACCAAATAGTCGAAGTGGACGAGCCGAACCGCTGGCGGCTGGAGACTCCCGGCCGCTCCGGATGGACCCGAACGGCGCGCCCCACCGATCCCAACAAGTACCTGATGATTTCCGCCGACTGCCACGCCGGCGAGCCCTCCAACCTCTGGATCGACCGGATCGAGAAGCAGTTCGTCGATCGGCTGCCGCGCACCGTCGTCGATGAGAACGGCGTCAAATGGTCGGTTTCGGAAGGATGGCAGAAATCGCGGCTGCTCGACATGAAACTCGACGGCGAAGACGGCGTCCGTGCCAAGGCCGGCAGCGATCCGCTCCAGCGTATGCGCGACGATGAGCTCGACGGCGTTGACGCCGAGATCATTTTCCCCAATCGCGGCCTCATGATGTGGGCGACGCCCGATCCGCTGTTCGCGATGGCGCAATGCCGCGTGTACAACACCTGGGCCTGGGAAGCCTACGGGCCGTACAACGATCGGCTGTCGCCGATGGCGTGCCTGGCGCCCGGCGATCTGGAAGGGACGATCAAGGAGATCGAGCGCGTGGCGAAGATGGGTTTCCGAGGGGTGAGCCTGCCGTGCAAGCCGATCTTCGGCCCGCACGACTCGCGCCATCCCAACTACAACCTGCAGATGTACGATCCGATGTGGAAGCTGATCGAAGAGACCGGAATGCCGATCACGTTCCACGTCTCGACGGGGCGCGATCCGCGCGTCGCACGCAAAGACGGCGGCGCCGTCATCAACTACGTCTCGCACGCGCTGGTGCAGACCGTGGAACCGATCGCATGCATGTGCGCCTCGGGCGTTCTGGAGCGGTTCCCGAAAATCCAGATCGCGGGAATCGAGTGCGGCATCGGATGGGTCGCGTGGGCGCTCGACGCGATGGACGAGGCGTATCGCAAGCATCATATGTGGGCTTTCCCGAAGCTCAAGAAGATGCCGAGTGACTATTTCCGCTCGAACGGCTCGGCGTCTTTCCAGGAAGATCGGGTCGGCATCGACACCTGCGTCAAGTACGACCTGGTTGACAACATCATGTGGGCCAACGACTATCCGCATCACGAGGGCTCGTGGCCGCATTCAGCCCCGGCAATCGAGCGCCAGATGGGCCACCTGACCGACGACCAGCGCGCAAAGATCCTAGGCCTGAACGCGGCCCGAATCTTCAAGTTCGACGGCCCGGCCTTACTAAAGCGCCATCGCGCGCGATTGAGCGCGACGACAAACTGATCTGTCCTTGTCGTAGGATTCAAGGCCTCGCTGCCCCTCTCCCATGAATGGGAGAGGGTGAGGGTGAGGGTCGGACAGAGAAATTCTGACTTCCGGCACGTTCACGGATGCTGGCTGCTGGTCGAGATCACCTCGCCCGCCAGGTAGGATCAGCTTCTGTAACTGCATTATTCGGTTCCATGTTGATCAAAGAGAAAGAACTTTATGAGCCTGTGAGAACGGCCCTAGAACGGTCGTTCGCGGCAATAGGAAAGAGAGCGTTCTCGGAGACCGGAGCTACGAAGGGACTCGGAGAACCGCTCAAAGCTCTCATACCCCCTGGACATGAAATTTTGTTCCGTTTCCTGAATCGCAGGCCCGACATTGTTGGCTACGTTGAAAGCAATCGCGGGAATCAAATCTTCACGGCAGAAGTGAAACGCGGCGGTTTAACGATTCAGGATATCTATCAGGCCAAGATGTACAAAGAACTGTTCGGTGCAACATTCGGATTCTTGGTCGGCACGCAGCCTGTCTTGGAAGAACTAAAGCGCCTGTTGCGCAATATCCCGATCATCCTAGGGTCAGCAGGGGATTGGACGTTTAATTTTCTCGCGCTTGCGCGATTCGACGTCGAAAGCGGTACGCTGACTGACTGGTTCGCGAGCTATGGACAAGACATGGACCCCTTCGCCCGTCTGAAAAGCCTTTCTTTCTAGACTGGCCCTCGGGCTTCGGGAGACAGGGGGCGCCGCTATCGAACCGGCTTCACGTGGTAGGCATGTGCGCCGCGCCCGTGCCACGTCTTGCGGCGGTCATGTGAAAGCAGCTTGCGAAGCTCAAGCTCGCGGATTGCCTGCCGCGCACGGTTCTCAGAAATGCCAGCGACGTGGCCCACGGTACGAACTCGCGAGTGCGCGGAGCCGTAACGCAGGGTCACACTCGCCAGATAGGGCATATACCCGCCTCGCGTCCTCGCTCAGATTCGGAACGGCGTTGATCGGGGAATCAGGTCCGCTCGCCTCAGTGAGCCATCGGACTCGCTCGCGTCGCTGTCTGATCGGGTAGAGCAACGCGCGCCCGATCAGCACAAATGGAAACGCGACGATGCGGCCCACAACAGCCGCGTTGAACCGCCCTCGCTTAGGGTCTAGCAGTGCGCCGCCGCACTCCGTGCAAAAGCGGGCGTCAGGGCTCTTCGGTTCTGCCGCGCACCGTGGACAGATCATCCTCGCGTGACGATACCGTAAGCCTACAGCCCTGGAAATGCGCCGCTCGTCGCCTCGCGATGACTTCGTTGCGCCGCCGTTAAGCGATGTTTCACGAACGGTTGCGGGACCGTTGCAGCGGTGAAACACGTTTCGGCGTAACCGAGGCGTGGGTCTCGCTTCTGTCGGTCTGCTACGGCTGGCTCGGTTTTTGAGTAAGACAGCACTATAGATGATTCGTAACGAAGGGGGAGCTTACCCATGCGTCTCTCGGTCTTGACGATCGCTCTCTGCCTGTCTGGGTGCTCGGTGTTCATGGAAGCTTCGCGTCCCTCGCCCGTTAACTTGTCACAGTTTGGGGCTGGCGAGAGTCGGCAAGACGTGCAGGCCGATCTTGGGCCGCCCGTGTCAGCGGCGGTCGAGACCAATGGCGAGCAGTGCGACACATACCACCTTTATACTCACGGCTATGGTGCGATGACGAAGGTTGGAGTGGCGGTCGGCGAGGCGGCGGCGGACGTTTTCACGCTTTGCCTTACCGAATTGGTGTTCACACCATTCGAGATAGCTACCGAGAACAGTCAGCACCCCGTGACTTTTTGTTATCAACAGGGCAAGCTCGCACGGCTCCGCGAGTCGCAGAACGTGGCGCTCAGCCACGCGGACGATTTCTAGACCCCGACCCCAGGCCGGCAGATCAAGCGGCCATGACACACCTTGCGCGGTTCCGATCCTGTCCCTCGCTCACGGATGCTGGCTGCTGGCTGAGATTACCTCGCCTACCAGGTAGGACGCGTAGTCGCTGGCGAGGAATACGATCACGTTGGCGACTTCCCACACTTCGGCGGCGCGGCCGAAGGCTTCGCGGCCGGCCAGATGGTCGAGGAACTCCTGCGACGAGGTCTTCTTGAGGAATTCGTGCATCGCGAGACTTGGCGCTACCGCATTGATGCGGATTCCGTACTCGGCGGCTTCCATCGCGCTGCATCGCGTCAGCGCCATCACGCCGGCCTTTGCGGCCGCATAGTGCGCCTGCGATTTCTGCGCGCGCCATCCGAGCACCGAGGCGTTGTTGACGATCGCGCCGCGGCGCCGGGGCTGCATCCGCTGAAGCATCGCACGCGTCATGCGGAAGGTGCCGGTGAGCGTTACGTCGACCACCTTGTGCCATTCGCCGTCAGTCATTTCGACCACGCGGCGCGACCCGCCAAGCCCGGCGTTGTTGATTAGCACGTCGGCCTCGCCCAGCTTCTCGTCGGCTTCGGCGACCAGGGCTTGCACCTGATCCTCGACGGTCACGTCGCAGAGCTTTGCGTACACCGCGCCGAGGCCGGTCTCCTCGCGGAGCTTGGATGCGGCCGCTTCGAGGCGGCGCGCGTGGGCATCCGAGATCATCAGCGCGCGGCAGCCTTCCTCGGCGCATCGGCGCGCGGTGGCGAACCCGATTCCAGTTCCCGCCGCGGCGGTGATCAACACCGATTTGCCCTTGAGCAGATCGTGGCCGGGCACATACGGCGGCGCGGAACTTTTCTTCACTTCGGGCCTCGCTTCGCTTCCGGCCCGTGAGCGACCGGGAAGGTAACACTTTAGACCGGCAACATAAGTAACACTTTTGCCGGTTTGCTGCTGCCGGGGAGGAGCGCGAGGGGGGCTGCCCTCCCCTCGCCGCTTCCTGTGAAGCGCTGCTCATGGCGCGGCTGTCAGCCTGCTGCACCGGCTCGACAATCCTCGCGCTTTTCAGCGAGGATGTAGTCCCGTGGCCCGGCGCCATCAAACGCTCATTCCGCTCTCGCGCGAGCATCACGACGGCCTCTTGCTGGCCTGGCGGCTCACAAAAGGCGACCTGAAGGATCGGGAGGCCAAGCTCAGGATCAAGCACGCGGTAACATTTTTCGAGTATCGGCTCCGCGCTCATTTCGATGCGGAGGAGCGGGCGCTATTTCCCGCAGTACGCGAAGCGCTGGCTGATGGCGCGGCGCTGCTCGACGAGTTGATGGGCGAGCATCGTGAGTTCGCGGCGAAGGCCGAGGCGCTGAAGGCCGGCGACGAATCCCAGCTTGCGCCCTTCTGCGATCTGCTTGAACAGCACATCCGCAAGGAAGAGCGCCGGCTGTTCCCGCTAATCGAGGCACGGATTCCGGCCGAGCAACTCGCGGCGCTGGAGCCGCAGATCAAGGAGTTGCTCGGGATCGGATAAGGAGTGGCGGCGCCCGCTGTCACACGCCGTTATTGATAGGAAACTGATCGCTTCTGAGCGCCGGACCCGAACTAAACCGGGCGTGGCCGATTGGCCCGCTAAATCTGGAAGTGCAGCGCGGTCCTGCGGCGCTGGGCGAGCGATTGTAACGTGGTGCGCTGGAGAATCGCGGCTACCGATTCCCGGACTTCGCGCCATACGTCGCGCATCGGGCAACTCTCGTCGCGCCGGCATAGGCCGTTGGCGCCCTCTTCGAGGCATTCCACGGGAGCGTAGCCGCCCTCGATAATCTGGACCACCTCGTCCATCGTGATTTTCGCAGGGTTCCGCGCCAGCATATATCCGCCACTGGGACCTTTCTGGCTTGCCACCAGGCCCGCGCGTTTCAGCTCGATCAGAAGGCGCCTCAGGTAGTTCTCGGGGATTCCTTCCCGCAGCGCAATTTCCTCGACCCTGAGCGGCTGCGCGGCCGGATAGCGCTCGGCCAGCATCAGCAGGGCCTTCAGGGAATAGTCTATTCCGACGCCGAATTTCATCGCTTTTTCTGAGCGTTTCTAGCATAGAAGAGACCCCGGATGGAATAGGCGACTCAGTTAGTCATCTATTTAGTTGACTAAGATGACAATAGAAGTTACTTTCCCCTCTGTCGGGCTCGCACCCCGAGGGCGGAAACATCTTTGGGGCTTGGAGATCCGAAATCGGCGGTTCGGCGATGAGCTCAGAAATCTCGGTCGGCGAAGGTGGCGGAAAGCACGGCTCGACTTTGGGCCGGGCACAATTGTCGTTTGCCAGCAAGGCCGATATCGCGGAGTTCGTCGAGACGCTCGAGCGATACGAGCGGGGCGAATTGACCCCCGATCAGTGGCGGGCGTTTCGTCTTGTCCGCGGCGTGTACGGGCAGCGGCAGGACGACGTGCAAATGTTCCGCATCAAGGTGCCGCAGGGGATTCTCTCTGCCGCAGCCCTGCGCGCGATCGCGGATTGCTGCGAGAAGTACTCGCGCGGCTTCGCCCATATCACGACCCGCGAGAATATCCAGATGCACTTCGTGCAGCTCGCGGATTCCGAAGCTTGCATGAATCACCTGGCCGAGGCGGGCGTGACCACCCGCGAGGCCTGCGGAAACTCGGTTCGCAACATCGTAGGATGCCCTTTCGCCGGGGTCTGTTCCGGCGAGCCCTTCAACGTCTCGCCGTATGCGGAAGCACTGACGCGCTACTTCCTGCGCCATCGCCTGAGCTCATCGCTGCCGCGCAAATTCAAGATCGCGTTCAGCGGATGCGATACCGATTGCGCAGGCGGCGCATTCAACGATATCGGTTTTCAGGCGCGCGTGCGCGGAACCAACGGCAGCCTGGAGCGCGGCTTCCGGATAACGGTGGGCGGCGGAACGGCAACGCTCTGCCAGGCCGGATATGTGCTCTACGACTTCCTGCCCGCGGACCAGATACTGAACGTCGCAGAAACCGTTCTGCGCGTGTTCCATGCGCACGGCAATCGTCAGAGCAAGGCGAACGCCCGGATGAAGTACCTGATCCGCAAGGTGGGCTTTGATGCATGGAAGAAACTCTTCGATGAGGAGTTGAAGCGGGTGCTCGCCGATGGCGGGAGCCGTCTTCCGTTCGATCCGCAAGACCCGCCCGCCGAGGAAGAGCCGCGATGGGATCGCGCGGCGCCGCCGTCAGAGGCCGAAGTTGCCCGGCGCGTCGCGGCCGCGCAGGTCAAGGGCCGGGAATCGTGCCGGATCCCGTCCTCGCGCTGCCGCAGGGATTCTCGCAATCGCAATTCCACCGCTTCTGCCGGACCAATGTTCGCCCTCAACGCCAGGACGGATATGCGGCGGTTACAGTGCGCGTGCCGATGGGAGATCTGACCGGCGCGCAGTTCCGGGTCGTCGCCGACCTGGCGCTCGCATACGGTGACGGCAGCGTGCGCACGACGCTGCAGCAGAACCTGGTGATGCGATGGGTGAAGCAGGCCGATCTGCCTGCGCTTCACCAGCGTTTGCGAGCCGCAGGCCTGGGACTCCCGGGCGCCAATACGATTTCCGACGTGACCAGTTGCCCCGGTGCGGAGTCGTGCCGGCTGGCGGTCACCCAGTCGCGCGGACTCGGGCGCGAGTTGTCGGAGTTCATTGATTCACGCCCCGACCTGGCCGCGGCTGCCTCCGACGCTTCGATCAAGATTAGCGGATGCCCCAACGGGTGCGGGCAGCATCATGTTGCTGCGATAGGCTTCCAGGGCGGCCTGCGCCGGCTCGAGGACGGCCGGGTCATTCCCCAATACCAGCTCATGGTGGGCGGCGGAGTGGACGGCGAAACTGCGCATTTCGGCAGGCGCAGCGTGAAGATTCCCGCCCGCCGCGTCACTGAGGCCCTTCAGCGGATGCTCGAGTGGTATCGCGATGAGCGCGCCGACGGCGAGAGCGCGGATCAGTTCTTCCGCCGCGCCAGCCTCGACGAGATTGAAGCAACCCTCGCCGATCTTTGCGCGATCGGTTCCGACACCGCCGAACCCGAAGATTTCATCGACATCGGCGAAGACCACGCGTTTACCGGCGAAACCAAGGACGGCGAGTGCGCCGCATGATCCGCCACCAGGATTGTCGCCATGAGTGAGGGAGCTAACGGCCAACTGATCGACGAGCTTCGATCTCAGGAAATCGCCACTGAGCTCGAGAGCAGTTCGCCGCAAGACGTGCTCGCCTGGGCGCTCGGGCGTTTCGGGCAACGACTCGGTATCTGCTCTTCGCTGCAATCCGAGGGCTGCGCGCTCATCGACATGGCATGGCGAATCGACCCCAAGGTTCGCGTTTTCACCATCGACACCGGACGGCTGCCGCAGGAAACCCACGACCTGATCGCGCGCATCCGCGACCGCTATGGAATCGGAATCGAAGTCTTCCTGCCCGACACCTCTACTGTCGAGGAGATGGTCAGAACCCACGGCAACGATCTCTTCCGCCAAAGCGTCGAGTTGCGGCTGACGTGCTGCCAGGCGCGCAAGGTGATGCCGCTGCGGCGCGCGCTACGAAATTATCAGGCATGGGTGACCGGGCTGCGGCGCGATCAGACCACGACCCGCACCAAGGTCCGCAAGTTCGAAATCGATCGCGACCATGGCGGTATCGTCAAGCTCTCCCCGCTCGCCGACTGGACCGAGCATGACGTCTGGGATTATGTCCGGCGCAACGACGTGCCCTATAACGCCCTGTACGACAAGGGCTATAGATCGATCGGATGCGCGCCTTGCACGCGCCCGGTCGGTGAGGGCGAAGACCCGCGCGCCGGGCGATGGTGGTGGGAGACGGGCGCTCCCAAGGAATGCGGGATGCACTGCGCGATCGAAAGCGGAAGCTTCGAGCGCGAGATGGAAGCGCTCGACGAAGAAGGCTCCCCGAACGACGACGCCCGCAGCAACGGCGCCGGTTTCGGTCAAAACGTCGATGGCCGTTCCGACTGACCCCGACCGTCATCAGAAGCGTCTCGCCGATCCCTGACTGTCATTCCGAGCGCTGCGCGAGGAATCTCAAACCACTGCGGGCGGATCGTGTCTCCGCCGCGCGTCTTACACCTTCGGCGCAACTCTGCTAGATCCCCACACATCGCGTCTCAAACCCGATGCCGCAACTTTATCTGATCAAGGAATTTTCGGAGCTGGACGGACTCGAACTCTGCGTCGTCCACTGGATCGTGACGCCGCTCGGCGCACGTCCCGATTGGCGCAACTCGAGCGCGCTCCCGATGCAGGCGGTCCAGCGCGGCGACCACTGGGTTCGCCAGGGAGTGCTCGGCCTCGACCTCGAGGGCGACGGCCCGTGGACGCTGCATCATTTCTTCGACTGGGTGCGATATGGCGCGTGCCAGAGCGGGCCGAGCTATTTCGAGGATATCGGAGCGCTGCCGATCGAATATCTCGATGAGAGCGGGGAGTTCACGCACGGCACGCTGGTTTACAACATCGGGGAAAATGGATGGACCAACGTCGCCCCGATGGAGCTCGATGGCGCGCCGGAGGAGCCGGCCTGTGCGCCGCAATGGCCGGAGCAGCCGGGCCATTCGCTACGCGAGCGGAAGGTCCGAAGCGCCGCCGATCGGCTAACGTTGCCGCTCAAGTTTCGCGGGACAATTCTCGCGCCAATTGGCGCGAGCGTCTTCTACAGCGTCCATCTCGCGCGCCGCAACGGCCTGAACCCGATGGCCGACTCAGGCCGCTGGATCAACCGGCGCGAGATCGTGGTCTAACGCGGCAGCACCCTCACCTGGCTCGCGCCGCCCCCTCCCGCAAGTTCCCCGGATCTGTGTGTCTTGATAAAGTAGGGCGCGATGCGCTCCGTGGCGGCAGTTGATTTGTTTTGTGGGGCGGGCGGGCTGACTTACGGCTTTCGGCGGGCCGGAATAGAAGTGACGGTCGGCGTTGACATCGACCCGACCTGTCGATTTCCCTTCGAGGCGAACAACCCAGGAAGCGGATATGTCCTCGCCGATGTTGCCCGCTTGCAGGCAACAGAGGTCGCTTCTTGGTTCCCGAAGGACTCGATAAGAGTCCTCGCCGGCTGTGCGCCCTGTCAGCCGTTTTCCACGTACACAACCAAGCGAGGCGTCAATGACAAGTGGCCCTTGTTGTACAACTTCTTACGCTTGGTCCGCGAAGTTCGTCCGGATGTCGTGAGCATGGAGAACGTTCCGGCCTTGAAGAGGTATCGGGCATACGCCGACTTCGTCGAGGGCTTGGAGTCCGCGGGTTACGCCGTGCAGCAGAATGTCCTCAGGTGTTCGGACTATGGCGTTCCGCAAACGCGCGAGCGCCTCGTGGTGTTGGCTGGCGCAAAGAAGACGCGTGTCAATATGGCCACTCCGGTACACCGTCCACCCCCAACGGTCCGAGCGGCAATAGGTCAGTTGCCAGCAATCAAGGCGGGCGCATCGCCAACACGAGACGATCCCCTGCACGTATCCAGTCGGCTGAGTCCGCTAAACTTGAAACGAATCCGCGCGACGCCGGAGGGTGGCGGGTGGCCTGATTGGCCGCTGAACCTTCGGCTTGATTGCCATGAACGGGAAACGGGACGTTACTACGGAAGCGTATACGGCCGCATGGCTTGGGAAGATTTGGCGCCCACCATCACGACGCAATGCTTCGGCTACGGTAATGGCCGCTTCGGGCATCCGGAGCAAGACCGTGCGATCAGCTTGCGCGAAGCTGCACTCCTCCAGACATTTCCTAAGACATATTTCTTCACCCCACCGGGCGATCGACCTACCTTCAAAAATGTCGGTCGTCACATTGGCAATGCGGTGCCGGTGGCATTAGCTGTAGCTATCGGACAAAGCATCATGCAGGCGCACGGCATCGAAAGTCGCCTCCAGTAAGATGCTGCTCGAACTGAATGATCACCCGTCGCAAATACCAGAACACGATCGCCGACCAGCCGCGCAGTTCACGAATCGAAACGTCCCGTCCGCAATCGCCGAACGAGGCCAATCCGTGGGCGAGATCATTCCGACGGTTGCGAACGAGCTTTAATGGCCCACTCTTGTTGAGCACAGGGCGCTTGACCGCAGCACTGAGCCTCGCAGAGATCGTCAGATTGATCCCATGGCGGCGCAGCACTGCGTATATTTTTTCATCGTCGAGCGATCCGCCTGGCAGCTTCGGCGTCACGATAATGGGGTTCCGCCCAAGCAACCGATCGCACATGTAGAGCAAGCGCTCCAGTCGTTTGGCCGGGTTCAATGATTCGTCGGTTTTTCCCATTCCTTGGACCCAGGAGCGTTGCCACTCCGTGTTAACGTCTCCGAATGTCAAACCGCCGTCCTTTATCTGTTGCGCAACTCGTTCAAGACATTTCTGCACGACCGATTCGATCAGGTTGTACAGATGGAGGAACACGGTCGCCTTCATCACGTGACGCGTGGTCGTATTGATCGAGAAGTGCTTTGTGCCATCGCGCGACACCGCCTCGGACCCGGATTCTTCGACGAATTGCAGCATATCCAGATACTGACTGATCTCGTGGCAACGATCCCTGAAGGTGACTTTAATCGTTCTCATCTTCTTTGCCGTTGGGAACGCGTGCTTGGGCCTCCGCGTCTTCGCCCAGCAACATGTACATCACGTAGTCGAAGCGATTCTCGATCTTGCTACGCACGTTCGATGCACTAGAAGTTGTGACCAACATGAACTCGTCCGACGAGAGCCAGTGTTCCACTGGAATCCCGGGGCCGGACGATTTTAGTTTTGGCTGGGCCTCAATGGCCTTCCAACTGCCTACGCCAATCGCATCGAACCGAACCCTGGGCGTCATTGTGGATTTCGCCTTCTTGGTGAACCCGTGTGGGAAAAACGTCTCGACGAACGCCATTACCGTCTGAAATCGCTCCCTGTACTTGGCAGTGATGGATTCATCGGCATTCGCCTCGCCGTTTCGGGCGCGCAACCACTTGTTCAAAAATTTAGTGTAGTCATCCCGATATCCTTCAAGGCCATCACTGAACGTGAGGAAACGCGCTACCAGCTCTTCCGGCTCGCGAAGGCGTCGCGCCGCTTCTGGCATCGGACAAAGCCGCTTGAAGCGCTCGTCATCGGCAAGTTCGTCAATGAGGTCCGTTATTGGTCCCTTGATGGAGCCACGCCGGGTTTCCGCAGGCTCTGCGATCAGCGATCCCGTATTGATGCGGTCGAAAAGATCGCGCCGATCATCCTCCGTAGCTTTCTGCGAAACGACGACCGATCGGATGGTCCGGTTCCTGAAGCGCCGTTGCTGGGCTTTCGAGAGGTGTTGGAATTGAAAGCCTTCGAGCTTTTCCAATCGTTCTAGTCCAGTCAGGACCAGGTTGTTCTGGAGGAATGCCTTGCAGGTGCCCAAGCGCTGCCTGCCATCAATGACCTCAAGCCGCCCGTCGGGAAGATCAGCAAAAAAAAGGAAGGGAACGGGCAAGCCCAGAAGCAGCGACTCGATGAACCGGGACTGTCTGGGGGCAGCCCAATTGAATCGGCGCTGGTATTTCGGAACGAAGATATCGCTATCGTCTTCGTTCCCGAATTTCTGAACGAGCAGCTCAATCGTGAACTCTTTGGTGTCATAGTCGAGTACCCGTTGGTCGCTCTCAAGCTGATCCATCGCCGCTTGGACCTTGGCCGGGTCGGGAGCGAAGACCAGTGAGGGCTGTTCGATCTCTCCAGTCTGTGCCATCAATGGAGGTCTCCTTACAGGAATCGCTTTAGCCGCTGCTCAAGCAGCCGATGTTTGGCTAGTTCGCACTGCCAAACCACGAGAACTTGGAACCCGAGCGACCGAAGCGCCCGCGTCTTGCCTGCATCGCGTCGCTTATTGGCGGCTATCTTCGCGGCCCAGAAAGCCGCGTTTCTCTTGGGTTTTGTAGCGAGCCGACAGCCTTCGTGTCCATGCCAAAAACAGCCGTGGACGAAGACAGCCCATTGATGGCAGCAATTTGCAATGTCGGGACGGCCTGGAAGGTTGGGCGGACAGATTCGATAGCTCGCGCCAAGCGAACGGATTATCCGGCGGACCGCTTGCTCAGGGAGGGTATTGCTCCGTCGAACGCGCCGCATCCGATCGGATACCGCCGAGAGGGGCCGCATTTGAGCTCTAAATCGCGTTTTTGTTGGGAAGCCTGCGCTTGGCGCGCCTGCGGCGAACCCGAACAGCCTGCTGCTCAACTTCCTTCTTCGGCACTTGGACTAGCACCCGCATTACCTTCTCGAACTGCTGGAAAGACGAGTGAGAACTGGGCTGGGCATCTTTTGCCATGCCGCGAGTTTACGCCCGGCTTGGGCGCAATTGGAAGCGTGCGCCCGCGTTTGCCTCGGTTCCGCCGACGCTCAACTAAGAGGTTCGCCGGTGTAGAGCGCCGATCCCGGCTCGACATTCTCGCGGACTTCGCGCCGGATCGTATCGACGTGGACGTTTGGAACCTGCTTGACGCGAACCTGTTTGGCCTCGCGATCCAGCAACCCCATAACGAGCCGAGGCGACAGCCGAAGGCGAAAGAATCTGCGCGAAGCGATTTGGCTGCTTCTTCCTTCGGTCGCGATCACCCTTTCGGCAGGCCCAGGATGCGCTCGCCGATCATGTTCTTCTGGACCTGCGACGTCCCGCCCGCGATCGTCATCGACTCGACCTGTAGTATCCGCTTCATCCAGTCTCCGTCCGGAGCGAACGTCGAATGCCGCTCCAGGTAGGCGTAGGGGCCCATCAATCGGGTGGTGAATTTCACCATCCGCTGCGTCAGGTCGGTCGATACCAGCTTGCCGATCGACGCTTCCGGGCCGGGCAATTGTCCCTTGAGACGGCGGGTCAGGCTCCGAAAGCCGTTGTACTTCTTGGCCGCGGTTTCGATCGCGAACTGAGCGATCTGCTGGCGAATCTCCGGCTCCTCTGCCGCGCGATGGCCGTTGACCTTCGAGTGCTTTGCCATATCGACCAGCGCCGTCAGGACCTGCTCAGTGCCGCCCAGCGTCTCGCCGATCCCGAACCGCTCGTGCATCAGGGTGGCCACCAGCACCTGCCATCCCATGTTAAGCGGCCCGAGCAGATTCTCCTTCGGCACGCGCGCGTCCTCGAAGAAGATTTCGTTGAAATCGGCCTCGCCGGTGATCTGCTTGAGCGGCTTTACTACGACGCCCGGACTTCTCATATCGACCAGCAGGCAACTCATGCCCTTATGCTTGGGCAGTTCGGGGTCGGTCCGCACGAAAAGCTGGCAGAAGTGCGAGCGATGGGCGATCGTGGTCCAGACCTTCTGGCCATTGACTATGAAGCTGTCGCCTTCGAGCACGGCGCGCGTCTGCAGCGCGGCCAGGTCCGATCCGGCGCCCGGCTCCGACATTCCCTCGCACCAGATTTCATCGCCGCTGAGGATCGGATTCAGGTAGCGTTTCTTCTGTTCGTCGGTCCCCCACTGCATCAATGCCGGCCCGGTCATGATGACGCCCAGCACGTTGCATCCCATCGGCAGGTTGAGGCGCGCCAGTTCCTGCTGGAAGATCACCTGCTCGACGAAGCTCGCCCCGCGCCCGCCGTATTCCTTGGGCCATGTCAGGCCGACCCATCCGGCGTGGTAAAGTTTCTTGTGCCACTGCTTGAGGCGCTCCCAGAGAAAATCGTCGTTGGCCTTTTCCTTTTCCGCCTCGGTAAGCGGCGGGGGCTGATTGGCTTCGAGCCATCCTCTGACTTCGCGGCGGTAAGCTTCCTGTTCGGACGTGTAGTTGAAATCCATTTCGACAATGCTCCAGTTTTGGGCTTCGACGACGCGGCGATCACCCGGATGCTAGCGAAGCGCGCGCCAAATCGGTAGAGGCGCGAACAGCCCCCGGAAAGTAACCAGCGATGGACGCAGATGGTCCCATCGGCGTTCATCCGTGGTTACGCCTCAATTCCGCCTCGACCTCGCCGGCGGCTTCGAGCACGCGTGTGACATTCTCCGCCATGAATCCGGTCAGAAGCTCCGCGCGCGCCGGGTCGGCAAGGCTGCGCGCCTTCCCCGCGATCGTCTCCGCGCGGTCGAGCATTTCCTCTTCGAGCGGCCTGAAATGCCGCCAGGCTATCGGCGCGAGGCGCTCCGGCGCCCGCGCGACGAGATCCTGAATCGTCTTCATCCGCCACCAGGGCGAATCAGCCGACGGTTCGAGGCCGCCTGCGGCCAGCGTCGGCGGAATCGTTCCAGCCGCATAGAGCGGGAAGAAGATTCCCGTGCACGGCGCGCACATCGAGGCCCACATTACGGGCGGCTGGCCCGAGTCCGGCGCCGGAATCTCGGCGACCATGCTCGCCGTCGTGCATGTGAAGTCGGTGTGCATGCATAGCGAATAGCGCCGCTCGCTCTCCGGCGGCGCCGTAATCACCGGCATCTCGCCCATCTCGTAATGGTCTCGCAGCACGCGCATCATGTCGCGCACCGAGCGATGTCCGCTGGCCGCGACCAGCTCGCGGCTGCGCGCCAGCCGCGCCAGCGCGGAGAAGGACGTAGGATGCGCCTGGTCGGCGTATGCCGCGGCGAAATCGAACGGCGCACGCTCGTCGCACCATCCACGCTCGCGCGCGTGCTCGCGCACGTCAGACGATGCGCGATCGCAGGCAGTTGTACCGATGCGATTCGAGATGCTCGCGCAATCGTGGACGCTGCGCGCCGCCCACTGGCGGCCCGAGCTTTCGAGCACCCAGGCACTGGCGTGATCCGCGATCAGGAATCCGTTGGAGTAGCGCCAGTCGAAATCGTGAGCGGCTGAGCCGCCCTGCCCGTACCGCTCGATAAGGCCGCCGATCAGATCCACCGCCGCGCTCGCATTCGTCGCGCGCTCGAGTCCGAGGCGAACCAGATCCATCCCGAGCAGGCCGATCCCGGGCAGCGATTCCCTGGTGACAAGCGCCTCGTTGCCGATCGCCACGCCGCAATCGTTGATGCCGTGTTCCAGACCCCATAGCCATGCCGGACGCGACCCGATGAATCCGCAAGTCCGATCGACCTGCGGAATCTCGACGTACTGGCATCCCAGGCGGCCGCCGGGCGCGTGATACCGGCGCGGCGCCTGAAACAGCGGCTGGCATTCCCGCGCCGGCCGGTCGCTGTTCTTCGCGAAGATCGTCGCGCCGCTAGTGGTCCGCGCCGGCAGCACCACCATCGTGTCGCAACTGGGGAGTGCGAGATTCACCCGGAGTTACAAGTAGAGCGAGGCCTGTCCGATACCCAGATACAGCCGCCCGGTCTCTTCGTAAAGCGCGGCACTGACCATCCGATGCTGAGTGATGGCGTGCGCGTCGCGGAAGCATCGCTGCAAGGGACTGGCGGCATGGACCGACGAACCGCCGCCGGCGTTGTACATCAGATCGACCGCCTTCGCCGATTCCCAGGTCGCGTTCGCCGCCGCCAGGCGAAGGTCGCGACGCTCCTCGACCGACGGTGGCGATCCCGCGGACGCTGTGATCCACGCCGCATCGATCGCGTCGAACAGAAACGCGCGCGCCGATCGGAGCGCGGCCTCCGCCCGCGCCACGTCGGCCTGGATTCTCGGCGACTGGGCGAGCGTCTGACGTTCCCAGGTCGGTTTCTTGCTGGTCGCCAAGGCGGCGAGTTCCTCGATCGCGCGCCTGCAGATTCCGAGCGCGACTGCGCAGACGCCCAGAGCGAGAAGGCCGAACATCGGGAAGCGGCAGAGCGGCGCCTTGACCAATGGGGCCGCGACGCCGAGCGCGATCGCGCGGCCCTCGGGAACGAACGCATCATGTACCTGAAAGTCGTGGCTTCCGGTGCCCCGCAATCCCGACGAGTACCAGGTATCGAGGATTTCCGTCTGATCGGCGGAGAACATCATCAATTTGATCTCCGGTTCCCCGTTGGCGAGCCGGCGCGGCCCCTCGCCGTCCATCACCAGCGAGCCCCCGACGATCCATTGGCAGTTCTGGGTGCCGCTGCCCCATTGCCATCGACCGGTCACGCGATATCCGCCCTGTGTGGGGATTGCCTTGCCCGTCGGCGCGACCGCGCCTCCGCTAATCACATTGGGATCGTCGGCATAAATCTCGCGCGCCCACCGTTCGGGAAGAAGTCCGGCGAGAATCGCGGTGACGGCGCCGATCATCAGACACCATCCGGCCGACCCATCGGCTCGCGACAGCTCCTCAATCACGCGCACGCAGTCGATCGGATGGAGTTCCGCGCCGTTGTAGATTTTGGGGATCGAGATGCGAAACAGGCCGGCCTCGGCGAACTTGCGCGCCAAGTCGGCGGGAAGGCGCCGCGCCGCTTCGATCTCGGCGGCCCGCGCGCTGACCTCAGGCGCCAGCGCCCTGGCGGCCTCGAGTTCGGGGAAACCCGCGTTGTGGTTCACGATCAGTGACAGCCGTTGGCGCTTCCCTATCGGTAGGGGTTCGGACCCGAGGCCAAGGCGGCCCCGGAATCAAGGCCCGTAGCGGGACCGGAGATAATCGCGCTGGGCGCTACGTTGCCATGGCTGCCCGGCGGATAGACGACGATGGCCGAGTATTCGTGCCCTACGGTCCCGCCCCCACCCAGGATGTAGACGTTGCCGCGGGCGTCGACCGCCATGTAGCTAATGGCGGTGAGCGGAAAGTTCGGGCCCCCGAAACTGCCGATCGGTGTTGCGTTGCCCTTGCTGCCGGGGGCATAAACGACAACGCCGTCGTCGTAACAGATATCGGCCGGGCCCGGTCCGCATTGGTACGGAAAACCCATTGTCACAACGTATAGCCGGCCTGCCGAATCGATCGTCATTGCGACGGCCTCAGCAATCGCGCCATAAAACGGGCCAGACGCGTCGGTGATGATTGCATCGGGCACGGCGCCGGAGTTTCCTTTGCGATACTCGGTGATGCAGCCGGAATCTTGGCAAGCAGAAGCGTTAGGATTGAGGTCGTTCAGCACGTAGAGATTTCCCGCCCCGTCGGCCGCAATCAACTGGACGCTACCAGTTTCGTTGTTGATGGGGGGGAACGGGCCTAACAGGGTAGCGCTCGGCGCCTGGTCGCCGCTGCTACCCGGTGCATACACGAGTATGCAATTTCCCAAGTCCCCGGTCGCGTAGAGGTTGCCATGGCTGTCGACCGCGATCGGGTACGTGAGGCTTTGACACTGCTCCGATGTAGGCCCCGTGATGACGGCAGCCGGCTTCTTATTGATGCCGCTGGCCCCGGCCGAATACACGTAAATTTGAAACTCGCCCGCCACGTAGATGGTGCCGTCCGGGGCCACCGCGATTCCACCGTCAGAGCCGAAGCCGAAATCCGGGCCCGTGAATCCTGCCACGAACGCCTGGTCGCCCTTGCTGCCTGCGGGAAACACTGTGACGCTGTCTGGAAGCAGCGAGCTTTTCTTCTCACCGGGAAGGAGTAGACCGATGTCGAGGACATAGAGCGCCGCCGCCTGCGAGACCGGAGTATGGGTCGGAGTCGGCGTGCGCTTGGGCGTCGGTGTCGGCGTGCGCTTGGGTGTAGGGGTGCGCTTGGGCGTCGGTGTCGGCGTGCGCTTGGACGCCTGCGGACCGGCCGTGGCCTGCGAGGCCTCAGGCGTGGCAGTCAGGCCAAGCGGAGAATCAGCAGGAGCTGCGGGAATCGGGCAGAGCGTGATCGCACCCACAATTGCTACAAGCGTGAGACCCCGAACCCGCCGGCGGAAGTTGAAAGGTTTTGGCACGTTCCGCTTCGATCCCCCCGTAATTTAATCGAGGAGCATGGCTAACATCGGTCGGCGAACTTGTCAAGTAATGCGCTCGCGACAGCTTGAAATATATCCAGCGAGGAATCTGGGTGATCGCAGTATCGAATACCAGTATATATGGGTCCTTGATGAAGGCTTTCTTCACCCGTCGGGATATGAGCTCGTCAAACGCGTCACGACCGACTTGAACGCTTGCGCCCGTGATGTTGTAGGTATTGATGATCTCTATGAACTTCAAAATACAAGACTCGTATCTCTGGTCCCACCAGTCCGTTAATGGTTTTGTCCTTCGCTTCGGGTATTCGGTCATGTGAAAAGCCTTCAGGCCGAAGCCTTCTCTAAGTAACTTGTCACCTGATTTTCCTTCCCGCGTGACGATCGAATGCGGACAGGAAAGATAGGCGACGTCGAGGAACGAGATCTCGGGCCGGCGAATTGCGCGAAGGGATGTGAGCGTAGTGGTCCCTCCGGTATAGAGTCAAATGGCATGATGTCAGGCCCGGCTCTGCGGCATCAGATCGTCTCCGCGACGAGCGTCGCGCTGCTGATCGCGGCGTTCGCGGTGGGGGCCGGGCTGCGCATGGTTCGGCTCGATCAATCGCCGCCCGGGCTCAACCAGGACGAAGCGTGCAACGGTTACGATGCCTACAGCATCTATTCCACCGGCCGCGACCAGCACGGCAATTTCCTGCCGCTTGCGATTCAGGGATTCAACGATTACCGGATGCCCCTGTTCGACTATTCGCTCGTGCCGCTGGTCGGCGCGCTCGGGCTGAAGTCCGCGACGGTGCGGCTGGGAGCGGCGATCTGGGGCCTGGTGGACATCGGTGCGATCGCGATTCTGGCGGGGCTGATTCTGGGATGGCCGGGCGCGGCGATCGCGGTCCTGCTCGCTGCGATGTCGCCGTGGCATCTGCCGTTCAGCCGGTTCGCGGAGGAACCGATCACCGCCTCGGCGACGATCGACCTGGCGATGGCCTGCTTCTTCCTCTGGCTCATCCGGCGCCGCAGCCATTGGCTGATGCTGAGCGCGTTGTTCTTCGGGCTCTCGCTCTATTCGTATTCGATAACCAAACTCTTCACTCCGCTGATGATCGGATTGCTGGGGCTTTTGTATTGGCGCGATCTTCGCGGCTCCTGGAAGGCCGCGCTGGGAGCGATCGCGATCGTCGCGCTGTTCGCCATGCCCCAAGCGCTAATGTTCCTGCGTCATCCCGCCCAGATGCAGGCGCGTTTCAGGCAGATATCCGTGTTCTCCGTCCATGCTCCGCTGATCGCTCGCCTCGGTCTCTTCGCATCGGGATTTGCCAGTCATTTCAGGCCGTCGTTCCTGTTCTTCGCAGGCGACAATTCGCTGACGCTGCATCCGCGCGGGTTCGGTCAACTTCTGCCGGAGCAGATGCTGTTGGTCACGATCGCGCTGATTGCCATGCTCGGCCGGCGCCGGCAAAAGCTCGGCATCCTGCTGATCGGATGGTTGCTGCTTGCGGCGCTGCCGGGCGCGATGCTGTGGAATGCTCCGCATTCGCAACATGACGTGCTGGCGTTCACGCCCTGGCTGTTGCTCTCGGCGCTCGGGTTCGTCGCGCTGCTCGAATTCGACTCGGTCCCGCCGATCTTCAGGGCCGGCGCGGTGGCGATAATCGTTGGCGCGACGATAGTGCATGGCGTGCGGTTCGCGAGAGTGTACTTTGACGATTATCCTGTGATGGCCGAACGCGATTATGCATATGGGATGGACCAGGTCGTGCACACGGTGGAATCGCTTAATGTTGACGGAGCCAAGCCGATCGTAATCACCGACGCGATCAACCAGCCGTATATCTACGTGCTGTTCTACAAGCCCGAGCCGCCATCGCTGTTTCAGGGCGGTCTGTTGGATCAGCAGCCGGGATTGTTCGGAAACGTGCTCCGCTTCGAGCAGTTCTGGTTTTTCGATCCGGCGCAGGCTTATCCGCAATTCGACCATGCGATACTGGTCTATCCGGCAAGCGAGACTCTTCCCGCGCCCGCCGCGGCCACGGTCCGGTATCCCGACGGCAGCGCGGCGTACAACATAGTCGTGAAGTGAGACGCCGGCGCTTGGGACAGAAGAACAACCGCGCCGGGCGCTAATCTGCGCTCGATCTCCTCGTTGCGTCTTTCATCGCGGCGGGTCCGGAGGAGAGTCTTGCGTTACGTGACTGCGCAGCCACGGGACCAGCTTGTCGAAGGTGAACTGGTTCGCTTCGTAGAGGGCTGCGACGAAAACGTAGGTCTCCTCAGCGTCCGCCGTGAGGCGCGCGCCGTTGATGGCGAGAAAAGTATACGTGGCAGCGAAAGCCGTCCGCTTGTTGCCGTCGATGAAGGGATGGTTCTGCGCGAGGCTCTCCCAGAGCGCGGCGGCTTCCTCGATCAGGTCGGCGTAATAACCGGTCTGCGGGCGGTAGAGGGCGGCTTCCAGCAGCCCTTGATCCCTGACGCCCTGGGCGCCGCCATAGCGTTCGATCTGGTCGGCATGCATGGCCAGCACTTCGGCCACGGTGAGGTAGTCGGTCATTCAGCGAGCTTCTTATAAAGAGGGCCATATTTTTCGTGGCTGGCGAGATACGCTCCCATCACGTGCGGGCGCGGCTTGGCGTTCTTGTGCTTCTCGATCAGGTCGGCGAGAGCTTCGTCCACGAGGGCCTGAAGTTGCCGGCCTTCCTTCTCGGCGAGCGTGCGCACGGCCGACAGGATTTCCGAATTGACCTGGGTGGCGAATTTCTCGCGAGTCTGGGACATGACGGACCTCTCCTATCTGGTGCCCCATGCTATCATGACATATCATGAAATGTCAAGCAGTCGATGTGTCATCTATAGTCAAGGTCCGAGAGGCAAAGCGGTGGGATGGAAGAACGATCGGGCTTAGCGCTAGTCTCGCGAAGCGGATTCTCATCCCTGAATGGCCGATGACATGGCGGGCTCGCTGGATCTGGGCGGAGCCTCCTCCTGTGATGGTCTCGCCGGTGGCGCCGGCGAGCCTCGCCGCCCAAGGCGATGCGCAATCGCTTCTGCTATCTGCGCCGCCGATTCCGGCTCGACAGCCTTGCGAAGAGGGTTCCGGCGCGCGTCACCGCTGACTCGCGGTTCCTCCTGTACGTGAATGGCAAGGAAGTCGCTCGCGGTCCGGCGCGCTCGATACCGGAACGCCTGGCCTATATCGAACTGGATCTCGCGCCTCATCTGAAGACCGGAGACAACGCGATTGCCGCGCTGGTGAGGTTCTACGGAACGCCGATCCCATGGTGGCAGCCGGCGCGGCCGAGCCTGCAGTTGGGATATGGCTCGTTCGCCTTCGAAGCGCCGGAGATCGAGATAGTTAGCGATGCGTCGTGGAAAGGCCGCGCCGCTCCCTATCTGCAGGATGTTCCGTCGTCGCGATTGCTTCCGGTGCCGCCGAACGAAATCCTCGACGGCGCTGAAATACCGATCGGATGGCAGGACGCGGAATTCGACGACTCGCGATGGAAACCAGCGGCGGAGCTCTCCGCCGGAACGCTCGCCGTAAACCGCACCCGGATTCCGGTCGAGCCCCTATACCGCGCCGGAGCTCGCGGATATCGCGCCGCTGACTGCGATTCCGGTCGCGCTCGGCGAGCTCTCGCATCGCACCATCCCCGATATCGTTGGCGACGACCCGTGCGCCGCGTATCCGCCGGCGGAAGCAGGCGAATCGGCTCGCGACCGCGCGGCAACGATCATCACTTACGACGCCGGCGCGATCACGCTCGCGACGCCGTGGGTCGAGGTGCAGGGCCCGCGAGGCGCCGCGGTCAACCTGTACGTCGGCGAGGATTTGCGTAGCGACGGCGCCGCGGAAATCAGCCCGCGTTTCTATGCGACGCGCTACCGGCTGGCGGGTGGCGAGCGCGAGCGCGTCGAGGGCTTCGAGGCAGTTGGATTCCGCTACCTGAGCGTGATCGCGCGCGGCGGCGCCCGCGTCGAGAACGCCGGCGCGATCGAGCGGCGCTATCCGCGCTCCCCGGACGCGCGCTTTTCATGCGACGACGATCGCCTGAACGCGCTCTGGAGAATCGGCGCGCGCACGCTCGATGTGTGCTCGACCGATGCCTTCCTCGACTGTCCCTTCCGCGAACAGCGCGCATGGCTCGGCGATTCCTACATCCATGCGTTGTTGACTTACGTCACCAGCACGGACTGGCGCCTGGTCCGGCGCCATCTCAGGATTTGCGCTCAGTCTCAGCGCGCCGATGGGCTGCTCGCGATGGTCGCCGCGGGCGATTTCTCCAGAGCCTCGACCACGATCCCCGATTTCTCACTCCATTGGGTACGGGCGCTGGCTCGATACCTGGAGTATTCGGGCGATATCGAGACGGTGCGCGAGCTGATTCCGGTTGCCGTCGATGTGCTCGACGCCTTCGAGCGATTCAGGGCGGCGGACGGGCTGATTCGCCGGATGCCCGGATGGCTCTTTGTCGAACTGGGCGATGACCGAGCGGGCAGAGGTCGTGGGCGCGATCGATGCGCTATATGCGGCCGCGCTGCAGGACTTCGCGGCGATGAACGACCATCTCGGCGATGCGGCACAGGGCGCCGGCGCACGGCGGCGCGCGGCGCGCACGATCGCGGCCTTCGAGATGCTTTGGGACGAAGCGCAGGGGAGTGTACGTCGATGCCGCCGATGATTCTGGCGCTCGCCGCCGCGTCAGCCAGCAGACCAACGCGGCCGCGATCGTCTTCAGGATGCGCGCCCCAGCCGCGATGGGGGCGAATCATCGAGTGGATTCTCGACCCGCGCAGGATCAAAATCACGCCGACCATTTCGGACAATCGCGGCGCCTACGTGAGGCAACATCTCGATCCGTCGGCATACATGGAGTTCGACCCGGAACAAAACGTCGTCGCGGCGCAGCCGTTCTTCTCTCATTTCCTGCATCAAGCGATCGTGAGGGCCGGGCGTCGCGATCTGATCCCGAAGCTCTGCATGCGATGGTGGCCGCAGATCGAGCGCGGCAACACGACCTTCGAGGAATATTGGGACGGTCCGAGCGGCGAGGCGAGCCGATGTCATGCTTGGGCGGCAACGCCGACCTACGATCTGACCACGCACGTGCTGGGAGTCCGTCCGGCCGCGGCGGGCTATACGCGCGCGGAAATCCGTCCGCTCTTCGGCTGGCTGACGCGTCTCGAAGGCCGCGTGCCGACGCCCCACGGAATGATCGAGATCGATATCGATCGCGAGCGCGGCGGCACGATCGCGATTCCGCAGGGGATTGCCGTCGAGCTCGGCTTCGACGACGCGCCGCTCCGGGGCGGAGCTGTCGGTCCCGGTCGCCACGCGATCCCGCGCGCGTAGGCTCGCGCGATGAACCGCCGGCATTTCATTCGGCTCGCGGCGCTCGCCGCGGTTGCGATCTGTTCGCCGCGCGTCCTCAGCGGTCGCTTACTGCGAGCTTCTGCCCGGAGCGATGCGATCCCCGCCGGCCATTTGCCGAGAGACGTCTCATTGGGAAAAAGGCCGGCATGCCGCGGACATGCTGCTGCGCTGGCCTCGATTGCCGCATCAGTGAGATGTCACGGTCTGCCGCGCCCGCCCGAGAGGCCGCTGTTTTCCCGCACAAGGCTGCTTCGAGCGATTTGAGAGGTGAGTGCGGCTACGCGTGGCCGTTCAGCCGGCCGGACTTCGACGTTTTCCAGGTAGTCCGATAGCGCGCGGACCTGGCGTTCTGCGGATTCGCGGTCGTGGGCGCGCGCGGCGTCTTCAAGGGCGCGGCCGATTTCGCTGATCGCGTCGAAGCCGAAGCCGGCGCCTTCGCCCTTGATCTTATGGCCGATCGCGCGCAGCGTCTGGTAATCGGCCCGTTCGAGCGCGGCGGTCAGCGCGTACACGTCCTCGCGCTTGCGGGCCAGGAAGCCCGGGATCAGTTCTGCCAGCTCGGGGTCGGTCTCGACCACGGTCCTGTGATCGTCTTCGCCGGCCGATTCGATTCGGGAGCTCAGTCAGATCGCGGATCGCGTCGAGCAGGCGCGATTTCTTGATCGGCTTGCCGAGATGGGCGGTGCAGCCGGCTTCGACGCTGTTGCGGACATCTTCTTCCAGGGCCGAGGCGGTCAGCGCGGCGATCGGGGTCGGGGCGCGGCCGTGCTGGCTCTCCCAGCGCCGGATCTTGCGCACCGCGGTGTAGCCGTCCATCACCGGCATCCGCACGTCCATCAGTATCAGGTCATAGCCAGTGCGCATAAATTTGGTCACTGCGACCTGACCATTTTCGGCGAAGTCAAGTTCATAAGGATGGTTCCTGAGATAGGCCTGGATGAGCTGGCGATTGTCGGGCGAGTCCTCGGCGAGGAGGATTTTGAGCGCGCGCGAGCCATTGGTGCCGGCGCGGTCGGCGGAGGGCGGCTGGGGCGGCTTGGCGTCGCTCGGATGGCGGCCCATCGCGGCGGCGATCGCGCGCAGCAGTTCGATGCGGCGCACGGGCTTGACGATGTAGAGGTCGATGCCGAGTTCGCGGACCGTGGCCAGGGTTTGATTGAGGTCCTCGGAACTGAGCATCAGGATGATCGGCGGCGGGCCGCCGGGCAGGCGCTTGAGTTGTCGGGCGACCTGGAAGCCGTCCATCTGGGGCATCCGGCAATCGAGCAGCACGATCCGGTAGGGATGACCTTCGGCGCGGGCGCGCTCGGCGTCGAGCAGCGCCTCGTGACCGCTGGCGGCCTCGGAGACCTCGGCGCCTTGCGCGGCCAGTACCTCGCGCACGATCAGCCGGTTGGTGGCGTTGTCATCGACCACCAGCACGCGCACCGCTTCGAGATAGGGCAGCCGTTCGGGGGCCGCGGCCTGACCGTCGGCGACCCGCAGCCGGGCCACGAAATGGAAGGTGCTGCCGCGGCCGGCTTCGCTGGAGGCCCAGATCCGCCCGCCCATCAGCTCGACCAGGCGCGAGGCGATCGTCAGCCCGAGTCCGCTGCCGCCGTATCTGCGGGTGGTCGAGGAGTCGGCCTGGGTGAAGCTCTGGAAGATCGCTTCGAGCATGTCGGGGGCGATCCCGATGCCGGTGTCGCGGACGCTGAAGTGCAGTTGGATGGCGCCGTCGGCGGCGGCTTCGCGCGCGACGGTCAGGGCCACTTCGCCCTGCTCGGTGAATTTGATGGCGTTGCCGACCAGGTTGATCAGCACCTGGCGCAGGCGCAGGGTGTCGCCCACCAGCCGCAGCGGCACGTCGGGCAGAATCCGGGCGGTGAGTTCGAGTTTCTTCTCGTGGGCCCGCATGCCGAGGGTCTCGGCGACGTGCTCGATCAGGTCTTCGAGGTCGAACTCGGACTCCTCGAGGTTGAGGCGGCCGCTTTCGATTTTGGCCAGGTCGAGGATGCCGTTGATGAGGCTCAGCAGCGCGTTGCCGTTGCCGGTCATGGTCGCGACGAAGCGGCGCTGCTCGGCGCTGAGCTGGGTCTCGGCCAGCAGGTCGGCCATCCCCAAAATCGCGTTCATCGGGGTGCGGATCTCGTGCGACATGCTCGACAGGAACTCCGACTTGGCCCGCGACGCCGCCAGCGCCGCCTCCCGCGCCGCGATCAACTCCTGCTCGGTGCGCTTGAGCCGGGAGATATCGCTCGAAAACGTTACCGCGCAGGGCTCGCCGTCAAGTTCGATGACTGCGCCTGAAATCAGGCCTTGCCGGACCGTGCCGTCCTTGAGCCTGAAGTCGGCTTCCCGGTTATGCACGATACCGCGCGTCACGAGTTCTTGCGCGAATTCCATGAACTGCGCCGGCTTGGCCCACATCTGGAGCGTGCCCGCAGGCTGGTTCATCACCTCTTCACGCGAATAGCCGGTCTGGTCGAAGCGGGGATTGATGTCGATGAAGCGCCCGTCGCGCAAGCTGTTGATGCAGATCGTGTCGGGGCAGGCCTCGAAAATCTTGCGCATCCTCGCCTCGTTCTGCTCCGCGCGCTGCTGGGCGAGGATCAAATCGTTCTGCACCCGCTTGCTCTCGCTGATATCGCGCGTGACCGAAAGGACGCACAGCTCGCCGTCCATTTCGAGCAGCACCATCGAGAGCAGATGCGGTACCCATCGCCCGTCAGGCATTCGCAGCGTGACTTCGTGTTCGGGGACGACGCCCTCGCTCCGGATCCTGGCAGCCAAGTCCTTCAAATAGGGATCCTGGTGCACGCCCAACTCGACGATCGATTTTCCAAGGACCTGTTCGCGCGTATATCCGCGTTTCAGGAAGGCCTCGTTGACATAGAGGTAACGGCCGTCTGAAAGACGGATGAGGGTAACCGAATCTCTCTGCGCGTCGAGCAGCTTTCGCTGTCGCGACTCGCTCGCCGCCAGCCTGCAATTGGTTTCAGCCAGCGCGTTGCGCCATCGAGCCCACAACCGATTGCCCGCCAGCGCCATCACTGAACTGGTCAGCGCTGCCAGCCACAACTGAACGATGTACACGCTCTCCGGCCGCACCAGCGCGGTATCGACCGCGGCCGCGACCAGGAGGCCGGCGGTCAGCATCACCTGCCACTCGAACTCCCATGGCACCAGCGCGCAGGATGCAGTCATGAACACCAGGATCACCACGAACATCAGCACCTGTTCGCCGGTCATCACGTAGGCGCGGGTATCCACGGCGACCAGGAACAAGCAGAAGGCGAGCGTTGCCAGCCTCCAATGCCGGGCGAAGCCGCTTCGGAGGCTGAAGACGCTGGCCGTGACCAGAATCGCAAGGACGACAAAATAGGAGGGTACGGTCGCGCGCGCCTGCGGCGAGCCGCTCCAGAGGCATTGCACGATCACCCCGAACGTCGCGAGAGCGGCTAAAGCGAGAGCGACGCGAAGCAGACTGACTACCCAGCGCGGGTCGAGGGTCTCGCCCGGATCGGGGCGCATTTCAGCGGGTGCGAGCCGCGGCGCAGACTCCGGCGGTCTGTCGCCGGCGGCGCGGGTCTCATCCGGCGAGGGCCGGGGCTGCTCCTGGAGGGCGTCCATCTTGGCTCTGTTGTAGTATTTCCCTACAGAGAGTAGCAAGAGCGGTGCCCGCGCGAGGGATCGCGCGCCGCAGCGACACTAGGCGCGTCTGCGCACGTCATGGCTGGTCCAAGGTCGTCGGCGGGGCAGGCTCGTGTTGCAGCAAGGCAACAGGACCGCCGCTGCGCGGGAAGGCCAGCAACAGAAACGGCAAGAGGCCCCTCCTGGTTCGTACCGGAGATCCGAGGCGTTTGTTACGCGCCCGCTACATCTGAGAGAATTCAGCGCCGACGGGCCAACACGTCCCATGATTGCGCAATGCCTACTGGTCGCGAATCGAGGCGAGATCGCGATTCGCGTTTTTCGCGCCGCCGCCGAACTCGGCATCCGGACTGTGGCGATTTTCTCCGAGGACGACGCCGGGTCGCTCCACATCCGCAAATCGGACGAAGCGCACGCGCTGCGCGGCACCGGCGCCGCCGCGTACCTCGACGGCGAGCAGATTCTGGCCGTCGCCCGGCAGGCCCGATGCGACGCGGTTCATCCGGGCTACGGCTTCCTGAGCGAGAACGCGGGATTTGCCCGGCAATGCGCTGAGCAGGGTATCAGCTTCGTCGGGCCGCGCCCGGAGGTGCTCGAGCTTTTCGGCGACAAGCTGCGGGCGCGGGCGCTCGCCGAGCGATGTGGAGTGCCGGTGCTGCCGGGAACGCCGCACGCTGCCGGCCTCGACGAGGCGCGGGAATTCCTGAAGTCACTCGGTCGCGGCGGCGCGATAGTGATAAAGGCGGTGGCGGGCGGCGGCGGTCGCGGGATGCGGATCGTGCAGCGGCCGGACGAGATCGACGAAGCCTACGCCCGCTGCCAATCCGAAGCGCGCGCTGCCTTCGGCATCGGCGACGTGTACGTCGAGCAATGCATGCCGCGCGCGCGGCATATCGAGGTGCAGATCGTCGGCGATCGATCGGGCGACGTCATCCATCTGTGGGAGCGCGAGTGCACTATCCAGCGCCGCAACCAGAAGCTTATCGAGGTCGCGCCCAGCCCCGGCCTGGTTGGCCCGCTGCGCGATCGGCTGACGGCCGCCGCGCTGAAGCTCGCGACGCAGGCGCGCTACGACAATCTCGGCACCTTCGAGTTCCTCATTAATGGGGCCGCGATCGACCCCGCAATATCAGAGAGCGAGGGCGCATTCGCGTTTATCGAGGCGAACCCGCGGCTCCAGGTCGAGCACACCGTAACCGAAGAGGTCACCGGGGTCGATATCGTAAAGATCCAATTGCAACTGGCGTCGGGGAGTACGATCGCAGAGTTGGGGCTGGACAAGGTCCCGCAACCGCGCGGCTTCGCGATTCAGGCGCGTATCAACATGGAATCGGTGGCTGCGGACGGGACCATCAAGCCCTCCGGCGGAACGCTGACCGCGTTCGAGCCGCCCTCGGGTCCCGGCCTGCGGACCGACTCGTTCGCATACGCCGGCTACAGAACGAATCCGAGCTTCGATTCGCTGCTGGCGAAGCTGGTCGTGCATTCACGATCGGCGGATTTCTCCGACGCGGTCGCGAAGACCTATCGCGCGCTGTGCGAGTTCAAGATCGGGGGCGTGCCGACCAACATCGAATTTCTCCAGAACATTCTGCGGCGGCCCGAGTTCACGGCGAATCGCGTGTACACCCGGTTTGTCGAAGATCATATCGCGGAGCTGGCCTCGCCGGCCGATTCCGCTCACCGCCGGCTCTTCTTCGAAGAGACCGCTGCGCCCCGACCGCACGGCCGGCAGCTTGCCGGCGCGCGGATAGACGCGACCGATCCGCTCGCGGTGCTCCATCACGGCAAGAGCGAAATCGATGCGCAAGCGGCGCAGGAGCCGCCGCCTGCGGTCGCGGCTCTACCGGACCGCGACTTCGCCGGACCCGCGAACACGGTTCCGGTAAGGGCGCCGATCCAGGGGACGATCGTTTCGGTGGATGTGCGCGAGGGAGATGTGGTGCGCCGCGGCCAGCAGCTCTTCGTGATGGAAGCGATGAAGATGGAGCACGTCATCCGCGCGCATCTTGGCGGCGTAATTCGTCGAGTCGTTGCGGCGAAGGGCGACGCGGTTTTCGAGGGCTATCCGCTCGCGTTTATCGAGGAGAGCGAGGTCGAGTCCGCTGAAGTCGCCGAGCAGAGCGAAGTCGATCTCAGCCGCGTGCGTCCCGATCTCGCGGCCGTCCACGAGCGCCACGCGATGGGACTCGATGCCAATCGGCCCGCGGCAGTGGCCCGCCGCCGCAAGACGCCATCAGCGTACCGCGCGCGAGAATGTCGAGGACCTGTGCGATCCGGAGAGCTTCGTGGAATACGGCCCGATCGTTATCGCGGCCCAGCGCCGGCGCCGCGCGCTCGACGACTTGATCAAGAACACGCCCGCCGACGGGATGATCGCCGGAATCGGGCGAGTGAATGGCGGCCTGTTCGGCGACGCACGCTCCCGATGCGTTATCATGTCGTACGACTACACCGTCCTCGCCGGAACCCAGGGCACGCAGAATCATCGCAAGAAGGACCGCATGTTCGAGCTTGCGCTCAAGTCGCGTCTGCCGGTGGTGTTCTTCACCGAGGGTGGAGGCGGACGGCCCGGCGACACCGACGGCGTGGGAGTTGCGGGCCTCGACTGCCTCGCTTTCAACTATTGGGGGAAACTGAGCGGCCTGGTGCCACTGGTCGGGATCAACTCAGGGCGATGCTTCGCGGGCAACGCCGCACTGCTGGGATGCTGCGACGTCGTGATCGCCACCAGCGGCTCGAATATCGGGATGGGCGGTCCGGCGATGATCGAGGGCGGCGGGCTGGGCGTCTTCCGTCCCGAAGAAGTCGGCCCGATGGACGTGCAGGTGGCCAACGGAGTGGTCGATATCCCGGTCGCCGATGAGGCCGAAGCGGTGCGTGCGGCGCGGAAATACCTGTCCTACTTCCAGGGATCGATCGCGAACTGGGAGTGCGCCGATCAGCGGCTGCTGCGCGCGATCATTCCGGAGAATCGGCTTCGCATCTACGATGTCCGATCGGTAATCGAAACGCTCGCGGATACCGGCTCCGTGCTCGAGCTCCGCCGGCGCTTCGGTCCCGGAATGGTCACGGCGTTGATCAGAATCGAGGGACGGCCGATTGGGGTGATAGCCAACAACCCGGCGCATCTGGCCGGCGCTATCGACAGCAACGGCGCCGACAAGGCCGCGCGCTTCATGCAGTTGTGCGATGCATTCGACGTTCCGCTGCTGTTCTTGTGTGATACCCCGGGAATCATGGTCGGTCCGGAGGTGGAGAAGACGGCCCTGGTACGGCACGCCTCGCGGATGTTCGTGGTCGGCGCCAATCTCAGCGTGCCGTTCTTCACCATAATCCTGCGCAAGGGCTACGGTCTTGGGGCTCAGGCGATGGCGGGCGGAAGCTTCAAGGCCCCGTTCTTCACGGTCTCCTGGCCGACCGGCGAGTTCGGCGGGATGGGACTCGAAGGGGCGGTCAAGCTCGGCTACCGCAACGAGCTCGCGGCGGTTGAGGATCCGGCTGAGCGCAAGGCGCTGTTCGACCAGATGGTCGGTCGGATGTACGAGCACGGGAAAGCGCTGAACACCGCGTCCCACTTCGAGATCGATGATGTCATCGATCCGGTCGAGTCGCGAAGGTGGATATCCGCCGGCCTGCGGTCGGCTCCCCCGCCCGCTCCTCACGCAGGCAAAAAGCGCCCCTGCATCGACTCGTGGTGAGAGTCTCCGGCCCGGTCGCTAAAGCACCGCCCATCGCTCGGATAACCGGGGGATGCGAAATCCCCCGTTTTGTAGGAGACTTTTCCTCGGAGCCGAGCATTTCGCTTGACTTCAGCCCGGTTTTGGTATGAGGTTCTAAGGACTCGTATGTTCGGCTAGCTAGAACAAGCAGTCTTGGACTGCGTGCTGGATGCCGCAAGAGGTTTGGGCGCTTCAGAAGCCCATCTAGGGGAGAGTTAAAATGCCTTCACGGAGAATCGCGTCTGCTCGCCTATTCGTTGCGACGACTTTTGCCGCGTTCGCCGTTCCAGTCCTGATCGGACTTTTGGCGCCCCAAGCTGCCGCGGCCCTTGGTGTTCCATTCACGCAGAGCACCAACTATTTCAGCAACGCGCTGTCGACCGCCGGCCACGGGGTGTTACACCTCACAGATCCGCTCGAACCGGTCGGCTCCCAGCCCGACGAAATCTGCGCGATGATTTACATCTTCAATACCAAACAGGCGATGCAGGAATGTTGCGGTTGTCCCGTAACCGCCGATGGGCTGCTGGCGCTGGACATCAACGACAATCTGGCCAATAACCCGCTGTCATCGATATCCAGTCCGCCGGTAATCCTGCAGGACGGAATCATCCGGCTGCTCTCGACCACGACCAATGCTTCTGAAGGCAACCCGCCTATCATTACACCGGGAATCGGTTGCGACTCCAAGACTCGCCTCTGCTGCGACCCATCAGGAGGGGTCAGCAATACCCTGACCTTGCAGCCTACCCTGCGCGCCTGGCAGACCCATCCGCAGGTGCATTCATTAACAGAAGAGGAGTTCCTCGACCTCGGGCCGACGCAGCCCGCCGACGCGAATGCTCTGGCGGCGTTGTGCGGCACGGTTTGGTCACTTGGCAGCGGAGCGGGCGTGTGCGACTGCGTAACCGAGGGCCCCACGCCGACCCCGACTCCAACCCCGACAGCAACCCCGACTCCAACGCTGACGCCGACACCTACGCCGACCCCGACGAAGACCCCGACACCTACGCCGACGCCGACGCCTACCCCGACACCTACGCCGACGCCGACACCTACGCCCACTCCCACCCCGACGCCTACCCCGACCCCAACGCCGACGCCGACTCCGGGGCCAGTGATGCTGGTTGGCACGACCGATGCGGACAACACCACCGGTGGGGCTCATCGATAAGTTCTGCTCTTCCTTCCGGGGTTGCGGCTGGCAACCTGGCGATGGTCGGCATCAACGCGCTGAGCGGCACCGTGACGTTCACGACGCCATCCGGCGATGGACCCTGGACCCAAATTGATGCCAGCACCGCCGACTCGAACTATGTGCAGTCTTACTACTGGCATAAGCTCACCTCGACCGACATCATTAGCGGCTCCTTCACCTTCGGTCTGAGCGGCAGCGCGACGGCCACGATGGTCATTGCGGTGTACACGAACACCTGCCTGGACAGCGTGACTCCGTGCATCAATCCGGTCACGACATCCAACTCGATGACGGGGACCAGCGGGGCGATCTCCGCAGGTAGCATCGGCAACGGCATTACGACGGTCCCGTATAACTCGGCGTCGGTGGCCATGTTCGGCCATCAATCGCACGGCGTTCCGGTTCCGACTGCCCCCGCCGATCTCACGTTGGAGAACGGCGACGGAACCAACAGCGGCCTCGGGATCTCTGACGAACTCGAGAACACGGCCGGTTCATACCCGACGACCGTCGGCCCGTTTACGGGAACCAACGTCGGCAATGGCAGTTGGGTCGGCGAGGTGGCGAATATAGCTGGAGCGAACCCGTTCTAGGCGCGTTTCTTGCCGATACCCGCGGGACGCAAGTCCCGCGGGTATCGAATCGCAGCAATGTCGGCGAGTTGGGCGAGTTGAAGGTAGGACAAGAGTCTTGGGCTGCGCGCTGGACGCTGCAGGAGGTTTGGGCGCTCTGAAGGTCCATCCAGGGGAGAGTTAAAATGCCTTCACGGAGAATCGCATCTGCTCGCCTATTCGTTGCGACGACTTTTGCCGTGTTCGCCGTTCCAGTCCTGATCGGACTTTTGGCAACCCCGGCTGCCGCGCTCCCTCCTGCTGTGCCCTTCACGCAGAGCACCAACTATTTCAGCAACGCGCTGTCAACCGCCGGCCATGGGGTATTGCACCTCACAGATCCGCTCGAACCGGTCGGCTCCCAGCCCGACGAAATCTGCGCGATGATTTACGTCTTCAACACCAAGCAGGCGATGCAGGAATGCTGCGGTTGTCCCGTAACCGCCGATGGGCTGCTGACCCTGGATATCAACGACAATCTGGCCAACAACCCGCTGTCATCGATATCGAGTCCGCCGGTAATCCTGCAGGACGGAATCATCCGGTTGCTCTCGGCCACGACCAATGCTTCTGAAGGCAACCCGCCGATCATTACACCGGGAATCGGTTGCGACCCCACGACTCGCCTCTGCTGCGACCCATCAGGAGGCGTCAGCAATACCCTGACCCTTCAGCCTACCCTGCGCGCCTGGCAGACCCATCCGCAGGTGCATTCATTAACAGAAGAGGAGTTCCTGGACCTCGGGCCGACGGCGCCAGCGGACGCGAATGCTCTGGCAGCTCTGTGCGGCACGGTTTGGTCACTTGGCAGCGGAGCGGGCGTGTGCGATTGCGTAAGCGAGCGGCCCACGCCGACCCCGACTCCAACCCCAACCGCAACCCCGACTCCAACCCCGACGCCGACCCCTACGCCCACTCCGACGCCGACACCTACGCCTACTCCGACCCCGACACCGACGCCTACCCCGACGCCACCCCGACGCCTACCCCAACGCCGACACCAACAGCAACGCCGACGCCGACACCGACACCCACTCCGACGCCTACTCCCACGCCGACGCCGACCCCCACGCCCACTCCGACTCCGACTCCGACCCCGACACCGACACCGACGCCTACGCCTACGCCGACGCCGACACCGACACCTACCCCGACACCTACTCCCACGCCGACGCCGACACCTACCCCGACGCCGACCCCTACTCCTACACCTACGCCGACGCCGACACCTACCCCGACGCCGACGCCGACGCCTACGCCAACACCTACGCCCACTCCGACGCCGACACCTACCCCGACCCCAACGCCGACGCCGACTCCGGGGCCAGTGATGCTGGTTGGCACGACCGATGCGGACAACACCACCGGTGGGGCTCATCGATAAGTTCTGCTCTTCCTTCCGGGGTTGCCGCCGGCAACCTGGCGATGGTCGGCATCAACGCGCTGAGCGGCACCGTGACGTTCACGCCGCCATCCGGCGATGGCCCCTGGACCCAAATTGATGCCAGCACCGCCGACTCGAACTATGTACAGTCTTACTACTGGCATAAGCTCACCTCGACCGACATCATCAACGGCTCCTTCACCTTCGGTCTGAGCGCCAGCTCGACGGCCACGCTGGTCGTTGCGGTGTACACGAACACCTGCCTGGACAGCGTGACTCCGTGCATCAATCCGGTCACGACATCCAACTCGATGACGGGGACCAGCGGGGCGATCTCGGCAGGTAGCATCGGCGACGGCATTACGACGGTCCCGTATAACTCGGCGTCGGTGGCCATGTTCGGCCATCAATCGCACGGCGTTCCGGTTCCGACTGCCCCCGCCGATCTCACGTTGGAGAACGGCGACGGAACCAACAGCGGCCTCGGGATCTCTGACGAACTCGAGAACACGGCGGGTTCATACCCGACGACCGTCGGCCCGTTTACGGGAACCAACGTCGGCAATGGCAGTTGGGTCGGCGAGGTGGCGAATATAGCTGGAGCGAACCCGTTCTAGGCGCGTTTCTTGCCGATACCCGCGGGATACAAGTCCCGCGGGTATCGGCTCTCATGCCCGTCGATGTGCGGCCCTCCGGCTTGTCAGATGCCGGCTAGATTTTGCCCGGTCTGAATATAGCTCCGAAAATCCCCTTCCAGCGTCGTCAGTTAGAGATTCGATGAGAAAAGCGGGCAACCGTTTCGAGGATTTTGTCAGCGGGTTTGGTTCACACCAGAGATGCGCTCGAACGGGAGATCGGTTCTCGGTCCATTCATAGGCCCGGCGGCGGTCGCTCTTGCGTTTGGGCTGCTGGGCAGTTCAGCGATTGCGGCACCAATAGCCCTAAGCTCGACCGAGGCCGATACAGGCAGCGTTGGAGCTTCCAGTATCGTGCTCACGCTGCCAGGCTCGGTGGCGAGCGGCCAATTGCTCCTGAGCGAGCTGACCATCGAGGGCTCGGGCGCAGCATCAGCCACGATCAGTCTTCCTTCCGGGTGGCTCGAGATTCGCCACGACTCCTGCGGAACTGATCTTCTCACTTCGCTCGCCTATCGCTTCGCGCAAACAGGCGACGCGCCCGCAACCCAGTTCACCTGGAGCTTCAACGGAACCTTTGCCGCCGCAGGAAGCATAATCAGCTTCTCGGGCGTGAACTCGCTCGCGCCGATCGACGCCGAGTCATTTGCGTGCGCGACGGCGAGTCAGACTGTGACCGCCCCGTCGGTGACATCCGTAGAGGGCAGCAGCCTCGACCTGCTGCTGTTCGGAACCGACCAAGGAGATATGCTTTCCCAACCTGCCGGGTATTCCGCGATGTACGAGCACGCGGTTCCGGATATCGGTCCCATGATCGGCGCCGACATCTCGTCGATCGCGACGGGGGGAACGCCGACCGGCGATCAGACCGTCACGGCCGACGCCACCACAGACAACGTCGGGTATCAGCTCTTGCTGGCTCCGGTCCCCACGCCCGACGCCGACGCCGACTGCGCCCATTACGCCAGCACCTGCTCCGGCCCCTACCCAGATTCCGACGCCGACTCCGACTTCGACCCCGACGGCAACACCGAGCCCGACGGCAACGACCAACCCCGACTCCTACGACAATACCGACCCCGACGCCGACGCCGGCCACAATACCGGTCTCTCTGGTGGGCGCCTCGTCCGGCGACAACTCCACCAACGGCAATCAGGGCCAGATCGGCATCGGAATTCCGAACGGTTCAGCCGTCGGCAACCTCGCGATCGCCGGGGTCAATGTCCTGAGCGGCGCCGTCAACATTTCGCCGCCTGACGTGAGCTGGAACCTCATTCGGTCCGACGACGCGGGCTCGCCGGCCAACTATCAGCAGGTGTTGTACTGGCATCAGCTCAACGCTGAAGATGTCGCCCTCGGGACGGTAACGTTCACGTTCAGCTCAAACGGGAAAGGCGCCGCTATTCTCGGCGTCTTCCAGAATACCTGCCTTGAGAACGCCGCCCCCTGCTCCAGTCCGATCGGCGCCGATATCTCGTTGGCGGCAAACCAGGGCACCGTCATCTCAACCGGCGGGCCGATCGCGTTTCCGATGAACTCGATGGTGGTGGCCGTGTTTGGCCATTCGGCCTCCGGGAGCTCCGGTGCCCGTGACTCTTACCGCCGGAAACCTCGACGGTGTAAATGGCGGTATCACGCTGGCGGTCAAGCCTGAGACCGTGGCGGGTGACGACGGGCCGTTCACTGCGGATGCCTCCGACAGCAGCAACGTAGGCGACCTGGCGCTGATTCTTCCGAAGACGCTTCAGTAGCACGCCCTCCTCGACGCGGATCGCAATCCGGCGCTGCCAGAAGCGCCACGCCGCTGCGCTCCCATTGGTCGCCGCCGAGCGCGAACCAGACGATATACCAAGCCGTAGGAAGCCCTGACTGGTAACTCGGCTCGCTCACCGGACTCCGGACGAAAACACTCTCGCCACCCGCGGGGCCGACTCACGGTGACCCGCTGCCCACAACCGGAACTAGCGAGGCGTCACGTGCACGGGGCCTGGAGATCGGCCCAATGAATGCACCGACGTTCGAGTACCCGTGAGACTCGGAGTCTCACGGGTACCGGACCAGGCAGAAACTACTCCGGCGTTATGATGGCCAGCTGGCCGATGTTGCTGAGGTTGCCGCTGTTGGTCGCAGTGAATGGTCCACAGGTGCCTCCGCTCGGCTCCGGCTCGTCGCCTAAGGTGAGTCCACCATTCACCCCATCGCCGTTCTCCAGCGCCAGCTCAAGCGGCGCGGGAATCCCTTTCGATTGATGGCCGAACATAGCCACTGACTGGGAGTTCGCGGGGCACGTCACACCGCTTGCGCCCGTGGAGATTGTGCCGCTGTTCTGAGGTAGCGAGCTGTGGTTGGCGCCGATCGGATCGCTGCACGGAGTGAAGTCATCAAGACAGGTGTGAGTGTACACGGCAACGATCATCGCGGCCTGTACGCTGCTGTCGAAGGTGAAAGTGTAGGAACCGGTGGAAATGTCGCCGGAGGTGACCTGATGCCAGTAGTAAACCTGCTCGAAGCTCGCAGGCGAGCCGGCGACATCTGACGATATAACGTTCCAGGTACCTGCAGGCGGCGTGATCGAAGCTGAGCCGCTGATAGCGTCGACGCCGACCATTACCAGATTACCGACGGCCGAACCGGTCGGCAAATTGGCCCTTACCGCCGTACCTCCACCAGTCGTGTTGTCGCCGTCTGCGCTGCCGACCAGCGCGATTTGGGCTGCAGCCGGCGTCGGCGTCGCCGTAGGAGTAGCTGTGGCCGTAGGCGTCGGCGTCTGAGTAGGAGTTGGAGTCGGCGTAGGAGTCGGGGTCTCGGTCGGTGTCGGGGTCGCCGTAGGCGTCGGCGTCGGCGTAGGTGTCGGGGTCTCCGTCGGCGTCGGGGTAGCCGTAGGAGTCGGCGTCGGCGTAGGCGTCGGGGTCTCCGTCGGAGTCGGGGTCGCCGTCGGCGTCGGCGTAGGTGTCGGGGTCTCCGTCGGCGTTGGGGTGGCCGTAGGAGTCGGCGTCGGCGTAGGTGTCGGGGTCTCAGTCGGCGTCGGGGTGGCCGTCGGCGTCGGCGTAGGTGTCGGGGTCGCCGTCGGAGTCGGCGTCGGCGTAGGCGTCGGGGTCTCGGTCGGTGTCGGGGTCGCCGTAGGCGTCGGCGTCGGCGTAGGTGTCGGGGTCTCCGTCGGCGTTGGGGTGGCCGTCGGAGTCGGCGTCGGCGTAGGTGTCGGGGTCTCCGTCGGCGTCGGGGTGGCCGTCGGAGTTGGCGTCGGCGTAGGCGTCGGAGTCTCCGTCGGCGTCGGGGTGGTCGTTGGAGTCGGCGTCGGCGTAGGTGTCGGGGTTTCCGTCGGTGTCGGGGTGGCCGTAGGAGTCGGCGTCGGCGTAGGTGTCGGGGTCTCCGTCGGCGTTGGGGTGGCCGTCGGAGTTGGCGTCGGCGTAGGAGTCGGGGTCTCGGTCGGCGTCGGAGTGGCCGTTGGAGTCGGCGTCGGCGTAGGTGTCGGGGTCTCCGTCGGCGTCGGGGTGGCCGTTGGAGTCGGCGTCGGCGTAGGCGTCGGGGTCTCCGTCGGCGTTGGGGTGGCCGTAGGTGTCGGGGTCTCCGTCGGCGTCGGGGTGGCCGTCGGAGTCGGCGTCGGCGTAGGTGTCGGGGTCTCCGTCGGCGTTGGGGTGGCCGTCGGAGTCGGCGTCGGCGTAGGCGTCGGTGTCTCCGTCGGCGTTGGGGTGGCCGTTGGCGTAGGTGTCGGTGTCTCCGTCGGCGTTGGGGTGGCCGTAGGAGTCGGGGTCGGCGTAGGCGTCGGGGTCTCCGTCGGCGTTGGAGTGGCCGTTGGAGTCGGCGTCGGCGTCGGGGTCTCCGTGGGAGTTGGGGTCGGCGTAGGTGTCGGAGTCGCCGTAGGTGTCGGCGTCTGAGTAGGAGTCGGCGTCGCCGTAGGCGTTGGCGTGCGAGTCGGGGTGGCTGTCGGGGTCGCCGTAGGCGTTGGGGTCGCCGTAGGCGTTGGGGTCGCCGTCGGAGTCGGGGTCGGCGTCGGCGTAGGGGTTGGGGTCGAGCCGCCGCAGGACCGAGATGTCGTTGTTGTCGTACTGGTCTAGTTGCCCGGCGTCGTTTTCCATCGCCATGCCGGTCGCAGAGGACGGATCGATTCCATAGGGCAACGTGCCGCTTTGGGCTGCGAGTAGTGAGTTCGCGTCTGAAATCACGGAGGAGATGACGGACGGGTTGCTGCCGGCAGCGATGTTCAGCAAGGCCGCGATCAGCTGATGAGCCAGGTCGATGCTAGCATCGCCGCCGACGGCGGTTCCTAGGATGTCCAAGAGTTCGGTCTGCGTGTAGGTCTGGCTGCCCAGGGTGAGCGAGGTTACGGGCCAGGCGTCAGAGTGATTCTTCCAGTACCCCTGCGACAGCGGGCAGAACCCGGTCCCTGTAGAGGTGGCTGTCGGTGTTGGGGTGGTTGTCGGCGTCGCGGTGGATGTCGGAGTCGGCGTCTCGGTCGGAGTCGGGGTGGCCGTTGGAGTCGGCGTGGCCGTAGGCGTCGGGGTCACCGTTGGCGTTGGCGTAGGCGTCGGGGTCTCGGTGGGTGTCGGAGTCGCCGTAGGCGTCGGAGTTGCCGTAGGCGTCGGCGTCTGAGTAGGTGTCTGCGTAGGCGTAGGTGTCGGGGTTTCCGTCGGTGTCGGGGTGGCCGTAGGAGTTGGCGTCGGCGTAGGAGTCGGGGTCTCGGTCGGCGTCGGGGTAGCCGTCGGAGTTGGCGTGGGTGTAGGAGTCGGGGTTGCCGTGGGTGTCGGCGTTTCCGTCGGACTCGGCGTCGGCGTAGGAGTCGGCGTAGGTGTAGGGGTCGGGGTCGCCGTGGGAGTCGGGGTCGGCGTAGGAGTCGGCGTCGCCGTAGGCGTTGGCGTGCGAGTCGGGGTGGCTGTCGGGGTCGCCGTAGGCGTTGGGGTCGCCGTCGGAGTTGGGGTGGCCGTAGGTATCGGTGTCTGAGTAGGAGTTGGCGTCGCTGTAGGGGTCGGCGTCGGTGTAGGAGTCGGGGTGAGCCGCCGCAAGAGCCCGAGATGTCGTTGTTGTCGTACTGGTCTAGTTGCCCGGCGTCATTTTCCATCGCCATGCCGGTCGCAGAGGACGGATCGATTCCATAGGGCAACGTGCCGCTTTGGGCCGCGAGCAGTGAGTTCGCGTCTGAAATCACGGAGGAGATGACGGACGGGTTGCTGCCGGCAGCGATGTCCAGCAAGGCCGCGATCAGCTGATCAGCCAGATCGATGCTAGCATCGCCGCCGACGGCGGTTCCCAGGATGTCCAGGAGTTCGGTCTGCGTGTAGGTCTGGCTGCCCAAGGTGAGCGAGGTTACGGGCCAGGCGTCAGAGTGATTCTTCCAGTAGCCCTGCGACAGCGGGCAGAACCCGGTCCCTGTGGAGGTCGCTGTCGGAGTCGGCGTCTGAGTAGGAGTTGGCGTCGGCGTACGAGTCGGGGTCGCCGTCGGCGTGCGAGTCGGGGTTGGCGTCGGCGTACGAGTCGGGGTCGCCGTCGGAGTCGGCGTCTGAGTAGGTGTCGGCGTCGGCGTGCGAGTGGGGGTCGGCGTACGAGTCGGGGTCGCCGTCGGAGTCGGCGTCTTAGTAGGAGTTGGCGTCGGAGTCGGGGTCGCCGTCGGCGTACGAGTCGGTCTTGGCGTGGGCGTCGGCGTCCGAGTAGGTGTCGGTGTCGGCGTGCGAGTTGGGGTCGGCGTACGAGTCGGTGTTGGCGTGGGCGTCGGGGTGCGAGTCGGGGTCGGCGTTGGTGTCGGTGTTGCCTTCTTCGTCGGGGTTGGAGTTGGTGTTGGCGAAGGGCATGACGAGCCGCCGTCATCCATTCGCGTCACCATTCCGAACAGCGATCGGGAGTAATTTTGCTGGCACGGGGTGGGCGTCGGGGTCGGGGTCGGCGAAGGGCATGACGAACCGCCGCCATCCATTCGCGTCACCATTCCGAACAGCGATCGGGAGTAATTTTGTTGGCAAGGGGTGGGCGTCGGGGTCGGGGTCGGCGAAGGGCATGACGAACCGCCGTTATTCCATGCCGGTATCATTCCGAACGGCGATCGGGAGTAGTTTTGTTGGCAAGGGGTCGGGGTCGGGGTCGGCGAAGGACATGACGAACCGCCGTTATTCCATGCCGGTATCATTCCGAACAGCGATCGGGAGTAATTTTGTTGGCAGGGGGTTGGCGTCGGGGTCGGGGTCGGCGAAGGGCATGACGAACCGCCGCCATCCATTCCCGGTATCATTCCGAACGGCGATCGGGAATAATTTTGTTGGCACGGAGTCGGGGTCGGAGTTGGGCGAGGTGTCGGAGTTGGGGTTGAAGTCTCCCAGGCTATCGCGGCGCGAGGCATCGCGATCGCCACCACGAAGGCGGCAGCGGCCAGCGCGAGAAGGACCTTCCTCATCGGGTCTCGCTTCAGGGTGGTCAGAGAGGCCGCTGAACTCGCGACCGATGCAAAGAGTCGCGAGCCGACTGACCTGGCGCGGACGCTCATGAATTCTCCTGATGGCGATGGCTTGCGTTGAACCCGTCCGACGCGAAACCCGCCCATCCGCCAAGTCCCCTCCTCGCGTTCGGGCGAAACACGCCGACAGACTGCGAACGCCTCATTAGCGAACGCGGACGGTGGCTGCGCCAAACCCGGCTAGGCACGCTTCTCTCCGAAAACACCTGATAACCTTCTTCCAAACAAACAACCGCCCCCGTTGTCGCACTGCCGCGCCCTGAAGTTATCGTACATTCTCGTCAGTTATGTCAAGTCTAGAGATGCCAAGTAGTAATGAAAGATAACTGACAGTAGAGCTCTCGGTTCGCCTGGTTGGCCGTTGCCTGCTCCTGCATACGGGCAAAAGAAAAACGAAGACCGTGCGCGGGCGGAGGCCCTGTCCTTCGGGGGATCGTGCGCAGGACGGGTGCGGCCAGCTAGCCACTATGAGCCGCGAGCCATATGGGCCGCGACCCGGTGAGCCGAATCGATCCGAATCGAGGAAATATGCGCAAAAACGAGGGATTGGTTCGACGCTGGCTTGCTCTGCCAACCGCCTCATGTATCCTTCCCTCATCTATGGCGAAGGCTCTGCGGGCGCTTGGGGCGCTCTGGATGCTCTGCATCATCGGCACGGGACGCGCCGAGGCGCAGAGCAATCTCATTCGCAACGGCGATCTGAATCAGGGCGCGGGCGACACGCCCGCTCAGTGGCGTACCACGGCGTGGAACAACGGGCCGGCATTCACCACGTTCAGCTGGCATCACGGCCAGGGCGCGCACGCGGAATTGGAGGTCTCGAGCGCTCAACCCAACGACGCATTCTGGGCGCAGGACACTCGCCTTGCTCCCGGATGGTACCGTTTTTCGGCGAGCATCCGCGCCGAGGGAGTCGCGGAGGGAAGGACCGGCGCCAATCTCAGCCTTGCGGAAGACGGGATCATCTCGCAGGTGCTGCACGGAACTACCGACTGGCAGAAGGTCGAGTTCTACCTGAAGGTGGGAGAGGCCGGCGCGGACGTCACGGTGGCTTGCCGGCTCGGAGGATTCGCCAGCCTCAACACCGGCAAAGTATTCTGCCGCGACCTGGAGGCGACCGCGGTAACGCTACCGCCCCCTGACGCGGGTTTGAGGTACGAGCTCGATCTGACGCGCGGCGTAACCAAGCCGGGTTCCGCTCCGCAGACCACGGCCACAAGGTCGAGCCCCGTATTCATTCTGCTCGCGGTGGGAGCGTTGTTCCTGGCCGCTCTATTCGCCGGTCGGAGATTGGTCGCCGATAGCGGTGCGAAGGAGTCGGCCGGCGAGGCGGAGCCGGGCCACGCGCCGGCCCGGGTATCGAGGCTTCCGCCACGGCCAGCCCCGCGCATCGTTCGCGAGCCCGTCGCGGCTCGGCAGGCGGACCCTGAGCCGGCGGATCTCGCGACAAGGTCACCGTTCGACTTTCTGGCCCTGCTCGCGGTCGCGGCCGCGGTCGTCTGGGTAAGCGCGATGGCGATCCGGCGACTCGAGGGCTCCCCCTACGCCGTCCACTTCACGGCGCCGCTTTTCGCGCTCCGGAAAGTCCTTCCCTCAACCGGCGTGGCCGCGATCAAGCTCTGGTCATTCTGGTCTCTCGGTAGCGCGATAATCGCCGGACTGCTGCTTCAGATCGATGCCGGGATGGAGGTTTCTGATGCGCTCCTCGCCGGCGCGGGCGGGGTGTGGGTGCTTGCCTACCTGCTGGGCGAGGCGCTGGGTCCGATCGGGCTCTTCAGGCCGATCGTCTTCTGGATTCTGGTTGTGGCAGGCGCTGTTCAGATCTGGCGGCGGCCGCCGCGGCTGCGGCCGATCTCGATCACCTCCGGACAGAAGCTGGCGTTCCTGGCTCTCGGACTGCTCTCGATCGGGATGCTCCCGATGGAACTCGGCTCCCCGATAGCCCCATACATGGACGTCCTGAGCTATCCCGCATCGGTGCAGCGGATTCTCTCATTCGGCGTCTATCTTCCTTTCGACAATAACGCATACGGATGTTTCGGCGGATACGCTCAGACCCCGTCATTCGAGCTGTTCCTCGCCATGCTCGCATCGGCGACTCGCGTGAAGCTCGGGGTGCTTGCGCAAAGCGGCACGATGATCCCGATGGCCGCGCTGATCATCTTCGCAACATATCGCCTCGGGCGCTCGCTGGCCAACGACACCGCAGGCGGGATAGCCGCGTTGTTTCTGTTCTTCACCGTGATGTTCCGCCGGATGGCCGGCATGCGAGGCACCGCGGTAGATTTCGCGCTGGTCGCCCTTGGCCTCGCATTTTTTCTCGACCCGCGCCGGAGCCGGACGCTGACCTGGTTGGGCGCCCTCATCCTGGCCACTTCAGTCGCGGGTCACGCGATCGATGGGGGCCTGGCGATGGTCGCCGCCGGGGTCGGCGTTCTGCTGTGGCTGGCCGACGGCGATTTCGAGCGCTTCGTGGCAGGCGCTCTGTGCCTCGTCGGCGCAACGCTGGTCGCTGTGCCCGAGCTTGTGGTCGGCTTCGGCAGGCCGATCCCGTATCTATTTATGCCGCTCAGCCAGCTTGCGGGAATTGCCGTGATCGCACTGGCGGTTCGCCGGCTGACCAACACAGAGCCTCAAGGCACGAACCTCCTGCCGTGGGTGAGCAGAGCGATGGTGGTGCTTCTGATCGGAGCCGTGATCTACCTGCACGCGACCGCGCCGAATTCGACGTACGAACTGATGATGAGCCAGTATCCGGTGCTCTTCCTCTTCGCGCTGGGCGGGCTGATCGTGTGGGTTTCATGGAATGATCGGCAAGTCCCGCCATATGGCGCATCAATCGCGGCGTTTGCGCTGCTGGTCGGAGCTGCGACGGAATTCTTCCGGCTTCTGATCGGACCCTCGGGCAGCGAAGTGTTTCAGGCCGGAATCAGCGATATCAACTACAAGATCGAGGAATACTGGTGCCCGTTCTTCCTGGTCTTCTCGGCCGCGGTTCCGTTCGCCCTGGCGTACCGCGCGCGCCCGCGGGCGAATCTGGTCGTAATCCTGGCGCTGCTGACGCTTCTCATCTATCCGTGGCATCCGTGGCAAGGCGTCAGTTACGACTATACGGAGCACTCGATCGCCGAGGAGTGGGGAATCGATCTCGGAACGGCCGGCGGCGGGTTCTGGTCAGGTACGCATGACAATCGCTGGACGCTGAACCAGGCCGACCTGGCGTCGGTTCGACTTCCTTCGCAGCGAGCAGGCGAAGGGGCGAATCACCGTGCGCACTCACATACTCCATATCGCGCACGACGCGAACGTGATGGGCGACTTCAATCGATACGCAGTTTTCACCGGTATCGACGACGACCCGATCGTGTACGACATTCCGGGGAGCGATCGCGGATGGTTCGCGACCGGCAGAGTTCGGCCGATAGATGAACTCGAACGGGCGCTGGCCGCTCATCCGCCCTACATCCTCGAGCAGTACAGCCCGCCATCATGGATGAAGGAGCCGCCCGACGGATACGAAGAGGTCTTCCATCAAGACGACCTGCGCCTCTTCCGACGCAACCCCTGAGCCGCTTATGTAGTGAACCGGTGACCTAACCGAAGCCGTGCATCCTGATGTCCAATACGCCGAAAGTGATCAGCGCTATGGATATTGTAATCAGGGCCTTGGTGAGTTGATCGGCTCGGCGATGCAGTCCCATCGCCATCAGGACCAGCAGGAACGGGAATATCTGTACGTAGTGCCGCGCGCCGAATTGCGCGAACCCGTTCGCGTAGCACAGTAAGCTCGCGACCGAACCTGCCGCTGCGGCATACCACATCAGCAGCGTCTCGGCTCGTCGAAAACGGGCGCGCAATGCCAGCGCAAAGGCCGGGCTGGTCAGTGGAATCCCCTGGCCCATGAAGTTCGGATGAACGTACGGGAAAGTGCCGCTGAGTCCCGGCGCGGCGAAAAATACTGTATAGAGATTGCCGGCCAGATACCTCAGTCCGAATGCCGGCGCCTCCTTGGGACCCTCGAGACTGACTCCCATGTCGAAGAAGCTGTTGAAGCGGGCTTCGTTCAACCCGACAAACAGCAGGCCGATAACTATAAACCCCGGCGCCATCCAGAGCAGCTCCCGGATCTTCCGGCCGCGCAGGTACGCCAACGCCATATAAGCCGGCGCGCACAGCGCCAGATCATATCGCGCGAACGAAGCCAGCGCGGCGAAGATGCCCAGCCAGAGCGGACGCGCTTGTCCGAATGCTTCGATGAGGGCCGCCAGCGTGAACACCACCGATACCACCATCGGCAGCGCCCAGGTCGTTCCGAGCACGGTTTCAAACCACAGGATCGTCCCGACCGTGAAGAAAAACGTCATCCAGACTCGGGCATTGGTGGCCAGCCGGAATCGGCCCAGCAGCCACCACGCCAGGGCCGCATCGACAGCGCCGACAACCAACGAGAAGGCCGACTGAGGGGTGGCCATCCCCCAGATCAAGGCCAGCGGCATCAGGAGAATCGGAGCCAATGGAGGATGCAACGCATATCTATACGGTCCCACCTCTGCGTATTCGATATAGCTATGAGTCGGCACATTGATGTAAGTATGCCCGTGGAGGAAGGCCACCGCCTGGCGCACCTGCTCGTTGTAGGCAGTCTCTCCAAAACTGGTTGCGGCAAAGAACGCAAGGAAGGCTGCGAAGACCGCGAGAATGCTCCAGCCTTCGAGGGAGAGATCAAGCCCACGGAGCGTTATGCGGCTTCCCACTGTTCGGCGGCCAACCGGAGACAAGGCAAGCCCACCGAGAGCGATGATCGCGGCGGGCAGCACCAGCGGGCCCCGCTCACGCCCCATCCAGACCAGCAGCGCGATGTCCGTGCAGGACAGAATGATCGCGAATAGAAAAAAACCCAGAATTGCCGTCGAGAGTCCCGGCGGAGCGGCGGCCTGTCGCGCCGCAAGGTCGGCCGCTTTGACCGATGGCTCGCTGGTCACGAGCCAATGCCGCCAATCGATCGGCAGCGACCCGCCCGATGCCCCCGGGGAACGAGCCGATTGCAACGACCGCCGTACGGCCAGTCCCGCCCCGGACACTCCGGTCATGAACAGCGTCGCGGCCACAACCAGGATCGCGGTTAGAGATCCGAACAGGTTCGCGCGGCTTGAGGCCTTGGGCACCGCTCCTCCGCGAAGCTGATCCAGGTCGAAGCGCGGACCCGCATCTGCGGGCGGTTCCTCGGTCTTTACGCCTTTGAAGTCCTTGCAGAACCCGGTCCCCGAGTTCAGATTTGAAAAGCCGCCGAGCCGGCAGCCGAATGTGATGTGGGTGGACTCGCCGACTTTGAGATAGAATCCAACCGTTTTCCAATCGGTGGTGCCGTGGAGATCTGGCGAATTGATCCAGCTCTCGGCCCACAAATGGACGCCCGTCCCGCTCTCGGGGATGTTCTCGGCCTTCAGGCTGGCTGTGAAGTGGTACCAGCCGGCACCGAGATTAACCACCTGGCTCCAGTTTGCATCATTTGCTTTGGTGCTGGAAATCTCCAACTCGCCCGGAGCGCCCGCGGTATGGTTCCACTTGAAGGTTACGGAATTGGCGTCCCACGCCTGGTTTGCCCAATGGTCCGGCAGAACTCCCGACCCCTGGGTCAAGTCTCCGTTGAGAACCACGTTGTCGTTCGCGACCGGGCCGCCACCTCCGTGCTGGTTGCAAGCAGTCACACCGAATGCTGCCAAGAGCGCAATCGCGACTGCGCCGGCCGCTGACGGGCAAAGAACAGCGCGAGGGTTTGAATTGCCCCTAGCCTTCACTGAGCACCTCCTCCTCCGATCTTGAAAGAACCCAGCGGGTATCATAGATGAGGGCCCTACCCAATGACCAGCGGTGATGTCCTGAGCGGCGCCCAGCCTCATCGATGATTGTACGGCGAATACCTTGAAGAATGGGCAAATGCGGCGGTTTAACCCCCAAGCGGATTCGGTGATCGCCATCGCGCTTCTGGCGCTGCTCTGCCTGGCTTGCGGCGGATGCAACAGGCAGGCGCCGGCCAACGTATTTCTCAACGGGGATCTCGCCAAAGGGACCGGCGACGCGCCGGAGCATTGGACAAGCGTTGCGTGGGATCCCGGCTCGGTCAGGTTTCGATGGAACCACCCGAAGGGCGGTCGAGCCGAGATGGAAATCTCCAATGTCAAACCCAACGACACGAGCTGGAATCAGACCATCTATCTGGCCCCGGGTTGGTACCACTTCACCGCCGACCTGCGGGCCGAAAACGTGCCGCAAAACGCCGCGGGGGTCCATCTCTCGTCGGAAGGCCCGATTACTTCGACCGTCGTCCGCGGCACCACCCCTTGGGAAACGGTCGGCCTGTATCTGAAGATTAGCCGCCCGGGAGCCGAAGTAGCGCTGGGGTGCAGGCTGGGCGGGTTTGGCAGCCTCAATACCGGCACCGGTTTCTGTCGCGATTTCAGGGGAACAAGAGTCGAAGCACCGCCGGCGGGCGAGGGCCTCCAATACGACCTTGCTCTGATTCGCGGCCCGCGACCCTCGCTCAGAGCTTCGCGTCTGGTGAACCCGATCACGCTTACCCTGCTCGCGGTCCTGGCCGCGATCGCAATCGCGTTCAGGCGCCACGGAGAAGTCCTGCTGGTCGAAATTGCCGTTGCCGTCTTCCTGTGCCTGTTCACATACCCGATCCTTGCCAACCCATGGGGCATCGGCGTTGCCTGGGATTGGTCTGAATTTCTGCAACATACCTGGTTTGAATCCTACTCGATTACCCACTTTCACCAGTTTCCACTCTGGAATCCTTACGCTTGCGGCGGGATGCCGTGGCTCGCCAATCCATCGTCTCAAGTAGCAACTCCGCTATTTGTCCTTCAACTTGTTTTCGGTCCTCTGCTCGGACTGCATCTGCAGATCCTGGTGCATCTCGCGATCGGCTGGATCGGCGGCTACCTGCTGGCCCGGGTCCTCGGTATGGGCATCCTGGGCGGTCTCGCCTGCGCCTCGATATTCGCCGCAAGCTCATGGTTCTTTCTGCACCTGGCCGCAGGCGCCATCACGTTCATGCCCGGAGCCTACCTGCCCTGGATAGCTCTCCTTGCCTGGCTTGGCGCTGAGAGGGGAAGCGTGATGCCCTGGATCGCGGCGGGCCTGTTCGTCGCGATCGGATTCGGCGAGGGGAGCGTTTACCAATGCACGCAAGGCCTCCTGCTGGCGGGGGTGATCGCTTTATTCCTCGCAGTGGTGAGGAGGAGCCTCTGGCCGATCTGGGGAATGATTATTCTCGGCCTCTTCTCCGTCGGCTTCGCCGCGGTCAAGTTGCTACCAGGCTACGTGTTGATACAACAGTTTCCGCGACCCGTTGACTACCCGGAATACAATCCAGTTAGAATCCTTCTTACTGCACTATTCGCACGCAATCAGTACTACGATCGCAGCTTCGAATTCCCGTTCTTTTTCGAATACGGCGCCTACTTGAGCCTGATAGCAGTGGCGCTGGCCGCGACCGGCGCCGTCTTCTCGCCCCGCCGGGCGTCATTGTGGGTGATTGTGGGCGCTTTCTTCTTCGTTCTGGCCATCGGCGATCCGGGTCCCTGGTATCCGTGGTCTCTGCATCATCGCCTGCCCATATTCTCCCAGCAGCGCACGCCGGCCCGCCTTCTGATTCCGTTCACGCTCGCGATCGCGGTGCTGGCCGGACTGGGCGCGGATTTCCTGACCCGGCGTCTGCGACCCTTCGGGGCAATCTTCGCGTCGCTGCTGGTGTGCGGCGCGGTGTTTGACGCCTGGTTGGTGAGCATACCCAATCTGGCCGCGCCGGTCGCGGGCGGCTTGTCTCCGCATCGGGCGCCGCCGCAATTCAAGCAGTTCTACGGCTCGACCTGGGACATGTTCGAGACCTCCCTGTATAACCGGGGCGCGGTCGCCTGCAACGAAGTGCTTGCCTTGTACAAATCACCGTATAGCGTAATCGGGGCAAACCAGCCCGGATATTTCGGCGAGCAGTATATGACCGGTCCCGGTTCGGTCACCCTGCGCGAATGGACGCCGAATGCGCTGAGCTATGACGTAAATGCGCCGTCGGCAGGCGTGGTAGTAGTCAATCAGAACTATGATTCCAACTGGCGACTGGCGGAGGGACGGGGCGAGGTATTCTCAGACGGCGGACTGATAGGAATTCGCGTGCCGCGCGGCAGTGAGCATCTGAAGTTGGTATACCGCAGTTACCCTTTCATGGCCGGTGCGGCGGTCACCTTCCTGACCTGCCTAGCCGCAATTCTACTCTGGCGCCGTTCCGCGCCCGGCGCCTAATCCGGGGAAGCCCTTCAGGTCGAGCTTCAGCCGACGCGAATAGTCGCGCCGATCAGACGCAGACCAAGCCGGGCGGTGACGCGCTGCGATGATCGGTTCGACCTTGCCGTGCTGTAGAAAAGCGCGCGCCCATTCAGGCATGGCAGCGATGACCAGCTCGCCGTCACTGCAGCCGCAAATCCTCGAGGACGGAATTTCGGAAGAGTATAGACGCCGAGCTCCGCGCCGACGTCGCCGATGCGAGCTGCGAACGCGATGGACGCGATCTCGTCGCCGGCGAGCGCAACGCACCAGGGCTCCCAGAAGTCGCCGACGCCCTTAAAGCCTGCGTCAAGCATGGCCTGAGGCAATCCCCGGTCGGCGAGCCGAGCCAGCATCCGCTCGCCGTCTATCGAATCGCCTCGCACGATCATCGCGGGATGCTGATACCTCAGACCGTTCGGAAGTCTGTACTCGACGCCCGGAGCGATAGTCACGACCGGTTGGCTAGTAGAAAAAATGTCGATGACTTTTCCCAGACATTGAGGGAGGACCCAAGGATCGCTCCACGGGGGCTCCTCGCGGCGATGGCAACTAATCTCCGAGCGATCTGCTCCTCAACATTATGGTGTACGCGTGCGATGTTGCCTTGTGGGCACCCGGCGAAGAACAAGCGTGGCCCCGGTGAACAATCTGGGTCGTTCTCCCGCTCTATGCGCTCCGAGGTGGACATCACAAACGTCGTCTCGACAGCGACATGGAGAAGCCGGAGATCATCGGTCCTCGCTATATCGGCGACAGGTTCCTTCAACGCTTCTCCGTAGTTCGAGGCCCCGCGCTTCTTGCGCGCTCCGCGTCGGGCGGCTGTTCGACGCAACGATATCCGACATCTCGCAAACGATGCGATACCGCGTCAAGCCTGGAGCGCGGCGATTAAATTTCAAACTGAGGCGTCTTCGCGACTTTACCCGCAGGCCTGCAGTGACTACGCTCACAAAACTTGACTCACTCGTAGCGATCGCCGCTCGAGCAGCGATCGCGGAAGCGGAGATCCTGAAAACGATGTCGGAAAAGCAGAATCACCTGGTGAAATTGGCGGCCGAGCTGGCCGCGGATTTCGCGACCCGCGCGACCGAGCACGATCGCGCCAACTCCTTCCCGGTCGAGAACGTCGAGAAAATGAAGCGGACCGGATACACCGCGCTGGTTGTGCCCGAGCGTTATGGCGGCCTGGGCGGCGACCTGCTCGACATGGTGATGTGCCAGGAGCAACTGGCGCAGGGCGACGGCGCTACCGCGATCGCGATCAACATGCATCTGTTCGGCCTCGGCAGCATGGCCGAGCGCGGAGCCGATACTCCCGACCAGGAGCTGTTCTTCACGATGGTCGGGCGGGAGCGGCAGATTCTCGGCGGCGGAATCAGCGAGCCCGAGACCGGCGGCGACTGGGGCAACTTCGCCACCAAAGCGCGCCGCGACGGCGAGTTTTACGTGCTCAACGGCCGCAAGATTTTCACCAGCCTCTCGCCGGTGATCGATTTGTTCATGGTGATGACCACGCTGGAAGATCGCGTGCCGGTTTCCTCCGCGACCTTCATAGTCCCGCGCGGCACGCCGGGGCTGGAGATTATCGAGACCTGGGACGCGATGGGGATGCGGGCGACTGCGAGCCACGACCTCGTGCTCAAGGACGTGCGCGTGCCGGCGGTCGCGATGAGCGAGCCGAGGCCGGTCGGCCCAATCGACGATCAGGGGATTTCACTGTTTGCGTGGTTCTCGATGTCGGTCGCGGCGGTCTACACCGGAATCGCGATCGCGGCGCTGAAATTCACCAAGGAGTTCTGCTCGAAGCTCAAGCCGCTTTCGATGCCGCGCCCGATCAAGTACCTGCCGGGGATCCAGTTCGCGGTCGCCGAGGCTGAAGCGCTGGTCGCGCAGTCGCGCGCGCTCTACCTCGCCACCGCGTCCGAGTATCTCCGCGACCGCGCGTCATTCAAGGGAGCGAACGGACTCGTGCGGGTCGTGATGCCGAAGTACGTCGCGACCAACAACGCGATCCGGGCGGTGGACTACTGCATGGAGGCGGTGGGCGCGCACGGCATGATGCGGCGCTATCCGATGGAGCGTTACTATCGCGACGTCCGCGCCGGCGTAAACCATCCGCTTTCCAACGCCCGCGCGCGCGAACTGATCGGCAAGCTGGCGCTCGGAATCTCCCCCGCCGAACTGCCGCGCTGGTAGCGGCGGAGCCAACCACAAAGGCACGAAGACACCAGGAAGAGACGCACCAAAATTGATTACCTTGTTCTCTGTGCCTTCGTGCCTTTGTGGTTAAGTCTGCGGTGATTTCCGACATCGAAAATGTCGCGATGCGCGCGGCGCGTGCGGCCGGCCGGGTGCATATGAGCCGCCTGCGCCGGATCAGCATCACGCGCAAGTCCAACGCGCTCGATCTGGTCACCGAAGCCGATCGAGAAGCCGAGGCCGCGGTGATCGGAATCATCCGGCGCGCGTACCCCGATCACGCCGTGCTGGCCGAGGAAACCGGGCAGAGCGCGCAGCGCAGCGAGCATCGATGGATCATCGATCCGCTCGACGGCACGACCAACTTCGCGCACGGCTATCCGCAGTTCTGCGTATCGATCGGGTATGAGCGGCGCGGGCGGATGGAATTCGGCGTGGTTTACGACGCGCTGAAAAAGGAGTGCTTCGCCGCGCGCCGCGGCAAGGGCGCCAAGCTCAACGGCAAACCGATCCGAGTGAGCAAGACGCCGAGGCTCGCGTCCGCGCTGCTCGGTACCGGCTTTCCGTACGATCGCCGCGAGCGTCGCCGCTTCTATATGTGCTTCTGGGAAAATTTCATGACGCGCGTGCAGGGCGTGCGGCGCACGGGCGCGGCAGCCCTGGATCTCTGCTACGTGGCGTGCGGGCGGGTCGACGGTTTCTGGGAGTTCGGACTCAAGGCGTGGGACGTCGCCGCCGGATCGCTGATCGTCGAACAGGCCGGCGGCCGCGTCACCAACATGGACGGCACGCCGCTGGACCTCGACGGCCGTCGAGTACTGGCCACCAACCGCCGCGTGCATCGCGAGATGCTGGCGGTGATCGCGGAGACGTTCCCCGAAGCCGATCGCCGCCACGCGCAGATGATCAGGGATCGAACCACAAAGGCATCAAGCCAGGAAGGAGAAGCGAACTAAAATTGATCGTCGTTTCCCCGGTGCCTCGGTGTCTTTGAGTTTTCTGCGGCTTGTCCGCGGGCAATCCGTAGGATATTGGTTGCTTCTACCCTCGCCCCGGTAGTGAAAAGGACATCACGGAGGTCTCCGGAACCTCAAGTCCGGGTTCGACTCCCGGCCGGGGCACCAGATCGGCCGAAAACTCTGTGAAAGCTAAGCACTTTCTCGAACGTTCGCATTTTCGCCTTCCGGATCAGGGCCAGATTTGGGCAGATTCGGCCGAAGTTTTGCCGCTTTCGGCGGGAGATTCTTGATCGCCTGGAACAGCTTCCCGAGATCGATGCGCTCTTCCGTCGGCGTGTTGAGCCAGCGTCCGTAGACTTCGTCGATCTTTTTGATGCCTACGTGCCCGCGCGCCCGGTTCCGTCTCACTCGCTTCCTTGGTTGAACCGTGGCCTTCTCTTCTCGAGGAACGCCTGAATTCCTTCGCGCTGGTCCCGTGTGCCCATCGTTGCGAGGACCGCACGGCGCTCCTCGGTGATGCTCTCCCGGAGCGGCTTCTCGCCGGCACCGACGATGCACCGGAGCATTGCCGCGACAGCGATCGTCGGCATGTCTGCCAGCTCGCCCGCCAGTGCGTGGGCGCGCTCAAACAGCTCCTCGATTGGCCAGACTTCGCTGACGAGACCGATCCTGAGCGCCTCGGGGCCGAGATCTTCTTCGCGCGAAGGATCATGTCGAGGGCGCGATCGCGTCCAACGCAGCGCGTGAGGCGCGCGCTCCCGCCCTATGCGGGGACGGTGCCGAGATCCAGCTCGGGAAGTCCTATCTTGCAGCCCTCAGCCGCCGCCAGCCGGAAGTGACAGGCGAGCGGCAACTCGAGACCTCCGCCGAGGCAGTAGCCGCACAGCACGGCGACGACTGGCTTCGGGAGGTTCTCGATAGCGTCGAGGACGCGGAGGCGTTGGTCGAGGAGCGCCTCCAGACTTCCCATTCGTCCGATGCCCTCCGGGAGCTGTTTCAGGTCCATTCCGACCGAGAAGTTCTCGGTCCCCGCACCGCGAATGACGACGGCGCGCACGCCAAAGTCGTCCGCGACGCGTGCGACCTCCACCTCCAGCGCGTCCATGAAGTCGAGGCTCATGCGATTGCGCGGGTGATCGTTGATCACCAATGTCTCGATCGGTCCATCGCGTTCGATGAGCAACGGAGCCTCGGTCGCATTCGCTTTAGCGGACACTGGTATGCTTTTCAGTACGCGGTAGGCCTCGCCTTCGCAAGCCCGGCCGGGCCAGCACCTCGGGCGCGGGGTGGAGCGCGGTCCGCCCTGGCGCGAGAAGGTGAAGCTCGTGAACCCGTCGCAAATTGCTCTCTTACGGTCGGTCGCGACCTGACCGCGATCGAGGTTGACCGCACACGATCCCGTTGAGATCGGCCTCGGCCATGCCGAGCTCGCAGCGGCCGGCTACGGCACGGCGGTCTGCGCGACCACGGCCGACAGCGACCACGGCCACCAGTTCGCCCGGCTGATCCACGCCGTCAGGCGCACGCCGTGGGGCAGCGAGATGCGCAGCCGGTTCATCTTCCCGCCCGGCAGCGTCGAATTCATCGGGGCACCCATGCTCGACCACTGCTGGACGGAGATGACCCACCTGGCCGGCTTCCTGCCCCGCCTCTATGCTCGGGTGACGGTAACCGGGCCGCACGGAAAAATCTGATCATGTCGAATCACTCGTCGAGCAGCTCGTTCACGATCGGCAGCTCCCGCCTGATGATCCCGACGCACAATCCGATCAGCCGAGGCTTCCGCCTTGACCCCAGCCTGTTATCCGGGTGAGGAGCCTGCGTCGCCGTCAAAGCGCGTCTCTGCGAACCGCGCAAACGGAGTTGGTACGCTGAGATCCGCCGCTACGGCTTCGAGCGCGGCGCGGTGAGCGTCTCCCACCGGGATACCGCGACTCGCGGTAGTCCAGCTCGCGCTGCCACTCGAGCCCGCCGGCGAGCTCGGCGCGATCGTGTCCGGGCAACGGTTCGAGGCTGCGCGCGTCACTTACGTAACGATCCATTTCCGACTTGAACGTATCGATCGCGATGAAGCGGCTGACGTCCAGGGCAAAGACCAATGCGCCCTGATTCGATTCCCACGGCGACTGGGGTGCGTTGCACTCAGGCAAGTAGATGCCGGCCAGGATGCCGCCCAGCGCCTGCATCGCGGCGGCGAGCCCAAGGCCCCTGAAGTACACGAATGGGTAGCGCGCGAACACGGCGTCGTCCCACGGTAGCAGGTTGGTGCCCATATCCAGCACCAATGGCGGTTGAGCGCCAGTCGGCACGGCGATACTCAACGGCGATCCGCCACTGGCTGCCCGGATAGTACGATCGTCATTCTGCCGCGGCAGATATCGATGTGAAGACATCGCGATTCCGATGCAGTCGTGCGGCAGCGCCATCCGCGAGTAAAGCCCGGCGGCGCCGAAATGGAAGTGGTTACGCGTGGTCGCGGCGGCCGCGCCGTGGGTCTTGGCGTGCGCCACGACCCACTGCATGGCCTCAGACGCCGGCAGGTGACCCATGCCACCGTCGCCGTCGAGCACGAGCGTAGCTGCGGTTTCCCGCACGATCGTAATGCGAGGAGTCGGATTGACCCGCCGCGCCAGCAGCATCCGCACGTAGCCCGCGGCGGCCCAGGTGCCATGACTGAACACGCCGCGCAGGTCCGTGTCGACCAGAAGCCCCGCCAGAAACCGGGCGTCATGGCGCACCATGCCGGCCCCCGAAAAGAGTTCGGCCGCGAAATCGCGCATGACCTCGGCAGGCACGCGGATTCCGCTTTGGGGAGGAGTGTTCGACATCAGAGTTGCTGCGTCACGCGGAAAGTATAAAGATTGCCACCGGCTGGAAGTCAATCTGTCGCGCTTGCCGATGCGCTTGCGGTGGATCGCGCGGCGGCGAAGCGAATAGCATCGAGTGCCGCCGGAACACAACGTAGCACAGAGGCCGTATGATCTGCTTGTCCGCTGATCTGCTGCTGCGCGGTGCGACGGTGATCGACCCGTCTCAGGGAATCAACGACGTCCGCGATGTCGCCATCGACGGCGGTAAGATTACTGCCCTGGACCGCGTCATCGACGTTCCGGCGCGAGAGACAATCGACCTCTCGGGCATGCTGCTAACGCCCGGCTGGATCGATCTTCACGCCCATCTATACGAAGGCGCCACGACCTGGGGCATCAGAGCGGACGCCCTATGCCTGGCCACCGGCGTCACCACGGTCGTCGATGCCGGCAGCGCCGGGTGGGCGAACTTCCTGGGATTCAGGGACCAGGTCGTCGCTACCTCGCGCACCCGGATACTCGCGTTCGTTCACGTATCGGGCATCGGCCTGACCTATGGACCGGTCGGCGAGATGCAGGATTTACGCTATGCTGACCCGGAGCGGACGGCCTTTGTAGTGCGGCACTGGCCCGACGTTTGTGTGGGTGTGAAGCTCCGGTTGGGCCGCTTTCAGACCGGCGATAGCAGCGTTGATCCATTGCGGCTTGCCCTTAAGGCTGCACGGCTGGCCGAGACCCGCTTGATGCTGCATATCGGATTCGGCATCTCTCTGGCGCAGATCCTCCCGGAGCTGCGCAGTGGCGACATCGTTACGCATTGTTTCAAAGCCGACCGTGGCGGTGCGCCATCCCAGCGTGACGGCCGCGATGGTTTGATCATCGGAGCCGACGGCCGGATACTCCCGGAGGTCTGGCAAGCACGCGCGCGGGGAGTGCTGTTCGACCTTGGTCACGGTCGCGCCAGCTTTGACTATGGAGTGGCGAAACGGGCGCTGGCGCAGGGCTTTCGCCCCGACGTAATCAGTACCGACCTGCATGCTCATAGCTTCGAGCACCCGGTGTTCAGCTTGCCGGAGACTGCGTCCAAGCTGCTCAATCTGGGCGTGCCGCTGCCGGATATCGTCCGCCACGTCACCACTGCCCCGGCCGCCGCTATCGGCCGGGCCGACCGTCTCGGCACCGCCATACCGGGCGCGGTTGCCGATCTGGCCGCATTCGAGATCCAGCAGGGTGAATTCCTTTTTCACGACTGCGACGGCAACCCCCAGACCGGCGTGCGACGGATTCGCCCGGTGCTGACAGTGCGCGCCGGCCGGGTCTACAGGCCGACCGAGCTGCAAGAGGAAGTCGCGGAGACCCGCCGACGCGCTACAGAGATGGACGCGCTCGTCGGCGGCGACTTTGCGATTGCGCGTGGCGGGCGGCAGGACGATTCGATCGACACGCGATAGGCGCCGACCCGCGGGTTCGCTGGAAGCGGCAGGTGCCGATCTTCACGGCCGTAAGAGATGAGAATTCTCACGGTATGCAATCTGCCTCCACCCTATGGTGGGGCAGAGGTTTTTGCCAAGCATCTGATCCTCCAACTGCACGCCGCAGGCATGTCGGTGGCCGTCGTTACGCACCAGAATTTCGAGCTCGAAGGGCCGGGTGGAAGCATCATCCAATATGCGCATCGACCCTCCGATCACGCAGACCTCGCGGGTCGCCGCATCGCGATGTATCGGTTGTTCACCACTGCGCTGCGGCCGAATTCCCGCGCTGAGATCGGCGAGTTCCCGCGGCGGCTGCGATGAAACGATCGCCGCGGAGCGCCCCGACGCGGTTCATTGCCATTTCACGACCGGATGTGCCGAGGCCGTTGTTGTCGCATGCGAGAGCGCAGGAATCCCACTCGTGATGACACTGCATGGCATGACGAATCTCATGCCTGTGCCCGGCTCGTTCGTGTGCGGCGCGCTATCAGCGGACCAGATCGTCGCGCTGCTCGATCGCTGCACGGAGGTCGTGGTGGTCAGCCGCGAGATGCTCGATTACTGTCGTCGGAAACGGGCTCAATCGTGTACGTCGAATATCGGCGGGGATCGATATGCAGTTTTACTCGCCGCCCGACGCCGGCGAGCGAAGAGATCTTCTCTATGTGGGCAAGCTCAATCGGATCAAGGGACTGAGCCAGACCGTGGACGGGTTCGCGCGCGTCGCCGATCAGATCACCGACGGACTCCAGTTGGTGGGTCGAGGCGTCGACCCGGCCGGATTCGCAGACACCGGCTTCTTCCTGGAACCCGCCATGCGCCAGCGGGCGCGCGGCCTGATCTCGGCGGGGCGAATTCATCTCCTGGGTGAGCTGCCGCCTTATCGTGTGCGGCTGCTCTATCAGACTTGCCGGGTGCTTCTACTTCCGTCGATGACGGAAGGATGTCCGCTGGTCGTGCTGGAAGCCCTGGCCTGCGGTATGCCGGTGGTGGCCACCCGCGTCGGTTCGATTCCCGAAATCATTCACCACGAGGCGCTCGGGCGTTTGGTCGCGCCGAACGACGTCGAGGCGCTTTCGCAGGCCCTGCTGCACGTACTTGCCCAAAGCAGGCGCGATCAGGACGCGATGCGCCGCCGCAGCGTCGAGACTTACGACATATTAAATGTCGCACAAGCGTACCGCGGTCTGTTTGAGCGGATCGGAACAGTCCGGGCGTGATTGGAAACGAGCATCGATGACAACTTCGACCGACCTTCGCGGTTTGAGCCATCTGACTATTCAGCCTGATCGCCGGCTGCGGATCGCTTGCGTTCACCGGCGCGATCGCTTTCCGGGCCTCAAGCTCGCGAACATGGCCCAGATTCGCTTCTATCGAATGGCGCAAGCGCTGGCACGCCGCGGCCATGAGGTAGACATCGTCATCAATCTCCACTCAGAGCCGAAGTTGTGCGCGCCGCGCCTTCGCGAGGTGCCATTCCGGTTCGTACGCTGGGACGACTACGACGTGGTCAAGACGGCTTTCCACTCAGGATTCGAATCGCTCGTCGCCGAGGGCGGTGGCGATCACCCGTTCATCATCAGCAAACTGGGGTCGGTGGTGGGCAGCGTACCGACCGAGGGAGTCCACTTCTTCGGCAAAGTACGAGAGCGCCTGTTCGAGCTTCAGAAAGCTATCGTGCGACGTAGCCGGATCGTGACAGTCTTGACCAATCGAAGCGCCGAGTTGCTGTGGAAAGAGCACGGCCGCGAGGTCCCATTGTACATGGTTCCCACCGGGGTCGACGCGGAGATTCCTCCACCGCACACGAATCCCTACGCGGGGTTGGGCTTCGATCAACCCGTCGCGCTCTTTGCGGGATCGATCTATTCGAGGCAGTACCAGCCCGAAATCAACCTGCAATGGCAAGACAAGCTGAACCGGCTGGGACACGCGCTCAAGCGCAGGGGTGTCCGCCTGGTCGCGATGGGATCGGGTCAGACCGACCGCCTTGACCCTGAGGCTCTGATTCACGTCGGCGAAGTTGATTGCGACGACCTGTGGGACTGGCAGCGGCACGCCGGCGTCGGCATCGTGCTCGCGCAAGGCGCCATTCAGGACAACGAAAGCAGCAAGATCTATTACTATCTCCGAACCGGCCTGCCGGTGATTTGTGAGACGGGCGTGCCCAATGCATGGCTAATCGAGCAAACCGGTCTTGGCTCGATCGTCGAGTACGACGATATCGAGAACTTCGCTGAAACTGCGGCGCGGACAGCCAAAGAGCCTCCCAAGAGTGACCACGTCGGCGAGTACATGGTGAAAGAACACTCCTGGGAGGTTCGCGCAGCGCTCTACGAGTCGAGCTTTCGACGGGGTCCGGTCCGCCAGAAACATCTGAGGTGTCGCTACACACAATTCCGACGACGGCGGTGAGATCGCAAGCAAGACCCATCTTCGCGCCCTGGCAGTCCCACTCTCTGCTGCGACGCCCATCCGCTCGCCCAATGACTCATTTCGCCACCGACCGGCCAATTCTCAGCGGTGACGACGCAGCGCATCGGGTGTTCACGCGTGCGACTGCGCGACGGCCGCGGCTCGGCGATCGTTGAGATTCCACCGGCCCTACCCCTGCGACAGCGAAGGTTTTATGTTGGGAGATAACTTTCGGCAACGACAGCGATGGCGAGGTCGCCGCATGATTTCCCGCGTTGCTTAACACCCGGCGAAATGGGTCCGCAAATGTCGGAACAGATACAGCAGCGTTTCTCGCTAATCACGGACAAAAGCCTCAAGGACCTGCGCCGCCTGGTCGGCGTCGCGATCGAGGACACGCTCGAGCCGTGGTGCCACGAGGCCACGCGCGACAACCTCCGCCATTGGGCGCACGGAATCGGCGACGACAATCCGCTCTGGTGCGATCCGGCGTACGCGGCGAGGTCGGTGTACGGACGGCTGGTAGCGCCACCGTCATTCATTTATCCGCTGAACCGGGTTTTCAGCGGATATGTCGGCGGACTGCCGGGCGTGCATGCGATGTTCGCCGGGATGGATGTCACCTGGCACAAGCCGATGCTGCTCGGCGACGGGTTCACCACCAGGGTGTGGCTCAAGGACCTTGTGGAGCATCAGACGCGATTCGCGGGACGTTCGATCCAGCAGATCTACCGCTGCGAATTCTTCAATCAGAACGACGAGACGGTGGCAGAGGGCGATAGCTGGTGCTTTCGCACCGAGCGCGACACGGCGCGCGAGCGCGGAACGAAGTACACCGAGGTCAAGGCCAGGAAGCCGGCTTATTATACGCGCGAGGATCTGTCGAAGATCTTCGCGCTGTATGCAGCCGAAGAGGTTCGCGGATCGAAACCGCGCTACTTCGAGGACGTGAAGGCCGGCGAAAAGCTGCAGACGATGGTGAAAGGTCCGATGACGGTGTCGGGCTTTATCGCGTTTGCGCAGGGCTGGGGCGGGCTCTATATACGCGCGAACAAGCTCGCGTGGAAGCAACTGCAGAAGCATCCCGGACTTGGGATTGCGAACAAGTTCGGCATCCCTGACGTGCCCGAGCGGGTGCATTGGGAGGACGACCTGGCGACGATGGTGGGCACGCCGGCGGCATACGATTACGGGCCGGAGCGCTGTTCATGGATGACGCATCATCTGACCAACTGGATGGGTGATGCGGGCTTTCTGCGGCATATCGCGGTGGAAATACGCCGGCACAATCCGGTCGGCGACACGCTCTACATCAACGGCGAAGTCACCCGCGCATTCCAGCAAGACGGCACGAACCTGGTCGAGATCAGGCAAACGGCGACCAATCAGGACGGCGAATTGTCGGTGCGCGCGACGGGCATCGTGCGCCTCCCTTCGCGCGCGGGCGAGCACACATAGCAGATCACGGCGGGCGCACATTGGCGATGTGTCCGATGCAGCAGGAATCGAAGATGAACAAAGTGACCGAGATTCCGCTCATTCTAGGCGGGCACTCGTTCATCAGCCAACTGGGCAACGACCCGCCCGCTTCCGAGCAGGAGCAGCACACGATCGTCGAGTCGTGCCTGGACCATGGCATTCGCTGGTTCGACACAACTTACCAGCCTGAGCGCGTCGCCCTCGGCAAGGTGCTTCATGCGCTCGGCAGGCGCGACGAAGCAACGATCCTGGCCTGGAACTTCTTCACGGATTTCGGGCCGAACGATCCGGTTGGAGAGGCAGGCTACTACAGTCCCGGGCATATGGACATCATTCTAGAGCAGCTGCGCACTTCCTACGTGGACTGCTTGGTCGTGGTGCCTCTGGATCACCCCGAGAAGAACCAGGAGCAGGAGGAGCTGCTGCTTGGCTGGCAGAGGCAAGGCTATGTGCGGTCGCTGGGGCTTTGGGTTGCGGATCCTGCGATCATCGAACCCTATCGGAACAAGAACTCGTTTCGATTCGCAATCCGACCGTTCAACATTACGACTGACGATGCCGGTCCCGTCTTCGCAGCCTGCAAGATGTCCGGATGGCAAACACTCGCCACTTCACCGTTTTTTCGTGGATGGGAGCTGGACCGGATAGTCGCGGAAGCGTCGGCGCGCGGATATGGCCATGTCGAGACGCTGCGGCCGCGGCTGGCGGACCTGATGCTGCGGTTCTCTTTGTTTCAGCGGGGAGTGGACCGAGTCATAGTCGCCATGAGAAAGGTCGACTGGATTAGTCGCAACCTCGAAAGCGTTTCCAGAGGACCACTCACGGGCGCGGAGCATCTCCTGTTGCAGCGCCTGCGAAAGCCCGCGGCCAGGAAAGATCACTGGTGGCAGCGCCTGCTTCGTCGGTCCTGACGCGCGCTGCGTGGAGACTTCGAGGTTTCGGACATCCGCGATCTCCGCCTGGAGAGGGCCTCTACTTGCTCTGGCGGCTCCTGACGATAGTGGCGGGAACGCCGAAGGCGATGCTGTACGGGTCGATATCCTTCGTGACGACGGATCCAGCTCCGATCACCGCACCGCCTCCTATTCGGACTCCGTCGAGGATTCTGCAGCCGGATCCGATCCAAACGTCCTCGCCGACGTTGATTCCCTCCCGCGTCAGCGGCTGCATGTTCATCGGCACATCGATTCGCTCAAAGCCGTGATTCGCAGGGACGATGACCGTGTGCGCACCGATCATGGTGTTCCGGCCGATGGTGAGGCCCCCATGACCGTAGAGGACACAGTATGGGCCGATATAAGCGTTCGCCGCGATCTCGATGGTGCCGCCGTAGGTGGCGATGATGACGCCATCCGAAATGATTACTCCCTCGGAAACGATAATTCGTCCTCCGAACAACACGCCGTCGGAGGCAGTCTGGATCATCGCGCCTTTGGCAATATAGGTGGAGGGAGCGATCTGAATCCCGGGCCTCATGTTCATCCGTCGGACACGGGCCCGATGCCGAATCCTCTCCAGGAGCGTGTCATCGGCTCTCATCGCTACATGCCTCATTGTCCGGATCGACCTGCGGCGGCTGCGTCGCTTTCAAAGCCGCAGTTGGGGCCGAAAGGACCCTGCGTCGGCCGATCAAAACGAATCCAGCATCGGGAGTAAATCCAGCAGAGCTTCGGTCTCATGCGAGGAGTCCTTCCAGACCGTGGCCTTTGGCCCTCTCCTCGCCCCGGGGTTCGTGTCGAACCCGGCGGGAAGCCAGCCACCGTGCTTCGCATCGATCACGTACTTCTTCACGTATTCCCAGAGGCGCACGAAACTGCGATGCGTACTCGGCCCGATCGTCCGGATGCAGTCGAGCCATTGCCGACAGCGCTTTCAGACCCTCGGCCTGAGGCCACCAAACCTTGTCTCGCACGAAGACGACTGTATCGTCGAAGTACATTGGGCCGAAGCTGGATCCAGCCAAATGGAATCCTCCGTTGCCGCGATCCCAGGCGAAGCGCAACATCGTGTCGACCATGGACTTGGCGATTCGTTCGGTCGTCGAGTCCACCGTGCCGAAGAGAACTTCTGAAGCTGAGAGCAAAAGGTTCGCCGAGCGCAGAATTTGCCCGTAGCGGATAGGGTCGGGTAGCGGTGTCCAGTCCGGATGAACGTACGTGTGCATCACGCCGGGTGCGACCACGAGACGATCGCGTATGATGTACAGCGTTTCCTCCAGCCGCCTCCTGAGCAGCGGGTCCGGCCAAACGCTATAGAGATCGGAGAAGGACTTGAGTAAATCCGAGGTGGTGTTGGCGTCCTTGAAACCGATGGGTGTCCCAATGGTGTCCCGAATCCGGCCAGGCGCTATAGCCCATGGATCCGTTGATAGGATCGGAGTGCCATCTCGCCTGTAGAAGACGAAGTAGCCGCCGTGCTCGTCGTCATGTGCGTGCTCCTCCAGCCAGCTGAACGCCAGCTTTGCCAACTCCAGGCATTCCGGATCGCCGCTTGTCGCATAACACGCTACACAGGCGGAGATCGCGTAGCTCGTGCCGTGCCCATGCTTCGTCGCTCCTTCGCACGGATCTCCGGCCTGATTGAGAAGCCTATACCAGCCGCCTAGACTGCGATCCCACATCCTCTCTCTGAGGTAGCGAAAGCCATGTGCGGCCGCCTCACGCAGGAATGCCAGGTCGGGTGAGTGAGTTGATGCACGGGCGGCGGCGAGTGTCTGCCGCGCCTGATACTCAAGCATCTTCGCCTGCGATCCACGGGGTTTCCATCTGTAGTCGAAGTCACAAAGGAATCCCCCGTGTTGTCGATCAAAGCTGCGCGGGAACCAGGCAGCCATGAGACGACGCAGCTCCGATTCGACCTCGTTGCGAAGGGTCATCTGCATGGGCTGATTCATTCAAAGCTTTGTAATATCAGCTTAGGGCGCCGGAGAGAAAATCGCTCAGTAGAGCGGCCCGGTAAAGGACCGGCCCACGCCGGAGCTTAATGCCGATTATCCAACGGTGTCATTACCGATAATTCGACCTATGTGACCGGTCGCATGACGTCAGGTACGCCGGCGGCGTGGTTGAGTGGCTGACGCTGCCGGCGTGCACGCTGCGCTCTCCCCGAGCATCGGCGGCCAGTCATAAAATTTGTGGCTGGTTTGTGGCAGATCCGCTGAAGCTTCCGCGGCTGACCGGTTCCATCCGGAAGAATTACACATCGATCACTTATGGTCGAGGGCATGGGCGCCATTCCATTCATCCGGCGGGGGATGAGCGATTAGACCGCGCGCTCGCCGCGCCATCACGAGGGGCGGATTGCTTCGCGCTGTTCCATTGGGGGCGTTTCCGGCCGAGTCGATACCGCCTTCGTTTCGCGCCAGATCCTCCCAGATCGTCGCCGCCTCCTCGAAACGCTTGGCTCGATAGCGCGCGAGTGCCTCGGCGAACTTCTCTGCCTGCTCGATTTGGTCCGGCGAGGCGGCCGCGCGCGCCGCTATCGGCTCAAAAATCACCATCGGTTCTTTGGCCCCCTTGACCAGGAGCCAATCCAGTTCGCGCATCAGAAATTCAGTCCCGGCAAGTTCGGCAGTACGGGCCCCGACTATAACCGGACAGTGATAGATGTCCGGCGCGCGCTCCAGCCGCGACGCAAGGTTGACCGTTTCGCCGACGACCGTGTAATTGCAGCGCTTCTCAGTGCCGACGTTGCCAACCACCGCCGGCCCCGAATTGATTCCGATCTTCAGCGCAAAGCTCTCGGCGCCGCGCGCCAGGTCCTCGAGTCTTGCGCCTCGAACGCGCCTCGCCGCAGCCATCGCTGCGCGCACCGCGTTGGCGGCATGATCGGGGTCGCTCGCCGGCGCACCCCACATCGCCATCACCGCGTCGCCAATGAACTTGTCGACATAGCCGTTGTTGTTCTGCACCTCTTCAACCACGTAGCCGAGATAGCGGTTGACCAATGCCGTGAGCGGTTCGGGCTCAAGCCGGCTGGACGCTGCGGAAAAGCCGGTAAGATCCGCGAACATTACGGTGACCTCGCGCCGCTCTCCGCCGAGGTTCAGCGCGGCGGGGTCGTCGGCCAGCCTCTCGACGATCGCCGGATCGAGATAGTGGTTGAAGGCGTGCTGAACGCGGCGGCGAGCCCGTTCCTCGGCGAGGTAGCGCACGCTGAACGCGACACCGGGAGAGATCGCCAGCGCGATGAAGGGAATCCCGATCGGTATCCAGTAGTTTAGCTGCAGCGCCACGACCGATGAGAAGAACAACACCAGGACCATCACCGCAATCGAGACGACCGTGGTCCACGGCGCCAATGCCAGCCCGGCAACCGCGCCGAGGCCGGCGGAGATTGCGGAGACTCCGGCGACGATCGGTCGCGGCGCGGTCGTGGTCAGATCGCCGGTCGCGACGGCTTCGATCGCGGCAGCATGAAGAAAGACGCCGGCCACGGTGTTCGACGATGGATCGGACGGTCCGATGTGCCTGAGTCCGCAGGCGCTCGCGGGAAAGTCACCGGGCGGCACGGGCAGAAATCGTCCCGAGGTTTGTTTGCGGTCTTCCTCCGGCAGCGTACCGCCGAAGATCACGATCTTTCCGCCGAATGCCGCCCGCAACGCCTGAGGTCCGGGCTGGGCGCATCGGATGACATCGATCAGGGAGTAGGTCGGGATGCTTTCGAGGTGGCGGCGCGGAGTGACCAGGACCTCCGTAGGCATCGTGAAGCCGGCGCGCCGCAGGACCAGCGCGGACAGCGTGGGTTGAGGCCCGGCGTTGCTGTCGATGCTCGCCGCCACGTGGCGATACCGCCCGTCAGAATCCTGCGAAATTTCCGTGAGCCCGAGCGAGTCGTAGCCGACGCTGAAAGCGAATGGCCGGGCCGGGCAGGGTGGTCGCGGAGCGGGCAAGAACGACCCGGTCGCGATACTTGTAGAGCGCGCCCAGAAACGGCTGCGCGAACTTCGGGCCGATTCCGGCAAACGTGTTCGGATCGTAGGCGAAAATCTCGTCGAAGGCGGCCACCTTCGCGCCTGCTTCCATCACCGCCGTCAGTGCGTTGGCCCATAGCGGTTCCAGGAAGACTCTCGGGTAGGCCGCGAGTTCCGGGCTGTCAAGGCTTCGCCGATCGACCGCAACGACAGCGACCGGCGACTCGTCAACCTGATTGGGCGCGAAGCTCCTTCCTCGCGCGGCGACTTCCAGATCAAGCAGTGTCGCGTCGAGCGCCGTCGGCCCCGCCACTATCGCCGACACCGCCGCAGCCGCCAGCGCGCACGCGGCTGACGTGAGCAGTCGATATCTGCGTCGAGCGCGGCTGACGCTTGCGCGCCTGACGGACACCTGCGCGTCCTGGTCTATTCGTATTGCTATTCGACTCGTATGATGACCAGCGGGCGGCGCTGAGATTCGTCGGGCTCCTCAACCGCGACGAAATGAGCCGTGCTGACGGACTGCGAGGCGGACTTCGGAATGAGTGACAGCTCGTAGGGCATCCCCGCGCCGAGCGAGGCCGCATCAGCGGGCCAATCGAAGCGCGCACCGGTCAGCGCAACTGTGCGAATCGGGCCGGCGGGTCCGGCTATCCTGACCGCAGCGAAAAATTGGCTCCGCGCGCCCACCAAAACAAAACTCGGCCGCGTCGCCAGCTGGAGCTTTTCCGGCGGGACTTTCAGGTCACGCGCCATGAGGGTCGAAGGCTCGCCGCCCTGCTCGAGGACAACTTCCTGCTTACAGGGCATCGCTGCTTCGATGCTCCTGGCGGCGGCCGAAGTCTTATAGCCATCAGGACCGAATTCGATTCGCCCGCCTGTCACAGTAACCTGTCGGCAACTGCGGTAGTCATCGAAGACGAGTTGCGCGCTCTCGCCCAGATTCAATGCGGTGCCGAGCGTGATTTCGGAGAATGGGGTAACTTCGGGTGAGATTGTGCCTGAAGTTTCCAGCGCCAGCGCAACAGGCGTCTGCGGCATCGCGGACCGCTCGAGCAGCAACACCCAGAGCGCGGTCAAAGCGAATAATGCTGGCCGCCGGCACTTACCCGGTAGTTGCCGGCCACTGGCGCGTTCCACCAAAAAAGCCCCCAACCTCCGAATCGGGCCGCCGTTAGCGTCCCGTTCTACGCTTTTGCCCGCCGCGTGGGTGGTCCGGCCAGGGCGCGATCGCGGGGCAGGACGAGGCTGAAAAGATCGTTCAGGAAGCAGGCTCTGCCCGGCTTTCCGTCGGATGGAGGCAGTGCAGCAATCTCCAGTTGCTTGCGCAGCGATGAAACCGGAGCGCCCTGACTGCGCGAACTGGCGAAGAAGATCCCGCGAAACAGCGGCGTGTGATAACGCACGTCTTCGTTCACCAATGGCTCGATGAAACCGCGCAGGGGAGCTTCGAGCGCGCGAAATTCCTCGGGAAAGCAGAAGATCGACCGGCGCAATTCCTCGGCGGTATTCCCGTTGAGGATCGATGATCGCAGAAAATTGAGACGCTCGTATACCGAATGCACGCCGGCCTCGAATCGGCCGAGCGCCTCCGGCCCTCGTCGGCCGGCTGCGGGATCGACATAGCCCACCGCCTCACCCATCACGCGTTGCGGCAGCAGCCCCACGAACTCCTGGAAGCCTTCGAGCAGATCAACCTTGGTCACCAGAACGTAGACCGGCAAGTCAACGCCGAGTTGGTTGATCGACTCCTCGATGCGCTCGCGGAGCTTGCCTCCCAGTTCGCGCAGCTTGTCTTCGGATTCGGACAGCAGTTGATTGGCCGGAATCGCGACGATCAGACCGCTCAGCGGTTCGCGTCCGTGATAGTAGCGGATCAGCCTCACCAGCCGGTACCATTCGGCGCGGTCCTTCGCTGCATCGGCAGGAACTGCGTACCGGCTCGCGGTGTTGACCACAATCATCGTATTGGAGACCCAGCAATCGAAATTTTGAGTCGCAGTCCCGGCCGACGATGCGGTGAGCGGCGAGAACAGTTCTGACGCGACGATCGCGGCGGTCTTACCCGACTCCGCCGGTCCCAGCATCAGGTACCATGGCAGCGAATATAGGCCGTCACCATTGCCGGAGGCTTGCGGCAGGCTCTTCAGCTTGCCTATCGCGCTGACAAACTTGGCGCGGAGTTCCTGCGGGCTTTCTCCGGCGCCTGCGCGGAAGCCGGAGCCCTGTTGACGCACGAACCGCCATTCCCTGAACCAGGGGATCCCCCAGAAGAGCCCCGCTATCAGCGCGATCGCGGCGATTGCAACGACGACCTCCAGGAACCAGCGCTTGTGGGCGGCGAGAATCAGCCAGTGGAAAAGACCCAACCACATCGAAGCCGCGATCACCGCGATAGCCGCCAGGATCACGCCGATGAACACCAGCTTTTCTGACGACAACGCGCCTTTGAGGGTATCCGAGATCGCCATCAGGGTTTTTCCTGCGTCGTGACGAAACAGTAAGCCGCAGCCTTGTCGTTACCGGCGCCTGATGCGTCCGCCTGAAGCTGATGTGCGAGCAGCGACAGGTAGGCTTCGGCGTTCTCGGTCAGGTCGGGTCTCGGCTGCGGAAACAGGGGCTTGGGACTCGAGACCACGGTCACCATCTCGGTGCCGAATGGATACTGCACATCGGCATGCCACTTGTTGGAGCCATTCTCGGCTCCCAACGTGAAAGACGAGGTCTGGATCATGTTGTCCGGCTGGTACACGTTGGGAAAAAAATGCGCGACCGTAGCGCGATCGGCGGTATAGTAATCGACGTAAGTATAGTGGAGCGGCTTGTCGGCTGACACGTCGATAACCAGTCTTTCCTGATTATAGTAAGTCGCGCCACATCCTTTGGAAGGCTGCACCTTCAAATCGAAGCCTGATTTCCGGCTCGCGTCTTCGAGCGGCCCCAGCGCCTCCATCACTTCGCAGAACGGGCGCGGAATGACACTGAGGTCGTCGCTCACTCCCTTGACGCGGCGTATCGAGCGGAGCTTTTCGCGGACCGCCTCGCGCTGCTGATCGCTCTCGACGTGACCCTTGAGTTTGACGACTCCGTGATCGATCCCGCTGACGGTTATCTGCGCGCAATCGAAGGATCGCACGGCATTCTGGACCGCGACCGGATCGGGACCCGAGGGCCAGAAGAAATACAGGAGCAGGACCGCAGCCACGGCCACCGGAGCGGCCAGCCAATAGATTGACCAGGGGCGCGCGATTGGCTTTGCCGACGGAGGCTTCTGCGCGTAGGGCTCGGGCGTGATGTGCTCCTGGCGCTTCTCGATATCGAGCAGATCGGAAATCGGGACGGGCAGGTGAGTGGCGCACTCGCGGCGCAACTCGATTAGCTGATTCTCCTGGGCGGGATCGTAGTATTTGCCGCGAAAGCCGAGAGCCATCGCCAGGTAGTAGACTTCGTATAGCTGCTTCTGGGCGGGGTTGAGCTGTCCCAGCCGCTCGAAGAACTCCTCGCCGGCGTTGGTGGTGTGGAACAGAGCGGCCTGGAGCGGAGAGCGCCGCCATTCGTCGAAGAGCGCGCGGTTCGAGCCGGCCGTGTAGCGCATGACCATTTCGTCGATCCACGCGGCGACCGCAAAGCAGGCGGTGTCATAGTCCTGCGCGGACAGGTCGTGACGCTTGACGGCCAGGCGCTGGTCGGCAATCAGCTTTCCGATACGCTCCCGCACCTCCGCGAACGGGCGCTGCTGTTCCTCCGGCGTCTGCGCGAACATCAGCACGTAGGCGAATAGCGGCGTCAGAATCTCGCGGAACGTGGGGACCATTTGCGCCAGCCGCCTACTTGCCCCAGATAGCCAGCAGCCGGATCTCCGTTTCGGGCGGCAGGGCAGTGCTGAAGACGGCGATCGTGCCGTGCTCGCGAATCTTCTTCCACTGTTCGGAACGCTGGTCGACCAGGAAGTAGCGGTAGTGCGCGCGCATCACGAGTTCCTCGGGCGGCGTTTCAAGCACTTCGAGTTTCAGCCCGAACAGCGCCGCTCTCTGAAGGTTCGGCATGTCGTCGCGTGAAGTGACTTTGCCGGTCTCCTGCAGCAGTTTGTAGAGTTGGGCCGGACCGAGATCGCTGCGAATAGCCAGATAATAGCGATTGTCGCCGGTGAGAAACTTCTGATCGAGCGGCGCCGTGAAATATTCGCCATCGTGCTTGAGCAGGATCTCGCCCACCGGCGCCGAAGTGAGTTCGTTCAACAGCTCGCGCGTGCGCTGGACCGCGAGCGAAAAGCACGGCCACAGATTCGTGTGTTGATAGGGCGGCAGGCCGTCATCGGCGCCGCGAGCGCCGAGCACCGAGATCGTCGATGAAAATGACGCGAGTTCTCCGACCACCTGCCGCAACAACCCGTACATCTGGTTGGGCTGGGCTTCGCCGCCTTCAAGATGATGGTGGAACAGCGGGATATGGCGATTGACCGCCTGCAGCATCGAGACGTAGCCGAGGTCGCGCGCTCCGAGTTCCGCTCCGCTGGCCCGCCGGCGCGTAAACTGGCCGAGCTCGCGGCTCTTGGCCGTGAGCAGGTCGCGAATTTCCTTGAGCATCGCCTCGAGCACCTGCGAGGACTTGACCGAGATCGAAGGCGGGATGTACTGCTGCGAGCGAACCCCGCCCTTGCCGTCCGGCGAGCGGAGGATCTCGGCGACCTTGATGAGCTCGTAATCCTGCGCCCGCTCGGCGGATACGTCGTAGAGTATCTGCGCCTCGTGAACCACGTACTGGAGCTGAACCGGATTGTCGCTGGGGGCGAAGGCGTCCGAGACCTCGGATTCCTCGATCACGAACCGGCGATTGGAGGTAGCTCCGCCGCCCTCGCCGTTTCCTGCAGTCGGATTGCCCTCGGCGGAATTGAGGCGACGTACGCCTATATAGGCGGAGAGCGGCTTGCCGCTCGGATCGAGATCCTGCTGGAACGAGCGCGGCGCCACCCTTGCGGTGCACGGCAGAAGATCTCCGCCCACCCGCAGTAGCGTTCCCTCGAAGGTCAGGAACTCGCCTTGCTCGATCTCGAAGACGAAGTTCTGCAGCGCCGGCTCATTGATGCGCAGCGAATAGACCCCCCAAAAGAACGGCGAAAGCAGGCCGACCAGATGATGCAAAAGGCCGGCGTGGTAACTGTCCTGCTGCTGAAAATGCTGGGGCTGCAGGAGCATTCCCTGCCCCCAGAACAGCGGGCGTAAAGGCTCCACAAATCACCTATTGCTCGTTTTCCCCACTCGGGCCGGTGCGGCGGACCGTTACGCGCGCCGGGACCGGGGGCTCAGGCGTATCAGACGCGAAAAACCCGGCAAATTCTTGTCATTGCCGGCGGCGAAAGTCAAATCGCCTCCTCCTGCCGTCGCCAACGGGATACGCGGCCGCCGATGCGCGGCAAACTTCGCCGGCAAGATGAGTTTGCAAACCGCGCCGTACCCGTGCGAATCTCAACCAATTTTGGTACTGGAGACCAAAGTGCAAATCCCGGTCTAATCGGGTTACTGGTCGGACGAGGAGAGTTTTATGGCTGGAGATAAGAACCCTTGGCGTGACATTTTCTCCCCTGCGGAGTGGACGCTGATTCAGAACCAGGCTGCGCAGGCTGCCGCGCGCGCCAATCCCCTGATGGGCGGGCATCGAGTGGGGGCAGGGGGATGGACGGTCGCCAACAAGCCAGGCGGCGCCCCCGTCAAAACGCCCCAGGCAGCTCTCCAGGAGATCGGGGTTCAGATCATTCGTTATGACAAGATCGCCAAGGACGACTCGACGAAGTTTGCCGACAGGATTCAGAAGCTGCGATTTATCAATGTCTTATGCGAGAAGTATCTTCAACTCCTTGGCCGTGATCACTTGCTCGGAACCAAGACGGTTGGCGGCAAGCAACTCACTGACCAGATCGACGTGTGGGTTAGCTCGCTCGGCAGGCGGGCCCTGAAGAAGGCAGATTACCTCGAGAAGATGAAGGAGTGGCACGACACCGCCAAACCCAAGTACAAGGACAAGGCGCAACTGTCGATCTTCCTGCGGGGTCTCGCCGAGGGGGGACACATCCGGGACGGTGGCCAAAAACTGCACGCGACCCCCTACGCGACGATCGAGAAAGTCGACCCTTATCACCGCCAGACCTTTGTCTTTCTCGACCCCGCCGATCCAGCGGCCGACACAAGTGTTAACGAGATGGGTGAAGCCTTTCTCGAATACCTGACCGACAACCCCGCCTCGAATCCGGACCGGGCGACCAACGCCAATGCCAGTTTTTACGAGTGGCTCGAATACCACCCCTTCTGCGTGGGAACGCCGGGCGTCACGCCGGGCGCCCAGGACTTCAAGAATCCCGCCCGCATCGTTTACGACAATCTCGATCTGGCCTACTTGTATATGAAAACCGGAGGGATGGAGTACACGCGGATCGCGACGGCGGGCCCACGGCAGCCCCTCAATACCATCGCCTTCGGGCCTAGCGGCAAGGGTCCTCCGGGGGCCGTGGCATTCGTATGGGACAAGGAATGTCACCTCTGGGCCCACGAGCACGGGCTGGATGGGTTCGTCCACGCCTCAGCCAAGAAAGGGGAAAAGATCCGCTGTTCAGGCATGCTCGTCGCCAACAACGGACTCGCAACATGGGTCACGAACCAGAGCGGCCACTACGCGCCCAACGCGCAGAGCATCTACTACTTCGTGTTCTGGCTCAACCAACGCAAGTGTCTGGGCAACAACGCCACGGTATCGATCGAGCACGACCCGCAATTGACACAAGTTGACTACACGGCGGCGAGTTTCATCAGTTGGGCCAAAACGAAGTTTCCTCCGCCGACGCCGCTGCCGTACTTTGAATGATCAAAGGGCCCGAATCCGGCGAGCATGGCATAAGGACTGGCTGAGGATCCGGCTCATGGCCATACTGGACACAATACTCAGCACCCCCGTCGATATCGCGGCGCTTCGCGCGGAGGGAGCATCGCAGGAGCGTATCCTCGACGGCGCATTCACCAATCTTCTGCACTACGCGAAATCGCACTGGAGCTACGTGGCGAGCCAGGCCTGCCAAAAACTCGGCGAACGGCTTCTTGACGGAACGCTCACGACCGCGACGTGCGGCAACATTGCCGACGCTCTCAGGCTGGTTTTTATCAAAGGGCTGGGAATCAAGGAGACCGACGCCCACTCGAAGGACACAGGTTCTGGCACGGTGTGGACGAGTCCCGCGTACACGTGCTTCGACCCCAAGGTGCATGGCAACGTCCGTAAGCTCGACGGTCAGGACTACAACAACGGTTGTATCTTCTCGGGCACTACCACCTGGAGTGCCAAGGCAAGTTCTACGATCCTTGCTTCTCCACGGCCTACAAGGTGGAGAAACAGTCGATCAAGGAGTTCTTCGACGCAAATCGCACATTTGTGATCGCAGGCGGCAATAAGATACTCGTCACCGCGGACAGAAAGACCTGTGTACTGACCTTGCGAAATGAAAAACCGCCCGGCTTCTCGTCAGCGTGGGCGATGTTCGATATGTCGAGGAAGAACATCGAGAAGGCATTGGGAAGCCGGGAATTCAGAGCCGAGATGGCCTTCCAGCAAGGGAACTCAACGTTTGCCAAGTTCGTCGCCAACCTTCCCTGAGCGACCGCGCGTCGCGAAGCGCGCGATTTGTGCCGCCGCCAAGCCGGGAATAGCGGATTCAGCCGAGGACTCCGCAGGCGACGGCCAGAGTAACTTTCCGTCTGGAGCTCCGCAGATCGTGACCTCCGCAAATCGAGTTTGACATCGCGACGCCTTCGGTGTTATGCACTCGTTGATCGGGCAGTAGACGACTGCCTCGCGTACGGAAGGGGCCTTTTTCTATCCTTGAGCGGCACAAAGTAGCGTATGGACGCCAAGAGCCTGCTTGAAGCCGGCCAGTTATCGGCGGCCGTCGAACAATTGTCCGGAGATGTCCGCGCCCATCCGCTGGACTCTCAACTGCGGACATTCCTGTTCGAACTGCTGTGCCTCAGCGGGGAATATCAGCGCGCCGAGCGCCAGCTCGACGTGATCGGACAGCAGGACGCCAAGGCGGAAATCGGAACCCAGGTCTATCGGAACATCCTGACGGCGGAGAAGTCCCGCTCGCGCCTGATGACCGACGGACTAAAGCCCGATTTTCTCATCCAACCGCCGGGGTTCGCGATTCTCCATCTCGAGGCGCTCAATCGCCTGCGCGAGGCGCATCCCGCAGAGGCCAGGGCGGCGCTGGAAAAGGCGGCGGAGTCTGAAGCTCAGGTGTCGGGCCGGATCGACGGGCAGGCCTTTGCCGATTTCTCGGATGAGAACGCGATTCTGGGACCCCTGCTCGAGGTCATCATCCATGATCGCTACGTCTGGCTGCCGTTCAGCCAGGTAAAACATCTTTCGATAAACGCCCCCAAGAAGCTCCGCGACCTGATCTGGATTCCCGCCACCCTCGAGACCGTCGACGGTCCCGCCGGCGCGATCTTCATTCCGGTGCTGTACTACGGCTCGCATCGTCATTCCAACGATTTGGTAAGGCTCGGCCGGATGACCGACTGGGAAGATCTGGGAGCGGGCCTTCTCGGTGGGATGGGCCAGCGCCTTTTCTTCGTGGACGAGGGTGAGAAGCCGCTCCTTGAGCTGCGGGAGGTCGAGTTCGATATCGTCCGGCAGTAGTGATTTCCGCGTGATAGTGTTAGCGTAATCTCGATAGAAAGATCATATAAGCGCGCGCCCAGCCCGACCTTAAGAGCAACCGATGGCGTCCGAGCCGACAATCGATTTCGAAGTGCTTCTCAAGCCGATTCCGGGCGAGAATCCGTCCGGCGAATCGCTGCGATACGCGGGCACTTACGACGCTATTCGAGAGGCGCGAGACGCGGAGAAAAACGTCGCGCAAGGCGAGTGGAAACACGATCTGAAGGTAGCGGATTGGCGCGCGGTTTCGAAGCTCGCGACCGAGGCGCTGACGGCCAAGACCAAGGACATTCAGATCGCGGCATGGCTCACCGAAGCGCTGGTCAAGCAGAACGGGTTCGCGGGCGCTCGCGACGGGTTCCGGCTGCTGCGTGAGCTTCACGAGCAGTTCTGGGACTCGCTCCATCCGCAGCCCGAAGAAGGAGACCTGGAAATACGGGCCGGGGCGATCGACTTTCTCAACGACAAGTTGCCGACATCTATTCTCCAAGTGCCCCTGACCCAGCCCGATGACAAGGGCGAGAGCTTCTCCTTCGTACGCTATCAGGAATCGCGCACCGTCGAGGAACTCGGCCGGAAAAGTCCCGAGGCGATGCAAGCCGCGATTGCCGAAGGCAAGATCACCGGAGAAATATTCGACAAAGCGGTCAGCCGCGCCCGGCGCAAATTCTACGAGGCGTTGTTCGAGGACCTCAACGCTGCCGCTGACGAATGCGCCAAGCTTGGGACGGCGGTCGATGAGAAGTTTGGACGCAACGCTCCGAGCGTGATGGGTCTCAAGAAGGCCTTTGAGGACATCCAGCACGTGGTCGAAGCGATCGTCAAGAAGAAACGGGAACTGGAGCCCGATCCGGTGTCCGCCTCCGAAGGCAATGGCGCCGCCGCCGGCGGCTCGCCGGAGGGATCGGGCCACCCCGGCGCCGGCGGCAGCCTGACGCTCGATCCGGTGGATCGCGCCGATGCGCTGCGGCGCCTCCAGGCGGTGGCCTCGTTCTTCCATCGCACGGAGCCCCACAGCCCGGTTTCTTACCTGGTGAGCCGGGCGGTCCGATGGGGCCAGATGCCGCTGGAGCAATGGCTTACCGATGTAATCGCAGACCAGGGTGTGCTCGAGCGGCTTCGCGAGACGCTCGGAATCAAGGGTTCGCAAGAGAACAGCTAGAAAGCTGACTAAGGAGGAAATTCCTCATGGCCAGGGAAAGCACGCAACACAAGATCGATCGGGTTCGGCCGCCTCGAGTGCATATCACCTACGACGTCGAGACCGGTGGTGCGATCGAGATGAAGGAGCTGCCGTTCGTGCTGGGCGTCATGTCCGACCTCTCGGGCAAGCCCGACGAGGCGATGCCGCGCCTGCGCGACCGCAAGTTCGTCGAAATCGACCGCGACAACTTCAACGACGTGATGAAGGGAATGCACCCCCGTCTCGCCTACTCGGTCGACAACAAGCTCGCCAACGACGACACCAAGCTCGGCGTCGAGTTGCGCGTCAACTCGATCGATGATTTCGAGCCCGAGCAGGTTGCAAAGCAGGTCGAGCCGTTGCGCAAGCTGATGGAGATTCGGCGACAGCTCCACGGCCTGCTCGCCAAGATCGGACAGCAACGAAAAGCTGGCCGATAAGCTGCAGGAGATTCTGACTAACAGCGAGCTGGCCCAGAAGCTTCATGCGGAAGGCAAGCCCGCCGCAGACCCTGACGGCGAAAAGAAATCCTAGGAGATATGACAATGGCTGAGGCGAAAGAACAAGCCCAGGGGAAGGCGGCGGCCGTCGAGACCAAGGAGCAGGCGAGCCTGCTCGATCAGGTCATCTCCGAAACCCGCGCCGGACGCGACGAGGAGTCGCGCGAGCAGTCCAAGCGCGAGATTGCCACGCTGGTCGAAGAAGTCCTGCAAGGGACGCTGCGCGTCTCCAAGAACCTCGAGACCTCGATCAACACCCGCATCGCGGACATCGATGAGTTGATCTCGAAGCAGCTCAACCAGATCATGCATCACGAGGACTTCCAGAAGCTCGAAGCTTCGTGGCGCGGCCTGCACTTTCTGGTGGCGTCCAGCGAGACCAGCCCGATGCTCAAGATCAAGGTGCTCAACTCGACCAAAGAGGACCTGCGCCGCGATCTCGAGCGGGCGAGCGAGTTCGACCAGAGTACGATGTTCAAGAAGATCTACGAGGAGGAATTCGGGACCTTCGGCGGCGCGCCGTTCGGAGCGCTGATCGGCGACTACGAGTTCGGCCGCGCCCCGCAAGACGTCGCGATGCTCGAGAAGATCTCGAATGTCGCAGCCGCCGCTCACGCTCCGTTCTTCTCGGCCGCCAACTCCACGCTCTTCAACCTCGACACTTTCACCGACATCGGGGTGCCGCGCGACCTTTCCAAGATCTTCGATACCGTCGAGTACGCCAAGTACAAATCTTTCCGCGATTCGGAAGATTCGCGCTTCGTCGGGCTGACGCTGCCCCACGTCCTGATGCGCCTGCCGTACGGGCCGGATACCGTCCCGGTCGAGGCGTTCAACTTCAAGGAGGACGTTGACGGCAAGGACCACAAGAAATACCTCTGGGGCAACGCGGCCTACTCGGTAGGCACGCGGCTGACCGACGCTTTCGCAAAATTTGGATGGTGCGCCGCGATTCGCGGCGTCGAGGGCGGCGGGCTGGTCGAGGGTCTGCCGACCCACACCTTCCGCACCGACGAGGGCGAGGTCGCGCTGAAGTGCCCGACCGAGGTTGCGATCACGGACCGCCGCGAGAAGGAACTCTCGGACTTGGGCTTTATCCCGCTGGTCCACTGCAAGGGACAGGACTACGCGGCGTTCTTCGGGATGCAGTCCTGCCAGAAGATCCGCAAGTATGACACCGACGCGGCCAACGCCAACGCGCGGCTTTCCTCGCAGATGCAATACATCATGGCGACCTCGCGCTTCGCGCACTACCTGAAGGCGATGATGCGCGACAAGATCGGCAGCTTCATGAGTCGTTCAGACTGCGAGTTGTTCCTCAACCGATGGATCTCCAACTACGTAATCTCCAGCGACGCCGCCACCCAGGCCGACAAGTCGAAGTTCCCGCTGCGCGAGGCCCGCGTCGAGGTTTCCGAAATCGCCGGCAAGCCGGGCGCGTACCGGGCGGTGGCCTTTATGCGGCCGCACTTCCAGCTCGACGAGCTGACGGCCTCGCTGCGGCTGGTCGCCGATCTGCCGCAATCAGCCAGGGGCTAGAAGCTTCACTGTTGAAGGATTGAGTAGAGATCAAATAGCCAAGGAGGCATCGCAAAATGGCAGTCGATTATTTCCTGAAACTTGATACGATCGACGGAGAGAGCAAGGATAACACCCACTCAAAAGAGATCGAAATCATATCCTGGTCATGGAACGAGGCGCAGCAGGGGACGTTCGGACAGAACAGCGGCGCCGGCTCCGGCAAAGTGAACATGGGGGATATGAGCTTCAGCATGATGTGCTGCAAGGCATCGACGCCCATGATGGCGGCCTGCGCTTCGGGCAAGCATCTCAGCGGCGGCGCCATCCTCACCTGCCGCAAAGCGGCCGGAGACACGCCCGTCGAATACATGAAAATCACCCTCAAGCCTGTGATGATCACCAGCTATCAGACCGGAGGTTCCTCAGGCGCCGAGATTCCGATCGATTCCTTCACTCTGAACTACGCAACCATCAAGATAGAGTACAAGGGCCAGAAAGACGACGGGACCGCCGAGAACGCGCCCGCGTTCGGCTGGGACCTGGAGAAAAATACCAAGATGGCGTAGCGCCGCGATTGGGTGGCAGCCTCCGCCGACGGACGACTGGCCGGAAGCGCGATCGCTTTCGCCGCCGGTCGTCCATCCGTATCGATGGACTGATCAGGACATAGCTTGCTTCGTGCTTCTTATCGGACGGGCGCCGGCCGCTCGCAACCTTGGGTTTGCCAGGAGCGATATCCGGCCCCGTCGCGATCGGAAGCCCTCGGCCTCGCCGGGTTTGGCATCAGCTTATGGCACGGTCTGAACGCGATCCGAGGATAGTTCCCTCGCTGCTGGACCGGCTCCTGGATGAACGCCCGGACGTGTCGGCCGAGCCGGCGGAAAAGCGCTTTTACGACATCAGGGCGCAGAAGAATTCGGTCGCCCGCGACCTGGAAGAGCTGCTCAACTCGCGCCAGGAAGCACTATGGGAGATCCCCGAGGAGTTCGGCGCGGTGCGGAAGTCGCTGCTGGTCTATGGGCTGCCGGACTTCACTACCTACAACCTGCTCAACTCCGACGATCGCGGCCGCCTGCAACGCGCGATCGAGGGCGCAATCGCGAGCTTCGAGCCGCGGCTCCATCGCGTTCGCGTCACGATGGAACCGCCGAGCGAGACCGACCGGGCGCTGCGCTTCAAGGTCGAGGCGTTACTCAGAGTCGATCCCTCGCCGGAGCCGGTGACCTTCGACACGACGCTCCATCTGTCCACGCAGGAATACTCAGTCCAGGGCAAAGACTGAATGGCCGACGAGCTACTGACCTACTTCGAGCAGGAACTGAACTTCGTGCGCCAGATGGGTGCGGAGTTCGCGGCGCAATATCCGAAGATCGCCGGGCGCCTGCTGCTCGAGCCCAACCGCTGCGAAGACCCGCACGTCGAGCGGCTGATCCAGGCGTTTGCGCTGCTGACCGCTCGCATCCGGCACAAGCTCGACGACGATTTTCCGGAGCTGACAGACGCGCTGCTCGAAGTCCTCTACCCGCACTACTTCGAGCCCGATGCCGTCGTTTTCGATCGCCGAATTCGTATGCGATCCGGATCAGGGCAAGATGACCGGCGGCTACAAGATCGATCGCGGCGCGGGGATCTACTCGCAACCCGTGAGCGGCACGCCCTGCCGGTTCCGCACCTGCTATCCGACCACGCTCTGGCCGCTGCAAGTGGCTGCGGCCAGGTTGGACGCACCGGATCGGCTGAATCCGCCGCGCCAGGCCACCTCGGCCATCCGGATCGAGTTCAAATGCCTTGCCGGTACGAGCTTGCCCGAGCTTCAACTCGACCGGCTGCGGCTCTTCCTCAACGGCGGGGGACCTCTTGTCCACGGGCTTTACGAGTTGATATTCAGCAACCTGTGCGCCGTACAGGTTCGGGCGGCTGGCGGCGACAAGCAGCCGAAATTCGTGATGTTGCCGGCCTCCAGCGTGCACGAAGTCGGCTTCGATCCTGAGGAGGGCGTTTTGCCCTACTCGGGGCGATCCTTTCTGGGATATCGACTGCTGCAGGAGTATTTCGCCTATCCGGAGAAGTATCTGTTCTTCGATATCGCCGGCCTCGATCGCGCGGTGCACGCGGACTTGGGCGCGAACTTCGAGATCGTGCTCTTCCTCGACCGCACGCCCCAGCTCGAGCAACAGATCAGTGCCGATACTTTTCGTCTCGGATGCGCACCGATAGTCAATCTGTTCTCGCAGCTTGCCGAGCCGATTCGGCTCGACCGCGCGCAGACCGAGTATCGCGTGATCGCCGACGTCCGCCGTCAGAACACGACCGAGATTTTTTCGATCGATAGCGTCACCAGCACCTCGCCCGCCCTGCGCGACCCGATCACCTTCCAGCCGTTCTACTCCTACAAGCACACCGCCGAGCAGCGGGGCGAGGCATTCTGGTACAGTAAGCGCAGCCCATCGCAGCGCAAGGACGACGCCGGCACCGAGGTGCACCTGTCGCTGGTCGATCTCGACTTCCGGCCGAGCTTCCCCCCTCTGGAGACCCTGACGGTCCGCGTCACCTGCACCAACCGCGACCTGCCGGCCCGGCTTCCCTTTGGCCGGCAACGCGGTTCCAGCGGCGATTTCAAGCTCGAAGGGCCGGCGCCGCTTTCACGGATCAATTGCCTGATGAAGCCGACTGAGACGCTGCGGCCGCCGCTCCATCGCGGCGCCCAATGGCGGCTGCTGTCGCATCTTTCGCTCAACTATCTTTCGATATCCGAAGGTCGCGAGGCCTTGCAGGAGATTCTTCAGCTCTACGATTTCCGCGGCTCGGCGGCGATTCAGCAGCAAATCGCCGGGGTCACCGGTGTCCGCAGCCGGCGCGTGGTAGCCAGGCCGCCCAAGATGCCGTGGAACGGCTTCTGCCGCGGCCTCGAAGTGACCATCCAGTTCGACGAAACCAAATATGTCGGCAGCGGGGTCTTTCTCTTCGCCGCCGTGCTCGAAAGATTTCTCGCCCTCTACAGCTCGATGAATTCGTTCAGTCAGTTGGTCGCGATTACCGAACAGCGCGAGGAGCCGCTGAAGCGATGGCCTCCGAGAGCAGGAAGTCAGATCCTCCTTTAGAAGATATCCTGTTCTCGGAAGGATACCGCTTTGATTTCTTCCAGGCGGTCCGCCTGCTCGAGGCAGTTTATCCGGAGCGAAGCCCGATCGGGCGCCAGGCCCGTCCTGCCGATGAGGTGGTCCGGTTTCACTCGTATCTGACGCTGGGGTTCCCGGCCAGCGATATTCAGGATCTGGCCCCGGCGCGCGACGGCGACGCACCCGCGCAGATGACAACGGCCTTCCTGGGCCTGGCCGGTCAGTTGAGTCTCGCTCCCCCGCCATTACACGGTGCTGCTGCTCGAACGGCAGCGGCGCAAAGACTATGCGCTGCGCGATTTCCTCGACATCTTCAACCATCGCCTGATTTCGCTGTTCTATCGCGCGTGGGAGAAATATCGCTTCAAGATTGGCTTCGAACGGAGCGCACGCGACAAGAACGGCGCGAGCGACAGCTTCACGCTGCACCTCTTCGATCTGATTGGAATGGGCACCGGCGGTCTGCGCGGCAGGCTCGAGTTCGGCGATCGACCGCTGCTGTTCTACACCGGTCTGCTCGCCCAGCGTCCACGATCCGCGTGCGCGCTGGCCAGCGTGATGAGCGACTATTTCGGCGTGCCGATGGAGGTCATCCAGTTCGTGGGTCAATGGCTCGAGATCGCCGAGCCGGACCGCTCCCGGCTGGGACCGGGCGAGTCCAACAATTCGCTCGGCCTGAGCGCAATCGCGGGGAAGCGGATTTGGGACCAGCAGGCGAAGTTCAAGGTCCGGGTCGGACCGCTCTATTATTCGCAGTTCCTGCGCTTTTTGCCGGACGGCGAGAACTTCAAGCCGCTGGTTCAGATGATCCGCTACTGCGCCGGCCAGGAGTTCGACTTCGACCTCCAACTCGTTCTGCGGGCGGCCGAGGTCCCTTACGCGCGGCTCGGGAGCCGCGATTTGCGGCTCGGCTATTCTGCCTGGCTCAAGACCCGTGAGTTTACGCGTGACGACGATCAGGCGCTCTTCTCGGGCGGCGTTACCCTTCTCGGTGCGCTGCCGGAATGAATCGACCACACGCGCGAGGTGAATGGGAATGAATGTCAGCCTGCAACCACTGATTGGCAAACTGAACGAGCCCTGCCGCAGCGCGCTCGAAGCGGCCGCCGGGCTTTGCCTTACCCGCACCAACTATGACGTCGATGTCGAGCATCTGTTTCTCAAGCTGGTCGAATTGCCCGACAGCGACATCGCCGCCATACTGCGCCATTACCAGATAGACTCGTCCCGCCTGACCCGGGATCTCACGCGCGCGCTCGATCGCTTGAAGACCGGCAACGCGCGGACGCCGGCGCTGTCGCCGCATCTGCCGCGGCTTATCCAGGAAGCGTGGATACTCGCCTCGGTCGAGCAGAATTCCGCCAGGGTCCGCTCGGGCCATCTGCTGGTAGCGCTGCTCTGGGCTGAGGATCTGGCGCGGCTGGCGCGCGAGATCTCGTCGGAATTTGACGCGATTTCGATCGAGTCGCTCAGGCGCGATTTCGCGAAAATCACCGAGGGATCTGCCGAGGCCAAGGCCGCGCCGGCGGGCGCGCAGCCATCGGGAGCGCCGGCGGACGGGCCGCTGGCTGCCGCTGGAACCAAGGCGCTCGATCAGTTCACGATTGACCTCACCGCCAACGCCCGCCAGGGAAAGATCGATCCGGTGCTGGGGAGAGACTTCGAGATTCGCCAGATGGTCGATATCCTGACCCGCCGCCGCCAGAACAACCCGATCCTGACCGGCGAAGCCGGGGTCGGCAAAACCGCGGTGGTCGAAGGATTCGCCTTGCGCGTCGCGCAGGGTGACGTTCCCGAACCGCTGAAGAACGTCGCCGTGCGCACGCTTGACCTCGGACTCCTGCAGGCCGGCGCCGGAATCAAGGGTGAGTTCGAGAACCGCCTCAAGACGGTGATCTCGGAGGTCAAGGGCTCGCCGCAGCCCATCATCCTGTTCATCGACGAGGCGCATACGATGATCGGAGCAGGCGGACAGGCCGGCCAGAACGACGCCGCCAACCTGCTCAAACCCGCTCTCGCGCGCGGTGAGCTGCGCACTATCGCCGCCACCACCTGGGCGGAATACAAGAAGTACTTCGAGAAGGATGCCGCGCTGGCGCGGCGCTTCCAGCCGGTCAAGGTCGAGGAACCAACCGAGGAGCAGGCGTTCGTGATGATGCGCGGGCTGACAGCGACGCTCGAGAATCATCACAAGGTCAGGATCCTCGACGAGGCGGTGGAGAACGCGGTCAAGCTGTCGCATCGTTATATCACGGGTCGTCAGCTTCCCGACAAGGCCGTCAGCGTGCTCGACACGGCTTGCGCGCGCGTCGCGATCGGGCAGGACGCTAGACCGCCGGCGATCGAGGATGCGCAGCGCACAATCACACAGATCGGGGTCGAGATCGGCGCTCTCGAACGCGAAGCGATCACCGGGAGCGATCACCATAAGCGAATCGGGGAGTTGCGGTCGGCGTGCACCGCCGAAGAGGAACGTCTGGCCAAGCTCAAGGAGCAGTGGGACAAGGAACGCGAAATAATCGACCAAATCAAGCAGATCCGCGCGAAACTCGAGGAGCAGCGCCGCGCCGCCACGGCCGGCGACGGCGCAAAGGCCGAGCCCTTGCGCGCCGAGCTCGGAAGCCTGAATGCGCCAAGCTGGCCGGGATCCAGGGCAGGACTCCGATGATGCAGGTCTGCGTCACCGGGCAGACCATCGCGGAGGTCATCTCCGGATGGACCGGGATACCGGTCGGCAAGATGCAGACCGATGAAATCAACGCCGTGCTGGCGCTCAAGGACAAGCTCGCGGAGCGAGTCGTCGGCCAGAGCTACGCTCTCGAGGCGATTAGCCAGCGGATTCGCACCGCCCGCGCCAACCTGACCGATCCGCGCCGGCCGATCGGGGTCTTCCTGCTGGTCGGCACCAGCGGTGTCGGCAAGACCGAAACCGCGCTCGCGCTTGCCGATGCGCTCTACGGCGGCGAGCGCAATCTCGTCACTATCAACATGAGCGAATACCAGGAGGCGCACACGGTTTCGTCGCTCAAAGGCTCGCCTCCGGGCTACGTCGGTTACGGCGAAGGCGGAGTGCTGACGGAGGCCGTGCGGCGCAAGCCGTATTGCGTGGTCCTGCTCGACGAAGTCGAGAAAGCCCATCCCGATGTGATGGAACTTTTCTACCAGGTGTTCGACAAGGGGATGCTCGAAGACGGCGAGGGCCGCGAAATCGACTTCAAGAATACGATCATCCTGCTCACCTCCAACGCCGGCTCCGACATCGTGATGAAGCTCTGCGCGGATCCCGCGACGCGCCCCGATCCCGAGGGTCTGGTCGAGGCGCTCAGGCCGGAGTTGGTGAAGATCTTCAAGCCCGCGCTGCTCGGCCGGATGGTAGTGGTTCCGTACTACCCGATCACCGATGAAGTGATGCGCGGGATCATCAAGCTGCAACTCCAGCGGATTGAGCGGCGGCTGTTGGAGAACCACGGCGCTAAATTCGATTATGACGAAAAACTCGTCAGCGAAATTGCCAATCGCTGCAAGGAGGTCGAAAGCGGCGCGCGCAACGTCGATCACATATTGACCCGCACGCTGCTTCCCGAAATGTCGAGCCAGTTCCTCGCCCGGATGGCGACCGGGCAGCCGGTCGAGCGTGCGCGGGTAACCGTGGACGAGCGCGGCGCCTTCCGCTATGAGGTGAGTTGACGCCAATTCTCCCCGCGCGCGGATCGTGGCGGGGAGTCCCTCGCGCGCCCTCGAGGGGGCGGATACAGAAGCAGGAGGGCGCCGCGTTATGGCCAACGACCTAAACCCGATGGGGTTTTCCACTTCGGCTCCGGGTGGAGACTCCCTCTATCTGATCGACCTTGCCGGGACCGAGGGATTGTCCCAGCTCTTCTCGTTCGATCTCCATCTGGTTTCCGAATCCGGCGTCGATACCGAATCATTCGTCGGCCAGAACGCGGTCGTGTCGATCACGATCGCGCAGGGCGAACGATACATCAACGGCTACATCAACCGGATCGTTGAACTCGATCCGGACAAGCGCTTCCGCCATTATTCGATCCGGCTGGTCCCCTGGATGTGGTTCATGACGCGCCGCTCGAACAGCCGCATTTTCCAGAGCATGTCAACCACCGACATTCTGCAGAAGGTCTTCGACGGTTTCCCGAAGCCAAGCTCGGGCGCCTATAGCGTGGACGTGAGCGGTATCAAGGGGGACATTCCGACCCGCGCGTACTGCGTTCAATACCGCGAAACCGATTTCAATTTCGTCTCACGCCTGATGGAGGACGAAGGAATTTTCTACTTCTTCGAACACGACAAGGAATCCCTGGTCCTGAAGCTGGCGGATGATCCGGAGGCGCACGAGCCCTGTCCGCTTGATTCGGATTTCGAATACCATCCGCAGACCGGCGACCTCCCGCTTCTGCAGGTGATCACGTCGTGGAAGATGGGGCGCGATTTCCGCAGCGGAAAATACGCCCTGGCCAGCTCGCACTACCAGAAGCCGCAGGAGAGCTTTCCGGTCGAGGAACCGAGCTCGATCAGCGTCGCCAACAACGATCAGTTCGAGCTCTATGACTTCCCCGGCGAGTACGCCAAGAGCTTCGTTGGCGCCGGCCCCGACGACGACCGATCGGCCTCGCAGAACGTAATGCCGCAGGGCTCGCGGCTGGCGAAGATCCGGATGCAGGAGGAGGAGTTTCAGTACATCGTCGTTGACGCCACCAGCACCTGTCCGACCGCCACCGCGGGATACCGGTTTACGCTCACGGAGCATCCTCACGACTCGCCGGACGATTGGAATGATCAGTACGTAATCCTTTCGGTGAATCATTCGGCCAGTCAGCCCGGACCCGGCAGCGAAGCCGGCGAGGCAATGAAATTCTCGAACACCTTCAACTGCATCCCGAACAAGAATGCGTTCCGGCCGCCGCGGGTGACCCGCAAACCCTTCGTTCAAGGGCCGCAGACGGCGCTGGTGGTTGGCGCCTCAGGGTCGGAGATCTTCAGCGACAAGTTCGGGCGCGTAAAAGTGCAGTTCTACTGGGATCGCGAAGGCCAGCTCGACGAGAAGAGGCTCGTGCTGGGTGCGGGTTGCGCAAATCTGGGCCGGCAAGCAATGGGGCGCGATCCAGATCCCGCGGGTCGGGCAGGAGGTGATAATCGACTTCCTGGAAGGCGATCCGGATCAGCCGATCATAACCGGACGCGTCTACAACGCCGAGCAACTGCCCCCCTACGATCTGCCCGATAATCAGACGCGAAGTACGATCAAGAGCCGGAGCTCGAAGGGCGGCAGCGCGGACAACTACAACGAGCTCAGGTTCGAGGACAAGAAGGGCTCGGAGCAGCTCTTCGTTCACGCCGAAAAGGACATGGACCAGCGCGTCAAGAACGACTCCCGCGAGTGGATCGGCGCCAATCGCCATCTGATCGTGACGACCGATCAGAAGGAGTCGGTCGGCGGCGACAAGCACCTCAGCGTCACGGGTGATCATCTGGAAAAGATCGGCGGCGGCCACGACCTCCAGATCGCGGGTGACCAGAAAGCAAGCATCGGCGGCGGACAGTCCATCAATGTCGGCACTAACCGCCAGGAGCAGACCGGATCCAGCTGGGCGCACTCCGCCGGCCAGACCATCTACCTGAAGGGCGGGATGACGGTGGTGATCGAAGCCGGGATGGAGTTGTCGCTCAAGGGGCCGGGCGGCTTCGTCGATATCGGCCCCGCCGGCGTCACGATCCAGGGCACGCTCGTACAGATCAACAGCGGCGGCTCGGCCGGATCCGGGTCGGGCCCGAATCTCCAGAGCCGAAAGATCCCAAGGCGCCCGATCAGGCCGACGACGGCACCAAGGGCGGCAAGATGTCGTGAGGAACCCATGGGAGCACCAGCAGCGCGACTGACAGACATGCACACCTGCCCGATGGTGACCGGCATAGTGCCGCACGTCGGCGGCCCGATCGTCTCTCCCGGATGCCCGACTGTGTTGATCGGGATGATGCCCGCGGCGCGCGTCAGCGACATGTGCGTCTGCGTTGGGCCTCCTGACACGATCATCCTCGGGGCCTTCACGGTCCTGATCGGAGGACAGCCTGCAGCGCGCATCGGAGACATGACCGCGCATGGCGGCGTGATCATCCTGGGCTGTCCCACCGTGCTGATCGGGACTTCCGGCGCAGGCGCCGCAGGCGGCGCATCGGGCGCCCCAGGCGCCGGCGCGGGCGGCGGGACGGACGATAGCGACGACGACGAATCGGGAGGCTCGCAGGATGACGCCGCAGCCAGTTCCGACGACACCCCTGCCCCCAACGCCGACCAAGCCGCTAGCGCCGCGGGCCTCGAACAATCCGCCATCTCAGGCGCTCCCCTGTGCGAGGAGTGCATAAAGGCACAGAAGACCGCCCCGCAAGGAAGCGGCTGACGCGATGGCTCAACCCGACCTGCGCCTTGTCCTCCGCAATCTCTGGTCGGATTTGCCGGATCGCCACAAGGTGTGGGCAATCGTTGATGGCGCTCGGAATGAGCGGATATACGATCTGCTGGCTCAAACGGGATTGGCCGAGAGCTTTTGCCTGTACCGTGGCAAACTGGCGCCGCGACTGAAACGCGCCGCGCCGTATATGGTCAGATTGGAACTCGAGGCGCGTCACCGGCGACCTGATCGGCCAAGGATGGGGGAACAGCTGGGGCGTTTTTTTTCACGCCGACAAGCCTGCGGAGGAGTTGCGCCGCCACTTTCGGCGATTTCTGATCGTTCAGGACGAAGGCCGCAAGCGGATGATCTTCCGCTACTATGATCCCCGCGTCCTTCGAGTCTATCTGCCTACTTGTCTGGCGCCCGAACTGCGAACAGTTTTTGGGCCCGTCCGCCGCTTTCTGCTCGAAAGCGAAGATCCTGCATTGATGCTTGAATACAGGTTCGACGGCTTCAAATTGATAGCCAGAGAGGTTCCCGTTTGAGTTATCGATCGAAAGGCAACCAAGACCGATGTTGGTAATTCGTAAAACGCAGATGGAAGCATTCTCGCAATATATGGAGAAGAGCTTCGAGGATCGCATGCTGAAGCATCTCCGAGAGTTTTTTCCCGTGCGCTGCGAGGACCTGCAAGAGAGCGAGCTCCGGCAACTGGTCCGTCAGGGCGTTACCCGTGCCGGCTCGCACGGATTTACCAGCGAACGCGATGTCGCGCGATACACCGATCTGATGTTCGCCTTGGGAGCGAACTTCGACCAACATCGAGCAACTGCTTGGGCTGCTGCAATCCTCCGTGACAGAAACGCTGCCAACGAAGACAAGCTCCGGCAGTTGTTCGATAAAGCTGGAGAGTCGCTCAAGCGTTAAAAGCGTCTTCGCATCGCAAGTTTCAAAGACAACTGCCAATGGCCGCCGGCGACAATAGCGATGCTGGATCACTCTCCGATGCCGGGGAGGGGTGCGATTCGGGGTTTTCGGGCGGCGAGGTCGGCGGTGGCCGCAACCCTGCCCGCTGCATAAACCGCACATCTGGGTATGGGACGACCCGGACGACAAGGATCGGCGACAGTACGTCAACCTGCCCGCCGACTGGGTATCCGCGGTGGAAAGAGGATCCGCAGCGGGGAGAGGACGGCGGGCGGAGTTGCTATGGACAGGAAGTCGTGCTTCAAGGCCATGTCGAGCCGCGTGACCAGGGCGTCGAGGTCACTTTTAACCTTATCCCAAATCCCGGTAATGATACGCTCGCCGACCAAGCCGTCGTCACAACCGGATGCGTTTCGAAAAAAGATGGCATCGGGCGTGTGAAACTTCACCTGCCCCTCTACGGCGGGACGAAGTTCAAGGTCGGTGGCAAGACCGACTCAATGGACAAGCCGGTCAACAGTGGCGAGCTCTGGGTCTGGCGCAGGATATTCTACCAGACTACCGAGATGAAAAATTCGCCGGCGCCCGAGAACCTCTCTTTTCGCGCGCCGGTCGGTATGATCGAGGCGGTGCGCGGCGCGCTTGAAGAAGTGTACTTCGAAATCCAATCCGCCCCGAAATCGAAGGACACTGCCGAGTACCAGAAGCACGTCATGGAGGAGCAGCGCGCCGCGCTCGCCAGTGTTCTTCGTTCGAAGGCGCAGGATGCTCGTTCGCCTTTCAAGATTAACGTGGTCCTGATCGACCGTGCTGACATATTTGTCGAGCAGGAGTGGGCATCTGAGGACAGCGCCGACTGGAAAACCGGGACGGTCCGGACGCCTTCGTTTAGACTGGCGAGCGACGATAGCTATGAACACAACGTGCTCCGCGCGGAATACCAGACCATCGATGGCGTCTGGAAGAACCTGGAGAACGTCAGAGTCTTGCCGGCTCCGAAGGGCTCCGGCTACTCGTATGCAACAGGACGTATCCCCGGCTTCCCGAAGCTCGACATTGTGGTCGCGGTTCGCATCAAATATCGTTACCAACGCGGTAACGCGGGCGGCTGGGGTGGCGGCGCTGGAACGATATTCGTGTGCATCGGCCGCCGGCGCCGCGAGAATGCAGCAAGCCCGACGGCAGCCGATCTCCAAAACACGCTAACCCATGAAATCGGTCATGTGTTGGGGTTGGTGCCGAAGAGGCTCCAGCTGGGAAGATCTTTTTTTTGATCCTGGCCGCAGCAGTCACTGCAAGTATCAGGACAGCAACGGGAAGCCACGTTGCGCCATGTGGTATATGGAATGCGCGTGCCTGCGTTTCTGTAACAACGATAAGCCCAATGACTGCGCGCATTTCCTGATCCGCACAGAATATTCCATGTCTAAAGTCAGTTGGAACTAGCCTGTGGCCGGTAACGAAATTCGCCTTGAGGTTCCGTCTTCCGCGCCCTCGAGCGGCCCGGCTCCTCTCCGGGTGACCATGATCGCCGATGTGTTGACGTACGCCGCGAACAATGGCATTCTGGACAGCGCGCTGACCTTGGCCGCCGTTGGGCGCAGTCGCCCTGGCGTAGGGTTCATCGCGAAGGCGGACCCGCGGGCGTTCATGTTACCGAACGACGAGATGCCGCCGATGGATCCCCCGATAGGTGGTCAAGTCACCGAAGAACGAACCTTCGATATGCTGGGCTTTGGCGCCCAGCACCCGGGCGCGGCAGAGTACTTCGTCGTGGCGGGGTTCGCGACCGTGGTCTCGGCCGTACACCGCTTGTCGATCACCGATCCACGCGGGCCGCTGGGATGGCCCGCGTGCGCGCTGCTGCCGCCGGGCAGCGCCGATCTGCGTCGAAGCCTGCCTCCACCGGCCGCCGAAGGCCTCGTGGCACGACCGTATTATGACAAGTCTCCGTCGATCGAGGGCGCACTGCGGCGGACGGTCCGCATCGCTCTGCCATTTCTAAATCTGGTGGCATTCCGGCTCGATCCAAAAGGCGGCGGCTGTGCGGGGTCGTTCTTGCTATCGGCAGAGCGCTCGGGAAGCGAGGATTTGGCGTGGTTCTCGGCTTCGATGGCCCTACTGATGCCACCGCCGGGCCTAGGGCGCTGGCGCGTTTTCGCCTTCGCCGGCGACGCTAGCGCTGCCCCCTTTGACGTCACGATAGCCTGACGACGCGGCGCTACGCGCTGCTACCGGGGCACCTGGCAGGTTGTAGCTGCCGAAAATCAGATCCGGAGGTAGTGGTAATGCACTCCTGTGGCTACAGAAAATCACGACCGCAAGGCTCGCTCAGGCGTCACTTCGGCCTCGCGGCCGGAGTTCTTGTCCTACTGAATCTCATCATCCAGTTGGCGCCGGCTGATGTGTTGGCCGGGTCGGCCAAGGGCCCGGTACTCTTCGGGCCTGCCGATGCTGGAAAACTTCGGATGACGAACGAGGAATGGGGTCACGTCGCGCGGTCGCGCTCGCTCTCGACGGGACCGATCATCGCAGTGGAAAAGCCCAAGGTGGACGATATCGACGGCGTTCCCACCATAGCGACGGACACTCCCACCGATCTGCTGGTGGTTTTCAAGCAGCGCACCGCGCCCGTGGACATGAACTCGCTTGATGTCGAAGCGCGCAAGGGATGGTTCTCGAAGTCGCTGACCGACATGGTGCGGCCTTACGTCAAGGGAAATACGCTCGACGTTCCGGGGCTCAAATCCCCCCGGGCAAGTTCCTCCTGGATATCAAGATCGCCGATGAGAACGGCGACACGACCGACGAGAATTATCGCCTCGATATCAATGGGCAATGAGGCCGGGCTTCGACTAGCAGGCTCTGGGGCGCATCGAATCGATTCAGGTCGTTCACTGCCCTTATCAACATGTTGCTACGGATTCGCGGGTGCGCCGTAGCCCAGGTTTACGACCTGGACGCGGCGATTCTTCTGGCGGCCCTCTTCGGACTCGTTGCTGGCGACAAAATGCGACTTGCCGAAACCCTTCGGCATCATCCGTTGCTTCTCGATTCCCGTGCTCTGGCTAAGATAGTCAATGACGCTTTCCGCCCGTTCTTGTGAAAGCTTCAGATTATAGGCCGCGTCTCCGGTGGCGTCTGTGTATCCCTGCACCTCGAAGCAGCAGGGCTTCAACTCCGCCGAGTTCAGGGCCTGCCCGAGCGTATCGAGGGTCTTCAGCGCCTGCGGCGTCAACTTGGCGGAATTGACCTCGAACTCCACATCCAGCGCCGCAATATCGGCCTTGGGAGCGAGCTGGATTCCGCGCGCGGCCTGCTTCCTGAAGTGCGAGCATTCCGGCGGTTGAAGGCTGATCCCGCGCGGCTTGGGGCCCTTGGGGGTCAGCACGTGAACCAGGCTGTCAGAGGTCAGATTGCTTCCATTCAGGGCCTTGACCTTTTGCGCGAGCACGCCCCTTGCAAACATCACAACCACTGTTCCCGCTACCAGCAGGCAAAGGCAAAGCTTCCGATACATTGAAGTTCCTCCTTGCGTATCAGTCGATTATCAACCAGCTACTCAAGACGTTCCAGCAGTCTTGCCGGGCGACTTCAGAACCTCCACGACCTTGGTGCCCTTGTCCAACGGCTTGGTGTGATCGATCACTTTGGCGAACGAGGCCTTCTCCTGTACCACCGTAATTTCCAGGGAGCCTATCTTCGTCGGCTTCTGGGCGATGACCACCCCGTTGACGGTGATCGGCTCCTCGACTATCGCGTTCATCCGGCCCCTACCGTTGCGCCCGCGTTGGAGCCCGCGTCGATAACCGCCTCGTCGCCATCGAGCGCGACGATATGGCCGCGCAGAGGATAATCCTGTTGCACCTGCTTCATGATGTCGGCGGCGGTCTTCTCCGCGACGCCCACTAAACCCGCGGTCCCGCTTCCCTGCTCGGAAAGATTGACTTTCACTTCAGTGGTCTCGGTATCGATCATCTGCACGTTGAGCACGTACTGGTCCTTTCCGAGGAAGACCACGTTCCCGGTTCCGAACAGCCGCGCGATTTTGGTCTGCTGAAGCTTGAGGCGGGTCGCCGGGTCCGAGAGATCCGACATGCTCAGTTGGAGTTCCTTCAATATGCTGTTCAGCAGTTGACGATCGACAACGGTGACGCGCTTGGTACCCTGGAGCTGCTGGCTGATCTGCGAGACTAGGGCGGCATGCAAGCCGGCCAGCTCGGGCGACCCTCCGAGCGTGCTGAAATCGATGAACGCGACCACCAACGGCCGTGGCGCAAAGGGGTCGGACGGCCCCTCGTTGTCGAGCCCCTTTGAGCGTCCTTGCGGTCTGCGCCACGATGTCCTGCTGTGCCTGCGGATCGTTGCGGTATGCGAGGTCCGCGCTGACATCGTCGTTCAGCACGCGCGCCACCTGGTTGGTCGGGTCGGTTTTGCTGGCGCTGGCGAACATCGATTGCGCCTTTTCGAGCGACCCGCTTTTCTGCAGATCCATCCCCTGCTGGATCTGGGACGCGGCCTGGTTCGCCTGATCCGGCGACGGCGGTTGCAAAGCGCGCGCGACCGGAAAGTTGGTGCCTTCGGCGCGTACGTAAGGATGCTGCTTGTTGCCGGTCTTTTCCTCCACCTTATCGGTGGCATAGGTGAAAAGATTCAGGATATCGACGCTGCCATCTTTCCCCGCCGCCCCGCCGTTCAAGCCCTCCAGCAATGCGTAAGTGAAGACCCCATGCCCCTTGGACTCGCCGGGCATCCTGTAACTGCCGTCCTCCCACGATTCCTCGTCGCCTTCGCTCGAACTCAGGATGTAAGCCTCAGGCATCTTGGGAGAGAGCTCGCTCACCAGGCTGACTCCACGCGCTCGATGCTGAGTAGTCATCAACTCTTCGAGCCCTCGAACCCGGAAGTTCAGCGCCGCGGCATGGCAGGTATCTACGATGACGACGGTCTTGCCGAGTTTCGCACTGACCCTCTGCACGGCGCCGGCGAAGTCGGAAACCGGAACTCCTTCCGTCGTCAGGTTGGACAGATCAGCCGGATATGGAACGTAATAGAAGGTGCCGTTGATGGTTACGCCATGACCCATCAGCGCGATTATCGCGGTGTCGTTGGGCGAGGCGGGGGCGAAGAACGACTCCATCTGGCTGAGGATCGCCTGCTTCGTCACCTGTTCGTTAACGAGTACATCGGTCTTGACGCTGTCGAAGACGCCCCTTCCTTCCCGCTGCAGGGCGCTCGCAAGGGTCACGGCGTCATTGTCGCCGAATTGCAGATCGATCGTGCTGTTGCGATAGTGGCTCATTCCGGCCGCGAATACCCAAAGCGTGCCCTTGGCCTGGGTGTCGCTATGCGCGTCGCGCGGCGACAAAATGGTTCCGCTGCCAATCGCGACGATCAGAAGCATCGAAAATATGGAGGCGCGGCGAATGATTTTCATGCCGATGTCACTCGGGGGAACCGGGCTCCGATCGATTGGAGAACTTGGCCGCCACAATTAAACCGCGCACTCGCCGGAAAATCAATCTCGATTCCGGTGGCCGACATCTGATGCGTGGGCTCATTTCGCCTTGAATTGATGAGCGTTTGCGGCACATGATCTGCTCTTCGAGTAACGCCATGGACTTCGAAGCGTGGTCGCGATGAGCCCCCGGAAGGTGCTGCCCTATTGTCTCGGAAGCGCGCTTTGCGCTGCCGTCGCCCTGCTTGCGGCGGCTGCGCCACGTCCGGCCCAACCAGGACAGCCACAACGGTGGTCGTAGAAAAACCGGGCGTGGCAAAACCGAGCGCGCCAACACCGATTGCACCGGCCATGGTCACCGTCGCGGTGGCCGAGTTCGAGGGCGGCAGCGTACCGCCCGACAAGAAGACCGAGTTCTGGGGCAGGGCGCTCGCGAGCTTCATCGGCGCCGATCTCGGCGCGTCGCCAAGCGTGAAGTTGGTCGATCGCGAGCACCTGAACGAAATTCTTCGCGAACAGCGTCTCAGTATGGGCGATCTCTCCGATCCCGACACCCGCCTGCGCGTTGGACGGATCGCGGGTGCGAAGTACTTCGTTTTCGGAACATACACTATCGTGGGCGGCACCGCGGCGTTGACCGCGCGCATGGATTCCGTCGAGACCGGCCAGATTATAGATTCCCGCAGCGTCAGCGGCCCGCCGGACGATATGCGGAAGCTATCGCGGCAACTTAGCGTAGCCTTTCTGGCCCCGATCGATAGCATCCTCGCCGAGCAGGAGGCCCACGAAGCGCCGCCACAGGGCGCCCCAGTCGCGGCGGCCACGAGCTACTTCTCACAGGGATTGACGGATGAACGGCGCGGAGATTACGAGAAGGCGATCGACATGTACACCAGGGCGCTCACTGTCTCCCCGCATTACCAGGAAGCGCAGGACCATCTGGCGAAAGTATCAGAGGCCGCAGCCCGCCAGTAGTTTCGTCTAGGGCGGTATCGATGGGAAAATCCGCCAAGCTTTTGGTGGTCGCCTTGGCAATTGGATTGCTGATCGCGTCGAACGCGATCGCCCAACGCAGTTCCCCTAATCTGCCCGAAGGGAAGACGGTTCCCGCGCCAGATACCGAGCACCAACTCGCTTTGCTCGTCGCATCGTCGTTCGCGGGCGAGAGTGAGATGCGCGATGAGACCCACAATGACATTGTGGCGATCGGCGACGGCCTGCGGCAGCGCGGCTTCTCTCCGCAGGAAATCGCGGTCCTGGAAGGCGCGCCGCTCACTCGCCAATCGCTTACGGAATTCCTGCGCGCGGCCGGGCGCCGAGTCTCACACTGGCAAAGCGGAAAGGTGTTCTTCTACTTCGCCGGTCATGGAAACTACGTCGGCAGGAGGGTCGGTCTGCAACTGGCGGACGATCCGGGTGACGAAGAGGGCAGGCCTTCCCGCTCTCTGATGTTCTGGGATGAAGCGCTGGCATCTCTTGACCTGCCGGCCGGAATCCAACTCTTCTTGCTCCCCGACTCGTGACACACCAACCTTCTCGCCGGCCGTGTGCCGGCGAACCTGGTTGCGATAGTCATCAAGGCTCCGCCAGGAGCCGAGTTCCTGTGCAAGGCCGGCAACGCATATTTCGACAACGGCCACGGCAAAGCCGTCGAACGCGGCGTGATTTCGTACTACGCCGCTCAGTCGCTCCCATCGGCCACTACCGTTGAATCCTGGCTGGCCCGGATCGATGCGTTGATCGAGGTTGACTTTCGGCGGCATCGACTAGGCCGGCTGGAAAGACCCCCTCTGCAGGTGTTGGGAAATGGGAGAGCGAGCCTTCCCGGGATGGCGGTGTTGCCTGCGCAAGACTGACCATCGATCGAGCGATACCGGCGCGACGATCGGATTATAGCGCCGTTCGCTCGACTGCGCGGCGAGCAACTCGCACGCCGAGGATGCTCGAAATCCCGGCGTAGCAGGTTGCGTTTGCAAAGCGGTTTGATTTGGGCTATCGATCTGCGGACTTTCGGGGGATGCCCGTGCCAAGGTTGGCTTCACAGCGTTTCAGAAAAAGATGTTCAGCGTTTCTACGCGACGCACATTTCGCGGTCGTGAGGAACGTGTGTCTTCTCGCGTTGGCGCTGCTATTCGCAGGCTGTCTGGATCCCAACTGCCCTTCGTGCCCGCCGCCCAAGCGCGCAGCGACGCCAACTCCCAAACCTACGCCTAGACCCCCGACCCCGACGCCCACCCCGACGCCGACGCCAACCCCACCGCCTCCGCCGACTCCCACGCCTACGCCAACACCGCCTCCGACGCCCACACCGGCGCCATCGCCGTCACCTACGGCGACCGCACCACCTACGCCGACTCCGACGCCAACCCCAACACCGCCTCCGACGCCCACACCAACGCCATCGCCGTCACCTACGGCGACCGCACCACCTACGCCGACTCCGACTCCAACACCGACGCCGACTCCCACGCCGACTCCGACTCCAACTCCGACTCCGACCCCAACTCCGACTCCGACCCCAACGCCGACGCCGACACCCACGCCTACTCCTACGCCAACGCCGACCCCTACGCCGACTCCAACACCGACGCCGACCCCGACCCCGACGCTAACCCCAACACCGACGCCCACGCCAACGCCGACTCCGACACCAACGCCGCCGCCGCCTCCGACTCCAACCCCAACACCGACGGCGACCCAGGTTCCCATCTTCGAAGAGAGTTCGACGCCCACGCCGACCCCGACTCCTGCGCCCCCACCGATCTTCAACGTTTACGGTCAGGCGATGGGCGGATTTAATCCGATTTCCGGCTCTTCTGTGACGCTTCTCCAGGCCTCCGCCAGCCCAGGAGGCGGTGCGACTATCCTGGGCACGACGACCAGCGACTCCGGCGGTAACTTCTCGATTGTGCTGCAAGGCTTTCCACCGCAGGGTTCCATCCTGTACCTGCTGGCGAGCGGCGGTGATGCCGGCGGCGGGGCGAACACCGCGATCGAGCTGATGTCGATCATCGGTCAGGTCGGCAACACCGTGCCTACGACCGGTCCGATAAATGCGACGATCAACGAGCTGACCACGGTCGCGTCGGCATACGTGGCCTCGAACTTCATCAGCGACGAGACCAATATCGCGGACAATTCTTTTGGCGCGCTGGCGGGCGCGGTCTCGGGAATCGGCAACCTCGTTAACGTTCAGACCGGCGGACTGGGGGGCACGATCACGAGGGGCAACAACGATCCGACCAAGCTGGTAACGCTGGCGAACGCGCTGGCGAATTGCGTGCAGGCAACTGCAGGCTCAACTCCATGTACGAACCTGTTCAACGCCGCAGATTCGTCGTTCGATACGCTCGCTGCGATTATCAGCATCAACAAGTATCCCGCGAGCAGCGTCGGCGCGATTCTCGGTTTGGGGTCGAGCGGTCCGTATGCTGCGCCTCCGACGCCGACCCCTAGCCCGACGCCGACGCCCAGCGACTTGACGCTCGAGGTGAACTTCACTGCCGGTCAGCTGAATGATCCTTCCGGCATTGCGATCGACGGTTCGGACAACGTCTGGGTGCCGAACCGATTGGGGAACAGTGTGACGGAGTTGAATCCCTCCGGAACCCCGGCGCCCGGGAGTCCCTTTACCGTCGGCGGGCTGGGCCCTGACGCCATTGCGATCGATGGCTCCGGCAATGCCTGGATTGCGAACCAAGGGTCGGCAGCGGATGATTTCCTAGCCAACAGTGTAACCGAGTTGAATTCCTTCGGCATGGCGGTCGGCAATTTCACCGGCGGCGGGCTGGGTGATCCTACAGGCATTGCGATCGACGGCTCCGGCAACGTTTGGGTGTCGAACTATTTTGGCCTGACTGTAGGCGTGAACGGCGGTGTGACGGAGTTGTTCGGCGGTGACACACCCACTGCTTGCCCGACTATACCCGTGAGCGGCGACACGGGATGTCCGGTCTCCGGGTCGCCCTTCATCCTCGGCGGGCTAGATGGGCCTTCGGGCATTGCGATCGACGGCTCCGGCAACGCCTGGGTGACGAACGGACAAATTCTGCCAAACGCCAACAGTGTGACCGAGTTGAATCCCTCCGGCGCCGCGCTCTCACCGGCAAACGGGTTCATGGGCGGCGGGCTGAGCGGTCCTTCTGCCGTCGCGATCGACGGCTCCGGCAACGCCTGGGTGACGAACAGCTTCGCCAGCGCAAACAGTGTGACGGAGTTGAATCCCTCTGGCACGGCGGTCGGCAATTTCACCGGCGGCGGGCTGTCCGGTCCTGCGGGCATTGCAATCGATGGCGCCAACAACGTCTGGGTGGCGAACGCAGGCAGCGACACCGTGACGGAGTTGAATTCCTCAGGCATCGTTCTCACACCGGCAATCGACGCAAGCGGCGGTGTGGGGGGAGATCCTGATGCGATTGCGATCGACGGGGCGGGCAACGTCTGGGTCGCCATCTCGGGTAACGCCGTAACCGAGATTATCGGCGCAGGCGCGCCGACCAAGACGCCGTTGCAGGCGCGGCTCGCGTCGCTGCCGGCTGCCGGGCACTTCGTCTACACCAACGACGACAACAGTCCCAATACCGTCTCGGGATTTTCAGTCGCATCCAACGGCGTACTGACGCTGCTTGCCGACTCGCCGTTTTCTACCGGCGGCAGCGGCAGCCCGTTCGGTTTCCACGGAAGTAATCTCATAGTCATCAACGGAACCGTACTGTTTGCCAGCAACAGCGGTGTACCCGCTGGCGGCGGCAGCGAAAGCATCAGCGTCTTCGCAATCAACCCCAGTAGCGGCGATCTCGTGCCGGTGGCGGGCTCGCCCTTTCCAGTCGGGGCTACGCATAGGGGTGACATCTCGCTGGCGGTAACTCCCAACGGCCAATTCCTGTTCGCCAGCGACCCTGGAACGTCCGAGATCTTCGCCTTCAGCGTCGGCTCCGGGGGACCATTGACGGCGGTGCCCGGCTCGCCTTTCCCGAGTGGCGGGCTAATCGCCGGTGGCACGGAGGTCACAGCGAACAGTCAGTTTTTGGCGGTAGCGCTGGCAGGTTCCAGCGCGATCGCCACTTTCGGCATCGGCAGCAACGGTGCACTCACGCCCGTGGCTGGCTCGCCCTTTTCTGCGGGAAACGAAGTGGCTGGAATCGACATCAACGCGACGAGTACTCTTCTGTTTGGAGGCGGCGCTGGCTCTGGCACTACCGTTGACGTCTTCAACCTGGCGTCCAACGGGGCGTTGGCCCCGACCGCCAGCTCACCCTTCAGCTTCCCCAGCGTTGGAAGCAGCTCGAGCGTCGTGCGGCTCAGTCCCAGCCAGCAGCTCCTGTTCGTCAGTAACCAAGAGAGCAGCACAGTCACGGATTTCACGGTAGACGGCAGCGGCAATTTGACGCTCGTAGCGGGAGCGCCCTTCGCGGTCCCCGGCATCTCGGTGCCCTCCGGAATGGACACAGACCCTGCTGGTTCGTTCCTGTACGTCGCTGCGTCGGTACCTAACGCCGTCAGCGTATTTTCGATCGCTGGCAATGGAACGCTAACGCCGCTTGGCTCGTTCGGGACGGCCCAGGGCGCAACGCTGGCATCCTTAGCGGCATTTCCTGCGACGCGGTGATGGCAGCTCCCTTTTTGCATATGGGGCCCGAAGATGAAACTCGCACGTCAGGTGTCGCCGCAAACGAGGGAGAGCGCGCAATGAACTCGCATCGGCAAATCGCAGCGGTCGGAACTATCGCAGCCGCTCTTGTCGCGCTGGCGTTGTGCGGGTTTGGCCGGCTTGGGGCCGGACTGGCCTTTGCCGATCAGCCCAAAGGCGCCGCCGCGCCGGCAGGTTCGAGCAATGCCGAGCCGGGCGCGCTGGTTTCCAGCGGAATCAACGCCTACGATCAGGGCGACTACTCGGGGGCGATAAACGATCTCAGCGCGGCCCAGAAACTCTATCCCACGAACAGCTCGGTTTCGCTCTATCTGGGCCTGGCCTACCTCAAGCAGGACCGGCTCGCCGACGCGATCGCTGCCTGGCAGCGGTACCTCAAACTGAAGCCCTCCACCGAGGCCGAGCGGACGGGCGATCTTTCACAGAAAATTCCGCAATATCTGACCATCCTGCTGCGCGAGCACGACCATCAGCAGGCCGAGGAGGCGGTCGCGCACGAGCGCGAGATCGGTCCCGGCGACCCGCATACGGTCGCGATCACCTACTACCGCAATCTTGGCTCTCCGTTTCTGAACGTCCTTCGCAAGGGCTTGGCCGCGCTTCTGATCGATGACGTTTCCAAGGTGCCGGGTATCAAGGTGGTCGAGCGCGATCGGATGCAAGCCCTGCTCGACGAGATGAAGCTCGGTTCCAGCGGCTTGGCCAGCTCCACGACCGCCGCGCGGACAGGGCGTCTCCTGGGCGCAGGACGAGTGGCAACCGGCAGCTACGTGGACCCAACAGCGGCGGAACTCAATATCGACTCCGCGCTGATGGATACGTCCGCAGCGCATGGCGGGTCTACTCAGGCCGCGAACGGAAGGACCGCCCAGTTCTACGAGATCGAGAAGCAACTTGCCGCCAAGCTCTTGAAGGACCTTGGTCACGACGAGAGCACTCTGCCCGAAGGCGTCGTGCGGGAGATACAGAAACCGCAGACCGTTCGCTATTCGGCATTCGAGAGCTTCTCGAGAGGCCTCGACGCGAGGGATCGGCAAGACTATCCGGCGGCGCGCGGCTTTTTCCAGCAAGCGCTGACCTACGACCCGAACTTCAAGCTGGCCGGATTGGAGCTGCTCTATACTCCAACGGCGCCACTTGCAGTTCGTGCGATCCAGAGCAATGTCCGCTCCTCGGCGCCATCCGCGTCTGCGGCGGCGGCTGCCGCTGCGGCCGCGGCTGCGAGCGCTGGAGCGGGGGTATCGACTGCGACAGGCGGCGGATCGACCGGCGGCGGATCGACCGGCGGCGGATCGACCGGCGGGCCGACTGGCGGCGTGCCGACGGGTGGCGCGCCAGCGGTGCCGATAGGCGGGTTGACAAATGGCGCGACGATTCCCCCCGTGCCACCGCCATGCCCGCCATTGATCTGTCCGGCATGCGTGGTAGCGGTGCACAGATGAGAACCTCGACTTCGAGACGCCGCCACGGCTGCCTATTGACGGCGTCGACCGGGTGGATGGCATTGAGCATGATCCTGCTCGCCATCGGCTCCGGATGGTGCCAGAGCGCAGGTCCTTCTCCGGCGACGCCGAGCAGCATCCTTTCGGATCCATTGGCGATCCAGCGGCCCGGCCAGCTAAGTCTTCTGTTGTTCGGCGGCGGGTACCGGAGCGACGAGTCCGCTACTACTGAGGAGGGATTTCAGCTCGAACAGAGCCTGACAAAGGACATCGGGGTGGTCGCGCGCGCGATCGGGTATCAGCTTTACATGGGAGCCGGCTTCGGCGATCCTCTGGCGCCGAGCGAGGGCCATAACGCGCGATTTAATTTCGGCCGCTTTGAAGGCGGATTCGATTTCGCGCTGGTCCCCGGCACCAACTTCTACATATTGGGCGGCGGCGATGCCGCCGACAGTCACGCAGGAGTGGTCGAAGGCGACTTCACGAGTTGGCTGTTCATGCGAAGCAGCCATCCGATCAACCTCGCGATGAGCGCCAACTACGACTCGCAGAATCGCGTAACCAGCAGCGAGATCGACCTTCGCATGATTCTGTATTCAAATGAGCAGATGCTGCTGATCGGCGGCGTGGGCGGAGCGATCTTCGGCGGCGGATTCGTGCCGAACGTGGATGGCGAAGGCGGGGGAATCGTAGGAATCTATTTTCCCAAGTGGCAGATCGGATTGGACGGCCAGCGCCGGCTACGGGGGAGCAAAGACCTACGGTCAGGTAAGCCTTTACAAGCGCTTCCGCTGGACTGAGTAGAGAGCAGAGTCCCCGGTCGTCGATCTCGGGCCTTGTGTCGCGGTGTCCGATGTTGCTAGAGTTAGCGTCAAGATGACGCAAAGCGAACTCATCCGCCCGGACTCGAACCCGAAGAACGCCTCCCGCAACGGTTGCATATCCGCCGCCGAGCTGCACCGGAAGCTGAGCGTGATCGATCCCGACGCCTACAATCGGGCCGTTTGCGAGCGCCACGCGGACACGATCGCTGAAGTGGCAAGGCTCAAGGCCGAGCGCCGCGCGATCATTCTGGCGCACAACTACCAGCGCCCCGAGATCTTCGAGGTCGCGGACTTTATCGGCGATTCGCTCGAGCTGGCGCGCAAGGCCAAGGAGGTGCGCGAGGCCGATATCATCGTGTTCTGCGGCGTGCATTTCATGGCCGAAACCGCCAAGGTGTTCAATCCCGATCGGATGGTGCTGCTGCCCGACCTGAGGGCCGGATGCTCGCTGGCGGACAGCGTCACCGCCGAGGCGCTGGCCGACCGCAAGCAGGAGCTCGCGCAACTGTATCCCGATCTCAAGGTCGTCTCATACGTCAACTGCACGGCCGACGTTAAGGCGCTCTCCGATGCCTGCTGCACTTCCGCCAACGCGGCTCAGGTCGTCAACGCGATCGATTCCGAGCACGTCCTGTTCGTCCCCGATCAGAACCTCGCCAACTACGTCCAGAGCCAGACCCGCAAGCAGATCATCTCATGGGACGGCAACTGCTACGTCCATCACCAGATAACTCCGGCGGAAGTGGAAAAGGTCAAGCGCGCAATTCCCGGAATCAAGGTGCTGGCTCATCCGGAATGCCGCAAGGACGTGCTCGCCCTGGCCGACGCCGTTCTCTCGACCAGCGCGATGGTGCGTTACGCGGCGGAGAGCGAAGCGGACAAATTTCTGGTGGTGACCGAATGCGGCCTCTCCGACCGCCTGCTGATGGAGATCCCGAACAAGCACTTCTACAAGTCCTGCAAGCTCTGCCGGTTCATGAAGATGATAACCCTCGAAGGCACGCTCGATTCGCTGCAAAACCTTCGCTACGAAATAAAGCTCGGCGGCGACGTCCGCGACGGTGCGCGCCGCGCGCTCGAGCGGATGCTCGAACTGAGCGCGTAGCCTTATCTTCGGAGTCCGCGCCATTGCCGTCGCTCGAATCGGCGCAAGACCGTGCCCGCCAGGCCCTCTCGCCGAGGCGCGAGCTCGCCCCGGCGGACTATCCGCTCCGGTCGCGAACCGCGGGCAATCGACTCGCCCGGCCGAAAGTCGCCGTCGACACCGTTCTGTTCGCGATCGACGCCGGGCGCCTCAAGGCGTATCTGGTGCAGCTTCGCCGCGGAGCGCTCCGGCGCAGATGGGCGTTCGCGGGCGGGCTGGTCCAGGTCGGCGAGAGCCTGGAGGGAGCGGCGCGGCGCGAACTGCTGGCCGCGACGGGCGTCAGCGGCTCGTACCTCGAGCAGTTGTTCACCTTCGGCGATCCTTCGCGCGATCCAAAGGCGCACGTCGTTTCGGTGGCGTACATGGCGCTGATCTCCGATCCGGCGGCGGTCCGGACCGGCTCGAGCAAATACAGCGGCGGCAGATGGTTCGAAGTTTCAGCGCTGCCGGAGCTCGCATATGATCACTCGGTGATGGCGCGGCACGCGGTCAACCGCCTGCGGTCAAAGCTGGAGTACACCAATATCGCCTGCAACCTGCTGCCGCGTACGTTCGCCTTCGCGCAACTCGAGGCCCTCTACTCCCTGATACTCGACCGCCCGATCGATCGCCGCAACTTCCGCCGCCGGATTCTCGCGATGGGCCTGCTGAAGAGGTTGCCCGCCGAGCGCCGCGGGCTCATCGCCCGGCCGCCCTCTACAGTTTCGCGCGGCACAGCCCGCAGGTCGTGGAGATGCTATAATTGCTCGGAGAACGGCAGATGTTTATCCGATCCAAAGCACTGTTGGCGCTGCTAGTCGGAGCGGCCGTGTTCGCGGCGCTCTCGTACGCCAGCTCTGAGGACGCTCGAAGTTCCGCCTCCGATCGTTCCTACTGTTGCGCGATCGGCTCAGCACATGCGTCGGAGACGCTCGACCCGGCGCTTTTCAACGGCGAAGTTCGCGAGGCCTACGATCAGGCGCGGCACAATCCCGCGTTGCTCGCGCAGCTCCACTGCTATTGCGGCTGCGACAAGATCAACGGCCACCGAAACCTTCTCGACTGTTTCCGCGATACCCACGGCAGCCGCTGCGAGATTTGCGTCGGCGAGGCGCTCGAAGCGAAGAGTCTGGCCGAGCAGGGAACTCCGGTCGCGCAAATCCGCGACGCGCTGCGCCGGCGCTTCGCCCCGGAGTTCTGATTCTGACAGTTGGTTTTGGAAAGATAGGCCGGCACGAAGGCCGCTCCAGACCCGATGAGGAAACAGCCTCAGGGTAGCGGCCTCCCGGTGGGCCACGCGATTCCCGAAATCGCGCAGGCGGTCAAACTCGATATGGAGCTCTATTTTCCGGCTCTCAATCTCAAGGCCAAGCTGATGGCCTTGATAATGGTGTTGCTGGCGCTGACGCTTGGCGCGGAGGTGATCGTCAGCCTCGGAACGCAGGAGGCGATTGTCGAAGCTACCCAGGACAAGGTGCGAGACCTCGCCACGGCGATACAGATGAGCGTCCAGGAGCTGACTTCCGTCCGCAGCACCGACCGCGATCGTCTGGAGGATTTCCAGCGCAATCTGCGGGGCAGAAGCCTCGATGAAGTTACGATCGCGTCGAGCGAGAACCTAATCATCAACAGCTCGAATCCGACCCTGATCGGCACCCTGCTGGGATCGACGAGCAAGATGTCTTCCGCGATCGAGGGCGCCAGCCGTGGCGACGGCGCGAAGCGCGGCGGCGACGGAGTTCGGGTCTTCACGGTCGGACCGCCGGACGAGCAAACCACCGTCTATCAGATTCCGGTCAAGGTCGAGGATCACACTTTCGGCTACGTCCGGGTCAGGGCCAATTTCGGCAACTTCGCAAAACCGCTTCGGGACAGCCGTTTCCATCTGATCACGCTGGGCCTGCTGATCTTCGCGATCGCATTGGTATTCTCGTACGTGCTGGCCGAACGCTACGTCGATCCGATTCACGCCGTCGCCGCGGCGGCGCAGAATATCGCGGCGCGCGGGCTCGAGCCGGTTCCCGAAGCGCACCGGCGCGACGAGATCGGGTTGTTGACGCGAAGCTTCAACGAGATGGTCGCCCAGATGCGCCGCGCGCGAGAACGCGAAGTGGAGCTCAACCGGCTCGAACGTTTCACCGCGCTCGGCCAGCTCGCCGGCGGCCTCGCCCATGAAATCAAGAATCCGCTCAACTTCATCAGCCTGGCCGTCGATCAGCTTCGCGCGCGCTATGCGCCGCAACTGAACCATGATCGCGAGAACTTCCTGCGCCAGCTCGGCATGATGAAGGACGAGATCCATCGGCTCTCGGAGCTGATCCAGAGCTTTCTGCACTACGGCAAGCCGATCGAGGTCCGCACCGCGCCGACCGATATCCGGCGCGTCGTGCGCGACGTGCTGGCGCTTTCCGAATCCAAGCTCAAGAGCCAGGGGATCGAAGCCGCCGAAGACGGCGTCGAGATTCCGGCGGTGCTCAACGTCGATGCCGAAAAAATCCGCACCTGCTTCATCAATGTGGTCGCCAATGCCGTCCAGTCGATGCCGGACGGGGGCGTGCTGCGGATCGGATATGGCCGCGACGCCGCCAACTTCGTGATCACCTTCAGCGACAGCGGCAGCGGGATCCATCCGGAGGTGGTCGCCCACGTCTTCGAGCCGTTCTTCACCACCAAGCCCGAAGGCATCGGGATCGGCCTGTTCCTCTCGAAGGCGATAATGGAAGGTCACGGCGGCACGATCACGCTCGCGCCCAACCAGTCGGGCTACGGCACCACCGCTACTTTCACTTTCCCGCTGAGCAGGCAGTCATGAAGCAGGCCTCGGTGCTGGTGGTCGAGGACAACGACCCCGAACGGCAGATAACCGCCGACACGCTGCGCGAGGAAGGCTTCGCGGTCGAAGAGGCCGCGGTCGGCAAGCGCGCGATGGAGTTGCTCGCGCTCGGCCAGTTCGACGTGGTGCTGACCGACCTCATGATGCCTGGCATGTCGGGCGACGAGCTGCTCGCCAAGGTGCGCTCGGCTTATCCGGCGACTCAGGTCGTGATGCTCACCGCGCACGGCACGGTCGACAACGCCGTCAAGGCGATGAAAACCGGGGCATTCTACTATCTGACCAAGCCGACCGATCGCGAGACCCTGGTGATGACCGTCGCCAAAGCGGCGGAACTGGCCAATGAGAAGCAGGAGAACCTGCTGCTGCGCACGCGGCTCGGCGGCAAGCTCGCGATAGAAGGAATCATCGGACAGGACCCCGCGATCCTGGAGGTGATCCGGATCGTCCACAAGGTGGCGCCCTCCAGCTCGACGGTCTCGATCCAGGGCGAGAGCGGCACCGGCAAGGAGATAATCGCGCGCGCGATTCACAAGCTCTCGCCGCGCGGCGCGCGCCCGTTTATCGCGATCAACTGCTCCGCTATCCCCGACAACCTGATCGAGAACGAGCTGTTCGGGCACGAACGCGGCGCCTTCACCGGCGCGACCGAGCGCAAGATCGGGCTTATCGAGACCGCTGACAAGTCGACGCTGTTTCTCGACGAGATCGCCGACCTCGGGATCGGCATGCAGGCCAAGATCCTGCGCGTGCTCCAGGAGAAGGAGCTGCGCCGGGTCGGCGGCAACGAGTCGCTGCGGGTCGATGCGCGCCTGGTCGCGGCCACTAATCGCAACCTCGCCGAGGAAGTCGCCGAGGGGCGCTTCCGCGAAGACCTCTATTACCGGATCAACGTGGTCACGATAACCCTGCCGCCCTTGCGCGATCGCCGCTCGGACATCCCGGTCCTGGCGAATCACGCGCTCGCCAAGTTCTCGCATCTGGCGAGCGGACGGGTGAAGGAGATCAGCCGCGAGGCGATGGAGGCCCTGATCGATTACTGGTGGCCGGGAAATGTGCGCCAGCTCGAATCGGCGATCGAACGCGCGATCCTGCTATGCGAGGGCGACCGAGTCATGCGCGGCGATCTGCCGCAGGACGTGCTGGCGAGAAAGGGCGTGACGCGCGGCGCGGAACTCAAGCGCTCCGACAAATTCGAGATCCCGGCCGAGGGAATCGACTTCGAGAAATTCGAGCGCGACCTGATCCTGCAAGCGATGGAAAAGGCCGAGTGGGTAATCGCCAAGGCCGCCAAGCTGCTGGGAATGAGTTACCGCACGCTCCAGTACCGGCTCGAGAAGTTCGACATCAAGAAGCCCGACGCAAAGCCCCCTCCCGCGGACGTGGAAGCGTGAGGGAGCAGCGCGCGAATCTCGCAAACGTCCCTCGCCCAGATAGTCCCTCGCCATCGAGGTCATTGCGCCGCGGAAGGCCGGCACTCGGCCAGGTGCCGCTCGTAGTCCGCGACATTGCGTGCCGGCCCACGCGCCACCGACCAGATTCCGCCGGTGTCGAGCGTTCCAGCAGTATTGCACGCGAGATCAATCGCGCGGCCCTGCCGTCGCCGCATTTGTGAGACACAACCGAAATCATCGCCGGAACAGGCACATAAAGCTTGAACGATTCATCACATCATGATATGATGATTTCAAACTCTGAGAAGCAACCTAAGCGCCGTGAATGAAGCCAAACGCGACTATGAACTGGAAGTGCTTCTGGATCTTCATGGTCACGAGTTCGACTTCGCCGGGAGCTACATCGTCAAGTACGAAGTACGCCGGGTTACGGGTACGCGGGGCCGTCCATCCGGGATCAAATACAGCCTCACGCTACACGACCCGAAGGGTAGGAGGATTTACGGAATTGACAACGCACACAAGGCGCGACGGCGACGCGAATTTGACCATTCGGCATCCGTATGGATCGACCAAACTCGTCGCTTATGAATATCGCGGCCCGGCGGTTCTGCTTGAAGACTTCCTCCGGGAAGTCGAGCGAATCCTGACAGAACGAGGTGTCCTATGAAGAAGCCCACGCGAAAGCCCGGAACCTTCAAAACGGGAAGCTTTCGGGAATTCAAGGAATTCACGCTCGCCGTCGTACGAGGCGAGCGCAAAGTAGACCCGGCCGAGCCAAAAATCTGGGTCGAATCAGCCGATCCTTCCGAGAAGAGAGCCACTCTGGTTCAGTTCCAGTCGCTCAGAAGCCGGCGCGAAGCTTCTGTCGCCAAAGAACCGCGCTCTGTTGCGCCTGATCGCGGACCGGCAACCGAAATCGGTAAGCGAGCTCGCCACCCTGACCCGCCGCGCTGAACAGAACCTCCTGCGGACGCTGCACAAGCTGTCGGAAGCAGGTCTCGTACGCCTCGATAGAGGCGAGGGCCGCGCCTACCAGCCTGTAGTTACAGCGCGAAGGGTCCATTTCGAAATCGACCTTCTGGGCTGAACCATACCCGTGTGGACCGAGCGCGCGAAGGCCATCGGGCTTATTTCTTTCAGGAGAGCAAGAGGTGCGGAAGAACGAAAATATCGTGCGATTTTCGGCTGACAAGGTCAGACGGAAGATTGCGCGCGGCGAGAGCAAGACTGACTGGAAGCGCGTCGAGGCGATGCCGCTGTCGGAAGTTGAACGGCTCGCCGACAAGGACGAAGGTTCCCTGGCCCCGAACTGGGAAAGCACGGTCGTGGTTGGATTGCCGCCCGCCAAACAGGATATTCACATTCGTCTTGATGGCGATATCCTGGACTGGTTCAAGGCGCGCGGCAGAGGCTACCAGACACGCATCAATGCCGTCCTCCGCGCGTTCGTCCAGACGCGGCAGCGGGTCGAACCCAAGTCCGCGATCCGAAGTCGGTCGCGGTCGCGGCCGAAGCAACCCGTCATGTGAGACCCCACCTTGGTTCGCGCGGATTCGCGGCGAGATTCACGAGCAGTAGCAGCATCACGAGGGTCGCACCCAGTGCGAGCTCCATCGAGAGGCGCGCACCCGACGTCGCTAGCGCGAATCCCATCATCCACGGGACAAACGCCGCGCCCAGCGCGCCTCCGGCGGAGACCGTGGACGTCATGCGCCCGACGTCGGCGGGAAAGCTGGCGGCGCCGATCGCGATCATGTTCGGAAACACGGGACCGAAACCAACGCCCGCCAGCACGATCATTGCGGCGCCAAATCCGGGGCTTCCCGCTGAGAGAATCAACCCTGAAAGCGCAGTGACGCATAGCGTCGCGGCCAGGATCGACATCGGCTTGGGGGAAGATCGATTCGCCAGCGCTCCGCCGAGCATCCGGCCCGCGATTAGACCCAGCCAGAACAACGATACCGCCCACGATGCTACCGACGCAGACAGAGCGCTGGTCGCGCGAAGGTACGAGAACAACCACGCGCCGATTCCGGCTTCCGCACCGACGTACAAAAACAGGATCAGGCCGATCATCCGAACCAGCGGATGAACGAGAACAGAAAAAGTGCCGACGGCTTCCGGGAGCGCGAGGCGAGCGCCGGCGGAAGGAGCAGCAGGAATCATCGGCGCGATCAGCACTGACACGGCCGCGCCCGACGCAAATGTGATCGCGTACGAGATTCCCCGCGCCATCGCGAAGCCCGCGATAATCGGGCCCAGCAGAGTCTCCGATGCCGAACATCACGTGGAGATAATTGAGCGCGGCACCGAGCCGATTACGGTTCAAGTCGGCCACCAGAGCGTTGGCCGCGATGTCGATCGCGCCCTGGCCGAGCCCGGCCACGAACGCTCCCCCGAGCAACAGCGGCAGACGAGTTGCGATCGCTATGCCGAACAGGTCCGCTGCCGACCAGCACCATCGCGGCGGCCAGCAATCGTTGGGTGCCGCGCTGCGCGATTTCACCCGCCGCGAGCAACGCCACCAGGTATCCGGCGGCCATCGCGCTGACGGCCAGCCCGCTGCGGTCGATCGCGACGTGAAGCGAATTCGCCATTGCGGGCAGAAAGGGACCGATCCAGCCCGCGTTCACGCCTTGAACAAGCATGCAGGCGTAAGCGAGCCGGGTGAGCCTTCGGCTGCTTGCCGCATCGGGCCGCTGCGCGCCCTCGAATTTGCGGGCGCCGGTCATTCTGTCGTCAGGCGCGATGTCGGCACGTAGAGCCAGCATCGTATCGTTCGTCCGGCTGCGTCGATCACTTCGGTGCGTTCGCGCGTATACAACATCGGCACTTCCTCGTAAGCGTCGAGCGCCGCGAGATCGGAATCGCGGAGATCGAGCAGCACGAGGCCGGCGACCTCGCGATTTTTGCGCCTGACAATGTAGAAATACCGGCCGCGCCTGCGCTCGTATCCGGCGAGCCGCGCCGCGATCGTCTCCACGGATCTGCCCAGGAGCCGATCTCTGAACGAGGCGTCGATCAGGCTCCCATAGACGAACAGCGATGCTGTTTCCCGGCTCATCGAGATCCCTTGTTGCAGCGCTTCTGAGCTTCGCTTACGCTCGGACCTTCGACACAGGCTAAAGCCTGTGCCACCTTCGTTAATGCCTTGTACCGATTTCTCGAGCAGCTCGGCGATGTCGGCCTTCTGACCCGCGATTTTCTCCGATACCTGTTCAGGCGGCCTTTCGAACTGCGCCTCCTCGTCGAGCAGATGGACAGTATCGGGGTCCGCTCGCTCAACGTCGTCAATCTCACCGGAATCTTTGCCGGGATGGTGCTGGCCTTGCAAATGGGCCACTTCCTGGCCAAGTTCGGCGCCAAGATCTACGTCAGCCGGATAATGGGGTTGTCGCTGCTGCGCGAGATGGGTCCGGTGCTGACCGCGCTGATGATCGGCGCGCGAGTCGGCGCCGGTATCGCCTCCGAGCTTGGCACGATGAAGGTCACCGAGCAGATCGACGCGATGCGCGCGCTCGGCTCGAGTCCGGTCCAGAAGCTGGTCGTGCCGCGAGTGCTGGCCGCGATCCTGATGCTGCCGGCGCTCACCGTCATCGCCGACGCGGTCGGTCTCTTCGGCGGTCTGCTGATCGCGGTCACCCAGCTTGGCTTGACCGGGACCTTCTTCTTCGCCTCCCTGATGCACAGCACGAGTGTCGAGGATTTCCTGAGCGGTATCGCCAAATCGGTATTCTTCGGCTACCTGATCGCCATAATCGCGTGCGCCAAGGGGCTCGGCGCCAGCGGAGGCGCTGACGGAGTGGGCCGCGCTACAACTTCGGCGGTGGTCGCCTCCGCGATAAGCGTGCTGGTCTCGGATTTCTTCCTGACCAAGCTCTTGCTTTCGTTTCCGTCCTTCTGATGGGCACAAATTCCAACCATCCGTTTATATGCGTCCGCGGCCTGAAGAAAGCCTACCACGGCAAGCCGGTGCTGCGCGGGGTGGACCTCGAAGTCAACGAGGGTGAGACCCTGGTCGTGCTCGGCGGAAGCGGCGAGGGCAAGAGCGTCCTGCTGCGGCACCTGAACGGCCTGGAACGGCCCGACGCGGGGGAGGTTGTGGTCGGCGGACGCAATCTCAACGACCTCAGCGAGGAGCAGCTTGGGCCGCTGCGATTGGAAGTGGCGATGGTCTTTCAGCCCGGTGCGCTCTTCGATTCGCTCACCGTCTACGAGAACGTCAGCTACACGCTGCGCGAGCATCAGAGGATCGACGAGGGCGCGATTCGGCGGCGGGTGACCGAGCTGCTCGCGATGGTCGAGTTGGAGGGCACCGAGAATCTCTACCCCGCCGAGCTTTCGGGCGGGATGATCAAGCGGGTCGCCTTGGCCCGCGCGATCGCGAACCAGCCCAAGGCGGTGCTGTACGACGAGCCCACGACCGGGTTGGACCCCCTGGTCACGCACAAGATAAACTTGCTCATCCGTGGTCTTCAGCAGCGGCTTTGCTACACCTCGGTGGTCGTGACTCATGACTTGAAGAGCGCATTCATGGTAGGCGATCGATTTGCCCTGCTCGACGGCGGCCGGATTCGGTTCGGCGGTACGGCAGACGAGGTGCGCAACAGTCGGGACGCATTGATGAGCGAATTCGTGAGGACCGCCCTTTAGAATACGAGCTGAAACCATGGCCCGATCCTCGAGTCTGCGCGTCGGACTGGTTATCGCGATTGCGATCGCGATCGCGGCCGCGGCTACTTTTTCGATCGGGCAGGGAAAGCGCTTTCTAAGCGGCGCCGAGCTTCTGGAAGCGCACTTCCGGCGTATCAACGGGCTCCAGACCGGCGCGCCGGTGAGCCTGTCGGGCGTGAACATCGGGGCGGTTGAATCGATCCGGTTCCCGCAGGATCCGCAGGCCAACTACGTCGTCGTCAAGTTGTGGGTCGAAGGCCTGGCCGCGCCGCGAGTGCATATCGACTCGCAGGCGCAGATCGAATCGATGGGGCTGCTGGGGGACAAATTCCTCGAATTGACGCCCGGCACTCCGAACGCTCCCGCCGCGGAGCCAGGCACGATCCTGAACAGCACGGACCCGATAGACTATGAGGCGATGCTGCGGACCACCAGCCAGGGAGACTTCCTCGCCAATGTGGTAACGACGACGCAATCGCTCCGCGTGATCCTAGACCGGCTGGAAAACGGCAAGGGTCTATTGAGCGAACTCATCCGCGGCAACGAGAGCGGCGGCAAGCAGTTGAAGATGGCCTCGCTGATGGAAACGCTCGATCGCCTGGACCGCGTCGCCGGACAACTCGAAGAGACCCTCAACCGCCTGAACCACGGGAACAATCTGGCCGCCGCGATGCTGAGCAACAAGACCAACGGCCGCCGGATGATGGCCGACCTGTCCTCCTCAGCCGCGTCGCTGCGAACGACGAGCGCGCGCCTCGACCAGTTGACCGCGCGCCTGGAGAAAGCCCGCGGGACGCTGCCGCAATTGGTTGAAGATCGCCAATATGCCGCCGATTTGCTTCCGCAAATCAAACAGTCGAACTCGGGACCTGCAGGAAATCCTTCAGAAGATCAATTCCGGACAAGGAACTTTGGGCCAGATGGTGAACGATCCGTCGCTGTACGACGAGGCAAAGGGACTCGTCGGGGGCGGCGGTTGGGGATCGTCCGTGCTGCGCGGCCTCTATAGCGTGACTCATCCGTTCCGTAGCGCACCGACGCCGGGTGACGCGCCGCAGCCCGCCGCAGCCACTTCCACTTCTGCGGACCCCCCAGCTGCGCATTGACATCGAGCGGGCCGATGTCCCAGTCGTGCGCAGATCGCGATCGAGGAGTTGCCGTGCGGCGAATGGCGTGCTAGCTGGACGATCGAGTCTCGCAGACGCGATGTTCTTGAAGCATTTTATTGTCCGCGCCGGCCTGCTCGGATTTGCGTTCGCGGTTCTGTCCTGCGCGGCGGCATCGACCGGGCGCCTTGAAACCGGGATGACCCCGGACCAGGCGGTGCAGGCGATGGGTCAGCCGGACTTGAAGGACGCGGTGCCCGATCCGCGCGGCAGCGGCGGCACGGTTGTGCGCTACGCCTGGATCGGACCCGGCAAACTCGCTACCTTCGGTGCGGACAACCGGCTGGCCGAAATCGGCGATCTTCCGGCCGGCACCGCCGCTCCCGCCGCGGCTGCTCTCGCGAACACCGGGGCTCCTGCGGCGAGTGCCGCCGCCGATTCGACGCCGCCGGCTCGCGCCTCGTTCGATCCGATCCAGACTCCGCTCAACTACATCTTCTATCCACTGAACTTCGGGTTCACATGGCTGGGCGCGGGAGTCAACTGCGTGGCCGAGGGCCAGTGCCGGAAGCCGGAGGTAAAACCGCCCGATGCAGGGTAGTCGAGGCTGCGTTTCCGAGGGCCGAACTGGAAAGGATCGAAATCTGACCAGGGAAGCGGGCGAAGGCCCCCCTTTCTCTTCGCCCGGGAACCCAAGCCGCCGTAAACTGAAGGTTCACTCTACATAGTCCCGTTGTCGCCGTCAACTCAAATGCACATGCCGAAAGGGGACTGATGCGGGCCATTTGAACTCCGGTTTGGTCCTGACTACACTGGCCGCCGGCACTGGATGATTCTGATCCAATAGCGGATCGTGGAAGAGAAGAAAAAACTCGACTCGCCGATGGAGCTCCCTCTTCAGGCGCATCGTCGCGTCGTCCGCAGAAAAAGTTGCCGGCAAACTGGAGGCGTGGAAGAAGCCGGAGCGTGAATTGCGGCGCCTGGTGCACAAGGATTACGTGCGATCGCTGCGCCGCCATCTTGGCTACAGGCAATTGACGACGCTGATTTCGGCGGTCGAGGAAATCTTCTCCGACCTCGGCGGCGACCGTCTCGTCCTGTTCGACGATCGACGGAATGCGCGAGATGGCATCGCGCCATGGCCTGCACTTCCAGGCCGGGCCATTTGAAGGCGCCGAAGGACTCGCCCTGCGGGGCTTCTACGCCGAAGCAGACCGGTGGAATCTCGAGCGGCCGCTGATCTACGTCAACAGCGCTCATGTCCCGCTTGCGGTAGCGGCAACCTTCTGCCATGAGTTCACGCACTATCTTAGTTCCCGATTGCTCGACGCCGAGCCGCAGCCGATGCACTTCTTCTACGACACGGCATACGCTTCGCACCTCGACGATCCGGCCGAACTGGCGGCGGACGCGATCGTGACCCTGCGGGGATATCCGCGAGCCTCCGCGGTCGAGATTTTCGCCACTCCCTGGAATTGGGGCCTGGTCGCGAGAACCGGCAGCCTCACCGGAGAAGCATTCGAGCAGGTGCGCGTCCATTTCAGGAAGAGGGGCCGCTTCGACTTCCCGCTGACCCTGCCGGCCCATCAGAATTTGCACTATCTGGCTGGCATGATTCATTACGCCAAGTTACGATGGGCATTGCTCGCCGAGTACGATCTATGAAAAAGACCCTGGGATCAGTTCTGAGGAACCGCCGCGAAGCGATGAGGCTGTCGCAACGCGAGCTGGCGCGGCGACTCGACGTCAAGGCCAGCCATGTCGGATACCTGGAGACCGGCAAGCGGCGCCCGTCGCTGCCATTGCTGGGCCGCCTGGCCAGCGTGCTGGGGCTGGAGCGCGAGCCCCTTTTCCTGCTCGCCCATCCGGAGGCCAAGGCATTGCTGGAGCGGCCGCAGCCGGATCGCGCCGCGAGGCCGGATCACGCCTGGCGCAGCTTCATCGGCGACAAGAGCCTGCTGCTCCGCAACAACGTGACCAAGCGCGAGTTGCGCGTGCTTTCGCAGGTAAAGACCTTGGGCATAGTATCGTCACCGCGCCACTTCATCTTCATTCTCAATGCGATGCGGCAGGCGATGGACGAAGAGTAGCCGCCGCCGAGCCGCAATCTAACGGCCCTTGGCGGCGGGCACTCCAATGCCCTTCAGAAACTCGCTTCGGGCCGTCATCGGATCGCGGCTCGTCGCCACGTTGTAGGCGTTCATCAGCGTTCGCGCATCCTCCGAGCACATCACGCCCGTCATCTCGGCCCGCTCGATACACAGCCCGGTCTCGAGGTCGCGATCCGCGCCGAGATGGACCGCGCGCTTGATCGCGGCGATCGAACCTGGAGGGCGCCGCGCAAGGGTCCGCGCCCACTCCATCGCGAACGACATCAAGGTCTCGGGCGGCAGCACGCGGTTGACCATCCCCATCCGCTCCGCTTCGCGAGGCGAATAAACGTTCCCGAACAGCATCGCTTCGAGCGCCCGGGCCTTGCCGATCAGCCGCGGCAGGCGCTGCGTGCCGCCCCCGCCGGGCAGGATTCCCAGCATCGCTTCGGGCAGCCCGATCTGGAAGGCGCCGTCGGCCGCCAGGCGGAAATCACACGCCAGCGCGAGCTCGTAGCCCCCGCCCATGCAATCGCCGTTGATCGCCGCGATCACCGCCTTCGGCATCAGCATGACCCGATTGAGCATCCGGTGAAAACCGGCCCCGAGTCGCGGGAAAGTTCGCGCGCATTCGGCCGGATCGGCCACCATCGCGGCCAGTTCATCCACGCTGTAGTGGGTGATGAACTTGCCTTCGACGCCGCCGGTCAGAATCAGGGCGCGGGTATGCTCGTCGGCCTCGACGCGGCCAATCAACTCCAGCAACTCCGCGCTCATCGGCCCGGTCATGTAGTTCATCGGCGGATTGGTGATGGTCCAGACCTGGACGTGATCGTGCTGTTCGACATTGAAATGCTCGAAGTGCTTCATCATTTGATCCTCGCAAGGTCGCGACTAGCGATGTGCCGCCGGGAAGTCAAGGCCAGACCGGGCCGGCAGGTTGTGAACAGCGAGAGGTTGGTCTAGGCTCAGACCAGTGGACGGTGCCGGGGAATGAAGATCGATCTGGATCTCAAGGCGGGCTTCCTGCAGAGTCTCAAGCGCGAGTTGCTGGACAAGCTGACCGCCGAGGAACGCGTCCTAATCGAGGTCTCGACCGGCGAAATGGGCAACAAGCCCGACGCGGTCAAGCTCGGATGGCTCAAGATGCGGACCAAGGAAGTCTGGACCAAGCAGCGCTACGTCAAGGCCCTCGATCGCACCATCAAAAAGCTGCGCGACGCCGTCGCCGCCGACACCGCCAGGAAGGAGTGATCGGTCATCGCTCGATTCGCGCGACGCGCCGCTTGCCGACTTCCACCACCTTGTGCTCGCCGGGAACGAACCGGAAGTTCACGTCGGTTACGGTCTGCCCGTCGACCTTTACGGCGCCCTGCCCAACCAGCCGTCGCGCCTCGCTGGTGGAGGACACGAACCGCAACTGCTTGAGCAGCTCGCAGATCCACAACTCGGCGGCGATCTTGTAGACCGGCGCCTCGTCCGGCACCTGGCGGCGCTGGTACTTGGTCTCGAAATACGCGCGCGCGCGGCTCGCCTCCTGCTTGCCGTGATATTCCTCGACGATCATCGCGGCCAGCGCCTTCTTCGCCTCCATCGGATGAATCGCGCCCGATTTCACCGCCTGCAATTGATCGGGCGGCGTCTCGGTGAGCAGTTCGTAGTAGCGGTTCATCAAGCTGTCCGAGATCGACATCACCTTGCCGTACATTTCCTCCGGCTTATCGGTAATCCCGATGTAATTGCCGTAGGATTTCGACATTTTGCGCACCCCGTCGGTCCCTTCCAGCAACGGCATCGTCATCACGATTTGCGGCGGATAGCCAAATGCGCGCTGCAGTTCGCGGCCGACCAGAAGATTGAACTTCTGGTCGGTACCGCCGATCTCGACGTCGGCCTGGAGCGCGACGGAGTCATAGCCCTGGATCAGAGGATAGAGCAGCTCGTGAAGAAAGAGCGGCTCCTGCCGCTCGAGGCGCTGCTCGAAGTCGTCGCGCTCGAGCAGGCGCGCGACGCTCAGCCGCGCGGCGATCCTGATCAGCTCGCTCACGCCCAGCCGCTGCATCCATTCACTGTTGAAGCGGATCTCCGTGCGCTGGGGGTCCAAAATCTTGAAGACCTGGCCGCGATAAGTTTCGGCGTTGACCGTTATCTGCTCGCGGCTGAGCGGCTTTCGGGTTTCGGACCTGCCGGTTGGATCGCCGATCATGGCGGTGAAATCACCGACCAGGAAGATCACGGTATGGCCGTCGCGCTGGAAGTCCCGCAGCTTCTTGAGCACAACTGAATGTCCCAGGTGCAGGTCCGGCGCCGTCGGATCCATCCCGAGCTTGACCCGCAGCGGCCTGCCCTCGGCGAGCCTGGTGGCGAGTTCGGCCGCCGATATTAGCTCGACCGCGCCGCGAGCAAGTCTAGCCGCTCGTGCTTTGGCCTCGTCCTGATCCACTGCCGCGCCTCCACGCAGATGGTAAGCGTACAAGAAAGCGGCGACGCCGAGAAATACGAGTCGCGGGGGCGGGTAATGCCCTAAGATTTTCGCTGAGAGCTGGCCGGCTGCGGCGACATTCGCATCGGTCAGCGCTCGCACCGTGGAATCCTCTTTCTCTGCCGGGGCGGCCTGCGTGAAGGCGAGTTCTTCCTTTGATGTCGAAACCGGGCGAGGCGTAGAGTGAGATCGCCGGCGTGTTGAAGGTTTCCTGCACGAGCCGCACTTGAGTGACTCTGTTGCGGTCCGCGTACTCGATCGCGTCCCTCATCAGCTCGGCCGATCCCCAATCCTTGATATGGCAGGTTTCGGCAGGCGCCGTCGCGGGCTTCAGCCCGTGATCCTTGCTGCGATTCGCGTGGCCAGGTCTATGGGCGGGGACTACTCGATCTCGCTCTGCTGCTTCAACTGATCGATCTCCCGGCGCTGCTGCTCGATTTCCTGCTGTTGCTGCTGAGTCTGGGAATCGGTCTCGGCCTGTTGCGTCTCCTGATTCTGCAAGGCGTTGCCGATTCAGGGCTCCGCCTGCGAGGCCCAGCGCTCCACCAATTGCCGCACCGGCGCCGGGCGCGCCGATTGCCGCGCCGATGATCGCGCCGGTCCCCGCACCGAGCACGCCACCCACCGCGGTGCCCTTCTCGCGGGTCGTGAGCGGCTGCCCGGAGCATCCGGCGAGGAAAATAAGCGCGGCCAGCGCGAGAACGCCAGCCCCGACTATCCCCTTGCTCCTCACCACGGTTCCGCTCCTCTTTTACTCGGTCTCAGATTGCTGCTTCATCTGCTCGATCTGCTGGCGCTGCTGCTCGATCTCCTGCTGCTGCTGCTGGATTTGAGATTGAGTCTGAGCGGTCTGCGCTTCCTGATTCTGCATCTGGTTGCCGACCAAAGCTCCACCGCCTAGACCAAGCGCGCCGCCGATCGCTGCGCCCGCCGCCGGATGCCCCACTGCGACGCCGATTATCGCGCCGGTGCCGGCGCCGAGTACGGTGCCGATTCCGGCCCCTTCTTCACGAGTCGACAATGGTTGTCCCGAACATCCTGCCAGAAAGATGATTCCGGCCAACATGATCCCGATTGCCGCAAGAAATCTGTTTCGAAGTCCGAGCATACTGGTCGCGCCTCCTGTTCGACTTCCTGATGCTACCTGATGCTACGAAAGGCCCGATTGTTGGTTACTGATTCGCAATTGCAGGCACATCACCGAATTTCCGGACACGGTTTCCCGCCGTTCCCCTCAATGCTCTAGCAGCTTACGTGCCCATTGGTTCGACAAGGCCCAACCTCAGATTGCGGCCCGAACGGGCGTCGCGTTTGCTGCTTCCACAACCCTTCTGGTGCATATTTTACACACGCCGGAAGCTCGCGTCATCAGTCAATGCGAAGCCGTTCTAATATGATTCCATTTCTAAACACGATTTTGACTCTATGCCGAAGGTCAGGGAAGGACGGCGAAGATTCGCGTCGGCGCTCCGGTTCCATCGCCGATTTTCATCGGGATACAGAACAGGGTCGCGCCGGCTTGCGGCAGCTTGTCCGCGTTGGCCAGGTTCTCGAATCCGGGCTTGTTGGCGCCCAGCCACAGCCGATGCACCGGAAAATCCTTCGATACGCCGGGATCCATGCTGGGCGTGTCAATCGCGATCGCGATGACGCTTCGACTTTTCAGCAGGAACCGGATCGCCTCGGGCGAGAATCCCGGGAAGTGCAGCCCTGCAACATCGCCGGGCTTGTCAGTACCCAGATAGTTCTTCTTGTCGGGCCAGAATCTGCCCCATCCTGACCGCGCGACGACGATCGCGCCGTCGGGGATTTTCCCAAAGGCCGCCTCGTAGCGGTTGAGGTCATCGATGCTGAGCGTGGCGTCGCGATCGTTCGCCGCCCGCGCGGAAAAGTCGATGACCGCGGCCGGCCCGATAAACTGGCTCAGCGGCAGCCGGTCAACGGTCGCGCCGTTGCGGTTGAAATGAATCGGCGCGTCCATGTGAGTACCGCCGTGCTCCGGCGCCGCGAATTTCGCCGAGGCGTAGAAGTAACCGCCCGGCTCCATCCCATAATGCTCGCGCTCGTGCACCATCGGCTTCTCGGTCGGCCAGTAGATGGTCGTGGAATCGAAGGTGTAGGTAAGGTCCACAATTTTCGACGGATCGATCATGCCGGCGGCAAGACTGGTGCTCACTCCGATCAGGATCGAGCAAGCAATGGCAAGAACGCAACTCTTCATGGCTCGCTCCTTACCAGCCTACCGCCTGCGCGGGCATCGGCCCTGCGATTTGCCCGCGCGGATCGGCGCCGCCCGCCAGGATGCCGCGCTGGCGGTCGATTTCGACCGCGAGCACGCGACCCTCGCACCACGGCGGCCTTAGCTCGACCTTGTGCCCGCGCGCGGACAGCTCGGCGCGAACGCTCTCGCCGATGCGGCTTTCGATTCGCAGCACGCCCGGACGCGCGCTATGCGGGAAAAAGGTCGAGGGAAAGTGGGCGCTCGAGAACTTGGGGGCCTCGATCGCCTCCTGGATGTTCATTCCGAATTCCACGACATTGAGGAAAAACTGAAGCGTCCATTGGTCCTGCTGGTCGCCGCCTTCGGTTCCGAAAGCAAGGTACGGCCTGCCGGCGCGCATCGCGAGCGAGGGCGTGAGCGTGGTGCGCGGGCGCTTGCGAGGCGCAACGGCGTTCGGATGCCGCTCGTCGAGGTAGAAGGTCTGCATCCGCGTTCCCAGCGGAAAACCGAGATCGTCGATTACCGGCGAGCTCGGAATCCATCCGCCGCTCGCCGTGATCGCGATCAGATTGCCGGCGCGATCCGCCGCGGCCACATGGGTCGTACCCGCTCCCCATGGGCGCGGCTGGACGGCACTGCCCGCAAGCGCGCGCATGTTAGCCGGGTCGCCCGGCCGAAGATCCATCGAGGCGCGCCGCGAGTCGATCAGCTCGCGGCGCAGCGCAGCGTAACGGGGCGAGAGCAAGGCCTCGACGGGAACGGCCACGAAATCCGGGTCGGCGTAAAAAGCCTCGCGATCGGCGAAGGCCAGCTTCGCGGCTTCGGTCACAAGGTGGATATAGTCGGCCGAATTGTGGCCCATCGCGCGCAAGTCGGTGCCCTCGAGGATGCGAAGCTGCTGGAGGAAAACCGGGCCCTGCGACCAGGGCGGGCACTTGGCCACCTCGATCCCGCGATACTCGGCGCGGATCGGATCTTCGATTTTGGTGACGAAAGCGGCGAGATCTTCCAGAGCAAGTAGTCCGCCGTTGGCCTCCGACCAGGCGACAATCTCTCGCGCGATATCGCCGCGATAAAACCGATCGCGAGCCGCCTCGAGTCCGGCCTCGCGGCCGCGATTGCGCGCGGACCCTTCGGCATCGAGGAGCCGGCGAAAGCATCGCGCCAGAGCGGGGTTCTTCAGTACCGTGCCGGCCGCCGGCGCTTTGCCGTCCGGCAGATAGACTCGCCCGCTGGACGGCCACGCGCTGAGAAAGCGCTCCGCGTTGGCCGCGATCGAGGCGCCCCGGCGCATCGCGGGGCTGTCGCCGGCCGACCCGGACGAATCGCCCGCCAGGCCGGCATGAATCGGGAAGCCGTCTTCGGCTAGCGCGAGAGCCGGCTCGAGGACATCGGCGAGCTTCATTGTTCCGAACTTGGCCAGCGCGGTCGTGAGAGCATCGAAGGCGGATGGCGTGCCGGCCGCGAGCAGACCCTCGCCGGGGATCAGGTCGAGGCCGAGCGATCGATAGTGCGCGATCGTCGCTCGCGCAGGCGCCATCATGTTGCCGTTGACCGCGAACGTCCGGCGCAAAGCCGCCGAATAGACCAGCATCGGGGCTTCGCCGCCGATCGTATGCATATGCGGGTTGACAACGCCCTCCGCGAACACACCCGCTATAGCGGCATCAACTGCGTTGCCGCGTCGAGCGAAAATCCGTGCGCCAGCCGAAGCGGAAAGGTAATGCTCGGTCGCGACCATCACCTCGCGGCCCATCACCAGGGGATAGAGCGTAGGCATAGTTGGCGCTAACCGGAGTTTCGCATAGCGCTACGGAATCTTATCAGACATCGTGGGTATCGCCCACGCCGCGAGCAGCAATTGCTCACACCAAAGCGCAGTCTCATCGGCGCAACTGGTATATCGAGAGTAGCGCAAAATGCGGAATTCGTATGCAAAACTTCAAACTTCTGTAACACACTACGTGCTAATGAAGAGCAGGTAGGCACTACTGGATGCTCGAATTTGATTGCCAGCCGGAGCGTCAAAATATCAGGTACGATGATTGCGTACATAAGGCCGGTAGAAAGTGGTGAACCGCGCAGACGAAATAGAAAGAAGGACCCCTATGGAAACGCAAACTGAGCTGCTCGTTGGCCGGCGGTGCCGGTTACTGAAGCCGGTGCGGGACCACGAAGGGCGCAGCCGCTTCAACGAAGAGCCGAGGGTCGTCCGCGAAATCGAGAACCTCGGCCGGCGGATGTACCTCGTACAATTCAATGACGGCGCCACTACCTTCCTGTTCCCGGACGAAGTAGTCGTCGAGTAGCCGGCCCGATTCCAGACGCATACAACCGCCGCGCGTGTCGATGGCCCGGCAGGGCGTCAGCCCCAGGATAGCCGCGACGCGCGCAGCGGTATTTTGCACGCTCGCAATTCATTCGTTACGGATGCGGCGGACCATAGCGGCGCAATTGGAGACATCTTCGGCATTATTCAAGCCGCCGAACGCGGCGTGCCCCCGGCAGGCATCCGAGAGGGCTTTGTAGTCAGCGCACGCCGACTGCTCGCCGCCGTCGCATTCGATCTTCAACCGCTCGGATTCTTGCGGGGCTTGCTTGGCATCAGCCGCATCCTGCCCGGAGCATCCCCAGACCACCACCGCCATCGAAAGAATCGCGATCGATCCCCAGCGCTTGAGCACGCGTCCCTCCAGGCCGGCCTCCGTGCCGGCCTTCCGATTCTCTCACACCGGATTGCGCACCTCGAACTCTCGCGTAGCCGGGAAGCTGCTGGTCGCTGTCGATCTTCATCGGCAGCGAGATCTCGCGCAGGATCGGGACCTTCTCGATCACCGTCCCCGAGGCCGGCGCATCGCGCGGCACCGTGACGACTTCCGTGCCGACGAACCGCACGATCGTGGGCAGCACCTTGCCGGTATCAAGGTAGTGCGCGTGGCTTACCTTGAAGACTGTATCCGACTTGAACAGCTTCGATCCCGCCCGGATCAGATACTGATTCTCGCCCATCGGCCGGACCAGAATCGCCTCGCTGATCACATAAATACGGCCCACGGTCGGGCGTAGCAGACCCGGCATCAGGGGATTCACGCCCAGCCAGAACGGGATGATCACGCGACGGCCGTGCGGCCATCCGGTGAGTCTCACTTCGGCTTCGCGGTCGTCGCGACCGAGGACGAAATCGCGGCCGTCGAAGTCCTTGAGGATCTGCCGGCTGAGCTCATCCTGGGGCGGCGCAGTGGTCTCGCCGGTCGGCCCGAAGTCGAGCGCGCGATCGGGCGTGCATCCCGATCCGGCGGCTGTCGCCGCAATCGCGACGGCGAACAGGAACGCGCCCGCGAACCTCATCGCACCTCGAACCTCGCGTAGCTCGCGGGGATCGGACCGCCGAGCGTCCACTTCATCGGAAGCGATACCTCTCTCAACACGGGAATCTCGACCGTGCTCCCGTCGCCTCTGGTAAATTTTCGCATCCCGGTGAACTGGACGATCATCGGCAGCATCTTGCCCGCCGATCTGAATCGCGTGCGGGTGGTGGCGAGCACGGCTTCCTTCTTGATGAGCGAGCTGCCCGCCTCGATCAGCCATTCGTCCGGACTGTCCAGCCGCTTCACCAGTAGCGCTTCGCTGATAACGTAGTAATCGCCCTCGCTGGGCTGCAATACGCCGGGCACCAGGATGTTCGTGCCGAGCCAGAACGGCAGCTCTAGGACGCGATCGCCGGGGCCGTTGCCGGGCGTCAGCATCGCGACCTTGTTGTTGTCTCCCAGCACGAAGCTCTGTCCGCGAAAGTTCATTTCGATTTGCTCCGCGCGCGCATACGGCGAGCGCGGCCCGGCAGGGACCGGCCGAATGCATCCGCACAGCGCCAACCCCAGCGCGGCGGCGGCCGCAAGCTTCGCGATTAAAGTTGAAACCGTCATAGTCATGGTCGTTTGCAAGGCGGCTCACGAAGATATTAACTCTCATCCGCATGGGAGCGCATTCGCCCCGCGATGGGGGCGGATGCGCTTCCATGCGGGCGCCCCTACGGGGAGAGCACGGCGTGAAAGTCACCATACTTGGGGCGGGCGATGCGTTCGGCAGTCGCGGGTATTGCCAGGCCTGCTACGTAATCGAGGCCGATGGCAAGACGATTCTGATGGAGGCCGGGCCGTGCCTGCTCCCTTCGATCAAGCGCGCCGGGTTCTCGCCCTCCGACTTCGATCTTGCCCTGATAAGCCATCTGCACGGCGATCACTTCGCCGGATTGCCGTTCCTGATTCTCGAATACATGTGGGAGAGCAAGCCCAGGCGCGCGTTGACGATCGCCGGTCCGCGACGGCTGGAGCAGCGCACCTGGAAGCTCTTCCAGAACATGTATTCCCACTTTCCCGAAGAGAAGGTCGTTCGCCTGCTGAAGTTCGAGGTGCTGGAGCCTGCCAGGAGCCGGAATTTCGACGGCGTGCATGTCACCACGATTCGCACGCCGCATACCAGGCCCGACGTCTCGCTCGCCTTCCGAATCGCGATCGGCGGCAAGACGGTGGTGTTTTCCGGCGACACCGGATGGACCGAAGAGCTGGTTCCATTCGCCCAGGGCGCCGACCTGTTCATCTGTGAATGCACTTATTTCGGCAGCACGGACCTGGACTTCCATCTCAACTATCCGCTCATAGCGCGGCATCGCTCGCGCTTCGACGTGAAACGGATGGTCCTCACGCACATCGGGCGCGAGGTCCTGGAACGCAAATCCGACGTGAAGATCGAAATGGCCTACGACGGAATGGAGATCAAGGTCTGAGAGCGGACGGTCCGCAGACTAACCACGGATTGACGCAAAGCCAGCTTCGCGGCGGCGAAGCTGGCTGCGATCAGCGTCCACCTGTCTTCATCTCGGCATTCAGGTAGGCCCGATCTATTGTTTTCAATCGCTAATCGTACCATCGAAGCTTTCGACCCGCAGTGAAGGTTCAACCTGACCTTGCACTGCGCGGCCGGTAGTGTGATATCGTCGTTTTGACTGAGCCACCGAACCCAAGGAGAGGGAAATGACAACGTCCATGTCCATTCAGAGAGCGGTTTTCACCCATCAGAAGGACATGGCGTTTCATGCGAACTCTACATTCCGAGGGTCCGGCGCGCGTAGGCGCCGATAAAACAAGGCTGGCCGAGCGGGCCGCGACTCGATTCGCGGGCTCGCGAGCCAAAAAGTTCCTTTCCTACTACAAGCCGTATCGAGGTCTGCTTTTCGCGGACCTTCTATGCGCCATCATCATATCGGCGGCGGCACTGCTCCTGCCCGTCTGTGCGAATTTCATCACTAAGAAGCTGCTGGCAACTCAGGGCGGACCCGGCGCGCTCGACAAGATCTATGCGCTGGGCGTTGCCATGCTCGCGCTCGTCGGCCTCCAAGCCCTATGCACGTTGTTCGTCGATTACCAGGGACACGTGATGGGCGCGAAGATGGAGCGAGACATGCGCCGAGAGCTGTTCGAGCATTACCAGAAACTATCGTTCAGCTTTTACGACCGGCAGAGAACCGGCCAGCTCATGGCTCGGATCACCAACGATCTCCTCTCCCTCGCTGAGCTCTATCATCACGGACCGGAAGATCTCGCGATCGCGGCCCTGGAGCTAATAGGGGTGCTGGTCATCCTCGCACATATCGACAGGACGCTCACGCTAATCGTGCTGTGCTTCCTGCCCGTGATGTTCCTCTTCGCGCTGCATTTCAGTCGGCGCATGATCGCCGCGCTCAGATTGAGCAAAGACCGCATCGGCGACATCAACGCGCGCGTCGAAGATTCGCTCGCGGGGATACGGGTGGTTAAGTCCTTCACCAACGAGGCGTTCGAGACCGCGCGCTTCAACTACGAGAACGATCGCTTTCTCGCGAGCAGGAGCGAGGGCTATCGGAGCGAGGCATGGTTCTCCGGCGGGATGGCCGCTTTCACGCAGCTCATCACGATTGCCGTGATCGTGTTCGGTGCAGCGGGCGTCGCGCGGGCGGCGCTCGACCTCGCCGACCTGCTTACCTTCCTGATGTGCGTCGCTGTGCTCATCGACCCGATCCGCCGACTCGTGAATCTCGCGCGGCTCTATCAGGAAGGGAGCACCGGGTTTGACCGGTTCTTTGAGATGCTGCAGATGGAGCCGGACATGCCCGACCAGGCTGGCGCCGCCGAGCTGACGCAGGTGCGGGGAGACATCACGTTCCGCAACGTAAGCTTCCGATACAGCGACGATTCGCCCTTCGTGCTGACAAACTTATCTCTCGAGATAAGAGCCGGCGAGTTTGTCGCGCTGGTAGGCGCTTCGGGCGTTGGCAAGACCACGCTCTGCTCGCTGATCCCGCGCTTCTATGACGCGACCGCTGGCGACGTCCTCATTGATGGCAGGAACGTCAGGGATATCCGGCCGCGGTCCCTGCGGCAAAATATCGGCATCGTGCAGCAGGACGTTTATCTGTTCGCGGGAACGGTCGCGGAGAATCTCGGCTATGGCAAGCCCGATGCGAGCCCCGACGAAATCATCGAAGCCGCGAAACTGGCCCATGCGCACGACTTCATCATGGCGCTGCCGAACGCCTACGATACGGAGATCGGCGAACGCGGCGTGAAGCTCTCGGGCGGGCAAAAGCAGAGGCTCAGCATCGCCCGCGTCTTTCTCAAAAATCCACCCATCCTGATTTTCGACGAGGCCACAAGCGCGCTCGACAATGAAAGCGAACGGTCGGTCCAGGAGTCCCTGCACCGGCTCGCGCGCAATCGCACGACGCTCGTTATTGCCCATCGGCTATCGACCGTGAGGAACGTGGGGAGAATTGTTGTGCTGACCGAGGATGGGATCGCTGAAGAAGGCACTCATGCTGAGCTCGTCACGTCGTGCGGCGCGTATTCGCGACTCTACAACACTCAGGCGAGCATATGAGACATGATTGATCTTGAGATAGGAACCGACGGCGCAGTTCCAGCGGGCGCGGCCTTGAGGCCGAGGCCAAACGCACCGCAGGTTAAGCTCCTCAGTTTCCCGTTCGGAGCTGCATCCGGCGGAAGTGAAGAGCGGTCTCGTCATTCTGGACATGCTCGCGCTGGTCGTTGCCTCTTTTCTGCTCGCGGCGGGCTCTTCCAATCCTCGCGGCTTCGCGAAAATATAAGGCCATACGTCCGCCGAAGCATGACCATGATCCAAAAGGCGGGGTCCAGATGGGTATAGCCGACGGGAAACATGCGCTCGTGGTGGGGGTGGCCAACGAGAAAAGCCTCGCGTGGTCGATCGCGCGCGAGCTCGCCGCGCAGGGCGCGTCAGTCGCGATGACGTACCAAGGCGAGATTCTGGAGAAGCGGGTGCGTCCGCTCGCCGAACAGATTCGCGCGACCCTGATCGGCGAACTCGACGTTACCCGCGACGATCAGATCGCCTCGGTGCTCTCGGCGGTCAGGGAATTGTGGGGCGGGCTCGACATGCTCGTGCACGCGGTCGCATTCGCCGAGCGCGAAGACCTGCGCGATCGGTTCCTGAACGTGAATCGCGCCAACTTCGCGCGCTCGATCGAGATCAGCGCCTATTCGCTGGTGGCGCTGGCGCGCGCGGCGGAACCGCTGATGGTGTCGCGGGGCGGCGGTTCGATCCTGACGCTGAGCTACCTTGGCGCGGTCCGCGCGGTGCCGAATTACAACGTGATGGGCGTGGCCAAGGCCGCCCTGGAAGCCTGCGTCCGCTATCTGGCGCTCGACCTCGGCCCCGGCAACATCCGGGTCAACGCGCTCAGCGCGGCTCCGGCGCGCACGCTCTCATCGGCGGCGATTCGCGGCTTTCACGACATGGCCCATGAGGTCGAGGCGCGCGCGCCGATGCGCCGGGCGATGAACCCCGACGAGGTCGGCAAGATGGCCGCCGCGATGCTGAGCGATCTGGCCAGCGGCGTCACCGGCCAGACGGTGTACGTAGACGTAGGCTATAGTATCGTCGGCCTCTGAGCCGATTTCCCGATTACGCAGGGAGGACGCTGTGGCGATCGTTCCTGTCTCTCAACTCTCCGACAATTTCGCGTACCTGGTAATCGACGACGACGCCAAAGTCTGCGGCGTTGTGGACTGCGCCGAAGCCGGCAAGGTACTGGCCGAGGTCTCGCGCCGCGCACTCGATCTGGTCGCGGTGCTCTCGACGCACTGGCATTTCGATCACGTCGGCGGCAACCAGGATCTGCTCAGGCTCGCCCGAAGCTCAAGGTGTACGGCGCGCGCGCCGAGGGCGGGCGGATTCCCGGCCTGACCAATCCGCTCGACGACGGCGACACGCTGGCGATCGGATCGCTGGAAGGACAGGTAATCGGAATCCCCGCTCACACCAGCGGACATATCGCTTATTACTTCCCGCAGATCAAAGCGGCGTTTACGGGAGACACGTTGTTCATCGCCGGATGCGGCCGCGTCTTCGAGGGCAAAGCGGCGACGATGGTGGAATCGCTGCGCAAGCTGGCCGCGCTGCCCGACGACACGCAGGTCTTCTGCGGGCATGAGTACACCGAGAAGAACCTGCGCTTCGCGTTGACGCTGGAGCCCAACAACCAGGCGATAAGGCACAAGCACGCCTGGGCGGCCAAGATGCGCTCCGAGGGGAAGTGGACGGTGCCGTCAACGATCGGAGAGGAGAAGCGGATCAACCCTTTTCTGCGAATCGACAGCGCCGAGCTGCGCGCATCGCTCAAGCGCCAGGACCCGTCGCTCGCCGACGACCCGGTCGCGATTTTCGCGAAAACGCGCGAATTGAAGGACCGTTTCTAGGGCGCGTGCAGCAGGTTTGCATTGGCAGGTGGCTCGGGGCAATGATGGTAGCGAAGTAGTACAGGACCTACAATGCGGCGAGACATGGTTGCTTCCAAACGTCGCGTGCCTCGAGCGCTGGCGACAAGCCGTCTTACCAGCAAGGGGCAGGCTACGGTTCCGATATCGGTGAGACACAAGCTTCGTCTGAGGCCCGGCGATACTATCATCTTTGAGGAGTCGGACGCGGGAATCGGCCTTCGCAAAGCCGAGCCGCTGGACATCGAGTATCTGTCCGCCCTGGAGACCAGCTTGTCCGAGTGGAGTTCGAAGAACGACAACCTGGCCTATCGTGACCTGTAGTCCGTACGATGTTGTTGTCGTGCCATTTCCTTTCGCTGACCGCCGCGGGGGCAAACGTAGACCAGCACTCGCCTTATGCCGGGAAGAGTTCAGTGCAACCAGTGGTCATACGATTCTGGCAATGATCACCAGCGCGCAGAATCCGCCGTGGCCAATGGATGTCGTCAAGATTCGAAGCGGGCCGGTCTTCAGGCGCCATCGAAAGTGCGCATGAAAATCTTCACGCTGGATAATCGCCTCGTCTTGCACAGGATTGGAAGACTCGCGCAGCCGGACCGGGAATCGGTCGCGGCAGTGATAAGGAGACTGTTGCCGGAACATTCCTGAGCAGAGCCGAATGAACTAACCGAACACCGTTTGAGGCAACGACGATGAAAAATCAGTGGCGTAGTCGAATGGGCCGGCGCGAGTTTATCAAGCGCGGCGCGATTGCGGGACTGGGCCTCGGGATGTTTTCCGTTGCCGGCAAGGCGGTCGCGGCGATATCGCGCTCCGGCGTGGGCCGCTACGCTCCGCTTGGCCGCACCGGGATGCGCATCTCGGATATCTCGTTCGGTTCGAGCAGCCTGAGCACGGGCCAGGAAAATCTCGTCCTGCAAGCCTTCGACAGCGGAATCAACTACTTCGACACCGCCAATGACTATACCGGCGGCGAATCGGAAACGACTATCGGCCGCGCGCTTCGCGGCAAACGCGACAAAGTTTTTGTTACCTCCAAGGTCTTCGCCGGACCCGACGATCGCAAAGAATCGATCATGCACGAGCTCGAGGAAAGTCTGCGCCGCCTCCAGACCGATCACGTCGATGTGTACTTCAATCACGCGGTGAACAATGTCGCGCGTTTGAAAAATCCCGAATGGTACGAATTCGCCGAGCAGGCGAAACAGCAGGGCAAGCTTCGCTTCACGGGAGTTTCGGGCCACGCGGGACGGCTCACCGAATGCCTCGACTACGCGATCGATTCCGGCCGCTTCGACGTGATCCTGGCCGCGTACAACTTCGGCCAGCAACCGGGCTTCACACAGCGCCTGCTGCGCCGTCTCGACATTATCGCCGTGCAGCCCGAGATGCCGCGCCTGATCAAAAAGGCCAAGGCCAAGGGGATGGGTTTCATCGCGATGAAAACCCTGATGGGCGCGCGGCTCAACGACATGCGCCCCTATGAGGCCAACGGCTCGACTTTTTCGCAAGCCGCGTTTCGATGGGTGCTCTCGAATCCGGATGTTGACGCGCTGATCGTCACGATGAAGAGTCCCGCGATCATTGACGAGTACCTCGGCGCTTCGGGCTCGCGTGCCGCGGTCGAGGAAGACGCGCCGCTGCTCCAGCGCTATCTTGGCCTCAATGGCTCGTCCCACTGCCGCCAGGGATGCGGCATATGCGAGAGCGCCTGCCCGGCCGGCGTGCCGATCGCCGACGTTCTGCGGACCCGGATGTACGCGAACGACTACGGCGACATGCGCCTGGCCCGCAGCGAGTATGCGCGCCTCGGCGCCGGCGCCTCGGCATGCATCACCTGTGCGCATCACGCCTGCGCCGGCGCCTGTCCGCACGGAGTGCAGACCGAGGCGCTGCTCGGACCGACGCACGCGATGCTCTCCAAAGCTTCAGTGGTCCATTGATCGGCGGGATCGCGCAGCGTTGGCCGTGGCGATCAGGCGAAATCGCCGGCGCGGAAACGCGATGAAGGAGGAGCAGCGCGGCGATCCGGAAGAGCGCCGCCGCGACCCCGAGGCTTTTCTCGATCTCGTTGCGAGCTCGCAAAAGGGCAGGCTCAAGATCTACGTCGGCGGAGCGGCCGGGGTTGGCAAGACCTACCGGATGCTCCAGGAGGCGCACGATCTGCGCGCCCAGGGCCGCGACGTGGTGCTCGGCGCGATCGAGACGCACGCCCGCGCCGACACCGCGGCGCTGCTCGGCGGCCTCGAAATGATTCCACTGCGCGACATGCCGTATCGCGGGAGCGTCCTCAAAGAGATGGACCTCGACGCGATCATTGCGCGCAAGCCCGAGATCGCCGTGGTCGATGAGCTGGCTCATACCAACGCCCCCGGATCGCGCCACGAGAAGCGCTATCAGGACGTGGAGGAACTGCTCGCCTGCGGGATCAACGTAATTACCGCGGTCAACATTCAGCATCTCGAAGGCCTGCGGCCGCTGGTCAAACGGATTACCGGCATCGAGGTCAAGGAGACGCTCCCGGATGCCTTCCTGTCGCGCGCCGATCAGGTGGTCACCGTCGACATTTCGGTCGAGGAGCTCCGCCAACGCCTTCGTGAAGGAAAAATCTACCCTCAGGAGCAGGTCGAGCAGGCGCTCAAGAATTTCTTCAAGCCGAGCAACATCGCTTCGCTGCGCGAGCTGGCCCTGCGCGAGGTCGCGCGCGACCAGAGCCGTCAGCGCGAGGAACTGGAGGAGCTCAAGCGCCAGGGTGGACGCCGCGCGGCCGTAACCGAACGGATGATGGTCTGTCTGTCGTCGAATCCGGTCGGCGGCGATGATTTGCTGCGCAAGGCCGCGCGCCGGGCCAGCCAGCTGAACGCCGACTGGTACGCGGTCCATATCGAGACGCCGGCAGAGTCGGTCCAGAAGATCAGCACCAGCGATTTCCGGGCGCTGCTCGACAACATCAATCTGGCCGCCGACCTGGGAGCCGAGATCGTCTGGCTTAAGGCGCCCGAGGTGGTGAAAGCGCTGCTGGATTTCGCGCACGAGAAAGGGATCACGCGTATAGTGGCCGGCCGGACGAGTCCCACTTTTCTGAATCGACTGCTGCGCCGTTCGGTAACCAACAAGCTCGTCTCTGCGGCGCGCGACTTTGACGTCGAAGTCCTGAGCCTGACCGACGCGCGCACGCAGTAGGGCAGGCTCTCATTTGAGGTAAACCCTTCACGCAACAGGCGAATACGACCTCCGTCGGCGTGAGAATGCTGCCCCGAGGTCGCGTTCCGGACCTTCGCGGCCACGCTCGAGCGCCGGCTAGAGCAGCTTGTCCTGTGGCTTTGGTTCCGCTTCCGCGCGTCGCTTTATCCCGCGGAGTTGCCGCGCCTGCATAACACCGTGGCCAAGCAGGGCGACAGGGGCCATCAGCCAGCGCGGAGTTCTCGCGAGCAACGCATAGACGCGTTCGATTGGGCGAGGCGAGGCCGGTTTCGCCGCTTGGCTCCCCGGCCATTGCGCGCCGACACGTCCTCGCACGAGCAAACGCGTCCGGCGTTGAGCCAGCGGTTCGAGGAAGAACTCCCACGTCACCAGAAGGCCTCCGCCTTCGGCGGGCACAGTCAGGATGAGATCACGCTCCGGCTCCAAGGCGCCGACGATGAAAGAATCCTTCGCCCCCGGAAGAGACGGCAGCACATCCCCCGGCGCAACCTGCTGAAGCTCAGGAATAATCTCCGTCGCGCTGGGACGGCCGTCGTTGTCCACCCAATCATAGCTGTACCAGCCGGCGCGGCCGGAACCCATCTGCACGAGCCACGGCCACACTCTTTCCTGCGCTGCGGCGATCGTGATGGCGTGCATGACAGTAACCGCCGCGTCCGGGATCAAGGCATCGCCAGGGAGGGCTCGTTGACGCTCCCCAGGCGTGGCGCGGACGTTCACAAAGGACATGACCTGAAATACTGACTGGCGGTCGGGTCGCAATGCAAATGAACTAAAACAGGTCCGCTGGGGGCGCTGGTCCGATAGTTGCTCTGCGATTCGCTGACACGCTCGCCGCTTGATCGGCGACGGCTCGTATCAAGGAGCGGAATCGATGAAACAGAGCCACTTGTTTCAGCCGGCAGCGATAGAGCGGGCACTCAACCGGCTGTTCGGCGCAGGCTTCGGCCTGCGCCGCAATCATTTGCTTGCGGCTGTAGCGGTGATTGCCGGGATGGTTTCCTTTCCGACGCATGCTCGCGCGCAGGCGACCGCGGGCCGGATCGAGGCTCGCCTGCTCGGATTGGCAAGCGACACGGGAACGGCGCGCTGCTGGCTGTTCGCGTCGGAACAGGGATGGCCCGCGGATCGGTCGAAGGTCTTCAGGCAAGCATCGTCGAAGATCGATCAGCATCAGGCCTCCTGCGTCTTCGACAGTGTTCCACCAGGCACCTACGCGATCACCGCGATTCACGACGTGAACGACAACGGGAAACTGGACAAGAACTTCCTGGGCGTGCCAACCGACCCTATGGGTTCTCCAATGATGCGCGCGGGACGATGTCACCGCCGAAATTCTCCGCGGCGAGCTTCGAGTACCGCGGCGGCGCGCTCAACCTGGCCTTCACGTTGAAGTAGGACCGGGCGCAGAAAGCAGCTATGCCTGTTCAGGCGATGCCCTCCACACCACGCGTCCTTCCTCCGAAAGCGCTGCTTCTGAGCATTCTCGCACAGCTTCCGCTCGCGGTCTGGATGTGGCCTTTGCACCCGAGCGTAGTCGAGGTAGCGCTCGGCAGCGTCCTGCTTATTGCCGGAATTGCGTTGAACCTCCGGGCGGAGAGGCTGTTCCGACGCAGCGATGTAGGAGTTCGTCCCTTCAGTCCAGCATCTCAGTTGATACAAAGCGGACCCTACCGGTTCAGCAGAAATCCGATGTACCTGGGCATGGTCCTCATCTGCGCAGCGGTCGCCCTGCTTTCAGGTATCATCCTGAATATCAGTGCCGCGTTGGCTCTGGCTGTCTGGCTGGAGTTCCGGTTCATTCGCCGCGAAGAGGAGTTTCTGGACAATCTCTTCGGAGCTCCGTTTCAGCGGTACATGCGACAGACGCCAAGATGGCTCGGGCGGCCGAAACGCGCAACATAGGTTGCGCGAGGCTGGTGGCCAATCAAGGGGAGCATCGCCGCAGCCGTGTCTCACCTCATTGGGCGGGAGAAGACGATCGCGGCAGGTCGCGCCACCAGCGCGACACAAAGGCCGTAAACGATGTGAACCACGAGGCTCGGATAGATCGTGTCGAACCCCAATTCCCAGGGCGTCGGGTCTCCAAAGACGAAAGGCAAGGCCAGAGAGTTGACCGCGGCGTAAAACGCAGCACCGTAGACAGCGCCGATTAGAAGACGAACGCGTCGATCTGCGATGCTGCCAAGCAGCACGAGCAAGGGCACCGCGGCCATCCAACTGATGACCAGATGCTGCATCAACGTAAGCAGGTAGTGCAGGGGCACCGTTACCTGCCCGACGAGCAGTTCGAGTGTCTTTCTCCCGTACTCGTTGACCCGCAGGCCGAGCGCTCGGAACATTGCAGCGAAGGGGATCATGGCGAGACACGCGACGGTTCCTGAGCGCAGCGCCTCACGGACCAACCGGATCCGCGCCTCCCGACTACCGAGCGAACTCATCACGTCGCTGGACTCTTCTTCTCCAACTCCAAGGGTTCGAGACTTACCACCGGCTGCGAAGATGCGCATCAGCTACGTCGATTTTCGACTGGACGTCGCGGCAGGCCAAGGGGCTCGGACTTTTTGGCTGGACAGCGCACTGTGACGAAATTGAATCGAGCCGAAAGTGCGATCGTGATACGCGTCCCCACTCCATTGGCGTTTGCACGCCGAACGTCAACATCCCATCGACCGCATAGCGGGTGAACAGTTGGGTCATCTCGGTGTCGAATTCTCGCGACCCTTTCCGGCCGAGGTGATCTTCCGACCCGGTCGCGCGCGAGCGCAGCGCCGGCGGCGCGGCAGGCGACTCAGGGTCGTCCGGCTAGAACGGCTTCAAGATCGCGAGCAGTAGGATCGCCAGCAGCAGCACGCTGATGATCCCATGGAGCATCCTGAATTCGCCGGCGGTTGCGGCGCTGCCCGGCTCATTCTCGATCGCGACGACCCGCCGATAGAGCCGGATTTGGAGGACGATCAGCACCACGACCAGCAGCAGCTTCGTGTGCAGCCATCCCTGGCGCAGCACCCGGGCTCGAACGGGATCAGCAGGAATCCGAACGCGATCGCGAGCGCCGCGCCGATATTGCATCCGATGAACAGTCGGCGGACCGCGACGATGAATCGCTCCTTGGCGACCCCGACTTCGTCAGGCACCAGCGCGAGCAGTCTGGTGATCGCGAGCAATCCGCCGAGCCAGAAGACGACTCCGAAAAGATGCAGGGTGAGGATCCAGGGCACGATTGTTTACCGGCTGCGGGTCAAGCAGGGTCCAAGTTTATTTCACGAGTCAGGATCAATGCCACCATCGTGACGATTGCACCGCCGACGTATGGCGCGGCCGGACCGAGCGCCGCGTACGCGGCCGCTCCCGCAATCGGGCCGAAAATCCTCGCCAGCGAGAGCGCGGACTGGTTGATGCCGAGCACTTCGCCCTGCACGTCGCGTTCGCTGCTTTTCGAGATGAGGCTCGCCACCGATGGACTCGCCAGGCCGTAGCCGGCGGCGATCAGCGCGAGCATCACCAGTAGCGCCGCATGCGATCCGACGCTGCCCAGCGGCGCAAGGCCGATCGCGAGCGTGACCGCGCCGATTCGAACGATCGACAATTCCCCGAATCGCGGGACAATCCTTCCCAGCAGGTAACCTTGCGCGACCGCCTGCAACAGTCCGGTGTAGGCGAGCAACATTCCCACTCCGAGACTGCCGTATCCGTACACTCGCGGGACCGTCAGCGCGATAGTCGCCTCGAGCGCGCCGAGTGCGAACGTCAGCAGGAACGCCAGCGAAAAAAGCCGGGCGAGGCGATGCGTCGCGAGATCGCGCGGCAGGCGAACGAGCGGCTCCACGAGATGCGCGAGCGTGAGGCGCGCGCCCGGCGCGGCTTCGTGCGACTCCGGCAGCCTGGCCGCCGCAAACAGAAAATTCACGAAGGTGAGCGCGCTGGCGAAGAAGACCGGGGTGCGGAGGCTGCGATGGCCCAGCAGACCGCCGAGCGCCGGCCCCAGCACAAATCCCAGCCCGAAGGCCGCTCCGATCATTCCCATCCCGCGCGCACGCTCCGATTCGCTGGTCGTGTCGGCCACGTACGCCTGCGCGGTCGAGACCGTCGCGGCGCAGGCTCCGTGTACCGCTCGCGACAGCATCAGCAACCAGAACGAATCCGCGAAGCCATAGATCAGGTAGCTCGCCGCCGATCCTAGCAGGCCGAGCATGATTATCGGGCGGCGGCCGACTCGATCCGAGACTCGTCCGAGCATCGGCGCGCATAGCAGTTGCATCAGCGAATAGACCGCCAGGATCGGGCCGACCGCGCTCGCTCCGATCCCCATCCGCTGCGCAAACATCGGCAGGAACGGAATCACTATTCCGAAACCGAGCAGATCGACGAAGACGGTCAGGAACAGGATCGCGAGCGGCGCGCCGCTGCGGCGCGCTGAATCGGGCGCTTGCGTGAAAGCTTCGACCGTCGGCATTGAAATCGATGAAGGCGCGATTGCCGACAGAATCTTACGCGATCAGCGGAGCGCGCGTGAGCGGGAATCTCTGACGGACGCTGTCCGTTTATCGATCTGCATCGGGGGCGTCTGGGTCGAATCGATAAACCAGCTCGCCCGGGCGCGCGAAGCCCAACTCGCTGCGCACCAGCCGTTCGATATAGCGGTCGTCCGAACGGAGCTTCTCAGCCTTGGTCTCAAGCTCGGCGTTTTCCGTTGTCAGCCGGCGCAGCTCCGCTTCCAGGGCCATCCTGTTCTGCCGCAGCACTATCAGATCGCTTGCCCCTTTAGGCGCGGTCAGGCAGTTGATCACCAACCCCATCGTGATCAGCCCCAGGATAAGGCTGAGCCATGCCCGCCTGAGGCGTTCGCTTAACGCAGACATCGGCGTATCGTAAACGAGTCCCGTTGGTCACTTCAAGCCGGCTTATGCCCGCCGTTCGATCATCGCCGATAATCCCAATGACTTCGGGCTCTCGCGCGACTTTAGAATTTCTTTCTAAAGATCGTCGCGATTCTCTTGATCATTCGATAACGTTTTTATATTATGCGTTCAGTCGGGTGGATAATTGATGGCCACCTATAAGTTTCGGTGCTTGTTCAGCGACAGTGGGGAAACAGGAGGTGTCTATGCCAGCGAAGCGACGGGGCGTCAAGAAGGCGCCCAAATCCAAATTTAGACTCAAGGCAAAGATGAAGAAAAAGGCCGGCAAGAAAAAGAAGAAGTAACTTCCAGACTGTCTATCCTCCGAGCAAATCGGAGGCTGGCTGAAGATGCCTAGCTCGTCGCTGAACTAAGCCGGGGCGAACAGGCCTCGTAGACCGACCGGAAGCCCCCTCGAAAGAGGGGGCTTCCTTTTTTTGGCTCCGTCCGCACCGCTATTTTCACCCTATTTCCCCGCTGGGCCGCGGGCTCCATGATGTCGGGAGTCGGGGCCGCAACTCCGGCGTCAACGCCTGCGATCTCGCGAACCCTGAATGTCGAACCGAAAATGCCGCTGATGGTACGCCAGATGAGAGCGGCCTGATGCACATCGAGCTGGGGCGTTTTCCGGCCCAGGTTGAGCGGCCGGAACCGATCAAGTTCGCGTGGCCGATTCTCCTGCTTCCGGAACTTTTCACGACCGTCGCCCATCTCGCGATCCCGCTCGGATACCTGGCGACGATCGGATGGGAAGTGTACGCGCCCGATCTTCGCGCCGCGGCGGGGCGCTCGCCCACCCCGGCGTTGGGACGGCTGCGATTCGCCGATCTCGCCGGGCTGGTTGCGGATGCGCTCGAGGCGATCGGCCGCGAAACGATCGTGATCGGCCACGGGATCGGCGGCCTGCTCGCGCTCAAGATGGCGGAGCGGACCGGCGTGAAGGCCGGCGTGGCCTTCGCCCCGCTGGTCCCGGGATTCCGCACCCCGCTCTTCATGCGCGCGCGGAACATTCCGGCGCTCTGGATGGGCCGCCCGCTCAGCCCTCCGACTGGTCGCGCGCTCTTCGACTTCGTCGCGGACGCCGATCCGTTCAATCGCGAAAAGCTGATCAAGGGCCTGGTGCCTGACGCCGCGGCCGCGGCGCGCGAGGTCGCACGCGGGAAAATCAGCTTTGCATCCGCGGACCGGTCGGCCCCCAGGCTGATCGTCGCCGGCGACAGCGATCCCTTTGCGCCGCTTGCGCTCGTGAGCACGTTCGCAAACTCGATCGGCGCGCCCCTCAAGACCATTGCGGGCCGCGGCCATTGGATAATCGGCGGACGCGCACTCGAGCGCGCGATCAACGAGGCGCATCGCTTCCTGGTCCGCTCGCTGGGCCAGGACCTGCTGCTGCTTTATCCCGAAGAATGGAAAAAGCAGGGCGACGACAACCGATGACCGACGCTACCCCATCTCATTTCGCCATTGCCCGCGAAAGCGGCGCGGACCTAAACTCGATCCGGAGGAGCCGCCGATGTCCGAGCAGAATCTGCTGATCGAGGAAGAACAGGGCCTGGCGACAATCACGATGAACCGGCCCGAAAAGCGCAACCCGCTCTCCTCCGCGATGATGGGCGATCTGATCGCGGCGTTGCGCGGAATCGGCGAGCGGAACGATCTGCGCGCGGTGATTATCGCGGGCGCCGGCTCGGCCTTCAGCGCCGGTCACGACTTGAGCGAACTGCGCGATCGCGATCTCGGCTTCTACCGCCGGGTCTTCGATTTGTGCGCGGACCTGATGCGGACCGTGCAGGCGATTCCTCAGCCGGTGATCGCGCGGGTCCACGGTATCGCGACCGCCGCCGGATGCCAGCTTGCCGCCACCTGCGATCTGGTGGTCGCCGCCGAGAGCGCGAAGTTCGCCACCCCCGGCGTGCGCATCGGGCTGTTCTGTTCCACCCCGATGGTTGCGCTGACGCGCGCGGTCGGCCGCAAGCATGCGATGGAGATGCTGCTCACCGGCCAGCTGATCGACGCCCGCACCGCGGCCCAGTGGGGGCTGGTCAACCGTGTCGTGCCCGACCCCGACCTCGCCGCCGAGACCCGCAAGCTCGCTATACAAATTGTAGAGGCAAGCCCGCTGACGGTCGCGATCGGAAAGCAGGCCTTTTACGCGCAGATCGACCTCGATCAGCACAAGGCCTACGACTACACCCGCGAAGTGATGAGCCTGAACGCGATGGCGGCCGACGCGCAGGAAGGCATCGGCGCTTTCCTGGAAAAGCGAAAGCCCCGCTGGTGCGGAAAATAAACGCCGGCTCGGCGCCGCAACCACCAGCGCCGCCTTCCGCGACCCGCGGCTCCTGGTGCGTCGGCTGACTTTCGCCCTGGTTTGGTAGCGCGAGGAAGAAATGCCGAATCGAAGCCATTTTGCCGGACCTTACGCGCAGCCTCCCGAGCCATTGGCGGAGCTGGCGTTGGACCTGCGGAACTGCTGGGACCATACCACCGATCCGGTGTGGAGCAAGATCGACCCCGAGCTATGGTCGCTCACGCACAATCCCTGGCTGGTCCTGCAGACGGCCTCGCGAAAGAGAATCGAGGCGCTCGAAGCCGATCCGGAATTCCACGCGCAGGTGCGCGAACTCGCCAGCAGCGGGCGGGAGTATCTGAAACGCCCAGCGTGGTTCCAGCATGCTCACGCCAACTCACCGCTCGGCCGCGTCGCATACTTCAGCATGGAGTTCGCCCTGAGCGAGGCGCTCCCAATCTACTCCGGCGGACTGGGTAACGTCGCCGGCGATTATCTGAAAGCCGCCAGCGACCTGGCAGTCCCGGTTGTGGGGGTCGGGCTTCTTTATCAGCAGGGATATTTCCGCCAGATTATCGACCCGGACGGCACTCAGCGCGCGTTGAACCCCTACAACGATCCCGGGCAGCTTCCCATAACCCCGGTGCGCGACAGCGACGGCGAATGGTTCCGTCTCAGCGTCAACTTGCCGGGCCACCGACTCTGGCTGCGCGCCTGGCAGGTACGGGTCGGCCGGCTCAAACTGTACCTGCTCGATAGCAACGACCTTGCGAACCAGCCGGCGTATCGAGGCATCACCAGCGAACTCTACGGCGGCGGCCCAGAGTTGCGTCTCACGCAGGAACTGGTGCTGGGGATCGGCGGCTGGCGCTTGCTTCGCGGTCTCGGGATCAAACCGGAAGTCTGCCATCTCAACGAGGGACACGCCGCGTTCGTCGTGCTCGAACGCGCCCGAGACTTCATGGAGGAAACCGGTCAGCCGTTCGAGGTTGCCCTCGGCGTAACGCGCGTCGGCAACCTGTTTACGACTCACACCCCCGTCGCGGCCGGCTTCGATCGCTTCGCACCGGGCCTGATCGGCGAATACGCCACGCGCTACGCGCAGGAGCAACTCCAGATCGATCTTTCGCGCCTGCTCGCACTGGGCCGCGAGCACCCGGACGATCCCAATGAACCCTTCAGCATGGCCTATCTGGCAATCCGTGGCTGCGGAGCGATCAACGGAGTCAGCCGCCTGCACGCCGTCGTGAGCCGCCGGATATTCCAATGCCTGTTTCCACGCTGGCCCCAGGCTGAAGTGCCCGTTGGCCACGTCACCAACGGCGTGCATACGCCGACCTGGGACTCGGCGGCGGCGGATGCGCTATGGACCGGGGCCTGCGGTCGAGAGCGCTGGCGCGGCACATTGGAAACCGTCGCGAGTGATATATCTCGCGTCTCGGACGCCGACCTGTGGGAGCTTCGCGCGACCAATCGCCTCGAACTGGTGCGATTCGTGCGGGAGCGCGCTGCGAGGGAACTGGCCGCGCGCGGTGGCGATGCCGCGATCGCGCGGTCGATATTCGATCCAAATGCGCTCACGCTGGGCTTTGCGCGCCGGTTCACGGCATACAAGCGGCCCAACCAGCTTCTTCACGATCCTGAACGCCTCGTTCGCATCCTCACCAATCCGGATCGCCCTCTTCAATTGGTGATCGCGGGTAAGGCTCATCCGGAGGACAAATCCGCCCAGGCAATGATCCAGGCGTGGGTGCACTTCGTTCAGCGTCCCGACGTGCGCCGCCACGCCGTTTTTCTCAGTGACTATGACCTGTTGCTCGCGGAGCGTCTGGTTCAGGGCGCGGACCTGTGGCTCAACACTCCGCGCCGTCCCTGGGAGGCCAGTGGAACCAGCGGCATGAAGACGCTCGTCAATGGCGGCCTCAACCTGTCGGAACTGGACGGCTGGTGGGACGAAGCCTACTCGCCGGAAACAGGCTGGGCGCTTGGGGACGGAAATGAGCACGGAGAAGACCCCGCCTGGGACGCGATCGAAGCGGATGCGCTGTACAAAATTCTCGAAGATCAGGTCATTCCGGCTTTCTATGCGCGCGACGCCAAGGGCATACCAACTCAATGGGTCTCGCGGATGCGCGCGAGCATGGTCCGCCTGACGCCCCGGTTCTCGGCTAACCGCGTCGTGCGTGAGTATACGGACAACTACTATGTCGCCGCGGCCACCGCGTACCGCGACCGCGCTCGCGAGCACGGCGCACTTGTCGTATCGCTGCTTGAGTGGCAAAGAGCGCTCTCACAGCATTGGCCTGATGCGCGATTTGGTGAGATGCAGATCAAGACGCGCGATGGCAGCCATCTGTTTCAGGTTCAGGTTTATCTTGGCGATTTGAGCCCGGAGCAGGTACGCGTGGAACTCTACGCAGAGTCGATCGATGGGGCTCCCGCAATCCGACAGGAAATGACGCGCGGAAATCCGCTGCCCGGCTCCGCGAAAGCATTTGTGTACGGCGCAGAAGTTGCTGCATCGCGGCCGCCTTCAGACTACACGCCCCGAGTGGTCCCGTATCATCCCGCCGCACAGATCCCTCTGGAGGACGCCCACATTCTCTGGTTCCGCTAGGCAAGTGAGGAGTCACGAGAGCTTGCAGAATGGAGGAACGACCCGATGCGTTTCACACTGATGCTTTCCCGAGGAGAATATCGGGATTTCCAGACGATCGCTCGAGCCGCCGAGGCCTCCGGCTGGACTTCGATTACGATTCCGGACAGCCTGTTCTTTCCGCGCGTTACCGAGTCCGATTATCCTTACGCCGATACCGACAACATCCGGGAATATATTTCGGCGACTCCCTTCATCGAACCTATTGTCGCGATGACCTGGATGGCGGCGGTGACGAAGACGCTGCGCTTCTACCCCGCGGTCATGAAGGTGCCGGTACGCCAGCCGCTGGTGCTCGCCAAGGCGCTGAGCTCGCTGGCAGTCATTTCGGGCAACCGCGTCAGTCTCGGCGCGGGTCTTGGTCCCTGGCGCGAGGACTTTACCTACAATGGCGTCGCTTTCGAGAAGCGCGGCAGGCTGATGGACGAGTGCATCGAAATCATCCGGGGCGCCTTGCGCGGCGGCTACTTCGAATTTCATAGCGACAACTACGACATCGGACCGATGAAGATGAATCCCGTGCCCGACAAACCGGTGCCAATCCTGTTCGGCGGGCACAGCAAGGCCGCGCTCGCCCGCGCCGCCCGCCTGTGTGATGGGTGGATCTCGGCGAATGCCGATACCGAAACCTTGAAGAGTCTCATCGGTGGACTGAATGCCCAGCGCGAACGGTATGGAACGCTGGGCAGGCCCGATTTCGAGATTCATGTCATGGACGTCACGGCGAGCGCCGCCGATGATTTCAGGCGCCTTGCGGATCTCGGCGCTACCGACATCGTTACGGGCTTTGCGAGCGAGGGCCAGGACATGATCGATCACGTGCGCCGCTTCGGCGAGACAATAATCGCGAAGATCGGAACGGGCCGCTCCTGAGAGGCCGAACCAGACGGTTCGGATCGCCCATCTGGTCACGGTGATCGCGCAGCGCGCGCCAGTCGGACGGCGAACTATCAGGGACCGGAAAAGATGAGCGCTGGGCGGAGATTCGTCATCGCGCTTGCCGTCCTCGTTTTCCTGACGGCAGCGGGCACGACCGGCTACATCCTGATCGAAGGAATGTCGCTGATCGATGCGGTTTACATGTCGGTCATCACGATTTCCACGGTCGGGTTTGGAGAAGTCAAGCCGCTCAGCCCCGCCTGCCGGCTGTTTACGATTGGACTCATCGTCACCGGCGTCGGTACCGCGCTTTATCTGTTCGCGGTGGTCGCCGAATTGCTGATCGAAGGACGGTTGCGCGAATACCTTGGGAAAAGTGCGATGGAACACAAGATTCATCAGCTCGAAAATCACGTCGTGGTCTGCGGCTATGGACGTTTCGGCAAAGTCGTGGCGGAGGAGATCTCGCGTAATTCGATACCGGTGGTCGTTATCGATCACGATCCGACTATGCAGGCGGAGCTGGCGCAGGCCGGCCTGCCCTACGTGATCGGGTCTGCTCTTCAGGAGAGTGTGCTGGAAGAAGCGGGAATCCGGCGCGCGCGTGCGATCGTCATCGCGACCGCTTCCGATGCCGACAACGTCTACATCACGCTCTCGGCGCGCGAGAAGAATCCCGCGCTGCGGATCCATGCGCGGGCCGAATCAGAGGCCGGCGCCCGCCGCATGAAGCTCGCCGGCGCCGATCAGGTGCTGTGGATTTACCAGTGGGGCGCGTTCAGGATGGCGGCGTCGATTATCCGGCCCTCGGTGGTGGACTTTCTCGAACTGTCCGTTCCCGGGCGCGGAGCTGAAGTCGATCTCGAGGAAATCAGGGTCGCATCCGGAAGTCCGATGGTCGGAAAGACGATCCGATCGCTGGAAGATGGAACCGAGCGGCTCAGGATCGTGGCGCTCAAGAAACAGGGAGGCGACATTTCCCTCATCCCCGACTCCGCCACTACGATCGGCGTCGGAGATTACCTGGTGGTCATCGGCGAAAGCACCGGCATCAAGAAGCTGAGCGCGATGATTTCAGGTTAGGGGCGGGAGCGGCTCTGCCCCCCGGGAGCTTCCGTCACGTCGCCTCGTCCTCGGCTTCCTGCAAGACCGCGGTGGGCAGGACCTCGGGGTTCAGGTCTTCAAGGAATCGCGAAGCGCGGCCGATCACGTGGCCCATCGCGCGATCGAACATGTACATCGGGTAGGATATGTAGAGTTCGTCGCGGGCGCGCGTGACGGCGACGTACATCAGGCGGCGCTCCTCCTCCAGGTCCTCCGGCGAGGCGCTCTGCGGCGCCGGGAAGCGGCCGTCGGCGGCCCAGATCAGAAACACCGCCTTCCACTCCAGGCCCTTCGCGGAGTGGATCGTGCTGAGGGTGACGTAGCCTTCCTCCGGATCGACCGCGAGTATGTCTCCGATCGAATCGTTCGGCGGTTCGAGCGCCATGTCGGCGAGCATCGACTGGAGGCTCCGGTAGCGCTCCGTGATGGCCTGGAAGTGCTCGAGGTCGCGCTCGCGCTTGGGATAGTCGTCGGGATACGCCTCGCGCATCAGCGGAAGGTAGTAGCCGAGCACGATCGCGAGCTGATCGGCGGGACGATCCGGCTTCGCGCGCAGCTCCGACAGCAGCGCCGAAAGCCGCTCGAGCGTCGGCTCTCCCTTGCCCGCCCCCTTCGCCGCCGTGGCGAGCGCCTGCTCGGGCGCCGGCGAGTTGATCACCGCCTCGACCACCCGCTCGGCGCGCCGTGGGCCGATCCCGCGCACGATCATCAGCACCCGCAGCCACGAGACCGCGTCGGCGGGATTGGCGATCACGCGCAGATGGGCGAGCACGTCCTTGATGTGCGCGGTCTCGATGAACTTGAATCCGCCGCGCTTGATGAACGGGATGTCGCGGCGCTGCAGTTCGAGCTCCAGGTCGAAGGAGTGAAAGCTCGATCGAAACAACACCGCCAGCTCGCCGAGCGCGGCGCCTTCCTCGCGCAGCTCCAGGATTCGCTGCGCGACGAAGCGCGACTGGGTATGCTCGTCCTGCGCGCGCACCAGCAGCGGGCGAAAGCCGCCGCGACGGCGCGTGAACAGCACCTTGGTGTAGCTCTCCTGCGCGCGGGAGATGACCTGGTTGGCGGCGTCCAGAATGCCCTGCAGCGATCGGTAGTTCTCCTCCAGCTTCACCACCCGCGCGCCGGGGAACAGCGCGGGGAATTCGATGATGTTGCGGAAGTTGGCGCCGCGGAACGAGTAGATCGATTGCGCGTCGTCGCCGACCGCCATCACGTTGCGATGAGTCGCCGCGAGCAGCTTGACCAGCTCGGCCTGGATCAGGTTGGTGTCCTGATACTCATCAATCATTATGTAGCGATAACTGTCCGACAGGCGGTGTCGCGCCGCTTCATGATCTCGCAGCAGCTCGGCCAGCCGGTAGAGCAGATCGTCGTAGTCGAGCAGCGCGCGCTCGCGCTTGTAGGCCTCGTACTTGCCGGCCAGTTGCAGAATCTCGCCCTGATGCTCGCGGAGATGGCGAAAGTCGGCCTCGATCTCGGCTTCGAGCGCGCGGGCCTTGTTGCGCGCCATGCTGATGACCTCGGCCAGCGAAGCCTTCTTCGGGAAACGGCGCTCGCGCGAGGCCAAGCCCATCCGCGTCCGCAGCAGGTTGAGCACGTCCTCCATGTCGGAGCGATCGAGAATCGTGAAATTGGGCTGGATTCCGATCGGCGCGCCGTGGCGGCGCAGGATCATGTTGGCGAACGAATGGAAGGTGCCGCCCGCGACCGCCCGCGAGCGATCGCCGACCAGGCGCTCCGCGCGGCGGAGCATCTCCTGCGCCGCCCGCCGCGTGAAGGTCAGCAGCAGGATCGCGCCCGGAGCAACGCCGCTCTCGATCAGGCGCGCGACCCGATAGATCAGCGTCCGTGTCTTGCCCGAGCCTGCGCCCGCAATCACCAGCAGCGGCCCCTCGCGATGCCTGACCGCCTCGAGCTGCGCCGGGTTCAGGACTTCTTCGTACCTGATCTTGAAGCTGCGCTCGTCCGGCGGCGGCGAATCTTTCTTGAGAGCGATTACCTTGTCGGCCACTTCGCCGCGATCCTATCACGGCAAGCCGCGCCGGTAATCGCGATCAGGTGCCGCTGCAAACTACGGCGCGCTGGGGCATATTCTCCGCCGCATCTGTGGCATATTCTTGCTGTCGCGGAGATAGCGGAAGCCGGCGACGGGGTAATGACGAAGTGCATGCGCGGAATTCGAGGGACGATTCGAGCTTGAGGGCATCGCTGTCCGGCCCTATCGCCTGTTTGATCCTCGCCGCCACGCAGGCCGGATGCGGACTGTGGCAGCAAAACCAGAGCGCGCAGCGGCGCGCGAGCGCTCAGCAGATCGAGCCCTTGCTCGAACAAGCCGGCTTTCAGCGGCTGCCGGCCGAGACCACGGCCCAGGTGAGCGAGCTCAATTCGCTCGAGCCGCTCACGCTCAGCCGTTCGAACGACACTCGCAAGGGCACGCGCTATTGGTTCGCCGACCCCTACCTGTGCGGATGCATGTATGCCGGCAACGAGGCCGCATATCAGCGCTATCGGGAGATCAGACGCACTCAGCAGCTCTCCGACCAGATGAAGGCCAGCCAGCGCCTCAACGAGCAGGCCTGGGACCAGGTGAGCGAAGCTCCCGAGATAAATATGTTCAACCCCGTGTTCGCGCCCTAGAGTTTGGAGTTTGACCGGATTTCCGCGCCGTGCCAGCGATGCTCATTGAGTATCGTGGCGATCGGCCAGCAACTCCACCTTGCCTGTGTCGAGGCGGTAGATGCCGCCGGCGATCTTGAGTTCGCCGCTTTGCACCATCGCGCGCAGCGGCTCCGATTCCTTCAGCTTGCTGACGGTCAGTTCCACGTTGGCGCGGATCGCGTTCGCGACCGGATCGCCCGGCATCCCTTTGGTCGCAGTCACGGCGGGACGCAACTCCGCGAGCATCGGGCCAACGTCGCCGGGTTCTTCATGCCCAATCACCGCCGCCGTCACGGCGCCGCATCGATCGTGTCCGAGGACGAGCACGAGCCGCGTGCCCAGATGCTTGACGGCGTAGTCGATGCTTTCGATGGCGACCGGATCCGCCACGTTGCCCGCGAGCCGCACGGCAAAGAGGTCGCCGAGTCCCTGGTCGAAGACGATTTCGGGTGGGACACGCGAATCGGAGCATCCGAGGATAGCGGCGAACGGATGCTGCCCGTTTGCAAGTTCGGTGCGGCGGTCCTGGTTCTGATTCCGGCAGGCCGCCTTGCCGTCAACGTAGCGCTGATTTCCGTCGAGGAGTTGCCTCAGCGCCTGCGCGCCATCGATCGACGGCGCAGGATGATCGGATGCCGTAACGACTGCGCCGGCAACCGCGAGCAGGACCAACGAGCCGATCCACACCGAAGTTTTTCTCATCACATAACCCTCCCCGGCAATCGGCCACCGACCGCGGACTCCGATCATCACCCACGCGAGCAGATGAGGGGCAGAGGCGGTCTGGCGGCAAGCTCCTTCTGAGCCGTCTACCCGCCAAACCGATCTTTTTCGTCCGCCGACCCAGCGATAGGCTAGACGAACCGCAACGCCCGTGCCATCAGCGGGGGCGGGAATGGCTTAAACTGTCTCAATTCTGAAAATCCCGGACTTCATCGCGTTGACAGATTGGCAGATCGTTTGCGGTATTCTGGTTGCGTTCTCTCCATGCTGGAATCTGGAGGAGATTGAAAAATGGAAGGCCTGCGAGTTCGCGATATCATGACCGCGGAAGTCACCACCCTCAAGCGGAACGATAAGCTCACGCTTGCCGACGACATCATGCAACTCGGGCGGATCCGGCACCTGCCGGTACTCGAAGATGACGGGAAGCAACTGATCGGAATCGTGAGCCAGCGCGACCTCTTTCGTGGCGCCTTGGCCGGCGCGCTTGGCTACGGCAAGCACGCCCAGCGAAAGGTGTTGGACACGCTGTTCGTCAAGGAAGTCATGACTGCCGACGTGATCACTACCACCGCCGACACGCCTCTCGCGGAGGCCGCGCAAGTCATGGTCGATCGAAAGATCGGTTGCCTTCCGGTTATCGAGGCCGGACGCCTCATCGGCATCGTTACCGAAGGCGACTTCGTAGCGATGGTTGCGCGCAAGAGCCGCTGAGACTGAGCGCCCTCGCCTCACTCTCCGAACCAAGCCGCTATTTTCATCCGCAGAAGTCTGGCCCGTTGGAACGGGCGGCTGAGACGGAATGCCCGAGACCGGGATTTCCTGATCGGTTGCCGAGTAGGAAAAGTGAGGCGGGCTCCGGTTGCGCTACGTTCCAGTGCCCGCCAGAACCACGCGATGCGGGCTGTTGTCGTCCGGGCTGTCGGTAATGCCCAGGCTGGCTTTGCGCGCGCCCGCCGCATGGGGCTTGAAGGCGATCGAAATGGTGCAAATCGAGTGCGCGGGCTGAGTAGATTCGCAAGTCGTCGCGGTCTGGATGAAGTCGTTTCGATTGCTCCCGACGATCGCAATGTTCATCGTGAGGCTTGTATCGAGCGGATTGTCTACAAACACCTGCTTTGTCGCACTCTGAGAGCCGACCCTTTGATTAGCGAATTGCAGCGCTAACGGAACGACCGCCACCTGGATCATCTTGTAAGCACCACGGCCGTGAGTGGCGGCAAAGATCGTCGCATTCCTGTTCTGCTCCAGATCGAGCACCGGCACGTTCGGAATCACGCCCTGGTTGAACGGGCTCCAGTTAGTGCCGCCGTTGGTGCTCCGGAAGACGCCGACATCCGTGCCTATCAACACGGTATTGCCGCTCGAGTCCTCACGTTCCACCATTACCTTCTCGACCGGTACGTCCGGCAGATTCCCGGTGGCGTTTGCCCAGGCCGCACCGGAATTCCTGGTTCGGAAAACATGTCCGATCCCCGTAATCGATTTGAAACCTGACACGCTCAGGTATGCGTCCCGAGGATCGGACGGATTGATACCGATGCTGGTGCCCTGAGTCTTTCTCTTATCGAACGGCAGAGCGCCGTCGATCCGGGTCCAGTGGGCGCCGCTGTTCATCGTCGCCTGGCTTGTGGTCCATACTTGAAAGGGAATCGCGCCTGTCTGCTGCGAGAGCGCATAGGCTCTGGTGTGGTCCGACGGGGCGAACTCGATGTCGGACAATGCGCAGGCGGAGCCGGCTGGCAAACATCCCGTGAGATTCTGGTTACTCTGGCGCTGCCAGGTCGCCATCGCGTCGGTCGAAACGTAAATTCCATGACCGCCTATGAGCACGCGCTTCGCCGTGGCCGGATCGACTGCCAGGGGTGGATAGAAGGCTGCCGTATCTACGCCCATGACTGGGCGTATGCTCAAAGTGCGAGTCCAGGTATTGCCGCCATCGGTGGAACGCGCGAGGTCCGCCATCCCGTTGGTGCTTGCAAAGGTATGGTAGGCGAACAAGGGATTGGTGGGATCGATGAGCGCCATTCCGCCATCGGCGGTATCCACTCCAGTCCATCCCAACGCGCCGGTGTAGAGTTGCGTGCCGTTGTCCTGGAATCCGGCCAGCGCCCTGTTGTCGTCTTGAGGATCGGGTCCGATTCCCTGGATCTGTCCCGTGTTCAGCGTTTCGTTGAGCGAAGTCCAGGTATCCCCGGCGCCGCTGTTGAGCAGAAAGATTCCGCCGTCATTGCCTACGTACACCTTGCTCGAGTCGGTCGGATCGAAGACGATCGCGTGCTGGTCGGAGTGAACTCCGCCCGGCGCGCCAAGGAAGGTCCACGTCGCGCCTGAGTCGGTGGTGCGATAGATTCCGACACCGCCGAAGTAGGCGACGTTATGATCGCCCGGAGCGATCTCCAGATTCTGATCGTAGATCGATTGGGAAAATATCGGACCGGGGCCAGCGGTCGATCCATCGAGAGTAATCGTTTGGTTCATGACACCGGCTGTACCGCAGGTGGCGGTGCTCCATCTCGCGCCAGAGTTGGTGGTCTCCGCACAGGGGGTCTTCATTCGCGTCCAGCTTCCGCCGCCGTCGAAAGATGCGAAGAAGCCCTTGTAGACATCACCCTTGTCGCTCCCGATCATCGCGTAGGTTGCGCCCGTGCCGTCGCGCGCGGACACCACGCTCGAGCGGCCCTTGGTGCTTACCAGATTCGTCACGGGACTGAAGAACGAAAACGATGAAACGCAGGGAGTCAGCGCACTGTAGATTCCGCCTGCGACGCTTCCGTTGCCATCAAACCCGGCGAAGATGCCGGTCGAAAGCTCTCCGATTGTAGGATCGAACACTTCCCCTGGTGACAAACTCCTGATCGCCCCCCCGGTAGCAGGGTCGGCTCTGGTCCGATGCCACGTGAGACCCGAATCCAGCGACTCATAAGTGGATCCACCGGCGCTTCCTTCCACAAAGCCGGCATCGGTCCGACTGAAGCTGCGTCCGTTGCCGGTCCCCGCATAAAAATTCTGGCAGGCCGGAGAAAACGTGGTAAACGCCTGATAGGGCCCGACGCCGTTGAACTCGCCGGGGTTGACCCGTGTCCACGTATCGCCGAGATCGGTGGTTTTGAACAGACCCTGGCCGTAGGTCGAATCGCCGCCGAAAAAGTTGTTCCCCTCCCCGGTCCCCACGTACAGAGCCGGCGGACTGGAGTTGGCTGAATCGAATGCCAGCGAACCGATCGCCTGGGTAGGCAACTTGTCGCCGATCGACCTGAAGGTCGCGCCATGATCGGTGCTGTACCAGACGCCGCCACTGGCAGCTCCGACAAAAATATCGCCGCTGGCATCAAGCGCGATCGCGCTGACACGCCCACTTGCCGTGAACTTGGGACCAAACCTGAAGCCGCCAAAGTTCGCGTCCTGGTTGTTCATCGGCTGTGGTCCGATCGCCGTCCAGGTCGCACCGCCAGTCGAATTTGTCAACGCGCCCAGCGATTGCGCCGCCTCCATCGCGCGCATCTGCTCGACGGCAGGCCTCAGCCCCTGCCTGGGCACGCCGAACTGCAACCCACGATGGTTTAATTCATAGCGCTCGCGATCGATTCTCTGCTGGAGCGTCAGATAAGGCGCGGGCATCGTAGCGTCGATCGACCCACTGGGCGGCGGCGTGATGGTGGGTGGCGGTGTGCCGCCGGGCGAAGCGCCGAACGACCGGACGGCTATCAGCGCGACGGCAAATGCGGCGAGAAGGAGGCCTGGAACAATCCTCATCTGGCCAGCGTCCCTTGGTCTCCAGCAACTCGCGGACGCCTTTGCGTGGATGCGCAACATTGGCTGTCCCTCCTCAGAAGTTAATCCGCCTCGCATCTTTGGCACATTCCGCCGAAATTGGATAGTTGACTGCTGCGATCACATGGTTGACTCCTGGTCGAGCCGGAATTCGGTCGCTCTCCGCCGGCGTAGGGCGGACTCCCCATTCGCCATCGTTACCGAGGGCGACTTCGCATGCGATGGTTGCGCGCAAGAGCCGTGAGGCTCCAGCGCCCCCGTCTTACTCTTCGCCGGGTTCGACTTCGATCGCGGTCAGCTTGTATTCCGGGCAATCCGTCAGACGATCGCGGACATCGCTGGTCAGTGCGTTGGTTGAGGTCGCCGGATCGTGAAAACTGAGAAATACTACGCCCGGCGAAACGCGGTCAGTCACGCGCGCTGTAGCATGTGCCTCGCCGAATCGGCTTCGCAGCCGGACGCGCGCGCCGTCCCCTATGCTTCGAGCGGCAGCGTCGCGCGGATGAATTTCGAGTTCGTCCGACGGCCGCAGCCGAAGATTCGAACTGCGGCGCGTCATAGTCCCGGCATTGTAATGCTCGAGGACCCGTCCGGTGATGAGACTCAGCTCGGCGCCAAAGCTCGGCGAGGGCTGGAACTCGACGCACGCCAACCGGGCGCGGCCGCGCGGAAAGCCGGTTTCGTAAAGTATCGGTGTTCCGGAATGGTCAGGAGATGGCACTGGCCATTGAAGCCCGTCGCCTTCCAGCCGAGCATAAGAGACGCCGGCATAGATCGGCGTCAGGCCGGCGATTTCGTCCATCACTTGAGACGGCGACGCGTCGGATTGCGGCAAGCCGGTGGCCGCCATCAGCGCCTCGATGATCTCGAGATCCGGGCGCGTGCCGGCGAGCGGGGCCAGGCGGCGCACTCTCTGGATGCGCCGCTCGCCGTTGGTGAAGGTGCCATTCTTCTCCAGGAAACTTGCGCCGGGAAGAACCACGTCGGCAAGTTTCGCAGTCTCGGAGAGAAATAGTTCCTGCACAACGAGAAACTCGAGAAGTCTCTCGAGCGCCTTGACCGTTTGGCCGGAATCCGGATCGGTCTGCACGACATCCTCCCCGAAGATGTACATCGCACGCACTTCGCCGCGCCGAGCCGCCTTGTGCATCTCCGGAATCGTCAGTCCGCGATTAGTGGGAAGGGTTCGTCCCCACGCCGATTCGAAGCTGGCGCGCGCGCCGGGATCGTCCACTCTTTGATAGCCGGGCAGGAACTCCGGATCGCATCCCATGTCTGCCGCACCCTGAACGTTGTTCTGGCCGCGCAGAGGGTTTACTCCCACTCCAGCCCGGCCGAGGGCTCCGGTCAGAATCGCGAGATTGCAGAGCAGGCTGACCGCCTCGCTCCCCTGGTAGTGCTCGGTGACGCCCAGACCGTGAAACATCATCGGCGATCGAGCGGTGGCGTAACGACGCGCCACCTCGCGCACGATCGCCGGCAAGATTCCCGTCAACGCCGCCATCGCCTCCGGCGTTTGCCGGCGAATGAACGGTTCATATGTCTCCCATCCCTCGACGCGATCGGCGATGAAGCTCCGGTTGGCGAGTCCCGCCTCCACGATCGCGCAGGCGAGCGAGTTGAAGAGCGGAACGTTCGCGCCAGGGCGCACCTGCAAATGCAGATCCGCCATTGCCGCGAGTTCGGTATGGCGCGGATCGATCACGATCAGCGTCGCGCCGCGCAGTGCTGCCTGCTTGATCCTCGCCCCGACAATCGGATGAGCCTCGGTCACGTTCGCACCGACGATGAGCAGAAGGTCGGCCTCTTCTATGTCCGCGAACGAATTGGTCGCGGCGCCGGTGCCGAACGACTCGCGCATTCCGGCTGCTGACGGGGCGTGGCATACGCGCGCGCAGCAGTCCACATTGTTGGTGCCGAGGCCGGTGCGAAACCATTTCTGAAAGAGGTAGTTCTCCTCGTTGGTGCAGCGCGAGGACGAGAGCCCGGCGCTGAAAGATCGCAGGCGAAGAAACTCGCCGGCGACCAGGCCGATCGCTTCCTCCCATGACGCCCGCGCGAGCCTGCCGTTGCGCCGGATGAGCGGAGCGGTGAGGCGTTCGCGATGGCGAGCGAAGGCGTGGGAGTAGCGGCCCTTCACGCACAGATGGCCGCGGTTAACGACCGCGTCGTGGGCGCCATCGATAAGTGCGATCCGATCTGCGTCCACATGAACCTGAAGCTGGCATCCGACGCCGCAGTAGCCGCAGGTCGTGCGCACAGAGCCCGCGGGCGCGGGATGCCCCTCGCGATCGACGTCGCTCAACGCACGCGTCGGGCAGACGGTCACGCACGCGCCGCAGCTTACGCAGTCACTATCCGCGAACTTCTCGAACCCCCAAGCGAGGTGAGAACCGGCTCCGCGCCCTTCGACCGCATAGACGAATTGTCCCTGAATTTCAGCGCAAGCCCGCTCGCACAGTCTGCAAAGGATGCAACGCGTCAGGTCGATCCGAAGGTAAGGATGGCTGGCATCGACTCGCGCTGTTTCACGCCGAACCGCATAGCGCCGCCCGGTTGCACCCCAGGCCGACAGTTCCGCGCCGACACTTCCGAGTGGGGACCGATTCGGCGAGCATCAATTCGCCGAGGTCGCGGCGGTACGCCGCCAGCGCGGCAGAGTCAGTGAGCACTGTCATTCCATCGAGTGCGGGTGTAGAACACGCTGCGACATAGCGGCCATCCGCCTCTACCAGGCACGAGCGGCAGTGCCCACCAACCGACAAACGCCGGTCGTAACAGAACGCGGCGATCTCCGCTCCCGCGGCGCGGCACGTCTCGAGCAGCGTTCCTCTCGCTTCCACTTGCCGCTGGTTCAGGGTGATCATTCCAGAACTTCTTCGCCGAAGTGTTCGAGCAAATCACGGATCGGTCGAGGAACTCCCGAGCCGAAGCCGCAGAGACTTCCCATCTCAAGCGTCGAGAGCAACCGCTCCAGGACGGCACGCTCGCGTATTCCACCGAGCAGAGAAGTTCCGACACGGCACGGGGTGCAACTGCCGCACGACTCGGCGGCAGCGAAGGCGAAGAGGTGCTCCGCCAGAGCGCGCGGAGATACGCTGTCATCGAGGACGACAATCCCGGCATGGCCCATCCCAGGAAGGGAATCGAAGGAAAGCGGAATGTCGAAGCGCGAGGCGGGAACAACCCGGCCCATGGGGCCTCCGACCAGTGCCATTTTCCAGCGCCGGCCGGGCGGGGCGCCCTGGCCGGCTTCTTCGAGCACGCGGGTGAGCGGCGTGCCCAATCGGACCTCGACGATTGTCGGCCGCGCCACCGCACCGGACAGGCTCACCGCCTTGGTGCCGCTGCCCCGGCGCGTGCGCGCGATCCACGGCACGATCGCCAGGGTCTCAACGTTCTGCACCACCGTCGGAACGCCCCAAAGCCCGTGCCGAGCCGGGTACGGAGGACGCACGCGCGGCTCTCCGCGCAAACCCTGAATCGAATTGAGGAGCGCAGTTTCCTCGCCGCAGACGTATGAGCCGCCTCCGGAGACGACTTCGACGTTGAACTGATCTCCGAGCAGCGTCGCATCGCGGGCCTCGCGGATCGCGGCGCGCATCACCCGCTGCGCTTGTGGATATTCACTTCGGATGTAGACGACGCCACGCCGAGCACCGATAGCGCGGGCACACGCGAGCATTCCAGCCAATACTGCGTGCGGATCTTCTTCCAGCAGCAGCCGATCGACATAGCTACCTGGGTCGCCCTCGTCACCGTTGGCGACGACGTAACGCTCGACGCCAGGAGCGTCACGGGCTGCGCGCCATTTGGCGGCGGTCGGGAAAGCCGCGCCGCCACGGCCTCGAAGGTGCGTGTGCTCGAGAGCGGACAGGATCGCATTGCCGTCGGGAAGGTCGTATTCGTCCAGCGGCGGGCGGCTTCTGAAGCCGATGAGATTGCGCAGGACCACCGGGGGATCCGCCATCGCAGTGCGCGGTATCGCGGCGGATGGAATTGATGGTGGCGGGCTGGCCGCGACCGCGTTCAACCATTCGGCCACGGGCTGAGTGGGAGGACGGGTGAAGACCGAGTCGCCGCGACGAAACGATGGGCCGGCGAAACAGTGCCCGAGACAACGCACGGCGCGAATTGAGCCTGCTGAGCGGAGCCGCTCCGCCAACTGTGCACCGCCGGCGAAATGGCACGCGGTTCCATCGCAGACCTCGGTTTCATGGCCCAGATCGTCATAGAAGGTTCGCAGGCCGCGGATCGCGGCGATTGGCAGCCCGCGACGCGCCCTGATCTCGAGGTCGTTCTTCCCGTCGAGCAGATCGCGGACCGCGTTGCCCTCCGGGGGCGAACCCGGCACTCGGCGGCGAGACCCATTCGAGCAGACGCAGGCGGCCGTTTGCGCCTTGGCCTGCCGCAACGCCGTCAGCGACCCGCGACATCAGCTTCAGACCGGCGGATGCACGCGCACGCGCCCGCGATTGATCGAGATAAAGACCTCCGCGACCAGGTTTCGCAGTTCCTGATTCACCGCGCCGCGAAGCCTCCGCGCGGCTTCATGAGCGAGGTCGTCGAGCGACAGCAAGCCAACCAGCCTGCCGTCCTTGTCGGTCACCGGGAGCCGGCGTACGCCGTTTCGCCCCATCACTTGAGCGGCGACACCGAGATCGTCCTCGGCCTTGCAGAGAGAGCACTTTCCTGGCCATCGCGCCTTCGACGCGCAACGCTTCCAACGACTTGCCTTGGGTATAGGCTGCCATGCAGATGTCGCGATCGGTCAGGAAACCGACCGGCCTTGACTGTTCGTCCACTACCGGAACGGCGCCGCAGGAATTCTCCCACATGATTTGCGCCGCCTTGATTCAGCGAATCGCGACGGATGACAGACCTTCGCGTCCCGATTCATGATCTGTTCAACTTGCATGGCCGTCTCTCTCCAGATGTTAACAGAAACGCTTTCAAGTCGATCGTTCGCGACCGCCGGTTCGGACGCTCAGAGATATCCAGCCTGCGAGCGCCATCGCGAAGCTCGTCGCGAAACTTCGGATGAGCAATGCGAATTAGCGCCTCGGCCCGCTCGGCGGTGGATTTGCCGGTCAGGTCGGCCACCCCGTACTCGGTCACGATGTATTGAGTGTCGGCCCGCGGATCGGTGGTCGGTCCTTCTATCTTCGGCACGATGCGGGAGACGGATCCTTTCGCCGCGGTGGAGTACGCAGTCAGAATAGACTTTCCCTCCCTGGACAATTGCGCGCCACGAACGAAGTCCAGCTGGCCTCCCGGCGCGCTGTACTGTCTGCCCTCAAGGGCTTCGGAGTTGACCTCGCCGTCAAGTCCGACTTCCAGAAAGGCGCTGATCGATATCACCCGATCGTTCTGCCCGATCACGTAAGGATCGTTAACATAGTCGACCGGGTACAGTTCCATGCTCGAATTGTCGTTCAAGAACTCGTAGAACGCTTCGTCGCCCGCGGCAAGAGTGAATACGTTCTTGTGCTGGTTGAGATTCTTGAACCTGTTGGTGACCGCACCTGATCTGAATGAGCGCTACCAGCGACGGCATCATCAGCTCGGTATGAATGCCCAGGTCCCTGTGGTTGACCAGCGCTTTGCAGACTGCATTTGGTACTCCGCCAATTCCGATTTGAAGCGTGGCCCGATCGGGCACCATCGCAACGATAAAGTTGCTGATGCTTTCGTCGAGTTCCGTGGCCTGCCGCGAAGGGAGGGCGAACAACGGACTTTCGTTCTCAACGAGCGCGTCAACCTCGGAGATATGAACGCAGGAGTCCCCGAAAACGCGCGGCATCTTCGGGTTCACTTCGACGATCAGCGTTTTCGCAACGTGCGCAGTCGGGATCGTATAGTCTCCGTTGGTGCCGCAACTGAAGAATCCCGCCTTATCCATCGGAGCGACCATCATTACGAATGCATCGATCCCTATAGCGGCCAGGGTGCGCGGCATGGCGCTGAAGTTCCCCGGCATATAGAAAATGACCCGCCGATTGTCCTGTCGGCCTCGTTCGAACAGCATCCGCTCGACCACGGTAGGAAAGAACGGATACGGCTTGATCACGTCCATGTGGTCGTACTTGAGAATGGTCGCCGCCGCGGCCGCAACCGAATGTGAATAATAGACACGAAGCTCTTCGATTCCGCCTCGCTTTACCCTCTCCTCGAGCGCCTTCAGCAGCGCCGGGGGTTCACTTATCGCCATGCCCATCGAAAGCGTCCCGCGCGCCGGAATAAGTTCCACTGCGGCCGCCGGCGTCATCAGTTTCGATCTGTATTCAGCCTCGTACATTGATGCCCTTCAGGTCTTTCCTCGAGGTCGCACCACCTCCAGCGCCCTCCGGTATAAACTGCCCCGGAAAGAGTGACACACACGCCATAACGTGCGTAATCGCGTCGGTATCGTATTCGTCCCCCGAGCGGTAGAATTCGAAAAACGAGTTCAATCGTGCGACGCGCTCGGGCCACGCCCCGACAGCCTGAAGGCCGAGAGAGACGCCAAAGTTGGTGAACGCAAATTTGACCGTGGACGCTCCCAACTCGCGGCAGAAGTAGCCCGGCGGATCGATCCACATCCGGTCAAGTATCGCGAGACTCCTCTCTCGCTGAACGCGCGCCCAACGCTCTTCGGGAAAGAAGCGCGCCATCCAGAGCATCATTCCAAGACCAAGGTCCTGGGTAATGACCAGGTTCTGATAGCTTCGTTCGACGATGGTTTTCATCTACCGGATCTCGTCTGCCAGCGCGTTTTCGTCGAGTAGCCGGTAAACGATGTAGCCATGGAATGGATCGAGCGAGCCGAATCCGAAGCCGGGATACGGCCCGCTCAAGTCTTCGAGCATTTTCCAGCGCACGCCACAGCCCGGAACCACGAAAGCGGAATGGATGTCTTTCACCAGTCGAATCGCTTTCGTGCGATATTCCGGAACGATCCTGCCCAGTCGCGACAGCGCATAGACCCAGGTCGCGAGATAATGAAAATATTGGCCGTCGCGATCCGGAGCTTCGCCAATTCGGAGACCGCGCGCGCGTCCGAGCACGCGCTCGGTTTCGGACACGACCCGCTCGGCTTCGTCCAGGAACTCGTCGCGCCGCAGTTCGTGGTAGATAGAGACCAACAGGACAACACCGAAGGCGTCAGTCCACAGGTATCGCATTCCGTTGGGCCAGATGCGTTGCTCGCGCATCCGCTCAAGCCTGCCTAATACCTTCGCAACGCTCGCATCCATCTCAGATGTCCGTCGGCCGCGGACCGTCAAACTCCGAAAGGAAATGTCTCCGGGACGCCGGGCGCGACAACCGAGGCAAGTGGCGAGACCGCACGGGTTTCATCGAACCAGATGTACTCGTCGAACTGTCGGGGCAGGCAGGCCTGGAAATAGTGGCTCATGAGTTCGGATTCAGGCCGATAGACGACACCGATGGCTCGTTCGAGGCGCGCGGCTTCCAGTTCATCGCGCACGGCCTGTCTCGCCGGGTCTCGAAGATGCAACATGAAAGCCTTGACCTCGGAGTCGTGGCATATGCGCTCATAGCTGGCTTCGTGGGATGGCCGTATCCGTTTGATCTCCATCGGTCCATCCCAGTCCGAAGCCGCCGCGACCGTTCCGTGATCGGTGCCGAAGCCAACCAGAAATGCCGATTCGGCGAACCGGGCGCGAGACAGCTGCCCGACGTTATGCTCACCGCGCGCGCCCATCTCGGTTGCCGATGCGTCGCCAACGTGTGAGTTGTGCTCCCAGACGACGCCCCTGCTGCCCGGACCGTGGAAATCGAGCAGCCGCTCGAGTGTGTCGAACATGTGCTGATCGCGCAGGTTCCATGACTCGACTGACCCGTAATACATCACGCGGTAATAGCGCTCCGCCGCCGCCACTAATCGGGCGTTCTGCGCCGCGTCGAAAAAGCGATCGCCGTCGCGCTGGGAGTATTCGATCCGCCGATTGAGCATGTCGCGCAACATCGCGACCACGGCGCCCTCGCAGTCTCGATAGCGCCCGCTGAGCACGGCCCGCCCGTATACCGCGGGATCGCGCTCCCACGGACTCAGGCATGCATACCGGCGCCGCGCGGTTGCGGCCATCGCCGGATCGACGCTGCTGAGATAGGTGATAACGGCATCGATCGAAGTGAAGAGGCTGTACAGGTCCAGTCCGTAGAAGCTCGCGCGCCGCTCGGGATCTCGCGTCTCCGCGTTCCAGGCGCGGAGCCACTCAACCAGTTCCAATGCTTCATGGTTTCGCCACATCCAGGTCGGGAAGCGGGCGAAGGCCCTCCATTGCTCGCGCCGGGCCGGAGCATGGCGCACATATTGGTTGATTCGTGCGGCATCCGGCCAGTCAGCCTCGACCGCAACGAAGTTGAAGCCCCGCCGCGAGATCAGTTCCTTCGTGATGCGGGCGCGCATCCGATAAAACTCGGAAGTTCCGTGAGTCGCCTCGCCGAGCAGCACGATCCGCGCATCGCCGATCCGTTCCAGCAACGGGCCGATGTCAGCCTGATCGATGTCTGCGACAGGAGCGGCCGCCTCGCCGATCAGCCTGGCGATCGCCCCGGGACGGCTTCGCTGAGTGGACGGGCGATCGCGTGTGGCGACGCCAGAATCCCAACCCTCCGCCCCGATCAGTGGTACGAATTGAACCTCGCCAAGATCCTCATCATCGAACCGGTCCTGGCTGGTCCGGGTAACTCGAACCAGACGTTGCAGTCGTGAGCTGCTGCCCACCGGTATGACCAGCCGGCCGCCGATCGCGAGCTGCTCGAGCAGCGGCCTTGGTACCTGCGGACCGCCGGCTGTTACCAGGATCACGTCGTATGGAGCATGCTCGGCCCAACCCAGAGTGCCGTCGCCATGAAGCACCTTGATTTTCGTGTATCCCAAGGCGGCAAAACGACTGCTCGCCAGCCTGGCCAACTGCTCGTGCCGCTCGACGGTATAGACGTCGCCCACCACTTCCGACAGCACGGCCGCGGCGTATCCGGAACCGGTTCCTATCTCGAGAGCGCGATCGCCACGCCGAGGCTCAACATTCTCGATCATGAGCGCCACGACATAGGGTTGCGAAATGGTCTGGCCGCCCTCGATCGGCAGAGGCGTGTCCTGGTATGCGAACTCAGCCAGTTCATCCGGGAGGAACGCCTCTCGTGGGACGCGTCGCATCGCGCCGAGCACGGCCGGATTGCGCACTCCACGCGCCGCAATCTGATCGCGAACCATCCGGAGGCGCTCGCTGGTCAGGTCAAGCATAACTGGCCGCCCCGCCGATCATTTCGATTTTCTCGCCCCCGCCTCGCCGGACGCGATCTTTACCGTTGCCAACAGCGCGCCATCTTCGTCGGACCAGGAAAAATGCGCGTGTCCTCCAAAGGCCTTCTCGACCTCGCGCGCGATGCGATGCGCGAGCTTCTGTGAGGTCGTGAGGACTTCGAGCGTCTTGCCGTCCCAGTCGGTTGCGACGATCCGCCGTTCGGGCTGGGTAATCAGGGCGCGCCGTTCCACGTTCGCAATCCGGGCTGAAATAGCCTCGCGCCTAGCGTCATCGCCGACCGCGATCAACACCTGGCCGTGATACTCGCCTGAAGCCGCTTGCGCGCATCCCGGACACGTCACCCATTGGGCTTTGTCCAGGACCTCGCGAGCCAGCCGGCGGCCGCGCCGCCACGCTTTTCCCGAGAACACGGCCCCGCAACGGTCGCAGATCGACGGTTCCGTGAACTTTTGTTTGCGCGCAACCGGCGGGCTCTTGTCCGACCGCGAGCCGCGCCGATTCATGCTTCGAATCAGGCCCTTGTTCATCGCATTCTCCTCGCAGCAGACGCTCTATCGGTCACGACAGACGAATGCGGCTGGTAATGAGCCATTTTCTTGTAGATCGCCATGACAATCCGGTAAAAGCGCTCGCCTGTGGCGTCCGGATACTGCTCGCGGGCGCGAGCCTTTGCGCGCTCCCACGCGATCTCCTCCTCGGGCGTCCTGACTACACTCACCGGCATCTTCTGGGTCCTCCCGAACCTGTTAGCTACTGCCATGCCAAGCACAATCGAGCCATTGCGAGCCGGATGCCCACGATAAGGCTTTTGCGGCGGGAGTTTTGACCCATCATTTTCGCAGGACGCCATGGGCTGACATTACGCCAACCGCACTTCCCGCGTCTGCTGTGACCATTAGGAGCAGCATTCATGCATTTGTGATGCGATTGGCTACATCCCTCGGACGGTACTTTCGTTTCCAGCCCCGGAATCGGGATGGCGCGCGATTTGCTGAAGGTGCAGGAAAGACGTCCCGGTTTGCGAGAAGGAAATGATGAGCAACTCAGGGCCCGAGAGTTCCAAGATGAGCGCTGAGACAAAAACCCACCGGAGGGGCAGTCGCGAGCAGCTTCGGGAAATGCTGATTCAGCTCCAGAACGAAGCCTACCAGAGAATAAGAGACCTCCGGAGGGATCAGAGGCAGGAGTCCGAGTCGGAGCCCGAGGACGAAATGGACTCGGCGCGCACGACCGCCGAGATCGAAACTCATGCTGGACTCATCGCGCGCGAGGAAGAGAAATTCAAGTACCTCGACGAAGCGCTCGCACGGCTTGAGGCCGGCACGTATGGCCGATGCCTCGCGTGCGGCGGGGCGATTCCTATCGAGCGTCTGATGGCGATTCCCTTCGCATCGTACTGCATCGACTGCCAGGAAAAACGCAATCGCGCGAAGGTTAGCTGGGGTGAAGGAGGCACCATTCCACCATATGACCACCAATGGACGGTGCCCGAGGAGATGGAGGAGCCGGCGGAACGCGAAGGTCGCAGCACCGATCCCGAGGAGCAGTTGACGATTCGGAGTCGCGAACCGCTTGGATTCGGCGAAACCGGGAATAACGCGATGGGTGCCCCGTCGCCCAAGAGGCGGATCTCTCGGCGCAAGAGATAGGTGACCATCGCAAAGCTTTACGCGGGCGATTGAGCACGAATGAAACGAAGGAGGTAAGTAAAATGGCATTGCTGGAGAGATGGAATCCGTCAAGAGAGCTGGAAAGGCTCCGTCACGAGTTCGACGACCTGTTGGAACGGTTCGGCTTCGAGCCCGGCGGGTTGTTCAAGGATTTCCAATCGACTACGCAGCGACCAGCGATCGAATCGTATGTGGACGGCGACAAGTTCACTGTTCGCGTCGAGCTGCCCGGAGTCGATCCGAAGGACGTTGACATCAAGGTCGCCGGCGGCGTTCTCACCGTCAAAGGCTCGCGCGAAGAAAAACACGAGACCAAAAAACGCGACTTCTTCCGCCGCGAGTTCCGCTACGGGTCATTCGAGCGCGCCATTACCCTGCCGGACGGAATGAAGGCCGAAGACCTGAAGGCCACCTACCACGACGGCGTCCTCGAGCTGACCGCGCCGATACCGAAGGAGGCGTTGGCCAAGGAGGTCAGGGTCCAGATCCAGAGCGGCGAAACCAAGAAGGCCGACGATAAGAAGGCCGCGTAAGATCGTGCATTGCGCTGCCGGACTTGCAGGGCGTTGAGAAAGCTCGAAGGTTTTCCTGACAGTCTGCCGAGTCCGGCGGCGCCCCGATCGGATTCAGAACGGGAATGCCGGTTTGGTGCGTTTGCTGGAAACGCGCAGACGAGGCAGTATCTCATCGACCGCTAGCGCCCTCACAGTTGGGCAGTTCTTGCCATCCGCAAGATTTCGTGAAATTCAAAAGATAACCGACGCAGCAAGCGGAGGAGAGATCTGCGATGAACGCGAAGGATTCGACCTCCAAAAGCCCGAATCGCAGCGATGCGGAAATCCGTCGTCTCTCGGACGAGCTCAATCGCGAGGATTCCCAGCTAAGATCGTACCTGCTCGATGCGGCACTGGCGGGGCTGCGGCTCACGCGGAATCCGGAATCGCCCGAGCTCCGGCGCGATGCGGCCCGGATCTGGGCGGCGGTCCAGCCAATCCTCTCGCATCATCTCGATGCCGAAGACAGACAGTTGCTCCCGTGGCTGGACCAGCAAGGCCGTCTGTCACCGGAGATCGGACGAAAGGTCCGTCAATGCCACGATAGACTCAGAACGCTCATCGGCACAGTTGCCAACCCCGATGCAGATCGTCTAACTGAAACGGAGGCGCGCGACGCGGGAGGAGCGTTGACCGGACTCGCGGTTTACCTGGACGACGCGATCGACGACGAAGAACGAAGGCTCTTCCCAACGATCCAGAAGGCGCTCTTCGGAATCCGCGGTCGCGTCTGAAATCGACAAGGCATGCCGAAGGCTTCTCCATGAAAAAACGGATGCTTCCGCTGATCGGATTCTTGCTGATCGCTGCCGCGGGCACCGCTGCCTCCGACGAGGTTGCGCAAGGCCGCGCGATTTACCTGCAGCATTGCGCCTCTTGTCATGGCCTCACCGGCGACGGTAACGGTCCCATGACTCCGGTGCTGACCACACCGCCCGCCAATCTGCGCAAGCTCTCGGAGCGCTATGGAAACCCGCTGCCCGCAGATCAAATCGCCCGGTTCATCGACGGCCGCGCTGACGTAAAGGCCCACGGACCGCGCGATATGCCGGTCTGGGGCAAGCGGTTCTATCCCGAGGCGCAGGGAGACGAACGCCAGATCAAAGATCTCATCGCCGAGCTGGTCGCTTACCTCCAGTCGATCCAGACCGGAGCACGCAGCGCATCAAGAGACTAGCGGGCTCTCCGTCAAAGCCCTCAACAGCCCTGCTCTCTCGCGCACCGAACATCCCGCACACGCGCACGCGCACGCGCGCTGTTGCAGGCGAGCGTCCGTCGCGCCGGGACCGTCGCACAGGGGTGTGTCAGTTCTGAAACAGGCTCTGAAACAATTGGTGTATATAATCCTACAGATTGATACATTTCACGCGAGCCCGCCGGGGAATGCTTCTTGCTGCCAGCCTTTTCCGATCGTGGGAACAGCGCCTCATTCCGCCCTCCATCCGCGGCAGGCGAAGGGGGCGGCCCGATTCATCGGCTCGATGCTGACGCTATCGTGGCTGGCCGCGGCAGCTTCGTGCGAGTTGCTTGCCGTGAGACCGGACCTCCCGAAGGACAGCCCTGCGGCCGCCCGGCTCGGAGGAACCATCAGCCCCGTTCAACACCCGGATCTGTTTGCCGAGGTCGATCAGACCGCGCTCGCGGCCGCGGGACTAGATTTGCGCGCCGACGAGATTCTCGCGCCTGAGCCTGCGCCTCTCGATGCCCTGAACGAAAACTCAGAGTCGCCCGATGAGAGCGCGCTCGAGACGCGCGTGCTCGAGCTGGTTAATGTCCAGCGTGAGGCGAATGGGGTCAGGCCGCTCAAGTTCTCTCCCGCGCTCGCATCCGCAGCGCGACAGCACAATCTCGCGATGGCGCAGCATGGCTTCTTCGAGCATCAGGGCGAAGGCGAGCCGGGACTCTTCGATCGGGTCCTGGCCTCCGGCGAAAGCACCGACTTCGTCGGCGAGAACCTCTTTGAGTCCAGCACCGCCGACGAAATCGCCGACGAGTGCGTCAAGATGTGGATGTGGAGCCCTGGCCATCGGGAGAACATGCTCGAACCAGGCTTCGTCAAGACCGGGATAGCGATCGGCCGCTCAACCACAGGTCAGAATTACATCACCGAAGATTTCGCCGATTAGTCCGCCGCGTCGGACCGGCTGCTCGCACGTCAGTCGCAATTGTCGAAAAGCAGGACCGGGATGCCGGTGGTGCTGTGCGTCTGGTCGATGATGAAGGGCACAGTGTCCTGCTGATCGGGCGAGCAGATCGGCGTCGCGCTGTCGCGGATGTTGGCACGGGCGTCGATACCGTAAGTCACGGCGGCGTCGCCGACGCTTAACTTGTAGCCCTCGCCGCTGGCGTTGGCGGCTCCCACTATCGGATTGCCGTTGGGTCCCACGAACACGTAGCAGGCGCAGTTGGGATCGCCGCCGCATCCCTTGGGACTGCAGTCGCCGAAGAACGGCACCGGATGCGTCCCGTTAGGCGTGGTGGTGGTGACCAGCGGATCGGGATTGGTGAGCGGCGGACCGCTGACCGCTGAGAAGAACGGGATCAGCGCCTGGACCGCATCACCCGCGGCGTTGATGAAAGGCTGCTCGGCGAACAGCGTCACGTCGTCCCCAGTGGTTGTGGTGTTGTGAGTGTGGACCACGCCCTCGGCGGTGACCGGCCGCGAATGGTTGGCGGTCTGCGGCACCAGCGGGATGACCAGGCCGGTGGCGTTGCTCAAGTCGGAGACGTCGATGTCGGTTGCGACCGTGGCGTTGGACGGACTGCCGTTGAACGGGTGGACGTCAGGCAGCGCTTCGACGTCGGCGACCAGGTCATAGGTGCCGTTAGGCACCGGACAAATGTGGAAGGTTCCCACATCGCTGGCACTCATGCCGCTCATCGTGGTGCGAACCGGCTGCTCGATCAGGTTGGAGCCGCCGCCCTGGATCGGTATCGCAGCGGGCGCCTCTTGCTCCAACCAGATGTTGGCGCTCGGCACCGCCGCGTTTCCGGGAGTGACTGTGATGCCGCTTAGCCTGGACGCGACCACCTTGCCGCTGACCTCAGGCTTGGTTCCTTCCACAAAGGCCTGGACGTTGGAGGCGTTGGGCTTGAAGTCATAGTGGTTGGCGGTGAACTGCGAAGGTGCGACCGCCAGTCCGGCGTTGACGTCGATCGCGAGCGTCATGTGGCTGCGGGTCAGGGTCACCGCCGCTGGAATCGGGATACCGGTGGCGGCTTCAGAGCTGAGATCCAGCTCGTAGCACGAATTGGTGTCATCGACCACGCAGTTGTAAACCTTGGGTCCGAGCTTGCACTCACTCCTACTGCAGGCGTTGTTCGCCGGCGCTGAGACGCTGCCGTTCTGATCCAGCACCAACTGGAATTCATCGTAGCTGCCGAGCGGGATGCCGCCGTTGCCGACCGGCGCATTGGCCAGCGGGGGCGCGATAAAACATCCGTCACCTGGGGCACCGGGCGCTGTGAGCAGGTCAACCTGGGTGGGGGGGATTCCCGGGGTCAGATCGATCAGCGAACCATCGGTCAAAGTGGCCGAGACCTGGTCGGGCGCCGCGCCGCCGATGGTCATCCTGCCGCGAATGTCATTCACCGTGACATAGACGTGCTTGAAGAAGCAGCTATAGGAGTTGGTGATCCCGAGCGTCATCAGCCCCGGCGTGGCGGTTGGGGTTGGTGTCGGCGTCGGCGCCGGAGTGCGCGTTGGCATCGGAGTACGCGTTGGCGTCGGTGTGCGCGTTGGCGTCGGCGTGCGCGTCCGCGTCGGAGTACGCGTTGGCGTCGGCGTGCGCGTTGGCGTTGCGGTGCGCGTCGGCGTCGGTGTGCGCGTCGGCGTGGGGGTGCGCGTCCGCGTCGGCGTACGCGTCGGCGTCGGTGTGCGCGTCGGCGTCGAGGTGCGCGTTGGCGTCGGCGTACGCGTCGGCGTCGGAGTACGCGTTGGCGTCGGAGTACGCGTCGGCGTCGGCGTGCGCGTTGGCGTTGCGGTGCGCGTCGGTGCGGGAGTCGGTGTGCGCGTCGGCGATGGGGTCGGCGCCGGAGTGGACGTGGGGGTTGGCGTCGAGGTCTGAGCAGGCGTGGGTGTGGATGTGGGCGTGCGAGTTGGCGTTGCCGTCGGGGTTGATGTTGAAATGCGTGTCGCCGTCGGCGTAGGCGTCGGCGTCGGAGTCTGAGTTGGCGTCAGTGTGGGCGTAGGACTTGGAGTTGGACTCGGCGTAGGGGTCTCAGTCGGCGTCTGAGTTGATATAGGCGTCGTCGTTGGAGTGGACGTCGGCGTCTGAGTCGGTGTGGGCGCAAGTGTAGGAGTCGGCGTTGGACTCGGCGTCACGGTCGACGTCTGAGTTGGGGTCGCTGTCTGAATTGCAGTCGGCGTGACACTAGCTGTCGGCGATGAAGTCGCGGTCGGCGTCGAGGTCGGTGTGACCGTAGGCGTGGGCGTCGGTGTGGAGGCCGGCGTAGGGGTCGGACTCGGCGTTTGAGTGGGCGTCGGCGTTGCTGTGGGCGTAGGTGTTGGTGTCAACGTTGGAGTCGAAGTCGCCGTTGGCGCAGGCGTCGGCGACTGGGTCGGCGTCGAAGTGGCAGTCGAAGTCTGAGTTGGTGTGGGCACAGGTGTAGGAGTCAGAGTCGGGGTTGGGCTCGGAGTCTCAGTTGGTGTCGCCGTAGGCGTCGGGGTCGGAGTCGAAGTCGGAGCGGGCGTTGGTGTCGGTGTAGGTGACTGCGTAGCCGTTGGAGTAGGCGCAGGTGTCGGTGATGAGGTCGGCGTTGGAGTCTGAGTCGGCGTCAGTGTGGGTGTAGCAGTCGGCGTCTGAGTCGGTGTTGGCGTGAGCGTAGGAGTCGGGGTTGCAGTCGAAGTCGGAGCGGGCGTTACCGTCGGCGTAGCCGTAGGCGTAGGTGTCGAGGTCGCCGTTGGCGCAGGCGTCGGCGACTGGGTCGGCGTCGAAGTTGGAGTCGCAGTCTGAGTTGGCGTCGGTGTGGGTGTAGGAGTCAAAGTCGGGGTTGGGCTCGGAGTCTCAGTTGGTGTCGCCGTAGACGTCGGAGTTGGTATCGGGCTTTGGGTTGGCGTCGGTGTCTGAGTCGCAGTGGGCGTGGCTGAAGGAGTCGGTGTAGCCGTCGGCGTAGGCGTCCCAGTTGGCGTCGGGGTTGGGGTTGAAGTCGGAGTCGGTGTCGATGTCGGTGTAGGCGTCGGAGTTGGCGTCGGACTGGGAGTCTGAGTCGGCGTTGAGGTCGCGGTCGGTGTCCCCGTAGGAGTCGGGGTCGGAGTCTGAGTTGGCGTCGGCGTAGCCGTGGGAGTTGGCGTCGAGGTTGGCGTCGAAGTCGGAGTGGAAGTAGGCGTCGAGGTCGGTGTAGGCGTCGGAGTTGGACTAGGCGTAGGCGTCGGAGTCTGAGTCGGCGTTGAGGTCGCGGTCGGTGTCGCCGTAGGAGTCGGGGTCGGAGTCTGAGTTGGCGTTCGGCGTAGCCGTGGGAGTTGGCGTCGAGGTTGGCGTCGAAGTCGGAGTGGAAGTAGGCGTCGGGGTTGGGGTTGGCGTCGGTGTCGGAGTCGATGTGGGCGTAGCCGTAGGGGTCGGAGTCGGTGTGGCCGTCGGCGTAGGCGTCCGAGTTGGCGTCGGGCTTGGGGTTGAAGTCGGAGTCGGCGTCGATGTCGCTGTAGGCGTCGGAGTTGGACTCGGCGTAGGCGTCGGAGTCTGAGTCGGCGTTGAGGTCGCGGTCGGTGTCGCCGTAGGAGTCGGGGTCGGAGTCTGAGTTGGCGTTGGCGTAGCCGTGGGAGTTGGCGTCGAAGTCGGAGTGGAAGTAGGCGTCGGGGTTCGGGTTGGCGTCGGTGTCGGAGTCGATGTGGGCGTAGCCGTAGGCGTCGGAGTCGGTGTGGCCGTCGGCGTAGCCGTGGGAGTTGGCGTCGGGGTTGGCGTCGGAGTCGGCGTCGATGTCGGTGTAGGAGTCGGAGTTGGCGTCGGACTGGGAGTCTGAGTTGGCGTCGGCGTAGCCGTGGGAGTTGGCGTCGGGCGTTGGGGTTGAAGTCGGAGTCGGCGTCGATGTCGGTGTAGGCGTCGGAGTTGGAGCTAGACGTAGGCGTCGGAGTCTGAGTCGGCGTTGAGGTCGCGGTCGGTGTCGCCGTAGGAGTCGGGGTCGGCGTCGGAGTCGGCGTCGGCGTAGCCGTAGGAGTCGGGGTCGGGGTCGGAGTCGGTGTCGCCGTCGGCGTAGGCGTCCGAGTTGGCGTCGGGGTTGGGGTTGAAGTCGGAGTCGGCGTCGATGTCGGTGTAGGCGTCGGAGTTGGACTAGACGTAGGCGTCGGAGTCTGAGTCGGCGTTGGGGTCGCGGTCGCGGTCGGAGTCTGAGTTGGCGTCGGCGTAGCCGTGGGAGTTGGCGTCGGGGTTGGCGTCGGAGTCGGCGTCGATGTCGGTGTAGGCGTCGGAGTTGGCGTCGGACTGGGAGTCTGAGTTGGCGTCGGCGTAGCCGTGGGAGTTGGCGTCGGAGTCGGGGTCGGAGTCTGAGTTGGCGTCGGCGTAGGCGTCGAGTTGGCGTCGGGGTTGGGGTTGAAGTCGGAGTCGGCGTCGGTGTCGGTGTAGGCGTCGGAGTTGGCGTCGGCGTAGGCGTCGGAGTCTGAGTCGGCGTTGAGGTCGCGGTCGGTGTCGCCGTAGGCGTCGGCGTAGGCGTCGGAGTTGGGGTTGAAGTCGGAGTCGGCGTCGATGTCGGTGTAGGCGTCGGAGTTGGAGTCGGGGTCGGAGTCTGAGTTGGCGTCGGCGTAGCCGTGGAGTTGGCGGTCGGGGTCGGAGTCGGTGTGGCCGTCGGCGTAGGCGTCCGAGTTGGCGTCGGGGTTGGGGTTGAAGTCGGAGTCGGCGTCGAGGTCGATGTAGGCGTAGGAGTTGGACTCGACGTAGGCGTCGGAGTCTGAGTTGGCGTCGGCGTAGCCGTAGGAGTCGGGGTCGGGGTCGGAGTCGGTGTGGCCGTCGGCGTAGGCGTCCGAGTTGGCGTCGGGCGTTGGGGTTGAAGTCGGAGTCGGCGTCGATGTCGGTGTAGGCGTCGGAGTTGGACTAGGCGTAGGCGTCGGAGTCTGAGTCGGCGTTGAGGTCGCGGTCGCGGTCGGAGTCTGAGTTGGCGTCGGCGTAGCCGTGGGAGTTGGCGTCGGGGTCGGCGTCGGAGTCGGCGTCGATGTCGGTGTAGGCGTCGGAGTTGGCGTCCGACTGGGAGTCTGAGTTGGCGTCGGCGTAGCCGTGGGAGTTGGCGTCGGGGTTGGCGTCGGAGTCGGCGTCGATGTCGGTGTAGGCGTCGGAGTTGGCGTCGGACTGGGAGTCTGAGTTGGCGTCGGCGTAGCCGTGGGAGTTGGCGTCGGGGTTGGCGTCGGAGTCGGCGTCGATGTCGGTGTAGGCGTCGGAGTTGGCGTCCGACTGGGAGTCTGAGTTGGCGTTGGCGTAGCCGTAGGAGTCGGGGTCGAGGTCGGAGTCGGTGTAGCCGTCGGCGTAGGCGTCCGAGTTGGCGTCGGGGTTGGGGTTGAAGTCGGAGTCGGCGTCGAGGTCGGTGTAGGCGTCGGAGTTGGACTAGACGTAGGCGTCGGTGTCTGAGTCGGCGTTGAGGTCGCGGTCGCGGTCGGAGTCGAGTTGGCGTCGGCGTAGCCGTGGGAGTTGGCGTCGGGCTTGGGGTTGAAGTCGGAGTCGGCGTCGATGTCGGTGTAGGCGTCGGAGTTGGACTCGGCGTAGGCGTCGGAGTCTGAGTCGGCGTTGAGGTCGCGGTCGGTGTCGCCGTAGGAGTCGGGGTCGGAGTCTGAGTTGGCGTCGGCGTAGCCGTAGGAGTCGGAGTCGGGGTCGGAGTCGGTGTCGCCGTCGGCGTAGGCGTCCGAGTTGGCGTCGGGGTTGGGGTTGAAGTCGGAGTCGGCGTCGATGTCGGTGTAGGCGTCGGAGTTGGACTAGACGTAGGCGTCGGTGTCTGAGTCGGAGTGGGCGTAGCCGTAGGAGTCGGGGTCGAGGTCGGAGTCGGTGTAGCCGTCGGCGTAGGCGTCCGAGTTGGCGTCGGGGTTGGGGTTGAAGTCGGAGTTGGCGTCGATGTCGGTGTAGGCGTCGGAGTTGGACTAGGCGTAGGCGTCGGTGTCTGAGTCGGCGTTGAGGTCGCGCTCGGTGTCGCCGTAGGAGTCGGTGTAGGCGTCGGAGTTGGGGTTGAAGTCGGGGTCGCCGTAGGAGTCGGTGTAGGCGTCGGAGTTGGAGTCGGGGTCGGAGTCTGAGTTGGCGTTGGCGTAGCCGTGGGAGTTGGGGTCGAGGTCGGAGTCGGTGTCGCCGTCGGCGTAGGCGTCCGAGTTGGCGTCGGGGTTGGGGTTGAAGTCGGAGTTGGCGTCGATGTCGGTGTAGGTGTCGGAGTTGGACTAGGCGTAGGCGTCGGAGTCTGAGTCGGCGTTGAGGTCGCGGTCGGTGTCGCCGTAGGAGTCGGTGTAGGCGTCGGGGTTGGGGTTGAAGTCGGAGTTGGCGTCGATGTCGGTGTAGGCGTCGGAGTTGGAGTCGGGGTCGGAGTCTGAGTTGGCGTTGGCGTAGCCGTGGGAGTTGGGGTCGGGGTCGGAGTCGGTGTGGCCGTCGGCGTAGGCGTCCGAGTTGGCGTCGGGGTTGGGGTTGAAGTCGGAGTCGATGTCGATGTAGGCGTCGGAGTTGGACTCGACGTAGGCGTCGGTGTCTGAGTCGGAGTGGGCGTAGCCGTAGGAGTCGGGGTCGAGGTCGGAGTCGGTGTAGCCGTCGGCGTAGGCGTCCGAGTTGGCGTCGGGGTTGGGGTTGAAGTCGGAGTTGGCGTCGATGTCGGTGTAGGCGTCGGAGTTGGCGTCGAAGTCTGAGTAGGAGTTGGCGTCGGAGTCGGGGTCGGTGTAGCCGTCGGCGTAGGCGTCCGAGTTGGCGTCGGGGTTGGGGTTGAAGTCGGAGTCGGCGTCGATGTCGGTGTAGGCGTCGGAGTTGGACTAGACGTAGGCGTCGGAGTCTGAGTCGGCGTTGGGGTCGCGGTCGGGGTCGGAGTCTGAGTTGGCGTTGGCGTAGCCGTGGGAGTTGGCGTCGAACTCGGAGTGGAAGTAGGCGTCGGGGTTGGGGTTGAAGTCGGAGTCGGCGTCGATGTCGGTGTAGGTGTCGGAGTTGGACTAGACGTAGGCGTCGGAGTCTGAGTCGGCGTTGGGGTCGCGGTCGGGGTCGGAGTCTGAGTTGGCGTTGGCGTAGCCGTGGGAGTTGGCGTCGAAGTCGGAGTGGAAGTAGGCGTCGGAGTTGGGGTTGAAGTCGGAGTCGGCGTCGATGTCGCTGTAGGCGTAGGAGTTGGACTAGGCGTAGGCGTCGGTGTCCGAGTCGGCGTTGGCGTAGCCGTAAGAGTCGGGGTCGGGGTCGGAGTCGGTGTGGCCGTCGGTGTAGGCGTCCGAGTTGGCGTCGGGGTTGGGGTTGAAGTCGGAGTCGGCGTCGATGTCGGTGTAGGCGTCGGAGTTGGACTAGGCGTAGGCGTCGGTGTCTGAGTCGATGTGGGCGTAGCCGTAGGAGTCGGGGTCGGAGTCTGAGTTGGCGTTGGCATAGTCGTAGGAGTTGGGGTCGGCTTAGGCGTCGGCGTTGGAGTTGGTGTCCGAGTTGGCGTTGCAGTTGGGGTTGGTGTCGAAGTAGGAGTGGGTGTCAGAGTTGGAGTGGGAGTAGGCGTCGGAGTCGGCGTCGGTGTCAGAGTCGGTGTGGCGGTTGGTGTAGAGGTCCGGGTTGGGCTTGGCGTCGGCGTCGAAGTTGAGGTCGGAGTCGAGGTCGCCGTTGGTGTCGGTGTAGGTGTCGGTGACTGGGTCGGCGTCGGCGTGGGGGTGTGTGTGGGAGTCTGGGTTGGCGTCCGAGTTGGGGTTGGCGTTGAAGTCGGACTCGCCGTGGGCGTTGACATAGGCGTCCGGGTGGGTGTCGGTGTAGCCGTTGGCGTAGGCGTAGCTGACTGCGTCGGCGTTGGAGTAGGCGTCAGTGTCGGCGTCGGCGTGTGAGTCGGCGTTGGCGTCCGAGTTGGTGTTGGCGTTGAAGTCGGACTCGCTGTGGGCGTTGAGGTAGGTGTCCGGGTTGGTGTCGGTGTAGCCGTCGGCGTAGGTGTGGATGACTTCGTCGGCGTTGGGGTAGGTGTCAGTGTCGGCGTCGGCGTGCGACTCGGGGTGGCGCTCGGCGTAGGCGTCCGAGTCGGCGTAGGCGTCGGCTTCGGTGTAGGCGTTGGGGTGGCCGTTGGTGTGGGCGTCGGCGTGCGAGTCGGAGTGCCCGTAGGCGTCGGGGTCGGCGTAGGGGTTGGGGTCGGGCCGCCGCAGAAGCCGAGATCTCGTCGTTATTGTACTGGTCTAGTTGTCCGGCGTCGTTTTCCATCGCCATGCCGGTCGGAGAGGAGGGACTGATCCCGTAGGGCAAGGTGCCGCTTTGGGCCGCGAGCAGTGAGTTCGCGTCCGAAATCACCGGGGAGATCACGGACCCGTTGCTTCCGGCAGCGATGTTCAGTAAAGCCGCGATCAGTTGATGAGCCAAGTCGAGGCTCGCATCGCCGCCGACGGGAGTTCCCAAGATGTCCAGGAGTTCGGCCTGCGTGTAGGTCTGGCTGCCCAGGGTGAGCGAGGTTACGGGCCAGGCGTCGGGGTGATTTTTCCAGTACCCCTGCGTCAGCGGGCAGAACCCGATTGCCGCCGCCGGGGTGGGCGTCGGTGTTGGTGTAGGCGTCGGAGTTGACGTAGGAGTCGGGGTCGGCGTGGGTGTCGGCGTCGCCCGCTTTGTCTGGGTCGGAGTCGGCGTCGGGGTTGGCGAAGGGCATGACGAACCGCCGTTATTCCATGCCGGAATCATTCTGAACGGCGATCGAGAGTAATTTTGTTGGCAAGGGGTCGGTGTCGGGACTGGGGTTGGTGTCGGAGTTGGGCATGGAGTCGGGGTTGGTGAAGGGCATGACGAACCGCCGCCATCCATTGCCGGTGCCATTCTGAACGGCGATCGAGAGTAATTTTGTTGGCAAGGGGTCGGTGTCGCGACTGGGGTTGGTGTCGGAGTTGGGCATGGAGTCGGGGTTGGTGAAGGGCATGACGAACCGCCGTTATCCATTGCCGGAATCATTCTGAACGGCGATCGAGAGTAATTTTGTTGGCACGGGGTCGATGTCGGGACTGGGGTTGGTGTCGGAGTTGGGCATGGAGTCGGGGTTGGTGAAAGACAGGGGGTCGCGGTTGGTGTAGCCGCCCAATCGAAGGCGAGATGGGCCAGGGCGGCGCGGGGTGTCGCAGTCGCCAGTACGATGGCCGCGGCCAACACCAGAAGGCGCCTGGTCATCGGCTTTCCCTTCGGAGTCGAGGCGCCCTGTATCCGGCAGCGGGTCCGCGCTCGCGTGAATCGTCCGACGCAACGAGCCAGTTGGCCGCGCGCTCGGCGGCGCCACCGAGCAATGCGGCGGCGAGCGTGTGGAGCTTCGGCGATAGACTTACCATTCTGTAGTATTTTATAGCTACTCAGTTATGAGACGGGCCTACTCCGAAGCGTATCCGAATTCAGCACTGGCGCCACGTTGTGTCAAGCTGATGAGCACTGCGATCCGGTCGCGGACTGAGCGACAGTACCAACTAAAGCAAGTAAACTCGATGCTATACGGTTCTGGCTGTCGCTCGCGGTGCGCATTGTGTATCAATTGTAAAGTAATATAACCATTTGTAGACAGGCGCTTGCCGGCAAGAGCCCGCTCATGATAGTTAGTTGTGCGTGGCGCTCAACCGGAGATTGGGTGAATCCGCACAAGAGTTGTCGCAGCAAATTCCTCGATCAACGCCAGCATCGGCGGAAAGCCTTGTCAAGAAAAAATCTGGGAAGGGCGTCAGAGAGGGGCGAGTTCACCAGCGCGCCTGGCGCGCCGGTCTCGCGGCGAGCAGGCAATTTGTGCAGGCTCGCGGGCCGGAGGTTGTCAGGATTACGACGACTGGCGGCATTTCCGGCGGAACGTCGTTTGCTAAGATGTTATGAAATTTGGGGCGCCAGAGGGAAAGTGTGTCGAGACCCAGGCGCGCTTCGATCCAACACCGCCCGGTCGTGAGCTGACAGCGATACGGGAAACATGGATCAGGGGTAGTCTCATGCGGCTTCGTCTTGTACTGGTTGCGGCCATGACCGCATTGGTAATCGGCTCATCGGCCGCTCATCCCTGCGGCGTTTTGCATACTATGGTGGTTCCTCCCCCTCCCCCTCCGCCTCCACCGGTTGTACCACCGCCGCCGGGGGTTAATACTCCCCCGCCGCCGCCCGAGTCTCCGCCGATTCCGCCGATAGTTACACGCGCCGAGCAGAGCGCGGAGCGGGCCGAGACCGCAGCGAGCAATGCGGAGAGCTCTGCGGGCAATGCCGAAGTGGCCGCCGGCCGGGCGACGAAAGCGGCCAACGAGGCGGTCAAGGCCGCCAACCGGGCCAAGAGCGCGGTGGGCGCGACCGAAGAGGAATTCCGCAGATCGATCATGAAGTGAGACAGCAGGGATCTCGCTGTCAACTGATACATTTGATAAGCGAAGTTGATTCCCGAAGCCGACTGCGAATCAGCAACTGACTAGTAATACCACCGCTAATACCACCGCCAGACGGAGGCGCCGGATGAGACCTGCTGTTATTGTGTGGGCGGTTGTTGGCTTGATTTCGGCGTCGCGACTCGCCTTGGCGCAGGTGGCTCCGCCGCCGCCCGCCGCTACGAGTCCTATCGGGTTGGGCCGGTTGTTCGCGCCGACCGCACCCCATCTGGACATCACTCCCTTCGGGGGGGGCTTCGCCAGCGAAGACTACTTCGTCAGCGACGAGGGAGTTCAAATCGAGCAGAGCTTGAGCGAGGGGCTGGGCCTGGTCGGGCGCGCCACCGGAGAGCAGCTCTATCTGCAAGTGAACGCGGTCAGCCCGCTGCAGCCGTCAGCGACCAGGCCGACAGCGAGGCTGAACCTGGGGCGGTTCGAGGGAGGGTTTGATGTCAGCCCGCTGGAGGGCACCAACGTCTATATGCTGGGCGGGCACGATATCGGAGACAGCGATGCCTTCGTGGCCGAGGGCGCGATTTCGAGCTGGCTGCTCCAGTCGAGCGCGCATCCATTCAACGTGTTCATCGATACGGCGTACGACACCCAGAACAAGGTCACCAGCTCTGAAGTCAACTTGCGAGCAATCGTGTCGCGCAACGCCGATTGGACGCTGATGGCCGGAGCCGGCGGCGCGATATACGGTGGCGGTTTCGTTCACGGCGTCAACGGCCAGGGCGGGCCGATAATCGCGGTTTACAACTCGTCCTGGAAATTCGGCGCGGACCTGCAAGGCGGATACGGGACGCCGGGCGGGTACGGCGAGCTCACCCTCTACAAAACATTCTCGCTGTGGGAATGATTGGCTCTGCCGGGGGCGCCTCGACACGGATCCATGAACAGCCGGCGCTTCATACGTGCGCTCGTCCTCGCAGCGGCCGCGATCGCCGGATGCGCGCCTCAGCGGCAACCGCCTCCTCCGGCGCAGACCGCAAGCACTGGCATCGCGCAGACCGCGGCGCCGATCGCCGCGCAGAGCGTCCCGCTGGCGGCGAGCGACAAAGCCCGCGTGGAGTCGCAGTTCCTGGACCTGGTCAACTACCAGCGCCGGAAAAACGGGCTCAAGCCGCTAAGCATTTCGCGAGATCTCGACCGGTCGGCCCAGGCCCATAGCAGCGAGATGGCGAAGGGGCGGTTCGTGAGCGTCAAGGGCGACAATGAGCCTCGACTGGTGAATCGGTTCGAACAGGCCGGGGTCCGCACCGATTCGGTCGGCGAGAACGTGCTGAGTCTCCCGGTCGATGACGGCGGCCTGGCCGACTACGGCGTCAGGACCTGGATGGCGCAGGACGCCGCCCGGCGTAACCTCCTGTCACCCAGGTTTGAAAGAACCGGCTTCGGGATCGAGCGCGCCGCAGACTCGATAGGCGCGGCTTACATTACCGAGGACTTCGCCCATTGAGCGATCCCTCGGTCTCTGTAACAAGCGGAGCATGGAGATGGCGCGCACGGACGCCGGGCACTATCTCAGTCCCGCGGCGGATGGTTTTCTCGTCAATCCGCAGAATATAAAGTTTTGGGTCGTCTGAGGACCCAGGAATGATCAAGCTCAACCGCAGAGTTGCCGCTCTGAAGCCGTCGGCTACGATGGCGGCCGAGAACCGCGCCACCGAGATGAAGGAGGCGGGCATCGACGTCATTTCACTCGCCGCCGGCGAGCCGGACTTCGACACGCCCGAACGGATAAAAGAAGCCGCGCGCCAGGCGATGGCGGCCGGAAAGACCAAGTACACCGCCGCGGCCGGAGTGACCGATCTCCGCCGCGCCATCTGCGCCAAACTCAAGCGCGAGAACGAACTGGACTACGAGCCGGGCGAGGTGATGGCGTCGGCCGGCAGCAAGCAGGCCGAATGCAACGTTATCGCAACGCTTTTCGACGAGGGCGACGAGGTGATTATCCCGACCCCGGCGTGGGTGAGCTTCGTCGCGATGGTGCAGCTGAGCGGCGCGGAGCCGAAGCTGGTGCGATGCCCGGAGAGCAACGGCTTCCGGCTCGACCCCGCCGATTTGCGCCGCGCGATAACCCCGCGCACGCGCGGAATCATCCTCAACTCGCCGTCGAATCCGACCGGCGCGGTATATCGCGCCGATCACCTGAGGGCGCTCGCCGGTGTTTTGCTGGACGCGGGAATTTCCGTGATGTCCGACGACGCGTACGAGCATATCGCCTACGACGGCCTGCCGCCGCACATTTTCAGGATCGAGCCGCAGCTCAAAGCCACAGGGATCGTGTTCAACACGCTGTCGAAGGCATACGCGATGACCGGATGGCGCATTGGATTCGCGGCCGGCCCGAAGGAAGTGATCGCGGCTGCGGCGCGCCTGCAGGGGCAAAACAGCGGCAATCCGAACTCGATCGCGCAGGCCGCGGCGATCGAGGCGCTGACCGGGCCGCAGGACGACGTCAAGCTGATGGCCGAGGAATTCGGGGCGCGGCGGAAGTTGGTCGTCGAGCGGGTGCGCGCCCTGCCCGGCTTCAGCCTGCCCAATGTTCCGGAAGGCGCATTCTACGCCTTTCCCAACGTGTCCGCCGTGCTCAAGAGGAGATTCCAGGGACGCGAGATTGGCGACGGTGACCGGTTTGCGGAGATCCTGCTGAAGGAGGCGCATGTTGCGGTGGTCGGCGGCAATGATTTCGGCGCGCCGGATCACATCCGGATTTCCTATGCCACCTCGCGCGAAAATCTGACGCGAGCATTCGATCGGATCACGGAGTTCCTGAAGAAGCTCGAGTAACGGCGCGACGGCGACCTCGGGATTCGACGAACGTCATCACACCCGGCCAGCTCGGCGCCTCGGATCGGTTCCCGAGCAGGCGCATCGCGGCGTTCCAGTCGCAACGACGAGTTCCCGCGATGCGGACTGGTATCCGTCAAATCCGATGATCGTTGGAGACGGCGGTTTCCGTCCGGCGAGGACCTTGATCGCTTCGGCCGCGGCCAACATCGCGAGGAACCCGGCGGTTTCAGCGCGTATCCCCATCGACGCGAGCAACTCGGCGTCCGCGCAGGCCGGACAGGGCGGCGCGTTGGGCATGATCGCAATTTTCCCCGGCGCGTCCAGCCGCGCGACGATCAGGGGCGTCGATCGCGGAGTTCGCGACATGGTCTGTGCAGCACTGATTCCGGCCGTGCCGCCGATCATCAACATGCAGAGATCGGCTCGCTGCGAGAGATCTCGCGTCGGCACAACCTTCGCGTCGGGATTGAGCGCGCGCATGTCCGCGATCGTGCGATTGAGATCGGCGCGCGACCGATCCGATTGCGCGTCCAGAAATATCCTTCCGACCCCCGCGCCCACCATGTATGCGAGCACGGGCTCGATATCGGAGATCTCGCCCGCTATCAGGAGGCGCGAGCCAAGCAGGCGCTGCTGGCCGCGCCCGCCGATCTCGGGGACGATTATCTGGCGGCTGTAACGCTCGATCTGCGCGTCGCTGAGCGCCATCCGGATTCATTTAGAGGCCGGCCGCCGAAGCCGCGGCAGCGGCTACTCGATGACGTTCTTCTCGATCGGCTCTACGGTCACGCCGGTCTGACGCAGCCAGTTCAGCGCGCGCTCGATCTGATCGGAGCTGCCCTCGAATTCGACCGCCACCAGCCCCATCTCCTCCGAGACGCTCGCGCCGCGAATGTTGAACACCAGGTCGAATTTCTTGACGAGCTGGTAGAGCATCGGCTGCTTGATCAGCGCGCGCGGATAGCTCAGGTAGTAGCGTTCAGCTATGCGTTCCATTTTTTCAGGAGCTGCGGCAGCCGATCGCGGCGCCACGCCTGCCATCCGATCCACAGGTTGGTCGACAGGTACTTGTCGCCGAAATCGGGAAAAATCGTGACCACGCATCCTTCTTTCAGTCCGCTCGCGATCCTGATCGCAGCTAGCAGCGCCGCGCCCGAGGACTGACCGACCAGGATTCCCTCGACCTGGCCCAGCGCGTAGACCATTTCGTAGGCGTCCTCCGTGCCGACCGGAATTTTCCCGTCGAGCTCCTGCTCGTGGTAAATCCCCGGGACGATCGAGGACGCCATGTGCTTGAGGCCCTCCAGGCCGTGCATCGCGTCTTCGGCCTCGACCGCGATAACCTTGATCGCCGGGTTGCGCGACTTGAGATACCGTCCGGTGCCCATCACCGTGCCGCCGGTGCCGATCGCGGCTATGAAATGCGTGACCTGGCCGTGCGTCTGGCGCCAATCTCGGGGCCGGTGGTCTCGAAATGCGCCCGCGAGTTCGCCTCATTGTTATACTGATCCGGCTTGAAGTAGCGCTCGGGATTTTCGGCGATGATTTTCCGGCAAAGGCGGATGGCGCCGTCGGAGAGCTCGAGCGGGTCCGAGTAGATCGGTTTGGCGCCGAATGCCTCGACGATCTTCTTGCGCTCGCGGCTGACGTTCGAGGGCATCACCAGCTCGACCGGATAGCCGATCACGGCGCCGACCATCGCCAGCGCGATCCCGGTGTTGCCGGAAGTCGAATCGATTATTACCTTGCCCGGCCGAAGCTCTCCGCTCTCGAGCCCGGCGCGGATCATGCTGAGCGCAGGGCGGTCCTTGACCGAGCCGCCGGGATTGAAGCCCTCGAGCTTGGCGAAGATCCGCACGCGGGGACGGAGCAGGCCGGCGGTCAGCCTCGTTATCTCGAGCAGCGGCGTGTTGCCTATCAGGTCGAGCGCATTCCGGGCGCGCTCGGCCGGAAAGGCCTGGCCGCTAGCGTCCGCCGGCGATCGCAGGGACGATTGAAATGTCGTCGCCATCCTTGACCCTTGAGTTGAGCTGATCGAGAAAGCGGATGTCGTCGCCGTTGAGATAGATGTTGACGAAGCGGCGCAGTTCGCCCTTGTCGTCAAGCAGGCGCTCGCGCATCCCCGGATGGCTGCGTTCGAGGTCCTCGATCACGGCTCTTACCGATTCGCCGGCTGCGGAGACTTCCTCGCTGCCGGCGGTGAATTTTCTCAGTGGAGTGGGTACCCGAACCCGCGCTGGCATAGTCCTGATTAAACCTCCTCTGTTATCCTTGTCTGATTCGATATTTCCACCCTGCGCCGCCTGATTCACGCGGCGCCGGCGATCGCCGGCTTACGGTTGGACAGCCGCTCGAAGAGCTCGTCGAAGTCCTTCAGACGCGCGTCGATTACAAACGGCTGATCGATCGCCTGCGCGACCGCTTCCAGCGTCTTGTAGCCGTTGCCGGTTATCGAGACCACCACGGTCTCGTCGGGGCGGATTCTGCCCTGCGCGATGAGCTTGAGCGTGACGGCGAGCGTGGTGCCGCCGGCGGGCTCGGCGAAGATTCCCTCGGTGCGGGCGAGCAACTTGATTGCGTCGATTATCTCCGGGTCGCTGGCCGCGTCGCCCCATCCGCCGGATTCGCGCACGGCCAGCAGCACGTAGTAACCGTCGGCCGGATTACCAATCGCGATCGACTTGGCGATAGTGTCGGGCTTGACCGGGGTAATCAGATCGACGCCCTTGTGGAGCGCGTGAATCACCGGCGCCGATCCGGCGGCTTGCGCGCAACTGATCTTGCACTCGCCGCCGCGCAGCAGGCCGACTTCCTTCAATTCCTTGAAGGCCTTGGCCACTTTCGGCAGGATGGTGCCGCCCGCAGTCGGCAGCACGACATGGTTCGGCAGGCGCCATCCGAGCTGTTCGGCGATCTCGAAGCCGAAGGTCTTGGCGCCCTCGGTGTAGTACGGGCGCAAGTTGATATTCACAAACGCCCAGCCGTATTTGTCGGCGATCTCGCTGCACAGCCGGTTTACGTCGTCGTAGTTGCCGCGAATCGTTATCACCTGAGCGCCGTAGATCGTCGAGCCGACTACTTTGCCCGCCTCCACGCCTTCGGGCATGAAGATGTAGCACTTGAGCCCGGCCCGCGCGGCGTGGGCCGCGACCGCGGTCGCCAGGTTGCCGGTCGACGCGCACGAGACGGTCGTGAAGCCGAAATCGCGCGCCTTGGTGATCGCGACCGAAACCACGCGGTCCTTGTATGAGAGCGTGGGATGGTTGACCGTGTCGTCCTTGATGTACAGCCGCTTGAGTCCGATTTCCGCGCCGAGGCGCTCGGCTTGAAGCAAAGGCGTAAATCCCGAGTGCAGCCCGATTTCGGGCTCGCCGTCCACCGGCAGCAGTTCGCGATAGCGCCACAGGTTGCGCGGGCGCGCCTCGATCGTCGCGCGCGAGATCGCCGCCTTGATCCGGTTGTAATCGTAGACGACTTCGAGCGGACCGAAACAGGTCTCGCAGACGTGCAGCGGCTCGATCGGATATTCCTGGCCGCATTCGCGACACTTCAGACTGGTGATGTAGCTCATCGCTCCCTGTAGCCTCACGCGTGGCGCGGGGACTAGAACCCCGCGTTCTCAACCAATTCGGACAACACCGGCAGCCGATAACGCTCACCGGAATATGCTTTGAACATCAGGAGCAGCCACACCAGGAAGAAGCCCAGGTTGATCAGGAATTCGAGCGTGCGAAACAGGCCGGCGAGCGGATGCAGCACTGCGGCTCCAACCGAGAAAATCACGGCTGTGGCGAACCAGGCAATCGAGAGCGCAATTGACTGGCGCGCGTGAAAACGCACGTATTCGTCTTTGTCGTAAGGCTCCAGGTAAAGGAATATAACACCGCTGACAAATCCAAGCAGGTAGCTCAGCGCCGCAATCAGATTGCTCGGCGATTTGGTCTCGGTTCCATTCATCAGCGACTCCTCCCGGAATTGAATGACCGGCATTCGACTTTACCACTAATCAAACGCCGGTTGGGGAGGCAATCGCAAGACGCAGCGCCGGGGCTGCGGGCTTTCTGGTCATCCCCTGCGGCCGGTCTCGCGGAGACGGCCCGGCGCCGAAGCGGGATGCCGTGGGGAAGGAAGCGCGGTCTCGAAGGCGCGCGGTTGCGCCAGATCGTGGCGTGCGAGGGTCACTTCCTTCGCCTACCAATAGTATCGCCCAGACGGCGCAGGGCGAAGTCGGTGGCACGTGCGCGTCTGATGATCTCGAGCTGTGCCGCGACCACGTTGACCAGTTGAAGCCGGCTGACGGGCTTTACCAGGAAGTCTGCGACCCCGAGCCGCAGCGCTTCGGCTCGCGTGTCGATGTCGTTGCGCGCGGTAACGATAATCACGGGAATTTCGGCGGTTTCGACCCGGCTTTTGAGCGCACGGCACACTGCGAAGCCATCCGTGCCCGGCATCATCAGGTCGAGCAGGATCGCCGCGACGCCCGGCTGCCGGGCCATTTGCAAAGCCTCGGCCCCGGATCCGGCGGCAAGCACGAAGAACCCCTCGCTCTCAAGCAGGTGCGAAAGTATCTCCCGCGTGTCCTCGTCGTCATCCACGACCAGGACCCGCTCCGCACTTCCGCCGGGTCGGCGGTGAGCGCTTGTTTCGCCAATCCTACTGGTCGTCCTCACTTTCCCGGCCTTGCGGCTCCGGACGCGACTGCCGAGCGATCACGCCGCATCGCCGCAGTTTGGCAGTGAAGGTCGTGCGCTTCAGGCCGAGCAGCTGCGCCGCGGCCTGCTTGTTGCCGCCGGTTCGGCGCAACGCTTCGTTGATGAGATGGCCTTCCAGCTCGCGCACTTGCGCGTTCAGATTCATTCCGCCCGGGTTCGTCGATGGGGGTGGCTTGCCGATTCGAGAGCCGGCAGTCAGATCGTGCGGGAGATGCTTCGAGTCAACGGTCGAGTCTTCGCAAAGAATCGCCAGGCGCTCGATCACGTTCTCGAGCTCGCGCACGTTGCCGGGCCAGTCGTAGGAGCACAGATGGACCATCGCTTCCCCGGAAATCGCGAACCTGCGGGCCAGGCGCGTCTGCGCGCGAGCCAGGAAGTGATCGATCAGGGCGGGGATATCCGCGCGCCGTCTTCGAAGCGGCGGGATCGTGATCGGCACCACCTGGAGGCGATAAAACAGGTCGGAGCGAAAAGCGCCCTTCGCGACCATCGCCGGAAGATCGTTGTTGCTCGCGGCGATCACGCGCGCGTCGATCCGCGCGGCGCGATCGGAGCCGACCGGCCGGACCATCCGATCCTCGAGGACGCGCAGCAGCTTGGCTTGCAGCCGCAGGCTCAGCTCGTCAACTTCGTCGAGGAAGATCGTCCCGTGGTTGGCGGCGCAGAACAGTCCCTGCCGCTGCGCCTCGGCGCCCGTGAAAGCGCCGCGTTCGTGTCCGAACATCGCGGACTCGAGCAGCTCGCTCGGAATCGCCGCGCAGTTGACCGGCACGAACGCGCCGGCGTGCCGAGGCGATGCTGCATGAATCATGCGCGCAACAACTTCCTTGCCCGTGCCGCTCTCGCCGGTAATCAGCACGGTAGCGTCCACCGGTGCCACGCGCTCGATCAACGCGCGCAGCCTGACCATCGTTGAGTGCGCCCCGATCAGTGAGAGGGACGGGCTGTCGGAGAATTCAACTCGAAGAGATTTCAACTCGACTGGCATGCCCCCTTGCCCCCGTGCCCGGACTCGACGGCGCGCGCAACATTCTCACAGAGGCCGGGCGCAATAATCTCATGTAGACAAGAGACAGACAAGCTGTCAATTGGCGTTAAACTGCCCCTGATTCCCGGCTTGGAATCCGATCATCGGGGCCTTCACCGCGCAGGGGGCAGTCTGCCGAGCGCTGCCGGTGCCGGGCTGCGCTCGCCGGGAACCAGAAGCCTGGGCGGCGTGTTCATCGTCGTAGCAGCCGGTGCGGGGATCTACGCCGCTCACTGTCGAATCCTCGCCAATCACCGAGGATGCGGACGGATTATCAGGCCTGGACTGTTTGAGGAGGAAGAGAACCAATGATGAAACCGGGAATCCTGGCGTTTGCGCTTCCCCTGACGGCTCTAATCCTGGCCTCCGAGATCGGTGGGCCAGCGGCGGGAGCGGTTGGCTCCTACAGCGAGGTAAAGCTGCTCGCCAACACGACTGGTGCGGCGCATCGAGATTCGCGGCTCGTCAACGCGTGGGGAATTGCGTCGCTCGGAGGCGGCGACCCCTTCTGGATCAACGATGAAGGATCGGCGGTCTCGGAGTTGATCGACGGCCAGGGAAACATCCTTGCGGCCCTGCCGTTCGTGAAAATTCCGGCGGCCAAGGGTGCCTCCGGGCCGGCGCGGCCCACCGGCATAGTCGCCAATTCGATGAACAGCTTTAGTCTGCCAGAGGGTGGTCCCGCGTTCTTCATCTTCGACACGCTCGACGGCACTATCTCGGGGTGGAACGGCGGTCAGGATGCCGTAATCGTAGTCGATAACTCAAAAGCAAATGCGGAGTACACGGGACTGGCGATAGCTGAATCGAAGTCGGGGCCGCGTCTCTATGCCGCGAACGCGCTCGGTTCGATCGACGCTTTTGACACCAACTTCAAGCCGGTCAAAACGACAAGCGGCTTCGTTGATTCCCATCTCGGCGCCGGCTTTTCGCCCTATGGAATCGCGAATATCGACGGCAATCTGTTCGTGACCTATAGCCAGCGCCTCCAGGCGACCGGCGTCGTGGACGAATTCAGTCCCGAAGGCGTTTTGATCATGCGCTTCGCCACCGGCGGTACGTTGAATCAACCCTGGGCGGCTGCGATCGCTGCGAAGAACTTCGGACCCTTTAGCAACGACCTGCTGATCGGCAATTTCGGAAACGGAACGATCAGTGTCTTCAATCCCAGGACCGGAGCGCCGCTTGGGCAGTTGGCCACGTCCAATGGCAAACCGCTGCAAATCCCCGGCCTGTGGGGGCTGATGGTCGGAGACAACGTCAACGGGGTGAGCAATCCGAACGCGTTATATTTCACTGCCGGCCCGAACGGCCAACAGGACGGGCTGTTCGGTTTCATCGTGCCGAACGCCCCGGCCACGACTCCCACGCCCACTCCAACCAGGCGGGCGACTCCCACCCCGACCAAGAGGGGAACTCCCACGCCCACTCGGACCATGCGCACGACTCCAACGAAGGCCGCAACGCCTACCGCCACCCCGACGCCGACCCCCACTCCGACTCCCTACTACTACCCGCCCTACTGAGGCTCACGAACCAGCGCAATTGGTCTATATGTGAATTAAGGGAAGCTTCGGCGGCCGCCCTTCTTCGGAAGAGCGGGCCGCCGTAGCTCGACACGATGGTCGAATATCGGATTCAGGGCGGTGGTCTATCCAAACCGTCAAATACGGAGCGTACGATGCGCGATAGCAAGAAGAGATTGGCCGTGGTTTTATGCACGCTCGCGCCGCTGGCAGCATTTTGCGCATCGGTCGCGAATGCCGGAACGGCTTCAGATGATCACGATCGCGCGCTCGTCGCTGCCGATCCAACCGGTCTTTCCGGCAGGATGGATCGGCTCGAAGCCCGATTGCAGGAACTCGAAGGCCAGGTCGCCCAACTCAGAAGTGAAAAACAGCGCGTTCAAGAGAACCTGGAACGCGAGAAGCAAGAGACCACCACGCTGAGGGCCCGGTTGGCGCAGCCGGCCGCCGTCGCCTCAAGCGATCATCCGCGGGAAGCTCGAATCGCCGATGATGAACAGGCTCGATCCGCCACGGTATCCGAGTGGGGCACTCGGGTCGGTTACCAGGGGTTTCCGTTCGGGCAGAGAGAGGGCGGCTTTTTCTACAGCTTCTTCTTCGGCCATCGCCTGTTCGATGAGGCCGAAGGCATTCCGTTCGGCGATCTGGATACTGAGATTGCAGTGGGTATCGGCCGCAGCGGAAGCGATCACCTGACCGGCTTCTCTGAAGTGCTGCTTCAAAAGGTGAACTTCGAGTACCGGCAGACCATCCTTTCCGGCTTGCTGGGCATGAAATACTATTTCAATCATTGGGCGCCGATGGGACTGCGGCCGTATGTTGCCGGCGGTCCGGGAATCTGGGGCGACGTGATTGAGTCGCCGCCTTACTTCATCGGGCAAACATCGGCGTCGGGCGAATTGGCCAAACGCAAAACGCCGGTCAACGCTGGGGCGAGCATCTTTGAAGGCGGGCAGGGCGGCGCCGGACTGGAATACAGTCTGGCCCGCACCAGAATACCGATTCTCGAGCGGCTCAACATCGGCTTTGACTATCGCTATACGGCCTGGACCACAGGTCAGAGATTCAGCAGCTATGGATTTTCACTGTTCGTGACTGACTAGCAACTGAGTAGTAGATTTGTCATCGGGACGCGGCGTTGAAGCGGCTTCGTATCGCGCCGGCGCCATCAATCTGTCTCGTAGGTCGCATCCATCCATGCGAGCATCAATTCGTTCACGATCGACGGGTCCAGGCCCGACGCGCCGCCGCCGTATACCGCTCCGCTTCTGGGCGGCGTCGCGGGAGGGGTCTTCGCGTAGGCGACTCCCTGGGCCAGGTCCTCGACGAAGCGATCGGCCAGGCCGGGCGCGGTCTGCGGGAGCGTCACGCAGATGTGGAAGCCCGCCGGCCGCTGAAGTCCGTTCAGCCGCCATCCCCTGGAAGCCATGAAGTCGTTGACGTGATAGATGTTCACCGCGTCGGAGGTAATCGCGATACAATAGCTCGGGTCGCCGATAATAGTCAGCTCAGGAATCTTCGCGACTCCGGCCTTGATCGTGTCGGCGGTTTTCATGATCCGGCGCGCCGCCTTCAGATATCCGCTCTCGCCCATCGTCACCATCGCGGCCCAGGTCGATGCACTGATACCCGCCGAGCGGCTGCCGGCGATCGTCGGCGAGGCATAGAGCCCGCCCTGCCAGTCGGTCATCGAGAAATACTGGGCGCGGCGCAGCGCTTTGTTGCGGTACAGAACCACCGATGCGCCCTTCAGTCCGAATCCCCACTTGTGCGTATCGCACGACATCGAGGTGACGCCGGGCAGGCGGAAGTCGAACGGCGGAATGGGATAGCCGAGCTTCTCGATCCACGGCAAAATGAAGCCGCCGAAGCAGCTATCGACGTGCAGCCCGACGCCGGCTTCGAGCGCGAGCTCGGAAAGCCGCTCGATCGGATCGATAAGTCCGTGCGGATAATTCGCGGCGGAACCCGCGATCGCGATCGTGTTGCTGGTGATCTGCCGGCGCATCGCCTCGACGTTTGCCAGATAGTCCTCGCCGACCGGGACGCGGACCAGCTTCACGCCGAAATAGTGCGCGCCCTTGCTGAATGCGGGATGGATCGTGTCGGGCACGACCATCTCGGGCGCGGTGATGCCCTTCTCGGCACGGGCCCGGTCGCGATACGCCAGTATCGGCAGGATGATGCTCTCGGTGCCGCCCGAGGTTATCGATCCGCATACCTCGTCGCGCGGATTGAGGGCCCGGGCGGCGTCGGCGTTGAGCATCTTCGCCGTCATCGAGATGATCTCCGACTCGAATTTCGTGCCGCTCGGGCATATGTCGCGCTGCAGCAGGTTGACATGGGAAAAGAGCGAGAAGACGCGGTTCAGGAATGCATAATGATCCTTGCCGCCGTGGTAGTAAGTTCCCGATACCTTGCCGGTTGTCCAGTAGGCATCTTCCTGCTCGGCGATCTTGCGCATTTCGCTGAAAAGCTCGGCGCGCTTTCGCCCCTTGGCCGGCAGCGCTGCATGGCTCTGGAAGCGCCCGCGGTACGGATGGAGATCTCCGAGCGGTCCTGCGGACGATGGTTGCTGCTCATTCGATGTTTCGGACATGCGAGACTCCTTGCGGGGTTTGGTATCCTGGGACCATTCGAACTCGGGACACTAGTCTAGCATCGGAGCTCACCTGGACGACTGATGTCTCATATCCATCGGATTCAGACGCCGATAGATCGCCTTGGTCCGCTTGTAGAATTCCATGAATTCGCGGAACTGCCGATCGTAGATCCTGCGATTGGCGTCGATCGGATCATAGACCGCTGCGATCTTGACCCGCGACGCGATGTCGGCGATCCCGATCTCGCCGAGTGCGGCGAAAGCCGCCAGAGCCGCGCCCACCGCGTTGGCGTTGCGAGGGCTCGCCACCTGCCGCACCGCGCATCCCAGAATGTCGGCCTGGATCTGGCACCATAGGTCCGACTGCGCGCCGCCCCCGATGAAGTTGAGATGGGGAAAACCTCGGCCGATGAACCGCTCGACGTGGCCCTTCAGCCATCGCAGGTTGAAGGCGACGCCCTCCATCACGGCGCGCACGTAGTGCTTGCGCGTCGTGCCGACCTTCTGGTTGAAGAACGCACTGCGCGTGAACGGATCCTCCGACGGCGCGAGCACGCCGTTGATCCACGGGGTAAAGATCAGCCCGTCGCTGCCCGGCGGCGCCTCGGCCGCGAGCCGATTGAGATGGCCGTAAACATCGCCGCGCGGCGCGGCCGAACCGTCGCCGTCGGGAAAGAGGAGGTCCTTCAGAAACTCCAGGCAGCGGCCGGCCATGCCCTGTTCCGCGGTGACCATGTAGCGCCCCGGAATCGCCGCAGGCATCGTTGACATCATCTTCAGCGGGGCGGTTTTCTTCGCCGGAACATGGCAGCTCAGCCACGAAGTCGACCCGATGTAGAAATAGCCCTGGTAGTCGGGAACCGCGCCCGCGCCGATCGTCGCGGCCTGACTGTCGCATGAGCCCATCATCACCCGCGTCCCGGGCGCAAGGCCGAGTTGGTCCGCAACGTCCGGTTTGATCGTACCGAGCACCGCATCGACCGGGAGCAGATCGGGCATCCTGGCCCGATCCACGCCCGCCATCCGCAGCAACTCGGGCGCATAGCGGATGCGGTGCGCATCGCGGTTGTCAGTGAGCCAGTACGGAAAGATCGTTCCATAGGAGGCCGCGCAGCGGCCCGTGAGCCGCAGGTTGAGGTAATCCATCGGCTCCAGAAATGCGTGAGCGCGCGCGTAAATTTCCGGCCGCTCGTGCTTCAAGTAGAGGACGTGGCCGAGGCCGTCTACTCCTGACTGCACCGGTGCGCCGCCGGTCAGCCTGATCCATCTGATGAGCTTCAGCAGGCCGTAACCCTTGATGCCGGGCCATCCGCCGACGATCGCGCGGTTGTAAGGGCCGCCCCGCGTGTCCATCCAGGAGATTGCATTGCCGAGCGCGTTGCCGTGCTCGTCGACCGGGACCGTAACGCTCCACTGTGTCGTGCAGACGATCGCGATGATCCGCTCGGGAGGAATCGCGGCGTCCGCGACCGCAGATGCGGCAGCGGCGCTGACGGCGCTCCACCATTGTTCCGGATCCTGCTCGGCGCCGCCGCCGGGCAGAATCGTGGTCTCGATGCTGCGCAGAGCGGACGCAGCGATCTCGCCGCCGATCGACACGATCACCGCCTTGGCGCTGCCCGATCCCATGTCGATCGCCAGAACGTACTTGTCGGCGGAGGGCTCCATCGCGCTGTGTTCCGTAGTACCTTTATGGGAAGCTCGTCAAGCCGAAGTCGGCGGTGGTCTTGTGTAAAGGTTCGGCGCGGTTGGAAACCACCCTGACTACTTTCTTTCGCCGGCGATGCGGTTCTGTTACGATTCGCTCGCTCCCCCATCCCGTACGGAAATGAGAGAACTGCCATGAAACTCGACACTGGTATGATGGCGCGCGATCTGCGCGAAATTCCGGCCGTAGCGAAGGCTGCCGAAGACGCCGGCTTCGACGCGATCTGGACTGCGGAGGCCGGCAACGACGGTCTCCTGCCGCTCGCGCTCGTCGCCGAGCATACCCGGCGGGTCAAGATGGGCACCGCGGTGGCGATCGCGTTTCCGCGCAGCCCGATGACGATGGCTTACACGGCCTGGGACCTGGCAGGAATGTCGCAGGGCCGCTTCATCCTGGGCCTCGGCACGCAGGTCAAGGGCCATATCGAGCGGCGCTTCGGCGTCAAGTGGGAGGCTCCGGTCCCGCGGCTTCGCGAATATATTCAGTCGCTCCGGGCGATCTTCAAGTGCTGGTCGGAAGGCGGCACGCGGCTGAAGTACGAGGGGAAGTACTACAACTTCTCGCTGATGACGCCGTTCTTCACGCCGCCGCATCACAATTTCCCGAACATCCCGATCTATGTCGCGGGCGTCAACAAGTATATCTGCCGGCTCGCGGGCGAGCTCTGCGACGGCCTGCACGCTCATCCTTTCCATTCGCCCAAGTATCTCCGCGAGTTCGTGATCCCCAACCTCGAGATCGGGTTGCAGAAGTCGGGCCGCAGCCGCAAGGATTTCGCGATCGCGACCACGGCCTTCGCGATCGTCGGAAAGAACAAGGACGAAATCGAGCGTTCCAGGGCCGCAGTCCGGCAGCAGATCGCCTTCTACGCATCGACGCGCACATACAAGGTCGTGCTCGATACGCATGGATTCGGCGACGCATCCGCGCGGCTCAGCGAGAAGGCCGCCAAAGGCGATTGGGGCGGAATGGCCAATGAAATAACCGACGAGATGCTCGACACATACTCAGTGTCAGGGACTTTTGACGACATCGGCGATAAGGTCAAGCGGCGTTACGAGGGATTGATCGATCGACTCGCGTTCTACACTTTCTTCCGGCCCGGAACGGACGAAAACGAATGGCGCAAGCTGACCAGGCAGTTCAACGGCTGAACATACACAGGAATCGAAGAGAGGAGAGCGAGACATGCGAAAGACGATGATGAGTAAACTTGCAATGCTTGCCGCAGCAGGTGGGGTCGCGTTTGTCTTCGCGGCGTCCAGTGCCCGCGCCCAGGCCCCGGCGCCCGCCGCGGCCGCGCCGGCCAACGGCGTGCGGAAGTTCACGGAAGTTGCGGTCGAGATCGGCAAAACCAAGTTCTGGCTGCCAAGCACGATCGTCGTGGAGCAGGGCGACAAGGTGGAACTGGATCTGAAGAATGAGGTTCCCGCCCCCCCGGGCAACCAGCACGGCTTCGAGATTCCCCGATACAACATCACGGAGATAGTCACCGCCGGCAAGCCTCCCGTTAAAGTTGAATTTACGGCGGACAAGCCGGGCGTATTCGTATTCGACTGCCAATTGCATCCGGCGCACATCGGCGGTCAGCTCATCGTGCGGCCGAAAGAAGGAATCTCAAAGCTCGGGGCGTCCTGACGCGGACGAATTCGCTCCGGCGATTGGCGCGCAGCCGATTGGATAGCCCGTCCCGCGGATGCGCACGAGACTCATCTATGCGCGCTCGCCTGAGTGGGCGACGATCGCCTCGCGCGCCGAGATCTGATCGCGGGGACTGGTTTCGAGCCGGTAAAGGACGAGGCCAGGACCAGGGCAGGGTTTGCGACCGTCAAAAACGGCGCGCGAGTATTCATCAAGCGATTCGACGCGGGCACGCGGGCTCGCGGGCTATGGGACAGGGTTCGCGGATCTCGAGCGGCGCGCTCGGTCGCCGGCGCCGCGCTCCTGCGATCCCGCGGCTTTCGATGCCCCGAGCCGTATGCCGCCATCGACGCGCGCCGCGGCGGATCGATTGTCGCGAGCTACCTGATAAGCGAGCCGCTCGAGCGCGCGAGCGTGCTCAGCGCCTTCATCAGGCTGAATCGTCCGCCGATGGAGCCGGGTGCTGGTTGGCGCCGCCGGACGCTCGCCGCGGTCGCGCGCGAAGTCCGCCGGCTCCACGACGCCGGGCTGTTCACCTCCGATCTGCAGGAGACCAATCTGATGCTCGAAGAAGCGGGCGGCGAGTTGAGAATCTATTTCGTCGATCTGGACGGCTTCCGGAGCCTGCGGCGGGTCGGATGGCAGATGCGCGAGCGCAACCTCGTGCAGCTTGACCGCAGTATCGGCCGGTTTCTGAACCGCGCCGCGCGGCTTCGATTCCTGTATGCTTATTTGGGGGGACGGCCGGAGCGGGTCGAACGGCGGCGGGTCGTCACGCGATTTCTCGACCGCAAGGCGCGCGAGGATCGCAAACGGGAGAGTCGGAGGGCGAAAGGATCGGACCGGCGCGGCTCGCCGCCCTGGTTGTCGCCGCCTCGCTGACTGCCGGAAACTTTCGTCAGCTTCGCTGTACAGGGGACTTCAGATGGCGTTCGCGATCCGCAAGCGCGAGTACGACCACCACACCGAACAGGTTCACCCCGCCGGCGGCTCTCTCATCCGCGACCTGATGCTCGGGCTCAACGACGGCATGGTCGCGTCGTTCGCAGTGACCTCGGGCGTGGCAGGCGCCTTCAACTCCCAGCGCGTGGTGATCATGGCGGGACTGGCGGAGACGCTGGGCGGGACGATCTCGATGGGTCTGGCGGCGTTCATCTCGGCGCGCTCGCAGATCGAATTCTATCAGAGCGAAATCGAACGCGAGCGCGACGAGATCAGGCGCTGGCCCGATCGGGAACGCGAGGAGATTCGCTCGATCTACCGCAGCAAGGGCTTCACCGGCGCGCTGCTCGAACAGATCGTCTCGCACATCACTGCCGAGCCCGATCGATGGCGCAACGTGATGATGCGCGAGGAACTGGGCTTCTCGGAGGAGTCCTTCGAGCCGCCGGTGCGCTCCGGAATCGTGGTGGGAATCGCGTACTTCGCCGGCGCGCTGATTCCGGTCATTCCGTATTTCCTCGTGCCGCCGCCCAGGGGAATCGTTTTCTCGGCGCTGGCCGCGGTCGCGGCGCTGTTCGCGGTTGGCGCCGCAAAGACCGTCATCACCAGCCGCCGATGGTGGGTGAGCGGCCTGGAAAGCATGATGACCGGCGTCGCGGCGGCGCTGGTGACCTACGGCGCGGGCCGGTTGTTCGCCCGCCCGTAGCAGGGAGCTTCGATCACACCTCGACCAGGATGTCGTCGCCCTCCAGGCGGACCGCGAAGCAGGCGACCTTGCGGGTCTCGTCGTCGAGATTGCATCCGGTAGTAATATCATACTCCCAGGCGTGCCAGGGACAGGTGACGGTCGTGCCCTCGAGATCGCCTTCGCCGAGCGGGCCGCCGCGATGCAGGCAGGTGTTGTGGATGGCATAGAAGTTGCCGCCCGCGTTGAACAGCGCGATCGGCTTGCCCCCGGCCTCGACGGTCTTGCCGGTGCCTTCGGGGATTTCGCCGCGCCGCGCTACTTTGACAAAATTGCCCACTGCCACTTCCTCCGTTTCGGGGTGAAGAATATCACGTCGTGTACTCGGCGTTGATCCTCACGTAGTCGAGGCTCAAGTCGCTGGTCAGAATCGCCGCGCGGGCCTTGCCGAGTTTGAGGTCAAGGCGCACCGTGAATTCGCGTCCGCGCATCGCGAGCGCCGCCCTTTCGAGCGCGTCCACCAGGATCGCGCCGCGCCCCGCGATTCTGACCTCGCCGACGACCAGCTCCAGCCGGTCGGGATCGAGCGCGACGCCGCAGGCGCCGGCCGCGCCTACAATCCGTCCGACGTTCGGGTCGCATCCGAAGAACGCCGTCTTGACCAGCGGCGAATTCGCGATCTGGCGCGCGATGCGGTCCGCGTCGCGCTGCGTACGCGCACCGCACACCTCGATGCTGACCAGCTTGGTCGCGCCCTCCCCATCGTAAACCAGCGCGCGCGCCAGCGCCCCCGAAATCCGGGCGATCGCGTCATCGAATGCGGCGGACTCGCGCGGGCGGAGTTCCCGATTCGCGGCGGCGCCGCTCGCCATCAGGATCAGGGTGTCGTTGGTGGACATGTCGCCATCGATCGTGATCGCGTTGAAGCTCGCATCGGCGGCGCGCCGCAGCGCGGACTTGAGCGCGCTGCGCGGGATAGCGGCGTCGGTCACGATGAAGCCGAGCAGGGTCGCCATCTTCGGCGAGATCATGCCGGCGCCCTTGGCCGCACCGGCGATCGTTACGTCTTTGCCGCCCAGGCGCAGCGTCGCCGAGGCGACCTTGGGCCGCGTATCGGTGGTCATGATCGCGCGGGCAAATTGTTCGAGCCCGTCTTCGCTGAGCGATTCGGCCGCGCGCCGCGCGCCGGCCTGGAACTTCCCGAGTTCGTAGAGATGGCCGATGACGCCGGTGGAGCAGGGCGCGACGAGCTCGGGGACGCATCCGATTTCGCGCGCGACGCACGCCGTCGAGTCGCGCGCAAGCCTAAGCCCGGCGGCGCCCGTGAAACAGTTGGCGCATCCGGAGTTCGCGACGATCGCCTGCAAGCGGCCGCGGCGAACGCGTTCGGCGGCGAGCATCACGGGCGCGGCCTTGACGCGATTGGTGGTGAAGATCGCGACCGCATCGACAGGCCGCTCAGCTGCAATCAACCCCAAATCGAGCGCGCCCGCCTGCGTCTTGAGACCGGCGCTAACGCCTGCGAACCGAAAGCCCGCGACCGGGCGTGAAGTCAGGGAGAATTTCACCACAAAGGCACGCAGAATAAGACGGCGTGACAGAGGCTTACTTGCCGTGGCAGCGCTTGTACTTCTTGCCCGAGCCGCACGGGCACGGATCGTTGCGGCCGACCTTCTCGGTCTCGCGCTTGACCGTGGTCGGCCCGCTGCTCTCGCCCTGCCCTCCGTGGCTCATCATGACGCGCTGCGGCCTGCGCTGCTGCTCGATCTGCTGGACGTCCTGTTCCTGCTTTACCTGCACCGAAAAGACCTTCTCCACGACGTCCTGCTGCATGGTGGCCATCAGCGCTCCGAACATTGTGAAGGCTTCCTTCTGATACTCGACCAGCGGATTCTGCTGCGCATAACCGCGCAGCCCGATTCCCTCCTTGAGATGGTCCATCGCGAGGAGATGGTCCTTCCACAGCGAGTCGAGGGTCTGGAGCGAAACTATCTTTTCGATCTGGCGCATCACGGGTTGCGTGAATTGCGCTTCGCGCTCGTCGTAGAGCCGGCGCACCCGCTCCAGCGCCATCTCGGAAAACGCGTCCGGGTTCTCAGGCACCGACCCGTTTTGCTTGAACTCGGGACGGAACTTGAACTGCTTGTAGATGGCGTCCTCGATCGCCCTCCAGTCCCATTGCGCCGGTTCGATCTCGGGGTCGCAGTGCGCCGCGGCGATTCCCTCGATCAGCTCATCGCACATCTCCAGGATGTCGTCCTTGAGCGGCGTATCGGCCAGCAGCTCGCGGCGGCGATGGTACACGACCTCGCGCTGCTTGTTCATCACGTCGTCGTATTCGAGCAGATGCTTGCGCATGTCGAAGTTGTGGGCTTCGACTTTCTTCTGCGCATTCTCGATGGCCTTGCTGACCCATCGATGCTCGATCGGCACGCCGTCTTCCATCCCGATGCGGCCCATCAGGTTCTTCAGCCGGTCGGCCCCGAAGATCCGCAGCAGATCGTCTTCCAGCGACAGGAAGAACCGCGAGCTGCCGGGGTCGCCCTGGCGGCCCGAACGGCCGCGAAGCTGATTGTCGATACGGCGCGACTCGTGGCGCTCGGTGCCCAGGATGTGCAACCCGCCCGCTGCGAGCACCAACTCGCGCTCCCCGCCGCACTGCTCGCGGAATTTCGCGAGCGCGGCCTGAAAGGCCGGCTCGATGATTTCCCTGGTGCCCGATTCGGCCGCGGCCATGAATTCGGCGTTGCCGCCCAGCACGATATCGGTGCCGCGTCCGGCCATGTTGGTCGAAATGGTGACCGCCTGATGTCGTCCGGCCTGCGCGACGATCTCGGCCTCGCGCTCGTGGTTCTTGGCGTTGAGCACGTGATGCCGGATGCCGGTCTTGCGCAGCAGGTTCGAGACCCGCTCGGATTTCTCGATCGAGACCGTGCCGACCAGCACGGGCTGCCCGCGCTCGTGGCAATCCTTGATTTCCTCGATCACCGCGTCGAACTTCTCGGCCTCGCTCTTGAAGACGACATCGTGATTGTCGACGCGGATCATCTCCATATTGGTCGGGATTACAACCACCTCGAGGTTGTAGATCTGCTTGAACTCGACCGATTCGGTGTCGGCGGTGCCGGTCATGCCCGCCAGCTTCTTGTACATCCGGAAGTAGTTCTGGAAGGTGATGGTGGCCAGGGTCTGGTTCTCGGACTCGATCTTGACGTTCTCCTTGGCCTCGATCGCCTGATGCAGCCCGTCGCTCCATCGCCGCCCGGCATCAGGCGGCCGGTGAACTCGTCGACGATCACGACCTGGCCTTCCTTGACCACGTACTCGACGTCGCGCTTGTACAGGGTGTGCGCTTTCAGCGCCTGGTTGACGTGGTGAACCATCAGGATGTTGCGCGGGTCGTACAAATTGTCGACTCCGAGCAGGCGCTCGGCCTTGGCCACCCCCTCCTCGGTCAGCGCGACGCTCTTGAGCTTCTCGTCGACGGTGTAGTCCTCTTCGTTGCGCAGGCGCGGGAGGATCCGGTCGACCAGGTAATAGGTATCGGTGGATTCCTCCGAAGCGCCCGAAATGATCAGCGGCGTGCGCGCCTCGTCGATCAGGATCGAATCGACCTCGTCCACGATCGCGAAGTTGTGCTCGCGCTGGGCGTAGTCCTTGAGGTTGAACTTCATGTTGTCGCGCAGGTAGTCGAAGCCGAACTCGTTGTTCTGGCCGTAGGTGATGTCCGAGTTGTAGGCGATCTGGCGCTCCTGGTCGGTGAGGCCGTGAACCACCACGCCGACGCTCAATCCGAGGAAGCGATAGATGCGCCCCATCCATTCGGAGTCGCGCCGGGCAAGATAGTCGTTGACCGTGACCACGTGGACGCCGCGCCGGCCAGCGAGTTGAGCACCGCCGGCAGCGTCGCCGCCATGGTCTTGCCCTCGCCGGTCTTCATCTCGGCGATCCTGCCCTGATGCAGCACCATCCCGCCGATTAGCTGAACGTCGAAATGGCGCTGGCCGAGCGAGCGCCTGGCGGCTTCGCGCACCACGGCGAAGACCTCCGGCAGCGCGTCCTCCATCGCGCCGTTCTGCTCCTCGCGATCTTCAATCGCGCTGATGCGCGCTTTCCACTCGGCAATTTTGGCGCGCAACTGCTCGTCGCTCTGCTGCTGAATCTCGGGCTCGAGTTCGTTGATCCGATCGACGTCGGGCCACATGCGCTTGATCTCGCGGTCGTTCTTCGAGCCGAAGATCTTGCGTGCTATCAGGGAAACGGCTGATGCCATATTGTCTGGATGAATCCTCGGGTGCGGGCCGGGCTGCTTGGCAGATCCCCTGGCGCCCGGTCTCCGTGCCGGCTCCTTTCCGCCGGCTGCAAAACAGTTTATCTCAAGCGGACCGGATTTTCAGCGCTCGATCCTGACCGCCGATTCGACCTGCGGCCCGAGGAAGCGGCGCCCCACGCGGACGAACCGGTCCGGCGCCTCGGTCACGAAGAAGCTGCTCGTGCCGCCGCGCCCGGCTTTGCGCCCGAGCCTCTGTGCGGCCAGCAGGTCGCGCACCGCGGCGGCGGTGGTGGTCGCGGAATCGACAATGCGCACGCGGTCGCCCAACACGCGCTGGATTATGTCGCGCAGCAGCGGGTAATGCGTGCATCCGAGCAGCAGCGTATCGATTCCGCTGCTCTTGAGGCTGCCAAGATAGTGGGCGACGACTTGCTCGGCGATCTGATTGTCGAGGTAGCCCTCCTCGACCAGCGGCACCAGCAGCGGGCAGGCGCGGGTGTATATTTCCGCGCGCGGGCGCATCCTCCGTATTGTCGCGGTGTAAGCGCCCGACCCGATCGTGGCTTCGGTGCCGATTACGCCGATCTTGCCGGAGCGCGAGAGCTTCACGGCCGCGCGCGCGCCCGGCTCGATCACGCCGATTACCGGAACGCTGGTCTGGCGCGCGATATCGTCCAGCGCGACCGCGCTCGAAGTGTTGCAGGCCACCACCAGCACCTTGATTCCCTTGGCGAGCAGGAACTCGGTGTTCTCGCGCGAGTAGCGGCGGATCACCTCGGCCGACTTCGTGCCGTACGGCAGGCGGGCGGTGTCGCCGAGATAGATGAAGTCCTCGTTCGGCATCAATTCGGCCAGCGCCTTGAGCACGGTCAGCCCGCCGATGCCGGAGTCGAACACGCCGATCGCGCGATCGGCGATTGTCGCGGCGGGCCGCGCTGCGGATGACCGATGCCCGCGGTGGTTTGACGAAGGCGTGTATCTTCCTGCCGACACTTCGAGACTCCCTGAACATTTCAGCATAGACGATGCGTGGTTGGGGAGGTAGGCAGGCAAGCACGCGGTTGGTGGATCGTTCTGACTCAGGTGTATGCCGCGTCTCACCCCTTTTGTCATTCCCGCGCGTGGCACGGGCCGGGGCGATGCCGCGCGAGGAGTCTCGGAGTCTTCCGCCGCGGACCTAGCTCAGAGCCTGCTCGGCCAGCTTCTCGATTCTGTCCCACACCCCGGCTGTTCGGAGCGCCTTGCGAATTAGCTGGCGCACGCGCGTGAAGTGCAGGTGATCGGGGACTCCTGCATCGGAGGCGACTTTCACCGCCTCATCAGCGGCCGCGGTGAGCTCGCGGTGAATCGAATTGCCCTCGTCGAACTGCGGAATCGCGTTCGCAAGGAGCTTGTGGAAATCGCGAGCGCCCCACTGACCCCTGCTCTGGTGAGCTGCGATTTTCTTCCTCAACGCCTCGCTGTTCAGCAGCGCAAGAAGGTATCCTGCTTCGTCCGCCGATTCTGCTGCCGCCCAATAGAGCTTGTGGTCAACTACTGCGCCTTCGTCCAATAAAATCGCCGCGGCCGGAAACGTTCCTGATGCGGCGTAAAGCACGCGAATCTTTGGCGCAGGAAATTGGTTCTTTAGCCCGCGCTGGAAATCGAGCCGCCCGCCTAGCTTCATCCGCTGACGGCCGTGCGCGTCCCACAGCCTCTCCGCTTCGCCAAGCCACGCCGCGAGGCTGGTGTGGCCGAGCGAGCGCGCCTTCGCGGAATCGAGCAGGCCAGCCTTCGGGTCCCACGGAATAATCGCTTCGACCGGCTCAAGCAGCCGGTAGGGCGCAATCGACTCTCCCAGGTACAGGGGCCGGAGAAATTGCTTTTCCACTCTGCCCTTTAGCGGATCGAGTTTTTTCCACGGCAGCTTTTCCTGCTTTGTCGGGCGGCTCTCGACGGCCGGCTCCGCGGGATTGCGACCGAACCGGCCCTCCGGCTGGCGCACGACGACGAATAGCTTTCGCGGCACCACGGTCGCTCCCTGACGGAAGCGCGCGCCATAGGCGGAAGACTTCATCTCCTCGGGGGTCTCGGGCCATGCGACCTCTCGTTTGTCCAAGATCTTCGCCGCCACCTCGGCGCTGGCATCCTTCTCGAGGAGTTGTCCCCTGAAGGCGGTGGCCTTCGTGGGCAGTCTGAAGTCGTCGGCGATGCCCTCTTCCGCGAACAGCACGCACGAAGGCACTTCGAATAGCGGTCGCACCTCGTCCAGGATCCACGCGTCGGTGAAGCGGCGGACTGGCGTCTTTACGACGTTGCCCCTCTCCCCGCGTACCTCGCGCGCGATGAAACCGCGGTACTGTCTGCGGCTCATCGTGGCGTAGGGCATCACGTACGCGATCTTGCCGCGAGATCGCAGGTACAAGTCCATCGTGCGAGCAAAGAAGTAGGCCGAGAGGTCCTGGTGGGTTGCGACCTTCCCGCCAGCCCACATGTCCAGCTTTTCGCATTCCTTCCTGAAGCGCTCCTGAAGATCTTTCGACATATAGCGGTAGGAAAGCCATGGCGGATTGCCGATCAGGACGTCGACCCGCTCGCCGGGCGATGACAGCCAAACCGGCCGGCTCAAGTTGCGGGCAATATAGCCCCATATGTGATTGCGTTTCGCCTCGCGCAGCCGCCGTAGGCGCTCGTAGGTGACCGTGAGGACTCGCTCGTTCTCGATCAGCTCCTTGCGCCCGTCCGCCTCGATCCATTTCGCCATCGTATCGCGCGGCGCATCGGATTCCGTGAGTCGAAGCATCTCCGCCAGCACGGCATCGAAAAGAGCCGGATCGCGCGCGACACGCACCGGAAACACGATCGGCTTTTCGCCGGGCACGTCGATGCGCACCTCCTGCTGCCTGACGATCTCCGCGGCGTTCCATTGGAGCGAGTCGCCGAGGTAGACCGGGATGGCCAGATTGGGCCGTCCCTCTTGCCTGAGCCGCGCTTCGCCGAGGGCTAGGAGGTAGGTGATCCGCGCGTTGATGACCGCGACGGGATGCACATCGATGCCCGTCACAAGTTGCGTGCACCGTGTCAGAGCCTCAGCATTACCGAGCTTTGCCTCTTCTGCGGCGCCGAGCACGCGCCGCACCGCGTGAAACAGGAACGTGCCGGAGCCGCAGGCCGGATCCAGCACGCGCTGTTGAAGCGGCTTGTCGATGAGCCGCGCGCACATCCAGTTGGCGAGCCAGTCGGGCGTGTAATACTCACCTAGGAAGTGGCGCTGCTCCGGATCGATCAGCGACTCATAAAGACCCTTGAGCACGTCGTGCTCAATGTCGCCGAGCCGGAACGCGCCGATCTGACCCGCGATTTCACGGATCAGATCGGAACTGCCTGGCGCCTCGAGTATCCAGTCGAAAAAGTCGGACTCGACCACGCCCTCTATGCCAGCGTCCTGAAACGGCCTTCCCGAGAGCAAATCGGGGGCATCGGGCAGCCGAACGCCGAGCGCGAACGTCGCCATCGCCTTTGCTACGATCGTGAGGTAGGTATGCTGGAAGAAAAGGGCATCATCGTCCACGCTGGCCCCGTAAACGAGACTCAGCCGGCTGGCCCAAAGCTCGCGTTTCAGGCGAACACCCTCGCGATCGCGAACGGCATCCCACAACTCCGCTATGCGGGATCGCGCGATCTCGTACGCCAGGCTTTCACGCCCGAGTTCCTTCCGAACGGTTTCTGGATCGGGCCGTTTCTCGGGCGCTAGCGCGACAAAGCTGCGTAGCCATCGCGGGAGACCCTCCGTGTCGCCACGAGACACCTTGAATGCGCTGAAAGCTATGAGCTTGTCGCGGCGGAGTTCGTAGGGGACAAACTCGGCGCCGTCGGCCGCGATCCCGACGTAACGCTCGCCGGTGGCCTTCTGGCGGTCGCCAAGGTAGTCGGCAAGCTGCCTTTCGGCTTCGCTCCGCTCGGCGCGAAGGTCCCGCTTGAACTCAAAGATGGTGCGGCCGATGAGCGCGTCGAGGCGCCCCCGGACCTCGGGAAGCGTTTTCTCGAACTGAACATCCGCGGGCTTCGCGCCGAGGTGGTAAACGAGCAGCGCCTTTACATCGCTTCGGACCTGCTCATGCCCTGGGCGGGACGCGAGGTTCGCGATCGTGCTGCGTAGTTCGTCCTTGCTGAGCGGCACCCTTGTCCCCGCCTGAGGTCATGAAACAGATAGCAAACGGTCGCGCGGTTCGCTACGCGATGGCACGGGAGGGTCTCAGATCAGGCCGTTCGCCATGCCCTAGGCTTGGGGATGCGGAGGCGGGGAGGGTAGGTGGGCGCACATCTGGGGCACTGAGGCGCTGGGGCATCTCGATGGTCAGGTTCGATGCTCGTATCATGTAGGTCATGGGCAAGCGCAAACGCAGAGCGAACTCGCGGGCAGCCAAAGCGGCGCAAAAGATCCGCGAGTTGCGCAAGGGGATTCATCTAAAGGGTGTTACGATCCGCGAGCTGATTGAAGAGGGGCGGCGGCGCTAGATCGACCGAGCCGGGCATAGACCTAGCCCTATAGTGGCGGGCGACCCTGCCCCCAGTGCCGGATGGATGGGAGGCGGCCTGACTGTCATTCCCGCGCGCGTCTTCCGTGCTGGCGCGCGCGAGGAATCCCGGATTCGGGGCAGGGCGAGGGCCGGGATTCTTCGCGCGCCATGCAAAAACAGACCACGCGAGAATGACAACCGGAAAGGTTCCTTACCCCCGCGCGAGGCGATCGCTCATCGCCGATGGCGGGGGTGGATCGGCGCCTGTCACGCGGCGATAGATGCCCCGCTGCTCCATGCACAGGTAGAGCGGGACCTTCGGCGCAGCGTTCCTGATTCGATCGCTTATCTTGCGGTAGAGCGCGACCCGGAGCGGGGCGAACGCGCGATAGCGGCCGTCCGGCGACAGCACCTCCTCGCCGACCAGCATGCGATCGCCGGGGAAGCGCTCGCGCGCCGCGGTTCGCAGCGTGGGAGTCATCCTGAGCGTGCCCATGCTGAAGAACGAAATGCGCTCCGGCGGGACCGCCGAGAACAGCTCATCGAGGAGCTCGCCGTAGTCGCGCCCGGCTTGCGGGTAGGCGATTATCGGATCGAGGTGGAACGCGACATTGTAACCCGCCTCGAGCACGCGGCGCGCCGACGAGATCCGCGCCGACGGCGGCGCCGTGCGATGCTCCGAGCTTCGGAAGACGGCCTCGGGCGAGAGCGTCCACGAAACAATTGTGCGGCCCCTGGGATCCAGTTCGAGCAGGTTCTCGATCTCGTCGGTTTTGGTCTTGAGTTCGAGCGTGAGTCCGTCGCGCGCGGCGAAGAACTCGACCAGGTCGCGGCTGATTCCGGTGATACGGTCGAAGGCGAGCGAGTCGGCAAGCTCGCCGGTGCCGACCCGGAAGCTGCGGCCGGGCGAGCGGCGCGCGAGCCGATCCAGCTCGTCCATCGCGTCAGCGTAATTCGCATAGACCTGAAAGCCCGGATTGCCGGCGAGATACTCCTGCAGGAAGCAGTAGCTGCAATCCATCGGGCAGTTGGACGCGAGCGCCAGCACCAGGTAGCCGCAGCATGCGAACTCCGCCGAGCCGGCCGGACACGCCATCAGGAACGGACTCCTGCGGCGCATCAGGACCATCCGCCGCTTGCCGGCGCCGAATGGATCGGCGTCACCGCCGCGCGGCATCGCGGCTTCGCGCCCGTCAGCGACGTAACTCACGGGCGTCCCTGGTGGAATATGCGCGAGCACGCGCGCGGCGAGTGCGGAAGTGCGGCATCGCTCCTCGACGAATACGGCGTCCAACTCGAAGTTCACGTTTCACCGCCAAGCAGATCGCAGATCTCAGCGAGCTGTGCCGCGTTTGCGCCGAGCGCTTCAATCAGTCGCCGGAGTTCGGTCCCGCCACTCGCGCGAAGCTCGATCCGAAGCTCATCAGAGGCGAGATCTTTCGGCAACTCGATCGAGATGCCGCGCGGCAGCCCGAGCGCCGCGATGCGCTCGCGAAGCCCGCGCTCGACATCGGTGAGCCGCGGGTGCCGAATCACCCTTAGCGCGTCGAGAAAGGCCTTCGCCCGCGCGGGTGTGGAATCGGAACCGCGGATCATCCGCGCCAGATCATCGCGCGCGAGAACCGATTCGATCGAACAGGCCTCGCGCAGCGCGATTTCCTCGAGCGTCGCGATCGCGACGACCATCGCACCGGTCCTGAGCTTCAGCGATCGAGCGATCGACAAGAGCGAGGCGCGGTCGCGCTCGTCCATCGCAAGCCATCGCGCGAGATGGGCTTGCGGCAGCCGGCGCTCGGAGGCCCAGGCGCGAATCGCGGCGGCGCTGTCGTGATCCGCCATGCTAAAACCTAATCCCCCTGGCCCCCTTCCCCTGAAGGGGAAGGGGGAACGCCCTGAATCCGGCTCTGGTTCCAGTCCGAGGCGCCCAAGGAGAAGGCTGTGATGCGGTGGCGAATCTCGTTGACTGTGCGATCGATCGAATCATCATCCGCTTCGCGCCGGGTCGACTGCGCGCGTCGCGCGAGGTCCTCGAAGAACGCTGCGTCCTCCGCACGCGAGCGGCGCGCGAGGCCTTTGGCGTAGATGCGGCACTTTTCCGCGAGCACGTCCGCTACGGCGGCGCGGCGGTCTATCGATAGCCTGCCCTGCGCCAGCAACTTCGCGAGCGCGAGGATTCGGAAGCGATCGAGCGCGGGGGTCGCCGCCGACAGTTGATCAGGATGGCCGGCGCGGCGCGTGACCAGCGGTTCGTCGATCAGGCCGGCCTCGTGATCGGCGAGAATCCGGAGCCACAGGTCGTAGTCCTCGCACGCCGCCATCGACTCGTCGAACCCGCCCATCGAGCGGAACAGATCCGCGCGCATCATCACCGCCGACGGACTTATCAGGCAGATTCGCAGCGAGTCGGCGAAGATGTCGCCGGCGCGCTTGCGATGGCGCCGGCCGGGATTCACCCGCTGTCCCGAGCGCATCCAGATTTCCCCGGTCTGCGAGATCGCGCATTCCGGATGATCGCTCATGAAGGCGAGCTGGCGCTCGAGCTTGAGCGGCGACCAGAGATCATCCGAGTCGAGAAACGCGATTAGCGGCGCGTGTGCGGCCTCGACGCCGCAGTTGCGAGCCGCGGCGGGTCCGCGGTGCGCGCTCGTGTCGATGCGGATTCGATTGCCGCGGTCGTCGGCTGCGATGCGGTTCAGATCTTCGAGCGTGCCGTCCGTCGAGCCGTCATCGATCACGATAAGCTCGAAGCACGCGACGCTCTGCGCGAGCACCGACGCGATCGCCTCACGCACCATCGCGCGCCGGTTGTAAGTCGGGATGATTACACTGACTTCGGCAGCAGGCATCATCGCGAGGGTCCGGAGGGGGAGCGATAATGTTGTTCCTCGCCGTCGCGGCCGCATCGGAGCAGCCGCCGCCGCAGTTCATCCAATCCCTCGCCGCTGGTCGCCGAGCACCAGACCGGTTCGGCGGCGAGCGCCTTGAATCGCTTGGCGGCGGCCGCGCGCTCGGCGTTCCGGAGCTTGTCGCTCTTGGTCGCCGCAACGATGAGTGCGAGGCCGCGGCGCCGGATCGTATCGGCCAGCGAAAGCTCCTCGCGCTCAGGTCCGCGGCGCGCGTCGATCAGAACCACGACCGCGCAGAGATTGCGCCGCCGCGCCAGATACTCGGACATCATCGCGCCGATTCGCGCGGCGTCCGTCCGCGACATCTTCGCATACCCATAGCCGGGAAGATCGACCAGCGCCAAACGGTCGCTGTCGCCGTTGCCGATCGCGAAGAAGTTGAGCGCACGAGTACGTCCCGGCGTCTTGCTGGTGCGGGCGAGGCCGCTTTCGCCGGCGAGCGCGTTGATCAGCGAACTCTTGCCGACGTTCGAGCGTCCCGCTATCGCCACTTCGGCGCGATCCCATCGCGGGCATTCGCCGAGCGCGCACGCAGAGGCGACGAACTGAGCCGCGATCTTCATCGTGCGCGCCGTGTCTTGTCCGGCATCAGGCCGCGTCACCCGCGATCATCTCGATGCGGGGCGCCGCTGCGGCAATGGGCGCTTCAGGGTCGTCGGCTTCGTCGTCATTGTCGTCTGCGGCACTCAGGTGCAGCGACTGCCGCAGGCCCGCGATCTGCGAGACGAACACGGAGCGGATTACCTGCTTCACAACCGCGTCGGGCACCGGGAAGCTCTGCAGCATTTTGGTCGTCTGATGATACTTGACTACGGTGTCGGGTCCGCTCCCGTCCAGCTTGTATTCGGCGCGCGTATCGAGCACCGGGCTGTTCAGAGTCCGATAGGTGATTCGGCCGTCATCGGGGAAGTACTCGAAGGCCAGTTCGGTCGTGATGGTCTGGCCGGCCGGACCCGCGACCTCCATCTCGACGGTCTTGCGGTTGCCGTGCTGATCGAGGATTCGCACGCTCTTGATATTGTCGGAGCGCGCGTTTTCGACGTGCTCGATCGCGTCGAACACCTGCTGCTCGGGAGCCGGGATTCGCGCGACGAAGTCGGCCTTCCAGATATCGCCGTCGTGGACGATTTCCTCCGATACGATTCCGGCCCTCTGGAGCTGCCGCTTCTGGTAGAAGTACCACGCGGCGCCCGCAACGACCGCGAGAATCACCAGCGCGCTGATTATGCGATGAACTCTGCTGCCCATCTGATCGCGCTCATACGCCTGTCTATCTTGTATCTCGCCTGCGGGCAGCCATCCACCTTCAGCGGCCGAAAGTGCCGACGAGTTCCGCGCTGGCGGCGACGTGCCCTCCGATCGCAGCCTCGAGCTGCGCCGCAGTCGCGCCCGGCGGCAGATTCAGGTCGGCATCCAACGCGAACAGCCGAAAATGATAATGATGAAGACTGCCTGGGGGCGGGCAAGGACCGTCGTATCCGGTCTTCGCGAAATTGTTGACTCCCTGGCGCGCTCCGTTGCCAAGGGTCGCGGTCTTCGGAACACTCTCTTCGAGCCGATTCTCGCGGGCTGGAAGATTGTAGATCACCCAATGCACCCAGTCGCCGGCGGGAGCGTCCGGATCGTCAACCACCAGCGCGATCGCTCTGGTTCCCGGCGGAACATCTGTCCATACGAGCGGGGGAGACTTGTCATCACCCGAGCAGGTGTACGCGCGTGGGATCGGGGCACCTGAGGCGAACGACGGGTTCTCCAGCCGGATCGTTTCAGCCCGGCTAACGTTGATCGGCAAAGCGAGAACGACCGCCGAGGCGGCCACAATAACCGCTCGCAGAGGCGATAGCGCTGGGTGAATCATGGCGTCGTGTCAATCGCAATTGTAGGCGTAGATCGATCGTAGGGTAAATCGACGCGTTGTGGCCCTTCGTCGAGCCGTCTCGGATCAGGCGTCGGTCTCGACAAACAAGTCATACACGCGGGCTCTTGACGAGCCATTGCGTTTTTGAGAGCGTTGAAAAAGGCCAAGGGGGCTTATAGTTGTAAGCGGGCGTTAGGTGCGACGCAAACGGAGCAACCATTCAGCTAAGCGGCGCCAAGAGGCGGTCGATACGGAACAGGCAATGGAACCAAAATATTCCTTACCCCGCGTGATGACGGTGAAAGAGCTTTCAGCCTACCTGCGGGTGCATCCTTCGACCATCTACAAGCTCCTGCGCCGTGGGGAGCTGCCTGGTTTCCGGATCGGAACGGATTGGCGCTTCAATGCCGAGGTGATTGATCGCTGGTGCCTGGAGCGCAACTCGAAGTCGTCCTGACAGCCCCGGCCACGGCGTGTTCGTTCATCGGGTCTTAACGCCGCGTTCACTGTGATGAGTGAAGCGAATCGCTGAAAATTACCCGTCGGCCTGACGATCCGCTAAGACAGAAGTTCCTCATACCTCCGGAATTGACGCGCCCGGCACTGGGGCGATCCTCGCACACAGTTGGCCCGGTCCCGCGATGCTGTGGTATGGATGCACAGCGCTTGCCGAGTCGGGTTACTTTGCACGAGAGGTGAAGAATGGAACTGGGGCTTCAGTATGAGATCCAGCGCAGCCGGCCGCATTACGACGGCTTCATGTACGACATCTACCATCAGGCGACCGAGCAGGTGAAACTCGCCGACCGGCTCGGCTACCATTCCGTGTGGACCGTCGAGCATCACTTTCTCACCGAATGGTCGTACTCCTCCGCGCCCGAGGTATGGTATGGAGCGCTCAGCCAGGTGACCAGCCGGATAAGGCTCGGACACGGCGTCTGCCTGCTGCCGATTCCGTTCAACCATCCGGTGCGCGTGGCGGAACGGATCGCCGTGCTGGACATTATGTCGAACGGCCGCGTCGAATGCGGCACCGGGCGATCGATCACCGAGCTCGAGCTGGGCGGCTTCGACATCAATCCCGAAGATTCGCGTCCGATGTGGGAGGAGGCGATCGGCGTCCTTCCCAAGATGTGGACGCAGCAGGTTTTCGAGGGCTTGCAGGGCAAGTATTTCCGGATGCCCCCGCGCGAGGTGATTCCCAAGCCGATCCAGAAGCCCCATCCGCCGCTGTGGGTCGCCGCCACGCAACCGACCACGTGGGAGGTCGCGGGACGAAAGGGGATCGGCGCGTTGGGCTTCGGAATCTCGGAGTTGGGCGCGCTCGACTACCTGGTCGGTTCTTACAAGAAGGCGATAAAAGATTGCGAGCCGGTGGGCTCGTTCGTCAACGACCGCACCGCCGCGGCGAGTATCGCGGTGTGCGCGCCGACCCGCGAGGAAGCCAAGCTGATCGCGCGCGACGCGATCGATTTCACCACCCGCAAGGCAGCCGAGCTGTTTACCCCGTTCGCCAAACAGGAAGTGAAGGGCTACGAATATTACAAGAAGATGGCGGAACTGGTGGTCGCGGCCGGCGACTACCGGCTCTCGCTGGCCGATCTCGACAAGCGGATCGAGGCCGGCGCGGTGATGGTCGGCGATCCCGAGGATTGCCTCAAAGTTGCGAAACGCTACGAATCGGCGGGCGTTGATCTCCTGCTGCTGCTGGTGCAGGTCGGCGCGATCCCGCACGAGAAGTCGATGCAGACCATCGAGCTGCTCGCGCGCCACGTGATGCCGAAGCTCTCCGAGAGCAACGGCAAATCCGCCGCCGCGTAATCGCGGGCCGCGTCGCGCCGGGAGCCACTGGCGCGTTCTGACGAAGGCAAGGGGAGTAGACTGCGGGTCAAAAGGGCGCGAAACCCAGTGGCGACCTCATCGGACACACCGGCAGCAAATCCGACCCGCGAGCTCGCCGCGATCATGTTCAGCGATATCGCGGGCTACACCGCGATCATGGGCCGCGACGAAGAGCGTGCGATGCGTGCGCTCGCCGAACATCGCGCTCTGCTGCGAACCCTGCTGCCGAAGTTCAATGGGCGGATGATCGGCGAGATCGGCGACGGCACGCTGACCAGCTTCCACAGCGCGCTTGACGCGGTGAACTGCGCCAGAGAGGTCCAGGCTTCGCTTGAGGGCAGGGGCGCATTCCGGGTGCGCATAGGGATCCACGTCGGCGACGTGCTGTTCTCGGCCAACGATGTCCACGGCGACGGGGTGAACGTCGCTTCGCGGATCCAGGCGCTGGCCGACCCTGGCGCGATTTGCATCTCGGCCACGGTTTACGACGAGATTCGCAACAAGCCCGGAATGCGCGCGAAGGATCTGGGCGAAAAACGGCTCAAGAACGTCGAGCGGCCGATTCGGGTCTACGCTCTGGCGCCGACCACGCTGCCCGAGCAGCCGCCTGCCGAGCGGACTACCCGATCGACGGGTCGCGCGCTCGTGGCCGGCGCTGCCGTATTGCTCATCGCGGCGCTTGGCTACGGTGTCGCGAGATGGCGGTCGTTCGCTCCGGGTTCTGCGGAGCAGCCCGCTACTCAGGCCCGGGTCATCCGATCGATCGCAGTCCTTCCCCTCGACAATTACTCGGGCGATCCAAATCAGGAATACTTCGCCGACGGCATGACCGATGAGCTGATCACGGATCTCGCCAAGATCAGCGCGCTGCGGGTGATCTCGCGCAGCTCGGTGATGCAATACAAGGGCGATCACCGCCGCCCGCCGCCTGAGATCGCCAAGGCGCTCAACATCGACGCGGTCCTGGAGGGCTCGGTACTTCGCATCGGCGACAAGGTACGGATCACCGTGCAATTGATTGATGCGCCCGCCGACAAGCATCTGTGGGCCGAGAGCTACGAGCGCGAGTCGCGCGACGTGCTCGCGATGCAGGACGAGCTGGCCTCCGCGATCGCACGCCAGATAAATATCGAGCTTACGCCGGGCGAGAAGGCGCGCCTTGCCAACGCCCGCAGCGTCAACCCTCAGGCCGTCGAGGCCGTCCTCAAGGCCAAGTATTCCGCGAGGAACTTCACGAGCGATGGATTTCGGAAAGCCGAGGACTACGACGAGCAGGCGATCAAGCTCGACCCGGACTTCGCCGAGGGGTACTTGGGACTGGCCGCACTCTACCTCGCCGAGGGCATTTTTGTGATTTCCAACAAGGAAGCGGTGGCCAAGGCCAGAGAGCCCCTCGAGAAGGCGCTACAGCTCGACGACTCAATCGCTGATGCGCATTCGATGCTCGCCATGATCCATTCGGGTTACGAATATGATTGGGCGGCTGCCGAGAGAGAGAATCGCCGCGCGATAGCGCTGGGGCCCGGAGACTCCGATGCTCACACGCTCTATGGATTCATGCTCATGTGGCAGGGGCGGTTTGACGAATCCGAGCGCGAGTTCAAACTCGCCCAGGAACTCGACCCGCTGTCAGCCCAGAAGTACTCGTCGTTTGCTTTCATGCTTAATTTTCGTGGAGATTACGCAAGGGCAATCGAGCAACCCCGCAGGGCGCTGGAGATCGATCCCAACTCGTGGACTGCTCACTCGGATCTCTCCGCCAGCTACGTATTGACGGGCGATCACGCCCAGGCGATCAAAGAGGCGCAAAAGGCTGTGGCCGTGGAGCCCGGTCCGTCGGAGACGGTCGGCTCGGCTCGTGTACGCGATGTCGGGAAATCGGGAGCAGGCGCGCGAGGTCATCGAGCAACTCAAGCAAATGTCAGCGCACATCTATGTTTCGCCGGCCCTCATGGCGGTGCTATACGCGGCGCTTGGCGACAAAACAACCGCGCTCGACCTGCTGGAAAAGGCCTACGAGGATCGCAGTCCGGATCTGCTCCGGCTCAAGGTTGACCCTGGCTACGACCCGCTTCGTTCCGAGCCGCGCTTCATCGAGTTGCTGAAAAAGGTCGGTTTGGACAAAGTCACACCACTACCGCCAGACCACCCATGACGCAAAGCGGCACGGTCACGCTGCTGTTCACCGATCTGGTGAATTCGACCGAGCTTCTGTCGCGCACCGGTGACGAGAGCGCCCATCGCATCTTCGAGGCCCATCACAAGCTGCTCTCTGAAGCGGTCACCGCCAGCGGCGGACAGGAGGTGAAGTGGCTTGGCGACGGCCTGATGGTCGCCTTCCCCTCGGCTGCCGACGCGGCTCGCTGCGCGATCGCGATGCAGGAAGCGGCGCGGCACGCGCCGGGTGAGCGGCTCCTGCTTCGAGTCGGGCTGCACGTCGGCGAGGCGATTAAGAAGGAGAGCGACTACTTCGGGACCGCGGTCGTGGTCGCCCGCCGGCTGTGCGACAGCGCCGCAGCCGGACAAATCCTGTGCAGCAGCCTGGTGGCCGGTCTGCTTGCCGGACGGCAGGCGTTCAGCTTCCGCGACCTGGGCGCGATACGGCTGAAGGGCCTCAGCACGCCGGTTGCCGCGTGCGAGTTGCTTTACGAACGCAGCGAGCCGGGAGCACTCGCGCAACCTGCGCCGACCGTGCAGCCCGCGACCCAGCAGGCCGGCGGAAGACGTCGCGCGCTCGTGGCCGGCGTTGCCGTACTGCTCATCGCGGCGCTTGGCTACGGCGTCGCGAGATGGCGGTCGTCCGCTCCGGGCTCTGCGGAACAGCCCGCTACTCAGGCGCGGATCATCCGTTCCATCGCCGTGCTGCCTCTGGACAATTTCTCGGGTGATCCCGCGCAGGAATATTTCGCCGACGGGATGACCGACGAGCTGACCACCGACCTGGCGACGATCAGCGCGCTGCGAGTGATCTCGCGTACTTCGGTGATGCAATTCAAGGGCGAACACCGCAAGCCGCTACCGGAGATCGCAAGGCTCCTCAACGTCGATGCGGTGGTCGAGGGTTCGGTCGTGCGCATCGGCGATAGGGTGCGGATCACCGCGCAGTTGATCGATGCGCCGGCGGACAAGCATCTATGGGCGAAGAGCTACGAGCGCGACACGCGCGACGTGCTGGCTTTGCAGGACGAAGTGGCTTCGGCAATCGCACGCCAGATCAATATCGAGCTGACCCCGGGCGAGCAGGCGCGCCTCGCCAATGCCCGCCCGGTCAATCCCGAGGCGCACGACGCCGTGCTGAAGGGCTACTACTACCTGAACAAGCGCACCGAGGACGGGACGCGGAGTGCGATGGACAACTTTTCTCTGGCAGTCAAGGAAGACCCGGAGTCTGCCGAGGCCTACGCTGGCCTGGCCGTCATTTATTCCGCGCCGAGCTTTGGCGCCGCTCTCTTTTCCCCCAGGGAGGCCACGCAAAAGGCAAGGGAGGCAGCCGAGAAGGCATTGGAGCTGGACGGCAATCTGGCCGATGCTCACTTGTTGTTTGCGTTTATCAAATTTCGGTCCGACTTCGACTGGCACGGCGCGGAGGCGGAATTTCAACGAGCGATCGCGCTCGATCAAAGCTCCGCGGAGGCTCGCAGCGGTTATGGTTTCTTTCTATCGATGGAAGGCCGGTTCGACGAAGCTGAGGCCCAGTACAAGCGAGCTTCGGAACTCGATCCCCTCAATCTCAACATCGCACTCGATACGGCTTTACCCCTCGGATTACAGGGGCGGGAGGACCAGGCCCTTGCACAAATGCGCAAAGCTTCGGAGATGGACCCCAACTTCGACTTCGTTCACTTTTCGCTGGGGATGAACGAGATGGCGAGAGGCAGGCCCGCAGAGGGGATAGTCGAGATGGAGAAGGCCCGGGGACTGAGGAACTGGCCGGAGTTTATGGCCAGGCTCGGGTACATGTACGCGGCGGCCGGCAAGCGCGATGAAGCGCTAAAATTGATCGACGAGCTGTCGCGCCGACAGTACCCGTCGCCGGTTTGGATAGCGAACATTTACGCCGGACTCGGCGACAAGGATCGGGCTTTTGAGTGGCTCGGGAAGGCATACGACGAGCGGTCGCCCGACCTCATATGGCTCAAGGTGGACCACAGCTACGACCCGGTGCGCTCCGACCCGCGCTTCATCGACCTCCTGAAAAAAGTCGGTTTCGATAAGTGACGCTCGTGATGCCGAAGCTGCGCGAGAGCAACGGCAAATCCGCCGCCGCATAATCGCGGCCGTATCGCGCCGAGAGAGCCTCCTTCCGGTCAGCGAAGGCAGCGCTCGTACGAGCGACGCGATTGCTGAGTGGCGCGCTCTCCCGTCATTACTGGACGCACTCGCTGGTGCCCGCACTGACGGCCGTGGCGGTAAGAAGAATCGGAAGGTTATTGGCAATCTGAGCGGTTGAACCGTCAGCGTTGAGGACAAAAGAAAAGTTGTCGCTGAAGGTCTGTGGGCAACTTCCTTCGCCGAGGGAAGTTCCTGACCATGAGAGCATTCCGTTTCCGGTCAGCCGATCCAGTAGCGGGGTAAATTTGGAGGCGCTCATGCCGGTGGTGACAAGCGTATAGATGCAAGGTGCGGTGCCGGGACCTGTGTAAACGGTTCGCTTTCCGCCGCGGAAACCGCCGAGTCCGTCAGGCTGAAGTGAATCGACGTACGGCACGCTTTCGACCGGTGGCCCCGGCAAGATAAAGGAACCGTGGCAAGCGTACGTGCCGTTGAAGTTGGACATGCCGACGAACCCATTGGAGAAACCATAGGCTCGTGGATTCGCGACCGCGCTCAGCGCCAGTCCCGTCAACAAGATCGCTCTTCGCATTCGCATGGTTGAAGCCTCCTCCTGCGAGTATTTTGGAGTCTCGATTCGCCCGGCTAATTGCGCGCCCGCGGCGCGCCCGGCGTCTCGACCATGCGGCGGCCGGTCGGCCTTACCTCCAGCGCGCGGCCCGCGAGACTGTCATCGCGGACCAGCGTCACGACCGCATCCGCGATCTCCTCGGGCTGGATGATCTTCGACGGCATCCAGGACCGTATCCCGGCCGCGGTTGCGGCCTCGATTCCACGCCGCACCATTGGCGTGTCGGTGATTCCGGGGCATACGCAGTTCACGCGAATCTTGCGATCGGTCGCCCATGGCGCCAGCGAGTAGGTGAAATTCACCACCGCAGCCTTGGCCGCGCCATATATCGGGTCGTTCGGATGCGGATACAAGCCCGCCATCGAGGCGGTGTTTACGATCGCGCCGCCGCCGCCGCGCGTCATGATCGGCGCGGCCAGCCAGCATCCCAGAACCACCGCATAGAGATCGATGTCCAGCACCAGGCGCCATCGTTCGAGTTCGGCGGCGGGGAAGCCCGGCGGGCCGACCGCGATTCCCGCGTTGTTGTGCAGGATGTCCAGCCGCCCGAACTTCGACACTGCCGCCTCGAGCATCTGACGGGCGTCGGCCTCTTTGGTCACGTCGGCCCTGACGTACAAGGCGCGTCCGCCGCCGCTTTCGATGAGCCTGACGGTCTCGGCGCCCATCTTCTCGTCGAGGTCCGCGATCACGATCGATGCGCCCTCTTTGGCCAGGCGCTCCGCGGTGGCGCGCCCGATTCCCGATCCGCCGCCGGTTACGACTGCAACTTTGTTCCGGATTTCCATCGCGAGCAAGTCTCCTGAAGTCAGCCGACTCTTCCCAACGCCGCGCCGATTATCAACGCGGCGAGCACGTAGGCCGTCATCACGACATACGCATAGTCCTTTTCCACCGCGAAAACCAAGAGCGTGAACGCCACCCGCCCGATCGGCACCAGCGTCAGCACCATCAGCCCGAGCGTCATGATGGCGCGGCCGTCGCCGTTGAGAGCGCCGGCCGCGAGCCGCTCAAGATCCGCTGGGTGACGCAGGTTGACAGCACGCTGAAGCTCGTGGAATCGCTTCACATAGTAGCCGGGCGCGGCGACCGATCTGAGCAGCCCGATCGACAGTATGCTCACCGCCACCATCAGCACCGAGCGCAGGATGAGCGGCGTCCAGACCCGCAGCAGGCGTTCCTCATCGTCCTGAACGACTGCAAGATTCGGTGCGATCGCCATCGGTTTCAGAGGCCCGCCAGCGCGCGCCAGCCCATCTCGGCCGCGATCAGCAGCCAGGATGGTCACGAATACGATTCTCAGCGCCCGCACGTCGGCGTACGGAAGCACGCGGCTTCCGGCGAGCGCTCCGGCGGTCACGCCCAGCGCGACCGGACCGGCAATCACCGTCGATACGTCGCCGCGAAACAGGAACACCAGCGCGCCGGCGCCCGCCGTGACCCCGATCATGAAGTTGCTGGTCGCGCTGGAAACCTTGAGCGGCAGGTGCATGATGTAGTCCATCGCCATCACTTTGAGCGCGCCCGCGCCGATCCCGAGCATACCCGACATCAGCCCGGCCATCACCATCAGTGAGGCTCCTCCCGGCAGGTTGACGACGCCGTAGGGTATCACGGGCTGGATGCCGTCACCCGGCAATTCGCCTTTGAGCCGCAATCGCTCGGCGAGCGGGTCGCTATGCTCGACGATATCGTCGCCCGGCTTTCTGAGCGAAAAGTACGCCGACTGGAGCATGATCGCGGCGAACAGCAATTCGAGGATGCGCGGCGGCACGACTCCGGCCAGGTAAGCTCCGGTGATCGCGCCGGTGACGGTCGCGCACTCCAGCACTATCGCAACGCGCAGGTTGGTCCATCCGTCGCGCACGAAGGCCACGCTGGCGCCCGCGCTGGTCGCGACCACCGAGATCAGGCTCGCGCCGATCGCGACCTGGATCGGCACGCGCGAGAACACCACCAGCGCCGGTACGATAAACACGCCGCCGCCGAGCCCGGAGATCGAGCCGATGAATCCGGCCCCGATCGACAGGACCACGAGTCCGCCGAGAATCGTCAGCATCGCGATGGTCAGGTTATCGGAGAATCGGCGCGAGAGTAACGGATCGAGGGCGACTGGCGCGTCCGCCCGGGTTCCTCGCCCGGTGCCCGGAATGACAGACTGGGAGGCGCAGGCCCGTTTTCACAATGTTACAGGGAGCGGAGCGATGAATCTGGAACTGAGCGGGAAGGTTGCGATGGTGACCGGGGCGAGCCGCGGCTTGGGCCGCGCGATGGCGCGCGCGTTGGCCGACGAGGGCGCGCGGCTGAGCATCTGCGCGCGCGGCGCGGAAGGACTCAAGGCCGCGGCCGAGGAACTCCGCGCATCGGGGCATCAGGTGTTCGCCGAGCCGGCCGATATCACCGATCCGGCGCAGGCGCGGCGATGGGTCGAAAATACCGTCACGCATTTCGGCGGCGTCGATGTTCTGGTGAACAATGCCGGTGGCGCGCGGCCGGGCACGCTCGCGGAGCTATCAGAATCGACCTGGCGCGAGTCATTCGACGCTAACTTCTTCTCGGCGGTCAGCCTCGCGCGGCTGTGCGCGGCCGAGATGGAAAAGCGCGGCGGCGGCGCGATAGTCAACATCAGCTCGATCTATGGCCGCGAAGCCGGCGGCCCGCTCGCATATAACGCCTCCAAGGCGGCGTTGATCTCGTTCAACAAGATGCTGGCGCGGGAGCTCGCCGCGAAGAACATCCGGGTGAACTCGATTGCTCCCGGTTCGATTCTGTATCCGGGCGGAAGTTGGGAGCGCAGATTCAGGGAGAATCCCGCGTTCGAGCGCGACTTCATCGGCCATGAGCTTCCGGCCGGAAGGCTGGGACGCCCCGAAGAGGTCGCTTACGCGGTCGTGATGCTGGCATCGCCGAAGGCAAGTTGGATCACCGGCGCGTGCCTGCCGGTCGACGGCGCTCAAGGCCGATCGATCGTGTAAGCCCCACGCCGGCGGCGATCGCGGAGTTGAGCGCGTGCGGCGCCAATTCACACCGCACGCGATCGAGACTCTGCGCAGGCGGCGCTATCGGCCGGGGGTGACGGAAGCCGCCATGCTCTGCGCCGATTCCGGCAATCCGGCGACCGTCTTGCCGCTCGCGTCGGCGAGGGCCAGGCCCGGCGTTCCCTTTGCGGTCACGTAGAATTCGCCGCGGTCTTTCCCCTCCGCGTCGAAAAGCACGAGCGCCGGCGATCCGTTGGCGGCAACGCCAAGGCCTGCTCGCGCCTTGCCGGTGTTGCGATCGAACAATGTCAGGCCGGTCTCACCGCCGGGAGATATCGCGAGGCCCGCGACCTGCCGCCCGTTCTGATCATAGATGCCGATGCCGGCCTTGCCGCGCGTGTTCTCTCCCATCGCGATTCGCTTTCGTCCGGCTTCATCGTAGAACCCCAGTCCCGCACCACCGTCCGACGCGACGCGGAGTTCGGTACGATCCGTGCCCTTACCGTCGTACATCGCAAAATCAGCCATCCCGTCGGCGGCGACCTGCAGGACCGCGCGCTGCTTGCCGTCATTGTCGCGCAGCACGAACTTTTCCGCCTCTATCGTTTTCGAATGCTTCGTCGCCGCGGACGCGGACGCTCCATTGAACGAGAGCGTCGCGAGAAGGGAACCGACGGTGAAGCTGACTATCCCGACCAGCGCCAGGAGGCAGAACGACTTTCGATCTCTCAACATTTGTCTCTCCTTGGAAGCGATCTGAGCCGGGCGTGGCGCGCGAGCCGGATCGCTCGCGGCCCCGCCGGGATCGCTGTTGGAGCGGAACCCGTGGCATCGCGCGGGACCCCGCTCATGGTGATGACGGATTCTTCGGCCCCTATCGATTCCTAGCAAGGATTCTTTCAACCGCGCAACGCTCTTCGCTGACGTCCGGACGCGGCGGCATCGCTTTATCCGCGCCGGCCCGGATTGGCGCGACGCTCCAGTGTCACTCTCACTCCGTGGCGCGCCCGAAGCGTGACCAGCGGCTGCAACTCGATCGGATGACCCGGCGCCAGCCGCAGGCGGTAGCGCTGAGCCACCGAGGCGAGCACCAGTTGGGCCTCCGTCAGTGCGAAGATTTGGCCGATACACATGCGCGGGCCGCCGCCGAATGGGAAGTACGCATAGCGCGGGCGACCGGCGGCGCGCTCCGCGCGAAAGCGCTCGGGCTCGAAGCGATCCGGATTTTCCCAGAACGCCGGATGCCGATGCGTAAACCATTGGCTGAGCATCAGGTTGCTTCCCTTGGGGATCCGGTAGCCCATGATTTCGTCGTCATCAATTGCCATGCGTCCAACCGCCCACACCGGCGGATACAGGCGCATCGATTCGTCGATCACCATTCCGGTGTAATTCAGGCTGCCAAGATCGGACATCGTGGGCGCGCGGCCGCCGAGGACCTCTTCGAGTTCGGCGTGGAGCTTCCTTTCGACTTCCGGATGCTGCGAGAGCAGGTACCATGTCCACGAGAGCGCGGTGGCGGTAGTCTCGTGACCCGCGAGAATCAGCGTCAGCACTTCATCGCGCACCTGTTCGTCGCTCATCCCCTCGCCGGTTTCCTCGTCCCGCACGTCGAGCAGCATCGAGAGCAGGTCGCCGTAGTCGCGGCCTTCGCCGCGGCGATGCGCGATGATGTCGAGTACGATGCCGCGCAGCTCACGCACCGCGTTGCGGAAGCGGAGGTTGCCCGGCGACGGGAGCCAGGGCATCAGCATCGCAAGGTCGAACTCCCCGAAGCGCTCGTTGGCGATAGTCAGACAGCGGCCGATCTTGTCCGCCTGGCTGGTCAGGTCCATCGTGAACAGGGCGCGTCCGACGATCTGGAGCGTCAGCTTCATCATCTCGGGCGCTACGTCGAACGGCTCTGCCGTCTCCGCACGTCCGCTCCATCGGTCCAGCATATCGCCCGCACATTCGGTCATAATCGCACCGAATGCGGCGATTTTCTGGCGATGGAACATCGGCTGCATCAGGCGTCGCTGCCGCAACCATAGCGATCCTTCGCTGGTCACGAGACCTTGGCCGAGCAGGCGCGCGAGAATTTTGTAATCGACTGACTTCTTGTAGTTGCGATGGTTGTCCTGCAGGACCCGCTTGATGCCCTCCGGGTGCGCGACGGCGAAGAGGCGAAAATTCAGAATGCGCATTTGTACGACGTCGCCATACTGCCGGAACATCTTTTCGAGGAACGGAAGCGGATCGCGCGCCAGCCCCAGCCCGCTTATCGGTCCGCGCGGACCCGGAGCGGATCGTCCGCTGCGCGGCACAATGCGCGGTTCGGGATGATGCGCTGATTCATCGAATGCCGAAGGATGAAGGGTTGGCGCTTGTGTTGAAGACATTGGAAGCCTCTCCAAAGCGATCCGAGTCTAGACCGACCAGTCAGTCTATTATTCTTAAGTCGGCAGATTGAAACCGGTCAAGCTCGAAGTTGCTTCCAGGTTGCAAGGCTTTAGCCTGTGATTCTCTTCCATCGCCGCTAAAGCCGATCGGGGCTTCGCGAAATAGACTTGAGATTAACGGGTAAGCGGCGGGATAATGCGCGTGCGTAAGTGCCCGAACGATCGCTCCGCCCGCCGGGAGGTCGCGTCGCGTCCATGACCAAGCCGCTCGAAGGAATCAAGGTAGTCGAAATCGGCCAGGAGATTCAGGGGCCGTTCGCCGCCTTGTTCCTTGCCGACCTGGGCGCGGATGTGGTGAAGGTCGAGAATCGCGAGACCGGCGACTTGAGCCGCTTCATGCTGACGATGCTGATTGGCGGGCCCGAGGTGAAAAACCCCGGCGTTTCCCACTACTTCATCGCGATGAATCGCGGCAAGCGCAGCCTCACCGCCGACTTGAGGAATCCGCGCGGCACCGAAATCGTCCGCCGGATGGCGGCGCGGTACGATGTGCTGGTCACCAACTATCGCCCCGGCGTGCTCGATCGGCACGGGCTCGGCTACGAGGAGCTGCGCCGGCTGAACCCGCGCCTGGTCTATGCGCAAGCAAGCTCGTGGGGACCCAAGGGGCCATGGGTGACGCGCCCGAGCCGAGATACGCTGGCGCAGGCCGCAAGCGGAATCATGGCGAAGACCGGTAGGGCGTCCGATCCGCCGCTGCCGGCGGGAATTTTCGTCGCCGACCACGCGGGGGCACTCAGCCTGGCAGGCGGAATTCTCGCCGCATTGTTTGCGCGCGAGCGCACCGGGATTGGCAACCGGGTCGATGCGTCGATTTACGGCACTTTGATCGCGATGCAGTCAATGGAGATCGATTACACCTCGATTAGCGGGCGCGAGCCGGAGAGGGCCGGGCGCGGCCATCAATTCCTCCACGGTGTGTGGGGCGCGTTCCCGACCCGCGACGGCTACGTGTGCATCGCGGGCGTTGACGACAAGCGATGGCCAGCGTTCTGCCGAATCATGGGGATCGAGCATCTCGAAAAGGATCCCGGTTACAGCGACAACATCACGCGCAATTTCCACGGCGACAAAATCCAGGCCGTGCTCGACGAAATCTTCCCGGCCAGACCGACCGCCGAATGGCTCTCCGAGCTGCACGCCGCCGATATCCTCGCCACAGAGGTGGTCGATTACAGCGCCATCCTCGATAGCGAGCAGGCGCGCGCCAACGGCTATCTGCAGGAGCTGGAGCATCCGGTCGCCGGGCGCGTGACGGTCGCGGGACCGCCGGTGTCGATCGGCGGCGAGGTCAGCCACGAGGCCCGCCGGCGCCGAGCTCGGGCAGCATACGGAGGAGGTGCTGATGGAGCTGGGCTACACCTGGGAAGAGATCGCGGCGCTGCGCGAGGCGCAGGCGATTTGAGGAATCGCGCAGATGGCGACTCCGACAGCCGCGTCGTGGTCATGTGTGATACCCTCGATGTCCGATGAGGCTTCTGATTTCTGGTCAGGCTCAGGAGACCGACGCGGAGGCCAGCGCTACAGGCAAGGGAGACCGAACATGGCTCGTATCCACGCAAACGGCATTGATATCGAGTACGAAGAATTCGGCCCGAAGACGGGCGAGCCCATTCTTCTGATTATGGGGCTGGGTGGGCAGTTGACGCGCTGGCCATTGGAATTTATCGAGCTTCTTACAGCTCGGGGTTATCGCGTTATCCGCTACGACAATCGCGACGTGGGCCTGTCGCAAAAGCTCGACAGCGCGGGACCGGCCGACATTGCCAGGATTATGAGCGACATGGCGCAGGGGAAGAAACCGAGCGCCGCGTACACGCTGGACGACATGGCGAACGATGCGGTTGGCCTGCTCGATGCGCTGCGAATCGAGAAGGCACATATCGTAGGCGCATCCATGGGCGGCATGATCGGGCAGCTCGTTGCCGCCAACCATGCGGAGAAAACGCTATCGTTCACCTCGATCATGTCCACGACGGGGAATCCCAACCTTCCTCCCTCCAAGCCCGAGGCGATGGCCGTACTGATGAATCGCCCATCCGGCAACGACATGCAGTCTTATATCGAGGCGGGTGTGAAGGCCTACGCGACGATCGGCAGCCCCGGCTATCCGACCGACGAAAAAGAAATCCGCAGGCGCGTTGCCGAGGAATCTCAAGCGCTCGAATTATCCAGCGGGCTTTTCCCGGCAGATGGCTGCCGTGATGGCGACCGGCGATCGCCGGGCAGCGCTCAAGCGGATCAAGGCGCCTACCATCGTCATTCACGGCTTGGCCGATCCGCTCGTGCCGGTCGAGGGCGGCCGCGACACCGCCGCGAATATCGCGGGAGCGGAGTTGATCGAAATTCCCGGGATGGGGCATGACCTGCCGGCGCCGCTCTACTCGAGAATCGTCGATGCGATCGAATCAGTTGCGAAGCGCGCCCGCGCCAAACGTGGGACTCGATAGGTCGTAAATCTTCCGGGCCCGCGATCCGCCGAATGCCATGCAATCGCGGCAACCGTATCGTGGTCGTCGGATGTCGCGCGCGGGCGTCGCTGCGAAACGGATCGGTGCAGTGAAATCAACCGTCCGGATGATCGGCGCCGCGCTTCTCGTCGCGCTGATCGCGCACGGCTCCAGCGCTTCCGCGCGGTCGTCGATACCCGCGGGCAAGGCGCTTGAATATCGCCTGAGCGACGGCGACAGCGGTGAGGAGATCTCGAGCGCCAAAGTCTGGCGGAGCGCCGACCCCGCAAATCCCGCTCAATGGAGCGAGGTCAGGTTTCCCAACGGCGACCGGTTGATCGCGCAATGCGTGCAAGGCAACGGTCCGGGCCGGCCGGCAACGGCAAGCGTGGCGGCAACGCTGAACGCTTCCGGCGGCCTCGACGAGACTGATTTCGCGACCTTCGACCCGTCGTACTATCCGTTCCTTCATCGACCGCTTCCGGACCAGCCGATGGAAGCGCTCGAATGCTTCAACGCAAGAGGACTCGACTTCGCGGCGCTTCAACGCGGAGAGGAGACGCCGCTGTTCGTATGGCTCAACGACGTGATCTACTTCCGATTGATTTTCAAGCTGGTCGGGAAGGAGAAAATCTCGGTGCCGGCGGGCGACTTCGACGCTTTCGAGGTGCGCGTCAATATCGACATGGCGACCTTCTTCCCCAAGCTTCCGCCGTGGGCGGCGAAAATGATGGGCGTGTTCATTCCCGACATCTACGTGTGGGCCGTCGCGAATGATCGGGGCGGCTTCGAGATGGTGCGCGAGGTCGGACTCCCGATCGGCAAGCACAAACGCACGATCCAGGAACTGACCCGCATCACTGACGTTCCGAGTGTCTCGCCCTCCGACCTAAGTTTGCTGCACGACGCCCGGCAAGCACCGGATACACCGAAAATGACAGTGGACAACACCGGCGCCTTCAGCGTCGGCGACCTGCGCGGGCACGCGATCATGAGCAGCGGTAGAGACGGCACGCGCCGGTTGTTGATGGTTCGAACCCAGTTCAGCGACGGTCTCGCGATCGAAGGGACCTCGCTCGTCGTCTCCAACGCGTCGCCGCGAACCAGCTACATGGAGCAGCGCACCTACGCGCCGAACGGCTCGCTCGTCGAGCGCAAACACCTTGCGTTCCGGGCCGACTCGTTCCCACTGGAGGACGTTGAGTTGCCGGACGATCTCTACGCAAGTTCGCAGACGCTGGCCGAGGTCATTCCCGAACTCAAGCCGGAGCCGGGCAGCGAGATGCGGTTTCACGTGCTGGGCTTCCAGGGCGTCGTCGATCAGCTCGCGATGTGGCAAGTGGACGGCGAATCGAGGCTCGGCCGACGATCAGGACCGGCTGCACATTAAGCTCAAGCCCATAATCGATCTGCCGATCTATTTGAAGCCGCTGTCGTACTTCCTGGTTCCGACCTTCGACACTTATTTGCAGGGGGCGCCTCCCCATCGGCTGCTGGAATTCACCGGTCCCTTCGGCCCGCCGGGATCGGACCCGACTCACTTCGTGGCGGACGCGCAGATTCAGGCGCCGACGACGGACGAGGCGATCACGGCGGCGCATCCATCGCGAGCGTCGGGCGACTAGAAGAAATGGAAGCTTGTCCATACAGAGATCCCTCGCTGCCGATCGAGAAGCGCGTCGAAAATCTGCTCGGCCGGATGACGCTTGATGAAAAGGTCGCTCAGCTCGGCGGGCTATGGAGCCGCCCGATGCTCAAAGATCAGGAACTTGACGCCGATCGCGCGCGGGCGATGCTGAAGCACGGCATCGGCCACGTCTCACGCCATGCCGAACTCATGAGTCCGCCGGAATCCGCGCGGACGATGAACGCCATCCAGCGCGTGCTGATGGAGGAGACGCGGCTTTCCATCCCGGCGATATTTCACGAAGAGAGTTGCGCCGGCTATCTCGCCCAGGACGCATCGTGCTTCCCGATGCCGCTCGGTCTCGCTGCGACGTTCGCGCCGGACCTGGTCGAGCGGATGGGCCGGGCCATCGCACGCCAGATGATCGCGGTTGGAGCTCGCCACACCCTGGCGCCGGTCGCCGATGTCGCGCGCGACGCGCGCTGGGGCCGATGCGAGGAGACCTTCGGCGAGGACGTGTACCTGGTCTCGCGGATGGCCGTCGCGTACGTGCGCGGCGTGCAAGGCGACGATGTCGCAAACGGCGTCGTCTGCACCGGCAAGCATTACGCCGGTTACGGCGCTTCCGAAGGCGGTCTCAATTGGGCACCGGCGCACATCCCGCAGCGCGAATTGCTCGATATTTTCATCGCGCCGTTCGCGGCGATGATCGCCGAGGCCAACCTGCGCTCGATCATGAACGGATACCACGAAATCGACGGCGTTCCGTGCGGGGCATCGCGATATCTGCTGAGCGACGTGCTTCGCGATGAGCTTGGCTTTACCGGAACGGTCGTGACCGACTACTTCACGCTGCAGGCGCTGCACAACTACCACAATATCGCCGCAACTCCGCGCGAGGCTGCGAAGCTCGGCCTCGAGGCCGGGCTGGACGTCGAATTGCCGCAACTCGACGTGTTTGGCGCGCCGCTCAGGGAGGCGGTCGAAGCGGGCCAGGTGCCGATCGAAATGGTGGACCGCTCCGTCCGGCGCGTGCTGCGCGCAAAGTTCGAGCTCGGCCTGTTCGAGAACCCCTATGTCGATGCCGAGAGCGCCGCGCTGGTCTTCGATACCGGCGAGGATCGCGCAATCGCGCTGGAACTCGCTTGCAAGTCGATCGTGATGCTCAAGAACGATCACGGGATGCTGCCGCTCTCGACGCGCGTCAAGCGCCTGGCGATTATCGGGCCAACCGCGGATTCCAAGCGCCTGCTTCAAGGCGATTATCACTTCCCGACTCATCACGAGATTCTATTCGGCCCGATTCCCGAGCGAGCATCACGCGAGGGCGAAGTCGCCGGGCACAGGCTCGAAGGCAGTTCCGCGCCCGTGATGGAAGCCGCGCCGGATGCGCGCAATGCGGACGATGTTACGCGCGCGATTACGTCCTCGCGGCGCCGGTCCGACCTGAGCGATCGATTTCCCCGAATGGTGACGCCGTTGGAGGGCCTGCGCGCCGCGCTTGGTCCGGACGTCGAAATCCAGACCGCCCGCGGCTGCAACGCTTTCGACGACGACCGATCGGGTTTCGCCGAAGCCATCGCAGTCGCGCGCTGGGCGGATGCGGTGGTGCTCTGCGTCGGCGGCAAGTCGGGTCTGAGCAAAGGATGCTCCAGCGGCGAGGCCACCGATCGCGCGACGCTAGGCCTGCCCGGCGTGCAGCAGGAATTGGGCGCCGCAGTCGCCGGCGCAGGCAAGCCGATCGTGCTGGTCGTCATCGACGGCCGCCCGCTGGCGCTCGCGGCCGCGATCGAGAAGGCCGATGCGGCGCTGTTCGCCTTCATCCCCGGTGAAGAAGGAGGAACGGCGATCGCGGAAGTGATCGCCGGCCACGCGAATCCTGCCGGGCGGCTGCCCGTTTCATTGCCGAGAGATCAGGGGCAGATGCCGCTCTACTACGCGCACAAGCCGTCGGGCCAGCGCAGCCAGTTCTGGGGCGATTACGCCGACCTGAGTTGCAAGCCTCTCTTTCCATTCGGGCACGGGCTCGGCTATTCGAGCTTCAGCTACCAGGACGGAGCCCTCGACAAGACGCAGGTTACGGCCGACAGCCGTGTGCGAGTCTCGATAAGCGTGACCAACGAAGGGCCGCGCGACGGCGAGGAGGTCGTCCAACTCTACTTGCGCGACAAGGCCGGCAGCGTGACTCGTCCGGTCAGAGAGCTGAAGGGCTTCGCGCGAATCGCGATAGCAGCGGGTGAGACGCACCGCGTGACTTTCACGCTCGACATGAGCCAGGCCGGCTTTCATGGCCGCGACGTGATCTTCGCCGTCGAACCCGGCGATATGGAAGTGATGGTGGGCGCTTCCTCGCAGGACATCCGCTTCCGCGCCGACTTCTCAATTATTGGGATTCGCCGCCCGATGCCCATGCTGGACGTGAAGCCAACCTTGGTGGAGATCTCGTAGTGACAAAGAATCCCCCGACCCTCTGGCACTTTCCGATCTCTCACTTCAACGAGAAAGTCCGTTGGGCGCTCGACTTCAAGGGAATTCCCCATGTGCGCCGCGTTCTCGGCCCCGATTATCTCCTGAGGGCCTGGTGGGCCACCGGGCAGGGGACGCTGCCGATATTGTTTCTCGATGGAAAAGCGATCCGCGATTCCACCAGCATCATTGAGGCTCTCGAGCAGTACAAACCTGATCCCCGGCTCTACCCTCGCGACCAACCTGAGCGCCGCCGTGCGATCGAGCTGGAGGATTTCTTCGACGAGGAACTCGGGCACCACGCTCGGGCGGTGATCGTCGGGCCGTTGTTCGCCACCGAGCCGGGAGCCGCTGTCGCCGCGCTGGGAACGGGAATGAGCCCGATGGCGCGCCGCGTGATGCGGTTTGGACTTGCCGGTTTTTCGGCCCTTCTACAATTCCCGCCACAACATCACACCGGAGACTATCGAACTCGGTCGCGCCAAAGTGAACGCGGCACTGGACCGTATCGAGGCCGAGCTGCAACCTTCGGGCTACCTGGTCGGCAACAGCTTCAGCGTCGCCGATCTCACCGCAGCCGCGCTGTTCAGCCCAATCGTGGTGCCGCCGGAACTCGAATACCGCGTCACAGGAGCTCCGCCGCGGTCGATACAGGAATATCGCGATTCGCTAGCGCAGCGCCCGGCGTTCCGTTGGGTGGAAGAGATGTACCGCCGCCATCGCGGAAAGTCGGCCGAGGTCGCTGGCTGAACCGTACGCTGGGTCAACGTTTCCGGGCCATCAGGGCGAAGAACTCCGGCGGTTCGCCGCGCAGGTCGCCGGATGGTTCGACGGCGAGCACGGCGCTGCGCAGATCGCGCTCGAAGGCTTCGACGCGATCGCCGAGCAGCGCCGGCTGCAGAACGAAGTCGAGTAGAGATTCCCGATGATCGAGTCGAGGGTCCAGCGAACGTCGAAGGACTCCTGATACAGCGTGAGGCCCGTGAAGCGGGAGCGCGCGATGTATGCCTCGTGGCGCTGCTCGGGTGGTCACGCAGAACCGTCAGCAACGCCGGCGGGTAGGTCGGGCGGAAGCGCGAGTAGTACCACGCGGTGCCTTTGAACAGGGTCGGATCGTCCCTTCGAGCCGCACTCATAGCGGTTCACTCCGCCGCTACCTTCGAGAAGCAATATCCGTCTCCGTGTAGCAGGCAGGACGGCTCCGGCGCGTGGATCTCGCGCCGAAGCGACTGCAAGCCGCCAAATCCGCCCTTCGCCAGGGTCTCCGCCAGCCGCGAATCAGCCTCGGTATCGGTTGCGCCGAGACATGGATAGATTCCGACGGGCGACACCACTTCCGCGCGGTAACCCGCTTGTGCTCGCTCAATCCGAATCATGACTCCCCATCCCGCGACTGGTGGCCCGGCAAACTTGCTCCCCTCCGGCCAGCGAACGAGCGGGAAAACCAGACGCCCGGCCGGCTTCAGAGTGTCCAGCCAGAGCGCGCACGGATGAGTGGCGCCCGCGTTTATGAATACAGCGTCGGCACTCGTGGTCTGATAGCGCGTTGCGTCGCCCGCGATCACCTCGACATAAGGAAAATGCTGCAGGTTCGCCTGAGCTCGTGCTGCCAGAACCGGTTCCAGTTCGATTGCGGTGACGCGGCCGCCGGTTCCTACGATGTGCGCGATAATTGCGGTGTAATATCCGGTGCCGCATCCGGCATGCACGACGTGTTCGCCCTCCTGCAGGTCGAGGGCGTCGATCCATTTTGCGAGTCCGCTCGGCAATCCGTTATTGATCCGCTTCGCGAGATCCAGCCCCACCAGCACATCATCATAGACGTGCACGGGGTTGCCGTCGGGAGTGTCCTCATACCTCGGCGGTTGGCTCATTCTCCTCAAAATCTTCCATGGTCCGGGGCCCATATAGCTTTCGCGGGGAACCTCGCTCAAAGCGCGAACCAACCGGTCAGAGCGCAAGCCAGCCCTTCGGCGAATCAAGTCCGCATATTTCCTCCGCACCGCGATCAAATTTTCCATCGTTCCTACCGCCCGTCCTCGCTGAGCGGCGGTCTCTGAAATCCGCCCAGTTCGTCCTCGATTGCGATCGCGACGGCGAGTACGCTCTGCTCGTCGAACGCACGGCCCACTACTTTCACTCCAATCGGCAGGTGATCGCGATCCTGCCCGGCCGGCACCACGCACGACGGAATCCCCGCGCAGCTTACCCAAATGTTCGGCCAGTTGGACGGCAACGCCGCGTTGAAGGGGTCGTAGTAAACGCCGTCAATCTGAATTGGTGGCTGATGATGCCGCATCGCGGTGGTCCGGAACGGAACCGTGATGACGATCGGGAAATGCGCCATGAATGAAGCCAGCGCGGCGCGGTAGCGATCGCGCGCGATGATGATTCGGTACAGTTGGGACGCTGACTTTTCCAATTCGGGCCTGGACAAGCGCTCGTGAACCTCCGGCCGCGATAAGTTGATTCGATCGCCAAGCCTTTCAAGCAGCGCCTTTGAGCCCTCAGCCATCCGATACTGATAGAAGATGTCGATCGACTCGCTGACAGGCGGGGTCTGCTCTTCGACGATTACGCCGCGCCTCTCGAGGGCATGTGCGGCCCTCGCCGCCGCCGCTCCAATATCAGGCTCTACGGCGAAATTCCCAAACTCGCGGAATAGAGCGCACCTGAGTCCGCTAAGCTGAACCTGTTCGGGACGCGCCTGCACAGTCGGAACAGTATTGGGCGACGATGGTGACGGACCGCGCAGGATATTGTAAGCCAGCGTCAGGTCATCGACCGACCGCGCCATCGGTCCCGCGGTCGCCATCGCCTCCACATTGGGCGGCGAGAAGTCTCCCAGAATTCCGCCGGCGAACGGGATTGCTCCGGCCGTCGGGCGAAGTCCGCATATTCCACAGAAGTGCGCGGGCACGCGAATCGAGCCGCCGTAGTCGGAGCCGAGTCCCAGCGGCGAAAGCCCAGCGGCGAGCGCGGCAGCCTCTCCGCCGCTGCTGCCGCCGGGAACGCGCGTCGTGTCCCACGGATTATTGGTCGCGCCGAAGATCGGGTTCTCGCAATCGAATCCGAGCGCCAGTTCGGGGAGGTTGGTCTTGCCGATTACGATCGCGCCGGCGCCGCGAAGGCGCTCAACCGAAATCGCATCGCGTTTAGGAATGTTGTTCTCGAAAATCGGCGTTCCGAGCGTCGATCGGATTTCGGCGGTAGCAAACGAGTCCTTGACGGTGACCGGCAGGCCCTCCAACTCGCCAATCTCTTCGCCCTTCGCACGGCGGCGATCGCTCTCGTCCGCTTCGACTAGCGCTCGCTCGGCTGCGAGCGTGACGATCGCGTTCAAACGGGGGTTGAATCGTTCAATCCTGCCGAGCAGCAGCTCCGTCAGCTCTCGCGATGAAATTTCGCCCGCGTTCAGCATACGAAGCAGGCGGGTTGCGGGAAGGAAGCAAAGATCTTCGTCCGCGCGCATCGCCATAGCCTATGCGCCGCACCCCGAACGATGTCAAAGGGCAGCACGTTCCGGAGACCTGCGCCGACGCGCGCGCTGTGGCGTCTTAAGCCCTTTTCGATGTATGGGAACAGAGAGCCGAGTCTCTCGATGAGAACTAAAGCCCTGAAGACCCCTGCATGGGGCGTGCTCGCCGTCTTTGCGGCGGTTGCTTTGCCGGGAATTTTCATAAAAGGCAGATTTGCCGACCAGTGGGACGAGGCCACCTATCACTACCCGACAATTCTGAAATTCGCTTCTACGCTGCCCCGCCCCGATCTCACGCGTTATCAATCGGGGACCGGGCCGCTGTTCCATCTCATTATGGCGATGCTGGCGCGCGCCGGCTTCGGCTTGTTGAGCTTGAGGCTGATCAACTTTGGAATCTCTGTTGCGACGGTGATTCTCGTGATGCTGTACCTGAAGCGTCACGCTGCCTTCGGCTCCGGCGTTTTCGCCTATGTGGTAACTCTGGTCTTCGCTCTGTGCCCCTATCTGCTGGGCCCGTCGATACGCCTGGCGACCGATAACCTCGCGCTGGGATGCGCGGTTGCGATCCTGTATCTCCTTGACGATACGCGACCGGTCTCCGTCGGGATGTTCCTTCTCGCGGTCGTGCTGGCTGTGATCGCGGTGCTGACACGCCAGCTCTATTTGTGGCTGGCGCCGCTCCTGCTCGCGTATGCAATCCGCAATGATGCGTGGAACGCTATCCGGAAGGCGGTCGCGATCGCATCCTCGATCACTCCTTTGCTCGCCATACTACCTCTATTCATGGTCTGGCATGGGCTCATACCTCCGGACTTTGCCGGGCGGACCTCGCTGAACGACCGGCTATTCAATGAAAAGGCATTGATATTGGTGTTTTGCATTTCAGGGCTGTATGCGCTTGTTTTCGCTCCGCAGCTTGCAAGGGTCTTGTGGCCGCCGAACCGCCGCGCCCGATTGCTGTTGCTTTGCGCAGTTGGATTATCACTGATATGCCTTCCGATACTAAGAGCCAGAGCGGGCGAATACGTAGTACCGACGGAAGGTGGATGGCTGCGGGCGCTGGCGGAGCGCACGCCGGCTTTTCTCGGCGTGTGGAGCCTGTTCTGGGTGCTCTTTCCGATCGGTTCGGCAGTTTTCTGCGCGATTGGCTATCGCGTGTTGCAAACCAAAACCGGATACTGGGTACTGGCAGGCTTCGCTCTCTGGTTGGCATTCAACCTTCTTCAGGGACGCGCGATGGCCAAGTACTATGAGCCGTTCGAGATCGTCGTGCTGGGCCGCTTTCGTAGTCGAAGCCCCGCCATCCGATATCTGGTCCACGGCGCCGGCGCTGGGAATGGCGGCGGCTTTCGTCGTAATCGACATCGCCCGGTTCTGGTTGTCCGCACCGTGGGCGGCGCCGGGTCTTTCGCATCTAACTCCTGGCTAGCTGGAAGGAAGCACTACTATGACATCGCTCAAGGTCTCGGCAGGAAATGCGGAACAGATCAAGTTCTGGAATGAAGTCGGAGCGCCGCGATGGGTTCGCGATCAGCTCGCGCTGGATGCGATGCTCGAACCGCTCGGGCGGATGGCGATGGACGCCGCCGCTATCGAAGCAGGCGAACGAATCCTCGACGTGGGATGCGGATGCGGCTCGACCTCGATCGAACTTGCGCGACGCACTGGACCGCGCGGACAGGTGGTCGGCATCGACATCGCGAGCGCGATGCTGGAGCGCGCGCGCGATCAGGCCCGCCGTGCGGGGATCGCGAACGTCCGCTTTGTCGAGGGCGATGCTCAGAGCTTTGCGTTTAACCCCGCCGAATTCGATTTGATGTATTCGCGCTTCGGCGTGATGTTTTTCGCCGACCCGGCCGCGGCGTTCGCCAACCTTGCGGCTCAAGTCCGCGCGGGCGGCCGGTTTGCGTTCGTATGCTGGCAGCCTCCGCAACTGAACCAGTGGATTACCGTTCCGATGGCCGCGGCAGCCACGCTAATCACGTTTGCGCCGCCCGCCGATCGCAACGCGCCCGGCCCGTTTTCGCTCGCAGATGCGGAACGCTTGCGCAACGTGCTGAGCGCGGCAGGGTTGAAGGACATCCGAATCGAAGATCGAAAACCCGTGCTTACGCTCGGCGGGCCAGATGCGCCCATCGAGCGGACCGCCGAATTCATGCTCGACGTTGGTCCTGTCAGCGCGGCATTGCATGACGCCGCCCCGGAGATTCGTCCCAAGGTCGCTGCGGCAGTGCGCGACGCTCTCGCGCTCTATCAGACTCCGCAGGGTGTGCGGCTGGGATCGGCGCTATGGCTGGTGACGGGACGGCGCTAGCACGGTCGAACTGCCATCCCGGTTCGCGCCGCTCACTGCATCGTGACTCCGCCGTCGGGATGCAGCAGCGAGCCGGTGTAGTAGCGCCCCTCGTCGCTTGCGAGAAAGAGCGCGGTGTTAGCGACATCGACCGGCTCGCCCATTTTGCCCATCGGCACGCGCGCCATGATCGGACTCAAATCGGGCAGATCCTGCAGATTGGCGGTCATGGGAGTCTTGATGAAGCCCGGGCCGATCGCGTTCGCGGTGATGCCGTGCGCGGCGAGTTCCCTCGCGAGCACCCTCGTGAGCATCCAGACTCCCGCCTTGCTGACCGAGTACTCGCCCACGCCCGGAGTGGGCAGGCGCGCGGCGGCCGACGCAATATTGATGATCCGTCCGCCCTTGCCCGCCTTGATCATCGCGCGCGCCGATGCGCGATCGGTAAGAAACACGCCGTCGAGGTTGACGCTCAGCACGCGCTTCCAGTTGGCGAACGATTTCTCGGTGAGGGGCACAAAGTCGCCCCTGCCTTCTTCGCCGTAGCGAGCGTGTGAGATTCCCGCCGCCGCGACAACGATATCGAGACCGCCGAGTTCGGCGACCATCCGGGCGACCATCGCATCGACTTGCGTTTCGTCGCTCGTGTCCACCTGATGTGCGATCGCCCTGCGCCCGAGTTTGTGCACCGCGGCGACCGTCTCCTCTGCGCCCTGGAGATGACGATCGGCGACAAAGATATCGGCGCCTTCTTCCGCGAACCGGATCGCGGTCGCGCGTCCGATTCCGCTCGCGCCGCCCGTGATCAGTGCGTTCCGGTTTTCCAATCTGAGGCTCATCAGAATTCTCTCCGCGCCCGGCCGTGCCAAGGCGATCTGGCGATCGTTCAATGCTGATTACCACGACCAGCCGCTGCGCCGCCAATCTCGCGGAGTTGGTTTCCGGTTGGCATCGGATTAAGGTCGGTGGCAACCCCCCCCGGAAAGGTGCTTGCAGGCGATGATGGATTCACGCCCGTTTCAGACTATCAAGGTGGAAGTCAACGGCGCCCTCGGACGCCTCACTCTCAACCGCCCCGAGCGCCTCAACGCGATCGGCAACACGATGCTCGAAGAGCTGACCGAGGCCGCGCACTGGTTCGACGCGCATCATGAGCTGCGCGTCGTTATCGTCAGCGGCGCCGGCCGCGCGTTCTGCGCGGGCGCCGACCTTCGCGATTCGGCGGGCGGCGGCGGCGTTCCGCGCGCGGAAAGAAGCTGGCTCTACCGCCACGAGGTCGGTCAGTCGGGGCTTAGAGCCGCCGACGCATTGGAGCAGATGCGGGCTGTGACGATCGCGCAGGTCCACGGCTACTCCGTTGGAGGCGGCGTAGTGCTGATGTCATCGTGCGATCTTCGCGTCGCTGCCGAGGACTCGATCTTTTTCATCCCCGAAATCGAGCTGGGAATTCCGCTGACCTGGGGCGCAATCCCGCGTTTGGTGCGCGAGATCGGACCCGCGCTCACCAAGGAACTGGTCATGACCTGCCGGCGCTTCACTCCTCAAGAAGCAAAAGCAATCGGCTTCCTCAATCGGGTTGTTCCGGCGGCCAGGCTCGAAGCAGAGGTCGAACAACTCGCGCAGGAGCTTATCGACAAACCGTCGGTGCCTGTCAGGATCACCAAGGAGCACGTGAACGCGGTCGCCCGCGTGATGGGCGCCGGACTCACGGCGTTCGCCGACCCCGACGCGCTGCTGGGTGCATTCGGCGAAGAGGAATCGCGGGCGGCGGCGCGAGCCTACGCCGAAAAGGCGTTCCGGAAGAAGGGCTGATCCGTCCGATCCCGATTCGGCTCGCTACGGACTCGGGCACGGCGCCGCGATTTCGCCGGCCGTCCCGACGATACTCACCTGCGCGCTGCTGTGGGTACCTTGTGGAATAGGATTGATCGACGACGGCGTCGGCACTGGGCCACTCTGATGCACCGCGCCAAACACCTCAAGCGTGCCCACCGCTACTTGTTGCGGCACCGTGCAGGGGTTGAAGGGAAAAATCTGAAGTGTCCCATCGAGGCTATATGTATAGGTGCTGACGCAAAGCTCGCCTTTGAAGTTGACGTCGGTATCCTTGATCGGACTGAGCTGACCGGACCCTGAGCTTTGATAGCAATTCTCACCGAGACCGGTGGGGGTCAAGGCGATCTCGAGACTGAGCTTCAGGCTTACCTTGCCGTAGGGCGGACCGGTGAGCGACGACGTGAAAACACCCGGGCAGATGCATCCGTTGATCACCGCTGACGGCTCGGCCGCGCAGATGCAGTTGCCGCCGGGCACGAGCGATCCGTTTCCCTGCAGGTCAAGCTTGGGACCCGTCGCGGTGGCAGTTGGCGAAGTGAATGAAGCGGCGCGGGCCTCGAAAATGCCTGCGGCTTCTACCAAGGCCAGCACTGCCAGCAGAATCGCGATCCCGCGACACGCGCTCGAACCGATCATCGCGGTGACAGCTTCAGCGTCCATGCGCGGGACGCTACACACTCTCACATGCGGTCGTCAATGACGCTTATCACGGTTCGATGCGAAGATCTTCGGCGAGGGCGCGCGCCAGTTCCCCGCTGAGCGGCGCCCGCGTGGTGAGGTCCGGATGGTCTGCCTCGATCGCGAGGCTGCCTTGATCCGCGAACTGTACCAGGCTTTCCGCGCCAAGCTGCCCCAGCGCGAAACGGACGAACTGCACCGCGCTTATCTGGCCGGCGCTCATCTGGCTTTCGTCGAATCTGACCGCGATCCTCCGCCCGCCGGCAGCGAGCCACATGTGGCGCTCCAGTCCGACCAGTCTCGCGAGCGCCGCATCGCGCTCCCGCGCCTCCGCGTACTCGATGAGGAGCGTCGCCGACAACTCGCCGGCCGCGGGTATCAGGGAGTTGTAGGTGTCGAGCTCGTGCTGCACCGCTTGCGGTTCCGCGATACGCTCGATGCGGATCATCTCCTCGACCTGGTACCAGACGGTCTGCGCATTCTCGAACAGCAGAGTGAGATGGGGGCCGGCAACGAACCGGCGGCGCTCTTTCTCTCTGATGAAGAGCGGGCGCAGGACGGGCCGCACGCGCTCCCATTGCTCGAACGACAGCATCTGATCGATTGTGATTGGTTTCATGTCGTGTTCACGATTGCTCGGACGGCGGGACCTTGCGCGGAAAGCCGCCGTCGGAATAGGCGCGCGCCAGCACTTCGATCGGATGCATCGGGCGCGTGCCGATCGCCTGCTCGATCTGGAGTGCAGACAGCGCGCAATCGGTTGCCATCACGTCAGCCTGCGCATCCCGCATCCCGGCAAACGCCTTCTCGCCCCATTTCATGGAGAGCGCGAAGAACTCTTTCTTCATCGCCCAGGTGCCATCATGCGCGGTACACGCATCGACGGTGGATATTTCGGCGCCCGGTATCAGCCTCATCAGGTCGCGCGAGCGGAAGCCGATCTGCTGAGATTTGAGGTGGCACGGCAAGTGGTAGGCTATCCGGCCCGGAGTCGTGCGGAACTCACGGTTGAACTTCCCCTCTTGTTTCAGCATCCACAAGAGCTCGTGAGGATCGTAAACTGCGGCGGCGAACTCCTCGACCTCCTGGCCGCCAAGAATATCAGGATATTCCCTTTTCATCGTCATTGAGCAGGTCGGGTTGAGCGCCACGATCCGGTAGCCCTTGCGCACATACGGCAGCATCGACTCGATATTGGCGCGGGCCTGCTTCTGCGCAAACGCGACGTCGCCCCCGTCGATCGCCGGCATCCCGCAACAGTTCTGCGCCGTGCAAGCGACGGCGCATCGGTTTTGACTCAGCACCTCTACCGCGGCGCGGCCCGGCGCCGGGTTGTAGTAGTTGATGAAGCAGGTCGCGAACAGCACCACCCTTGCCGCCGGCACGGCCGGATCGGCCGGCAGCGGGTTTCGCTTGAGCCACTTCTCGAAGGTCTCGCCCGCGAATTCGGGAAGTTTCTTGTCGCGATGGACGCCCAGGACCTTTTCCATGATCACGCGCTGAAAGCGGTTGCGGCATGAGAAGTTGGCAACCCCGGGCGCGACCGAGCCGAGCCGGCCCAGCAGATCGGGATTGCCCGAGCAGGCGGTCGCGCAACTTTACGCCGGACTCGCGCGCCTTGACCGCCTTGGCCCGCATCACGAGGCTGGCGAAATCAAGCTGGAACTCGTGCTTGTCGCGCGTCGTGTAAGGACAGCGCAGCTCGCACATCTTGCAGTCGTAGCAGAGGTCGATTACCCGCTGCCGCTCCGCCGCTGTCAGCTTGAGCACATCGCCGTCATAGCGGTCGACCGCCTCGAACAGGGCCGGGAACGACGGACACATGTTGAAGCACAGCCGGCATCCCTGACAGATGTCGAACACGCGATCGATTTCGCGCTCGAGTCCGCCGCGCTGCCAATACTTGTCTTCGGTCGCCTTGTAAGACAGCCCGTCGGTGGGCATCGCCTGAATTCTGCTCACGCAACTTTTTCACTTCGGGCCTCGCTTCGCTTCCGGCCCGCGACCGTCTCCCCGGCGGAGAAGATCAGGTAAATCGTCCCGATCCCTTCGACAACTCAGCGCCGCAATTCCGAATCTTACGTCAACGATTCGGCGGCCTTGCTGAAACGTCCCGCGTGGGATTTTTCGGCCTTGGCCAGGGTCTCGAACCAGTCCGCGATTTCAGGGAAGCCCTCCTCGCGCGCAGTCTTCGCCATCCCCGGGTACATATTGGTGTACTCGTAGGTCTCGCCGTGCACGGCCGACTTCAGGTTGGCCAGCGTGTCGCCGATCGGTTGATCGGTGACCGGATCGCCGACCGTCTTCAAATAGTCGAGATGTCCGTGAGCGTGGCCGGTCTCGCCTTCGGAGGTGTCACGGAACAGTCCAGCGACATCGGGACGTCCCTCGACGTCGGCCACCTTCGCGAAGTACAGATATCGCCGGTTGGCCTGGCTCTCGCCGGCAAACGCTTCCTTAAGATTCGCGTGGGTCTTGGTTCCTTTGAGCGGTTTCACTTGGTTAATCCTCCTCGTCTATTCATGGATCCATTGTTCTGCCGGCGGCTTTCGCCTTCCGATTGACACTGCTCTTGCCGCACTCGCCGCACACGGCGCGGATCTCGACCGAGGCGCCAAGGACCTTGAAGCCCTCGATACTCGCGCGTCCATTCAGCAGCGCGTCGGCGCCGGGAATCTCGATGTCCCTGATCTTGCGGCATCGCACGCAAACCAGGTGATGATGCGGCGCGACATTGCCGTCGTAGCGGGCGCTGTCGTGGAGGCTGGTGACCTTTCGCGCTTCGCCAATCTCGCACAGCGTCTCGAGCGTGCGATGCACGGTCGCGAGCGAAATGTGAGGATGCTCGCGCCGGACGATTTCGCACACGGCCTCGGCGCGCGGATGCTCGCCCGAAGACAGCAGCGCCCGAATGATCGCGAGCCGCTGCGGCGTGACCGCCAGCCCGGCCTTGCGGCAGCGCGCGGCGAATTCGGGCAGGCGCCGCGCCGCATACCCCCTGTATTGTCCCTCACTGACGATCCGCAAAGCCATATCAGGTGATAATAATTATCATCTAGTATCGATGGTCGTCAAGGGGCCGTTCTCGCCGGTCCTCTCCGCCCGCGCCGGGACCGCCCCTACCCGCCGTGTTGCGGCTCGGAGCGGGCTGCGATCAGATCTTCGAGACGCCAGTGGAAAAGCGCGCTGTATCCGTCACCCGCAGCGTCGATTGCCGTAGCGTCAACGCGGCAGCATCCCGCGATCAGCGGCATGGAGGCGGCCTGTGCGGGGGAAATCGCCAACGTGCTGATGACTTCGGATCGCGGCGGCAGCGGCGAATCCGGATCGAGGTGAATGTCGATCGCATCGAGGCCCGGCGCAACTCGCCAGAGCGACGGCAGTGCCGCGCGGCGCGAGCCAGCGGTGACGATGGTTGCTCCGCGCTCCGACCGGACCGCATCGGTGATCGTTTTGATGGCCGCGCCCAAGGCTTCCCATTCCAGGCGGGATTCATCTGAGGCGGCATCGCCTGCCGCGGTCAATGCTTCGGGCTCGTTCACGACCTCGACCGCGAGCGTAAGGCGCGGGTCGAGGCGCCGCGCGAGCGGTGCCGCAACCCGATCGGCGAATAGCCTGGCCTCGTCGCGCCCGCTCAGGATTGCCCGGGAAACTGCGTCCCGGCTGCGCTCCCACGAGTGCCCGTCCAGCAGCGTCCAATAGAGTCGCAGCCCGCAGAGGCTCGCGCACTCCTGAATGATCGCCACCGACTCGACAAGCACCGGATGCACGCCGGAGATCGTGCCCGCATTCATCAAGATGCCCTCGCCACCTTCGCACAGCCACAGGCGCACCGCCTGGAACCCCATCTCGTGAGCCGCCAGCAGCGGACGGTAGATTCGCATCGGGTCAACTTCGCGAGGGCCCGTTCCCGACATGGCGTTCGGCGCAAGATCATGCCCGTACGCGTCGAAGAAGTACGGCAAGTTCACGCCGGGTAGAGGGCTCATGCGAGCGACGATCGATGTCGAGTTCTGCGGGAGGTCCTCCGACACCCGACCTTCGCGACGAAGGTCTCAGTGCCCGGCGGCGTTCTCCTCGAACGATTCCACGTCGGAGCATGCGGCGAGGCATCCGGGGCAACGCTCCGCCAGCGCCAGCACCTGCAACTGCTTATGCGTGAGGGAATGCCAAACGTCGCGCAGCCGGTCACGATATACATTTCCCATGCGATCCGCTTCCGTCGACATGAAGAAGCACGGGTAGATGTCGCCGCGCCAATCGACCAGCAGGAATTTCGACGGAAGAGCGCAGCCGCCGGGCGGGATGGGACGCTTGCCCCAGGCCAGGTAGTCGGGGACGGCGCCGAACAGCGCTTCGGTGTAGATCCAGATGTTGCGCCGGGCGGCGTAATCGCGAAGAGTTGCCAAACGGGCCGCGATCTCGTCGCGCGCTTGCGAGCGCAAAGAAAAGCGCGCGATGTCCTTGTGCGGCCCGGAAATCTCGGTCTGGAAAGGCTGGTACGAGAGTTCCTTGATCCCGAGATCGGCCGCGAGGTCCACGAGCCTTTCGAGATGCGGCAGGGTTTCGCGCAGGATGACGCCGGAGAGCCCCACTCCGATCCCGTTTGCGATACATCGCCGCGCGGTCTCGACTGCGGCATCGTAGTTGCCGGCCCCGCGCAACTCGTCGTGAATGTCGCGCGGACCGTCTATCGAGATGTTCAACTTGACCGACGCGCAGCGCGCCAGCCGCTCGATATGCGCATCAGTGATCATGGTGCCGTTCGTGACTACCGCCTGATACCAGTAGCCGATCTCGTGCGCGTACTCGACGATGTCCAGAAAGTCCTTGCGCATGAAGTTCTCCGCGCCGCACGGCACAAAGGTGCGCGCACCCAGCTCGCGTGCGTCGGCGAGCAGCCGCTTGGCGAGCTCGAGCGGTACGCCGTGCTTGCGGACTTCCCAGACGCTGCACATCTTGCACTGCAGGTTGCAGTACATCGTTAGCTGCAGCCCGATGCGATCGAGCGGCCGGGTCAGGCGCGGCGACCCTGCTACGGCGGTGAAGCTTGACGTGGAACTCGATGGACTATCGATCATGATGCGGCGCCTCGATGAGTACAATATCGAAGTGTCCGGACATCGTAAACCTGTGCTCATGGACCGCTGCGAAGCCCTCAACCTGGGGGCCTTGCGGCTCTCGACCGGGCATCTTCAAAATCAAACCAACCCTCACCGCGACGCCTGACGATCGAGAAGGTTGGCTCGTACGCAAAAGTCGCATCGCCGGTCAGGGCAAAGGTTTTGCACGCGCGATCGTTCGCAAGCAGCAATGTCCTCGGTCTCCGGCCCTGCAAATCGGCTGCGTAAACGGTCACAGCCCAACGGTCCATCGGAGTATTCCGAATCCAGGCAACAGAAGTCCGGGAGACGCAGCCGAGATCGGAATCCTCCAGATCGCACGTGAGCCGTCGGCTCATTCGTCGCCATTGCAGACTCTGAATCGAAAGGACTACCAGGAAGACCGCTCCGATTACCGGCAATGCGGAGAGGTGGGCCGCTGCTGGCTTGGTCTGCGCCAGGGCTCGCGGCCGCAGCTCCTCGAACGAGGCCCCGGCCATGAATATCAGCGAAACGGGTGGGACCCAGTATTTGTATTCCCAGCAATTCATCGAGTCTGCGGGGTTAATCGCCCATACGACCAGCGCCACGCCCGCAAGGAACAGCGGCACCGCCAAATACGTGCGATTCGACGATCCGGCAGAACGCAGACAGACGAGTGCGGCGACGGCTGTGAAGCCCACCGCAACCAGGGGCCATCCAAACACTGCCTCGCGCAGTGTGCGGACTACCGTGTCGAGGCTCAGCATGCGGCTTTCATATTTGTCGAGCCGCGCAACTGTCCTCAAGAGCAAAAGTACTCCCGCACCGAAAGCAAACCATAGAGACGTTTTTCGCACCTGGGGCCGCACAATCGCAGATGCAATCGCGACCAGCATCGCAAAAGCCAGCGGGATGACGGTGCATGGATGCGAGACCGCCGCTCCGATCGACGCTGTCGCGACCAGCGGGAAAGCGAGCGCGGGTCCTGCGAGCAGGATCGCGAGCAGCGCCGGCCACATCAAGGTCACCGACGTGATGCATTCGCTAATGAAATTAAACTGTCCGGGGAGCGTGGCGATACATATTGACATCGCAGGCCAGATGAAAAGGGCAGGACGCCGCGAACGGCATAGGAGCCATGAGATCGCCAAGCCCAAGGCCGGAACTGACGCATAGGCCGCGCAGAAAATGAGTCGGAGCACGTGGACGTTTTGAGTGAGATGGGCCGCGGCAAGCATCGGAAGCTGTAGAGGGACGTTTATGAGTCGGTCGTGAAAGACGGCGAACTTGTGATGATCGAGCACCGAGAAGAAATAAAAGGCGCCGTCAAAAGCGAGCGGCGCGTTCGAAATCACGGCGATTCCCAACCCGAGCAATACAAGAGCAAAGAAGATCCCAACTGAGCGGTTAGACGGCTCGGGAGACCGCGTAGCTGTCACTCCCGTCGAACCAACGACCCTGGAAGCTCGACTTGGACTAATGGCTCTCAACCTGGTGGCTTTTCGGTTCTCGACCGGGCATCTTCAAAATCAAACCAGCCCTTGCCGCGAGGCCTGACGAACAAGAAATTGTCCTTGCCCACAAAAGTCGCATCGCCGGTCAGGGCGAAGGTTTTGCACGCGAGATCGTTCGCAAGCAGCAATGTCCGCGGTCTCCGGCCCTGCAAATCGGCTGCGTAAACGGTCACGGCCCAATGGTCCATCGGAGTATTCCGAATCCAGTCAAGCGAAGTCCGTGAGACGCAGCCGCGATCGGAATTGTCCAGATCGCGTGTGAGTCTTTGGCCCATTCGTCCCCATTGCAGACTCTGAATCGAAAGGACTACCAGGAAAACCGCTCCGATTAACGGCAAGGCGGAGAGCTCGACCGCCGCGGGCTGCCTCTGCGCCAGGGCTGGCGGCCGCAGTCCCTCGAATGCGGCGCCGGCCATGAATACCAGCGAAACAGGGGGGACCGCATACTTGTAATCAATGCACTTGATCCAGTCGGCCGGGTTAATCGCCCATACGACCAGCGCCGCGCCGGCGAGCAGCAGCGGTGCAACCAAATAGGTGCGAGCAGGCGATTCCGCAGAACTGAAGCAGATGAACGCGGCGACGACGCTGAAGCCCATCGCAACCAGAGGCCATCCGAGCACCGCTTCGCGCAATGTATAGATGACCGTGTCGAGGCTCAGGACACTGCTTTCATATGTGTCAAGCGGCACGAGCGTCCTTGCGAGCAATAATGCCCCCGCACCGAAAGCAAACCCCAGGGACGTTTTTCGCACCTGGGGCCGGACAATCGCAGACGCAATCGCGACCAGCATCGTAAAAGCCAGCGGGATGACGGCGCAGGGATGCGAAACCGCCGCTCCGATTGACGCTATCGCGACCAGCGGGAAAGCGAGCGCGGGTCCTGCGAGCAGGACCGCGATCAGCGCCGGCCACATCAAGGTCACCGACATGATGCATTCGGCGTTGAAGCAAAACTGTCCCGGGAGCGTGGCGATACATATCGATATGGCAGGCCAGATGAAAAGGGCAGGACGCCGCGAACGGCATAGGAGCCATGAGATCGCCAAGCCCAAGGCTGGAACTGACGCATAGGCCGCGCAGAAAATGAGTCGGAGCACGTGCACGTTTTGAGTGAGATGGGTCGCGGCAAGCGTCGGAAGCTGCAGAGGGACGTTTATGAGCCGGCTATGGAAGGCCGCGAACTTGTGATGATCGAGCACGAAGAACAAGTAAAAGGCCCCGTCAAAGGAGAGCGGCGCGTCGAAAACTGCGGCTATTCCCGACCCGAGCAGTACGAGAGCAAAGAAGATCCCAACCGAACGGCTAAACGGTCCGGCAGACCGGGCCGCGGTTGCTCTTTTCCGAACTATCGACTGCGCAAAAGGCCGGCTCGGCATGGTGGCGAGATCCGCTGCAAGGCTCTCACTCACAATTGACCGTCTCGATCCGTCCCCCGCAGGTCCGCGCCTGTGAGATCGGCCAGTTGCAATTCAGCCCGGCACAGATTCGCGTCGCGCAGATCTGCGCCGCGCAGATCGGCGCCCGTCAAATCGGCACGCGCGAGGTTCGCGCCGTACAGCCTCGCCCCCGCGAGCTTGGCGCCCTGAAGGTTGGCCCGTCCACCGAGATCGGCGCATTCCAGAATCGCGGCACGCAGGTCCGCGCTGCTGAGATTCGCCTGGCGCAGGTCAGCGCCACGCAAATTTACGCCTCGAAGGTCCGCCCCACGCAGATCGGCGCCGCGCAATGAGACTTTTATCGGGCGGCCGCGATCGCTGCAGCACGAGTCGCGGAGCTTCGCGCCGCGGAAATCTATTCCGGGCGGCGCGACGCTCAGATCGAGGCCAAAGACCGTCGCGTCACGCAGCTCCGCGCCCGACAAGTCCGCGCCCAGGCTGGCGCCATCGAGGAGCGCGCCGGTGAGATTCGCGCCTCGAAGTGAGACGCCGCGCAGGTCGATGCCGCGCAGATCCACTCCGGGAAGCTGCACGGCGGCGCAGTTTTTCTTCAGGCCGAGCCGAAGCAGGCCCAGGATAACCGGGACGCGCCGTCGCGCCACTTCACTAGCCAGCCGATGGCGCACGCGGTCCACCAGCAGCCATCGATGACTCCCGAGAGCTTCACGGCTGATGTGCGCCAGGTGACGCACACGGGCCTGCCAGGCGCCGCGTCTGCCGCCCACACCCGACCTGCCTGCGAGGTTCTCCATGAGCCGGTCAGCGCGAGTGGCGGTCGGGTCGAAAGACCGGCGAGGGCACCAGCAGGACTCGATGCCGCAATGCCCCTACGAATGTTGCGACCGTGAAGGCAACGTTGGTGAGGTAATGCACGACCCCCAGCTTGAACGTGGGCCAGGGGCGAAGCCCGGCATGCCTCACTTCATGCAGATAGTTGCGCATCGCCCACACCAATGCCGCGAAAGTGACGGCAGCCAGAGCCAGATGGCCGGTCCATGCCGACAGCAGGAAGACCCCGGCAAGACCGTGGGCCAGATAAAACTCGGTGGCAAACACGCACACGAGGATCGGAAAATAAGCGGTCTCTAGGCGCCCGAGCTTGCGGTTGCGCCCGTTCAACCAGTACAAGTGCAGGCCGCGAATGCCGGTCTTCGCGTACGGATACCCAACATAGAATCCCCAGCCCCACATCTGGCGGATCAGTTGCCACAGCGTGCGCCGCCCTTTGTGGCGGACTATCGCATCGTCTTCTCGATAGGCAACCCATCCATTACTCAGCGCTACGCGAAAGCACAGATCGACGTCTTCCGATTTGACCGCGTTGAGGTCGTACATTCCGACCTCGCGCGCACACTGGCGGCGGATCGACAGGTTGTTGTTGGAAAAGTGAAAGAATCCCATCCGGATCGGACGACCTGAAGCCGCGCGTCCATTCCTCGGGCCGGCGTTAAAAGGCAATTCAGCGAGCATAATCCTATAGCCGATTTTCAGGATTTGGTGTGATGGAAGATCCGGTAATAATTGTTGACGCTCGACGGCCGCGCGGCCGGTTCATGCCGCACCCACCCGCCGACGATGCCGATGTTGTCGGCGCGCAGGAATCCGCGCTCGATCGCGGCCAGCCAGTCGGGCGCGCTGATGCAGTCGTCGTCGATGAACGACACAATGTCGTGGGCGGCTTCCTCTATGATCATATTGCGCGCCCTCGGAATGCTGGCTTCGGCGAGAAAGCGGCGGCTAATCGGCAAGCGATCGCGGAACTGTTCGAGCACCGCTTGCGTGTGATCGCTCGATCCGTTGTCCACCACCAGCACCTCGTCCGGCGGTCGCACCTGGCGCGTCAGCGAATCGAGCATCTCCGCCAAGTCTCGGGCCCGATTACGCGTGATCACTCCCACCGTAATGTCCAGATGCTGGTGCGGCGGATCGAGCGTGATCGTAGCGGCGCCGGACAGGTACTGCCACATGAACTGGTGGAGGCAGTGATAGATATTGTTGGCCACCGGGACTGCCGCCACGTCGCCGTACAAATGCGCCCGGTATCTTTGGAGCTCGGCCAGGAAATCGCGGCATTCGGGATGCCGCCAGCGCAAATGGTCGAACAGATCGCCGGCGCCCTGAATCACCATTCGTTCATCAGAGCTCGCGATGCGCGCACACATGAGGCGCAGGGCTCTCTCGATGAGCTCACTCTCGTCCTCGCGATAAATGCACGGATAAGACAGCTTGGTCACATGGCCATCGTGAACGCGATACAGTTCCGCAAGTCCTCGAAACATCCCCTCCGCCAACTCCTTCTGCTCGGCGAGGACGCCGGCCGGCATGCCGAACGCAAGCCTGCCCTCGCACACCGCGGCGTACACGTTGGCGAACCGTAACGGGTCGAGCGGGACGAGATCGACGAACGTCGGCTGGCGAGTCGCGATGAACAGGAAGCCCTCGACCGACACGATTACATTTTCATCGATCGCAGCCTGGCGATGCATGGTCTGCCGCAGGCGATGGAGGCCCCGGTAGGCTCCTTCATGAAGCTCGAGCAACCGGATGCGCTCATCGATCGAGAAATACAGCAGGCCCGGGCCGAATCCGATCGGTACCGGAGCAAGACTCTTCACGCTCAGACGGCCGCTGCGCTCCAGCTCCGCGATGGCCGGCGAGCGCCGCGCCGCCGGATCGAGGGCCGGCCGATCAAGGGTCTCACCCGAAGCGCTGCTCACGTATTGAAGGTGAACGCCGGGCTCGCGCGCCTGCACCGCGTCGCACAGCCGCCGCGCCATTGCCAGCAGCAGGGAAAAGAGGCGATCGGGTTGGGCGGCGCGAAAAAACAGCCGCGTGTCGTTCTGGGTGAGAAACGTCAGCTCCGCATGCCCCCGTATGTCGGCCGCCGGCCCCGGCAGATCGAGCAGCTCCGCCAATGCGATCATTTTGGTAAAGACGCGCTTCCAGAACACCAATCGCGCCGCGCTGCGGATATCCGTTACCAGCGACAACCGCAGCAGCGTGTCGAGCTCGACGAGCACTTCGCTCGTGGTGACGCGCGCGCCGGCGAAGCCGCGCGGCAACGGCTCGCCGTACAGATTCACCAGCCGGCCCTGCTTCAATCGCACGCTAAACGATTCCGGGGCGGGGAAGCCCGCGGCGATGTCGGAAAGAAAGATCAGGTTGGCTTCCTTCTCGTGCCATCGGCCCAGGAACGGAAAGATCCGCCGCACGCGCTCGTAGGCAAGGGCAATCTCACCCGGAGCGGCGTCGTGACGTTTCACCCCCTCGCGCAGCACGATGATGAGATCAATGTCCGACAACCCGTAGGTGGGCTGCCCTTCGAAGTACGATCCGCAGCCGAAGATGCAGAATACCGCCGGATGCCTGGCGAGCGCGGCAACAACGCGCCGAAGCCCCAGGCCGTAGAGCCCGCGAAAGACTTGGCTGAGCGGCGTCAGATTGAGCAGGAGGATCGCGGATTGCATTAACCGCATAATGGGCTATGTTTCCGCCCGGCAGGCGCCGGAGCTTTGGCGCGCATCGCGCACGGCTTCAAAACGCTGAGCCTGCTGAACTTCTCGCGCCCCGACATAACTATAGTTGCTGATGCCGACACCCCACGTACCATCTACAGACCGACCACGAGCAGTCATAACCCATCGCATCTGGACCGGCAACCACCCGGACTCCATCGATGATTAGGAAACCGGCGCGGCGGCGTCACGCAGCATCTCGAAGATGTCGGCGCGGACATGCTTTTTCTGAACTTCTTCCGCGACGAACTTTTCCGCGACGGCGCCGTGCTCAATAGCTTCCCGCAACAGCGCAACGAAAAAGCTTTCCTGGCGACGATCGGGATGCGGCTGGTACTGCCCGGTCGGGGACTCCCGCAACTGAGTAAAGCGCTGTCCCAGACCGCGTAACATGTCGCTCGGATGAAAACCGGCGCGATATGGATACGACCCGATCTCGTTTAGATTAAAGTCCAGCGGCAATCCCGTCTTCCACGGTTGCGTCAGACGCTCAGTGTTGTGAAGCAGCTTCGTGCTCTCGGTGAGGGTGTCGCGGTGATTCCATTCATCCTCAAGGGGGCCGATCGCGTCCGGGTTTTCCATTGCGAGAAGAATCCAATGATACATGTCGAGTCGTAGCGCAAAAGTGGCGTCGATGTGCTCGTCCCATCGCCAATGTTTCAGACGCGCGCAATCAAGCAGCATCACCGAACTGTAGTAGAGCCCGGAGGGGCGCCTGCGGCACAGAATCGCCTTTTGTTCCATATCGCGCCGCAGCAATTCACACACATCGCCAATCGCGAATATGTCGGGATCGAGCACCAACGCCCGGCCCTGAAAGCCCATGAGCTGCGGCGCCATCATGCGAAGTGGATCGTGCGACTGAAGATCACGGTTGCGCCAGATGCAGACGCGTTTGTCCCACAGATAGCGCTGGCCTTCGTGACGATACAGATGAGGCGTCTCTTCGAGCCGCAACAGCCGCACCTCGAACTCCTCAGGATGTCGTGACCTGGCCTTCAGGGAGTACGCGCAGAGTGTCGCCCCCAGCATCTGCTTGTCGTTGGTATGAATGAAAACGACCGGTTTCACGTCGGCAGTTCAGCGCGGAATCGAAGGCGGTCTGGACTTAGAGCAAGGACTATAAGCCAAGTCGGGCGGCTGGGGACATCGCCCGGCCGCTGCTTAGCATACTGTCGGGTATGTTAACCGAGTGTAACCAGCAGATTGAATTTGCAGGGGTCGCCGCGGTACCCTCTGCCTGGTTATAAAAGGTTCCGGTGGGCTTGACCTTTTATCTCATTGTTATATCGTTCGCTGGCGGGAGGGATGGTCCGGGGCCATAGTCTCCCAACTATATGCGGCGATTGGTTACGACCGTATTAACGGTTAGGGAGACAAGGTGATTCAGAGCCATCTGCCCGGTCCTTCCGATTCCGAGCCGCCTCCCAAGCGGCCCGGCATTCTCGACATAATTGGCGAACTGCGCGCCCCCCTCGAAGCGATCGCGTTTCCGTTCCGGGCGATGTTCCATCCGTGGCCGCGATGCGCCAACGGCAGCGCCAGGACCGTGATGCTGATCCCCGGCTTCATGGCAGGCGACTTCACGCTCACGCCGCTGGCTCGCTTCTGCACCTGGCTTGGACATCGCGCCGAGTTCTGCGGTATCTGGCAGAATGCGCGATGCCCGCGCGCGACGCTCGAACGCCTGGCCACGCGGCTGCGCGAGATCTCGGATCGCGACGGCGCGCCGGTGGTGGTGGTGGGGCATAGCTTGGGCGGGATCTATGCGCGCGAGCTGGGCTCGCGCGATCCGGAACGGGTCGAGCGGGTCATCACGCTGGGCTCGCCGATCAACGCTCCGCGCGACTCCTGTCATACCGCGGTCCGTGCGGTGGCAGACTCGATGGCGGTGATTCGTGGGCAGCGCGAAGGATGCCTCACGGAGTCGTGTTCCTGCGGCCTGGAACTCACCCGCCGCCGCACCCACAACGTACCAATCACGGTGGTCTATTCGCGCACCGACGGCATCGTCCACTGGGAGAGCTGCATCGACCGGACCGGTTCAGGGCCGGTCGAGCATGCCGAAGTGATGGGCAGCCACGTCGGGATGGCGGTGAGTCCGGATGTGTTCCGGATTATCGCCGATCGGCTGGCGATGCCGCGTCCCGAGGCCCGGCCACCGGCCACCCGCACGCTTCGCCTGATTCATCCCCGCCCCGCGGCGACGCACTAATCAAGCCCGCTCGCGAACGCGCGTCTCGTGGCGCGATCGCGGTCGATCGCGCAGCGCGCCGAAACTCACGGCTTCCGGCAGACCAAGGCAAACAATCGATGGAGCACGCTTAGCGGGTCGCCGGGAAATTGCTCGCGCAGAAGCTGCTCGAGCTCACGGTCGAATTCCGCGACCCGCTCCGGGCTTAGGCTCGCGCCCACCCCGGCGCTGGCGCGAATCCGGCCCCGCCAGTCCTCGTGCGTATAGGGAACCGCCACGTCGAGTGAGAATGTCTCGATATCGCGAAAGCCGGCCACCGCGACATCGCGGAGCCATCGCGGGTGAAGTCCCGTCCCGCCGGCGAACTTCCATTGAGGGTTGTGACGCTCGATCAGGCGCTCGGTTGTCTCCGCCACGTTGCCGGGAAGCGGAATCCAGTCGAAGTGAGCGATCACCAGCCGCCCGCCGGGCACCAGCACTCGGCGCGCCTCGGCGGCCGCGCGGTCGCGGTCGAACCAATGCCAACTCTGTCCGGCCGCGACCACCTCGAAGCTTCGCGCCGGAAATCCGGTTTCCTCGGCTCGCGCGACAACATAACCAGTAGCTACTCCCGCTTTTCGATCCAGGTCTCTCGCCTGCTCGAGAAGCTCGGGCGAGAGATCGACCCCGGTCACCGCGCACCCGCGAGTCGCGAAACCGCGGCCAAGCGCTCCCGTTCCGGTGGCGAGGTCCAGCACGCGATCGCCGGCGCGTCCGATTCCGAAACGCGCGAGCCGCTCGAACAGCACATCTGGGAATCCGGCCCGATGTCGGCCATAGTCCTCGGCGGTCCTGCTGAAATCTACTTTCATCAGCGAGTTAAGTTCTTGGGGTCACTCATCGTGGACTTACGCCACGTCGAACGGTCGCCGGTCACCAGGTTCAGGGCGCCGCGCGGCTCGACTTGCCCCCGGCCCGATCACAGGTCGCGGCGGTTGCTTAGCGCGCTGTGCAGCGTCGCCGAGTCGCTGTATTCGAGGTCGCCGCCGGCGGGCAAGCCGCGCGCCAGGCGCGAGACCTTCACGCCGGTCGGCTTCAGCAACCGCGCCAGATACAGCGCCGTGGCCTCGCCCTCTACCGTCGCATTGGTCGCGATGATCACCTCGCTGACCTTGCCCGAGCCGTTGAGCCGCGCGATCAGCTCCTTGACTTTCAGGTCATCGGGACCGATCCCGTCGAGCGGGGCGAGCGCGCCGTGCAACACATGATAGACGCCGCCGAAGGCGCGCGACCGCTCGATCGCCATCAGGTCCGCCGGCCCCTCCACCACGCAGACCACGTCGTGCTCGCGCGCCGAGTCCTCGCAGATCTTGCATCGAGGAGCGTCCGAGAGCCCGAGACAGTCGGTGCAAAGCCCGACCCGTTCCTTCATCTCGAGCAGCGCTTCGGCAAGCGCGATTACTTCTTCGCGCGGGCGGTTGAGCAGGTTGAAGGCGAGACGCGAGGCGGTCTTCTCGCCGATTCCCGGCAGCCGCGAAAGCTCGCGCACCAGCCGCGTCATCGCGAGAGGCAGCCCATCCTGACGCTTGAGATTCTCCGCCATTGGCTCGGGCGTTCCTTCAGCCTTCACCCGTGCCGGGCAGCTTTAATCCCGCCAGCGGTCCGGCGATTTTGCCCATCTCGCCGGTCACGAGATCCTGCGCCCGGCGCAGCCCGTCGTTCACTGCAACCACGATCAAGTCCTGGAGCATCGGCTTGTCGTTCGATGCCAGCAGCGCGGGATCGATTTCGACTTTCCGCAGCCGCATCGAGCCGTCCACCACGACCTTCACCATCCCGCCGCCGGCCTGCGCTTCGACGGTCTTGGCCGCGGCGTCTTCCTGCATCTGCTTGAGCCGGGATTGGAGGGCTTGCGCCTGTTGCATCAGGGAGGCGAGATCGAAGTCTGGCACGTGACTGACTCCTTTACGCGATGCTCAACTTCTCTTGGGCTCGCCGGGCGCGCCATGAGTCGTGGCGGGTTGATTTTCACGGACCTCGACCAGGCGTGCGCCCAGTTCGTCGAAGATCTGGCGGACGAGCGGATCGGCGTAGAGCGCCTGGCGCGCTTCGTTGCGCGATGCGGGTGTGGCGGCGGAGGCTGCGCCGCCCGCGGCGGGCGGCGCAGCCTCCGGTGACGGGAACATCGGGGGCGGCGCGGTCCGCGCCGAGGCGCGGGTCGCGCCGCCGCCGTTCGTGGCCAGCTCGGCGCGAATCGGCCGCCCGTACATCGCGGAGGCAAGCTCGGCGAGCACGCCGAGATTGTCGCCGAGATAGCGCACGTAAATGTCGTTGCGCGCCAGCACCCTCAGAACGTCGCCGTCGATCGAGAGCGCCGCGCCCTGCTCCATGAATCCGGCCAACGCCGCCCGACGCGATCGTATGTATTCGCGCAGCTCCGGAAGATCGCCTGCCGTGTCGCTGGCTAGTTTGTCGCTGTCGGTAATTGCGATGCCGGCGGCAGCGGCCGCTCGTGGCGCATCGGCGCCGGCCGCCTTTGACGGCACTCCGGCTTTGACCTCGCCCTCGACCTTGAGCCGCCGCGCGCCCGGCGCTGTTCCGCCGGACGGCGATCCTCCCGAGATTTTCGATGCCGCCTCGGCCGCGCCGATCGCGCGCATCAGATCGTCCGCGTCGATTACCGGCGCCAGGGTGGCCATCCTGACAATCGCCATCTCGATTATCAGATCGGGATAGGGCGAGCGCAGTATCTCTTCCTGCGACTCCGCCATCAGCCGGAACAACCGCATCAGGTCGCGGCCGCTGGCGACCTCGGCCAGCCGCTTGATTTCGCCCGCTTCGTAGTCGGGAAGATCGCTGAGCGGCGTGTCGCCTGAAGCGGGCAGCCGGGCCACCGCGAGGTTGCGCAGCGCCTCCAGGATATCGCGCCCGAGCGATTCCAGGTTCGCCCCGCGTGAGTGCAATTCGCGGACTTTGGCGAGCGCCGCGGCCGCATCTTTATTCAGGATCGCGGCGATCGTTTCATAAATCGTGCTGCGGCTGGCGACTCCCAGCGTGGCCGCCACTTCCGCTTCGCTGACGCGCCCGCCCGATACCGCGATCGCGGTCTCAAGCATCCGCTCCGCATCGCGCATGCTGCCGCCGGCTTCCCGCGCGAGCAGCCTGAGCGCACCCTCCTCCGCATCGATCTTCTCGCGCCCAGCCAGATCCTTGAGGCGCGCCACAATCGTGTTGAACGGGATGCGGCGGAAGTCATAGCGCTGGAGCCGGGACAGGATCGTCTCGGGCATCTTGTTCGGCTCGGTGGTCGCCAGGATGAACTTGACGTGGGCGGGCGGCTCTTCGAGCGTCTTCAGCAGCGCGTTGAAGGCCTGGTCGGTGAGTTGATGGGCCTCGTCGATGATGTAAATTTTGAAACGGTCGCGCGCCGGCCGATAGCTCAGGTTCTCGATAATCGCGCGAGCGTCGTCGATCTTGCGATAGGTGGCGCCGTCGATTTCGACCACGTCGAGGGCGCGTCCGGCGCGAATTTCCGTGCAGGCGGCGCATTCGCCGCAGGGCTCGGGCGTGGGCCCGCGCTCGCAGTTGAGGCATCGCGCGAGGATTCGCGCCGCGGTCGTCTTGCCCACGCCGCGGATACCGGCGAACAGGAACGCGTGCGCGATGCGCCCGGTCTTCAGCGCCTGGACCAGGGTGCGGGTTACGTGCTCCTGGCCCACCAGTTCATCGAACCGCTCGGGGCGCCATTTGCGCGCCAGGACCAGATGAGACGTTGCGTCGGAAGCCATCGGGCAATGATTTACACGAGAAGCAGTTGCCGGTCGAATGATAGCCAGGCACCCCTGCGGCACAGGGAGTCGATCGGTACCGTTGCTTCCTTCCGGACCTGGCGGGGTTCGCGACCTTCCCTTGCGCAGGACCCGGCTATCAGCGGCCGGCAGTTCCTCCGTCGATACTCTCGAAGCTGGTGTATTAGAGTAGCACATCGCGCATGATGCAACCCGTTCCGCGTTCGCCCTTGCGGTAGCGCGCCGAGGCTGCGGTTGATATCAAAATAATTGATGGCTGCTGAGCCTGATAACGTCACGATCGCTCTGGTCCAGATGAGCTGTGCGGAAGATCCGCGGCTCAACCTGGACAAGGCGCTTGCGCGAATCGAGGATGCGGCTCGCGGCGGCGCGCAGATCGTCTGCCTGCAGGAGCTTTTCCGATCGCGTTATCCGTGCCAGTCGGAAGACATTCGGTTCTTCGATCTGGCAGAGCCGATTCCGGGCCCGACAACCGATGCACTCGGAGGCGCCGCGGCCGCGCGCAAGGTGGCGATCGTCGCCTCGATCTTCGAGCGGCGCGCGGCGGGCATCTATCACAACACCGCGGTGATAATCGATGCGGACGGCAGGATCGCCGGGCGCTACCGCAAGATGCACATCCCGGACGACCCGCGCTACTACGAAAAGTTTTATTTCACGCCCGGCGACCTGGACTTCGCGGCGCATCCGACAGCCTATGCGAAAGTCGGCGCGCTGGTGTGCTGGGATCAATGGTTTCCCGAGGCCGCGCGCCTGATCGCGCTCGGCGGCGCGCAGGTCCTGTTCTATCCGACCGCAATCGGATGGCATCGCGACGAGACCCTCCGAGGTCCGCAAACGCCAGCGCGAGGCGTGGGAAACCGTGCAGCGCGGCCATGCGATCGCGAACGGCATCTTCGTCGCGGCGGTGAACCGCGTCGGAATCGAAGACGGGCTGGAGTTCTGGGGGAGCTCGTTCGTAGCCGATCCGTTCGGCGAGGTGATCGCTCGCGCGGGCGATGCCGATCAGACTCTGATCGTCGAATGCGACCTGAAGAAGATCGAGGAGACGCGGCGCAACTGGCCCTTCCTGCGCGACCGGCGAATCGACGCATACGGCGACCTGACGCGCCGCTTCCGGGTTTGACAAACCGGAAGTAACCACAGATGAACACCGATGAATGTGATCTGAGCAGCCAGCTTCTCCCCGGCGAGGATTTTCCGCAAATACAAATTTTCTTATCCGTGTTCACCGTTGCTGCTGCATCTGTGTTCATCTGTGGTTAATCTGTTGCGCGGCTATCGGATGCCGGCGGAATGGGAGCCGCATCTTGCGACTTACCTGGTATGGCCGCACAATCGCGACACCTGGCCGGGCAAGTTCGAGGCGATAGCGCCGGTGTTCGCGCGGATGGCCGCTGCGATCGCGGAGTTCGAGCCGGTGCGAATCCTGGTCAATCGCAGGTGAGTCTGGATCGACGAGGTTCGCGAGATGGTGCTTCGCGCCGCGAGCGGATCGCCGATTCGCGAGAGTCGAAGTCTTCACGATTCCAACCAATGATTCCTGGATTCGCGATCACGGTCCGATTTTCGTCAATCGCCTCGCGCCGGACAGCGGCGGGCCCGAACAGATCGCGCTCGACTGGAAGTTCAATTCGTGGGGCGGGAAATACGGCAGATACGACCTCGACGATATCGTGCCGAGGCGGCTCGGCGAACGTTACGGCTTCGAGGTGATCGAGCCGGGAATCGTGCTCGAAGGCGGCTCGATCGACTCGAACGGCGCCGGCTCGATTCTCACCACCGAATCGTGCCTGCTCAATCCAAATCGCAACCCGGAACTCGGGCGCGCGCAAGTCGAGGACTACCTGAAGACCTACCTCGGCGCTGCCAACGTGCTGTGGCTCGGCGAGGGGATCGCGGGAGACGACACAGACGGTCACGTCGATGACCTGGCGCGATTCGTCGCGCCCGACACGATCGTGACGGTTACCGAGGACGATCCGGACGACGCGAACCATGCCGCCCTGAAGGACAACCTCGAGCGGCTGCGCGCGATGCGCGATCAGGAGGGACGGCCCTTCAGGATCGAAACCCTGCCGATGCCGCCGCCGCTTTACTACGAAAACACGCGACTGCCGGCCTCGTACGCGAATTTCTACATCGCCAACGGCGGGGTCGTAATGCCAACGTTCGATTGCGCCGCCGATGCGTTCGCGGCTGCGACGCTTGCACGTCTGTTTCACGGCCGTCGCGTCGTCGGGATACCGTCAACCGACCTGGTATGGGGCCTCGGCGCGATTCACTGCCTGACGCAGCAGCATCCGCTGGCCGCGGACCGGCTCAAGCACAACGGCGCGCGGGCAATAGCGGGATGGGGGAAGAGGGTCGATGCTGCCGAGGGCCTATCTGATCGTCTTCGCCTGGGTGCTGGGCGGCTCTGCGGTCGCGCAATTCTTTCTTGCGCGCAGCGTCGCGGCGGGCAGCAACTGGGGCTATGCGCCCGGTTGGCAGCGTGAAATCGCGTTTTTCAGTCTCGGAATGTCGATGCTGGTGGCTCGCGCGCTGAGAATTGGCGACTTGCAGTTCCAGCGCGCCATGGCGATTGTGCTCGTGACCCTCTCCGCGCTGGTTGCCGCCAATCACTTGTTCGCGGCAGAGGCGGAGGCGGGCATCACTTGGGTGCACGCTTTCGGTATCACGACCAACTGCGCGAGTGTCGCGTTCGGGATCATCGCGCTGGTTCTCAGACCACCCTGGGAAGTCCGCGGTCAATCTCCAGCCATGACGAAATGATCCCTTCCTGCAGTATCGCATCGCCGCGAGCGGCTTCGACCATGCGCCTCACGATGAAGAACCCGGCGCGCTCCGACGCGACTTTGTGCTCCGCGGAGAGCACTTTCGGTCACGCGTTGGGGCTCATCATCTCGGCGAAATTGCCTGAATAGAACCGCTCTTTGGCCGCCTCGCTGATTCCCGAGAGCGACGATTCGAACCGATTGAGTGGATCGCGAGTTCCCTCGGGGTGGGGATAGTCGGTTGAAAAGAGGAACAGTTCTTCGCCGCCCTGCTCGATCAGCCATCCGGTCGGCTCGTTCGGGAATGGCGTAAACTTCAACTGCCGACGAATGTAGTCCGATGCCTTCATCGGCAGGCGCAGAGCAGGCTCGGTTTTCTGAAACGAGTCTTGGGCGAGATCGAGCCGCTTGAGCAGCGGGATTGCCCACATCGCGCCCTGCTCGATGCATCCGCCACGCAGACCTGGGAACTGCTCAAAGACCCCGTCAAGCACCATGCACGCCACGAAGATCTCGGGTGAGAAATGGAGGGACATATAGTCTTTCGATCGGATATTTTCGCCGCCGCCGAGGAAGTCAGTGGTCGGCGGTTTGCCGTTCTTGTGGAATGCGGGACGCAGTGAACGACCGCCGCCGCCCACATGCGTCATGAACGGTATGCCGGTTTCCTGCAGCAGGGCCCACAATGGATGAAAATCCGGGTGAGTTGGTGATTTATCCTTGGGGGGAGCCGAAGGCACCAGGATTGCGCCGCAGCCGAGTTTGATCGCCTCGCGCGCTTCAACCAATGCACGCGCCGCATCGATCAGGGGCACGAACCCGACCGCGATCATTCGTTTGTCAGCCGCACAGAAGTCCGCCATCGCGCGATTGTGCGCTCGCGTTCCGCCGTAGAGCAGGTCGAGATCCTCGCTGGCGAACTGCGTCGGAGCGAAGGTGCTGAACACGAGTTGTTTGGAAACTCCGAGCAGGTCCAACGCGCGGCTGCGCTCGGTGGGATCAAAAGCGCCCAACGCTGACCATCCCTTTGCGTTCATGAGATTCACTTCCAAAGCTCGGGCAGCGTCGGGGTCAGTGCGCCTTGCCTCGGCGTCTTTTATCGATTGCTCGGCCAAGGCACCCGCACCGCCCAGGTACAGCGGCCTTAACCTTTCGCGGATATTTGGGTCGGCATACTTTGGCAGCCATCCATTCAGTTCCATCAGATGACTGTCGGCGTCATAGAAGGTACGCCCTTCAAGGTATGGCATTTTGTTTGACTCCTTGGGATATCGGCTGCCGATGGGTTTGGCGCGAACGCTCGTCTCCCCGGTTCTTTCGACGGCTAGGATACTAGACCGTGTACGACTCGCCCAGGTGGTCGCTTACGATGCGGGTCTCGATCGCGCCGGAGGCGAGGCGGCGGGCGGCGCCGAGGCGCATCAGATGGAACATGAAGATCGCGAGCGCGAAGCCGGAGACCACCACGCCGAGCGACGCGACCGCGCCTGGATCGCCGCCGCCACCCATCCGGCGGATCGCCAGAAGCGCGGCGCAGAGGCTCACCGTGATCGAAGCCGCTGCGGCCCGCTTCACGTCGCGGACCGGAGCCGCCGATCCCTGCTTGATATAGCGCCGCAGTTCGCCCTGCGAGAAGTTGTCGAGGAACCATCCGGTATCCTCGTCCACGTCGCGCGCATTGGGCGGCGGCACTTCGCGCCCGGTCAGCGGATCGATCGCGTTCTCGCCGCGGCGATGGCGCTCGATCCCGGCCTGTATCGCGCGGTGGATCTTTTCGCTGATCGGATAGCGGACCGCGATCAGGAAAGACAAAACGGCGCAACTCGCCGGGGCGAGCGCGAAGATCGCCCTGATAGCCAGCAGGACCTGCGGGGTCTGGACCACGTTGGGCACGTAGCCGATCGAAGCGAGCACCGCGATCGGAATCGCCGCGCTGGGGATCGCGACAAATTTCGGCAGGATGCTCCAGAACGCGCCGTACTGTGCCTCCCGGCGCCGCCCGGTGTGGAATTCGTCGTAATCGATCACGTCCGCCTGCATCGCGGGGCCCAGGAACAGCCCCGCTCCGAAACTCGCTCCCGCCCACGAGATCAGGATCAGCAGCGGAAGCATGTCTCCCTTGCCGAGGAAGAACATCCCGGCGCCGCCGGTGGTGCCCATCACGAAGCTGGCGAGCCAGGTTGGAAGCTTGCCAAATCGCCGCGCCGCCTTCAGCCACAGCGGAAGGCATAGAAAGCCCACGCCGAAATAGCAGAGCAGAAGAATCGAGAGCCACAACGTGGGATTCTTCGGCTGGATTACGTAGGCGTTGTAGAACGGCATCAGGGTCGCGGGAATCGCGCCGCTGATGCTGCCGACGACGTAGCTCATCAGGAGGATGAAGAACGGGCGGTTGCGCAATGCGCGCCGCACGCCCGGCACGAGCGGATTCGCCTCGCGAGTCGCGAAATCAGGGCGCTCGCGCACCCGCGCCGCGAGCATCCAGAACAACGCCGTCAGCAGGATCGCGAAGGCAATTCCGAGCCGCGAGAACACCTGCCGCTCGCTCCATCTGAATCCGTGCATCAGCAGCCCCGGCGCCGCGGCCGCCACGATCGTCCCGAGGATCGTGAAGGCTTCGCGAATGCCGAACAGGCTCGAGCGGTCGTTGTAGTCGAGCGTCAACTCGGGTCCGAGCGCGTAGTAGGGCAGTATGAAAAGGGTGTGGAAAATGAAGAACAGAATGAAGGTCGCGCCGAACCAGAGGCCCGCGGCCGAGCCCGACAGATGGGGTGGCGGACTCATGAGGGCGCTAAAGGCCAGCGCGCACAGCGGCGCGCCGACGAAGATGTACGGCCGGCGCCGCCCCCATCGGGTGCGCGTGCGATCCGAGAACCATCCCACCACCGGATCGCTGATCGCGTCGAGCGAGCGCGCGAGCGCAATCGCAATTGCAAGGAAGCCGAGCGGCACCAGCACCACGTCGGCGTAGAACTTCGGCATGTTTATCAGGATAGGAATGATCATCGCGGCGCCGGCGAAGTTCGGAGCGCCGTAGAGCATCTTGGTGCCGAGTGGAAGGCGCTCCGATTGCGGCGTCTCGAATGCTGCCGGGCCGGCGCCGTTGCCGCCCGCGAGGTCGTTTGGCGCCTCGAACGGCGCGGTGTCTTCTGGATTGGTCCTGGTCGAAGTCACTTTTTTCCCTGCCCCTCAGGGACGGCAGGTCACAAGTGTGGCACAGGCTTCCGCGACGAGCCATGCCGCAATTCGGCGGCATCCCGCCGGCAGCGCAATCCGCCGCAACGAGAGGAACTTCCGCGACAGCGACGGACTTGGCCATCGTTTCGGGCGAGGGCCATTGATTGACCTATGGAATTTCTGATAAGCGCTTATGAGGTGGGGGGTGGTGGTTGATCTTCCTTCCTCCAACAGGGTTTGCCGACTCTCGTCGAGCCATCCTGCCCCTTGGCGGTGGCCGCCTCGGGATTCTCTGAGAAATCGAAACGATGGCACGACCGAAGCCAGGATTGAAGCAACGAGCTTTCCATGTTGGCGAGGGGGCCGCGGAAGTCCTCCTGCTGTGGCAGTTGGCCTGAAACTCTGCCAAACACGTGCTCCCTCGCCTTCTCGATTGTCAGCCACTCGTTAACTCCCTGTCGCACTTCCGCTAAGCACGCCGGGCGACGATTCGATAGAAGCCGGACCACGACGGCCGCCGATCGCCGCCCCAACGGAGTTTAAGCGGCTCGCCTATTTCTCGAACGATGGCCCCGACCAACCGCCCTGCGCGCCGAGAGGTGCTGCGCCCTGCGCCGCTGCTCCGCCCCCTGCTGGACCCCATCCCGCGGTCAGACCGCCATCGACGACCATCGCCTGTCCCGTGATCCATTCGGCGTCGTCGCTGGCGAGGAACAGCACCATCGAGGCGATATCGTCGGGGCGTCCTGCGCGCTGGATCGGCTGGAAGTTCGCGAGCAACTGCGCCGACACATCCGCGCCGCCGGGGATACGGTTGTAGATGAGCGGCGTATTGATTCCGCCCGGGCAGATGCAGTTGACCCGGATCTTGTCCCTGGCGAGCTCGATCGCCGTCGAGCGCGTCAGGTTGACGACGCCGGCCTTGGCCGCGCAATAGGCGTGCAGTCCCGCGCCGCCGCGCAACCCCGCGACCGATGCGGTCGAGATGATCGAGCCGCCGCCCGCTTTTCGCATCGCGGGCGTCGCATGCTTGATCCCGAGAAAGACCGCGCGCAACAGCACCGCCATCGTGCGATCCCAATTCTCGGCCGTGACCTGGTCGATCGGACCGACGGCGCCGCCGAGACCGGCGTTGTTGTACATGATGTCGAGCCGGCCGAATTCCTTGACCGCGCGAGCGATTGCCGCCTGGATTTCGGTTTCCGACGTAACGTCGGTGGGCTGGAAGACGGCGTTGCCGCCGTTCTCACGGCAATCGCGAACCGCAGCCTCGCCTCCTTCTTTATTGAGGTCGGCGATTACCACTGCGGCTCCTTCGCCGGCGAAGCGGATCGCCGTGGCGCGGCCGATTCCGCTCGCCGCGCCGGTGATTACTGCCACTTTTTTGTCGAGTCTGCCCACGAGGTTCTCCTTCCCGAATTGCTGTTATCTCTGCAAGCGATACATCTTGCCTCTTTTCCAGTTGGGCGCTCAAACGTTTCGGGCGAGGCCTCCATGTCGCAGCGAGTCGCGCGCGCCTCTCGACACGCTGCAGGCTGCCAAACCGGCGTTCGATACGTCAGGTCGGCGCGTCAACGTTCAGCCGGTCGGCGCGCGGCGGAGGCAGGTTGTCGCGCAGGTCGGCGATCAGGTCCGACTTGATTTTGGCGTAGCCCGCGTCGCCCCAGAGGTTCCGCCATTGCATCGGATCCTCGGCGAGGTCGTACAGTTCACCCTCATCGCCCTGGTAGCGAATATCGGGGGCTTTCCAGTCCCGCCCGAACATTCCGTAAACCCGCGCAAGGCTGTAGCCGAAGTCGCGCGTGCTCTGCTCGTACACGGTGCAGACCCATCCGTCGCGATAGATCGTGCGCAGGTGCATCCCGATCTCGGCGAACTGGCTGTCCCATTCCGTGATCACCATCCGGCGATCCGATCCGGGCGCCATAGGGAGGGGCTTGCCCTGAACCCATTCGGGGATCGGCACGCCCGCGATCCGGCAGAAGGTCGGCGCCAGATCGAGCTGGCCGACCGGTTCCGGGATCGTCGCGGGAACGGCGCCAGCAGACGGCGCAGGCCGCCAGATGAGCGGGATCCGCATGAGCGCATCGACATGATAAGGCCCTTTGAAGAGCAGCCCGAAGTCGCCCTGCAGCTCGCCGTGATCGGTAGTGAAAAAGACGTCGGTGTCGCGCTCCCATCCACGCTCGGCAATTCTCCTGAGCACGCGGCCGCATGCCTCATCGATGAGCTCGTTTTCGACGTGCACCATCGCGTTGATCTCGCGCACCTGGTCGTGAGTCATCTCGGCCGGCTTGAAAGTGCCCGGACCACCTTCGTCGTTATTGAAGCGCCCCTCGTACCAGTCCAGCCAGTGGCGCGGCTTCTGCCGCAGGATCTCCACGATCTTCTGACGCGATCCCGGATGGCCCGGCGGAAGATCGAGGTCGCGCCACTTGATCCGCTTGCGCACTTCGGCTGCCGGCGGGTCCCACGGATGATGCGGGTCGGGGAAGCTCATCCATACGAACCAGTCCTGCTCCGCGCCGAGTGAATCGAGGTAGGCGATCGTGCGGTCAGCGACCCAGTCGGTGTGATAATGCCCGCGCGGGATCGGGTTGTACGCCAGCTCCGGAGCCCCCGATTCACCTCCGGGCTGCGCGCTCAGCAGCGGCACGAATCCCCCCACTTCGTTGGGAAAATTCTCCTGCAGCCACAGCGAGTAATGCCATCCGCCGACCGGGCCGTGCATCGCCAGTTCCAGGTGCTCGAACCCGCGATGCGGTCCGAACGAGCCCTCGCGCGCCATCCGGTTCTCGAACCATCGGCCCTCGAAGTCGAAGCCCGGCTCGAAATGCGCCTTGCCGATCAGCGCCGTGCGGTAGCCGCCCGTGTCGTGAAGATGCCGCGCGATCGAGGGCGCGTCAGCCGGCAGCGGGACGCCATTGGCGACGACGCCATGAGTGCGGACATACTGCCCGGTGATCATGGTGGAGCGCGCCGGCATGCAGACCACGTTCTGGTTATGCGCACGCAGGTAGTTGATTCCGCTTGCGGCCAGCGCGTCGGCCACCGGCGTGCGCGCGATTCTCCCGCCGTTGCATCCCAGCGAGTCGAAGCGTTGCTGATCGGTAGTGATGAATAGAATCTTGCGGCCCATGATGCATCTTGCCTCTTTCCGTGACGGGCGCTCAAACGTTTCGCGCCAGGGATTTGGAGCGGGAATAAAGGGTCGGGACTCTGAGTTATCCCGCCGGTGACTCTGATCTATGCGGCTTCGCGGCGGTACGCGCGCGCTCGATACATCGCGAGCATACCGGGATCGCGTCGCAGCACGTCCGGCGCATCACGAGCCATCGATGCGGTTTCCGGCATACGACGCACGAGAAATCGCGCGGCGCGAACGGCGAGCGGATCACCGTCATGCCGGGAAGGCGCGGCTGCGGTACGGCCTGCATTGCCGATGATTGTCACGGCGCGGCAGCCATAGGTCAAACCTGACCACATACAGTTAGTAAAGAACATCTACTTGTAGTAGGAGGTAGGCTGGCCGGGACGGACGCGTCAAACGGTGATTTTGGTGCCGTTGAATCTGGTAAAGGTGAAGCCCTTGTAATTCTCGTTGTACAGATGCGCCTGATCTTTCAGCAGGTTGATCGCGACCGCCTCACCCAGGAGCATCCCCTCCTGGATGTCCCTGCGCCAGTGGATTCCGGCAAACTTCCGGCCAAACCCCACATTGGAGGCGAGCTTGTCAAGCTCTCCCCCGACCGTTATCCGGGGCGCATCGGCTCCGGTATATGGAACGGTCTTGGAGCCGTCATCGCTTGTGGTCAGCGGGTTGGGAATTACGAACGTCTCGTCGAAGAACCATTTGAGGACCGTGGCCGCCGCCCCGCCGGCGGTGGCATGCCCCGACGGATATGCGGGATGTTGCGGGCATCCCTCCGGGTAGGACAACGGAATGAAGTAGGCGCCGTTTCGCTTGAAGACTTCTGCGGCGGCCTGCGATTTCAGGACGCTGCTGTCGAGCGGATAGCTCTTCGCGCCGGTCAACGTGAAGTGAACGAGTCCGGCGGTTTCCTCAGGGCGCGCCGCGCGATGAACGAACCATTTCTCGAACCACGCGTTCTTGATCGCGCGCGCTATCACTTCCGCGACCAGCACTTCGATCATCGGAAACCCGAAGGTCATGAAGCCGGTTTCGGATTTCAGGCTGCCGTACGGATTGCCCGAGTTGAGCGGCGCGTGCATGGTCATCAGCATCAGCGCGGCGTTGAGGTATTCCTGAAAGAGCACGTCATTGTGGACGTACTCCGCGAGGTCGCGTCCGCTACCCATAAACTTCAGGTCCGGATCGGGATTTTCCGGCGCAAACGGCTGCTGCCCATTCTGGACCTTCAGCCACGACGTGACATCGGTGGCAAAATCGCCGGGCAGCGTGGTCTGGTATCCGACGAACGGGATCACACCGTAGGTGAACGGCTGCAGGAAAAATTGCGAGACGTAGGGGCCGATCACGTCGCCGGCGGTGAAGCCGCGGAACAGCGTCTGCGGCGTGACCTTTCCGCCGATTCGCGGACCCGCGAACGCCTTCAGGCCCGTCAGTTCGGCGGCCGCGGCGGCGACCACCGGATCGGATTCATACTGCGAAAACGGCACGTCGCGGACGAGCGCCTGCCAATACTCCTCGACCATTTGCGACGCAAAGCCGGGACTCGGCAGCGTGTCGAATGGGGGAACGGAGTGTTGCGTCTGATCGCAGGTCTCCAGATCGAAAGCCAATCCCGCTTGCGGATCGACCAGGGGCGTATTGCCGCCCATCGGCAGAGCGTCGAAGTCGGCCCGCTTTCCCGTATTGACGGCGGCCAGGTACTGCGCATACACGGCCGCATTGACTATGCCGAACGAGTCGTGCGCAAAACCCTTCGTGAAATTCGCGATTCCCCCCGGGAACCTCGCCTCGTCGCCGTTATTTGCATGGCCCGGGAGATTGAGCTTGAGATCATCGGAAGCCGCATTGACGCGTTTCTGGTACGCCTGGACGGGACGAGCCTTCAGGTCGATCTGCTTGGCCCTGGTATCGGAGAGAACGTCGGGAAGCGCGCCGCTTGCCGCGGCCGCCGCCAGTGGTACGGAACCAGCGATGGTTACTGCGATTCCTTTCAGAAAGTTGCGTCGGCTACTTAACTTGCGATCGGTCGAATTGATTCCGTTGCTGCGTCGGCTCACCTCGCTGCTCCCTCCCCGCCAAGTCGGCGCCTAAGCATAGAATCAGGGCCCGGAACGGGCAAGAGCATAAACGAGCCACAGATGAACACCAGCAAAACGGGCTATCTGTCTGTCGTTACTTTTAGCTGACTTTTGCGCCGGATCGATCGGCTAGGCGCCGGCGGCGCGGCGCCTGGGACGCCGGGTTTCGCCGGCTCTCTCACGCGCGTGCCCGGCGGCGGGATTCGTGAACAAGCTCGCGTTCTCGCCGATCTTGCCGATCGCCCAGTCGCACCATGCGATGTTCTCCTGCATCATCGTGATGCCGCGGCGGAGCGTAAAGTAGGTGAACATCGAGCCGACATCGTCGTAGCCGCGGCCGTCCGCGAAGAAGTTGCGCTCGATCGCACGGAAGGTCTCCAGATACACGCCGCACGCGGACCGCTCCTCTTCCAGCTTCTCGCGCGCGCCGGCGGCTCCCAGATGGCCCAGGAACCGGCATCGAAGCAGCGGCGAGTGCTTCAGGCGCAATCCCTCGAACGGGCTGCGAAGCCACTCCATCAGGCGGCGCTGCCCCTCGGGTGCGATCGTGTACAGCCGCTTGTTGGGACGGCGCCGCTGAATCACGTCGCGGCGCCGGATCCATCCGCGCTGCCTCATCCGCTCGAGAGTCGGATAAATCTGCCCGTGATGCGCGTGCCAGTAGTGCGCCATCGAGAGGTCGAAGAGCTTGACCAGGTCGTAGCCGGAGACCATCCGGCGCTCCGCGATAAGGCCGAGCAGCGCATATTCGAGCGACGCCTTGATTCGCCCGCGCGACCGGAGCGGATTTTTCATCTCCGGCGGCGCGCCGGCGCCGCCGGACTCGATTGCCGTCTCTTCGTCCACAGGATGGCGTTAGCCTTCAGCGGGAACCCAGTTTCCGTGGAACCCGAACGGCACGCGATGCTGCACCTTGACGCGCGCGACCGGCTGGCCCGCGAAGTCCTGTGCCGCAAGCACCACCAGCTCGCTCCGATTCAACTCCGGGTCGTACCACGTCGCGAGCACCCAGCCGTCGTCTTCGCCGGCTCCCGATGAGCGCGCAACGAACACCGGCTCGCCCGGCATCATGTGGCGATGCAGGTCCTGGCTCTCCATGCGCCCGGTCTGGTAATCGCGCTTGATCAACCGGCTGAAGCCGTCGGCGGGCCGATCGACACGCCCGCCCGCGAAATAGCCGTAGCGATGCTTGAACCCGGCCAGGCGATCGTCGATTCGCGGGAACTCGCTCGGCTGATCGTCGGTCTGCGCCATTCTGACGGCGCCGCCCTTCAGATCGAGCGTGAAGCGATGAGGGATCGCCGGCGCGCCGAAGGAGTTGCCGGTCATGTCGAGACTGTCATACCGGCACGCATCGACGGCCACCGAATCTTTCTCCTCGAAGGCGTTGAGGAAGTGGAAGATGTAGCACGCGTCGGTCCTGAACCATCGGACGTCGCCGCCCCGGCGCGGCATCACGCCGATAGCCGTCCCATGTTGCGGCTCCCACGCGATCATCGGCAGCCCCTTGCCGGCGTTCTCGAGCCGGAATACGGAGGGGCACACGAAGAACACCGCGTAATTTTTGGTCGTGACGAAGTCGTGCATCATCACCGGCAGGTTCGTCTCGATGGGGCGGCTTTCGAGCAGGTTCCCGCGCGCGTCGGCGCGATGGTACGTGACGAAGGGCGGGAACGGCTGGTAGCCGAAGAAGAGCAGATCGCCGGTTTCAGGATCGAACTTCGGATGGGCCGTCATCGGGCCGTTCAGCTTGCCGCAGAAGTTGTACGGTCCGACGGTCTCCAGGGTGCCCGGCTTCAGCTCGTGCGGCAGGCCGGCTTCCCATAACGCCAGTAGCCGGTTCGCGTAGCCGATGATGTTGGTGTTGGCGGCGTTCTTGAAGGGCGGCTCGCCGGCGGGCATATCGGGGGCCGGCCCCGGGTTGATCAGGCCGCCATAGAGCGACCTGCCGGCCTTCATCTCGGCCGTCAGCCCGGCGGTCTTGACGTAGCGATTGCGGTACCAGGCGCGGCCCTCGCGCAGCACGAAGCCGTGGACCATCCCGTCGCCGTCGAACCAGTGATAGCGGCCGCGAGGCGCGAAATGGGGGTTCGGCCCGATTCGATAGAGCGCGCCGTTCAGCTCGCTCGGCAGCTCGCCTTCAATTTCGAGATCGGGTGCATCACCCTCCTCACGCCAGGGAGCATAATTGCCGCGCAGGAAGGGATTGTCGGTGTCGTACATCGGCAGACCTCCTCGAATGATAGTGTTGGAATATGTCAATAGTGACAGAGGGAGTCAAGGCGGTACTGGTTCAATTCGGCCCCGGAAACTCACTTTCTTAGAGTCTGCTCAATCTCGAATGTCATGGCGCCCGGTCCGGTTACGTAGGCGGCCCGCGAGCCGTAGGGTTTGGTCTCGGGTGCGCTGACGATCGCGGCGCCGCGCGATACTACACGCGCATAGTCGCGGTCGCAGTCTTCACTTACGAATCCGATTGTCACCCGCGAGTCGTGAGCCTCCGCATCGACGAACAGGTTGAAGTCGCCGGCGGCAAATATCGCCATCTGCGGGATCTGGAACGCGGGCTTCAAGTCCCACACTCGCTCGAGCCATTCCAGCGCAGCGGGCAAATCGCGGACGCCAACATGAACATGGTTAGCTTTCATCGCGCCTCCTTTTGGTACGATCAGGCCGACAGATTCAGAGCTCGCCGGCGCTTGAACCATCCTGTTCTTTCGCGGCCTGTCCAGCGGCCTATTCTCTCGCTATGCCGCGATGCTTTCATCTGCTCCGAAATTCAAACTGCGGCGCCACCCCCTATTAGGGATCGCGCCGCTTTTCTTGACCTTCTGCGTGCGTTAGATGGTAGACGGGAGCGGGCCGGAAGCGAAGCGAGGCTCGAGATGAAAACCCTGAGGTAAAAACAATGATCCACTTGCGAAAGGCCGACGAGCGGGGTCGCACTTCGCTTGACTGGCTCGACAGCCGCCACAGTTTTTCTTTCGGAGACTACTACGACCCCGCGCAGATGGGCTTCAGCACGCTGCGCGTCATCAACGAAGACCGGGTCCAACCCGGCAAGGGCTTCCCCACTCACAGCCATCGGGACATGGAGATCATCAGCTATGTGCTGGAAGGTGCGCTCGAACACAAGGACAGCCTCGGCAACGGGTCGACAATCCGCCCCGGAGAGGTGCAGCGGATGAGCGCGGGCCGCGGCATCACGCACAGCGAGTTCAATCCCTCCAGGAGCGGACCGGTCCATTTCCTTCAGATTTGGATTTTACCGGAGGAGGTTGCGATGTCTCCCAGCTACGAGCAGGAGAAGATCGACCTTAGCGACGCGCAGGGAAAGTTCCACCTGATTGCAACGCGGGAAGGCGGAACCGGAAGGGTAAGGTTGCACCAGGATGCGGCCCTGTCGCTGGCGTTCTTCAAGTCCGGCGCAAAGACCACTCATCCGATCGCTGCCGGAAGGCGCGCGTGGCTTCAGTTGGCTCGCGGCGCGATAACGGTCAACGGGAATGCGCTCGGCGCCAGCGATGGGGCCGCGATCAGTGGCGAGTCTGAATTGAAGATCGAGGCGCGCGCTGACGCCGAAGTGCTGCTGTTCGATCTTTCCTGAACCGGACGAAGGTCTGGAGACCTGCGCGCAGCGGCGCAGATCCGGCGGTGAGCTTTTGCGCCGGAACGGACGGCGATCGGCTCCGCCCTCAACCGCCCTGTCCCTGGCTGCTCTGGATTTTTTGGCCGGGGTGTGTATCTCTGTCCTAGTCGGTGGGGTGGGCGGAAGCAGGCGAGGAGGGTTCCGGCGATGTGGTGCGCGGCGTGCGGATGGGAGACTGGGGCCGGGCGGAGGTTCTGTGGCGGGTGTGCTGCGGGTTTTCCGGGCACGTGCGCCGGTTGTGGAACACGCAATGAGACAGGGGTCCGCTTCTGCGAAACTTGTGATTGGATCATGAACCTGAGCGTCCCGCCCCGCGCCGGAAAGGCATCGCCGGCGCCCGCTTCATTCGCGGGCGGCCGCTATCGCGTGCTCGGCGTGCTCGGCGAGCGCGACAACAAGGCGGTCTATGCGGCCCACGACATGAGGCTCAGGCGCGACGTCGCCTTGACAGTCATCAAGATCGAGGGGCTCGACGAGGCCGCGCGCGCGAGCATCAAGCGCGAGGTCCGCTCGCTTGCCAGACTCGGCGAGCAGCCTCACATCCTGACAATCTACGAAGTCGGCGTGACCCGCCGTCAGCCATATGTCGTCAGTCAGTACATGGCAGGCGGCTCGCTCGAAGATCGCTTGAGCGGACAGAAAAACGGCCGGCTTCCGATCGCAGACGCCGTCGCCGTCGCCGCGGAGGTCTGCGAGGCGCTCGATTACGCGCATTCACGCGGCGTGCTTCATCGCGACTTGAAGCCCGCGAACATCCTTTTCACCTCCGAGGGAGTGGCCAAGATCGGCGACCTGGGCTTCGGACTGATTCTCGCCACCGAACTCTCGCGCCTGATGTGCGCGAGCATGACCGTCGGCACGGTTGCCTACAGTGCGCCGGAACAGGCCCTGGCGGGACCCTTCGACGCCCGCGGCGATCTCTACTCATTGGGCGCGATCCTTTACGAGATGACGACCGGACGGCCGCCGTTCATGGGCGAAAACCTGGCCGCGGTGGTCACCCAGCACGTCCATCTGCGGCCCGCGCCTCCCTCGTGGCGCACGCCGGAGATTCCCAAGGACCTCGAAGCGCTGATCCTGAGACTCCTCGCGAAGTCTCCCGACGACCGTCCGGCGAGCGCCGCCGCGGTGCGCCTGGAGTTGCGCGCGATCGCGCGGTCGCTGGCCCGGGCGGAAGAGGCAGCCGCTCTGGCCCATGCCGAGGAGACCGCGGCTCAGCGCGCACCGGAGCCCGCCGCGCCGGAGTTCCCCGGGCCCGCGCCGGTTCCCACGCAATGCGCCGAGCCCTTGCAGATTGTCGCCGATGTCGAGCGCGCGATCGCGCATCTCGCTCGCGATACTGCCCGGATATTCGGGCCGCTCGCGCAGACCGAACGCCAGCACGCGGCTGTCTGGACGACGAGGCCGCTGGGCGCCGCGCTCGCCGGGCATCCGGTGCTCGCGGGCGCGAGTCTCGCGGTGCTGCTCGCATTCGGTCTCGGATGGGTCGGGCACGAGCGTGCGTGGGGCTCGCGCGAGATTGCGCGCGTCGAAGCGAGGCGAGCGCTCGGCGATTCCGGGTCGGGAGAACGCTACCGAAGCGGCCGGGATAGCGATGCGGAATCTTCGAAGGAAGTGAATCGCGACCGGGCCGAGACCGCCTCGGGCGATCGCCGTGATGTTGCTACGACGGACCTGGTCGGGCTCGCGGAGGCCGGCGACGCGCACGCGCAAAGCAGCCTCGGCGATATGTACCTGTCAGGGCGCGGAGTCGAAAGGAACTACGACGAGGCGTTGAAGTGGCTGCGCAAGGCCGCCGACCAGGACGACGCGGACGCCAAGGTCGATCTGGGAATCATGTATTCGAAGGGCTGGGGCGTGCCGCAGGATTATCTCGACGCGCTGCAATGGTTTTACCAGGCCGGCTCGAAGGGCAATCGCGACGGCCAGTACCATCTGGGCATCGTGTACCTGCGCGGCGAGGGCGTAACCAGCGACTACACCCTGGCGCTGGACTGGCTGCGCAAGGCCGTCGCGCACGGCAGCCGCGACGCCGAATTCGAGCTCGGCAGGCTCTATCGCGACGGAATAGCGGTCGAACGGAACCCTGCGGCCGCGCTCGATTGGCTCGGCAAAGCCGCCGCTCAAGGCAGCACGCAGGCGAAATATGAATTGGGCAAACTCTATCTGCTCGGCGAAGGCGTGACGCAGGACAACACGCGGGCCTCGCAATGGTTCCTCAAAGCCGCGGCCGACGGCGATGCCCAGGCGCAGAACGCATTGGCTTACATGTACCAGCAGGGGCAGGGCGTCGCACAAGACTACAACGAGGCATTAAAATGGTACCGCGCGGCGGCCCGGCAGGGTGACGCAAAGGCGCAGTTGAACCTGGGCCTGATGTACGAAAACGGCGACGGTATCGCGCAGGACTTCGGCCAGGCCGTGCGATGGTACCGCAGCGCCGCGTCGCAAGGCGACTCGATCGCCGAGGCCAATCTGGGTCAGATGTACTCGAAAGGGCGCGGTGTCCCGCGGGACTACGATCAGGCGCTGCAATGGTTTCTCAAGGCGGCTGCGCAAGGCAACGCCGAGGCGCAGTACGCGCTGGGATCGATGTACGACAATGGCCGGGGCCTGGACCGGAATTCCATCCTGGCGGCTTTGTGGTACCGCAAGGCGGCGGAGCAGGGAAGCCGCGAGGCGCAATATTATCTCGGATACATGTACGAGAACGGCGAAGGAGTCTCGCGCGATCTCGCGAAGGCGCTGCTCTGGTACCGGAAAGCCGCGGACCGGGGCGAAGCGAGCGCAACGCAGAAGCTCAAGGACCTCGTGCTGGGCGGCGGCGCCACAACTACCGTCTCATCGACCGAGTAAATCTGTAAGCGCTCGCGAATCGCCTTCGGCTTCGCTCGGCCACCCTTGTGACTCGCGCAGCGCTCGCTCGCGTCAGCCGAGCGGCGGATGGCTGTCCTTCCACGGGCGGGCTTCCTCGAACGCGGCCGCGAGCGGGATGATCGCGGACTCGCCGGCGGGGCGTCCGACGATTTGCAGGCCGATCGGCAGTCGCGATTTCGTGAAGCCGTTGGGTAGCGAGAACGCCGGCTGTCCGGTCGCGTTGAACGGAAAGGTGAAAGCCGTCCAGGTGTAAACATCCGGGACGTTGCGGCCGGTCGCGTCGGTCACGAACGGACGCGCCGGATCGGGGAGCGTGCCGATCGGCACCGCCGGGCGCGGGAGCGTCGGCGTGAGCAGCGCGTCGTAGGCCGCCAACTCCTGGACGATCTCACGCGCCGTGTTGTGCATCGCGCCGACGGCGCCGATGTAGTCGGCCGCACCGATCTTCAGTCCGATTTCCCGAATCTCGCGGACTACAGGATCGAGCAGCTCCGGATCGTCAACCTTGTAAGAGGCCACGCCGCAGCAAACGACGATCTGGACCGGCCCAAGCAGCCGCGAAAGATCGATCCGTATCGATTCGACCTGATGGCCCATGTCGCGAAAAGTCCGGCATGCTCCGTCGAAGGCGGCCAGCGTGTCAGGCTCGACGGGAGACAAGACAGTTTCCGCGATCGCGGCCAGGCGCAGGTTCTTCGGCCGCTGCTGGACTGCGGCGCTGAACGGTTTTTCCGAAGGCGGCGCCCAGTATGGATCGCCGGCGACCGGACCCGCCATCACATCGAGCATCAGCGCGGCGTCGCGAACCGAGCGCGCGATCGGTCCCTTGGTGCTGCATCCTGCCCATCCCTCGCCTTGCACCGGAGCCATCGAGATTCGCCCGCGCGACGGTTTCAGACCGACCACTCCGCAACAGGCAGCCGGAACCCGAATCGAGCCGCCGCCGTCGCTCCCCTCCGCGATCGGGCCCATCCCGGCCGCGACTGCACACGCTGCGCCGCCGCTCGAGCCGCCCGCGGTGCGCGCGCGATCCCACGGGTTGCGCGTCGTCGGGCAAAATCCGCCCTCGGTGGTCGCACGCGCCCCGAACTCGGGCGTGCTGGTCTTGCCGAGCATGCTCGCGCCCGCGCGCCTGATCCGCGCGACGAGTTCCGAGTCAACGGTCGGGACGAAGTTCGCGTATGCGCGCGAACCCAGCGTGGTCCGGATGTCTTTGGTCCAGGTCAGATCCTTGATCGAGCACGGGACCCCGTAGAGCGGCATCGACGCGGCTTCCGCCGCCGAGAGCCTCTCGAGCCGCGCCGCATCGTCGAGCGCGCGATCGGCGGTAACGGTGACGAAGGCGCCGAGTCCGGGGTTGAGTTGCTCGATTCGGCCGAGGAAGAATTCGGCCGCCTCGCGCGGGCGAATTTCGCGCTTCAGAATCAGTTCGCGCAATCGCCAGGCTTCGATGTACGGATCGAGCATCAGCGGCGCATCCTCTCGGCCAGCGCCTGGCTCATCTCGGCGATTCCCTTCTTGACCGACGGCCGTTCCTGCACCGCAGCCCACCATCGCGCGAGCTTGGGCCGCCCCTCCAGCGCGGGCTTGGCGCCGAGCATCGGCAGCAGGCTGGTGAAGAAGAACATCGTCGGCGCCAGCGCGCAATCGGCCAGAGTAAAGTCGGGGCCGGCCGCATATTTCCCATCCGAGAGCATCTTTTCGAGCTGGTCGAGCCGCGTGTTGATGTCGGCGAGCTTTTCCCCGACCAGCTTCGCGTCGCGAGTCTTCGGATCGAGCTGGCCGAACAGCGCGCGTCCCGGCGGCTCCAGATAGAGATCGTGGAAGCGCGAAAAGCCCCGCACTCTCGCGCGGGCCTCGGGGCTTTTGGGCAGCAGCGCGGGCGTGGGGAATTTCTCCTCCAGGTATTCGTTGATCACTTCCGACTCGCCGATGATCATTCCGTCGACTTCGAGCGACGGCGTTTTCCCCATCGGATAGATCTTCAGATACTCGGGCGACTTGAGATCGCCGCCGGGAATCGGCGCGATCTCGACCGGGCATCCCTTTTCATAGATCGCGATTCGGCATTTTGTTGCGAAGTTAGAGAGACCGACGCTGTAAAGCTTCATCTTCCTCGCTCCTTTGCTACGGGTTCTAAAGCGCTTATCGTTGCCGCCGAAGGCCGGCATGAACTGTCTTCGGGCGCGGTCGGGATTTGAAAAGAAGGCGCGCTCGACGCGGAAGGTCTCGCGGAATCGCCGGATGTAGCGCCCGATCTGGTACAGCGAGGGCGCCGCCGTGCCGAACTCGCCGCGCGCGCCGGCATGGAGTTGCGGTATACTCGCGCGGATCATCCGGTCGTTGGCGTTGAGCTCGAGGTCCTTGGCCGTGAGCCACGCGGCGATCTCGGGATGTGAGTCGATATACGCGTTGCCGCGCCGCCGCCGCCCGGCCAGCCGCGCGAACCCGCCCTCGCGCTTGGCGCGGAGCCATCGGAAAAGCGTGGGCGCTGAAAGGCTCTTGCAAGCGGCGAGAATGGCGTCATCAACGCGAAGGGCGCGGCGATTGTAGAGCACGGCGAATCGCGGAGCTGCGCGACGCATCGACAGCGATTTGTCGGCGCGCCACCGCTCGAACATCGCGAGCACCGCCGCCCTCGCGTCGGCGCGCGCGGCCCTGCCGGGGGACAGCGTGGCATAGTCCCAGATTCTCGCGGCGGGGTCTTTACTAGCTTCTCTCATGCATGCGCTTGGGACGGAATCTGAACACTTATTCTGAGACTGTCAAGTAGCCGGTGCGCCATACCGCATGACAGCGCGACTGTGCTAGAGCACCTAACAGCGCGTGAGTTGGCGCGGCCTGCTCAGACACCGTGTCGCTCAAGCGCCCCGCGCCCGAGTGACGGCTGGGTGCGACATGTCGGACAAGCTAAGGGCGACCGCTGGACTAGACTTCCGCCTCCCCAATGATGATCTGGTCGGGTTCATCCGCGCCTATGATTTCGCGCCGCTGGCCGGGTTCCTCGGCCCTGGCATCGGCACGCTACGCGAGCAGGTCCTGCGCTCCGTCACGGACGGTTGGTCGATTCGGGAACTTGCTAGGGCCCTGGCTTGGACCTTGGGCTGGAGCATGAGCGTTGCTCAACTGGTGGCGCAGACGGAAACGATCCGATCGGCCAACGCTAGCGCCTTGGCATCTTACGTCGCCGCCGGCGTGGAGCTGAAGGTCTGGATTGCGGACTCGGAGCCGTGCTCTGCCTGCTCGGCCCTCGACAAACGGGTTGTTCCGATCGATCGGGCATTTCCGCTTTCATATGTTGGAGGCGGTGGCCCGCTTCCGATCCTCTACGGTCCTTGGAGGGTCTTCTATCCCCCGGCGCATCCGGGTTGTCGCTGCGCGATCGGCGCTGAGGTCGCGTGAAATGGCCCAAAAGCGGTGGTTCCAGAGCGACATGAGAGAGGCAAGATGGGCTCAGCCCGGCGGACCTGTCCCCGGCCTCCTCCCTGAAGCGAGGGCGAGGAGGGACTTGGCTCCTCGTTATCCTGCTTTCTAGCATAGCTTGGACAGGCCGCTATTTTATTTCTGCTTCTATGTATAGCGGTTGTAGGCTTCCGGGGCGTCAAAAAATGCTTCCACTGCCACTGGGCGATCCCGCTGGGGGACGCCCGTTGGCGCAAGATGGAGACAGAAGCGGGTCTCGTGGGGGCCGAAAACGTCCCGATAATGAAGTACCCCATACACTCGGAGCTTCAATTCACCCTTCATTACACCGAAGGCTTCGGCATCAGTATCGACGGCGAGGCGCTCCTCAGGAAATTCCTTCGATTCAGACGGCGCCAGGGCTCGGGGCCGTAGGATCGGTCGCCCTCGTAGTTGGGAATATCCGGTAGCGGGCCGGAGAGCTTACTCCCTTTCGTGACGCCCCCGGTGATCCACGCAGGGCTTCGGCCAGAGTTTTTTCTGTACAAAATTATTTTTATGAAAAAAGCCTCGTCAGCGAACCACTGAATTTCAGCTTCCTTCAGCCCGACGAGTACCCAAGCCCGTTCAAGTCGCTTCGTAGCGCGGTAGAGCAAGTAGCTAAAAGTCGCGGTGGCTGCGGTAGCGGCGGCAACAAGAAAGTTGAAAAAGCCCTGTGCGCTCACTCCGCTCGCCCATGCGCGGGTTGCGCCGAACCAAGATCGCTCGTTCTGGCGGCCATCGCCTCGACTTACGTTGGGGCCAGGATGGCCGTCTGGGGAACGTGGCTGTTGTGCGGTGTTCGCCGTTGGCGCTGGCTTGGGCCGGGATTGATTGTGCTGGCGTGCCTCGTTTCTTTGCTCGGACAGGCTCCGTGGAATTCGGGGGCTTGGCCTTGGTATCTCTGCCTCGGCGGCGGGCAGGAATAACGCGGATGCGATCGAAATCGACAGCGCGACCCAGCCTACGCGGGCCATTTCTTGCCCCTCGCTCCGGCGTTGCGCCGCGTCGCGAATTTGCGCTTCTGCGCTGCGAAGTGAGGAGTGGTTTTCAGTTCGTAGTCCTTACAAGTGTAACAGTGGAAGTGGATGATCTTTTTTTGGGCCTCTCCTTCTTTGGACATACCGCCTCGCCCTCGGAAACCTCAACGCTGTAAAGCTTCATCTTCCTCGCTCCTTTGCTATGGGTTCAAAAGCGCTTATCGCAGAGCGATACGCGCGAGGCAAGACGGACTCAGCGGCCGCCTTCGGTTTGGCGGAACAGGTACAACAGCGATTCCGAGAATTCCTCGGGATGCTCCAGTTGCGGCTCGTGACCCGAGGTTTTGAACACGACGGTCGCCGATCCGGGCAGCGCCGCATGAAGCGCCTCGCCGCGCGCCGCCGGGAACAGATTGTCTTTGCCGCCCCACATCACGACGGTCAGCGTGTTGAAGATCTGCCCCAGGCGCGAGCGGATGTGCCCCTCGTCCTTCGCGACCGAATCGAGCATCCCGGTCTCGGCCGGCAGATCGTCCGCGAGCGCCGCCGCCATGCGGTCGTACATGAACTGCGGCATCGGGGGCAGGCCGAAGAATGCCGAGTCGATGAGATCGCGCGCGCCCTCCGGATTGTTCGGCAGCAGCCGCTGCCGTATCCGGTTGGCAACGCCGGATCCGATCATTCCGCCTGACACCAGGATCAGCCGCTCGACGTTGTCCGGATGGTCAACCGCGTAGTAGAGCGCGACGTCGGCGCCGAGGTCGTGACCGACCAGGTTGACCTTGCTGAGTTTGAGCTTGTCGATTAGATCCGCGAGCGAAGCCGCTTCCGACGCGATCGAATATTGCACCTGCTTGTGCTCGGAGGACGCGAACCCGAACAGGTTGGGCGCCACGACCTTGTAATGCCCCGCCGCGACGGGCCCAATTACGCCGCGCCATTCGAGCGCCGCATTGGGACCGGCGCCGTGTATCATCACGACCGGCTCCTCATCCTGATAGCCGCCGGTCACGTAGTAGGTCATCAAGCCGTCGTTGAGCGCGATTTCGCTGCGCGTCACGCCGGACCATGCAAGCCGCGTCTCCTGCGCGAAGCGAAGCACGCCAATCGGGCGCAGGTAGAACGAGGCGCCGAGCACGCCCAGCAGGACAGCGCTGATCGGTCCCGCGATTCGAATCCAGGTCCCGCGGCGCGGTCTCTCCTCGCTGAGAGCGGCCCGCAGCTTTACCGCGGATTCAGTCGATGCCGATGGCGATTGACCTGCCATCCGGTCACGGTGATGCTGTCGGCGCTGGTGTTGCCGCGGCGCGTGTCGCTGAGGGAGCCGGCAGCGCCGGGGTGGGTGGAGCAGCCGCAGGCTTTGGAGTCGGCGCGGCGCCGGATGCCGGCTTGGGCGAGGCTTCAGGCGACGCAGCCGGCGATGCGCCCGGAACTGCCCGATGCGCCTCAGCGGCTTTCTTCGCCTTCGCGCGTCGCGCCGCTGCGTTGCGATCTTCCTCCATCTCGATGCGCGCCTCCTCGTGCTCGGCGCGCAGCTTTTCGAGGCGATCCGCTACGGCATTGATTTCCCTGGTAGCCTCTTCGACCGACTTGACCGCGCGTTCGGCGGCCTCGGCGGCGTCGTTGGAGGCCGCCAGAGCCTTCGACGCGGCCTCTTCGGCGCGGGACGCGGATTGTTGGGCGCGTTCGGCGGAGGCCTCGGCCTGATCGGCGTTCGTGCTCTGCGTGGCGCATCCGCCAAGCGCGACCGCAATCGCGATCGCGCCGACCGCCATGCTCAGGTCGCTACGGCGCAAATGCTTCGACCGTTCGCTCGTCCGGCAGCGGCGAGCCGTCAGCGCGCAAGGGCAGGATGCATACGTGCGTGGCGCCCGCTTTGAGATGAGCCTCTATCCGATCGCGGATCTTCTGTTCCGGACCCCAGGCGACGATCGCGTCAACCAGCCGGTCGCTGCATCCATCGGCGAAGTCAGCATCGGTCCATCCGAGCGCCTTGAGGTTGTTGGTGTAATTCGGCAGCCGCGGTACGTAGGTGCTCATATAGCCACGCGCAATCGCACGCGCTTTGGCGGCGTCGGTCTCGAGGATCACCGCCTGCGCAGCGCAGATCCAGGGATTCGGCCCGATCGCGGCGCGCGCCTTCGCGGTATGCTCCGGCGGAACGAAGTAGGTATGGGTGCCGCGGGTCTCTTTGGCGGCCAGCGCCAGCATCTTCGGATGAAGCGCCGCCAGCAGCACGGGCACTTCCTCCTTCGGCGCGGGTGCCATGTAAACCGCCGACTTCAGCTTGACGAGGTATTCGCGCATGTAGCTGTAGGGCTTGTCAAAGCTGTGCCCGCGAAGGCGCTCGACCAGCGGCTTGTGGCTGACCCCGATTCCAAGCACGAAGCGCCCGCCGGAGAGTTCGGCCACGGTCTTCGACGCCGCCGCCATCGTCATCGGATCTCGCGCGTAGATGTTGGCGATTCCGGTGGCGAGCGTGAGCCGTTCCGTCCTGCTCAGGAGATACGCGGCATGAGCGAAAGGCTCGCGCCCGACCGCCTCGGGAATCCAGAGCATGCGATAGCCGGCCCGCTCGACTTTGCGCGCGAACTCCGCACTGTCCGGCCCGCTCATCGCGTCCAGGAAGAACCAGATTCCGATCTTGCCTAATTCCATACCACTCCTAACTAGTCGGCCCGCGAGCATCGAACAAGCGGGGTACTCGACCCGGAATCAACACCGATGAACGCCGATGAATTGCCGAGCGTGTGCGCGATCGGTGCGCCGAAGCGCCGGCTGACTATCCGGCCGCTACAGCCCAACCTTCTGGACCGCAGGCCGGAATCGAGCCTTTGCAAACGCCGCCCGCTTCGATAATATTTTCGCGCTGATCGTGACCGAAACCGGACCCCCGCCTCGGGGGAACCAATGGCCATACTCCTTCTCATCATTGTGCTCGCGGGAGCGACGATTTTCGTCCTCCAATCGGCCGTCAAGGTGGTGCCGCAGCAAGAGGCGTGGATCGTCGAGCGGTTGGGAAAATATGACAAGACCCTGAAGGCGGGGCCACACCTGATCGCGCCGTTCTTCAATACCGTCAAGCACCGACACAACTTGAAGGAGCAGTTCATAGCTGCCGACCAACAAGAGTGCGTTACCAAAGACAAAGTGCTCGTCAAAGTCGATGCGGTCGTTTATTACCAAATCAAAGACCCGGTACTGGCCTCGTATGCCATGCCCGATCCGAGTTTCGGCGCCGCCAATGGCCGGCCGGGTCGAGCCCATCAAGATGGGGCGAGCCTGGCGGTCGCTCAGTTGGCCCATACGGCCATACGCAATGAAATCGGCACGATCGACCTGGATCGAACTTTCGAGGAACGATCGGAGATCAATGCTCGTATCGTTGGCGAACTCAACAATGCGGCGTGCGCCTGGGGCGTCCAGGTGCTGCGCTACGAGATCAAAAGCATCGGGCTTCCGGAGGAAATCCGCTCGGCGATCGAGGGTCCGATGCGTGCGGAGCATGAGAAGCGGGTCGCGATCCTTGAGTCCGAAGCCAAGCGCGACGCGCTGATCAACATCGCAGAGGCAAGGAAGCAGGAGGAGATCAAGGCATCGGAGGCCCGCAAGCAGTGCGAGATCAACGAAGCGGAAGCACGCGCCGGCCGCCATCCGAGCGGTCGCCGCGGCGACCGCGGCGGGAATAAGCGAAGTGGCGAATGCGATTCAGGGAGCGGGTGGGTTGGATGCGGCGCGACTCAGTATCACGCAGCGGTTGGGTCAGGGCGCCACAAGCGACAACGCCCTCATTGTTCCTGATAACGTCTCGGAGGTTGCCGCCTCGATGATTGCGCTCTTGACGGGAGTGCAACGCGATCCCCGAGCGGCCGGGGCTCGGCCGATGTCCTCCGTTGTGGAGGAGGCTTCCGCGCCCGGTCCCAGTAGTCACCTGCTTTCGCCGCGTTTCGTCATCGCGATCGCCGGTGGACTGGTGCTGCTCACCGCCGCCTCAGTGCTGATGCTCGACAGGCAGTTCGGCGGCGAACGAGGAGGCCTGCCGCTCCGGCTGGCAGCAGTGACGAACAAGGCGAAAGATGAGGCGTCGCCCGGCGGACCGGTGCGGCAGGCGGCGCTGTCCAAGGATGGCGAACATCGCCGCGAGTCGGCGGGGCCCGCGAGTGCGCAGCCTTACCAGGAATTGTTGGAGCTTGCCCGTGAAGGCAACTCGGACGCCCAAGCCGCCTTGGCTACTATGTATTTGCGCGGCGAGGGCGTCGCCAGGAACTATGCGGAGGCGGTCCGCTGGTTTCAGGAGGGAGCATCGCGCGGCAATGCGAAAGCGCAATCGGGTCTGGGCTATATGTACGCCGCCGGCGATGGCGTCCCGAAAAATTACAGCCAGGCGTTTCGATGGTTTCTCGCCGCGGCGGCGCAGGGTGATCCCGACCCCCAGTACAATCTTGCGATGATGTACGACCAGGGACAGGGTGTAGCTCTCGACGAGGCGGCGGCGCTCAAATGGCTTTCCCGATCAGCGATCCAGGGAGACGCCCGCGCTCAATACCAGCTCGGCGCGAAGTATCTCGCGGGTCAGGGCGTCAGCCGCGATTACCCGCTCGCCTTGCAATGGCTGCAAAAGTCGGCGGAGCAGGGCAATGTCTCCGCGCAGAACACCCTGGGCTACGTTTACGAGAAGGGCGGCGCCGCCCCTCAGGATTACACCCTCGCGATACGCTGGTACGGCAAGGCCGCCGATCAGGGGGACGCGAAGGCGCAGTTGAGCCTGGGCATCATGCACGAAACCGGAGAAGGAATGGCAAGCGATTACGCCCAAGCCGCCCGCTGGTATCAAAAGGCGGCGGACCAGGGCGAGATGTACGCGCAGACCAGGCTCGGAGTCTTGTACTGCAACGGCCGGGGCGTTACTCGTAACTACGCCAAGGCGATCGACTTGTTCATGAAGGCGGCCCGTCAGGGCGAACCGAAGGCGGAATACAATCTGGGCGTCATGTACGATACGGGGGTCGGAGTGCCCAAGAACTACGCCGAGGCGGCGCGATGGTATCGAAAGGCAGCCGCGCAGGGCCATGTCGATGCGCAGTACAATCTGGGCTATCTGTACGAGCACGGCCAGGGCGTGGCCCGAGATAACCACGAGGCGCTCGAGTGGTATCGCAGAGCGCGGGCCAGGGCGACTCGACCGCGATGCAGAGAGTCCGGATGCTGGAGTCAACGAACGAAGACGATTGACGAGAGCGTAGCGCTGTTGCGCGCAGCCTGTTCGACCGGGAACCGAAATGACAATTGCCGCCGGCCTGAGACAACGAATCGCCGCGCTGCTCGACGGCGCGTTTTCGCGCGCTCGTCGTGGGGATCGACTCAAGTCGATGGCCGCGGCGTCTAACGCTGGGGCGCACACCGATCAGGCTCACGATGACGCGATAGAGGGTCCGGCGTTCGTCAGTTACCATACGGCGCCGAAATCCGGCGACGCTGAGCGGAGGCGGGCAGAAACGCAGGGCACGGCTTTTCGGCGGCGCCGAGTCGAGGCTGACAGAGAGGTCGAGGTGGAGGTTCTTTCGCCGGATCCGGACCAGCCGCTCACATTCGAGGACACCCGCAACGCGGTCCCGACGACTACCACATCGCCCCTGTTCAAGCCGCCCGGCTATCAGACGATCCCGATCCTGGCGGGACTCGGGTTGCTCTCAGGCTCGATGCTCCTGCTCGGGCTGCTGGCTGGCTATGTGTTCGGACTGCGGCGGGAGGGCAGCGAGCGGTCAGCGACCGGCTACCCGCTTCCCGCATCGGTGGCGACCTTGGCGGCGTTCGCGCCGTCCTCGACCGGCCGGGATCCAGATACGGCGGAAGCGAAATCTCCTTCGATGCCCGCTGCTGCCGTGACCAGTTCGCCAGTGGCGAGGCCCGCCGCGCGAGCGGTGCCTGCGAAGGCCGGCCCGACACCGCTGGCGAGTACCGAAGACTTGCGCAGCGCACCCGAAATCTCGTCACAGGTGACGCCCTTGCGAGGCAGGGGATACACCATTCAGATCGAGGCGGTGACGGACAAGAAGGCTGCCGACTGGGTGGTCGCGAAGCTCCGCAAGCTGGGCTACCAGAGCTACGCGGTTGCAACCCCGATAGGCCGCAAAACCTGGTACAACGTGCATGTCAGCCCGTTCGCGACCGAAGATGAAGCGCGCCGGGCCGAAGCGAAGCTGCACGTAGATCGCAAGCTAAAGGAGCAGGAACGGCTTCACCGCCAGATCAAGTACTGAGTCTTGCAGCGAAGTTATTCTGTTCCGCCAGCCGCTCGGCGCGGTGCGCTTACCGATCGAAATATCCCGCCAACTTGCGGCCTCCGTCGCGGGCTTGCGTGGTTTGCTCAAGTACCGAAAGCCGGTGCTGGAACGTAGCTTTGACCTCAACCATTTGAGCCGAGAGTCGCGCCTCGAAGGCCGCTCGTTGCGCGCGGTCACGGTCGCGATCTGCTCTCAACTCGGCTACCTGCCCGGAGAGTCTCCGGACCTTCTCCGCTTGTCGCGCGTTCTCGATGGTCTGCTTCTGCAATTCGTTGAGTAGCATTCCGGTGAGCATCGAGTAGCGCACGCTCTCGACCTTGCCGTCGGCGCCGTAGGTCACAAGCTCCGGGTACACTCGCGCCACTTCCTCCGCGACCAGGCCGTACTGGAGGATGCCAGTTGGATCGTCCTTGTAGCGGAAGGTCACCGGGCGGAGCTTCATCAGCCGCTCGCTCGCGTCGCCCATGTCGCGGATGTCATCCTTGAAGCGGGCCGACGACTTTACGATGCCAAGCTGACCGTTGCCGTTGACGACCACGTCGGCGCCGCCGGTGACGTTGGTCCCGCTGATGCCGGCGACGAACGTGCGGGTCTGCAGGCCCTGGGCGCCGATGCGGATCGTACGATTCTCGGTCACGGCGCCTAAATTACCGATATAGATGTCGTTGTTCCCATCGATGAGGTTGGCGCCTGCGCTGTAGCCCAGGGCGATGTTGTTGCTGCCGGTGGCGTTGTTAGACAGCGCCCCGACTCCGCCGGCGGTGTTGTTGTCGCCGGTGGCGTTCTTGTAGAGCGCATCGAGTCCGCTGGCGGTGTTGTTGCTGCCGTTGTTGGCATAGAGCGCGTTGAGTCCGCTGGCGGTGTTGTTGCTGCCGGTGGTGTTGCTGAAGAGCCCATCGTACCCGTTGGCGGTGTTGTCTTTGCCCGTAGTGTTGTTGACCAGCGCCTCAAATCCGGCAGCGGTATTGAAGCTGCCGTTGTTGTTTTCGAGCGCGTCAACTCCGGTGGCGGTGTTGTCGCCGCCGGTGACGTTATTCCTGAGCGCATTGACTCCGCTGGCGGTGTTGAAGCTGCCGTTGTTGGTGTAGAGCGCGTCGAGTCCGTTGGCGGTGTTGCTCCTGCCGGTGGTGTTCCTGAAGAGCGCGTTGAATCCGCTGCCAGTGTTGTTGGCGCCCGTGATGTTGTGGAAGAGCGCGTTCTGACCGGTGGCGGTATTGTCGTTGCCCGTGGTGTTACCCTGGAGAGCGTTCAGCCCGGTGGCGGTGTTGTTGTCGCCGGTGGTGTTGCTGAAGAGCGCGTTGAATCCGCTGGCGGTGTTGTCGTTGCCGGTGGTGTTGAAGTATAGCGCCTCAGCTCCGCTGGCGGTGTTGTAGCTACCGGCGGTGTTGGCGGAGAGCGCGAAGTACCCGAAGGCCGTGTTGCTCGCGCCCTCGCCAACAACACCACCGTTGTTACCGATCTGGTCTTCGCCGGGGGTGTTTTGGAACAGCGCCAGCGAACCCCCGGCGGTGTTGCCGGCTTCATCGCTCGCCGTCGGGTTCGGGGGTCCTCCGCCCCAGCTTGGCGTCACTCCCAGCATGAGCCCCAGCCCTGTGACCATTGCCAGCCGATTCAGTTTGTTCATAATTTCGTTCGCCCGTATGTCCGCGTTAGTACGACGTATAGCCCACGGCGGCGAGGCTCGCACACAATTGAGATTGCCGTCAACGTAACACCCCATCAGGCGGCGTGATTTGTCGGGCTGCGTAACGACAGGCAGCCGCGTGGGGCGATGGGCGATAGGTTCACCTAGTCGATTCGAGTCTTTGACGAGTGACGAGCCCGGCCGAAAGTGCTATTCGACGTAACATGCCGGGCTCTCTCCGAATCGTTCCAATTCGCCGACTCAGGAGCATGACTTGATCGAAGCGGTGATATGGGATTTCGGCGGCGTGTTCACGACCTCGCCGTTCGAGGCCTTCGCGCGCTACGAGCGCGAAAAGGGCATTCCGACCGGCGTTATCCGCAAAATCAATTCCACCAATCACGATAACAATGCCTGGGCCATGTTCGAGCGCTCGGAGCTCGACCTCGACGGCTTTGACAGGGCCTTCGCGGCAGAAGCCCGGGCACTCGGCCATCGCATACTGGGTCGCGATGTACTTCCGCTGCTGGCGGGCGATTTCCGGCCTGAAATGATCGAGGCGCTGCGCCGCGTCAAGACCAGGTTCAAAACCGGCTGCATCACCAACAACATGCCGCCGAGTGCGGCCGGCGGCGCCGCCGCGGATCGCGCGCTCTATGCGCGCGAGATCATGGAATTGTTCGACGAGCTGATCGAATCCTCGAAAGTCGGCATCCGAAAGCCCGACCCGCGTATCTACACGATGATGTGCGAGAAGCTCGCCGTGAAACCCGGCGCGTGCGTGTTGCTCGACGATCTCGGCGGCAATCTCAAACCCGCGCGCGCCATGGGTATGACAACGATCAAGGTGGAAAGCGGGCCTCGAGCGATTGCCGAGCTGGAGGCCGTGACCGGAATGAAACTGATCTGACCGCTTCAGCCTCGCAGGATTTTCAATCCGGCGCGCGACAAGCTACATATGGTGCTCCAAATCCCCGCAATTGGAGATCGGGACAAGATGAAGATCGGGTTGATGTTTGCGAATTCGGGACCATTCAGCATGCCCGCGTTGCTCACCCATTTGGCCAAGACCGCCGAGGGTTGCGGCTTCGAGTCGATCTGGACGGTCGAGCACGTGGTCATCCCGGCGGGATTCAAGTCTCCATACCCATACTCGCGCGACGGTAAGCTGCCCGGCGGCGAGGACGTTCCCATTCCCGATCCGTTGCTGCCCCTTGCCTTCGCCGCTGCGGTAACCACGAAACTCAAGCTCGCGACCGGCGTCATAATCCTGCCGCAGCGGCATCCCCTTTATCTCGCCAAGGAGATGGCGACCCTCGATGTGCTGTCGGGCGGGCGGGCGATGCTCGGCGTAGGCAGCGGATGGCTCAAAGAGGAGTTCGAGTCGCTGGGGATCGACTTCCATTCGCGCGGCGCACGCACCGATGAGGCGATTCAGTCGATGCGCTCCCTATGGCGCGACGGCGAATCGAGCTTTCACGGCAAGCATTTCAGCTTCGGGCCGGTGAAGAGCTTTCCGAAGCCGATCCAGAAGGGCGGCGTACCGATACATATCGGGGGACATTCGCCGGCGGCGGCGCGGCGCGCTGCCCGCTTCGGCGACGGTTTTTTCCCGGCGCTCGTCGATCCGGTCAAGCTCAAGGAGCTATTGGGGCTCGTGAAAGATGAATGCGGCAAGCGCGGCCGGAATTTCGGCGAGATCGAGATCTCGTGCATGGGACGGCCGCAGCCCGACTTCATCAAGGCCGTCGAGGATCTCGGGGTCGCGCGGATCGCGATGCCGCCGCCCGCGTTCGACGCCGAGGGCCTTACGCGCGGCCTCGAGAAGATCGGGAACGAGGTGATCGCGAAACTTTAGTCACTCCTCTGTGGGGCCGGCGATGTCAGTGCGTGAGAAGTCATCGCCTCTGAAGAGCAGCGCTTCGCCGGTCACCTTGGCGAGCGCGTAGGCGAAGCAATCGCCGAAGTTCAACCTCGCCGGATGCCCGCTGCCCCGGCCGAAGTCGCGATAGGCCTCGCGCGCAATTCTCGCCTGAGCTTCGGTCACTGGCTCGATCACTAGGCGCGCTTCCCTGACGAGATCGTCGAATCGGCGGCTTGCGATCGGGTCCCGGCTTCCGTCGATGACGATCGCGGCTTCGACGAAATTCGCCGCGGAAATGCGCCGGGTCGTGGCATTCTCGATCGCCTCTGCGCACGCGGGCGCCTCCGGCTCGTCCCGAAGTATCGCGATGAGCGCCGAGGTATCGATTATCATCGCGGCAGTCCGCGCTCGTCGTACAGAAGCTCAGCGTGATCGACAGACTTGAACGGCTCCTTCAGACGCACCGCGCAGTCCTTACCTATCAGCATCAGGCGCGTTGCGAGGCTGGCGCGGCGGGTGCGCCGCATCCGCTCGAGGCGCTCCTTAAGCGCCTCTTTGACGGCCGTAGTCATACTCTCGCCGGTTAGGGTCGCCAGTTGCCGGGCCAGGCGATGCGCCTCCTCGTTCTTAATGTTGAGACCCATTTTGTAGTCTTCTACCTGGAGATGGTGCCATTCTACCATGACTGCATGCAGAGACAAAGAGGGATGGCCTATCCTGCTCCTTCCGTTGTGTTCCAGACGTGGCTGTGATTTCTCGCGATCCGAGAGGCTTTCAGGATTTGTGAGACGAGAAGGCGTCGAAGCTCCTCGCGGTGAGGAGTCAGCTGATTATGCGGGGCGGGCATTTCTGCCCGCCCGCATGAGGAACCTGTGGCTCCGGGGCGGCTTGGGCGCCGCCCTGTATGCTTAACCTACCAGCGGCTGTCGCCGCCGCGACCGCCGCCGTTGCCGCGGCGATTGCCGCCGCCGCCTTCCTTGGGACGCGCCTCATCGACCTTGATGTTCCGGCCCTTCAGATCGGCGCCATCAAGCGTCTGGATCGCCTTGGCGGCGTCGGCAGGAGTGGACATCTCCACGAAGCCGAAGCCCTTGGATTGGCCTGAGAACTTGTCGCTGATTACCGCGACGCTCTCGACTTTTCCGGCCTGCGAGAAAAGCTCCTGAAGATCGTCACTGGTGACTGAGTAGGCCAGATTGCCTACGTACAACTTACTGGGCATTAGTGCCCTCCTGTGTGATTTGCCGGGGGTCGCTTCCGAACAGATAACCCGAAACCTATTTCCGGGCCTGAGTGAGAGGCTACGTCCGAGCAGTTATTCAATTGAGCATAGTACGCACTTCCGGGTCTCAAGTAAAGTGCTGCGCTGTAGTGGGCTGTTCTGAAGGTGGCTCGCAGGGACGCATGCAACTACCGAAAAGGCCGTTCGGTCGATCGCGCAAACCGCTCGAGGTCTTGCTCGGACGCTGTTGTCACCGCCACCATGACGAAGTATCACTGCTGGAGGCATTCTGACCGTGAGCGAGCAAGAAGCCAACGATCCTCTCCTGGTCCGGCGCGAGGCGCCGCTTGGATGGCTCATCCTCAACCGGCCCCAGGTGCGCAATGCACTCAATCTTCGCACCTGGAAGCGAATCGCCGAAGGGGTCACCGAGTTGCAGGCCGATGCGGACGTGCGCGTGATCATCATGCGAGGCGCCACGCCGGAAGCATTCATCTCGGGGGCGGACATCTCGGAATTCCCGAGCCTCAGGGCCGACACCAATCAGGCGAAGGCATACCGCGACGCCCCGAACCGTGCGCTCGGCGCGATGGTCGAATGCTCCAAGCCGATAATCGCGATGATCTCCGGCGTATGCGTCGGCGGCGGCGTTCAGGTGGCCCTGGGATGCGATATACGGTTCGCAGCCCGCGGCTCGCGTTTGGGGGTTCCGGCGGCGCGGCTCGGACTGGCGTATCCGTTGGAGGGGGTTCTCGCGCTGATGGCTGTGGTCGGTCCGGCGAATGCGCGCGACATCCTGTTATCGGCGCGGCTGTTCGACGCCGACGAGGCAGCGTCGATGGGCCTGGTGAACCGCGTGCTCGAGCCCGCCGAGCTGGAGGACGCGACGCGAAGCTACGCGCTCAAGATGGCTGCCAATGCGCCGCTGACGATCGCCGCGGCCAAGGCCGCGATTCGCGAAGCGCTCAAAGATCCGGATCAGCGCAATTCCAGGATGGTTTCCGAGCTGGTCGCGCGATGCTTCGACAGCGAGGATTATCGCGAGGGCGTCCGTGCTTTTCTGGAGAAGCGCCAGCCGAAATTCTCCGGCCGGTGATTGAGCCCGGAACAGAATCGGCGGTTCCGCTGGCTGCGCCCTTCCATTTCCGACGCGTTGACCGCTTTGAAGAGTGGCTGCACGCTCCGGCACCACTGGAGTCGATGCATCCGCGCTTCGACATTCGGCGGGCCTTGCCGGCGGAGTTCGATGGTATCTACGACCTGGTCAACGACGGCTATGGCCGCAAGCGATCGCGCTCGCGGTTTGACTGGATTTACCGACGCAACCCATATGGCACAGCGCGCTGCTGGGTAGTATTCGACCGCGCCAGCGGGCAACTCGTTGGCTGCTACGCTTCCTGGCCATGGCCGGTGGCGCGGGGGGCGCAGTGGATGGAAGGCACTCTGGATGGTGATTCGGTCGTAGCCCCGGCATGGCAGCACCAAGGGATATACGGACTGCGCAGCCAGGCGTGGCGTTCTCATGCGTGGCAACGCACGGCTATCTCGCTCAGCTGGCCCAACCGGAAATCGTACGGGGCCGGAATCAAATACGGTCGCACGGCCGAAATCGTGGGTCCGGCTCCCAAGGCCGTCTTGATGCTGAATACGAAAGCCTACCTCGCCGAGCATCACTGGCCCGCCTTCGTGAGTGCAGCCGGCGGGGCGCTGTTGGACACTGCTCTGACCGCATGGCGCGAGCTCGTACTCCCGAGTCAGGCCGGCCTTGCGTTTCGAACTGGTTCGACGCTTCGAATCGAGCGTTGATGAGGTCACCCAGCGGTGCATGACCTGGCCCGGCTTCTGGTCGCCACACGATGCCGAGTTCCTGAACTGGCGCTACCTCGGACATCCAACGGCGCAGTATCTCGCCTTCGCGCTGGTGGACGGCCACAAGCTGGCGGGTTACTACGTTCTGAGAATTGACCGACAGACGAGCTGGTTGATGGAATTTGTAGCGCCCGTCTCGCCGCGCCGCCTCGCCTCGGCGATGCTGCTCCACCTTATCGAGACGGCACGGGCGTCTGGTTGCAGCCATCTCAGTTTTTCGGCGCCGCCACGATGGCGGCACTGGAAGGTCTTGCACGCGGCTGGTTTCCTACCGATGCGCTCCGAGGTCTACCTCTGGCCCAGCGGCGACGAACCGGAACTCACGCAACTCCATATGTGGCAATGGGTTCCGGGCGACATGGACTTCGTGTAACCGCGATGGCGGTGAAATGTCAGCCGCTCACCCCAGATCCCAGAACGCAGCGAGATTGCTGCGGGCCCGGTCGATTATCGGCATCACGCGATCGCCGCCCTGAGCGGGCGCGATTCGCTCGTCGGATTCGCGCCCCAATTCCTCGATCACCGCCTCGCCCGACGCAGCCAGCGCCTGCAGGTCGTAGCCGCCTTCCAGCGCGGCGGCCATCCTGCCGCCGCAGCATTCCGCGGCGAGCCGTTTTACCCTCCTCGTCATCGCGGCGAACCCGTCCTCGCTGACTCTCATCGCGCCGAGCGGGTCGCGAAAGTGGCAATCGAACCCGGCGGAGACCAGGATGAACTCCGGCTTGAACTTCCGCCCGATCGGCAAGAGCAGTTCGTCAAACGCGCGGAGGTATTCGGCGTCGCCGAACGTCGCCGGCATCGGGACGTTCACCGTGTATCCGGCTCCCGCGCCGAATCCGAGCTCTTGCAGCGAGCCGGTGCCGGGGTAGTGGGGGAACTGATGGGTCGAGACGTAAAGCACCTCGGGCGATTCGTAAAATATCTCCTGGCTGCCGTTGCCGTGATGGAGGTCCCAATCGACGATCATCACGCGGCGAAGTCCGCGCCCGCCAATCAGCCATCGCGCGGCGATCGCGACGCTATTGAAGAAGCAGAAGCCCATCGCGCGTTCCGGAAGCGCGTGATGGCCCGGCGGACGCACGATCGCGAATGCGTTGTCCGCCTCGCCGTCGATCACCGCCTCGACCGCGGTAAGCACGCCGCCGGCGGCGAGCAGCGCGGTCTTGAAGGTGTCGCGCGAGGCGTGAGTGTCGGGGTCGAAGTCGTATCTTTCCAGCGCCGCTGTCCGCGCGACCATCGCGATGTACTCGCGGCCGTGGCAGAGCGCGATCTCGTCGATCGTCGCCTCGCGCGGCGAATGGAAGCCGAGCCCGCCGCGCGTGAGCCGCTGGGTCATCGCCATCATCGCTTCGATTCGTTGCGGGCGATCGGGATGGGCGCGGCCGGCAAAATGCTTCGTGTAATTCCGGTCTGCGACAAGCGCGGTCTTGAGCATCGTTGACACTCCGAACTACGACGAAGAATATGGGAATGACCGTCTGCAGAACAAATCGCGGCCGCGCTCAAGTTGAACATCGTGGAAATATTCGTGGTGCTGGTCGTAGCGCTGGTCGTAATCGGACCGGAGCGGCTCCCCGAGGTGCTGCGCGCGCTCGGGAAAATCCTGCGCGAGTTGCGCTCCGCCAGCAACGAAGTGATGCGTGAGTTGACCGAGGCGCTCGAAGAAGAACCCCGCAGCGACAAGTCCACGGCCGACAATCCGCCGCCCGAGCGCCGTGAGCCGACTCCGCCGGCCGGACAGGCCTGATCGGGCCTCATCGCCGTGGAGAGCGATCCGCAATCCGAGCCCCGCACAATCTCCCGAGCAGGCGCGCATGCCTCTGATGGAGCACCTCAAGGAACTCCGCGTCCGTCTGATTCGCGCGATTATCGCGCTGGCGATCGGGTTCGCGATCGCCTACGCGTTCGACGATCAGCTGTTCGCGCTTCTCACCTGGCCCATCCGCGAGGTCTCCCACAACCGCATCCTGCTGATCGGCACCGGCGTCGGCGAGGCGTTCTTCACCAAGATCAAGGTGGCGATGGTCGCCGGGCTCTTCATCGCGAGTCCCGCCGTGCTCTACGAGATCTGGAAGTTTGTCGCGCCCGGACTCTACCAGGCGGAAAGGCGGATGGCCGCGCCGTTCGTGATTTCAGCCACCATCTTCTTCGTGCTCGGCGGATATTTCTGCTGGGCGGTGGTGTTCAAGGTCGGCTACGCTTTCTTCCTGAGCCAGTATGCGAGCATCGGCGTCACGCCGACGATCCGGATCAGCGAATACCTGATGTTCTCCGCCAAGCTGCTGCTCGCATTCGCGCTCACGTTCGAGATGCCGATCTTCGCGCTCTTCCTCACCCGGATCGGCTTGATCGACCATCACATGATGCTCAAGCAATTCCGCTATGCGGTGCTGGGGATTTTCGTAGTGGCGGCCGCGCTGACGCCTCCGGACATGGTCTCGCAGTTTCTGCTCGCGATTCCACTGCTCGCGCTGTATGGCCTCAGTATCGTGGTCTCCTATGTGTTCCGTCCGCGCCCCGCCGCGTCCAGTGCGGTGATTGCCGAACCAAGCGAGAGCCCCTGAAAAAAGGACCGGCACAATGGCCACAATCGTCGATTCACCCAAGGCCTTCGGCGCCCCCGGCATCCAGCCGCGATGGACTCGCGCCGCCAAGGACGTAGTAGGGACCGCCTATTCAGCCGCGAGCCGCATCTGGTTCACGATCTCGCGCGGGATACTCAACGAAGTCTACTACCCGACCATCGACCATCCTCAGATACGCGACCTGCAATTCCTGATCACTGACGGCGCGACTTTTTTCCATGACGAGTGGCGCGACCTGGAGCCGACGGTCGAATACCTCGGCGAGCACGGGCTGGGGATAAGGATCACCAGCGTGGAAAAGGAAGGCCGCTACCGGATGATCAAGGAGATCATCTCAGATCCCCATCAGGCGTGCGTCCTGATCGACGCCCGGCTCGATGGCGATCCGGACTTCCTTGGCAAGCTCCATCTCTACGTGCTGCTGGCGCCACATCTCGAAGTCGGCGGATGGGGCAACAACGGCAACGTCGGGTTTGTGGCGGGACGCGAGTTCCTGACCGCCCACAAGAATGGGACCTGGCTCGCGATGGCGGCGACGCTGCCGTTCATCCACCGATCGTGCGGCTACGTCGGCGCTACCGACGGGTGGCGCGACCTGGCGGACAACTTCCGGATGGATTACAGGTTCGCGGCGGCGGAGAACGGCAATATCGCGCTGACCGGCGAGATCGATCTGCGCCAGGGCTATCACTTCACGCTCGGGCTCGCCCTTGGCCACACGCTCCATCGCGCGGTGACGGGCCTCTTCCAGTCGCTCGGCATTCCATTCCCGGAGCATCGCGAGCGCTTCCTCGATCAATGGAATCGAGCCTGCGCGCATCTCTATCCGCTCGAGAAATTCGCCGGCGACAGAGGCTCGCTGTACCGTCGAAGCCGCGAGCTGCTGCTCGCGCACGAGGACAAGAATTATCCCGGCGCGATCATCGCCTCGCTCAGCATCCCGTGGGGAGAGACCAAGAGCGACGAGGATCTCGGCGGCTATCATCTGGTCTGGACGCGCGACATGGTCAACAGCGCGACTGGATTGCTGGCCGCCGGCGACGTCACCACTCCGCTGCGCGCGCTCATCTACCTGGCCTGCACGCAGCAACCCGACGGGGGCTTTCCGCAGAATTTCTGGACCGACGGACAACCCTACTGGCGCGGAATCCAGCTCGACGAGGTCGCCTTTCCGATCATGCTCGCCTGGCGGCTCGAGCGGGCCGGAGCGCTGCGCGATTTCGACCCCTATCAGATGGTTCTTGCGGCGGCAGGTTATCTGGTCACTCACGGGCCGGCGACGCCGCAGGATCGATGGGAGGAAAACGCCGGTTTCTCGCCATCGACGCTGGCCAGCAATATTGCCGCGTTGATCTGCGCCGCGGCTTTCGCGAACGATCGCGGCGATCACGTTACCGCGCGGTTCCTGCAGGAATACGCCGACTTTCTAGAGATGCACGTCGAGACCTGGACCGTCACCACCCAGGGCACAGTCGTTCCCGGAATCACGCGGCACTTCATCCGAATCAATCCGGTCGAGGTCGATAATCCCGACCCGCGCGAGGAGGAAGATCCCAACCAGGGCGCGATCAACATCACAAATCGCCCGCCTAATTCGCAGACCAGCTTCCCCGCCAAGGACATCATCGACGCCGGATTCCTCGAGCTGGTGCGCTATGGGATACGCCGGCCCGCTGACCCGCTGATCGAGGAATCGCTGCGCGTGGTCGATCAGCTCCTGAAAAAAGACTTCCCGGCCGGCCCCTGCTGGCGGCGCTACAATCATGACGGTTACGGCCAGCGCGACGACGGCAGCCCCTATGAAGGATGGGGTCGCGGGCGTCCGTGGCCGCTTCTGACCGGCGAGCGCGGCCACTATGAGCTCGCAGCGGGAGGCGACGCGCGTCCGTATATCCGCGCGATGGAGCAGTTCGCCACGCCCACTTCGCTGCTGCCCGAGCAAATCTGGGACGGCCCGGACAATCCCGATCACTTCCAATACTTCGGCAAGCCGACCGGCGCCGCGATGCCGCTGATGTGGGCGCACGCCGAATATATCAAGCTGCTCCGATCGGCCGCCGACGGCCGGGTCTTCGACCTGATCGAAGACGTCCAGGAGCGCTACCGCGACCGCGGCCGCCGCACCCTGCTCGAAGTGTGGAAACCCAACCGGCGTATCCACGAGGTGCCACCTGGCGCCCGGCTGCGCATCTTCGGGCACAAGCCCTTCCTGCTCCATTGGTGCCTCGGAGATTGGGACGCGGCGTCCGACACCCGATCCAACCCGACCGCGGTTGGCATTGACTTCGTCGATATCGATGTCAGGGCGGAGCAGCGCGCGCCGATCCGTTTCACCTTCTTCTGGATCGAAGACCAGCGCTGGGAGGGACGCGATTACGCGGTCGAAGTCAAACCCGCGAGTTGAGGAAACGCCAATTCAGCCGCGTTCATCGGTGGTCTCAATCCTGACTATCGAAAATTCCGGCGCGAGTGAATCCAGCAGCCGATTCACCTCGCCTTCCAGCGCCGGATCAAACCAGAGCCTCAAATGATGGCGCAGCGGGTCCTCGGTGCGCAGCGTCGCGAGGTTGTCGTAAGACTCGATTATCGCCTTGAACAAGGCGATCTGCGCGGGCGCAATCGCGAGCGTGACGCTCTTCATCTCCCGCTCGCCGGCGTTCTTTTCACGCATATGGAAAGAGTCGTGGAAATGCCTTTCGCGTTTCAGTCAGGCTCGGCTGTGTTTCGGCTGCCAAGCTCGTCCAGCAGCGCCTTGTGTCACCGACTCAGCTGAGGTTCGGATACCGCCGGCGCATTTCGTCCAACATCCATTGTCGCGCCGCCGCGTTGCCGGCGACGAGCGCCCGCAGCCGCTCGCGCGAGATGGCGTAGGTGATCATGTGCGTCATCGCCGTCACCGTGGCGGCGCGCACCGTGTCGAGCAGCACGCCGCGCTCGCCGACGACGTCATGCTCGCCGACGGTCGCTACGCCTCTGCGCCCGATGGTCACGGTCGCATGCCCTTCTTCAATGATGTAGCACTCGGGGGACTCCGCTCCCTCCACGCAGAGCAGGTCGCCGGGCTCGAAGCTGATGGCGTAGGCGGTGGCGGCGAGGTGCGCCAACTCCGCCGTGCTGCAGCGCTCGAACAGGCGGTTGCGCTGCAGCAGCCCGACCGTCGCCGCCAGGCGCGCTCCGGTGCGCGTCGGGACCGAATCGTGGCGCGCCGGCTCGGTCTCGATGCGGTGGCGCAACTCGGCGCGCCAACGCAGGTCGGCGTCGGTGTCCCCCGCGCGCGGCCGCAATCCTCGCTCGACGTGCCCTGTGGTCGCGGTTGTGGCCGGTGACTCAACCAGGACGCTCGCCGCCGCAGCCGCGACGCTGGCGCGCGGGCCGGCTACTGTGCGGCACGTGAGGTTGAGGGCGGTGAGGCCGCGCAGGGTCAGGCGGTCGTGGAACTGTGGAGGTTCACCGCTCAGCTCGATGGTCTGGAAGCGGTCGAGCAGATTGCGAAAGGTGATGCCGACCTCCGCGCGCGCCAGCGCGGCGCCTAGGCAGAAGTGGACCCCACCCCCCAACGACAGCGGTTCGATCTCGGTGCGTGTGACATCCAGTTGATCGGGATGCGGATAGCGCGCGGGATCATGGTTGCCGGCGCCGATCAGCATGAACACCTGTTCGCCGGCCGGGATCGAGGTGCCACCGATGTCGATGGCGGCCTCGGTGACACGATTCACCGACTGCGCGGTGCCATCGTAACGCAGAAACTCGTCGGGCAGGTTGGCGTACAGCGACGGGTCGCGGCGCAGCAGCGCCATCTGATCGGGGTGGCGGAGTAAACCCAGCAGTCCGTTGCCGAATAAGTTGGTGGTGGTCTCGAAGCCGGCCGCGAAAAGCAGGAACGCCATCGTCACCAGCTCGTCGTCCGTCAGCCGATCGCCGTCGTTTTCCGCGCGAGCCAGGGCGCTCAGAAGATCGGCGTCCGATCGTTTCCGCTTCTCCGCAATCAGCCTGAGAAAGTACTCCCTGATGGCGAGTTGCGCGGCGTCCGCGGTGGCGAGCTGTTCGGGGGTCGGCTCCATCTCGAAGATGGCGACCAGGTCGTGCACCAGCGGCCGAAACGGCGGCCGGTCCGCTTCGGGTACACCGAGCATCTCGCCGATAATCGTCACTGGCAGCGGGAAGCCGACCGCTTCGAGCAGATTGCCGCCGCCGGCCGCGGCGACGGGATCGAGCAGCGCGGTCACGGTGCGTTCAATGCTCGGCTTGAGATTCTCGATCATGTGAGGCGTGAACGACTTCGAGACCAGCTTGCGCAGCCGCGTGTGCTCGGGCCCGGTGGTGTTCAACATCATGTGCTCGCCGGCGGTCAACGACAGATGCTGTCGCCAGTCGCGGCCGAAGCGCTGTTCGACCATCGGCGCATAGTCTTTGCCCAGGCGCGGGTCGCGCATCGCCGCCCGACAGTCGTCATAGCGGCTGAGCAGCCACATACCCATCTTGGCGCGATGCACCGGCGCGGCCGCGCGAAGTTGGTGGTAGAGCGGGTACGGATTGGCCCGTCCCTCCGGCGTCAGGAACAGCTTGGTGAACAGCGCTTCCGCGTCATTCTGCATGGACTCGTGTCTCTCTGTTGGCATGTCTACCTCTCTTCGATGCTGTGTCTGTGCGCGCCGCCTTCGGTGGCAAGGAGCCCACCGTCGGGAGCCGACCGCCAGAGAGGGCACTCCATTGTTCGGCTTGTGTATCACGAGGGATGTCAAAGGGTAAACGTCGTCAACGCCGTATCAGACCGCGCCCATTGGTGTCGCAAAAGTTCATGCTAAGTATTAGGCGATGGTCCTGCCCCGTCTGATATTCATCACCGGCAAGGGCGGCACCGGCAAGAGCACGATCGCCGCCGCGCTCGCAGTGACGCTCTCGCGCCGGCATCCGACCATCCTCGCCGATCTCGATCGGCGGCTCTCGGCAGCCCGCATCCTGGGCGCGCAGATCACCCTCAATGGCGCCCGCTCTACGCAGCCCGGCGAGAACCTGGAAGTGATCGCGCTCAGTCCGCGCACGGAACTGGAGGCGTTTATAGAGCGGATTGTCCCGCTGAAAGTGATCTCGCACCGGATGCTCAAGAGCCGCACCTTCGGCTACGTCACTGCCGCGCTGCCGGGGCTGGAGGCGTTCCTGATGCTAGAGCGGCTGCGGGAAATGGCCGGCCGGGCCGCGCTCGCGAATCGCTACGTGGTGATCGACGCGCCCGCCACCGGCAACGCGCTCGAATTGCTTTCGGTCGCTCGCGGCGTCAGAGGGATCGCGCCGATCGGCACGCTCAACAATCTGGCGGCGGAGGTCGAGCGCTTTCTCGGCGATCCTAACCGGTTCGGTATCGTGCTGACGCTCACGCCCGAGGAGCTTGCGCTGCGCGAGGCGATCGAAGCGGCGGCGGCGCTTGGGGGCGATCTCGGGATACACCGCGTCGCGGCGATCCTGAGCGGCGTGCCGGACGCGCTCTTCGATTCCGGGGAACTGGCCGCCGATGCCGCGCCACGCGCGCACGCGCGGCTCGCGATGCGGCGGGTCGAGGCGGCGGCCGGCGCCGCCAGAGCCCGCCGGAAACTGGAGCACGCGGGCCTCAACGTAATCGAACTCCCGATGCTCTTCGCGCCGGCCATCGGCTTGAAGGAAATCAACCAGTTGTGCGGCAAGCTCGAAGCGGAATTGCTGGCCGGGTGGCATTGATGAAGCCGGCTGCCCTCTTCGCGCGATCGCATCGGCTGGTGATCTGTCTTGGACCCGGCGGCGTCGGCAAGACTACGCTCAGCGCAGCGCTGGCGATGCGCGGCGCGATCGAGGGCCGGGCGGTTGACGTGATGACGGTCGATCCGGCGCCGCGCCTGCTCGATGCGCTCGGACTCGACCCGCGCGGACGCGGCCCGCAGCAGGTCGCGCTCAACGGCGTCGCCGAAAAGACCGGTACCGGCAGCGGCGCGCGGCTGCGCGCGATGAAGCTCGATCCGAAAGCGACTTTCGACGCGCTGGTCGCGCGCTATGCGCGCTCAGCAGCGGCGCGCGACGCGATCCTGGCCAACCGGATCTATCGCAACCTGTCAGGCGCGCTTTCCGGCGTCGCCGACTACATGGCGATGGAAAAGCTGCTGGAGCTTCATGACGATCCCACTGGCGATCTGATCGTGCTGGATACGCCGCCCGCGCACGAGGCCCTCGATTTCCTGGACGCGCCGCGCCGCTTGCTCGAACTGCTCAACTCGCGCGCGCTGACGCTGCTTGGCGCCTCGCGCGGCGCGCTCCGCCCGGGGCTTAGCCTGGTCGATTTCGCGGCGCGGGCGGTGCTCGCCGCTTTCGATCGAATTACGGGGCTGCATCTGCTTTCCGACGTGCAGGCCTTCGTCCGGAGCTTCGACGGCATGTACGAGGGCTTCGCCGAGCGCGCCCGGCGCGCGAACGCGATCCTTCGCGACGCCGGAACGGTCGTGGTTGTCGTTACCACCGCCGAGTCCGAGCGCGTCGCCGAGGCGCGACACTTCGTGGAGTCGCTCGAAGCCGCCGGCCTGGAGATTGACGCCATGATCGTAAATCGGATGACACCGGCGATGCCCGCGCTGGCCGAGTTGGAGCGCGCCGGGATCGCGCCCGGCCTGAAGCGCAAGCTGAAGCGCAACTGGCACGATTTCGCCGCGCTCAAGCGGCGCGAGTCGATCTCGCTCGAAGCATTGCGTGCGCTGTTGCCGGCCGGGGCGGAACTGATCGCCGCGCCGGATCTCGGCCGCGAGCCCCGCGATCTTTCGGATCTGGCCCAGCTCGCCCGCAGCGTCAGCCTCGTCAAACGGCGCTCAACCCGATCGTGATTCGCGGGGTCAACGCGCCCGCAGCAGCGGGATTACCTCGCGCGCGAACCGTTGCAGCATCGCGTCGCGTTCCTCATACGGGCAGTTCAGATCCATCAGGAAATCGCGAGCGCCCGCCTTGATGTACTCGCCGATCTTCGCGGCCACATCGGAGGGCGTGCCAAGCGCGGCATAGCGGCGCGCGGGCTCGCGAAAGTCCATCGCGTAGCGCCTGCTAAGCTGATCGGCGGCGACATCGAGCGCCGCCTCGAAAGTCGATCCGATCGTGCAGAACATGAAGACCGCAGTGCCAAAGCGCTCGATCCTTCGGCCGGCGCGGGCCGCCTCCGCGCCGATAAAATCGATCCCGTCGCCAAACCGCTTTGCCGTTATCACATACGGCATCCATCCGTCAGCCAGCCGCGCCGCGCGCTTGAGCGCAGCCCCCGAGCGGCCGCCCACCCAGATCGGCGGTCCGCCCGGGGTCAGCGGCTTGGGCTGCATGATCACTTCTCCAAAGCTGAAGTATTTCCCCCGATGGCTGACGCGCGGCTCGGTCCACAGCCGCTTGATAACTTCGATTGATTCGTTGGCGCGGCCGCCGCGCTGCTTGATCGGAATTCCGCAGGCTTCGTATTCGCGGGCGAATTCGCCGCCCACTCCGACCCCGAAGATGAAGCGGCCGCCGCCGAGCAGCCGATCGACGGTTGCGACCATCTTGGCGACCACCGTTGGATGACGCAGCGGAAGCAGGTACACGCCGGTGCCGAAGGTCAGTTTGGTCTGAGTGCCGCCCAAAACGCGATCTCGGTGAGCGGATCGATGATCGGACCGGTAAAGGAGATGTGATCGCCGGTGAAAACCGAGTCATAGCCGAGCCCCGCGATCGACTCGATGGCGCGGCGCGCCTGTTGGCCGTCGAGCGCTCCCGCCACCACGCCGAAGCGGATACCCTCCGCCAGAGGAACGGCGTCACTCATTAGCCTGGATGCCTTTGCAGGACGAAATCCTACTTCTTGCCGGCGGCGCGGCGGCGTTCGCCTCCGCTGCGTGCGGCACGAGCGTGCGATTTGGCCCTGCTCTCGGATACCGCCGCGGCCTCATCGGTCTTCGCCGGAGCCACGCCGCGTTTTTCCAGCGACGCCTTGAGTGCGCTCATCAGATCGATCACCTGGCCGCGGCGCGGCTCGGCCGCCGGCTCGGTCGGCCTGCTGTCCCGCCGCCTTCTGCTGCGCGGCCTCGATCACGCGCTCGCGGTAGTTGTCGTGATACTGCGAAGGATCGAACTTGTCGTGGGTAAGCTCGTCGATTAGCCGCTTGGCCAGCGTGAGCTCCGCGTCTTTGACTGCTTCGTTCCCCGCGCGATCGATGTCCTCGACCGGCCTGACCTCGTCCGCGTAGTAGACCGTGTGCAGCATCAATCCCTTGGCATAGGGCCGAATCAGTACGATGTGTTCTTTTCCACGCATCGTGAATTTCCCGAGCGCGACCCTCTGGCTCGTCGCCATCGCCTCGCCAAGCAGCTTGTAGGCCTTTCCGGAGCCCGGCTCCGACCCGAGGTAGAACGAGTCTTCGAAGTAGATCGGGTTGACCGCGGATAGCGGCACGAACTCGGTTATCTCGATCGCGTGGTCTTCGCGCGCTTCGAGGTTCTTGAGCTCCTCGTCGGTAAAGGTGACGTAGCGGCCCTTCTCGATCTCGTAGCCGCGCACCAGCTCGCTGCGGTCAATAATCGCGTCGTCGACGGGGCAGTAGATCTTTTGCTGGATGCGGCTCAGGTCTTTGGCGTGAAGCAGGTTGAAATTGACGGACTTGGAAGAAGTCGCGGTGAACAACCGGACCGGAATCGAGACCAGGCCAAAAGAGATGTTGCCGCTGCCGATCGGCCGTGATGCCATAAACTCTTCAGAGCCTCCGGGTCAAATCGTAGCTTATGAGCGATAGACAGAAAGCCCCTGTCGCGCGGTTTTCGCTATAGTCAGGTCCGTAGCCAAGCATTTTGTGGCGAAGTAAAGGCGAACAGTGCCGCTCGACAAGTACCGCGAGAAGAGAACTCCCGAGCGCACGCCGGAACCGTTCGGCAAGGCGCAGGACGGCGCTCGGCCTGCCGGAGCGATGTTCGTGATCCAGAAGCATGCGGCGCGCCGGCTCCATTACGACTTTCGGCTCGAGATGGAGGGCGTGCTGCGGTCGTGGGCGGTGCCCAAGGGACCGTCGTTGAATCCAGCCGATAAGCGGCTCGCCGTGATGGTCGAGGACCATCCGATCGAATACGGCGATTTCGAGGGCGTGATTCCGGAGGGCAACTACGGCGCCGGCGCGGTGATCGTATGGGATCGGGGTGAGTATCGACCGATCGATCCTGCCGGTGACGCGGCGGGCGCAGTGCGCGCCGGCAAGCTCGACCTGGAGCTCGCCGGCTTCAAGCTGCATGGGGCCTACACGCTGGTGCGCACTCACGGCATGAAGGACCGGCGGCAATCCGATGCCAGGCAGCAGTGGTTGCTGATCAAGAAGCGCGACGAATACGCCTCGGACGAGGACGTGCTCGAGCTTCATCCACGCTCCGTGCTCTCCGGCCTGACGATCGACGAGATGCGCGAGGGCGGTGAGCCGGGCGCCGAAATCGAGCGGGAACTCGCCGAATTGAAGGCGCCTAGACTTCAGGGTCCGCTCACGATGAAGTCATTTCCCTTGACGCTCGCCAAGTTGGTCGATCGGCCGTTCGACGGCGACCGATGGCTGTTCGAGCTCAAGTACGACGGGGTGCGGGCGCTCGCGATTCGCGATGGCGACAAGGCGCGCATCTTCGGACGCAGCGGCGCGGAAATCACGGCGCAATATCCGGAGGTCGCGCTCGCACTGGATGCGCTCCGGGCGCCGCGGTTCGTGCTCGACGGAGAGATCGTCGCGATCGCCGGCGACGGCCGTCCGAGCTTTCAGCGGCTCCAGCGCCGAATCGGAGCGACCGAACGGCGCGATATCGAGCGGCTCAGCCTTTCGACTCCGGTGCGCTACCAGGTATTCGATCTGCTCGCCTTTGCCGGCTTCGATCTGCGCCCGCTGCCGCTGGAAAAGCGTAAGCTCCTCCTCTCGCGGTTGATCAAAGGTGACGGGCCGCTCCGCTATTGCGACCACTATATCGGGCGTGGACGGGATTTTTTTTCGGCGGTGGCCGAGGCCAGACTGGAAGGAATGATCGCGAAGCTGCGCGACTCGCCATATCGGGGTACGCGCACCGGCGACTGGGTAAAAGTGAAGTGCCCGCGCACCGGCCGCTTCGTTATCGGCGGATGGACCAATCCCGCCGGCGCCAGGCTGCATTTCGGCGCACTGCTCCTCGGCGCGTTCGAGTCCGATGGCGGTCTTCGTTTCGTGTCGCGGGTCGGCACGGGCTTCGACGACCGGAAGCTTCGCGAGATACACCGCCTGGTGGAGGATCGCAAGCGCGACGGTTCGCCGTTTCGCCGCGCGATGGAAGGCGAACCGCGCACACCGCCCGGATCTCATTTCTGCGCGCCGGAACTGGTGTGTGAAGTTCGCTTCGGCGAATGGACCGACGAAGGCGGCCTGCGCCATCCGAGCTTTATTCGCCTCGTCGAAGGAGCCGACCCGCGCGAATGCGCCTACCTCGGCCCTGCGCGCGATGTTCCCCCGCCACCGTCGCCTTCCATGCCGGATCCGGCAGACGCGAAGCCGATTCGGACGGCACCGCAGGTGCAGAAGAACGAACGCAGCTTCACGATCACGAATCCGAACAAGGTCTTCTGGCCGGCCGAGGGTTATACCAAAGGCGACTTGATTGACTATTACCAGTCGATTGCGCCCTGGATGCTCCCTTATCTGAACGATCGGCCGGTAGTGTTGACTCGCTATCCCGACGGGATCGACGGAAAGAGCTTCTTCCAGAAGGACGCGCCCGCTTTCGCTCCGGGATGGATCCGGACTGAAAAGATATACTCGCAGGACACCCGGCGGGACATTGCCTATTTCGTGCTGGACAGCGCTGAGTCAATTGGCTATATGGCGAACCTCGGCGCGATTCCTATACACATATGGTCATCGCGCATTCCCCATCTCGAGCGCCCCGACTGGCTATTGTTCGATATCGATCCCAAGGGCTCCACCACCGCGCGCGCCGTGATCGTGGCGAAGGAGGTGGCAGCCGTCCTGCGCGAGATTGGCCTGCGCGCCTACTTGAAGACCTCCGGCCAGCGCGGACTCCACGTCGTGGTGGGACTGGAGCTGCTATACACCTACGATCAGGCCCGGATGTTCTCCGAGCTGGTGTCGCGGCTGGTCGTGAGCCGACTGCCCCATGACGCGACCCTGATTCGCGCGCCCGCCGCGCGGGGAGGCCGCGTCTATATCGATTACCTGCAACTGGGCCACGGCAAGACGATCGCGGCTCCGTTTGCGGTCCGGCCGGTGCCGGGCGCGCCGGTCTCTGCGCCGCTTCGCTGGGAAGAGCTGCACGAGAACCTCGACCCGGTGGAGTTCAATATCAAGACGATGCCGAAACGGATGGCGCGCCTCAAACGCGACCCGTTCATCGGCGCGCTCGGCGATCGGCAGAGAATCGAGCCAGCCCTGGCCCGGCTGGAGCGCGAGATCCACGGCGTACCACGTTAGCGCGGGCTCTGCGCGACGGCTTCGAACAGCGCCAAACATTCTGCTTGTCTATTTCCGCCGGCCGATCTAGTGTGAGATTTTGGGATCATGTTGAATATGAGGATCAGCTATGGACTTCGATGACGAAATCGAACGCGCTCTTCACGAGGAAAACCCCGGGCCGTCGGAACTCGAGTCGATCATGGCCCACGACAAGCTCAGGAACGTACTCAGCTATCCGGCGCTGATCCTGGACTCGGAGACCACGCTTGCCGAGGCGATCCGCCAGATGAAGGAGCATCGCCGGGGCTGCGCGCTGCTGGTCCGGGGCGACGGGAAGCTGGCGGGAATCTTCACCGAACGCGACGTGTTGATGAAGGTGGCGGGAAATCAGGTCGACCTGGAACATACTCCGACCAGCGCGTTCATGACGCACGACCCGGTCGCGCTGCCGGCAGACTCGATAGTCGTGTACGCGCTGAACAAGATGATCGTCGAGGGCTTTCGGCATATCCCGCTGGTCGACGAAGAGGCGCGTCCGGTGGGAGTGGTATCGATGCGGGATATTATCGAGTATCTGTCCGAATTCTACCGGCGCGACGTGCTGAACATACCGCCCCATCCGCGCGCGCAAGCCAGCAAGCGAGACGGCGCCTGACCGCCGGGCCGGAGCGAGCTTCAGCGATCGTTTCGCGAGACTGTGCCCCCGCGCGATCGACCCAGCGGCATTGGGGAAGAGACGGGTATGAGAGGCGCCGCGAACCAAGCCAACGGTGTCAATTACGCGCGGCTGCCCAAGCAGTTGCAGGAGCAGTTGCGGCCTGCTTTCTCGCCTCCGTCCGACACAGGGCTATATCTCGCGACCGACCAGATTCACCAGGGCGATGCGCTAAAGCTGCTTCCCCAGATCGCGCCCAACAGCGTTGCGCTGAGCGTCTGGTCGCCGCCGTATTTTGTGGGCAAAAGCTACGAATCGCATCTGACCTTTGAAAAGTGGCAATCGCTATTGAAAGAGGTGATTGCCGCGCATTGGCCGATAATCAAGCCGGGCGGCTTCTTGGTAGTCAACATCGCTGACATCTTGTGCTTCCGAGACGCGTCGGTGCCGAAGATTCAGGCCCACAACGTCGGTCGCCGCAGGTCGCCGATCACCGAAGACGATGTGCTCCGAGCGACGGCGGACAACCCCAATTTGAGCCGCTATCAAATTGCTGCGTTGCTCGGATGCAGCGAGCAGACCGTGGATCGCCGGCTCAATGGAAACAACATTCGCGGCGGCAAATACGACACGCAGACCCGCGTCAAGATCGTCGGGGGCATGATCGAGGACTGGGCGATCCAGGCCGGCTTTTACCCGTACGATCGCCGCGTTTGGGTGAAAGATGCCGCGTGGGAAAACAGCCGCTGGTCCATCTTGTCATATCGCGCGGTAGATGAATTTGAGTACCTGTTTTTCTTGTGGAAACCGGGCGTTACGGTGGTGGATCGCAAGCGGTTGTCCCGCAACGAATGGCGGGAATGGGGCGCACGCGGCGTCTGGTACTTCCCATCGGTTCGAGCGAACGACGACCACGAATCGAAATTCCCGCTGGAACTGCCTACGCGGGTCATTCGGTTGCTGACCGACACGGGCGACACCGTTCTCGACTGTTTTCTCGGCAGTGGCACCACCGCCGTTGCTGCGAAGCTGTTGGGACGCCACTACATCGGCATCGAATTGCGGGCGGAATATGTGAGACTAGCTAGGGCTGAGGTCGCCAGGAATCTGTCATTTGGCCCGCAATGTTCATCAAGCCCGGCAACCTAGCGCAGAAGCCTGACAAGCGTGTGGCCGCGCCTGCGTTCCCTAATAGAACGGCACTTACCAGCGCTCACTGTTAGTCCTTACGTGCGGACGACGTTGGAGGCCAGCAGGCCCTTGGGCCCCTGCTTCACTTCAAATTCGACCTTCTCCCCCTGCTCCAGCGATCGGAAGCCGTCGCCGCCGATCGCCGAGTAATGGACGAACACTTCCTGTCCGTCCTGCATCGTGATGAAGCCGTAGCCCTTCTTCGGGCTGAACCACTTGACCACCCCGCTGGACATTTTGCGCCAGACCTCCTCGAAGTTGCTTCCCCCCGAACGGGCGGGTTCCCGTGCTCGCACTTCCCCCTTTCGAAGGTCAGTCTCCTGCCGTATCGGCGCGTATAGCACAAACCGGCTCGTTCGCCAAAACAGTTGCGATGGGCCGGATTCGGAATTGAATTTGGAGCTAGCGATTGCGCCAGAGGATCGGACGAGCGTGGATGTGGCAGTGGTCGGGAATCTGGCGCATCACGTCGTCGATAACGAAGCCGTCCGTCCCATACTTGGCCTGAGCGACCAGAGAGAGCGCGGCGATCATGAACGCGCGCTCGACCTCGGTCGCGGCGGCGCGATGGTCGCCAAGGACGGCCATCGGGGTGTCACAGGAGTCGCAGTCCAGAATCGCGAAGCGAAATGGGTTCAGGAAGTTGCCGTAGCGCAGCGTGTAGTCGCGAAGCTCGCAGAGTTCGCAGGCAGCCATTCGTCAAGCTGTACCTCGTAGCCAACCCACGGACAAGGATGCCACGGGCCGGCCGGATCGCGGACGAGGCGATACCTCGCGTCGTTCCGATGCAGCAAACGAGAGGAGTGAACGCCCCGCGCGTTCAGGGACGGCGAGGCGTTGGATTGACCGCTACTTGGCCGCGGCAGGCGAGGCCATCGGCGCAGCCATCGCCGGCGTGGATTCGCCACCAGCCGGAGCCGCCTTCATTTTCGCCATCCTGTCCTTCCTCCGGCAGTATCTGACGTGGCCCTCCGTGGTGTCCAGGTCCTTTGCAACTTCGGCAACCTTCTTTCCGCCGTTCAATTCAGCCATTATCTGATCGCAGGGCACCTTCTTGTCCGCGGCAAACGCGGATGGCTGGGCAATTTGAAGGCCAAGGAGCGCTCCGAACGCGAGACCGCTCACCGCAAGTAAAACCCTCTTCATCGACAAATCCCCTCCAAAAAGTTGACGTCCGCAGTCAGTATCTCAAAAAACGGGCCCGGCTAAAAGCCCGCCCCTGTTAACATTCCTCGGCGTCGTCTATTTCGATCCTACGCCCGGAAAGATCGGGGGACGCTTCTCCCGCACCGCGCGCACGCCTTCGGCTACGTCGCCGCCGAAGAAGCCGAGCATCTCCAGCGCCATCGACGCCTCGAAAGCGGGTCCGGCGACCCGCAACCACTGGTTGAGCGCTCGCTTGGTGAAGTGCAACGCCTGTTGCGGGCCGTTGGCGAGCTTGCGCGCCACTTCCATCGCGCGCTCCATCAGTTTGTCCGCCGGCACGCACAGGCTGACCAGCCCGATCCGCTCGGCCTCCCGCCCATCGATGAACTCTGCGGTCAGCAGGTAGTACTTCGCGCGCGCCATGCCGCACAGCAGCGGCCAGATTATTACCGCGTGATCCCCGGCCGCGACGCCGAGCCGCAGATGGCCGTCGGTGATGCGCATCGACTCCGACGCGATGCTGATGTCGGCGAGCAGCGCGACCGCCAGCCCCGCCCCGACCGCGACGCCGTTGATCGCGGAGATGATCGGCTTGTCGAGCGCGATCATGTTGTGGACGATATCTCCGGCCTCGCGCCAGGCCTTGGCGATGTTGGCGGCATTGCCCTTCATCCGCTCGATCATGTCGAGGTCTCCGCCGACCGAGAACGCGCGCCCGGCGCCCGTAATCACGGCGACGCGCGTTTGAGGATCGTCGCCGATATCGGTCCATACGCGGCTCAGCTCCCAATGCAGCCGCTCGTGGGTGGCGTTGAGCACCTCGGGCCGGTTGATCGTGACCAGCAGGACGCCATCCTCTTTCCGCTCGAAGGCCAGAAATTGATACTCACTGTATTTCATGTTGGTATCTCGAACTGCGTACTCGATCAGCTCGCGTAGATTCCGATGACCTGCCGCAGCAGCTCGAGCGCCTCCGCGCGCGGACGCTGAAAGGAGTTGCGCCCGATGATCGATCCGAACCCGCCGCCCTTGTGGATGGCGCGGACCTCTTCGAGCAGGGCGGCGTCGTCCTCCTTCGGGCCGCCCGAGAAGATCACGATCCGCCGGCCGGCGAAAGAGCTCTGCACCACGTGGCGCACGCGCTCCGAGAGCGGCTCGAGCGGGACGTGGGCCTGCTCGTAGACCTTCTGTGCTTCGGGCTGTTCGAGATGGGCGGTGGGCAGCTTCACTTTGATCACGTGGGCGCCGAGCTGCGCCGCGATTTGTGCCGCGTATGCGCACACGTCGAGCGCGGTCTCGCCCGCCTTGGACAGTCCCGACCCGCGCGGATACGACCATACCACCACGCACAGTCCGTGCGCCCTCGCCGCGTCGGCGATCTGGCACAGCTCTTCGTACATCCGCCCGCGAAGCGCCGAGCCGGGGTAAATCGTGAATCCGATCGCGACGCATCCGAGCTCCAGCGCGGCCCGGACCGTACCGGTCACCGCGGGCATCGGATCTTTTTCATCGAGCAGCAGGTCGTGGTTGTTGATCTTCAGGATGAGCGGAATGTCGCCCGCGTAGTCGGCGGCGCCGGCCTCGAGAAATCCGAGCGGCGCGGCGTAGGCGTTGCATCCGGCTTCGATCGCGAGCTCGAAATGATAGCGCGGATCATAGGCCGGCGGATTGGGCGCGAAGCTCCTGCCCGGTCCGTGCTCGAATCCCTGGTCGACCGGCAGAATCACCATTTTGCCGGTCCCGCCGAGTTTGCCATGATTCAGCATCCGGGCGAGGTTGGTGCGAATTCCCGCGTTCGCCGAATCGTACCACGATAGAATTTCCTTCACTCGTTTGGTCATCGGTTCAAGCGACCTCCTGAAGTCTCAACGGCGAATTGTGATCGCGCGCCGGCGAACTGGACTGCGAAGTCCCCGACCGGCGCATCGCGGGCGGCTCACATGCGATACCCGCGAGGCTCAGCGGCGCAGCACCACGTCCTCCAGGATCAGCGAGCGCAAGTCGGAGCGGCGGAAAGTGCCCGCGACCGCGCGGGTCATCGCGACTGACAAGACCTGGCCGGGCTCGTCGTAGATGCTGGTGTCGTCCTCGGGACCGGCGCCGAAGGCGCCGATCGGAGGATCCTCGTAGGTCGAGGCGCTGGTTCCCTGCCAGAACGGGGTGTGAAAGGGCGGCTTGTAGATCGCCACGTCGATCGCGAACTCGGCGGAAGTCGTCCATGTCGGTCCGAAGCGGCCGTCGGGACCGCGCATCTTCTTGACCCAGCATCGCATCAACTTGCTCGACATCACGTACTCGAGATTGGTCTTCTTGAGCGCCGACTCGAGCGAGTCTTCGGAAGCGAACGTGGTCAAGCCGGCCTCCTGGGCGCTGCTGGCGAGCGATCGCTGGACAATCGGGCCGAGCGGCTGTCCGTACACGCGCTGCATCACTTGATGGTCGCCGCCGAGCACGACGCCGATCTGCGGATTCCCGTTCTCGTCGGGTGCGTGACTGGCGGAACTGGGATCGTTGAATTCGCGCGCATCCTGGATCGGAAGAATCAGGATTCGGCGCGGCGGATAGCTGTTCTGATAACCCTTTACCTGGCGCGGATAGTATTCGAGCGTCTGGTTCGAGACCGGCGGCAGCGAGACGGTGGCGCTGAACATCGAGGCGCATCCGCCGATCAATATGATTTGCGCGCAGACCAGCGCTATTCGGCGGCCGCGTGAATCGAATCTCGCCACGGGAGTCTGCTACCCTCCTGCGGCCTGAGTCCGCTCGCGGAATACGAACATCGTGCCGCCGACTTCGATTCGATCTCCGCTCCTGAGCGGCTGGCGGCCGTTGATCGGCTGGCGGTTCACCATCACGCGTCCGCCGCCGGTGGCGCTCACGAAAAAATTCTTCCCTTCGCGGCGGATTATCGCGTGCTGCGGCAGCACGGAGGCGTCGCCGAACAGGCCCACATCGCTTTCCTCGGCGCGCCCGATGATCATCACCGGTTTGATCAGCGGATACTCGCGGCCTTCGCGGGCGTTGCGGCTCTGGCTCCGCACCACCATCAGCCAGGCGCGCTTGAGCAACTCGCTGACCAGCCCGATGAAGAAGCCGATCAACGCACCCAGCACGATGATCGCGATCGCGCGGCCGATCGCCTGGGGGAAAGTAGAGGTCAGACTCTGATAGAAAAACCCGCCGAGCGCACCGCCGAGCACGCCGCCGATCGCGCTGTTGCGCCGGCGCGCGGCAGAGCCCGAGGCCCATCCGGCGCCCAAGCCAACCGCGAGCCCGCCGACCGCCCATCCCAGGATTCGACCGTTGAATCCGCCCAGCAGATCGAAGGTCGTCTCGGCGACCAGCAGGCCCAGGGCGCCGCCGATCGCGCCGATCGTGGCGCCGCCGGTCGCGCCTCGAAACGCCTGCCGCCATTGTCCAACGCTCAGCGCCTCGATCGAAGCGAGGAACGCGGCGATGAACAGTCCGACCAGAGCGCCGAGCAGGATGTCACGCGCGTAAACGAAGCGGATGCCCAGGAACGGTTCGGCAGCGCCCCAGGCGCCGAATCCGCCAAGCGCGCCCGCGGCGGCATAGAAGAGCAACTTTTCGCGGGAGACAATCGCAGCCATCTTGTGCTGTCAGCATTGCGCGTGCCGCGCCTTGGTTCAAGCCGGAAGTCTCAAAGGCGGGGCGAGCGATTGAACGAGACGCCGCCGCACTGAAGTTGGACCGGCAGACAGTCAGGAAGGGCGCGCTGTCCAGGTGCCGTGCTCGCCTGAGGGCGTGGCTTCGAAGGTGCCCTGGAGGCTGCCGCTGCCGCGCTCGCCCTCGAAGTAGAGCGTCTCACCATGGTACGGGACCTGAAAGGAAAGATGCCCGCCGCGGATATACCCCTCGATAGGCGTGAGTCCGTACCCGGCCTCGTGGATAACCATCTCACCGTGCAGGAATCCGTTGGGCTGCGGCCTAAGGCGCAGTTCGATCGGGATGCTGGTTTTGCCGGCCAGGCCGCTGATTCGTCCCGACGCCAGGGTGGGACTATCGAGGCTGATCGTCGCCGGGTTCGCGTTCGGCTCGTTGGACTCGGCGCCCAGACCTTCCGGGCCGAGCACGCGGAACTTCCGTTCCGAGAGGTATTGCCCGTTGAGATAGAAGGTCACCGTGTACATGCCGGGGAGGAAAGCGCCGCCGCCGGAATTGCCGACTCGCCCGCTGAAGGTCACTTGCGCGGCGTTCACGGGCACCATCCGCGTGTCGTAGACGCTGCCGAGGGTGCGGCCGTCGGGAGCGACGTACGCCGCATCGACCCGGTATTGGTTGGTATCGAGCCGATAGAGCTGGTTCTTGAAACTCACTTCCCAGTCAACGAAGAGAACTTTCGAGACGTCGAAAGACTCGCTCGGACTCGATATCGGCGTGCCGGTCTTGGTGCTGTTGACGAAATGGATATCGAGCAGCTCGAGCGGCTTGCGCTTGCGTTCCTCGATCATCGCGAGCCGTTTCTCCGACGCCAGGCGCTTCGCCTCTTCCTCGCGCGCGGCTTCTTCGGCCGCGGCCTTCTCGGCGGCCGCCCTGGCTTTGCTCGCGAGATCCTCGGTAATCGCGAATCGCTGTTCGGCCAGCGTACGATCGTCCAGCGTGAGGCTGACTCTGTAATCTCCGCGCGGGCGATCGGAGAGGTCGGGCACCAGCGCGACGCCGCTGAAGTCCACGGTCTTGTCGTTCGGACCCACGAAGCGCTCGGCCTCGCTGGAGGCCACCTGCAGCCCGTTGGGATCGAAGAAGCGCGCCTCGACCTTGTCGGAGCGTCCCTCGAGCCCCTGCAGGCGGTTGTCGAAGGTAGCGTCCCACTTGAGATATCGCGCGTTGGCGAGCTCGGCGTCGGTGAACGAGGCCTTGGGAGAGGAGAGCGGCGAGCCCTCGCGCGTAGAGGGCGCCAGCGTCATGCGTTCGAACTCGAGCGGATGCTCCCGCGCGGCGGCAAGCAGCTCCTCATGGCGCCACGGCAGCTTGTCGATCAGCAACCCCAGCCCGAGCCGCTCCTGGAGAGCCGGGTTGGAATAGATGTACGTGGCGCCGAAAGCGAGGCCCGCCAGGAACACCAGAAAAGCCACGAGTCCGGCGACGCGGGCGACGGCGCTTTTCGGCGGCCGGCGCACCGGTACGATCTCCTCGTCCGGGACCGGCGGCGGCGCAAGCCCGGCGGTGCCGCTCCTGGAGCTGACGCGAGCCGCGCCCGTCGCGGAGAGCCCGCGCCCATAGAGCATCATGTCGCGGAATTCCTGGATCGATTGCGGACGATCTTCGAGCTTGTAGGCCAACGCGGCCTCGATCGAACCCGCCAGGTTGGATGAGACTTCGGAACGCAGCTCGCGAACCGGCGGAAAGCTGAAGGGCGGGAACTTCTCCGGATCGCGGCCGGTCAGAACGTAGTGCAGGGTCGCAGCCAGCGAATAAATGTCGCTGCGCGGATCGACCGTGCCCTGATATTGCTCGGGTGGGGCAAAGCCCAGCGTGCCGATCATCGTGCCCTTGCGCGCGGCGCGGAACAAACGCGCGATCCCGAAGTCGATTAGCACCACCCTGCCCTTCGGCGTGAGCATCACGTTGGAGGGCTTCATGTCGCGGTAAACGATCGGCGGCGTGAAGCTGTGCAGATATGCGAGCACGTCGCACAACTGGCGCCCGATATCGATCACCAGTCCTTCCGCGAGCGGGCCGCCGTTGAACGGCGATTTCCTCCTCGAGGTTGCGGCCCTCGACGTACTCCATCACCAGGTAGTGCCGGTTCTGGTCGTCGAAGCGGTCGGTGATCGCGGGAATCGCGGGATGCTTGAGCTGGGCGAGGGTGTCGGCCTCGCGGGCGAAGTACTCGTTGGCCTCCAGGCGCTGTTGCGGGTCGATGAAGTGATCGACCATTTCCTTGATCGCGCAGGGACGCCTGGAGAGGCGCTGGTCTCGCGCCAGATAGACCATCCCCATCCCGCCGCCCCCCAGGAGCCGGTCTACGCTGTAGCGATTCTGGAGAATCGTCCCGGCAACGAGCGGGCCGGTGTTGGAGTCGGTGTCGGCCGGGTTTCGCGGAGGGGGCTGGCTACTCATCGCCGGTCACTCTGCAAAGATAACCACCACCGATATGTTATCAGTTCCCCCGCCGGCGTTGGCGGCCACCACCAGTTCGCGCGCGGCCGGGTAGGGATCGTCGTGGCGCCCCACGATCTCGCCGATTTGCTCGTCTTCGACGTGCGCGGTCAGCCCGTCGCTGCACAACACCATCCGATCGCCGCGTTTGAGCCGCACCGCAACCGCCTCGGCCCCCGCCGGGCCGCTTTGGCGAGCGCCCAGCGATCGCGTGATCACGTTCTTGTGCTCATGATGGCGCGCCTGCTCGGGGCTTATCTGGCCGATTTCGATAAGTCGCTGCACGAGCGAATGGTCCTTGGTCAATTGGCGGATAGTCGATCCCTCGACTGAGTATGCGCGACTGTCGCCGACCCATCCCAACGCAGCTTCGGGCGGGATAATGAGGGCGCTCACTGCGGTCGATCCCATGCCGCGCAGGTCCGGGTTCGCCGCCTGATGGTCGAGGATCCGGCTATTGGCCTGCTCGAGGCCGTCCTTGAGTAGTTGGCAAAGATCCTTCGCTCCAGCGGCCGAGAGCTCTTTCTCAACATAGTCGCGCATCGTCGCAACGGCAATTGCGCTTGCAACCTCGCCGGCCGCCGCTCCGCCCATCCCGTCCGCGACGACGTAAAGGTACTGCCGGGCGGGTTCGATCTGCGATTGCCGCCCATACTCGATCGCCATGACGGAATCTTCGTTGAGCTCGCGCACTCTCCCGACATCGGTCAGCGCCGCGGCGCGGATGCCGATCGCGCCGTTGAGATTGATAAGCTCGGTCTTGAAGGCGTCGATCGACGGCCATCGCTCGTCCGGACTGAATGCCAACGCGCGGCGCACCGCCTGCTCGAGTCGCGGCGAGACCACGTGCGGCGGATAGAAGCTCACCGTGCCGGCCTCTTCGCGCCAGCTCTCGGCCTCGATTCGCTCGCCGGCGAGGCACGTGTATAGCAGCGCTCCCACCGAGAAGACGTCTGCGCGCTTGTCCACTTTCCGTCCTTTGCCCTTGTAGATCTCAGGCGCGGTGTAACCGTCGTTGAAAATCGGCTCCGCCTGGATTTCGGTATCGTTACTGACGTAATCGAACCCGGTGAGCTTCACCCGCCCGCCGGCGGCATAGACGACGGAGTCGGGGCAGATGTCGTTGACGCGCAAGCCCCGTCGATGGAGCGCGGAAACCGCCTGGCACACCTGGATCGCCAGCCCGATCGCTTCCGGCTCGCGCATCCTGATACCGCCCGCGCGTCGCGAAAGCGGCGTGAACGTTTCATCCGGATAGACGAGGTAGACCCTGCCGTTGTCGGCGAAACCCGAGAGCGCGCGATGGAACGCCGGATGGGTGACCGAGACGGACAGTGCGAGCACGCGGCCGAAGACTTCGCCGATATCTGTGGGCGGCTCGGATGAGTCGGCGCCGGCACCGGAGTCGATGTCGGCAGGCGGTTCGGCATGGGCGTGATCTACTCGATCGGCCTCCGCAGTTTCCGAGGACGCCAGAGCCTCAACCGGGGCGGCGGCTGCGGATTCGGACAGCGCGAGTGAATCGGTTGCGGCTTCATCGGTCGGACTGTCAGCGGGCGTCCCGTCTGCGGTCAACGACGAGCGGGCGGGCGCTTCGGATGACGCATCGGCGGCGAGCGGCTTCAGCTCGCGGGTTTTAGCGCGCGGCCCGTTCGGATCTTCTTGCGGCGCGGGCAAAAGCGGCGAGGATGTTTCCTCGCCGACAGTCGCCGTCTCATCGGGAAGCGGACCGATCCGTTCGCGAAGCTGGAACAACTCCTTCTTGCCGTCCGCGAGGCGCGCCGCGCTATATCGATTCTCGATCGAGGTCGCGTTGAGCAGCTCGACAATTTCGAAGCCGCCTTTGAGGATCGTCCCCGGGGCGAGCGGCGGGATGAGCGGCGGCGGTGCGCTGCGCGACGCCAGACCCTGCCCGCATCGGTCGCAGAATTTCGCGCCGTCAGCCGCGGCGAACCCGCATTGGGGGCAAGCGATCATTCGAGTGTGCCTGGAGGCGAGTGTCGCATGTCCCGTCGTTCCGCCCTGTCGGAGCCTCAGTTCTTCCGGAACTCCAGCTTCGCGCCGCCCAGCAACACTTCGTCGCGATCCTTCAATTTGTAGAGTTGATCGCGCCCAAGGCGGCCGCGCCCCGCGATATAAGTGCCGTTGAGACTGCCAAGGTCCCGGATGAAGTAATCTCTGCCGAGCTTGACTATCTCCGCATGACGCCGCGATATCCGCTCGGCGCCGCGCTTGAGCGGGGACAGATCGATTCCGATATCGGCGCCGTCGCCCGCGCTGGCCACGCGCCCGATTACGATTTGCGGCCCATCGACGGCGAACTCCAACTGCTCGGTCCTGGAGATCAGCCGCGCGCCATCGAGAGATGCGGCCGCTCCCGAACCGCCATTAGAATTGGCCGGGGCGGGCGGCGGCGCGAGCGACCTGGGCGTAGCGGCGCTGGAACGTGAACCCGGTCCCACCCGTTGTGGAATCGCAGCGGGCGCCGCCTTCGAGGACGTCGAACTTCGCGGCTGCTTGGTGGCCGCTGCGGGCTTCGATGCGGTCCGGGCTATCGCGCCGATCGGTGAAACCTCGCCGGTCTTCTTCAGTTCCTGCGTCTTCGCCGTCGATGAAACGGGCGTCGAAGAAGCGCCCCGGACGGAGGGCGTCTTGAGGACGCGTGGGGTGGCGATTCGGGCGAGCCGCTTCAGCCCCGATGCCTTCGCGTGCTTCCTAGGCTCTGCCGTTGCCGGCGCGGGAGCGGCGTGGAAATCGACCGGCGGCGCGAGCACGATCGTCGGCATCGTCGAGATCGCACTGGGGGCGGACGCGGGTGGCGCGGAAGCCGCCGCAGGCGCCGGCTTCGCGAGGACTACCGTCGGCACCGCCGCGAGAGGCCCTCCTGCGAGGCTTGCCGGCACAGTCTCGCCGGTGCCGATGTCGGTCTCAGTGGGCACCGGCAGCGCATCCGACATTTCTCTGGCCGAAGCCGGGCGCTTCTCGATGTCCTTGTCGAGCGCTTTCATCACGACCCGTTCAGTCTGTAGCGACACTTCGGGGCTGAGTTGACGCAGGGGCGGAAAACTGAACGGCGGCTCCAACTGCGGGTCGCGCCCGGTCAGCAGATGGTGCATCGTGGCGGCGAGCGAGTAGAGGTCGGATCGCGGCTCCGCCTTGCCCATGTATTGCTCCGGCGGCGCGTAGCCGATCGAGCCGATCTGGGTGCCGCGCCCGCCCGGCGGCAGGAAGCGCGCAATCCCGAAGTCGATGAGCATCGCGCGCCCATTGTGGTCGATCATGATGTTGCCGGGTTTGAAATCGCGATAGATGATCGGCGGCTTCTGAGCGTGCAGGAACGCCAGCACGTCGAGAATCTGGTGCGCCCATCGCAGGACCTTGGGCTCCGCCACGCGCGCGCCCGATCCCAGCTTGTCGAGCATCCCCTGCAAGTCTCCGCCCGCGACGAACTCCATCACCAGGTAGTGGCGTCCGTGCTCGACGAAGTTATCGAACAGGTTCGGAATTCCCGGATGAGACAGGCTGGCCAGCACGCTCGCCTCGCGCTGGAAGTCCTCGATCGCCTTTCTGACGTGCTCGGCGGTGTCGACGATCATCTCCTTGACCGCGACCGGACGGTTGGCGAGCCGGGTGTCATTGGCAAGGTAGACCCTGCCCATTCCGCCCTGGCCGATCACCCGGTTGACGCGATAACGGCCGTCGAGCATGTAGCCGACGGATACGGGCTCACCGGGTTTCATCGATGATTCAGAACTGCCCTGGGGCTTTAACCGCGGCGGGATGCCGCGCCCGGGCCTTGAAGCCGGGGCTTGGGGCCGAGGTCTGCGGGTCAGGAGATCGGTTCGACAACCAGCCTCAGGAACGTCTTGCCTATGATTATTTCGTCACCCGATTTGATCTCCACGGGCGTGCCCGGCTGCAGGCGCGGCTGGCGGTTCACATAGGTGCCGTTGAGACTGCCGATGTCTTCCACCGTGATCTGGCCGTTCTCGATCCGAACCAGGGCATGCTTGCGCGAAATTTTGGCCTCGGGATCGTCCTGCTCGAGGTCCACTTCGGGGAAGGAGCCGGTCTCGGGATCCCATCGCCCGATGAAGTTATTGCCGTCTTCTAGCGGAAACTCCTGGCCCTTGCGCCCGCCGCGAACAACCTGGAACCTGGCCTTGAATTGCGCCACCGATTCAGCCGGAGGCGGCGAAGGGGGAGTTGGCGGCGTTTCGGCAGGCGGCGCAGCGCCGCCCTCCGCATGAGCGGGCTCCGGCGGCTTGATCTCGCCGGTGGGCGCTTCAGAGCTTGGCGCAGCGGGAGTTTCTGCGGCCGCGTGTTCCGCGCCTGCCTCACCAGCCGGCACCTCGCCGGCCACGGCAGCCAGCTTGGCTCCGCATCCGTCGCAGTAGTCCAGCCCGTCCATGTTCTCGTAGCCGCACTCGGCGCACTTGATCATATCTTCGAGCCCCAACCGGCCGGCGAATCGCCGGCTCCGTCTTCAGCGAGGATGGTGGTTAGCGTCATTCCGGCTTCTCATCTCTCAATGCGTCCAGAGCCGCGGGATCGAGCATCTGGGTCTTGCGCACGACCGCCTGCGCCTGCAGCAGCGTCGTCTTCGCCGCCTTGGTTTGCAGAGTCTGGGTCTTCTTTATCTGATCCATCAGGCCGGAGAGCGCCTGGGTAGCCTTCACGTTGCCCAGCCGCTGCGTCCCCTGGATCGCGTTGCCGAGCAATCGCGTGGCCCGATCGACGTTACCGAGCTTGAATTCCTCTTCCGCCTTGGCCTGCAGCTTCGCGATCGATACCTGATCGACCAGGTTCATCACGCGGCCATTGGCTTTGCTCGCGAGCGCCCGGTCGAGCGTGTACTCGATCGTGATGTCGGTCTCGATCGATTTCTCACCGGCGCCGGGCTCTTCGTAATGGAACGCACTCTGGCCGATCCGGACCGGGCCGGGTTTGCGCGGCGGCAGCACCAGCGTCAGCAGTACCGAGGCGGGCACCCCCGCTTCCAGATCGCCTATCGAATAGGCGACCTTGCGATCGTCGGTCAGCAGCGGCGAGCCGAGCGCATATATGTCGGGGCTGGCGCGAAACGCCTCGCGCACCTGAACGCCTTGCGCAAGCGTGATCTCGATACGCCCGTTGCGCACCGTGACCGCGCGCAGCCCTTGCAGCTCGTCGTCAAAGATTCCGGGAATGTCGGAGGGGTTGCCGATAAAGTGGTACTTACCGTTGGAGTCCTGCGCGATTCGCATCAGGAGCTTTTCGTTGAACTCCACTCCGACGCCCATCGCGGAGAATGACATCTGCGCGCGATTCTGATTGACCAGATCGACGCAGGCCATCTCCTCGTAAGTCTGGCCGTCGGTGAGAACCAGCACGCGGTTGAGCCGGTCGGCGGCGAGGTTCTTCCTGACCTCGTCGATCGCCGCGCGCATCCCGAGCGCCATTTGCGTGCCGCCCCCGATCTCGAGCAGATCGATATCGTCGATCGCCTGCTTGAGCGCGGCCTTGTCACGAACGGTATCGGTCGAGGCGATCACCTGCGCCTTGTCGGCGAACGCCACGATCGTGACCTTGTCGCCCGGCGCAAGATTGTCCACCAGAAACTTGACGGCCTCGACCACGAATTCGAGCCGGCGCTCGTCGTACATGGAGCCCGAGCGATCGAGGACCACGCCCAGGTTGAGCGGGAGTCGTCCACCGGCACCGCCGCCCGCGCGCCCGGCTGATATCGCTTCGAGCAGCACATAGAGGACGAAGTTTTCGGCACTGGAAAGGACGTAATCGCGGCTCGCCAGTGCCTCAAAGGTCAACGCGTCGGACATCTACGATCTCACCACCGTCGTTCCATTCTAAGTGCAAGGTTCCTGCCTGGCAACCAAGCCCCCGCGCAAAGAGCGGGCTCGGCAAGACCCTGCCGCGCGACGCGGCAATGGGAAACGCCCCGCCGGTGACATGATGGACGGTGCGAATCGCAGACGGGTACGTGGAAAATCACCGGCGAGACGCTGGCGCTGCTTCCGGAGGGGTCGAGCGCGCCCGACAACGCATGGCGGCCGCGGCCCGGCCGCTGTGACTTGGGGAGCCGCGGCCCAGGTTACTTCTGATGGGACTGCAACGTCAGCAGGACATAGGTATCGCTCTCGATCGTGATAGAGACGCCAGTCGCGCGTAATCCGCGCCTGCCAAATGCCGCGAGGCTCGTCGTACTTTTTGGCCCGCAACGAGGGATGGCGCAAGTTCGCGAGCAGAAGTCCGAGCTGCTTCTCGAAGGCCCGTTGGATGCTGGGTGGAGCGTCAGCGAGATCGCGGTCGAAGCGGTCAGTTCTTCGTGCCCGCACGGCGTCGCCGGCGCTTGCCCGCCGCGATGGCGTCGCGGGCCAGCGCGTGCGCGGACGTGTAGGGCTTGCTGACTCGACCCGCTTGCACGTCAGCCTCGGCCTCGGCTAGCGCCCGTTCAAGGTCATCGGACTTTCTGCCTTTGGGCTCGACAGGTCGTGTAAGCGCGCCCTCGCGCGTGAGCACGGTCTCAAGGAGATCTCCGGTCTTGATCCCCAGCGCCTCGCGCACATTTCTGGGGAGGGTCAACTGACCCCTCGCGCCCATCTTTTGCACCGCCGCTGACATAGAGTACGGCGTGAATTGTAGACCGGTACTGAGGTCCGTCCAAGGGATGGGGGGCTATGACGGAGCCGCAACAGTGCGCGATAGTGCATGGCGGTGGCGCCCGGCCGCTGTGACCCGACGGGCCGATTGGGCTATGATCCGGCAGGGCTGACCGTAAGGTCGATCGGACGGCCAGAGGAACTGTATCCATGGATCTGAGGGCGAAGTGCGCGATTGCCGGGCTGGGCGCGACCCGGATGGGCAAGAACTATGATCATAGCCACGCGATCGGCTTCGCGATCGAGTCGGTACAACTCGCCCTCGAAGACGCCGGGCTGACGCTGGCGGATCTCGACGGGATGCTCGTGAATCCGGGTATCACCTGGATGGACAACCCGATGGCCTCGTTCTCGGTGCAACAGGCGATGGGCCTTCAGAACCTGCGGCTCACCGCCACGATGAACCTCGGCGGAGCCACGGCGGCCGCGATGGTGATGCACGCGGCGCAATCGATCGCCTCGGGAATGGCTGAGGTGGTGGCGTGTGTCTTCGGCGACGCGCCGCTCAAGCCGCCCGCGCCGGCGGTCGCCAAGGGATCAGGCGGAGGATCGGCAGCGGCCTACGGATTCGCGCGCGGCCTCGATGCGGCCTATGGCCTGTTCGGGGTGAACGCGAGTTACGCCTTCGTCGCGCGCCGGCATATGCATCTCTACGGCACGACCAACGACCATCTCGGCGCGATCGCCACTTCCCAGCGCGCCTGGGCCAACCTGAATCCACAGGCGCAGATGCACGGGCAGCGGATGACGATGGAAGACTATCACGCCTCGCGATGGGTGGTCGAACCGTTCCATCTCTACGATTGCTGCCTGGTCTCCAACGGCGGTCTCTGCCTGATCGTCACCTCGGCGGAGCGCGCCAGGGACTTGAAGAAGCCGCCGGTCTATATTATCGGCTGGGCCAGCGTCACCAGGACCGTGAAGGTGTAACAATCGGAGAGCCGATCGGCGAAGCGGATGCGTTCGAACGGCGAGGATCGATCCCGGCGACATTCGAAACGCAGTCTGCTTCGCGATTGACGCTCCGGACCTGAGCGTCTCCAGCGGATCGTGGCTTTTGCCCTAAGGGTGAAGGCGGACCATTCGTCGAAAACGGACGTATCGGGCCGGGCGGCTCCCTTCCGGTCAACACCGGCGGCGGCCAGCTAAGCTCCTTCTATATGTGGGGAATGACGCCGATTTGCGAAGCAGTGGTGCAGATACGCGGCGAGGGCGGCGAGCGCCAGTTGGCCAGGCACGAGCTGGGGCTGGTATCTGGAAACGGCGGAATCCTCTCCACGCATTCGACGCTCGTGCTCGGCTCGCATCCGTAGTATTTGCCGCTGCAGGAATCCCGGCAATTTGCGTGCTATTATGAGTGCAGATAAGCATTCGCGTAATGCCTGAGACCGGCAAACCGATTCCGAGCGTTACGCCTCAGTTGGCGCCGTTTTTCGAGGCGGCCAGACGAGGCGTGCTCATGATGCATAAGTGCGACAGCTGCGGCAGGCTCCGCTTCCCGCCCCGCGACTTGTGCTCGCACTGCCTCTCGACCCACGGCTCGTGGGTGCCCGTCAGCGGCCGCGGCGAAGTGTTCAGCTTCAGCGTGATGCACCAGGTATATCATCCAGGCTTCGCCGCCGAGGTCCCGTACGCCGTCGTAGTCGTGCAACTCGACGAGGGAGCCCGGATGGTCTCGAACGTGGTCGGGGTGAAGCCGCACGACATCAAGTGCGGGATGCCGGTTGAGGTGGTGTTCGAGAAGCTCAGCGAGGAGGTCACGCTGCCCAAGTTTCGTCCGCGGCAGCGGTCCGAAAACCAGTGATGTCCCTGCATGACAAGTATCTACAGCACCTGATCGAGAGTTCGCCCGACATAATCATCGCAGTCGACCGCCAGGGCACGGTCATCTACTACAACGACGGCGCGCGCGAGAACCTCGGCTACAGCCCGGCCGAGATCATCGGCGAGGCGCTGACCCGGATCTACCCCTCGATGGAAGAAGCGCGGCGGGTGATGAAAGCGATGCGCGAGTCCAAGGAGGGCGGGCGAATCGCAAGTTTCGAGACCGTATTCCGCAGCAAGAACGGCGACCTGATACCGGTGGCGATCTCCGGCTCGCTGATTCGCGATGACGAGGGCAACGAGATCGGCTCGATCGGTTTCGCGCGCGATATCCGGATGATGCGGCGGCGGGAGCAGCTCGCGACCGCAGGCGAGATCGCAGTCAGCCTGGCCCACGAGATCAACAACCCGCTCGAATCGATCATCAACAATCTCGAACTGCTCACCCGCTCGGCCCAGGCTCACGCCGACCGGGCCGGCTTCGCCGCGGAGAACGAGCGGCTCGAGGCGATCGGCGCCGCAGTCCGCCGCGTACAGGGGATCGTGCAGCGCCTCGACGAGATGTCCCGCAAGGGTACCTATCAGACCCGCGACTACATGGCGGGCCGCAAGATGGCCGACCTCGCGCCACGCGAAGAGCCCGCCCCGCAACTCGCCCCGAGCGGGAACGGCGGCGGGTATGTCGATGAGCCGCTGCGCGGGATGTGCGTGCTGGTGCTCGACGACGACGTTTCGGTGGTCAATTCACTGGCGGATCTGTTAAAGGCGGAGAACTGCGTCGTTCACACCGCCACGCGCCCGAGCGCCGCGTTGATGCTCCTGCGCGAGACCAAGGTCGACGCAGTTATCTCGGACATCGTGATGCCGGAAATGGACGGCTACGAGTTCTACACCCGCGTCAAGGAAGAGATGCCGAATCTGCCCGTGATCCTGATGACCGCCTACTACTACGACAAGGACCACATCCTCAAACGCAGCCGGATGCACGGGCTGGAGGGTGCGATCTTCAAGAAGCCGATCAATCCGGCCAAGCTGCGCCAACTGCTCCTCCACAGCCGGCACAAGCAGCAGGAATCGAAGCCCGCCTCGACCACCTGAGCCCGATTTCGGCCGGCGCCGGATAGCGGCGCCGCTACGGAACCAGCACGATGAATTGCGGGGTGCTCGAGGTCACGCTTTCCGTGCCCACCGTGCCGATGAGGCTCAGCGCTCCATTGCTGCCGATGCTGAACTCCGTCACGTTGCCGGCGGTCGGGTTGGTCGCGTAGAGCAACGTTCCTGCCGAATTGACCGCGATTCCGAGCGGACCGGTCAGCGAGGCTGTGGTAGCCGAGAACAACGAAAGGTTGCCGTTGCTCGTGCTCGCCTGAAATTCCGAAATCTGGTTGGTGCCGCTGTCGGCGGTGTAGATGAAATCGCCGGCCGCGATCGAAGTGAATGCAATACCCATGGGCTGGTCGGCGGACGAGCTGGTGCTGAAGGAATTCGCGAATGTCAACCCGGCGCTGGTCCCCTCGAACGCCGATACCACACCGTTGGTGGAATCCGTGACCCAGGCGAAGCTGCCTGAACTCGCGACCTGTCTCGGCGTTCCGGACGCGCTGCTGCTGCCGGTTACCGGAAGCGAACCAATCGACGTGAGCAGCCCGCTTGGCTCCTGTATGTACTCGTCAATGCTGCCCGCCCCGCTGTCCGCCACGAACACCAGCGTCCCGTTGATCGCCAGTCCCTCGGGTGCGCTCAACCCGGATTGCGTCGCGATCAGAGTCAACTGGCCGTTCGAGGCGCTGATGCTGTATTCCGAAATTGAGCCGCTGGTGTTGGTGACGTAGGCGAAAGCCCCCGCTGGATCGACTATGATCCCGTACGGCGCGGCCCCCGTCGGTATCGTGCCGAAGAATGACACCGTGCCATCGCTGTTGATGGTGGCCTGGTGCACCAGGTTATCGGCGTAATCCACGACGTAGAGATAATTGCCGGAGGGACTCGCCGCCAGCCCTTCGGGGCCGTTGTGCGAGCCGACAGTCGGTGGGGTCTCGATTAGGCTCAGTTCCCCGTTGGACGCGACGGCAAACTCGGCGAGCGTGCCGTCGAAATTGGTTACGTACGCGAATCCCGAGCCGCCGGTTCCGGTCGAAGTCGAAGTCGGCGTTCCCGACCCGGTCGCAGTCACACTGCCCGCTATGCCGAAGAAGCTCGGTCCGCATCCGCCGCCGATCGTGGACGCGAGCAGAATTCCGAGCCATCCGAGCAGGACAAATCCGATACACCATTGGGTTGTTCTTCGCATCGATTGAGCGGCGGATCCTCTCTCCTTTTTCACCGGATGGTCCGCGGGCGCGGACTCTTCGAGCAATCGACTTTACCTAACGGAAATGTCCGACCATGTCGATATTACTACGGGCCGCTTGCGCCGCGGTTTCGAGAATTCGGATGACCGGCGGGAACGCGCCGCCCACTACTGTCGCGACAGCACCGACGCCTATCTACGGCGTTTCGGAGTTTCGATCGGCAGATCCTCGCGATTGCCCCATTCCGCCCACGAGCCCATGTAATTCCGCACGTTCCGATATCCGGCCAGCTCCAGCGCGAAGTAGGAGTGAGCCGCCCGATAGCCGCCCTGGCAATAGGTGATCACCTCGGCTCCCGGGTCGATACCGAGCCGCTCAAACATCGCCCTGAGCTCGCTCGCGGGCTTGAATGCGCCGTCCGAGTCGAGCGCGTTTGCCCAGTCCAGATGGACCGCTCCGGGAATCGCCCCGCCGCGCCGGGCTCGCACCTTTTCCGAAAAGTACTCCTCGTCGCTGCGAACGTCGAAGATTACCGTCGAGGGACTCCCGATCCGCTTCAGGATGTAGTCGAACGACGCGATCGATTCGCCGCGCGGTTGCGCCCGGAACGCGGTGGGTGCGACGGCGTCGGCGGTCGTCGCCAGCCGCTCCGGCGCCATCGCCCTGAGCCCGCCGTCGAGAATCCGCACCGCGCGATGGCCCATGTATTCCAGCGCCCAGGCGCCGCGAGCCGCGCGCATCCCGGCGTCGTTCTCATAGAACACCACCGTCTCGGCGCCGCTCACGCCGAGCGCGGAAAAAATCCATTCGAGCTGGTCGCGGAACTCGCGCAACCCCCTCTCGCTGGTGTCGTAATAATGGAAGGGAAACGGATCGAAGTGGCGCGCTCCCGCCAGATGGCCGGCCCAAAACTCCGCAGCCGCACGCGTGTCGATCAGCACAATCGACCGATCGCCGCGATGCTCGCCGAGCCATCGCGCGTCCACCAGGAACTGAGCTTGGTTCGCCGCCGAAGTCATGATTCCTCCCGCCTGCGACCGCCCTGCCGTCAGGCGTCGCGTCCGACCGCTTCGGCAATCGATCGTAGCCCGTCGCGTTTGAGCAGGCGAGACAGCCCCGCCTTGATCGCGCCGATCAGCCCCGGACCTTCATAGATCAATCCCGTGTAGAGTTCGACCATGCTCGCTCCCGCGCGGATATGGCCTAAAGCGTCTTCGGCGCTCGCGACGCCGCCGACTCCGATAATCGGCAACCGTCCGCGCGTGTGCCGGTAGATGTCGCGTATGATGGCGCGCGCCCGCTCCTTTAGCGGCCGCCCGCTAAGGCCGCCTTCAAGAGCAGCGCCGACGCCGACCGCCTCACGCGCAGTTGTGGTGTTGGTCGCGACGATCCCGTCAACTCCGATCGCGAGCGCAGTATCGCAGATCCGGGCCAGCATCGGCGGTTCGATATCCGGCGCCAGCTTTATCAGGACGGGGCGGTCGGACTTGCCGGATGCGGAATTTATCGCCGCGAAAATCTCGCGCATCCTCTCAGGCGCCTGCCATTCCCTGAGTCCGGGCGTATTCGGCGAGCTGAGGTTCACGACCACGAAGTCGGCCAGTGGCGCGACCGCGCGCATCAGCGACGCGTAATCGCCCGCGACACGCTCGCGGGGCGTGTCGCGGTTGGGTCCGATATTCACGCCCACCCGCATCCTGAGCCGCGCATCGCGAAGCCGGCGGAGGCGCCGCTCCGCCGCTTCCATCCCGGCGCTCGGAAAGCCGAGCCGATTGATGACCGCCCGATGCGTTGGGAGCCGCCACATCCTGGGCGGCGCATTACCCGCCTGCGGTCGCGGCGTGATAGTGCCGAATTCGACGAAGCCGAAGCCTATCGCCTGCCACGCTCCCGCGGCTCGTACGTCCTTATCCATGCCGGCGGCCAACCCGATCGGATTGCTGAATTCGAGGCCGCACAGCTTGCAGCGCAACTCGGGAGGATCGTTCGCACGACCCACGATCGGCACGCCGGCAAGGAAGGCAAGCGCCATCCGATGGGCGGTCTCGGCGTCGAATTGGAACAGGATCGGCCTGAGGATGCGCGAGTAGAGCGCCTCGACCATCGACGCCATCACGGCGAATCTTGCAGTCCGCGCGCGGCGACGCAATCGCCGATGTGGACAAGTCGCCCGATGGGCCGCTGACGCGGGTCGGAGCGTTGCGATAAGCTCATGCCTCGGGAGACGCGATGCAGTGAACAATCAGGCGCAGATGCAGGTGAAGCTGATCGACTGCGCCCGGGCGCCGCTCGAAAAGCTCTACGCCGCGTTCCGCACCTGCTACTCCTCCGATACGCCGATCGAAATCTGGAATAAAATCGAGGCCGAGAAGATCAGCCACGATCAGGTCCGCGACTTCATCAAGCAGCGGCTCCAGACCGGCCACGCCTCGCCGCTCGAGCAGGTCGTGTTCTGGTTCGCGATCGTCGGCGTCTCGCGCTCGCTGTCGCATCAGTTCGTGCGCCATCGGATCGGAATCAGCTTCGAGCAGCAAAGCCAGCGCTACGTCAAATTCAAGCAGGACAAGCTCGCGTTCGTATTGCCGGAGTCGTGGCGGCGCGCCGGGCTGGAGGGCGAATTCTCGCAACTGCTCGACCGCACCTCGGAGCTCTACGCGCGCGCGCTCAAGGCCGGCATCCCGGCAGAGGACGCGCGCTTCGTGCTGCCCAATGCGGCGCCGACCAACTTCCACGTGATGGTGAACTTCGCCGAGATGCTCCATATCTGCGATTTGCGCCTGTGCGTGCGTGCGCAGTGGGAGATCCGTCGGATGGTCGCGATGATGCGCGCGGAGATCAAACGCGCGCTGCCGGAGATCGCCGTTTTCCTCCAGCCGAAATGCGGCGAGAACCGGATGGGCTACTGCGACGAGTCGCTGGAAGACTGGACCAAGTGCCCGCTCGGCAAGGTGCGGCCGCACAAGTCGTCTCTGTTCGAGCTTTACGATCGCTACGGAAGCCGCAAGGCGCAGGCGCTCGGCGAGGAACAATACCGCGCGGTCGAGGAAAAGGAGCAGCTCTGAACCCAACGTCATTCTGAAGCGAAGGCTGCCGCAGCCGAAGAATCCTTACCACAGAGGCTCGACTCGCGGTGTGGAAGGGATTCTTCGCTTCGCTCAGAATGACGGCAGTGCGTCGCGCGGGTGAGGGTAGCCTGCGGACCCTACAATACGACGCGAAAAGGAACCGGCACGGAGGCCGGCGCTACTTCCAGACGAAATGACCGCGCGCGGTCCCTACCCCAGACGCTGCGTGAATAGCGACCTCAAAGACGCGATCGCGATCTTCAACCACGGCGATTACTTCGACGCCGCCGAGCGATTCGAGCATGCCGCCGCGATCGCCGAGCCCGAGCTCAAGGAGCTGGTCGGCGCGCTCAACCGAATCGCGGCGGCGCTCCATCTGCGCTTCCATCGCGGCGGCCGCCAGTCATCGATCAACCTGCTCTCGCAGGCGATGCTCACGCTGGACGATTTCAGGCCCTCGCGCGCCGGTATCGATGTCGATCGGCTGTTCGCGGAACTCGAAGCCTATGCCGAAGAGCTGCGCGCGACTCCGCGCGGCGAGTCGAGCGGCGTGAAGTATCGCGCGCGGCTCTTCGTCGAGCGCCGCCGCGCCCCGAAAATCCGCGTCGTCGCATGAACCCACCGCTGGAACGGTTGCGCGAGGCGATGCTGGAATGCCGGCGATGCGATGCGCTGGTGCGATGCCGATCGCGGGTGGTACCCGGCCACGGCGCCGCGCCAGCGACCGTCGCTTTCGTGGGCCTCGCGCCCGGCCGGCTCGGCGGCGATCGCACCGGTATCCCCTTCAGCGGCGATCGCTCCGGCGATCTCCTCAGGCGGATGATTCGCGCCTCCTCGCTGCGCCGCGTCTTTATCACCAATCTGGTCCGATGCAACCCGCGCGACGCGCGCGGCCGAAATCGCGACCCCAGCGCCCGAGAGATCGCGAACTGCCGGGACCATCTTCTCGCCGAGCTGCGCATCGTCCGTCCCCGGATCGTCGTCTGCCTCGGCCGTCTCGCGTGGCGCGAGATGGCCGGCCGCAGCGCACCCTTTGATCCGGCTCGGCCGGCGGTAGCAACCATGAACGGATTCCGCATCTTCCCGATGTACCATCCCGGCTACGTAATCCGCGGGGCGTACCCGATGCCGGACTACGCGCGCGACTTCGCCCGGCTCGCCGCACTGATTGACTCCATGGAACGCTCCGGCGATGCTCACACGCAATGGAAGTCACGGCCGAGTTCGTCCGCGAAGGCCTGAAGCGCGCCCTCTATGTCACCAACGAGCGCGTCGAGACCGCGATCTTCCTTGCGCTCGCGCTCGACAAGCCGCTCCTGATCGAAGGCCCCGCCGGCGCGGGCAAGACCGAAGTCGCCAAGGTCCTGGCCGAGATGCTCGAGACCGAGCTTATCCGGCTCCAATGCTATGAGGGCCTCGACGAAGCTCGCGCGCTGTACGAATGGAATTACCAGAAGCAGCTTCTGCGGCTTCAGGCTGACGAAGATCAGGGTCTTAAATGGGAGGAACTTTCCGAGCACATCTTCTCGCGCGACTACCTGCTCGAACGGCCGCTGCTGAAGGCGATTTCGGCGCCTCATCGGGTCGTGCTCCTGATCGATGAAGTCGACAAGGCCGACGAGGAGTTCGAGGCGTTCCTGCTCGAACTGCTGTCCGATTTCCAGGTCAGCGTGCCCGAGCTGGGGACGCTCCGCGCGATCGCGACTCCGGTCGTGGTGCTCACCTCGAATCGCGCGCGCGAGCTTTCCGAGGCGCTGCGCCGGCGATGCCTTCATCTGTTCATCGATTTTCCCGGCATCGAGCAGGAGCGCCGGATAATCGAGCTCAAGGTGCCGGAACTCGACGCGAAGCTCGCATCCGAAGCGGCACGCTTCGTGAGCGGCATCCGAAAGCTGCAACTCAAAAAGCCGCCCTCGATCGCGGAGACGCTCGACTGGGCGCGCGCGCTGATGCGCCTAGGAGTAAAAGAACTCGACAGTGCGGCCATCCGATCGTCGCTCTCCGTACTGCTAAAGCACGAAGACGACCGCGCCAAGGTCGAAGGCAAGTCCGCCCAAATCGCCCGCGCCCGATGACCACGCTCCTAAAGCAAAAGCGATTCCCTATCAACGCGTCGATACTCTCGGCGATGGAGATTCGCACGCCTCGCTCGCGCGTGAACAGGAAACCAGCTAGAATAGCTTGCGGTAGGAACGGATACAAGTCTAAATTCGGGTTGCTGTCCACAGATAAATCGAGCACCGTTGCGTCTGGGGTGTTTCCCGAAGGAGAAGCGATTGGGATCGTCGCCGCCGAAATCGGAACAGCCGCTTGGAGTGGTGGACTGGAGTAAGACCGAGCTTCCACCGATCACGTTTTCAAATGCCTTCTTGATCCAGTATACCGCGCATGAATTTATTATCTCGTTCGGTACAGCAACGTTTCCTGTTTTTGCTGGCCCACCGACGAATGAGCAGTTGGCCTCCGTAAAGTCGGTTCCCGCCCAAGCCATTTGTCGTTTCGGTATTCCGCCCGGTCGTGTGGTCGAATTATTTCAAATGCTCCAGCAGGCTCTACAAGCGTTTCAGCAAGCTCAGAAGCAGTAGCGGGGAGAGATTTATGGCCGCCACTCTTTTAGGGGTTCAGGGAAGCCGACTATCGGTGCTGCATACCGTGGGGAGCCAAAACTTTGGATGGTCGTCTTGCGAAAGCAATGCTCTCCGAGCAGCCCTCTTTCACCCAAGAATGGATCACGGACCTTGCCGATGACGCTTATCGGCTATTGAGTCCGATCAAAATCATCTATCAGCGTAGCGGAAGTGGATTCACAGCGAGTTTTGTTGATGCGAACATCGCGATCTCCGGCATTACGAAACAAGATGCGCGTGAAGCGCTGCTGGTCGAAATCTTAGACGCCTTTGATGATTGGGCTGCCAATGAATCAGCCCTCGGGGTGGGCCTGACGCAGCAGCTAGCCGTCCTGAGGAGGTACATCGCGAGATGCTGACGGCGAGCGATGCTGAGGTCATCGCCCGGAAGCTGCAGGCTGAATTCAAGAAGAAGACGCGCCGTCACAAAATTGCGATTATCCGCGTGAATGGCAAGGAAGTTGGTCGTTTTGGGATTCGGCGAGGCAGTGGAGATTTAGGCCACGACTACATTCCGCCGCAAATCCACGTTAGCAACCAACAGGCGCAAGGCATCGCAGCTTGCACGGTCTGGCGGCTAGAATACGAGACTATCTTGCGGCTTAACGGCCACTACCCCAATTAACCGGCTTTTCGTTTTACCAGAGGCTTTTCGACTCCTCGCCCATCGGGCCCGTGCCGCTTTGCTCGCAATCTCCGCCCTTCGTTTCTTGCTGAGCTTCGCCACCCGACTGGGCGCGCGCTGATGCGCCTCGGAGTAAAAGAACTCGACTCAGCGGCGATCCGATCGTCGCTCTCCGTCCTGCTAAAGCACGAAGACGACCGCGCCAAAGTCGAAGGCAAGTCCGCCCAAATCGCCCGCGCGCGATGACCACGGGACCGGCCCTTGGCGGGCAAAAGGCGCACTGGCGATGCGCGCGGCGTCTTTCTGTAATTCACAGTATGCGATAGCAGCGCACATCCATCCCAAGCCACGGGTTCGTATAGCTCATGAGGAATCCAATATCGAAGGCACCAGGGTCTCGCCCAAGCACAGCGGAGGCGGCAGCCTGGATGCCACCATGAGACGCAAAGAGGTCGGTCGTAAGCGAACCGCTCCCGTGCACCAGCAAGACAAGACGACTCAGTTTCAGCTCTCGCCTCTTGTGTTCGTAGTTGGCCTTTTTGGTCTTCTTCTCTATTACCGTGCGAAATGCGTTCTGGGCGTCATTGGTTAGACCATCGGCCTCAAAGTCGATTGAGCAACGAGAGCCAAAATTGCAGAATACTACTAGGTCGCAATAGGCGGACAGCGTTGGAGCTTCGCGCGACAACACTCGAACGGCGACGGGAAAGCTCTTTATGGTTCCGCGCGTCAACTTAGGACCGGGCCCGGCCGGTACGTGCTTTTGAAGCAGTTTGGCAAGCTCCGCGGAAATGCTCCCCTTTTCTCCCGCCGAGTAAGGCTTAGTCAGCGCCTCCGGAATGTGCAGAAAGACGGACCAGCCGTTTGGGACATGGAGGCGGTCCAGCAAGCGGGACCATTGTGCATAGTTGTGAATCCATCGTTCTGGAATCCATTCTACCAGTTCCACTCCTACCTTCTCGCCGTTCGAAGTCGTGGCGACGATATCAGGTGCGTCATTCTGGTTATGCCCCCACTCCTTGATGCTTCGTCCCGCGAACCGTGGCTCGGCCGCCAAGAAGGCCCTAAAGACGGCCGCCTCCTCCTCCCACTTTGCCTCTTCATCGGGCATTCTAATTTCGCTCACGGCTCAGGTCCTCCCCATTGTAATCCCATTCTCCTGCTAATGAGATAGGCAAAGCGCGTTTGAAGGCGCAGTCCCTGCTTACCCAATTTAGTGCAGTCTCTCAGACTCCACTTCTTGGCTAATAGGTTGACTTTAGCTCCAGTCATGATCGTGTCTGCGTCAGAATAACTGAGACCCAGGGATCTCGTTAACGCATCTACGCAGATAGACTGGAACTCTTCCGCGGTGCCCAGTCCACCTTTGACAAACGCCGGCTCGCCACAGACCATTTGCCTGGCTAAGATAACCTTCTCCGCATCAGTGAATTGAGGATATTCATATCCCGGCTGCCAGCTCTGAGCTAAAACCGTCGCTGAGTATAGTAGGCTGGCAAACGCCAAATACTTTTTCATATGGCTTCCCCCATACGATCACACGAGCGCGAAATGTCGGTTCGATTTCCTCTCCGCGGTCGGGCTGGCGAGCGGGCGCGCAGGCAGCCCCCACGAGCGAGCGCCCGAGCGCGCCGTGGTCCCAAGATCCCCATGCATGTGTTCTAGCGCGGGCCTGAGAGGAGAGAAAGGCCGCGTGACCCAAGGATTTCGGCGGAGCGCGGCGGCCCACATGCGCACGGACGGGCGGTAATCGCACCCGTGACTTTCGGCCCAGGTGTTTCGGGCGCGGAGATGACAGCGGCGATGTTCGTGGTTACGTTTGCCCGATGGCGGACCTGGACGAGGGCCGCAATGGAGGTTGCAGCAAAGTGAAACTCCTATACCACCACGGAGAGATCCCGGCCGACAATGGCAGGACGCAGCATTTCCTTACCGTATACGACAGAGAGGCACCAGACGCCGCGCCGTGCGGCTGGAGCTGGATCACCCATCCGGTATCGCTTCAATCATCGTCGAAGGTCTATGCCAAGGTCCTAGACATTCTATCGGCGGCGGCGGGTCAAAAGTTCGACAGCCTCGCCGATGCCTCGAAGCATATCGCCGAGCTTTGGCGGGGCAAGGAGCTCGACAAACCACAGGCTTGATGGACGCTTGACGAACGATTCGACACCCGAGGCCTCGTTCTTGCGTCTCAAACGGCCTCCGCTCGCGCGCGCGCGATGACCACGCTCCGCGAGCATCTCATTGGCTTCGTCGATTTGCTGCGCGCGCGGGGCGTGCGAATCTCGATCGCGGAGACTATCGACGCATTGAAGGCGGTCGCCGTCGCCGGATTCGAGCGCGCGGCGATGCGCGAGGCGCTGGCCGCATCGCTAATCAAGGACGAAGCCGACCGCGCCGTCTTCGATGAGGCGTTTGGGGCTTTCTTCGCCACGCCGGGTCGCGGCGCGGGCGAGTCTCGCGAGGGAGGTTACGAGCGCATGGAGGGGCGGGGGCGTGGCGGCGAATCCTCTGCTGTGACTCGGCCCGAAGCCGAGCTCGAACCCGCGAAGACCGGCATTCGTCCGCAGCGCCCGGAGCAAGATCACGAAGTTGAGAAGAGCGACCAACGCCAGCCGGGCGAAGAGAAGAAAGCGGATGGCCGCGAAGCCGATCGGGATGATGGCGCCGATTCCAGCGATCGCGCGGCGGGCGAATCGAAGCGGGATGCATCGGGCGGCGATTCATCGCGCGAAGGCGAGTCTGAAGGCTCGCGAATCGACGCGGAGCGGCACGGGCGATTGCGGGCGGCGGAGCGCAAGCCGTTCACGCAATACTCCGACCTCGATTACGACCTCGCGCGCGAGGCGCTCAAGCCGCTGGTGCGGCGGTTTCGCGTGCGGATGGGCCGCCGGCTCCGAATGGCGCGGCGCGGCCGGCTGGACTTTCGGCGAACGCTAAGGGCCTCGACCCAGCGCGGCGGCGCGCTGCTCGATCTGCGCTTTCGATCGCGCCGGCCGCGCCATGCCGACCTGCTGATCCTGGCGGACATCTCCGGCTCCGTCCGCTACTCATCCACCTTGATGCCTCGAGCTGGTCGCCGGAGCGCACCGATGCTTCCGGCGGGTGACGAGCTTCGTTTATATCGACCGGCTCGCCGAGGCCGACTTCGAGGATCGCCACCTGGTGATGACGCCGGCGCTGGACCTCTACGCGCGGTCCGATTTCGGGCGCGTGCTCGCGGAGTTATGGCGGCGGCGCGAGGAATTGCTGGGGCGCGCGACGCTGCTCGTGATCATGGGCGACGCCCGCAACAATCGCCGTCCGCCGCGAGCCGACTTGCTGCGGGAAATCGCGCGTCTCTGCCGTGCGGTGATCTGGCTGAATCCGGAGGAGACCGATCGATGGGGCGCCGGCGACAGCTCGATCAGGCTCTACCAGCGCGAGGTCAATGCCTTGCTGCCCGCCGGCAATCTGCGCGAGCTCGAAGCCGGCCTGCTGCGCCTGGCGTGAGAACAGATAGCCACCAGGACACGAGGGCTCAAACAAGAACGATCGTTGCCTTGGTGCCTTTGTGGTCAGGAGTTCCGCTTCCGCGCCGGCCCGGATGAGCGATCGCCTGGACCGCTCGCCGGGCGTTGCGGCAAGTCGAATATCTCGCGCATCTTGGCCAGCAGCCGGCTGGCGCGGCCGCGTGCCCCGTCGGCCTCCTGTCGATCGGTCAGCAACCCGACGCGCTCCTTGCCGCGCGACGCGATGACTTCGGCGATCGCGTCGGCGAGCTCGGGATGCGCCTCGAATAGCTCGCTGAAGCCGTGACGGCTCATCTCGATAACCTCGACGTCGGTGCGCGCACGGAGCGTGGCGTTGCGCGGCTCGCCCGTAATCACACCTTCGCCGAAAAACGGGTTGGGCGAGGCGGGCGTGATATCCGCAACGTGGCGGATCTCGCCGCCTTGCGACTTGGCCGAGACTTCGACCGCGCCGTGCCGGAGTATGTAGAGCGAGTCGCCGCTCTCGCCTTCGCGCACGATCACCTCGCCCATGCCGAACTGATGAACGTTGACGGACGGAACGATCACGCGAAGCTCCTCGTCGCTCAGCTCGCGCATCCAGTTGACCCGGCGCAGATCGCCGATGATCTCCCGCTCGAAGTTGTCGTCGGCCTCGCGCCGGACCTTGCGCCGGCGCATCTGGAGGTTCTGGGTCGGATAAGGAATGTCGATCGCGTGGCGGCGCAGCGCGTACCACAGGCTGCTGACTATCGAATCGCGCACGGTCTCCTGCGGACCATAGTGGGAGAGGAAGTATCTGACTTTGTACTTGATTGCGTACTCGCCGTAATCCCAGGCGAAAACCTGCGGCGGCGGATCGCTGAGCACGTGCGGGATGTCGCGTACGACTTTCAGAATCGTCTCTTTCACGCGGCCCGGCGAGTCGTCATAGCTGATTCCGATCTCAATCTCGTCGGCGATCGCCTCACTGGCATAGTTGGTCACCGGCTGGCTGATCAGCATGCTGTTGGGAATCTGGATCCGCTCGTTGACGCGGGTCACGATCTCGGTCTGCGACCAGGTCGTTCCCTTGACGTAGCCCAGATGGTTCTGGAAGCGGACCCAATCGCCGGGCTTGAAAGGCTTGGCCAAATCGAAGGTCAGGCCGGTGAAGACGTTTTTCAGCGTCTCCTGTATGCCCAGGCCGATCGCGCCGAGAATAACCGCCGAGCTGACGAAGATCTTGCTGATATCGAAGTGAAGCGTGTTGTAAAGCACGGCCGCCACCACCACCGCCCACAACAGGATCAGCATCAGGTCGTGCAGGATCTTTGAATACGACGCGCGGCGCCGCGGCGTGATGGCCATTTCGAGCAGCAGCTGCGTCACGCCCCAGAAAAAGAAAATCACCGCCGCGGCCTGGAACCACTCCATCAGACGAGGCATCTCGGCGGTCCACGGCGAAAACACATCGATCACCAGGCCCAGCGCCAACAGCGTCAGGCTGCCCGCGTTGATGAGCCATCGGCGGCGGCGCAGCGCGAACGCCGCCAACGCCGCGGCCAGCGCCAGTGCGCCCTCGACCACCTCCCTTACGTCAGGGCTCAGCCGATAGAGCAGGATTGCGTTCTGTAGCGGAGTATGTTCCATCGCCCGAGATCCGGAATATTCGTGTCCCGGCGCAGGAAATAATACCTGATTGCCCGCTATTCGCGGAGCGGCACGGATCGGTCGAAAACCTGGTCTATGGCCCCGCCGGACCCGGCTTCCCGGAGGCCGAGGCCTGTTCGATGAGCCGCTTGAGTACCCGATCGGACGCGAAAAACTCAACCGCGATCTCGCGGGCACGCCGCGAGTGCCGCTCCGGATCGGCCTCGACTTGCTCGATAGCCGCGCGCGCTTCCTCAACGGTGGAGAAGGGAATTACGCCCTCCCCGCCGGGTATGGCGCAGGTGAAGCCGGTGTCCTGCACTATCACGGGTACGCCCAATGCCATGTAACACGCGCTGCGGCACGAGAACCATCCGCTTCGGCTCTGCACGTAGGCGTTCTTCGCCACGCTAAACTCGGCCATCGAATGCCCCAGGTAGTCGCGATATGTCCACGGATCGACTGATACGGCATGGCCGTCAACCAGATGCCATCCGGCGTCCCGCAGCCTCTCGCGCGGCGCTCGTCCGCTGATCGCGATCTCCAGCGGTATCGTGCTAATCGAGGGCATCTGAATGAACCGCTCGAACTCGGCGCTCTTGCCCGCGTAGGCGATCCCGTCGACCACCGGCGCTTTTCCCGCGGGCTCCCACGACGCCACCGTGGTCATCACGTGGCGGCGCGATGCCGCCGGCAGCGCGGCATCGTCGAAGCAGTCCAGGACAATCGGCTGGCGGGTCGGGATCCATCGCAGGCCGGTATCGGGGATTCGGCAATCCGGATGGCCGATGTTCTCGCCGAAAGTGAAGAGCGCGTGGTGGCGGCCGATCGTGTCCGCCCGCCGTGCGTTCTCCGGATCCGAGCTGTCGGCCCGAAGAGCCAGAATCGCAGCCTGCGTGTAAACCGGATCGCTGTCGATCAGAACGACGCGCGCGGCCGCAAAGTACTCGTCGCGCATGAAGCACGATCCGGAGATATGCACGAACAAGTCGGCGGAACGGCAGAAGTCCACGACCTTTGCCCATGCGACGCCGTAGCTCTGGCCGGCGGCGTCGCGATAGAACCAGCGCTCCGCCAGTTCCGGATCGAGCCTCGCTATCTGCGCCGCCAGGTATGCGGCATTGTTCGCGCCGCCTTCCGAATAGGTATGCGCCGCCGGGTCGTAGCCCCATCTGGCGGTATCCTCGATATAAAGGACATCGTGGCCGAGCCGGCGAAGCCCCAGCACGTACTGAAAGTAGTCCCAGAATACGCCGCCGAGAGGATATGAGGCCGCGAGCCCGGTGACGGCGATTCGCAGCATCCTCAGCTCGTGCTCGCGCGCGATGCCCCGATCGATGCGATCGCAGCAAGGTCGCCGCGCAGCTCCTTTAGAGCCACGCTACGCTGGCTGATGCGCGCCTCCTCGTCCTCGCCGAGCTCCGCCAGGTAGCATCGATGTTCCGGCAGGAATAGCACCGTCCGGTAGGGAAATCCCGGACGGATATGAGGCCACGCGCGATCGGGAATCACACCCTCGATCGCGGCCTCGGCCACTCGCTCGCGGATTGGCGCGTCGGGCGCTGCGCTCTCGCGATAGACAAGAGCGATTGCCGCGCGGATTCTCGCACTGCGGCGGGCCGGCTCGACGCCGATCATCCGCCGGATAACTTCGTCCACCAGCGCTTGATCCGTTGAGCGGCAATCGCCGAGCCATCGATGAGACCTGACGCCGGGCTCTCCACCCAGCGCATCGATCTCGAAGCCGCCGTCATCGGCCAGCGTGGGAAGATGCGATCGCGTGAAATAGAAACGCGCCTTGAGGAGCGCGTTGTCCGCGAAGCTCGCGCCGGTTTCGACGGGAGTCTCGGAGATCCCGCGCTCGGACAGCGACACGAGCTCCAGACCGGCGTCGCGGAGCAGCAGCCGATACTCGGCGAGCTTGGCCGGATTGGTGGTCGCGATCAGCAGTTGAGTCATCGCGCAGGGCGCGCCGGCAGGCGCTTGTGCTCGTAGGTGACTTTGAGCGCCGCGCGCGCCCGATGCTCTTCGAGCGCGAGCTCGATCAGCCGGTCGACCAGCGCCGGCAGCGGCATCCCCGAGGCCTCCCACAGCTTGGGATACATGCTGATACTCGTGAAGCCGGGAATGGTGTTGACTTCGTTGACGAAGATTTCGCTCAAGTCGGCGCGGGTCAGAAAATCCACGCGCGCCATTGCGCGAATCGAAAGCGCCTTGAAGGCCGCGACCGCGAGATTGCGGATGCGATCGCTCGCAGCTTTGGGGAAGCGCGGCCGGAATCCTTTGCTCGGAGCCGCGCGGATCGACGTACTTCGATTCGTAGCTGTAGAACTCGTGGCGGCCCTTGACGATGACCTCGCCGACCACCGATGCCTCGGGGCGATCGTTGCCCAGCACGGCGCATTCCAGTTCGCGCCCCGCGCACGCCGCTTCGATCAGGATTTTGCGATCGTACTGGAATGCGTCCTCGAGCGCGGGCTTCAGATCGGCGGCGCGCTTGACCTTGCTGATCCCGACCGACGATCCCAGCGCGTTGGGTTTTACGAACACGGGGTAGCCGAGATCGCCGGCGACCCGCCGTGCCGCATCCGGATCGTCGAGATAATCGTGGCGCGCGAGCGCGGCGTAGCGGACCACCGGCACCCCCGCGTCGCGCAGCAGGCGCTTCTGCGTGTCCTTGTCCATCCCGATCGCCGATCCGGTCACGCCCGCGCCCACGTACGGGATACCGGCGAGTTCGAGCAATCCCTGCACGGTCCCGTCCTCGCCGTAGGTGCCGTGCAGGACCGGAAAGACCACGTCGAGCGGGCGCGAGATCGATGATTCGTGGCGCGGTGCCGAGCTGTCCTCTGTGGATGTTCGCACCAGCGCGCGGCTGTCCGGATGCGGCAGGATACTCACCGGCGTGCCGCCCCGCCTGAGCGCGCCGAGGCGCGGCGTTTCATGCCGGAGCATCTTGAGGGCGTCGCTCTTCAGGTACCATCGGCCGTCGCGTCCGATTCCGATTGGTACGATCTCGTACCGCTCCGGATCCATCGCGGACATCACGGTCAGCGCAGACCGCAGCGAGATCTCGTGCTCGCTGGACCTGCCGCCGAAAAGCACCCCGACGCGAATTTTGCCGGGCGTCTTCTTCCCCGATCCCTTTGTGTCTTTGTGCTCGATTGTCTTACGGGCGGTAGTTGGGCGCTTCCTTGGTGATGAACACGTCGTGGACGTGGCTCTCGCGCACCGCGGACTCGGACACCCGGATGAAGTGCGCACGGCGGCGAAGCTCGGAGAGGTTGGCGGCGCCCAGGTATCCCATCCCGGATTGCAGGCCGCCGACCAGTTGCTCGACGTTGGAGGCGAGCGAGCCGCGATGCGGCACGCGTCCCTCGATTCCTTCGGGCACCAGCTTGCCGTCCACCACTTCCTGCTGCCCGTAACGATCGCGCATCCGATCGCTCATCGCGCCGATCGAGCCCATCCCGCGATACAATTTGTAGGTGCGGCCCTGGTACAGGATGGTCTCGCCGGGGCTTTCCTCGGTGCCGGCAAACAGCGCGCCGATCATCACGCTCGAAGCGCCGGCGGCCAGCGCCTTGACGATATCGCCGGAGAAGCGGATTCCGCCGTCGGCGATCAGCGGGACGCCGCGCGGCTCCGCGACTCCTACGCAATCCATGATCGCGGTGATCTGCGGAACGCCGACTCCCGATACCACCCGCGTGGTACAGATCGATCCGGGACCCATCCCGACCCGCAGCCCGTCCGCGCCCGCGTCGATGAGCGCCTTGGCGCCCTCGCCGGTGGCGATACTGCCGGCCACGATTTCGATCTCGGGGCACTCGCGCCTGGTCGCCTTGAGCGCCTCGATTACGTTGCGCGAATGGCCGTGTGCGGTATCGATGACCAGCACGTCAACGCCGGCGCGCCTGAGCGCCGCCACGCGCTCCTCGCGATCGGCGCCGACCCCAATCGCGGCGCCGACCCGCAGCCGTCCCAGGTTGTCCTTGCTCGAATACGGATGGCGCGTCGCCTTGTCCATGTCCTTGACGGTGATCAATCCGCAGAGCCGGTCGCGATCATCGACCAGCGGCAGCTTCTCGATCCGATGGGCCTGCAGGATCTCCTTGGCGGATTCGAGGCTGATGCCCGGGCGGGCGGTAATCAGCTTGGTGGTCATCACGTCGCGCACCGGCTTGTCGAGGCGCTTCTCGAAGCGCAGGTCGCGATTGGTGAGAATGCCGACCAGCCGATCGTCCTTGACCACCGGCAGCCCGGAAATCCGGTAGCGCTCCATGATCATCAGCGCATCCTGGATCTTCTGATCCGGATCGACGGTGATCGGATCGACAATCATCCCGCTCTCGAACTTCTTGACCGCCTCCACTTCCGCCGCCTGCCGATCGACCGGGAGATTGCGATGGACGAAGCCGATCCCGCCGAGCTGCGCCATCGCGATCGCAAGCCGCGATTCGGTGACCGTGTCCATAGGAGTAGATGCGAGCGGAATGTTGAGACGGATTTTCGGCGTGAGCTGGCTGGTAACGTCGCACTGCGAAGGGAGCAAGTCGGAGACTTGAGGCAGCAGCAATACGTCGTCAAAGGTGAACGCTTCCCTGAGCTCCTGATGCGGCATCGGACGCCCTCCCAAATAAAAAAGCCCGCAGTGTGCCTGCGGGCTCAAGCCTCTCTTATGAGAAATCGCAGCGGGCCGCTCTCGTAAGCCTCGCCATATCCTTATCTAGCAGGCGCGCCGGGGTCGATGCAATTGGGGGAGCGCTTGCGTGGATTTTCGGGGGCGCGACTTCTCAATCCACGTTCAGCTTCTCGCGCAGGCGCCGGATCACGGTTTCCGGCACCAGTTCCGGCAGGCGCTGGCCGTAGCCGACGACTTCCTTGATCAGCCGCGAAGCCGAGAAAAACAGCCTCGGATTCGCGAACAGGAAGACCGTCTCGACCTGCGGCTTCATCATCTTGTTCATCGCGGCCATCTGCAGCTCGTAGTCGAAGTCGGTGACGGCGCGAAGGCTGCGGATGATCACCTGCGCCTTGATCCGCTCGGCATAGTTGACCGACAAGCCGCTGAACTTGTCGACTCGCGCGCGCGGCTCGATATCGCGGATAGTCTCGCGGATCATCTCGACGCGCTCGTCGGCGGTGAACAGCGCGGACTCCTTGTGCGGATTGTACGCCACCGCCACGATCACCTCGTCGAAGAGCAGCACGGTGCGCCGGATTATGTCGATGTGTCCGTTGTGGATCGGGTCGAACGTGCCGGTATAGATAGCGACCCTGGATTGCTCCTTGCCCTTGTTCATCTGACCAGCCGCGTCGAGGCTCAGCCCGACGTTTTCTCCATCCGATAAATGGCGATCCGATGGTCGCCCAGTTTTGCGACGCTCTCGCGCGCGAGAATTTCCGCGAACCGGCCCGAAGGCGCCGGCGCGCGATGGTATTGCTCCGCGACTACCCAAGCCTGCCCTGTGAGCAGGTGCAAGTCCACCAGCCGGTCCAGGATCTCGCCGGTCAGATCATCGCGATACGGCGCGTCTATGAAGACCAGGTCGAATCGCTCTTTGCGGGCGGCGAGCTCGGCGAGCGCACGGCGCGCCTCGGCGGCGATTACCGTCCCGCGCCGCGCGAATCCGAACTCCCGGAGATTGCCTTCGATCGTGGCGACCGCGGCATTGGACGAATCGACGAAGGTCGCGTGCGCGGCGCCGCGCGACAAAGCCTCGATCCCCAGCGATCCGCTTCCGGCAAAAGCGTCGAGCACGCGCAGCCCGGCGAGATCGACCCGCGCGCTCAATCTCGAAAAAATCGAATGGCGCACACGCGCGGTGGTCGGGCGCGTTATCCTGCCGCGCGGCGCCCTAAGCCGCCGTCCGTGACTCTCTCCCGCTATGACGCGCATCGCATCGCCCCGATCGAGTCCGCCCGCTATCGAAGCAGGGTAGCGGGAAGATAACCAAGTCTTAAAACCGCCGCAAGCTGCGCTTTTGCAGCGGCCATTTTGGATCGGCGATGGGCTGGCACATCGCTCTGATTTCGATTAACACTCTTAAACTTGCAGGCCGTTTGATCGGTCGGTCGATCGTAAATCCCGTGCCGTCGGATTCGCTGGAGGTGTATTCGTAGCGCCCTTATGTCCGAGAGCCGCGAAATCAAGTTCTCCGAAGCGGTCGTGGCCGAGTATCGCGAGACGCTCAGCCGCTATCCGACGCGGCAGGCCGCGCTCATCCCCACGCTCTGGATGGCCCAGCGCGAGTTCGGGTGGATCAGCCCCCAAGCCGAGCTGTACGTCGCCCGGCTGATGGAGCTGCCGCCGGCGCACGTGCACGCCGTCGTGACGTTTTACACCATGTTTCATCGCAAGCCGGTCGGCCGCTTCCTGATCGACGTGTGCACCAATCTCTCGTGCCGGCTGCGCGGCGCGGACGAGATAGTCGATTGTATCCGCCGCAAGCTTGGTATCGAGCCCGGCCAGACCACCGCCGACGACCGGTTCACGCTGGGGACCGTCGAGTGCCTCGCGTCGTGCGGCACAGCCCCGATGCTTCAGCTCAACCAGGATCGCTTCCATGAGAACCTGACCGTGGAAAAGACACTGCAACTGATCGACGAGCTTGCCGCCCGTGGCGACTGATCTGTTGATCGCGGCGATCAAGACGATCGCGATGTTCCTGTTCGCGCTGCAGCTCGCGGCTGTCCTGTTGTGGTTCGAGCGCAAGGGCAGCGCGCTTATCCAGGATCGGATCGGCGCCAACCGCGCCTCGATCACCGGCTTCGGCGCGCGGATGGGGCTGCCGAACGTGGGCTTCATCAACACGCTGGTCGCCGATCCCATCAAGCTGTTCACCAAGGAAGACATCGTGCCGGAGGGCGCGGATCACTTCCTTCACTCGCTCGCGCCGTTCCTCGCCCTGTTCCCGGTGTTGATTACCTTCGTGGTCGTTCCGTTCGGCGATACGCTCGCGATCGGAAGCCGCACGATCAATCTGCAGGCGGCCGACTTGAACGTCGGCGTGCTCTATGTCCTCGCCACGATCGGAATCGGCGTTTACGGCCTGGCGCTGGGCGGATGGGCCTCGAATAACCGATGGGCGCTGCTCGGCGCAATCAGGGCGACCGCGCAGATGATTTCCTACGAGCTGGCGCTGGGACTGGCGATCATCTCGGTCGTGATGACCTACGGCACCCTTGATTTGCAAACGATGGTTCGCGAGCAGGGCGGCGTGTGGTTCGGATGGCTGCCGCGATGGGGCGTGCTGGTGCAGCCGGTCGCGTTCATCATGCTGCTGACGGCCGGGATGGCCGAATCGAAGCGGATTCCGTTCGACCTGCCCGAGGGCGAATCCGAGCTTATCGCCGGATACTTCACGGAGTACTCGGGCGGCAAGCAGGCGGCGTTCATGATCACCGACTTCGCCGAGATCGTCCTGGTCGCGGCGCTGGTGACGACTTTTTTCTTCGGCGGATGGCAGGTGCCGTGGCTCTATCGGGACGGATTTCACTTCCCCGGCGGTGCATCGCTTGCGCTGTCCAACCCCGTGGTCGCCGTGCTCGGCATAATCGCGTTCATGATCAAGGTCGTGTTCGGCTGCTGGATCCAAATCCTCATCCGCTGGACGTTGCCGCGATTTCGCTACGACCAGTTGATGGCGCTCGGATGGAAGGGGCTGGTGCCGATCGGCCTGCTCAATGTGCTCGCGACCGCGTTCGTGGTCGTCGTGCTGGAGGGCGCCCGCTGATGCCGCTTTGGCTGTTTGTTTTTCTTGCGGCGCTTTCGATCATCTCCGCGCTCGGGGTGATCCTCCAGCGCAGCGCGGTCCATAGCCTGCTCGCGCTGGTGATGACGCTGCTGACGGTCGCCGTGCTGTTCATCGGGCTCGGCGCGGTGGTGGTCGGCTTCCTGCAAGCGATCGTGTATGCGGGGGCGATCATGGTCCTGTTCCTGTTCGTAATCTGGCTGCTGAATCTGCAGGTCGAAGCGCGCACCGGCGAGGGTCATCTGGGAGTCAAGTTTTTCGGCGCGATAGCGGCCGCCATCCTGGTGACGGAGCTTTTCCTGATTCTGGGCCGCGTCCCGGCAGCCGCACAGACGCCCGTGCCGGACGAATACGGATCGATCCAGAGCCTCGGGTTGCTGCTGTTCTCCGACTACCTGATCGCGTTCGAGGTCACCTCCGTGCTGCTGCTCGCCGCGGTAGTCGGCGCAGTCGCGATCGCGCGCCGGCCGGGCGCCGGCGAGGCGCAGCCGGGTCGCGCCGGCGCAAGGCACTGAACGATGACGCCGATAAGCTACTACATGGCGCTTAGCGCGGCGCTGTTCGCGATCGGAGTGGCGGGCGTGCTGATGCGCCGCAACGTTATCGTGATGTTCATGTCGATCGAGTTGATGCTCAACGCGGTCAACCTAACGTTCGTCGCGTTGGGGCGCGCCCACGGCGGGTTGGACGGGCAGGTGATCGTCTTCTTCGTGATCACCGTCGCCGCGGCGGAAGCCGCGGTCGGCCTTGCGATCATAATCGCGATCTTCCGCAGCCGCGATACCGTCAACGCCGACGAGATCAACCTGATGCGGTGGTGAGGATGGCGGCTCCGTTTCCCGCTCTCGGCCTGATCCTGCTCTTCCCGGCGCTGGGCTTCGTCTTCAACGTCGCCCTGGGACAGCGCTACGGCCGCGCCAGCGTCAATCTGGCCGGTCCGGGCGCGGTCGTTGCCGCCTTCGTGGTCGCGCTCGCCGCGAGCGTCAGGCTGATGCGGATGGCGCCGGGGAGTGCGCTCGAAGCGAATCTATGGCCCTGGATTCAAGCCGGGTCATTCCACGTTGACTTCGCGCTCCGGCTCGACGCGCTCTCGGTCGTGATGGTGCTGGTAGTCAGCGGCGTCGGTTCCCTGATCCATATCTACTCGGTCGGCTACATGGCGCACGACGAGGACTTCGCGCGCTACTTCGCCTACTTGAACCTGTTCGCGCTTGCGATGCTCCTGCTGGTGCTGGCGAACAACCTTCTGCTGATGTTCGTCGGATGGGAGGGCGTAGGCCTCTGCTCCTACCTGCTGATTGGATTCTGGTACAGCAATCCGCAGTACGCCTACAACGGCCGCAAGGCCTTCATCGTCAATCGAATCGGCGACGCGGGATTCATCCTCGGCATCCTGACGATCGTCGCGGCGCTGGCCGCACACGGCATCTGGACGCTCGATTTCGCAGGGCTTCGCGCGCACGCGGCGATGATCGGCGGCGCGAGCGCGACCGCCGCGTGCCTGCTCCTGCTGCTCGGCGCCACCGGCAAGTCGGCGCAGATTCCGCTCTACGTATGGCTCCCCGACGCGATGGTCGGCCCGACGCCGGTCAGCGCCCTGATCCATGCCGCGACCATGGTCACCGCCGGGGTTTACATGATCGCGCGGCTCAACTTTCTCTTCACGCTCGCGCCCGCCGCGATGGAGGTGGTCGCGATCGTCGGGGCAGCGACCGCGCTCTTCGCCGCCACCATCGCGCTCGTCCAGCCCGACATCAAGCGGGTGCTCGCGTACTCGACGATAAGCCAGCTCGGCTACATGTTCCTGGCCGTCGGCGTCGGCGGCTTCGCCGCGGGAATTTTCCACCTGATGACGCACGCGTTCTTCAAGGGGCTGCTGTTTCTCTGCGCCGGCTCGGTGATCCACGCACTCGAAGGCGAGCAGGACATGAACCGGATGGGCGCGCTGCGGAGCAAGCTGCCGATTACCTACGCCACGATGCTCGTCGCGACGCTCGCAATCACCGCGGTGCCCGGCTTCGCCGGCTATTTCTCGAAGGACCTCGTCCTGGAAGCGGCGTTCACCTCGGGCCACAGGTTGCTCTGGATCATAGCGGTAATCACTGCCGGGCTCACCGGTTTCTATATGTTCCGGCTCATCTTCATGACCTTCTTCGGAATGTCGCGGGTTGATGCCGAACGGCTGGAGCACGTTCACGAATCGCCGCCGGTGATGACGCTGCCGCTGATCGCCCTGGCCGTCCTGTCGGTTGTCGGCGGATGGATCGGATTGCCCGAGGGAATGCTGTGGGGCGATGCGTTCGCGCGTTTCCTGGCGCCAGCGGTCGGTATCTTCAGGCCCGGCGTCGAGGCGAGCACGCTCGCGCTCTCCGCCGCGGCGACCGGCGCGTCGCTGATTGGAATCGCAATCGCCTATGTTTTCTATATCCGCCAGCCCGGGCTTCCGATGATTCTCGCGTGGCGGCTCGGAGCGCTCTATCGCATCCTGCTGGAGAAATTCTATATCGACCAAATTTACAACCTGCTGGTCACGCGCCCGCTGTTCTGGATTTCGGCCAACGTGCTCTATCGCGCGATCGATTCCTTCGCGATCGATGGCGCGGCCGAGGGCGCGGGCCTGACCGTCGAGACCGGCGGTGAGATCGCGCGCCGCGCCGAGACCGGCAACGTGCAGACTTATGCCTTCGTATATCTGCTGGGCGTAATAGCTGTCGCAGGTTACTACCTGTACCTCGTGACGCACTGATGGGCTGGCTGACGGGACTGATCTTCCTGCCGCTGCTCGGTGCCTTGCTGGTGCTCGTGCAGGAAGGCGAAGCCGCGATCTGGCGGGCCGCATTCGTGTTCTCGCTCGTTCCGCTGGCGGTGAGTCTCTATCTGTTCGCCGCGTTCGAGCCGGGGCAGGGCGGCTACCAGTTCGTCGAGCAGCACCAGTGGATTTCTTCACTCGGCATCTCGTACCACGTCGGGATAGACGGAATCTCGCTCTTCCTGGTGCTTCTCACCACGATCCTGATAGCGCTTTCAATACTCTATTCCGGCGGCGGCGATATCGAGTCGCGGCCGCGCGAATTCTGCTTTTTCATGCTGGTGCTCGAGACCGGCCTGCTCGGCGGCCTGCTCGCGATCGATGTGTTCCTGTTTTACGTGTTCTGGGAGGTGATGCTGATCCCGATGTACTTCCTGATCGGGATCTGGGGCCACGGCCGCAAGATCTACGCGGCCTTGAAGTTCGTGCTGTTCACGATGTTCGGCTCGATCCTGATGCTGGTGGCGATCCTGTACCTGGTGCGCGCCGCCAGCCGCCATTACGGCGCCATGACCTTCGATCTGCCGCGGCTCTATGGGGTCCCGCTTTCATCGACCGAGGCGCGATGGCTCTTCGCCGGGTTCGCACTCGCGTTTGCGATCAAGGTGCCGATGTGGCCGGTTCACACCTGGCTTCCCGACGCGCACACCGAGGCGCCGACCGCAGGCTCAGTCGTCCTGGCCGGAATCATGCTCAAGATGGGCACCTACGGATTTCTGCGCTTCGCGATTCCGCTCTTCCCGGAGGTCGCGATCCAGGCCGTGCCGTTGTTCATGGCGCTAGCGATCGTCGGGATTATCTACGGAGCGCTGGTCGCGATGGTGCAGCCGGATCTGAAACGGCTGATCGCCTACTCCTCGGTGAGCCATCTGGGCTTCGTGATGCTCGGGATCTTCGCGCTCAACACCCAGGGTGTCGAGGGCGCGCTGTACCAGATGCTGAATCACGGCGTCTCGACCGGTGGGCTATTCCTGCTGGTCGGGATGATCTACCTGCGCCGTCATACCAGGGAAATAACGGAGTTCGGCGGCTTGTGGCGCAGCGCGCCGACGATGGCGGCGGTGTTCATGGTCGTGATGCTCTCGTCGATCGGACTGCCGGGACTCAACGGCTTCGTCGGCGAGTTTCTGATCATGCTCGGCGCGTATCTGAACACCTGGCCGGCGGCTGCGTTCGCGGTGACGGGGATAATCCTGGGAGCGCTCTACATGCTCTGGACCTACGAGCGCGTGATGTTCGGCCCGATCACTCACGCCGTCAACGAGACGCTGCGCGATCTGAACGCGCGCGAGATTCTCCGTGATGGTGCCGCTCGTCGCGCTGATGCTCCTGATGGGACTCTATCCGAGGCCGCTGCTGAGCCGGATGGAGCCGTCGGTCGCGGAACTGCTTGCGCGGGTCCATGTCGCGCAGGCGCGGCTGGACGCGAGCCATGCCGCCGAACGGCTCGCCTCGATGCGCGGGCCGGGGGAACCGAACCGATGACCGAGTTCAATCCGAGCGCGATGGGTATCTCGTGGCCGCCCGTCCTGCCGCTAATCGCGATCTCGGTTGCGGCAATGGTTGTCCTGATGGTCGGCGTAAACGTGCGCGAGGACGAAAGCGCGGGCCTCGGATGGCTCACGATGGTCGGTATCGCGATCGCGTTCGCGCTCTCACTGGCGACCGTCGGACAGAGCGGTCTCGCCTTCTACGGATCGATCGCGTTGGACGGCTTCTCGGCGTACTTCGAGCTCGCGATCTTGCTGGCGGCCGGCCTGACGGTGCTGATGTCGCTCGAATATGTCGGCGAGCTCCATCTGCCCGCCGCCGAGTACTACGCGCTGATTCTGTTCGCGACCCTCGGCATGATGCTGCTCGCGGCGGCCGGCGACCTGATCGTGATCTTCCTCGGACTCGAAACCATGTCGATCGCGGTCTATGTTCTCGCCGGCTTCAGGCGCGCCGACCCGAGGTCGAGCGAGGCCTCGCTCAAGTATTTCATGCTGGGGGCGTTCTCCACCGGCTTTCTGCTCTACGGGATCGCGCTCGTTTACGGCGCCACCGGCACGATCAGGCTGGACCGGATCGAGCAGGCGCTGTCCGGCCCGATCGCTGGCAGTCCGATCCTGCTGCTCGGCCTCGGGATGATGCTGATCGGGTTCGGCTTCAAGGTCGCGGCGGTACCGTTTCACATGTGGACGCCCGATGTCTACGAAGGCGCGCCGACCCCGATCACGGCGTTCATGGCGGTGGGCGTCAAGCTCGCCGCGTTCGCGGGCTTTCTCCGGATCTTCGTGGTCCATCTCGGGCCGGTTGCCGCGCAGTGGACCTGGGTGCTGTGGGCGATCGCGGCGCTGACGATGACCGCCGGCAATGTGATCGCGCTGGTGCAGAGCAACATCAAGCGGATGCTCGCGTACTCGGCGATCGCGCACGCCGGCTATCTGCTGGTCGGCATGACCGCCGCCGATAGCGCGGCCGGCGGCGCGATTCTCTACTACCTGCTCGGCTACGCATTCACCAACCTGGGAGCCTTCGCGGTGGTCGCGGCGCTGGAGACGCGCGGCGCGCCCCACGATCAGGTAAGCGACTATCGGGGACTCGCGACGCGCCATCCGATGCTCGCCGCGGCGATGGCGCTCTGCCTCCTGTCGCTGACTGGAGTACCCCCGCTGGCGGGATTCGTCGGCAAGTTCTACCTGTTCGCGGCGGCGCTCAACCGGGGCCTGCTGGGGTTGGTGATCATCGCCGTGATCAACAGCGTGATCTCCGCCTATTACTACATCTCGGTGATCGTCGCGATGTACATGGAGGAGGGCGGCGCCGAGGAAATCGTGCGGATGGGGGCGCGGCCGGCGCTGATCGCGACCGTCGCGATCGCGGTGGCCGGCGTAATCGCGATTGGACTCTATCCGCAGCCCTACATGGCCGCCGCGACCAACGCCTTCGCCTCCGCGATGAGAACCGCCCCGATCCACGCCGCCTCGCTGGTCCCGTAACGCCGGTCGCTCTCGCCGCTCGCGGGCGGAGAGAAAATTTCCTACCGGCGTTTCGACGGCTTGCGGGGCGGCGGCTTCTTCGCCGCGCGCGGCTTGGGCTTCGGCTCTGGCGCCTGCGCCGGAGGAGGCTTCGCGACCGGCTTTGACGGGCGGACGCGAGCGGCGTCCGGCCCCGGTCTCGATGCTTCAGCGTGCGGCGGCGATGACCGTTCGGCGCTGCCCGCATACGCGTCGGCCTCGATTTCGATCAGCATGTCGGGATGGACCAGGCGCCGCACTTCGACCATCGTGGTCGCGGGCCGAGCCTCGCCGAAAGCCTCGCGATGCGCTCGCGCAGCTTCCTCGAAGCGCGAGATGTCGGTGACGAACATCCGCGTCCGCACCACGTCACGCAGGCTTAATCCGAGCCGCGAGAGCGACCGCCGCAAGGTTGCCGATCGCCTGGCGGGCCTGCACGTACATCTGGCCGGTCCCGACGAGCGCGCCGCGCTCGTCGGTGGCAGTAGTGCCGGAGATCGAGACCCAATCGTCGGCCTTCACGGCGCGCGAATAGCCCGCGATCGGCTCCCACGGCGCGTTAGTGGAAATGCGTACAATTCCGCCCATCGACTGCTCCTGTTCGCGCACCCGGGATTTTCGCAAGCCGATTCGCCGCGGCGGCGCCGGTCAATTCAATGCTTCAATTCAATGTTCTCGCCCAGGCCAGAGCTCTTCCAACTCGCGACCCACCGAGCGCATCGGCGGTCCCGTCGTGCGGCCGCGAGGCGTCAATACCCGGTAAAGATCGCGCAGCCGGAAGAGCCCCGCTGCGACCCTCGGGCTTTCGCGATTCATATCGAGTTCCGGCTCGACCACCTGAGACGACTGATTCGACCCGACTATCAGGACTATTCCCATCCAGCGCCGCCACCCCGCCAAATTCTTTCCCTCCCACTGGGTATCTGGTAAGCATCGATTTTACAGACCTTGGCGCTGCGATCAATTCTTGCCTTGCTTGTCCCGCTGGGAAATGCCGGTCGAGATGATCGCCGCGCTTGAAGTCGGCACGAGGCTAAAGTATTCTTAGCGCCGTTTGATCTTTCTGCCGCGCGATTGGTGAGTGTCGAGGAACCCAAGGAGGAAGCGATGCGCAAAATCCTGATTCTAGCACTGGCAACTCTGTTGTTTGCAGCCTGTCAGAAATCCGAAGAGACGACTCCCCCTGCGCCCGAGGCGTCAGCGCCGGCTGCGGAAGCCAGCCCCGCTGCTGAGGCAACTCCGGCCCCGCCTGCGGAAGCCGCCCCCGCCGCTTCGCCAGCACATTAAGCCGAGGATAGGTCCAACGCTCTACGGCCGGCGCCAATCCCACGATCGGAGCCGGCCGGGCGGATGTTGATTCCGCGTCATCGCGCCGCGAGCCTGGGGGAAGCTCCCGCTTGAGGCGATAGCCTAGTTCTCCGAGTGCTCCGGCGCTTCCGGCACTGCCTGCCCGCCGGTTTGACTCGTGGGTTCGGCCGGGGTCGCGGCCGCCGGGGGTTGCTCACGGATGATCGCGCGTGCCCGTTCGGCTGATTCCTTTGCCAGCTTGGCCAGTTCCTCCGACTTGCGCTTCAGCTCGTCGGTCTTGCGGGCCAGTTCCTTGCGAAGCTCCGCTACCTTGGCCATCGCCTCTTCCCCGGCTTTTCGCCTGCGGCTGGCGTCGCCGATCACCTCCTTCAACTCCCTGGCTAGCGTCTCGCCCCGCTTGCGCAGCGCTTCGACCTGCTCGGCTACACGAGCGCGCGCCCGATGGGCCTCCTCGCGGAGCCGGGTCTGCAGCTTGCGCTGGCGCGCCTCCTTGACGAGATCTGCCCGCAGCTTGAGGACAGTGGCTCGCAGTTTCTTCAGTTGCTCGGCGTGTGGACTCTGTTTTTTGGCTGCCATGGCCGTCCTCCAAAGACGATCGTGGGTCTATCCCCTTTTAATCAAATAAACCAGTTGGCGCGAAAATCAACAGGGTAGCGCGAGAGGTGCAGCAACCCGTCCACAGGCGTGATTGGATTAGACTGTAGAGGCGTTCTCGCTTTTCGCTTTTCACTGGTAGCGCAACGAATGGAATCTGACGCGCTGAGACCCGGGCTCTCGCTCTTCGATTCGGCGACTATCGTCGCCGGCTCGATGATCGGCTCGGGCATCTTTATCGTCTCGGCCGACATCGCCCGCCACGTCGGCTCGCCCGCCGGCATTCTGGTGGTCTGGATGGTCAGCGGCCTGATGACGATCGCGGGCGCGCTCTCCTACGGCGAGTTGGCGGCGATGATGCCGCAAGCGGGCGGGCAGTACGTTTATCTGCGCGAGGCTTACGGCGGCCTGTGGGCGTTTCTTCTTCGGATGGACGCTGCTGCTGGTGATCCAGACCGGCACGATCGCGGCAGTGGCAGTCGCGTTTGCGAGATTCGCGCGGAGTGATCTGGCCGGCGCTGAGTGCGCGCGTATGGCTCGGATGGGGCGGGTTCGGGCTTTCGGGCGAGCGTCTCGGCGCGATCGCCGTGATCGCGCTGCTGACCGCGGTCAATCTGCGCGGTCTCAATCCTCGGCCGGCTCGTCCAGAACATCGTTCACTCGGCCAAGGTGTTGTCGCTGCTGCTGATCGTCACTCCTCGGCTGCGTGATTGCACCGAATTCGCGGCGGCAGTACACGGCGAACTTCGGCGAGATGCAGGCGTTCACCGGCTCGCAGCGGGCTTTCGCTCGGATTGCTAGCGTCGTTCGGCGCGGCGATGGTCGGCGGTTTGTTTTCAGCCGACGCCTGGGCCACGGTGACGTTCACCGCTTCCGAAGTGCGTGAGCCCAAGCGCGATCTGCCGCGCGCGCTGGCCTTCGGGACCGTCGTCGTGATTGCGCTTTACATCCTGACCAACGTCTCCTACCTGTTTGAATTGCCGGCGATAGGCGCGTCCGGCGCGCGAACGGCGCGGCGCATGTTTTCGCGCGCGGGATCGCGGGTGCGGAGAGCGATCGCGTGGCGGCGGCGGCGATGGAAATGGTGTGGGGCGGCGCGGGCGCGGCCATCACGGCTGTCCTCGTGATGGTGTCGACCTTCGGATGCGCCAACGGATTGATCCTGACGGGCGCGCGCGTGATCTACGCGATGGCATACGACGGGGTGTTCTTCACATCGGCTGCGCGTCTTAATCAACGCTCAGTCCCGGCGGTAGCGTTGATAGATGCAAGGCGTGTGGGCGGCGCTGCTGGCGTTGTCGGGCACCTATTCGGAGCTGCTCGATTACGTGGTCTTCGCGCAGTTGCTGTTTTACGTGCTCACGGTCGGCGCGGTCTTCGTCCTGCGCGCGAGTGGCCGGACGACGCCGCGGCCGTACCGCGCGTGGGGTTATCCGTATGTTCCGGCGGCGTATATCGTCGCGGCGGTCGCTCTGATGGCGCGACCTGCTCGTGGTGAAGCCGCACTACACGTGGCCCGGACTGCTGATCGCGCTGAGCGGCGCGCCGGTCTATGCGATCATGGCGCGGCGGCAGAAGCGGCGGAAGTAACCCCTGATGAACACCTGCGTTCGTCTGTGGATACTTGCTGGCGATGACCCCTCACGCTTCGGTTCCCGATTCCAGATTTTCAACTCGTCCACCACGGCGTAAGATGCTTCGTCATGAAGCAGCATGGCGGGCAAATCCGGGGAGGGTCGATGAAAAGCGGTTGTAGAGCGATTCTGGCGACAGTGTTGGTCTTCACGATAGCTCGTGCGCCCGCGTCCGCGGCGGTAGTGCCTGGCGACGTGATCACGCCCAAGAATGCCGACAAAGTCGCAGAGCCTCGTAAGCCCCGGCAATCTGTTTCTGGTCAAGCAGGGGATGCAGATGAAGATCGTCCCGCCGGAGCGACTCGACTGGCCTCCGCCGTACAAGTCAGCGACCGAGAAGTATTCGCCGCAGGTGAAGCTCGGCGACGACGGCACGCTCCAGCACTATGTCGCGGGGCAGCCGTTCCCGCTGCTGGATGCCAACGATCCACAGGTCGCGATGAAGGTTATGTGGAATTTCAGTTACCGCCCGCTCTATACCGACGACGTTGACATCCGCGACGTCGAGATTGCGAGCTACTCGCCCGGCAGCACCAAGCTGGCCGAGCCGGTGGCGCACATCGTGATCGGGCACTTCGCCTTTTACAACAATGTCGGCCGGACTGAGGTAGCCCCGGTACCGACCGATCCCGAGGCGACCGGCGCAGGAATCCGCTACCGATTCGGCGCATACCCGGTCCTCGATCCCGCCGAGCTGCGCGGCTTCGGCTTCGTGCGTTACCGCCACGTCAATCCTAAGGTCGAAGACAACACCTGGTTCTACAATCCGCACAGCCGGCTCAAGCGCCGCGTCGCCGCCAACATGCTCTCGGACATTATGGGCATCCTGCCCGACTTCGGCGGCGGCGGCCCCAGCACCTACGCCAACAATCTCGACCCGGACTCGTTTTTCGGCTTCGCCGCGAAGATAGAGGACTTCAGCTACAAGCTGCTCGGGGAAAAGTCGATGCTGGCGTGCGTCCACGCCGCGAATTCGCCGGAGAAGCCGTGTCCTTTCGACGGCAGCCGCACGGTTTGCCCTGAGAACTGGGAGATGCGCCGGCTCTATGTGATCGAGGGCGACGCCAGGAAGACCTCGCTGCTGGGCAGCGGCGTGACGATTCCGAAACGGATCTTCTACATCGATTCCGAAGGATGGTTCATCACGGCTTCCGACCAGTACGATCGCGACGGGCAATTGTGGAAGACGATCGCGACCTTCAATGCCTGCCGCGACCGCCCGGTGCCGGACGCCCGAATCGCGATCTACCCATTCAAGCGCATCTTCCAGACCGCGCTGGTTGACGAGAACATCCAGAACGGGTTCTCGACCGTGATCTACACGCCGGGACGCGAGCCCGAAGAGCGCGAATGCTGGTATATCAACATGGGCACGGTGAGCAAGGCGTTCTTCGAGCCCAACGCAATGGAGCGCCAATCCCAATAGATCAGGCGCCGGCGGTGGTCAGCAGGAACCCGTTGTACTGCGCCGAATAGCGGCCGAACATCCGGAGCGAATCGTCGGGGCGGCTCGGCGGCGTGATGGTTCGCCCCTCGAAATCGAACGGACGCGCCGACATCTGATGGACCATCATCCGCACCGCCATCTGCGAGAAGTCGGGCATGAAGTCGAAGGTGAATCGGACCTGATCGACCGCGACCGGATCGCCATTGATAAATCGCGAGGCGTCGCCGAACGCGATCCGCACGCCCTCGGGATGGAAGTAGATGCGGCGCACGCCCGACGCCGTGATCGGCATCCCGAACACCGCGGGCGTCTGGACGATCCGGAAATCGACGACGTAGGTGAAAAGCGGATCGTGCGCGCCGCTGTAGGACGGCTCGTCCGCAAATGGCCAGCCGCGAATGTAGCCGTCGATTTTGCCGTGCGCGCCGACTGCGATTCGTTCCATGGTCGCGATCGCGACCGGCCTATCGGCGGCCACCAGCGGCGATGCGCCCGATAGCCGCGGACGGCCGCTCGCCCCGCATCCGGCGCCGATCACGATCAGCACGGCAGCCATATACTTCGAGGCGATCATCGCTCAGAAGCTCATCGGCGAGCAGCTCAGCATCCACCCGCCGACGTTTCCGCGCCATCGGCCTGAAAAGATCGACGGCTCGTTCTCAGGCGTTACCACCGGATGGCCCTCGAACTCGAACGGCATGGCGGTGCTTTCGTACACCCGCACATGGAGCATCAGGCTCGGCACCTCGGGCGTGTATTCTCCGGACAGCCTGACCATGTCGGTTTCGACCTCGCGGCCCCGGCTGAAGCTCATCGGATCGGCGAACGAGGCGTGCGCACCGGCCGGACTGAAGAATACGCGCCGCATTCCGCGCCCCTCGATCTGCTCCCCCATCCCGTGGCTGGAAATGATCTGGAAGTCAACCAGATAAGTGAAGACCGCGTCGCGGGGATCATCCACCGGCGCACTCTGGGGGACCGGAATATATCCAACCATCACGCCGTGCGAGCCTGGAGCGATAGGCAGCCGGTTTTCCTCGAAGGTCGCGACCGCGAGCGGCTGGTCGGAGGAGAAGAACGATCTCAAAGGATGTCCCCGCGTTGCCGGCAGGTTGCACCCACCGAGCGCGAAGGCCGCGATGGCTAGAAAAAAACTGCGGACCCTTACCGGCATGGCCCGACACTCGGTACCGACGCGCAGCCCCATCCGGGGCCGCTGATTCAGTATTTAGTCCTGCCCGGAGCCGGACGCCAGAGTCGTTTTCAGTAGGCCGCTTCGAGAAGGGCGGTCAATTCCGCCGCGGCGATGGGCCGCTCCAGGGTGCGCGCGCGATTGATCTCCTCCAGCACCGCGTCCGCGATTTGCGGTAGTTCCTCGCGCGGCACGCCGGCGTCACGAAGCCGCACCGGAACCTCGAACTGAGCGATGAATCGCGCCGCCCGATCGGCGCACTCCATCGCGCCCGTCCTCGCGTGATGCAAATCGACGGGGGGCCATGGTATTGCTAACCGGAGGATTACGTGGGTTTGGATGGTTAGGCTCGTCAGGACAATCTCGCTTTTCAGCGGTTGCGGAGGATCAGATCTTGCCCTCCGCAGCCGAGGCTACCGAATCGTGTGGGCGAACGACATTTGGGACATCGCCTGCCGGACTTACGAGGACAACCTGGACAGCGTCATCCTGTGCGGGGATATCGCAGACTTTGAGAACTTTCCCCAAGCGGATTTTTTAGTTGGCTGTTATCCATGCAAGGGATTTACCCAAGGGGGGCGCCGCACGCCGACCGACTCGGTCAATTTTTGGTATCGGCATTTTGATCGCGTTCTCCGGCAAGTCCAACCCAAGGCATTCGTCGTGGAAAATGTGAACGGAATGGCCTATGGTGCCAATCGTTCCCTGTTGCATAACCAGCTCTGCCGCTACCGCTTGGCGGGCTATAGAGTCAAATGGAAGGCGTTAAACGCCCAGGACTATGGCGTCGCTCAAAGCAGGCGGCGGCTCTTCATTGTGGGCGTTCGCTCAGACTTGGAGTACAAGTATGAGTTTCCCGCGCCGCTTTGCGGAGGTCCGAATGGGGATCGGCGATTCAGTCAAATGGAGGCGCTTCGGGGAATGCCCGATTGGCCGGTGGGGGAGTTCAATGATGAGCCCTTTCACTGGTACTACCTATCGCGGAATCGGCGACGAGACTGGACCGAGCCGAGTCCTTGCATCGTGGGTCACTGGCGGCACGTTCCGCTGCATCCGATGAGCCCGCCGCTCGGAAGGATACGCACAGACAAATGGCGGTTTTCCCGCATTGGCAGGGCGAGGCGGCTGGCCTACCGGGAGTGTGCAGCCCTACAGGGCTTCCCACGAAGCTTTCGATGGCGCTGGGGAACCGTTAGGCAGCGGTTTCAAATGATCGGCAACGCGGTCCCTCCGCCATTGTTCGGCGCAGTCGTGTCGGGCCTGGACGCCTTGTGGGCCACGAAGTGACGAACTCGCTTCTACCAAAGCTCGATTACAAGTCGCCCGACGAACTTGAGTTTGACCCGGAGAATCCGCGCTTCGGAGGGCTGGTCTCCCACAGATCGCAGGACGCCATCAGGGAATACCTCTACGGGGCGCCCCATTATGCGTCGGAACTGGTGGACTCTCTCGTAGAGAATGGGTTCATCCACTACGAGCCGCTGGTCGTGAAGCGGAAAGACTCGCGCCTGGTTGTCATTGAAGGCAACAGGCGTCTTGCGGCGATTAAGCAGATCCGAGCCAATCTCGACAAATACCCTCATCGAAAGAACGATCTGGACTCAATACCGGTCCTGATCTTTCCGACACAAGCCGCCGCCCAACAGGACATTCGCGTCTATCTCGGCGTAAGGCACCTACTTGGAATCCGCGAATGGCCGCCACTCAGCAAGGCAATGTTCCTTGAACGCGAGAGCAAGGCGGCGCCCGGCGGTCTCGACCACGTGCTGAAGGAGGTTAGACTAACAAAGCAACAGGCACGACGATTCCTAACACCCTTCCGCCTGCTGAAGTCTGCCGGGGCTCCTCTGCCCCCGGGAGAGGACTTTTGGGTGTTGGGAGAAGCGTTGCAGAGGAGCGGCATCAAGAAGTACCTGCAGCTTGAGGTTGACCCCAAGGAACTGAAAATACTGAGCTTCGACAAAAAGAAGCTGAAGCTTCTCTTGGATGATTTGTACGGCCCAGCTAACGGTTCTGATCGCGATTCGTCTGGTCGCCTCGTGCACGACACTCGCGAACTCTCCGAGCTCGGCAAGGTCTTGGGTTCTGACAGGGCAGAAGCGGAGCTTCGCAGGGGCAGGAGCTTAGCGGAAGCTGTTGTCTACGTCGACACCCGAGAACAAAGCATCGTACGGTTGAGGCAAGTCAACAAGCAGATGTCGGCGATAGTCAGGAGGCTTTCGATGGGCAGGAGGGACCCGGACGGCGACGAATTGCAGAGCGCATATAAGGCCTTCGACACAGTGTTGAAGCGGTTCCTCGCAAAGAATGCCTAGTCCCCTGTTCGACTTCTTTGAGGTGATCGCTGAAGAGGCTCTGTGTAGATGCGAGCCGAGTTCTGACGCGAGAGGACCTTGAGGCAAGAGATAACGAAGCACCGCTCCTTGACGGTCTCAAGGACAGTTTGGGAGTCGCGACCAGTCCGGAAGCGATCGCTGATGCGGTCTCAGCGCTAAGAGATCACTTTTTGCGCAAGGGGTCCAACCTTCCGTTCGAATTTGACGCGAACGAACGGAAGATTCACAGCATCGGACCTAAACTTTCTCAACTTCGTCAAGGAAATGAGCAATATCAGAAGCTTAGGGGAGAGGTCCCGAGATTTCGAGTGCAAGGTGGCCGAACGCCTTGGCGAGCGAGCGGTCGGCGACGTCCATCGGGTCGGGCATCCGAGACATCGCAAGAAGAAGAAGGCGGATTTTAATTCCTACCTGCGCAAGCTGGGATTCGAAAGGCCTGTTCTTCTCGGGGCTGAGAAGGACGGCGGCCTGGACGTGCTGTGGATACTCCCTGCCGGCTCAACGCGTTATCGACCCATTGTATCGGTGCAGTGTAAAAACGGTGAGTTCAGCATGGAAGAGGCGGACAGATCACTTGGGCCTACGAAGAGATCTCTAAGCCTGCACCCGGGGTTCCAAGTGCCCGTTCACGTCCTCTGCGTGCTGTTCAATGACTACGTGTGCCCGGAGGAATTGGGCCAAAAGCCCCTTGAGTTCGTTCCGCTCGGGCTCAGCGACCTCGCTCCGCTCGCTAGGCCATTCACGATCGAGATGTTGTGAGGCCGATGGACAGGCTTTCGAAGGAAGGCAGAAGCCGATTGATGTCGCGCATTCGGGGGAGGGACACCGAGCCTCGAGCACCGCGTCCGCGATTTGCGGTAATTCCTCGCGCGGCACGCCGGCGTCGCGAAGCCGCAGCGGAACCTCGAACTGAGCGATGAATCGCGCCGCGCGATCGGCGCACTCCAACGCGACTGTCGCTTGCATGATCGACATCGAAGCGCAGGCCGAAGCCTTCCGCGATCGGCCCGAAGCGCTCAGGCGCTATCTCCGCCATCAGGCGCATCACGTGCGGTACCGTGATGCACGAAGTCACGCCGTGCGGAACGTCCCATCGCGCTCCGATCTGATGGCCCAGGGCGTGGGAGAGTCCCAGGCGCGAGTTGATCGCGCCGAAGATCGACAGCCAGGCCGCGAGCTGGCATCGCCCGCGATGAGCCAGCTCGTCGGCGCCGTGCGTCTGCATCGAGGGAAGCAGATGGCCGTTCAGCATTGAAATCGCGCGCGCGGCGAGCGTGTCGGTAACCAGTTGATGGCGCGCGGAGTAGCTGGCCTCGACGGCGTGATCCAGCGCCTTGATTCCGGTCGAGGCCCAGAGCCACGCCGGCGTTTCAACCGTAACGGAAGGATCGAGGATGACCACCTTGGGCTGCAATCGCGCATCGCCGACGCCGCCCTTGCGGCGCGTGGCTTCGTCGGTAACTCCACCAAACGGCGTGAACTCGCCGGCCGAGAGCGTGGTCGGGATCGCGATGTGAACCAGATCGTCGCTAGCGCCGAGCTTGCGCGCACCCAGGATTTTCATCGCCGCGGCCTTGGCGGTATCGATCGGGCTGCCGCCGCCGAAGCTCACCAGGCAGTCGGCGCGAGCCTGTTCAACCTCTGCGGCCGCGGCTTCGACGGTCTTCGACGGCACATGCTGGCGGGCGCCGGTGAAAATCCCGGCCAGCGCCGGGCCGAGCGCCTGCTTCACCGTGTCGAGCAACTTCGATCGGCCAAGGGTCCGGCCGGTGATGACGACCGCGCGCCGAAGCCTGCGCCGATCCAATTCGCGCGCCAGCGCGGCGACCGAGCCTGGTCCGAAGAGGACGCTCTCCAGCCGCGTGAACTTGTACTCGCCGCTCAATGGCTCCACGGCGCTCCTCCTCTATCGGCGGCACAGCACCTACGGACTGATTACTACAATCGTCCCGATCGGGAGAAGGCGGTCCAACTCGATTACCGCGTCGTTGTCGACCGAAATGCAGCCCGTGGTCCAATCGAAATTGCTCCGGTTGAAAATCGGCGCGTCGGTGCCGTGGATTCCGATCGCGCCGCCAGTCGCGATCGGGAAGCCCTCGTCGTTGACCGGCACGGCGCCCTTGTCGCGCAGATCCTGGTAGCGGTAGCGATCCACCTTGTTGGGATAGTTGAGCCGCAGGAACCGCACGTAGCGCCGGCTCGTGAACTTCTTGATGATGACGTACAGGCCCTCGGGCGTGCGCCGGTCGCCCGCCCATTCCTTGGCGCCGGATTCGAGGCTGCGGCCGAACACCGCGCGATAGACCTTGAACAGCCGGCCCTTGTAATAGACCTTCAGTTGATGACGCGACTTGTACGCCATCACGGACCAGTTCCGCGGTTCGAGAAAAGAGGCGTCGTTCGTGCTGTTGAACTCGCGCTCGCCCGGCGTCTCGATCGTTGCACCGTCGATCTTTCCGGGCGGCGCCGCCACGATCCCGCCGGACTTGTCGGGCGTTTGAGACGAAAGCGGGCCGGCGCGCAGCAGCGGGGAGGCTATCGCCAGGAGCGCGACGATCACGGTCAGCCGCAGAATCAGGTGCGAGATTCGTCTCATCCGGTAGATCCAGTTAGCCTTCCCAAAACATTTTGAGGATGCCATTCGCCCGGGTCAAACAACCGAATCGAAGGGCCGATCGCAGAGGAAAAAGGAGCAGCAGGAATGGACAGCGATCTTGCGGAGGTACTCGCGGATGTTACGACTGGAATCTATGTGCTCACCGTGAGCGAGGGCGGACGTTGTCACGGGATGTCCTCCTCGTGGGTCACGCCGGTCTCCGGCAGGCCGCCCTTGATTATGGCGGCGCTGGACAATGAGCACCATTCGCGCGCAGTCGTCGCTCGCACCGGCGTTTTCGGCCTGAATGTCGTGGGCGCGCGGGAGAAGGCGCTCGAGGATTACTTCCTGTCCGCGAAAGCCCGGCGTCCGGACAACCTCGACGGTCTGGACTACGAACTCTCGCCCAGGCTTGGCGTTCCCTGGTTGAGCCTCGCGATGGCGTCGATTGAAGCGCGGGTGGCGCAGACGCTGGTCACGGGCGATCACACGCTGTTTGTGGCGCAGCCGCTCGGCGTGCGGATTGGTCAGCGGGACCGCCCGCTGACCTCGCTGGATCTGGACTATGTTTACCTCGGCGGCAGGCAGGTCATCCCGCGCGATCGCTCCGGATGGTCGTGAATGTTCGCGTGCGGTCCGGCGTCTATCGGAGGGACGTTTTTGATCGAATGCCTCCAGCCAGGAAGGGAAAACCACGACCATATGGGCACGCGATCGGATCAGGGCGCTGTCGCATCGCGGACTTTTACCGATCCCGTGAAGCGAGAGCGAAGACGAAATTCCAGATGACAAATCCGGCTGGTATTGGGCATCCGGGTTCGAGCCCATTGGGGTGGCGCCGCGCGGTAGGGTTTGGCGCCTCTCTGGCAGTCTTGATTTCGATCTGCTCGACTGCGCTGGCTGCGCAGCCGACAGCCGTTACAGCAGAATCTCCCTGGCTCGCAAAGCGTTTCGGCATCGAGCACTTCGACTCCGACCGCGACCCCAACTCCAACCCCAACTGCTCACCGGACCCCGACGCCAACCGCCAGCCGGACCCCGACGCCAACCGCTCACGGAACTCCCACACCAACGGCTCGCCGGACCCCGACGCCAACCGCCAGCCGGACCCCGACGCCAACCGCCAGCCGAACCCCGACGCCAACCGCGCGCCCGACTCCAACCCCAACCGCGCGGCCCACGCCGATACGCAGCCTCAAAATTTTCGTCACTAACCAGGGTTGTCCCCAAGCGGTGACGGTTTATCCGATCAGCAGCAAAGGGAACGTCGCCCCGCTGGCCCCCAAGATGGGGCTGGGTGGCACACAGGGAGTTGCGGTTGACAAGACGGGCAAAATGTACGTCGCCAACTCCTTCACCGGCCCCTGCGGCGGAGGTGTCGAGAACAGCGTGACTATCTATGAAAGCGGCAGCAATGGGGCAGTGGCGCCTCTCGCCACTATCAGCGGCCCGAATACCGGACTGACTTCTCAGAGAATGAGTATCGCGGTGGATTCAAGCGGCGAAGTCTATGTTGCTAACGCGCAGAGTAACAGCGTCACAATCTATTCTGCCGGCAGCGACGGTGACGCGATCCCCTTCGACACGATCAGCGGCCCCGATACCGAGCTCCGGTCTCCAAGCGCCATCGCGCTCGATTCGAGCGGCGGAATCTATGTGGCCAACACCGAGAGCAGAAGCATCTCGATCTATAGTCCGGGCAGCGGCGGCGACGCACGGCCCATTCTCGACATCAGCGGAAATGACACGGGCCTGGTCGATCCGGTCGGCATTGCTGTGGACTCGAGCGGGCAAATCTATGTCGCCCAGCCGGCTGATCAGAAGACCGGCTCTCCCGACGAAATCCTGGTTTACGCGCGGGGCAGCTTTGGTAATGCAAAGCCGGTCGCCGTTATCAGCGGCCTCGCCACCCAACTCGATTCTCCCAGCGATATCGCCTTTGATTCGAAAGGGAAAATCTACGTTACGAACTCGTATGGAATTACAGTGTACAATCGGGGCGCCGAGAACGACACTCCGCCAATTGACATTATTCAGGGACCTCATACGAGGCTTAGCGATCCGGTGAGTATCGCACTGGACTCGACGGACAAGATCTATGCGGTGAACCTGGGAGGCGACTCGCTGGTGGCATTTGGAGCTGGCAGCACCGGTGACGCGAGGCCGTTGATTGCCATCACTAACCCGGATACCCAAATCGACGGTCCGAGTTCGATCGCGCTTGACCCGAACGGGAAAATTTACGTTGCCAACGTTGGGAGCGCGAAAAAGGCCGATTACAGGATCGCAACCTATCCGCCGGGCAGCAATGCCGACACAGCCCCGAACTCTTCCATCAGCGGCCAAAATACCGAACTGGATACCCCGACCGGCGTCGCCGCCAACGCAGGAAAGTTTTATGTCGCGAATCAGACCGGCGGAAGCGGGATCGGCATCGTAACCGTTTACGCAGCCGGCAGCAGGGGCGCGGCCAGGCCGGTCAGCAGCATCGGCGGCCCCGATACCGGGATCTTCCTGCCCCTGGCTATCGCGTTGGGACCAGGCGGCAAGATCTACGTGTCGAATCGGGCTGACACGGTCGTCGTTTTTTCATCCGCCAGCAGGGGAGACGCGAAGCCGCTGACGAGTATCGAGGGACCCAGTACCGGGCTCGATGTTCCCGATGGAGTAGCCGTGGATCAAATGGGGAGGATCTACGTCGCGAACTTGCAGGGCGGGCCGGACGCTGTCGGCAGCGTCGCCATTTTCTCGCCCGCCAGCAACGGTAACGCGGCGCCAGTTGCCACTATCGCGGGCCCGGATACCGGACTCGATGGGGCCGTCGGCATTGCACTGGATTCGCAGGGAAACATCTACGTGGCGAACAACAAGAGCAACGCCATTACCGTCTATTCTCCGGGCAGCAACGGCGATGCGAGGCCGATTGCGGTTATCGGCGGTTCCCACACGCGGGCTGGTCCAGCCGACCGGGATCGCGATCGGCCGCTAGCGCCGGCGCAGAGAGCGGCGTTGACGCGCCAAATTTGACGCGCCCGAAAACCGTCTGGTAGCATCGCGCGCGAGGACGCTCGATGCCGATCGACAAAAACGAACTTCGCCGCGTGATGGGTCATTTCGCAACCGGCGTCACCGTGGTAACCACTCGCGGCAGCGACGGACGCCCGTATGGATTGACCGCCAACGCCGTTTCGTCGGTGTCGCTGATCCCGCCGCTGCTGCTGATTTGCGTCGACAAGAAGGCCGAGAGTTATCCGTCCTTCGAGCAAAGCAGGATCTTCACGGTCAATATCCTCTCCGCCGAACAGGAGGAGCTTTCGCGCCGCTTCGCGGTCAGCGGCGGGGAGAAGTTTGAGGGTGTCAGCTATCGCATCGGCGCCAACGGAGCGCCGATTCTCGGCGGCGCGCTCGCTCATATCGAATGCACGGTGACAGCCGCTTACGAAGGCGGCGACCACGTCATATACCTCGGGGAAGTCCAGGAGACCGAGACCCGCGAGGGCAAGCCGTTGCTGTTCTATCGCGGCGGCTACCGGTCACTAGGTGACTAGCCCGGCGCGATTCTCATCAGGCCGCCGGCCTGCCAGGATTCCCCGATGCGCCTGCCGGGGCTGAGCGTCTTCCTTCCCTCGCACAACGAGGAGGGAAACGTCGAGCGCGTGGTGAAGGCGCTCGTCGCCGAATTGCCCAAAGTGGCGGACGACTATGAGGTTATCGTCGTGGACGACGGCAGCCGCGATCGTACCGGCGAGATCGCCGACCGGCTCGCCGCCGCCGATTCGCACGTCAAGGTGGTGCATCATCAGGTCAACCGGGGTTACGGCGGAGCGGTGATTTCCGGAATCGCGGCATCAACGAAGCCCTACGTCCTGCTCTGCGACGGCGACGGCCAGTTCGATCCCGCCGATATCGCGCGGCTGGCGGAGCGAACTCCAGATTACGATGTAGTCGTGGGCAGGCGCTTCAATCGCGCCGACCCGCTGATGCGCCGGCTCAACGGTAGAGCATGGACTATCTTCATGCGGCTCTTGTTCGGCGTTCAAGCCAGCGACATCGATTGCGGGTTCAAGCTCTTCAAGCGCGAGTATGTTGACGGACTCGAGCTGCGCGCCAAGGGGGCGATGATCTCGACGGAGCTGATGGCCCGGGTGGCGGGAAGAGGGGCGAAAATTTGCGAGGTCGACGTGCGCCATCTGCCGCGGATGGTCGGGGAGCAATCCGGGGCCAATTTCAAGGTGATCGGGCGCGCATTCAAGGAACTTACGGGATTGTTTATCGAGCTAAGAAGTGCAGGCAAGGGCAGGAAATAGGCGATCGGCGATGGGACGGTCTTTCGCACTTCAATCTCCGCCGATGGCGCACCAAAGCGGGTGCCGGCTAGACCGATTGCGTCAGCCTACCCACACCCTCAAAGGAGCCATGAGCCTCAAATCGCCCTTTCAAGACGCTTTCCCGACTGGCACACGGATGGCAATGGAAGCAGGAAAAACGGGCGGCTCTTTCGGCTGACCCTCTAATGCGGGAAAAGGAGACTTCGAAAGATATGAAACGGACCTTGTCGATACTGACGGCCACGGCCTTCGCGGCTGCGTTGGCGATTCCAGCCTTCGCCCAGAACGAAGGCGCACCGGCGGGCAGCGCCCCGGCAGCGACCGCTCCGGCGGCTGGAGCCCCGGCAGCGAGCGCGCCGTCTGGAAACATGGCTGGCGAGACCGGCAAAACGGCTTCCTCGGCAGGCGAGGGAGCGTCGGCAGCGGCCACCACCGGAAAGAAGCATCACAGGAAGCATCACAAGAAGGCTGCATCGTCTTCGAGCGAGACCAAGCCGGCCGACAGTACGGCTACTACGAACTAGCTCTCCGTTCGATCGCCGGCGCGGCGGCGGATCCTCCGCCGCCGCCGTCGCCGTCGCATTCGCGAGCGGGCTGCATTCCAGCTCGAACGCCGATTTTCTCCGGTTCCCCGTAAAATCCGCTTTCCACTGGCGCGGTTTCTCGATAGCATCTTTGTCTCTCCCGCATGCGCAGAGATGCGCGACGCGGGGGTTGATGAAGTTGGGCTTCGGAAAGCTGAATCGTCTCTGGCTTGTGCTGCTCGCGGCATTGGTCCTCCAATGGCCGGTGAGCGCGGCGCATGCCGCTGCCAGGACGGAGTCCGACGACCAGGTCTGCGATCCCCTCGCGGACTACTTCCTGGGAATGGAAAATTACCCGGAGGCGATTCGCCGCCACGTCGAGGTGATCAGGCTCCATCCCGACAACGCGCTCGCGCATTACCATCTGGGCTTCTCTTACGGGCTCATCGGCGAGCACGAAAAGGAGCTGCGCGAATATCAGAAGGCCGTAGACCTGGGGCTGAGCGACTGGGAGCTGTTCCTCAACCTCGGGCTGCTCTATCTCGAGGGCCGCCATCTGGGAGCTGCGACCCAAATCCTGCGGCTCGCGACGCTGCTGGGCCCTGCGCGGCCCGAGACCCACTTCAACCTGGGACTCGCCTACGAGCAGAGCGGGATGCTGTCGCAGGCGGAGCAGGAGATGCTGGTGGCGGTCAAGCTCGATCCCGGGCAGGCCGACGCGCACAATACGCTGGGCGTGATATACGCCGAGCAGGGCAATTACGAGCAGGCCCGCGCGGTATGGACGGAACTGGCCCGTGAGGCGCCCGACTATCCGCCGGCGCGCGACAACCTGGCGATTTTGAAGCGGATGGAGAGCGGAGAGTCCAGCGGTCCGGAGCGCGTGATCGGATTCACGCATGCGGAGTAGCGTGCAGACCGGGCCGGAGACGGTGGCGGAAGAGGTGGGTATGACAAAACGGCGGAATTTCTACCTGTCGGTAATTACCGGGCTGATTGTTCTGGCCGGATGGCTGGCGACCGCCAGTCCCGCCGCCGCCAGTCATAAGGTCCGCCACCGGGCCCATCGGGCCGCGGTTGCGGACGCGGCCGCCGCGCCGCGCTATCGCGGCGCACTGCTCGAAGACGCCGACACCGGCAAGGTGCTGTTCGAGTCCAACGCGGCGATGGAGTGGCCGCCGGCCTCGATGGCCAAGATGATGCTGGTGCTGGTGGCCGAGGACGCGATCAAGGCCAGGCGCTTTTCCCTCAACGACCCGGTGCGGATCTCGGAGCGCGCCGCGCAGACCGGCGGGTCGCGCCTGGGCCTGCGCGAGGGCGACGTATATCCGCTCGGCGAGCTTATCAAGGCCGCGGTGATCCGATCGGCCAACGACGCCGCGGTCGCGATCGCCGAGAAGATTGGAGGATCGGTCGAGGCTTGCGTGCGGCTCATGAACGAGCGCGCACGCGTGCTCAGCATGACGCAGACCCTCTACGGGACGGTCGACGGCCTGCCGCCCCGCCCCACCCACGACGCCGACGTAACCAGCGCGCTGGACCTCGCAGCCGTCGCGCGAGCGCTCATCCACGAGACCAACATCCTGCAATGGACCAGTCAGGAGACCGCGACCTTCGACGCCGGCGAAACGGTCTTGCACAACACCAATCACCTGGTCGGGCACTTCGACGGATGCGACGGCCTCAAGACCGGCTTTACCTACCAGGCGGGGTTCAATCTCACCGCGACCGCCAAGCGCGGCGACATGCGGCTGGTGGCCGTGATCCTGGGCGCTCCCTGCAACTCCGAACGGTTCAGACAGGCGGGGCTCCTGATGGAGTGGGGGTTCGACAATTTCCGCAAGGTTGCCCTGCTGAGGCAGGGCGAGCCGCTGCCGATCCATGTCCAGATCGAGTCGGGACCCGCAATCCAGCCGATCGCCGCAAGCGACGTGAAATTGGTGGTGCCAAAGAGTGAGCTGAACGCGATCAGTTTTCAATACGACGTGCCCCAGGCGATGAATATGCCGGTCGCCGACGGCGAAACCGTCGGTCACGTGATCGTGCGCGACGGCGGCCAGATTCTCGCCAGGATAAACGCCGTCTGCCCGCTTCCGATCGGCGAAGGGCCGCAACTTTTCGGCGCATCGAACGCGGTTCCCGATAGCGCCGCGACCGGCGTGCACCCAGTGTCGGCGCCGTAATCCCGATTTTCTCCGGAGACCAGATGAAACCAGCCTCGCGACAGCGCAACCGCCGCAACCTCCGCCTCGCGCGCAAACGGCGCTCCAATCCGGTGCAGGCCAAGTCCCGCAAGCGGCGCATGCGCCGCACGCGTCAGCGCGGTAGCTGATCTGCCGATTTGCGCGAGAGCGGGCCGCTTCGCGTACGGGGGAGAGGCGGCCGAGCGAATGCGTTCTCAATCGAACGCTTGCGGATCGCACTTCAGGGCCAAATCGCGGAGCAAGCTCGTGTTGTCGTAATCCTCGCCGTACATGTCCTGGAAGCGCTTCGCCATTTGCGGGTCCACAGCCTCCCACAGCACCGATTGCCGGTTGATCAGCCGGCTGATTTCCGCCGACAACTCGAGGTCGCCGCTGAGACGTTCCCAATTGTTGGATCCGTCGTGACTCGGCGGCTCGGGCGGCCTGGACCAGAGACCATTGTCGGCCAGGATCCTGTTGAGCACCTTGAGATGCACTGTTTCCCCGATCGCCAGTTGCTGGAGTCCGGTCCTGATATTCGAATACTGACACAGCTCCGCATGCCGCTCGAGCCGCTCGATTAACGACGCTTTGCGGCCGGTGATATCGGCCAGTTCGGCCAACAGGGTTTCCCGCTGCGAGCGCGACGATCGCAACCAATCAAGAATTCCCATTTGGGTGTCAGGATAAAAGATTTATCGGACCCGCCAGTCTTTCAAGTTCCGAGCTTCCAATGCAAGCGAGGGCGGCTCCGGGGCCGTGCTGATCTTAGCCGGCGGGCATAGTGCGCGCACCAGGAACGACTCGCGCCGGAAGAAGCCGGAGGTGTGGAACGAGTCGCCGAGCTTCAACAGGGCGTAATCCAGGTAGTGGCCGACTTCGTGGATCAGTGTGCGCAGGAACGTCCTGGGCTTAACGATGTCGTGGCGTTGCGCCGTGCGCATCCAAAGCACTATCAGCGGAGGCCGCGCCGGGTAGAAGATGCCGTGCAACTCGCCGCGCGCGTTGTGCGGCCGCACCTCGCGCACCTCGATACGAACGGGCAGGACGCGCATCGAACTGCACAGTTCGGCCACCAGCCGATACGCCGCTTCGTTCACCGCCGCGCGCGCCCCGATCTCCAGCGCGCGCATCAGGATGCGAGCCGCTTCGAGAGTCGCCGGAGCCGTCACGAACGGCAGGCGATCGATCGCGTCGCTCTTGAGATAGGTTCGCTGCCGCGCCGCCGACAGCCGATAGAAAAATCCGGGCAGCGGCCGGTCTTGCGTTCCTGCAGTTTCCGCCGCCGCACGCCTGGTTACCTGCTCCGCCCTCATGCCTCGCCTCCGCCCCTGCGACGCGCCAGCCTCTTTCACAGCTTCCCTATTTCACTATTTCACCGGCTCACGCTCTCTCATATCATTTTCGTACGACCGGGGAGAGAGAGCGACAGCGATGGAACTGAGCGCGATCGAGGTAAGCAAGCCGCCCGAAGTCAACGTGATCATCGGCCAGGCCCACTTCATCAAGACGGTCGAGGACCTCTATGAGGCGCTGGTCCAGGCCGTGGCGGGAATCAAGTTCGGGGTGGCGTTCTGCGAGGCGTCGGGCCCGTGCCTCATCCGGCATACCGGGACCGACCAGGAACTGGAGAAGGCCGCGATCGACTGCGCGAATGCGATCGGGGCGGGCCACGTGTTCGTGGTGATGCTCGGCAACGCTTTCCCGGTGAACGTGCTCAACGCGATCAAATCGGTGTCCGAGGTGTGTTCGATCTTCTGCGCGACTGCGAATCGGGTGCGGGTGATCGTCGCCTCCGACAACGGGGGCCGCGGGGTGGTCGGCGTAATCGACGGCGATACGCCCCGAGGCGTGGAGCAGGACAAAGACCGCGCGGAGCGGCATGCGATGCTCCGCCGGTTCGGCTACAAGCAGTGACTTGCGGCGGCGCGCGCGATCGGGGTTTGTTCCATTCCTTGCGGCACGGTACATAAGGAGGAATTTCCCAACCTGATTGGAGGAGAGACGCCATGATCAAACTGTACGGAACCGCGATGTCGCGAGCGGGACGCGCTTTATGGGCGCTCGAAGAACTCGGAGTGAAGTATGAGCACGTTCCGATCTCGTTTCAGGGCGACACTCGCAAGCCCGAGTACCTGAAAATCAATCCTAACGGCCACATTCCCTCACTTGATGACAATGGACTGATCGTGTGGGAGTCGATGGCGATCAACCTGTACCTCGCCGAAAAGTACGGGAAGAGTCCGTTCTGGCCGGCGACGGTGGAGGGTCATGCGGGCGCATATCAGTGGAGCTTTTGGGGCATGACCGAGATCGAGCCGCATCTGATCACCCTGCTCCAGCACAAGATGTTTCTGCCCGCCGAACAGCGCAGCGACAAGGCGATTGCGCAGGCGACCGAGAGCCTCAAGGCTCCGCTCAAGGTCCTGGACGATCATCTGAAGGGACGCGATCATCTTCTGGGTAAGGACTTCACGATCGCGGACTTGAACGTTGCCTCGGTGCTGGGCCTCTCGGCGTTCATCGGGTTTGACCTCTCGGGGACGCCCACTGCCCAGAAGTGGCTCCAGAAATGCCTCGGCCGGGAATCGAACCAGCGCCTGAGCGGCAAGAAATAGAAAAAGCGGGCAAGGGCGGCTTCGCAAGGCGGGCCGGCGCAGAGGTCGGCCGCTGACGGGACGAGCGTTTCAGGATGGCAGTCCTCCGACGGGCGGCTCGGTGGTATTGCGCGATGCCTTGGGTATACACTCACGCCAGCAAGGGGTGGCTTCGGACATTTCCGCTGCCTTCGCTGAACGGTCCTGCCGTGGACGAGCTCCACGAATCATTCCGATTTTTCCGCTTCCCAACCTGGTGATGTTTCCCGGCGTGAAGGTCCCGCTGCACATCTTCGAGCCGCGCTATCGCGAGATGGTGGCGGAGGTCGGCGTCAGCCCCGGAATAATCGGAATGATGCTCCTCAAGGGCGATTGGGAACGCGACTATTACGCCTATCCGGATATCTTCAACGTCGGATGCGCCGGGCGAATCGCGAACCTCATCCGCCTCCCTGACGGCCGCTACAATCTGATGCTCGAAGGGCTGCTCGAGTTTCGCGTCGTCGAGGAGCTGCGCGATCGTTCCTTCCGTCGCGCCAGAGTCACATGGTGCCCGATCGAACGGGGCGCACTCGAACTCGACGACGAAGCGATGGAAATGCTGCGGGCGCTGCTGGTCGGCTATGTCGGTGACGCCGCAGTCGAGGCCTGGCATGCCGCAGTCGAGGAACGCGGGATGCGCGGAGCAGAGTTGGTGAACTTTCTCTGCTTTTACCTTGATCTCGCTGCGATCGAAAAGCAGACCCTGCTCGAAGCCCTGGACTCGCGCACCCGATGCCTGTTCGACATCCTGACCTTCAAGCTCGAAGAGCGAAAGCTCGGCCCCAGCGGATCGCGCGGCGGCTCCGGCGTCGTCCAGTAGCCGGATTGCCCCCGCGGTGGCGATTCAGCACGCGCGATGAGTCCCTTGTGCAACATCAGGCCTGCATCGCCGTCCCAAGGCCCCGGAACACGAGCAGGCGGTATCCTGCGGGGGATAACACCGCAGAAGCCTCAAAACGTGGCATCACATCGCGAATGAGGCAGACTTTGCGTAGCAATTTGGTTCGCAAAATCCGAAGTTGTTCGCAAAGGGCGAATTTGAATATAGATCCCCCTCACACAGTCCGTACTTAAGTTCGCCTAATCCCTCATATAGCGGCGACAGGCAATTCGGCACGGAGATTGCTTATTACCCAAATCATTCGCAGCCGCTCGCGCTTTCGAGGGACTTCGGCTGGCCTAACAAGAAGGAAGGGCACTCGTCATGGAATGGGAAAATGGGGCGCTGGGATCGTTGCTGGTTCCCGATGTCATCACTCCGGATCAGTATTACGACGCGCGGCGGGACGATAGCGCGCTGCGCCCCGTCAAGCGCCTGATGCTCGCGCTTTTGGAAGACGCTTTGCGATGCTTTCAGAACAATGCCGACGCGACGAGCGGGCCGCGCAAGCGCATGTTCTCGGAGGCCGAGGAGTGGCTCTGCCGCGAGGGCGGAGAGGGCCCATTCTCCTTCGATACGGTCTGCGAGACGCTCGGCATCGAACCGAAATTCCTGCGTCGAGGCCTGCTGGACTGGCGCAGCCAGCAGCTCGCGGGTGCCTCGCCGCGGCGTCTGGCGCGCCGTTCGCCGGTCGTCCGGGTAGGGCGCATTAGCGCGCCGACCCACAGGCGCAGCCGGCGCGTGTCCCAGGCGGTCTAGCGCGCTCTCTATCGCAAGATTCGGCAAGCAGAAAACAAAGCGGCGTCCATGCCATAAGGCAGTGGACGCCGCTTTTTTGTTGCAAAGCGTCAGGCCGTCGCGAGCCCGATTGCGGTTCGATCCAGCCGATTACCTATTGCGGCATCTTCGGAGCCATCGAGCCCGGCGGAGGCAGATTTGATGCGACTCCCGGTGGCGGTGGCGGCACATAGCCTTTGGGCTGAGCGGCGGCCCAAGCCTCGCAGGCGTCGATGTCGGACTGTTCGATCTGGATCTGCTGCATGATGTCCGCATCGCTCTTGCCGTGAGTCTTCAGGTAATGGACTCCAGGGCATTTGACTTCAAGGTTGAAGTTCCTGATGCTTCCACCTCCTCCGCCTGCGGAAGCGACCGTCTGTCCGCCACCCCCCGCAGCAGCGCCAGGTGTCGCACCGCCCGAACTGCTGCTCGTCGAACAGCCCGCAACCATCAGCAGCGAGGCCAGCGCCAACCCAATAGTGGTCTTCATGATTACCTCCTTCAGTGTGGGCACTGCCTGCCTCCCGCTGAGGCTTTACCAGTGCACCGGTCCCCCAACCGCAAAAGCAGCGTCAAGATACACTTCGATGGGCCGATTATCAAACCTTCCGGACGCGGACGCAAGTATCCCGAAGAGCGCCTATATGGCCTCGAACAGGACTTTGTCACCGCGCTCGACCTTTCGCGCGCGCCCCTCGCGCCGCGAATATTCCAGGTGCGCCAGGGTCTCGAACGTCGCCGCCATCACGTGGAATATCGGCCGCTCCTCGGTGCCGAATACCTGCTGAGCGACCTCGAAAGCGGTCTGCGGCCGTTTGCGGATCAGGTCGAGCATCTCGGCCTCGCGATAGCGATGGTGCTCGATGAGCTGGTTCGCACGATGGCGATGGTCGTGGTAGATGCCGCCGTGGGCCGGCAGCACCAGCTCGACATCGAACGGCTGAACCTTGAGCTGCGAAGCGATGAAGTCGCCGAGCGGGTTGCCGGTCGTATCCGGATAGATTCCGACGTGCGGCGTGATCTTGGGCAGCAGGTGATCTCCAACGATCAACACCTTCTCCCGCCGCAGATAGATCACGTTGTGACCCGGCGAATGGCCCGGCGTCCAAATCACTTCGAGCCGGCGCTCGCCGATCGGAATCACGTCGCCGTCGCCGATCGCCCGATCGATCCGGATGGCCGGATTGTACAGCGCCGTCCCCATCCAGGTCGGCCGCATCCCCGTCGGCGGGAACTGATCGATCGGGAAGCCGTGACTGATGAAGAACGATCGCCCCTCGGGCCGATCGGTCATCGACATGCTGCCGAACGACAGCATCCGGCTGGCGCGCTCGAGTTCGAGTTCGTGCAGATGGACCTTGGCGCCGCTGCGGCGCTGGATCTCGCCGGAGGCGCCGAAGTGATCGACATGATGATGCGTGCCGATCAGAACGTCGAGGTCCTCGACCCGAATGCCGACCTGGGCGAAGGCCTCGTCCAGCGCCGAGATGCTGTCGGCGGAGTTCATGCCGGTGTCGATCAACGCCCACGCGCCGCGGCAATCGATCAGGTACACGTTGATGATCGTGGGCCGCATCGGGAGCGGCAGGAAAATCTCGAAAATGCCGGGATGAACTTCGACTACTTTTGCAGGCATCTGGACTCCGCTGCCGCTGTTGCGCACATGCAGCGCGGCCGGGCAATCGGCGGGATCACTCGTGCAACTGGTCTTTCACCTGGAAGGTCAGACTGACCGTCACCCTCCATCGGACGACCTTGTTGGCTTCGACCGTCGCCGAAACGTCATCGACGTGCGCGGTGTGAATTCCGGAAATCGTCACGCCGGCGCGCGAGACCGCCAGTTGGACCGCATCTTCGATCGAGTTGGCCGAAATTCCCGTCAGCCTGATCGTCTTTTCCACCATCGCTCGATCGCTCCTTGGAAACGCCTCGCGATGCCATTAGCTCACACGTGGTTGGGCGATTCAAGGCGGATGTTCGGCGAGACCTTGTGTCAGCTCACCTTTGCCGCTTCGATGATTACCGCTTCGTTCGGCGACAGCGTCAGCGATTCGCGAACGCTGTCGCCGTCGCGATTGTTGTTCGTGCCCAGCAGCACGACGCCCGCGGGGGATGCGAATCGGCGCTCCTCGTTGCTGAAGTTGATCGCCACCATCACGCGCTGATCTGCGGTCTCGCGCAGGAAGACCAGGCAATCATCCGGCGCAGGATGAAATGTCCGATAGGTCCCTTCGGTCAGCGCCGGAGTTTCCCGCCGCAATCGGAGAAGCCTCCGATAGAACGAGAGCAGCGAGCGTTCGTCGTTGCGCTGCCGCTCGACATTGATCGCGCCGCAGTCGCCGACCGGCAGCCAGGGTCTATCCGAGATCGAGAAGCCGCCGTTTCTCCCGGCCGACCATTGCATCGGCGTGCGGCATCGGTCGCGCCCGACCGGATCGCGCGAGCTCAGGAACGGGATGTTCACGTCGCGCATCCCGATTTCCTCGCCGTAGTACATGAACGGCGTGCCGCGCAGCGTGAGCAGCATCAGCGCGGCTGCTCGCGCGCGGGCCCCGGTCTCCTCCTCGCTCTCGCCGGCATAGCGGCTGATATGCCGCGGAAAATCATGGTTGGAAAGCGTGTAGGTCGGCCATGCGCCGGCGGACGCCGTAAGGATGCCCTCGGTTTCCTCGATTACGGTGCGGAACGCGGCGGCCTGCCAGGGACACATGAAGAAGCGGAAGTTGAACGCGAGGTTGATCTCGTCGGGCCGCAGGTATTCGGCGATCGTGCGCAGATCGCGCAGCCACACTTCGCCCACCATCATGCGCTCCCGGTAGCCGTCGATCACGCGCCGAAAGCCCCGGATGATGTCGTGGGTCTCGGGAAGTTCCTGGTCGTACAGATGAAGCTGCGAGCCCTGCGGGTCGCGCCGGGTGGAGAGGTCCGAATCGGTGCGGACCGGATTGTCGCGCAGCGCCGCATCCTTCATCAAGTAGGAAATAACGTCAACTCGGAAGCCGTCCACCGCGCGATCGAGCCAGAACCGGATCGCCCCGCGCATCGCCTCGACCACCTCGGGGTTGCGATAGTTGAGGTCGGGCTGCTCCTTCAGGAACGAGTGCATGTACCACGCCGCGGTCGCCGCGTCGTATTCCCAGGCCGGACCGCCGAAGGCGCCGAGCCAGTTGTTCGGCGGGCGTTCCGGCCCGCCCGCGACCCAGATGTACCACTCGCGCCTGGGATTGCGCCGCGACGATCGCGACTCGATAAACCACGGATGCTGGTCCGAGGTATGGTTGGGCACGAAGTCGAGGATCACGCGTATGTGCCGCCGATGCGCCTCGGCGAGCATCCGGTCGAAGCTCTCCAGGTCGCCGAGCTCGGGATGTATCCCGCAATAGTCGCTGATATCGTAGCCCCAATCCTTGAGCGGAGACGGGATTGATCGGGCTTAGCCAGATCGCGTCGATGCCGAGCGACTTGCCGGTCCCGTCGTTGAGATAATCCAGATGGGCGGTGATTCCGTCGAGGTCGCCGATGCCGTCGCCATTGGAGTCCGCGAAGCTGCGAGGGTAGATCTGATAAAAGACTGCCGTTTGCCACCATGGACGGTCCATCGCGTCTGTTTAGCCCGCTCGGGAGACAATGATCAATGGCGCGCTCGCGGTTCGCGTCGGTAATAAGCGAGTTGTGGTCGGGAACCGAATTTATCGCCGCGCTGGGCAATCCCGCCGGCGACGGTCTCCCGCCGGGCGACGGCAGCGGCGTGCTGCTCGTGCCGGGCCTGTGGGGCGGTGACGGCTCGCTCTTCATTCTGCGGCGCGACTTGGCCCGCCTGGGCTACGACGCCCGCACCTGGGGATTGGGAATCAACAACCGATGCGGCGAGGAAACTATCGCCGATCTGGTTCGCGCCGCCGGACGCCATCGGGAGCGCCAGGGCAGGCCGCTCGCTGTCATCGGCCATAGCCGCGGCGGTTTCATGGCGCGCGAGTTGGCGCGCCGCGCGCCCGAATTGGTCGACTTGGTGATCACGCTGGGATCGCCGGTCGGCGCGGCCAGCCTGGAGAGCGCCAGTTCGGGCGTGCACGTGATGCTCCGGCTGTCGCGGGCGCTGTTCGCGAAACAACCCGGATGTCTCACGCCGCAATGCGAGTGCGAGTACGTGCGCAACGCCCGCACGGCGCTGCCGCCGAGTGTCGCCGCATACTCGCTGTGGAGCCGCGATGACGGAGTGGTCAGGCCGGAGAGCTGCGTGAAGCCGGGCGAGCCCGATATCGAGGTGCCGGGGACTCACATCGGGATGGTCGCCAATCGCGAAGTGCTCAAGGTGATCGCCGAGACGCTAGCGCGCCATCGGAGCCGCGGCTGAATGCACATGGACGCAAGGCGGCGATAGAGCTAGGCTGAGGCTGCCGAGCAGCGATCCTGGGCCTCGTCCGCTGCCCGTTACCTTGTCGCGTGTTCGTCGGCAGCGCGATCATTCTTCAGCGTGAAAGGAGACAAATCATGATTCGGACATGTTATCGGCGATGGTCGTGGCGCTCTGCGGGAACGATAGCGTCGGCAGTCGCAATCTCAATGTTGACCATGGTCTTCGTGGCAACCACCGCAGGCGCTGATGGGTCCCCAACAGCGACAGCGACTCTCACTCCCACGCCGGCCCCGACGCCAACTCCGACTCCCACGCGGCCCGACTCCAACACCAACGCCGACTCCTACCGCGACGCCGACCCCCAATACCTCCTCGATGTTGTGCGTGAACCCTGGTGGCACACAGGGCTGCTACAAAACGATTCAAGCCGCGATCAACGCGGTCTCGGTCAAAGACGCGAGGATCGTGGTTCAAAATGGAACCTATACCGCGAAGTGTTCTGCCCCGGCCTGCTCGGTGGCTACGATCAGCAGCGCCGCGCCAAACGGCGCCTCGTTGGTCGGGCTTACGCTCCAATGCAACCCGACTCGCGGGAAAACGGTGGTTCTCAATGCCGCCGCGCTTGATCACGCGATTTACGTCAGCGGTGTGAATCAGACGACCATCGAGGGCTGCGTGGCGAGGAACGCCTCCCGCGAAGGAATATTGGTCGAGAACAGCAACAACGTTAACGTCGCCGATAACACCGTCGCGAACAACGACCTGGCGTTGGGCACGACCGTTGGCAAAGGCACCCCGGCCTGCCCGACCTTCAACCCACCCGGCGGAAACGTGATCGTATGCTGTCCGGATGCCTTCAGCGGCGGGCCTGGCAACTTTCCCGAAGACAACGACGACTGTGGCGAGGGCCTCCATCTGCGCGGCGTGAGCAATTCGGTGGTCCAGGGCAACACGGTTCAAAACAACGTCGGCGGAATCCTGATCTCCGATGAAACCGGTATGGCCAGCAACAATCTCATCACCGGCAACACTTCCCAGAACAACACGTTGTTCGGAGGAGATTGCGGGATCACACTCCCCTCGCACACCGCCTGCACCCCCACCTCCACCGATGCAACCGGATGCACCCCCGCGCCGGCCGTCGGCGGCATCCTCCAGGCTAACGGGGTCGTGGGCAACGTGGTGATCGGCAACGTGCTCAGGCACAACGGAGCGTCGGGAACGGGGATCTTCGCTAATCCGGGCGCACCGCCTGGGGCGGCGACCAATGCTTCCGGAAATCTCATCTCGAACAACGTGGTCCAGAACAACGGCCAGCCAGGCATAGCGATTCACGTGCACGCGGCCAACGGTATCGCCGACAACAACGTAATCGTCGGAAACACCGTAAGCGGCAATGGCGGCGACAGCGAAGGCGAAGGCGCAATGCCGCCGAACACCGGAATCGAAGTGCTGAGCAACGGTTCCCTGGGCGCGCCCTTCAGCCCCGCCGCCCCGATCGTCGGGACGATTATTTCAAACAACGACGTATCCAAAGAGAGTATCGACATATGGGTCGGCAACAACGCGACCAGCGCCAACATCTTCCTCAACGACTTGCCCGGAAAGGGTGCGAAGGGCGTCGATAACGCCGGGACGGGCAGCGTAACCGCCACGGACAACTGGTGGGGCTGTGCGGCAGGACCGGGAACGCCGAACTGCTCGAGCACGGCAGGAACTGTGCTCAGCAGCCCGTTCCTCGCGCATAGCGCACCAGAGTATTAGCGCGTGTTTCGAGTCTGACGGGTCACGGCCGTCCGTTTCCAATCGGAGACGGACGGCCCGCCCCGCGGATACGGCGTCGCGGCCTGCTTCGATCGTCAGGAATCAGACGCGGCGTTTCTTGAGGGCTTCGAGTTCGTCCAGTGTGCGCGGCCAGTCGTCGTGCAGCAGGCGGGAGAGGGCGCGGTCGGCGAGCAGCCGGCCGCCGGTTTGGCATCGGGCGCAATAGTTGGTCTCGTTGCTCGCGTGCCTGATGCGCTGGACCTTGGCGCCGCATCGCGGACACGGATGGCCATAGCGGCCGTGGACCGCCATCCCGGGCCGAAACGCGGTTACCTTCTCCGGAAAGGCGCCCGCCGATTCGGCCCGCAGGCGATCGGTCCATTCGAGCAGCGTGGCGCGGGTGGCGTCGTGGAGCCGCTCGATCTCCTGCGCCGTCAGCTTTTGCGTCATCGCGATCGGCGAGAGCTGCGCGCGATACAGAATCTCGTCGGAATAGGCGTTGCCGATACCGCTGAAAATCCGCGGATCGGTGAGCGAGCGCTTCAGCGTGTGATTGGCGGAGGCAAGCGCGGCGGCGAATGCGGCGAGATCGGTATCGAGCGGTTCGATGCCGCCGGCGCTCATCGATTCCAGGCCCGCTTCGCCCTCGACCACGTGGAGCGCGGCGCGATGTTGCGTGCCCGCTTCGGTGAGCGACAACCATCCGCAATCGAACTCGAAGGCGGCGAGCAGGTTTCTGCCGCCCATTTTGGGAGCGGAATCATTCCAATGCAGCCGGCCCGCAATCTTGAGATGGATCACGAGCCACAGGTTGCCTGCGACGCCGATAGCGATCTGCTTGCCGATTCGCCGGACGTCGTGGACCATCCTGCCGTCAGTCGCGCCGAGAGGCGGATCGGCGGAGCGCAGCAGAAACGGAGATCTGCACCAGTGAGCGGACCAGCTTGTGGCCGACGGCGCGCGTCCGCAACGCTTCCACGTACACCGTAACGTCAGGCAGTTCCGGCATCGGAGTTCCTGCGCGCCGGACCGCCAGGGCCGACGCCGCCTATGCTACATTTACCGCGAATCGCGGCTGAAGAGGACGCGCCCCATGAACTACTTTCTCGCCAAGACCGACCCGCAGACCTACTCGATCGACGATCTCGAGCGCGACAAGCGCACCGCGTGGGACGGCGTGACCAATGCGCAGGCGGTCCGCGCCATCCGCGAAATGAGGCCCGGCGACCGGGTGTTCATCTATCATAGCGGCGGCGTTTCGAGCGTGGTCGGGATAGGCGTCGTAAGATCGCAGCCGCGCGACGATCCGGGAAATCCCAAGTCGGCGCTGGTCGATCTGGAATTCGCCGGGCGCATCGAGCCACCCGCGACGTTGGCGGAGATCAAGCAGTCCGGGAAGTTCGATGACTGGGCGCTGGTGCGTCAGGGCCGCCTGTCAACCATGGCGGCGCCGGAGAAGTTCGTGGCCTGGATGCGCGAGCGGTATCCGGAGGCCGGGATTTGAGGCGGGGCGGCTGGCCCGGATGAGCGCGCTTCGATGGCACGCCCTCGCTTACGAACGTGCGGCCCCTAACGCGAAGCGCAACGGTCGTGCCCCCGATTTCTCGCGCAATTCGATTGTGACCTCGCATCCAAGCGCCGCAAGAAGCTCACACAGGCGCTCGACAGAGAATTTCTCAAGATGCCCGCGTACGATCATCGACACCTTCGGCTGATCGATACCCATAATGTCCGCGGCCCTGACCTGCGTAAGCCCTCGCCTCTCGATGATTCGGATAATCTGAATTGCGAGATTCGCCTTGATGTCGAGTTGCTCCGCACCGGGCAGCCCGAGGTCACTGAAAATGTTCCCCCGGGTAATTTCATATTCTCTTGTTTTCATGCGCCCACTCTCCCCGATCAGCTATCGGATGATTCGTCTCTCGTGCAGCTCCTTCGCGACCTTGTACCGTTCCTTGATCAAATCGATCTCGCTGCGGGGCGTTTCGATGCCACGCCGGGACTTTTTCCGGAAGCAGTGCAGGACATAGATCGCCTCCTCAAACCTGACCGTATAGACCGCTCGATAGGTGTCTCCGTCGTAGTCCTCTATGATCTCGAGAACACCAGCACCGATCACGATTCCCCGGAGCGGTTTTGCATTTTCATGCTTGCCTCCGAGCTGCGCGAATTTCAGCGCGAAGCCGATATGACTGACCGCTTCTCTGGGGAACTTCGTAAGGTCATCTTTGCTGCTGCGAATCCATACCACCGGCTTTACGCACGCGCTCCGTATGCCGACCATCACCTGAACTATACGACTTTTGGCATATATATCAATACGCACATAGACTGGCTTGGGCGGCGAAGGATCGGGCGCTTCCAGTCGCGGCCGCCGACGAAGGGGTGATCGGCGGGTCGTTTGCAGGTTGAAATGATGCTGATCCTGACGATAGCGCAGCAGCGGAAGAATCACCTGGCTGCCGGGCTTCGTCGGAGCCGACGCCGCCCTCGCGATGCTGCGATTGCGCTACGGCCTGCGAGCCATCCCTCGAGGAGCGGACGCCCGCGAGGGCCGTGGCCGAAATCGGCGGCGAGCGCCGTACTCCGCGGCTGGGATCAGGAGGTCCGGTCAGGGCCGGTTCCGGGTCGCGTTATCTCCAATGAGAATAATGAGAATAGTGATGGCCCCAATTGCCTCCACCGGCCGGGAAGAAACAGGCCTGCAGCGAGAGCATCCCGATTAGAATGAACGAGGCCGCCAAAATCCGGAAGATATTGCGCTTCATCGTCGTACGCCTCCACGCTCAGACTGAAGCATCACGAGTGCCAGCGAAAACCCCCGCCGAACAAAGGAAATTCCGTCCGGAAGCGATCGATCGTCATCCGAATTCGGCGTTGACGCCGCAAAACGTCGAGTGTCCTGGGCGCTCGATCGCCTTGGCGGGGCCGCGAAAGCGCCTCGCTGAGAACGGTTTCCCCGTTAAAAAGTGCGGCAGACATCTCGCCCCGGTCCGTGCTAGGCTTTATTCGATAACATTCCGAACGGGGTATGCATGAAACGACTTCAGATGTTGGCGGCGGCTTTGATCGCCGTCGCCGTTGTACCGGTATGTGCCGCATCGGGCGCACAAGAGCACGTCATCGCGACCGTCGGCTCCCGTCGCATTACGCAGGATGAGGTCGACTCCAAGATCAAGCCTCAACTGACCTCGATCGAGAGCCAGCTATACGAACTCCGCCGCCGCGAAATTGAATCGATTGCCGACGATTACCTGCTCGGGCAGGCCGCCAAGAAGGCGAACCTGAGCATGGACCAGTATCTGGTTCGCGAAGTGGACGACAAGGTGCCCAGCCCTACTGACGCCGAGGCCCAGAAATTCTACGACGAGCACAAGGCGCAGATTGGACAGCCGCTCGACAAGATCAAGCCGACATTGATTATGTACCTCAAACGCCAGCGGGCCGAAGAGCAGCGCAACAAGCTGATCGCAACCCTGCGCGCCGATCAGCCGGTCAAGATCTCGCTGAAGCCTCCGCGCTTTGCGGTCGCCAGCGACGGTCATCCGCGAGCTCGGATCGAAGCAGGCCCCGGTCACGATCGTCGAGTTTGCGGACTTCCAGTGCCCGTTCTGCAAGAGAGCGGAGGAGCCGCTGAAGGAGGTCCGCGCCAAGTACGGCGACAAGATCCGCCTGGTGTACATGGATTTCCCGCTCCAGTTTCACGCCAACGCCATGCTGGCCGCCGAGGCGGCTCGATGCGCCGGAGAGCAGGGCAAATTCTGGCCGTTCCACGACGAGCTGTTCACCGACCAGTCTAAAATCGGGACCGCCGACCTGAAGGCCGCCGCCGCGAAGCTCGGCCTGAACAAGGACCAGTTCAACACCTGCCTCGATCAGCGCAAGTACGAGGCCGAAATTCATAAGGACATGGCGGCGGGCCAATCGATAGGTGTGAGCGGAACACCGGCGTTCTTCATCAACGGGCGCGAGATCTCCGGCGCGCAGCCGGCCGGCGCATTCTCGGAGATCATCGACGAAGAACTGTCGGCTTCGGGAGAGCGCGTGGCCAAGGCGCACCCATAGCGGCGCGCCGGGAAAAGCAGCGAACGAGAGGAAACGAGTATCCTCGATTACGCGGCTGTCAACGGCCCGCTAACGCCCGGGCCCGCAGCTATGGTACAAGCATCGTGACCGGTATGCCCTGAGTAATACCGCTGGAAGGAAGATAATTGGCGAGATGGCATTAGCTGGCCGAAGACTTTTCGCAGCAGCAGTTATTGTGGCGGTCTGCGGCGGCGGCGTTTGCGCCGCCGCGAGCGATCAGGACGTCGTTGCCACGGTCGGGAATTACCACATCACCGAACAGGATCTCGATAGCAAGCTCAGGGCGCCGCTTGCCTCATTGCAGATCCAGGTTTACGACCTCAAGAAAAGCGCCGTCGAGCAGATCGCCGACGAGTACTTGTTGCAGCAGGCCGCCAGGAAGCGCACCTCGGCGTTGACGCGTATCTGAAACGCGAAGTCGATGACAAGGTTTCCGAGCCGTCCGACGCCGACCTCCATAAGGCCTACGATCAGATCAAGGGACAGCGCGATCCCTTCGACAGCACCAAACCCGAACTGGTGATGCTTCTGAAGGAGCAGCAGCGGCAGCAGTTGCACGCTCATCTGATCGCGAAGCTGCGCGCGCAGCACCAACTCAAGATCATGATTCCGCCGCCGCGCTTCGATGTCGCCGCCGGGAATCGGCCGTCGATGGGCCCCGCCAACGCGCCAATCACGATCGTCGAGTTCGGCGACTTCGAGTCCGCCTTCAGCAAGCATTCGGAGGACACGCTCAAGCAGGTCCGCGACCGATACGGCGACAAGGTACGGCTGGTGTTTGTCGAATATCCGCTCAAGGGGCATCCACGCGCCTTCGATGCGGCCCGGGCGGCGCAGTGCGCCAACGAGCAGGGCAAATTCTGGCCGTTCCACGACGCGCTGTTCGCCGATCAGTCCAAGCTGGCGGCCAGCGACCTCAAGGCCGCAGCCGCGCGCCTTAAGCTCGACACCGCGAAGTTCAACGATTGCTTCGACAAGCACAAATACGACGCCGACATCAACAAGGACATCGAGGAGGGTGCGTCGCTCGGCATCGAAGCCACGCCGGCCTTCTACGTCAACGGGCGCCCGCTCCTGGGAGCTGAGCCGATGGAGAAGTTCGCCTCGATAATCGACGAGGAGCTGGCTGCGACGGCCGGCACCAAGCAGGCGCGCAAGTAGCTGAAGCGGTTTATCGCGGCCTTGATGCGCGGCCTGCTTTGGCCCTAGATTGTCACCAACCCCATATTGAGGACCGTCCGCGAGTCATGACTATCAATTTCCCTTCCACCGAATATTTCGAGGCGCTCAAGGCGCGGATGGCGGCCGAACAGGAGCGCTTTCGCCGCCTCGGTTTCATCGACACGACCTTTGCGCTCACAGTGGCCAACAACGGACGCTCCCGGAACTTCGTCCTGGAGTTCGAGGTCTTCGAGCTCAAGAATGTGCGCGAGGTCGAGAGCGTCGAACTTGAAGCACGTCGACTTCGCGATCGCGGGCGACGCGCGCATCTGGCGCGAGATGATCGAGAACATCCGGCGCCACGGCGAGGCCGACGCCAACCACGACATCAACACGCTCACCCATTTCGGCGAGCAGCTGAAAGTCTCGTACGACGACCCCGACGGTCACGACAAGCTCTATCGCTTCATGGAATCGATCCAGGAATTCTTCGACCTGGGCAGCGGCGTCGAAGTGAGTTTCAGCTGAACACGGAGGGCGCACGATGAGTTACCTCGCAACCACCAACTTCCTCGACGACAGGGACTTCGTCGACAAGTGGCTGTATACGATGCGCACCGGCGAGCTCGATCTGTCCTGGATGAACGCCGCGACCGAAAAGGTCAAGCCGCATCCGCAGAATCCTCGCCGCGGGCTGACCTATCGCGACCTCGACCTGGGCGCATACGGCTTCAGCGCGGTGCCGGAAAAGGTGCGCGAGAACCGATCCTACGCGCCGCGCGGCGCCGAGATTCCGCCCGGCGTGCCCGACGCGCAGCCCGAGGTCTCGCGCAAGAGCGAGCTGTGGGCGTTCAACACCGAGGGCTACTACGAAGAGGCCGTCACGCGCCAGTGGAACGCCACCACCGATATCCCGTGGGAGCGGCTGGAGGGCGCCGAGCTGCCCGAGACGATCGGCAAATCGCTGTCGCAATTGATGACCTTCCTGACCGAAGTCGAAATGATCGCCACCGACACGCCGGCCAAATGGCTGCCGCGGCTCAATCCGGAGTTCATCGAGGTCAAAGCCTTCATCGCCTCGCAGGCGATGGACGAGGCGCGGCACGCCGAGGTCTTTCGCAAGCGCGCGCTGACCACCGGATGGGGCCTGATGAAGGCCAGCCCGATGAACGAGATGGCGCTGAAGCATCTGCGCGACGCCGATTCGTTCAGCGAAATGTCGCTCGCGCTGCACCTGGTCGCCGAGGGCAACGTGCTCACGATGTTCCGCTTCAGCGAGTACCTGTCGCCGACCGACGTCGACAAGAAGATCTTCCGCCTGGTCATGCAGGACGAGGCGCGCCACGTCGGCTACGGCATGCAGCACTTCAAGTGGGTGCTCGAGAACTTCCCCGAGAAGCGCGAAATCCTGCACAAGCATCTCGATGAAGCCGAGAACATCTCGTTCGCCGCCGGCGCCGCAACCGAGCTGACCGAGAGCTTCATCGTGCTGGCGGGCGGCGGCCTCAAGCCCGAGAATATCGAGAAGGGAATCAAAATTACCACCCAATTCCAGCTCAAGCAGATGGAAGAGCACTTCGAGCGGCTCGACAAGTGCGGGATGCCCGAGCGCAAGGAGCGCTCCAAGCTCTACATGATGTTGGAGATGGGCAGGGCGTCGGCCGCGCAAGCCGGAATCAGTGTCTAAGGGTTGAAAAGTGGCGTTCTACGCGGACAAAGATTACACGCAGGACCAGGAAGTCCTGCAGGCGATGCAGGAAGTGATGCAAGGTCATCTCACCCTGCACTGGTACGACGCGCACACCGAACCGATAAAGGGCAAGCCCAGGGATTATCGGCGCGGCCTGACCTACCGCGATCTCGACGTCGGCAGCTACGGCTTCACCGGCGTTCCCGAGGACGTCCGCCGGAACCAATCGATGGTGGCGCGGGGCAGCGAGCTATGGGGCAAGCTGCCCGACATGGGCTACCTGGTCAATCGCAAGTCCGAAGTGTGGTCCGACAACGTCGCGGAGCTCTACGAGGAGGACAAGACCCGGCGATGGGCTCCGGCGGTCGATATTCCCTGGTCCGGCACCGACGCGAATCCGCCGGGCGGCGAGCTCGAGGCGGCATGCGCGCAGCTCTACACGTTCCTGCAGGAGTGCGCGCTGGTCTCGCTCGATTTTCCCTCGCGATGGGTCCCGCTGATCAACCAGGAATTCCTCGAAGTCAAGAGTTTCATGTGCGCCCAGATGCTCGACTGGGCGCGGCTGCTTGAAGCGTTCCGCAAGCGCGCGCTCTATGGCGGCGCGGGACTCGGGCGCGCAAGCGCAACCGCCGAGCAGGGACTCAAGGAGTGGCTGTGGGCGGAGACCTACCCGCAGGGATCGCTCTCGATTAATTTGTCGCTGGCGGGATTTCTGCTCGCCGTGTTCCGGCAGGTCGCCGCGTTCGCGCCCGGCAGGACTGACCGCACGCTGATGGGCTTCGCGATGCAGGATGCGGCGCGTCAGGTCTCTTACGGCCTCGGCAGTCTTCGCTACCTGCTGAGCCATCGCCCCGCCCAGAAGACCGCGATGGAAGAGTACCTCGACCAGACCGAGCACGTGATGGTCGCGCTGTTCGGCAGTCCCGAGTTGCTCGAGCCGATGATCGTCATCTGCGGCGGCGGGCTCGGGGTCGATCAGGTCAAGGCCGGGCGGAGCGCAACCGCGAAATTCATCCGCCTGGTCGTGCACGAATACCTGGAGCGCCTGGAAGCTGCCGGCCTGACCGCCCGCGCCACCCGCAGCCGCCTCCCCGCAGTAGTCGATCGCATCGCGGCGTGAAGCAGCCCCGCCGTCCAGACTCTGACTTCGACCGGCAAATGCCGCGTCCGTTGGTATGAGATTCCTCCGGGAGTATGTACTTTACGCAATTTCGCTGAAAATTCGGAAACGACCGTAAGCCTTTCTAATTCCGCTCGCTGGAACAATCCACAGCTTTCGCTGACTCGGGCGGCATTCGCCAGACCCTTGCAATTGCGGCGGTTCTGATTTGTTGTCCACAAGTTATTGCTGGACATATCGACATGTTCATGCTTGCGTTTTTCCACTGGAGCAGATCAAGCGGCACCTGCGGGACATTCCACAACGTCAGCCCGAAGCGCCCGCATCGGTACGTCGCGGAGTTTGATTTCGGATGGAATGCGCGCAAAGTTGATGACGGCGAACGGCTGGCGCGTGCGGTTCGGAGCGGGGAAGGCAAGCGCCTTCGGTACAGAGAACCATTGGCGATACTTCCGCCGAGACCGGCGCAAGGCAGGCCATTTTGATGGCTGTGAATAAACACCTATCGTCCGCGCTGACGCTTGCGATCCCGCGGGGAAAAAAGACCCCGTGCCCCTCGCTCTAGAATTATCCCCGAATGGCGTATCGACTTATGAACCGATCAGCAGCGTGTGGGAGGGCAACGATGGGGACCTGCTCGAAGCGATGTTCGAGTTTTACGCAGCGATCCCGGTCGAGCCAATCTTGGACGCCACGTACAACGCGGGGCGATTTTGGAAAGGCTCGGCGCGGGGGGTTGTGTCTATGGACATCGACCCGCAGTACAAGCCCGACATCGTTGGCGACAACTGGAAAATGATTGGCGTCCGCTCCGCACGGTTTGGAACAGTGGTGTACGACCCGCCCCACGTCGGCCCGCAAGGGCGAGATAAGAGTCGGAAGCGGTTTGACGTGGACTTCGGAGCAACGGTGGAGTGCGGCAAAGAACAGGGCTGGAATCTGAGCTACCTGTATCCGCCGTTCTTGAAGCAGGCGAAGCGGGTACTCAAGCCGGACGGCCTGCTGCTCGCGAAGATCACCGATATGGTGAACAACCACAAGTCGAAGTGGCCGCATTGCGACTTCATGCGGATGGCCGAAGAGGCCGGATTTACCGTGTGCGATTTGATCGTCAAAGTTCGCGTCGGCCCGATGGTTTCGACGAAGTGGAAAGAGGCTCACCACGCGCGAAAACGGCATTGCTTCTGGATCGTCTGTCGGAACGGTGATGACTGCGAGCGGCAGTCATCTTTTCGGGAATAGCTCGTCCCATCGGCTCACGCGATGCGTACCAGGACGGCCCACGCCCGGCACCTTGCTCCCGAATCCGCTTTCATCCCACTCCGGTTGGTAGTGGACCATGAGCGCAAATTCGCCTGCGAACACCCACCACTCGCTGGCAAAAGTCAGGTAGCGGCACTTCATATCCGCCAGCGCGATATTCCGCCCGGATGACGGATGGCGAAATGCGCGAGACTAATGTCATTCAGCGCGGGGAGCCTGCCCGCTGGCGGTCAGCGCGGGGCGCGGTTCAGCTCGGCGGCTTCGTGGCGGGCGCGGGCGATCTGCAGCGCGAGCTCGGCGTCGGCGTAATCGGCGGAGTAGTAACTGGTCTGGCCGAGGCGGTCCGCCGCCTCCTTCTCCTCGCCGGCGGCCTGGGCGCGATCCACACTTTCCGGCGATTGCACTTCGGGCGCCAGCACCGTCATCGCGCCGCCCTTGACCGCCGCTAGCCCGCCGATCACGACGTAGCCGCTCTCGCGATCGGAGCCGGTCTTCACGCGCAGGACCCCGGGAATCAGCGAGGTGATGAAATCAATGTGATTCGCGAGAACGCCGAACTCGCCGAGCGCCGAATGAGCAATCACCTCCTCGACGGGCCGATCGACGATCACGCCGGTGGGCGTGATCAGCTTGAACGGGAAGCTCTCGGCCATCGTTCAGCGCGCCTCGCCGCGCGCGAGCCGCTCGGCCTTGGCGCGCGCGTCGTCGATGGTGCCGACCATGTAGAAGGCCTGCTCGGGCATATCGTCGCATTTGCCGTCGAGGATTTCGGCGAAGCCGCGCACGTTTTCCTTGCGCGGGACGTATGCGCCCGGAGTGTTGGTGAATTGCTCCGCCGCGAACATCGGCTGGGACAGGAAGCGCTCGATCCGGCGCGCGCGCGAGACGACGAGCTTGTCGTCGGGCGATAGTTCGTCCATCCCGAGGATCGCGATGATGTCCTGCAAGTCCTTGTAGCGCTGCAGGATCGCCTGCACGCCCCGCGCGACGTTGTAGTGATCCTCGCCGACGATTTGCGGATCGAGGATTCGCGAGCTGGAGGCGAGCGGATCGACCGCCGGGAAGATCGCCTTTTCGTAGATCTTGCGCTCCAGCACGGTCGAGGCGTCGAGATGCGCAAAGGTGGTGGCCGGCGCCGGGTCGGTATAGTCGTCGGCCGGAACGAAGATCGCCTGCACGGAGGTGATCGACCCCTTCTTGGTGGTCGTGATCCGTTCTTCCAATTCGCCCAGGTCGGTGCCGAGGGTGGGCTGGTAGCCGACCGCGCTCGGCATCCGGCCGAGCAGCGCCGAGACCTCGGAGTTGGCCTGGACGAAGCGGAAAATGTTGTCGACGAAGAACAGCACGTCCTTGCCTTCGTCGTCGCGGAAATACTCGGCCACCGTAACTCCGGTCAGCGCGACGCGCGCGCGCGCGCCGGGCGGCTCGTTCATCTGGCCGTACACGAGCGCCGTCTTCGACAGCACGCCGGACTCATGGAGCTCGCGATAGAGATCGTTGCCCTCGCGCGAGCGCTCGCCGACTCCGGCGAACACCGAGACGCCGCCATGCTGCTTGGCGACGTTGTGAATCAGCTCCATTATCGTGACGGTCTTGCCGACCCCGGCGCCGCCGAACAGCCCGATCTTGCCGCCGCGCGAGAACGGGCAGATCAGGTCGACGACCTTGATGCCGGTCTCGAGGATTTCGACCTCGGTCGCCTGATCGGCGAACGGTGGGGCGTCGCGATGGATGGGCCTCATCTTGTCCGAGGTGATCGGTCCGGCCTCGTCAACCGGCAGGCCGATCACGTTCATCAAGCGCCCGAGCGTTATCGGACCGACCGGCACCGAAATCGGTCCGCCGGTGTCGCTGACTTCCATCCCGCGCACCAGGCCTTCGGTGGCGTCCATCGCGATGCATCGCACGGTCTTCTCGCCGAGATGCTGCGAGACCTCGAGGACGAGGTTGCCGGGCTTGTCGCCGAGCGCCGGATTGGTGACGCGAAGCGCGTTAAAGATCGACGGCAGGGCGCCGTTGTGAAACTCGACGTCGATCACGTTGCCGAGCACCTGGCTGATTCGACCGTTGGCTTTGTCGCTCATGAGCGGCAGATTTCCTTCTCGATCTTCATGGGTTCGCGTCGCGCAGTTCCAATTCTCGTCATCCTCATCCACCAAATAGCCGAGTCATTTGCCCGACGCCACACTAGCCGCGCAAGGCCTCGGAGCCGCCGACGATGTCCATCAGCTCCCTGGTAATGGCTGCCTGGCGGGCGCGATTCATGTCGAGCGTGAGGCGCTGGATCATATCGGCGGCGTTGTTGGTCGCGCTGTCCATCGCGGTCATGCGCGCGCCCTGCTCGCTCGCTTCGGCTTCGAGCAGGGCGTGATAGAGCGCGGACTCGACATAGCTGCGGATGACGATCGGGATCAGCCGATCGCGGCTCGGCTCCATCAGGTATTCGTCGCTGCGCGCAGCCTCGATGCTCGGCGGCTCGATCGGCAGCAGCCGCTCGAAACACGGCCGCTGGGAGAGCGCCGATCGGAACATCGAGTAGACAATTCCCGCCTGTGCGACCTGTCCCGATTGATACTCGGAGAGCATCCGGGCGGCCAGCTCGCGCGCGAGTGCCACGGTCGCCAATCGCGGCAGATTGTTGATCTTCTCTCCGGCCACGGTCTGGCGCGTGCGCTTGAAGTGGTCCAGCACCTTGCGCCCGACGGCGAACCGTCTCACCTCGAGCCCTTCGTTCCGGAGCCGCGCAGCCTCCTCCTCGGCCTTGCGAATCAGGTTTGCGTTGTACCCGCCGCACTGGCCGCGATCCGAGCCGACCACGATCAGCAGGGCAGCCGGCTGCGCGTCTTCGGCCGGCGCGAGGGCCGAAGCGTCAGTTAGCAGGACTGACGCGGCGATCTCGCGCACGCCCTCATGATAGGGCGTGGCGCTGACCAGCGCTTCCTGGGCGCGCCGCAGACGCGCGGCCGCAACCAGCTTCATCGCGCGCGTGATCTGCTGGGTGGATTTGACCGACGCGATTCGGCGCCGGATCGCCTTGAGGGTCGGCATCGATTACAGGCGGTCTACGCCCCTTGCGAATTCGCCGCGCCGGACTGGTGCTCGGCGGCGAAGTCCTTCGCGAATTGGTCGATCGCGGCCTTGAGTTGGCTGCGAAGCTCGTCGCTAAGCTCGCGCTTGGTGGCGATCTCCTTCAGCAGGCCGGCCTGGCGCGAGTCGAAATAGGCGTACAAGCCGCGCTCGAAGGGCTTGACCTGCGCGACCTCGAGCTTGTCGAAATAGCCCTCATTGCCGGTAAATATGATCAGCACTTCCTTCTCGACCGGGAGCGGCTCGTATTGGCCCTGCTTGAGCATCTCGGTAAGCCGGTCGCCGCGATGAAGCAGGCGCTGGCTGCTGGCGTCGAGATCCGAGCCGAACTGCGCGAAGGCCGCCATCTCGCGATATTGCGCAAGGTCGGACTTGAGCGTGCCGCCCACTTGTCTCATCGCGCGCACCGTGGCGGAAAAGCCGACTCGCGACACCGACAGCCCGACGCTGATCGCCGGCCGGATGCCGGAGTTGAAGAGATCTCCATCCAGCACGATTTGCCCGTCGGTGATCGAAATCACGTTGGTCGGGATGTAGGCGGAGACGTCGCCGGCCTGGGTCTCGATGATCGGGAGCGCAGTCAGCGAGCCGCCGCCCTTCTCGTCGCTCATCTTGGCGGCGCGCTCCAGCAGGCGCGAATGCAGGTAGAAGACGTCGCCCGGGTAGGCCTCGCGTCCGGGTGGGCGGCGCAGGAGCAGCGAGAGCTGACGGTAGGCGGTGGCGTGCTTGGACAGGTCATCGTAGATAAGCAGGGCGTGCTTGCCGTTGTCGCGGTAATACTCGCCCATCGTGCAGCCCGCGTAGGGTGCGATGTACTGGAGCGGGGCGGCCTCCGAGGCGGTCGCGGCCACCACCGTGGTGTACTCCATCGCGCCGCTGCGCCGCAGGCGCTCGACGACTTGCGCCACGGTCGCGCGCTTCTGCCCGATCGCGACGTAGAAGCAGTTCACGTTCTGTCCGCGTTGATTGATTATCGTGTCAATCGCGATCGCGGTCTTGCCGATGCCCCTGTCACCTATGATCAACTCGCGCTGGCCGCGGCCAATCTGGATCATCGAGTCGAGCGCCTTGATCCCGGTCTGGAGCGGCTCCTTGACCGGCTGGCGGGAGATGATGCCCGGGGCCTTGATCTCGATTCGCCGGCGCTCGGCCGCCTTGATCGGACCCTTGTCGTCGATCGGCTGGCCGAGCACGTTGACGACTCGTCCGAGCAGCCCGTCGCCGACCGGCACTTCCGCGATGCGGCCGGTGCGCTTGACCTCGTCGCCTTCGCCGATCGCCTGCGGATCGCCGAACAACGCCGCGCCGACGTTGTCCTCCTCGAGGTTCAGTACGATGCCGAAAATCTGGTGCGGGAACTCGAGCAACTCGCCGAACGCCGCGTTCTGGAGTCCGTAGATGCGCGCGATGCCGTCGTAGCAACTGAGCACGGTTCCGGTCTCGCGCACCGCGACCCCGCCTTCGAATCCCTTGATTTCGTCCTTCAGGATCGCGCTGATTTCCGATGGTCTGATTTCGGCCATAGAACCTGATTGCGGCCTCAGCCGCTGAGCTTCTGTTGTGCCTGCCAAAGTCCGGTCGCCAGGCTGCCGTCGTATATCTTGCCTTCCAGTTCGGCCACAGCGCCGCCCAGCAGCGACTCGTCAACCTTTACGGTTGCGAGGATCTTCTTGCCGGCGATCGCGCCGAGCGCCTGCGCGATTCCCGCGACCTGCGGGTCGGACGGAGTGCGCGCGAAAGTGAGCGTCGCGCGCGCCCGGCCCAGCGCTTCATCGACCAGGGTCTGATAGGCGTCGGAGATCGCGGTCAACTCGGCGATTCTCCCGTGCCGCGCGATCACCACCGCGAACGAGCGCAGCGGGAAGCTGAGCTCGAGACGCTCGGCAATCTTCGCCATCGCCGCGACGCTGCTCTCTTTCGGCAGCTCGGGCGACGTAAGACGCTCGGCCAGCTCCGGAGCGCTCGCAGTGGCCGCGAGCCGTTCCAGTTCCGCGGCCCACGCTTCGAGCTGATCCTTGGGAGCCAGCTCGACTAGCGCGCGGGCATAGCGCCTGGCGGCGCGGGAACCCTTCACGGCCTGGCCTCTTCCCTGAGCTTGTCCACGAATCCGCCGAGCAACCGCTGCTGGTCGGCATCATGGAAGTCGCGAACGATCAGATCGCGCGCGATCCGGGCTGCCGATCGCGCGAGCTCGTCGCGCACGCGCCGCTGCGCCGCGTCCGCGATCGCCGCGGCCGTCATCTCGCCGTCGCGCTTGATCCGATCGGATCCGCACGAGCGAGCTCGGCAATCATGCGGACCTGATGGGCGGTTTCGGCGTCGAGCTCGCTGACGATCCGGGTCTTCTCGGCCGCGAGCCCCGCGATGCGCGCGGCGGCTCGATTGGCGAGATCCTGCGCCTCGCGAAACGCCGCGTCGGCTCGCGACAGCGTGTTGCGAATCGCGCCCGCGCGGTCGTTGAAGAAGGTCCTCACGATCGGTCCCGCGAAGTAGGCCAGCACCGACACGAAGAGCGCGAAATTGATTACAAAGAAGAGCAGCCGGAGCCACGAACCGTCGCCCGCCGCCGCTTCTTCAGCCGCAATCGCGTGCGCGGGGAAAAGGGCGACTGCGAGCAGCGCGGCCGCGATCGGAATCCGGTACTTCATCGTCAGTTGCTCTTCAGTTTCTTTTCAAGGCCGGCGTGTCGCCGTCCGGCACCGGACGACCCAGCAGCCGCTCCGCGAGCTGGCTCGCAAGCGTGCGTGCGAAAGCGTCAAGCTGTCGCTCGGCGGCGCTCACCTGCCGCTCGATTTCGACCCTCGTCCGGTCCATCGAGGCGCGCGCCTGGGCTTTGGCGTGCTCGATCATTTGTGCGGCTTGCTCCTCGGCGCGGCGCCGCTCGGCCTCGCGTCTCGCCAAGGCGTCGCGTCGGAGCTCCGCAAGCTGGCGATCATGCTCCTGCTCGGCGTCTCTCCCCTCCTTGATCAGCCGCTCGGCTCGCGCGCCAAGTTCCTTCAGCCGGTTTTCCCGCCTGCCAAGCACCTCGAGGAAGGGATCGAAAAAAAGCCGCTTGAATATAAACCAGAAAACCAGGAACGAGACAATGAGCGCGAAAAAGGTCCCCCAGTTAGGCGGGATGTGCATACTTCAGATCTCCCCCGAAAGATCGGTCACGCGGACAGTCGCCAGCATCCGAGGTGGAGGGTTCCGAGGACTCGGGGTTCGGGCGGAGCGCGCTTCAGCCCTGCTTCTGGCCTCCGGCCTGCGCCAGCCGCTCTTCCTTGGGGAAGACCGCCACCTTGTTGTCCCGCGCACTCTCGATCTGCATCGCGCAGTGGCCTTCGAACAGCGCCCCCTCGTGAATTACGAGCACGGGCGAGGTCAGGTTGCCCAGGACTTTGGCCATCGGGCGAATCTCGATTCGCTGCGTGGCCACGATATCGCCGCTGAGCTTACCGGCAACGACCACCGACGCCGCCCTGATCTGCGCGGTCAGCACGGCGCTCTCGCCGATCGTGATGCTCTCCTTGGCGTGGATCTCACCGTCAACCTGGCCGTCGATCCGGGCTGGTCCGTCGAAGGAAAGCTTGCCGCTGATCTTGCAGCCCTTATCGAGATATGCACCGCCGCGATCTTCGCGCGGAGCCGCGGGCAGAGGCCTGAGAGCGGTGCGATCTTCGGCCGGCGAAGGGGGGTGCGCCGTCGTCGATTTCTCCGGGACCACCGTCAAACCTTCCGGCCGAGGATTCTTTTCCGAATCTTTGCTGAAAAGCGCCATTGCCCGACTCCTCCGTGGGTTCTACGAGGCGGACTCGCAAGCGGCTACGTCCGCGCGGCAAACCCCGCTTCCGTCAATTAACCCATAGGCAGCGGGGAGTCAATTTGCTTGCCCTCGAAACGGCGCCGAGGCGCAGAGCCTCAAACAGAATCCTTGGCCCTGCCTCAGCGTTGTGGGTTACACTACCAGAAGAACCTCCGCGCCGTAGGAGATCAAGATGGTTGCGATACCGGAGAAATACCTCGAATTGCTCCAGACCAAGAAATGCTTCGCCAACCTGGCGACCGTGATGCCCGACGGGTCGCCCCAGGTCACGCCAGTATGGTTTGACTATACGGGCGGGAGGGTGCGCATCAACACGGCGCGCGGGCGCGTGAAGGATCGCAACATGAAGGAAGGCTCCAAGGTCGCGCTCGCGATCATGGATCCTGACGACCCTTATCGGTACATCCAGATTCGAGGCCGCGTTGTGCGGGAGAGCGAGCGGGGCGCCGACGAGCATATCGACTCGCTCGCCAAGAAATACCTCGGACAGGAGAAGTATCCCTTTCGCCGTACCAATGAGGTCCGCGTCATCTACGAGATCGAGCCGCTATCGGTATCCGTGATGGGCTCGTGATTCGCGATTAGGGCTTTTTCCAGTCGCCGATTCCCACGAAAGATTCTCCGCGAGTTCATATCGCCACTGATTGACTCTCGCTATATCGGACGATATATGTAGAGGTACATCTTACGAGGAGCGGGCGGGAGATATATCCATGTATTGCGGAAGCCGCAGGTTCGCGCGACGAATGCACTGGCACGAGATGGGGATGATCGGGCTGCGCGCAAGATTCTTCGGACCCGGCGAGGTGAGACTCGCCTTGCTCTCCCTGATGACGGACGGGCCGAGGCACGGCTACGAGTTGATGAAGAATCTCGAAGAGCGCTCGGGCAGGGTCTATCGCGCCAGCGCTGGAACCATATACCCAACGCTCCAGCAGTTGGAGGATGAGGGCCTGGTGGTATCGGAATCGCGCGAGGGCAAGCGCGTCTACAGCCTCACCGAGGCGGGACGCGCGGAGTTGCAGCGCGAAGATGAGGCAGTGCGCCGAATCTGGCGGCGCGCCGAAAGATGGAACGACTGGCGCAGCGCGTTCGACCCCGACGCGGCGGAGATCCGCGGTCCCGCCGAGCGGTTGGTCAAGGCTGCCTTCCGCGCCGTGGCCGGCGATTTCGCGAGCCGTGGGCGCCTCGACCGCGTGCGCGAAATCCTCGACCGCGCCCTGCGCGACCTGGAGGGTCTCTGAAAGCTGCGGCCGCGGTTAGTATGAAAGACTAAGTTCGTGATCAAAGCGCCATCAAGTAGTTGTATTCGTGGCGGTTTGCACGAAACGCGGCTGAAGCGTTAGGCTTGAGACGGCGGAAAAATCGTTGGAGGTAACGAAGACGACCGCGCGTCGAAAGTAGCAAACCGTGGCAGAGGAAGAAAAGACCATCACGCCAAGCGGTCGGGAAATTCCCGTCACTGAACTCGTGGACACGAGTCGCCTGGATCGCGATTTTCATGCATGGCTTCTCGAACAGGCCGGCGTGCTCCGTTCTCGGCAATCTGTACTACTTGATTGGGATGCGTTAGCCGAGGAACTCGAAGACATGGCGCGGAGAGAAAGGGATGCTCTTGTTAGCAACCTCGAAGTCGCCCTGCGTCATATGCTGAAACTGGCATACGAGTTTCGAGAAACTGACCGAGGCCGGGCAGAGCGGCAATGGAAAAGCGACTTGACGGAACACCGGCATCGTATAAGCGACAGCCTGGAAGCTTCGGGTACTCTCCGAGCAAAGTTTGACGAGTTTAAGGCCAAGGCGTATTCCCGTGCACGGGTGCTCGCGGGAATCGCGATAGCCGCAGACCAACAACCGATCGGGCCGCCGGAGTGTCCGTGGTCTAACGAACAAATACTGGACACGCAGTTTTTCCCAACTGTCGCAGTCTCCAACGGCGACAGTTAAGCCGTAGTCTCCGACCTGTAAAAACCGTCCGCTACCCTCCCCGTCGCGTCATCCGCCGCCGGATCAATTCAGCGCGCGCGGGTCCTTCTCGATCGTCGTTCCGCAGGTCTCCCCGCACTGGGGACACACGTACTCGTATTTGTCGCCCTCCGGAAGCACGATCAGCAGGCGCTTGCGCACCGGGACTGCGCGGCGGCATCGCGGACAGGCGAGCAGGGTCGCCTCCATTCGCTCGAACGCCGGCCGCTTGCGTTGCGTTCCCATCGCGATACCTAAATCATAGCCCTGCGCCGCTCGATCGCAACATTGTATCGCCGCCGTCTCGTAACCTAAGATCGACCATCGCGAGATGGGCGTTACAGACATAGCGATTCCGCCGCGGGTCTATCTCGAGACCTACGGATGCCAGATGAATGTCGCGGATTCGGAGACCGTGCGGGCCGTGATGCACCGGGCGGGATATTCGAGCGCCGACCGCGCCGAAGACGCCGACGTCATCCTGCTCAACACCTGCGCCATACGCGAGCACGCCGAGGAGCGCGTGCTCAGGCGCTTGTCCGACCTCGCCCGCCTGAAGCATCGCCGCCCCGAGGTCAAGCTCGGGCTGCTCGGATGCATGGCGCAGCACAATCGCGCGGGGCTGATCGAAAAGGCGCCCTGGCTCGATATCGTCGCGGGACCCGACAGCTACCGCCGCCTGCCGGAGCTCGTCAGTCGCGCCGGCTTCGATCCCGCCGTCGATGTCCGGCTCGATCGATCGGAGACCTACGCCGACATCGCGCCGGAACATGAAGCCGGCGTGCGCGCCTATGTAACCGCGATGCGCGGATGCGACAAGTTCTGCGCATTCTGCGTGGTGCCATACGTGCGCGGACGCGAGCGCAGCGTCCCGGCCCGCGCGCTGATCGGCGAAATCTCGGCCCTGGCCACGCGCGGCGTCAAGGAAATCGTGCTGCTCGGCCAGACCGTCAACGCGTATCGCTTCGATGAAATCGACTTCGGCCGGCTGCTTCACATGGTGGCCGCAGTCAACGGCATCGAGCGTATCCGCTTCACTTCGCCGCATCCCAGCGACATGAGCGAATCGGTCATCGAGGCGATGGCGGCCGAGCCCAAGGTCCAGCCCTGGCTCCATCTGCCGGCGCAATCCGGATCGGACCGCATCCTGACTGCGATGGATCGCGGATACAGCGTGGCGGCTTATCTCGACCTGGTGTCGCGGCTGCGCGCGGCGATTCCCGGGCTCGCACTCTCGACCGATATCATCGTGGGCTTCTACGGCGAGGAGGAATCGGATTTCGCCGCGACGCTCGATCTGATGCGCCACGTTCGCTACGACTCCGCATATACATTCAAATACTCAGTGCGCGAACACACGCGCGCCTGGAAGCAGGGAGATTCGGTGAGCGAGGCGGAAAAGGGCCGCCGCCTTTCGGAATTGATCGCGCTTCAGGAGCGGATCTCGACGGAACGCAATCGCGCGCTGGTCGGATCGGAGTTCGAGGTGCTGGTCGAAGGCCCGGCGCGGCGGGGCAACGCGATGCTGGCCGGCAAGAGTCCGCAGTTCAAGACCGCGACATTCCCGCAACGCCCCGGAATCGCACCCGGCGACACAGTCGCGGTGCGGGTCGCCTCGGCAACGGCGCATACGCTCGTGTGTGCGGTCTGCGAGTGACGGTTTCCGACCGTGGCATCGAGGCCCGTCAGTCAGCGCATAGCGGGACTCGGCCGCTCACCTTTGGCCGGACGAAATCATTCCTCTGTGAGCCAGCGACCCGTTGAGGCGTCGATGGGCGCGCGGCACGAAATGGCGTACGGTCGCAGGCCGAGTGATCGGTTCGCGCGCCTCGAATCCTTCCAATTTCGCGCGCTCGAGCCGGACGCCCAGCCTGCGCTCGATTCCGCGCAGCGAGGATGCATCCTCGGGCATCACCAGACTGAGAGCCACGCCGGACTTGCCGATTCTGGCGGTCCTTCCGATCCTATGAATGTAGGACTCGGAAGCTTCCGGCAGGTCGAAATTGATGACGTGGGAAACATCGTCGATGTCGAGTCCGCGGGCTGCCACGTCGGTGGCGACCAGCACCGTGTAGTGTCGCTTGCGAAATCCGGCCAGCGCCGCGTTGCGCTGACTCTGGGAGCGCCCGCCGTGGATCGCGATCGCCTTGATCCGATTGCGGACCAGCAGTTTGGTTACCCGATCCGCCCGGCTCTTGGTTCGCGTGAATACGATCGCCGAGTTGACTTCGTTGTGGCCGAGTAGCTGCAGCAACATCGGCGCCTTGTTTTCCATCGTTGCCGCATAGATGAGCTGACGGATGGTCGCCGGCGGCGAGGCTGTGTCGCCGACCTGCACTCTTGCCGGATCGCGCAGAAACTCGCGCCCGATCCGCTCGACCTCGGGATCCATCGTTGCGGAGAACATCAGCGTCTGGCGGGGTTTCCGGACCACCTTCAGGATTCGGCGCAATTGCGGAATGAAGCCCATGTTGAGCATTCGATCGGCCTCATCGATGACGACCACCTCGATTCGATCGAGCTTGACCGTGCCGCACTCCAGGTGATCGATGAGCCGTCCCGGAGTCGCCACCAGGACCTGGACGCCGGCGCGCAGCTCCTGGATCTGCCGATTCATCGATTCGCCGCCCACGATGACCGCGGCGCGCAGGCGCGTGTTGCGGGAAAAGAGCCGGAACTCGTTGCCGATCTGAGACGCAAGCTCGCGCGTCGGCGCCAGCACCAACGCGCTTACCCCGCTCGTTCGATTGGCGTGAAGACGATTTAGGATCGGCAGCAAAAAGGCCGCCGTCTTGCCGCTGCCGGTGCTCGCAGTAGCGATCAGATCGCGTCCTGCCAGAACTACCGGGATTGCGCCGGATTGAATCGGTGTTGGTTGGCGATGTCCTCGTTCGCGGATCGATTCCAGTATTACTGATGACAGAGACAGTTCAGAAAAAGACAAAAGAACTCCATGTTCAGAGCCAGCGGATTTTGGTTGGGCAGCGAAGCCGAACGAATGGTTCTGGTTGGTCTGAGGGGTCGCGTCGCGGAATCCGAAACCGCGCGTTTAGCCGTGATTGACTAACTGCAGTGTATGGGTATCAGCCGATCCGATCAATGGGCCGCGCTGCGCGGTAGCGGCCTAAAATAGACTCGTGGCCGCATCTACCGTGTGCATCGGAACCCTGATAGTTACGACACACAGATGGGAGGCCCGTTCCAATGTTGGATTTTCCCGAATCGAGAAATGTAAAACTGCCCGAAATCACGATGCAGATACACGAGGCCGGGAGCGGCCCGGCAGTGGTGCTCCTGCACGGCTTTCCTGAACTCGCACTCTCGTGGCAACCGCAAGTGCGGGCGCTGGCCGATGCCGGCTTTCACGTGATCGCGCCAAACCAGCGCGGGTACGGATGGACCGATGCTCCGCAACCTATCGAGAGTTACGATCTGGTCCATCTCACCGATGACATCGCGGCCTTGCTGGATAAGCTTGGCATCGAGCGGGCGGTCTTCGCGGGTCACGATTGGGGCGGGTTTGTCGCGTGGGCGATGCCGCTGCGTTATCCGCAGCGATGCCTGGGCGTGATTGGCGTCAACACTCCGTACGTTCAGTTTCCCACCACAGCACAATTGCGAATGGCGTTCCCCGACCCCGAGAAGCTCTACATCCTGTGGTTTCAACAGACCGGGGTGGCCGAGGCGGTGATGGACCGCAAGGTACGCACCATATTCGAGAAATTGATGCGTCGGGCGGTGAAGCCGGAAGTGGCGTCGATGACTCAATTGTCCGACGCCAATCCGTTCAAGCGAATCGAACTGCTCCCGGCAGCGGGCGAGCCGCTGCTCACCAAAGAGGAACTCGAGGCCTACGTTGCAGCGTACGAACACTCGGGTTTCCGCGGCGGCATCAACTGGTACCGAAATATCGATCGGAACGGTACGCTTGTACCTGAGCTGGGCGTGAGGAAACTCTCGCTGCCATGCCTGCAAGTGACAGCCGCGTGGGACGTCGCGATTCCGCCGGCGATGGCCGACGGAATGCCGGCGGTGTGCTCCGACCTGTCGCGGCACGACATCCAGGCCTGCGGCCATTGGACTCAGAGAGAGCAACCTGCGGAGCTCAATCGTGCGATGATCGGATGGCTAACGGCGCGCTTCAAATGACCTGATCGCAACCCCGCGAGGAGGAGAGAAAATGTCGGACCCAATGGCCGAGTTCAACAAGAAGGTGATCGAGGAGTTTCGCGCTAATGGCGGCAGGGTTGGCGGCCCATTCGCGGGCATGCCGATGCTTCTTCTCACACACACAGGGGCCAAAAGCGGCAAGACCTACACGAACCCGCTGGTCTTCAGCAAGGACGGCGATCGAATCGTGATAATCGCGTCGAAGGGGGGCGCGCCAAACAATCCGGATTGGTATCACAACCTTGTTGCTCATCCTGAGGTGACACTCGAGATAGGCAACGAGCGCTTCAAAGCCAAGGCGGTCGTCACCAGGGGTGACGAACGCGAGCGGCTCTTCAACGCGCAAGCGAGCCAGATGGCGCAATTCAACGAATACCGGAAGGCGACCACTCGTCAGATACCGGTGATCGCGTTCGAACGCGTCAAGTAGAGACGCTCGCGCGCGCGTCTTGAGTCAGGGCTTGTACAAATCGGGAAGGGTCGTGCGCAGTCGTTCGAGTTTGGGCAGGTCGTTCGCCACGATATACGGATTGTCTGGATTGCGCTCCAGAAAGTTCTGATGGTAGCCCTCGGCGGGGTAGAAGCCCTTGAGCGGCGCGACCTCGGTAACGATTGGCCCGCCGAAAGCCTTCTGACGGTCAAGCTGCGCGATGTAATCCTGCGCGATCCGCCGGTGGTCATCGTTGGTGTAGAAGATCGCCGAGCGATACTGGGTTCCCGAATCGGGTCCCTGGTAATTCAGCTCAGTCGGATTGTGCGCGACAAAGAAAAACACTCTGAGCAGGTCGTGATACGAGACTCTGGAGGGGTCGTACGTGATCTCCACGGATTCGGCGTGACCCGTAGTTCCGGTGCTCACGGTTTCGTATTCCGCAGTCGCAGCCGATCCGCCCGCGTAGCCCGAAACGACGCTCGTAACTCCCATAACGTGCTTGAACACCGCGTCCACACCCCAGAAACAGCCGCCGGACAAGACGGCGGTTTGCTCAGCCTGGGCCCTCGAAGAGGGCGTCGCGTGCGCGCCGGGATCGGAGTGAGCGATAGTGGCGGTTGCGGTCACGATCAAAGCGAGCGAAGTCGCAAGCGCCGAAAGACGCCCGCGATTGCGGCCACTTCCGCCGGTATCAGACTTCACTGCGGTCCGGTTTCGATTCTCCATGCGGCTCAGTTTAACTGCTCCTTGCCTCGCGCCTGCGCGCAGTTCGGCGCCCTTCGACAAATGACGACGCCTAGGCGCTGAATGGTAGTTCAAGCGAGATCGATTGATAAGGTACTTCCGGGCGGACACGTCCGCGCTCTCCCCGATGCAGACGCACGAAGCCATAGTGCTCCATGGTCTTGAGCGTGCGGGACAGATTGGACGCTTTGCGACCTGTGCGAGCTGCCAGCTCCTGGAGTGAAGAGGGATGTGTCGCAGCGATCATGGCCAGCAGCGCACGGTTCCTGTTTGAGAGCACCTTGGCAAAGCTCTCCGTCGAGGTGAACCATACCTTCGGCTCGTCTGCCCTGGGCTTCAGAGTGCCACGCGCAATCGCCATCGTGCGGGCTTTCATGTTCTCGTAAGAGGCAATTCCGATTTTCAGGGTCCTCATGGGATCACTCCTTTCTCGCGGAGCACCGCGTCAACTGTCTTCCAGAAATCAGCGAGCAGAGTCGCCGCGTCCTGGTATTCGTATGGTCGGACGGCCTTGAGCCGATGTTTGTGGTCGTAGGCCGTCTTGGGCCTGTCCGCCAGGCCCGGATTGGCCTTTGACCGGGTGCGCATTGTCGAATCCGACAAGGCGTTCGCCGTCCGGCCCATGCAGCGTGAGCGAATAATCGAGGCCCTGCGGCTTCGCCTCGGTCGCCGCGACCCTCCGGACTACGAACCGAACCCAATGCCGGGTTTCAGGATCGACAACCAGGACCTGCCCGTCTAAATCAAGCAGGGCGTCAAGGGACGGGTCGCGCTTCACTTACATTATCATTATCACATAATGATAGTTTCCATAACAGGCTCGTTCGCGGCTTGGACCTTTAATCGCCGGCGCGTTACGGTCCCGCGCCCTGGACCACGATTACGCAACGATCGCCACTCGGGGCTTCGTCGAGCGGCAAGCGGACCTCGTCGGCGAATTTCCTGCCGACGATCAGCAATCGGCCGGGCGTCTGGCGGAACAGTTGATGCAGGCTGCGCTCGCTCAGCACGTCGCTGTGGAACAACCGCCCCATCCCGGCGCGAGCGACACGGACCATCTCGACCAGATCGGCTTCCGGATGCTTTGCGGCTTTCGAGTCGACGCCTTTCGACACCAGCAGCGCGCGAAGTTTGGATCGGTTCTTCCTCGCGATTCGGGTCGCGAGCGCGAGCGCCGCCCGGCCGTCGGAACTCGTATCGACCGCCGCGAACACGCGCTCGAAGGGCCGATCGGTCCCCTGAATGAAGACGCCGACATTGATCGCGAGCGCCTTGGCCTTCGTGAAGACCTCGCTCACGATGCCGCCCATCGTATCGCTGCCCGGGCCGCCGCGATGATACCCGAGCAGGACCCAGCAGACGGACGCCGCGTGCGCCCCGGCAATGATGTCGTGCGCCGGATTGTCCGACCATACCGATTGGGCCTCGATCGCGACGCCGTGCTCCCGCGCGTATTCGATCGCGGCCGACAAGGCCGCCGTGGGCGGAGGCGCGGTCTCCTGATGGGTTGGTTCAGGCCCGCCACTTGGCCGGCGGACCATCCCCAGCACGCGCGGCGGCGGATCGTCCGGCTCGGTCGCAGCTACCGCGATCGCGATCAGCGGCGCGACTCCCTCCGGGTTGGCGACTGGCACGAGCAACCCCCGCCGTCCTTCAGTTGTTGCGCTCCGCCCTGAAACGCGATCCTCGCCCTTCATCGGTGTGTCCGTCGCCGTCGCGGTCGTAGGATCAGATTCTAGGCCAAGCGCCAATCCCTTGTCTTGTGCATTCTCGGCTTGTCGTCCATGAGGGACTCGACTCGCGCCGGTCAAGCTGGGAACTTGAGGTGCGGGAGGCGCCCTGATGGATAATACCGCTTCGGACAATTTCTATTTCAATCCATTCGACGCCGATTTCCGCGCCAACCCGTATCCCTCCTACCCTGCGCTGCTCGCCGGCGCTCCCCGATCGATCAACCTCTTCGTACCGACGACGCTGGTAGCGCGCTATGCCGATGTGGTCGAGGTGCTGCGCGATCACGATCGCTTTTCCACGCGCCGCCCGCAGATGCCGATGCGCCAGCGGATCGATCCGTTCGGCGGTGCGCCCACCGTGCTGACCTCCGATCCGCCGATACATACGCGGCTGCGCAAGCTGGTGAGCAAGGCGTTCACGCCGCGGCGCGTGCGCGAGCTCGAGCCGCGCATCCGCACGATCGCGGCGCAACTGCTCGATCGTATTTCCGGCCTGGGCACGTTCGACCTGATGGCCGAGCTTGCCAATCCGCTGCCGGTGATCGTGATCGCGGAGATGCTCGGTATTTCGAGCGGCGATCACGAGCAATTCAAGCGATGGTCGAATGCGCTGATCTCGTCGTTCCGGCCCGACGCGATCGGCGAAATCCCCGAGGCGGCCGTCAAGGCCAAGGACGCCATGCGCGCCTACTTCGCGACCGAGATCGAAAAGCGCCGCAGCTCTCCGGGCGACGACCTGGTGAGCGCCCTGGTCTCCGCGCGCGACGAGGCCGCGGCGCTCAGCGAAGGCGAGCTGCTCGCGTTCGTGGTCCTGCTGCTGCTGGCCGGCAACGAAACCACCACCAATCTGATCGGCAACGGAATGCTCGCGCTGTGCCGCAATCCCGACCAGTTCGATCGGCTGCGGCGCGAGCCCGCCCTGATGCCATCGGCGATCGAGGAGATGCTGCGATGGGATCCGCCGGTGCAGATGACCGTGCGGATGGCCGAGCAGAACACCATTGTCGGCGGCACGGCGATCGCGCGCGGCACGCTGGCGTTCGTGCTGCTGGCGGCCGCGAATCGCGACCCGCGGCAATTCCCGAATCCGGAGCGGTTCGATGTCGCGCGCCAACCCAACGATCACCTCGCCTTCGGCGAGGGGATTCACTTCTGCCTCGGCGCGCCGCTGGCCCGCCTGGAGGGCGCGATCGCAATCGGTCTCGCGCTCGAGCGCTTCCCGCGCCTGCGGCTCGCCGACCCCGACGCGAAGCTCGATTACCGTGGCTCGCTCGCCTTGCGCGGGCTTCAGTCGCTCCCGCTCGCTACCGGCTAGCCGTCCTGGTCCTCTTTCCTCGGGTTGGAACCCCACTCTCGCGCGGCACTCGTAGCGCGCTTGGACCGCACGCGTTAGTTTATCCACAGTGCTCATACTGGGCATCGAATCGTCATGCGATGACGCCGCGGCGTCGGTGATCGAGACCGACCGTCCCGGCGAAGCGATCGTCCGCTCCAACGTCGTCGCCAATCAGGACGAAATTCACCGGCGCTACGGCGGCGTGGTGCCGGAGCTCGCTTCGCGCAATCACGTCGTCACGATTCTGCCGGTGGTCGAGCAGGCGCTCGCGGCGGCGCGATGCGAACTCGCCGACCTCGACGGTATCGCGGTGACGCGCGGTCCCGGCCTGGTCGGATCGCTCCTGGTCGGCCTGATGTTCGCCAAAGGACTGGCGCAGAGCACGGGCCTCCCGATGGTCGGCGTAAACCATATCGAGGGTCATCTGCTGGCGCCGATGCTGGAGCATCGCGTGGCCATGCCGCTGCTGGCGCTGGTGGTCTCGGGCGGCCATACCGCGCTGTTCCTGGTCAAGGATTTCGGTGACTACCGGAGTCTCGGGCAGACCCGCGACGACGCCGCCGGCGAGGCCTTTGACAAAGTCGCCAAGCTGATGCATCTGGGGTATCCGGGCGGGAAGATAATCGATCAGCTATCGCGTCACGGCGACCGCAAGCGCGTGAGGGTGCCTCGCGCGCGCGTCAAGGGCGCCCCGCTCGACTTCAGCTTCAGCGGTATCAAGACCGCGATTGCGTCTTTCCTGATGAGCGAAGCAGGCGCGGCGACGGCGCCGGAGGATCTGGCGGCGAGCTTCCAGGAGGCCGTAGTCGATATGCTGGTGCGTCCCACGATCGCGGCGGCGCGCGAGACCGGCGTCGATACGATAGCTCTGACCGGCGGCGTCGCGGCGAATTCGCGGCTGCGCGAGCGGCTCGCCGAGGCCGCCTCGGCCGAGGGCCGCCGCATGATCGCGCCCTCCGTCAATTACTGCACCGACAACGCGTCGATGATCGCGCTTGCCGGCGGCTATCGCCTGATCCGCGGCGACCGCGATTCGCTCGCGATCGACGCAGAGGCCAACCTGGCGCTGTAGAATCGAATGAAATCTCGCACTACCGCTTTATCGAATGTTCGCCCTTGGTGACCCCAGTGGGTGGCACGAGATTCCTCGCGCAGCGCTCGGAATGACAGCCAAAGACCGCGCCTGGGTTCCCAGCGTCGCGCTGGCGGGTGTGCGCCCCAGCAGGGCCAGGGGCCAGAATTTCCTGGTCCAACCCGCGATCGCCGAACGGATCGTGGCCGCCGCGAACCTTCAGCCCGGCGACGAGGTGATCGAGATCGGCCCCGGGCTCGGAATTCTCAGCGAACGAATCGCCGCTCACCCGATTCGCCGCCTGCACCTCGTCGAACTCGATTCCCGGCTGGCCGCCGAACTCGCGCAGCGCTTCGAATCGGCGCCCAACGTGCAAGTAATTCAGTCCGACTTCCTCAAACTCGATCCGGTGTTCTTCGCGCGATCCCGCGCACTTAAGGTCGTGGGGAATCTTCCTTTCAACGCCGCGAGCGCGATACTGCGCCGGCTCTGCGAGTATCGCGGCGCTATCTCCGCGATGGTGTTGATGTTCCAGCGCGAGGTCGCCGATCGGATTCGGGCCCGCGCGGGAGAGCCGGGCTACTCGGCGCTGAGCGCGATAAGCTCGCTCTACTGGGAAATAGACCGGCACTTCCGGGTCGCGGCCGGAAGCTTCTTCCCGAAGCCCAAGGTCGATGCGGAAGTGCTCGCGATGCGCCCGATCGCCAATGCGCCGTTCGCATCCGGCGAGGAGCAACTGGTGCTGGATACGATTCACGCGGCATTCTCGGCGCGGCGCAAGATGGTTCGCAACGCGCTCTCCAACGCACTGGCGCTGGAACCGGCGCGTGTCGAGGAGGCTCTCGCGCGCGCCGCGATACGTCCCGACGCTCGCGCCGAAACGCTGGCAGTCGCCGACTTCGTCCGGCTCGCCCGCGCATTAAGACCGCTGCCGCAGACCCGCGATGCCTGAACTGCCGGAGGTCGAATCGCTGAGGCGGATTCTCGCGCGATCCGCGTCCGGCAGGACGATCGTTTCCGCGAAAGTCCTCGAGCCGCGCCTTCGCCGCAACGTCGCCCGCGACTTCCAGAACGCAGTCGCGGGCCGGAAAATCGAACGCCTCACGCGCCGCGCGAAGTACCTGATTCTAAGGTTGAGCGGCGGCTACGCCCTGCTCGTCCATCTCGGCATGAGCGGCAGTCTGACCCATCGCGACGCCACGACCGTGCGTCCGCGGGCGCGCGGCTTACCGGACGACGAAAACGATCCGCTGAACGTCGCGCACGATCACGTCGAATTTCGACTCGATGACGGGAGCCGCCTGGTTTACAACGATCCTCGCCGCTTCGGGCTCTGCGGCTCGTGCCCGGCAGCGAGCTCGACACAACCGTGGAATTGCGCGAGCTCGGTCCCGAGCCGCTCGGCGCCGGCTTCACCTCCGATTACCTGGCGGCCAAGGCGCGTGGCCGGCGGGTGGCGATAAAGAACCTGCTGATGGATCAGCGCATCGTCGCCGGAATCGGCAACATCTATGCGGCGGAGATCCTGTTTCGGGCCGGCGTTCGCCCGGCCCGGCGCGCCGGCCGGCTTCGCCGCGCGGAGATCGATCGAATCGCGGACTTCACGCGGGTCGTTCTGCGCGAGGCGATCGGAAAGCGCGGCACCACCTTTCGCAGCTATCGCGATTCGCAGGGGCGCCCGGGCGCGTTCGCCGCCCGCCTCCGCGTCTATGGGCGCGAGGGCGAATCCTGCTATACGTGTTCGACTCCGATTCGAAACGTCGTCGTAGGCCAGCGCGCAAGCTTCTTCTGCCCGCGCTGCCAGAAATAGGATCCGGCAGTGACCACGAAGGCACGGACAACCTCACCCGCCGTCGCTGCGCTCCGGCGCCCTCTCCCTTCAGGGAGAGGGCTGGCGAGAGGTTTCTGGCTTACTGTGCTCATGATCCTTCTGCTTGCCACCCTGTCGAGCGCTGCGGCCGCCGCACCCGACTGGAACGCGCTCGACGCCGAGGCCCTCGGCTACTTCCAGACCTACCTCAGGTTCGACACCTCCAATCCTCCCGACAACACCAGCGACGCGATCGCCTTCCTGCAGGGCTTACTCCGCAAGGAGGGCATCGAGACTCAGACCTTCGCCTCGAAGCCCGGAGCGGTCAACCTGATTGCGCGCCTTCCCGGCCCGCCGGGCGTAAAGCCGCTTCTCCTGATGTCGCACGCTGACGTGGTTCCGGTGGCCGCCGCCAACTGGAGCCATCCGCCGTTCGCCGCTGATCTGGACGGCGGTTTCGTATGGGCCCGCGGCGCGATCGACAACAAGGCCCACGGGATCATGGCGTTGATGACGATGCTGGCGCTCAAGCGGCAGGGCATCGCGCTCAGGCGCGGCGTCGAGATGATGGTCAACGCGGATGAGGAAGCGGGCGGCGCGGACGGCGCGGCCTTTATGGTCGGCAAACACTTCGACGCGATCGATCCGGCCTTCGCCTTCAACGAAGGCGGCGGCGGGATGATGAATTGGCTGGGCACCGCTGGAGTGACGTTTCGTATCGCGGTTTCGGAAAAGCGCGTGATGTGGCTGCGGGTCGTGGCGCACGGAAAGTCCGGCCACGGCTCGATGCCGAATCCCGACAATCCGACGCTCATCCTGGTCAACGCGCTTGCCCGCCTGCTTCGAGAACCGCCGCCGATCCGGATCACACCGATTTTCGACCGCGCGATGAAGACCATCGCGCCGCAGATGGAATTTCCGGCGTCGTTCGAGCTGGCCCATCTCGGGATTCCGCCGATGCTGTCGCTCGCGATGCGCGGGCCGCTTCGCGCATACGAAGTGCAAGCGCTGATGCGCGACACGATCGCGCCGACGGTCCTGAACGCCGGCTTCAAGGTGAACGTGATTCCCTCCACTGCCGAGGCGGATCTGGATTGCCGGCTGCTCCCCGACACCGACGCCGCCGATTTCCTCGCGCACATCCACGACCTGCTCGCCGATCCGCGCATCTCGATCGAGTACATCCAGGCGCCCGATGACGCGTCCGAGTCCCCCGATCGCGGCGAGGCCTGGGACGCGATCGCGAAAGTCGTTGCCCGCGATTTTCACGCCGCCCCCGCGATCGTCCCGCTGATGACTTCGGGAGGGACCGATTCGCGCTTCCTGCGCCTGCGCGGCGTGCCGGCTTACGGGTTCGTGCCGATCGTGCTCGACCAGCGGGAAGCGGCGCGGGTTCACGGCGTGGACGAGCGGCTCTCGGTCGAAAATCTCGACCGCGGAATCCGCGCCACCTGGGACCTCACGATGGAACTCTGCGGTCCGCAATCATAAGCTTGAGACCCATGGCGGAGGAGGTGCGGCGATGATCGAGCTACCGCGCGGGATTGGCGCCGCGCTCGCCTTCGTCTTAGGGGCCTGTGTCGGCAGTTTCGTCAACGTGGTCGCTTACCGGCTGCCGCGGGAAATCTCGATCGTGCGGCCGCGATCGTTCTGCCCGCGCTGCAACCATCCGATTCCCGCCTGGCTCAATATCCCGATTCTGGCCTACATCGGCCTGCGGGGCCGCTGCCTCATCTGCCGGGGATCGATTCCATTTCGCTACTTTTTGACGGAACTGGGGCTGGCGGTCGCCGGCCTCTATTTATACCTGAGCTTCCCGCCGGCCGAGGCCGGCGCGCGCTTTGTGCTGTGCGCCGCGCTGTTCGCCGTTTCGCTGATCGACTACGACTGGCGAATCATTCCGCACGAGATCTCGATGCCGGGAATCGCGATCGGCTTCATCTGCGCGACCTTCGCGATGCCGGAAGTGGGATGGAAGAACTCGCTGGCCGGGATCGCGCTCGGCGCCGGCGTGCTGTTCGGCCTGGGAGAGCTTTACATGCTGGTTCGCAAACAGGAGGGCGTCGGGATGGGCGATGTGTTCCTGGTCGCGATGGTCGGCGCGTTCCTGGGATGGCGCGCGGTGCTGTTCACCCTGTTCGTCGGGTCGATCTTCGGATCGGTCGGCGGAATCCTGGGCGCGATTTTCGGCGGCATTCCCGACCCTCCGGTTGAGGGCGCCGATCCCGAAGCCGACCAGCCTGAGGCCGACGTTTCCATCCTGAAGACCGCGGTACCCTTCGGCCCGTTTCTCTCGCTGGCAGCCGGAATCTATGCGATCTTTCAGCCGGGACTGGTGGGCTGATAGTTTCCGAGCCTATGGATCGCGGGCTTTTCATTACGCTTGAAGGTATCGAGGGCTCCGGCAAGACCACCCAGACCGCGATCCTCGCCGGCGCGATCCGCGCCGCCGGCCGTCAAGTCACGGTCACGCACGAACCCGGCGGGACCCGCGCCGGGGAGGCGATTCGCGCGATCTTCCTCGATCCGGCGATTTCGCTCAATGTCGCCTCCGAGCTGCTGCTGGTGCTGGCGGATCGCGCGCAGCACGTGCGCGAGAAGCTTGCGCCGGCGCTGTCTCGCGGCGAGATCGTGATCTCCGATCGTTACTCGGATTCCACCGTCGCCTACCAGGGGCACGGCCGCGGCTTCGATTTGAAGCTGCTCGGCGATCTCAACCGCCTCGCGACCGAGGGCGTAAAGCCCGATCTCACCATCGTGCTCGATTGCGCGGTGGAACTCGGGCTCGAGCGCACACGCACCCGCGCGCACGGCGACACGAGAAAGCCCGATCGTTTCGAAGGCGAGCAACTGGAGTTCCATCGCAGGGTCCGCGAGGGGTTTCTCGCCATCGCCCGCGCCGAGTCGCGGCGCGTGATTGTGATCGATTCGGGGCGCGAATTGAACGCGGTCACGGCCGATGTCCGCGCCGCGGTCGATGAGCTAATCAAAGGCAATGCCGCTGGATAACCTGCGCGGGCATCGCGACATCCTCGCGCAGCTCGAGATCGAGCTTGCGACTCGCCCCTCGCACGCCTACCTCTTCTCGGGTCTCGGCGGCGTCGGCAAGGCGCTGGTCGCGGAGGGCCTGGCGCATGAAATTTTGTGCGAACGCTCGCCCGGACCGAAGTTCTGCTGCAATCCCGATCGATGCCCGGTGCGCGCGGAGATAGAGGGGCGGAACGCGGGCGGCCGGATTCCGCGATGCGACTGCTGCGCGGCGTGCGTGCAGGTCGCCTCGCGGGTGCATCCGGATTTCTCCTACGTGGTGCGACCGCGCAATCGTACCGACGTGCTGATCGAGCAGGTGCGCGAGCTCATCGCGCAGCTATGGATTCGGCCCTCGCGCGGGGCTGTGCGGGTCGCGATCCTCGACGATGCCGAGACCCTCAACATCCCGGCCCAGAACGCCCTGCTAAAGACCTTGGAAGAGCCGCCCGGCCACACGATCATTTTCCTCGTCACTCAAACCGAGCACGCGCTGCTCGACACGGTGAGATCGCGCCTTCGCCCGGTGCGATTCGGGCCGCTTTCGCCTTCCGACGTCGAAGCGATTATCGTGCAGCGCGCGAAACTCGATCCGGCCCGCGCCCGCGCGATCGTGCGCCTTTCGCGGGGCAGCGCCGCCCGCGCCCTTTCGCTGATAGACGGCGACGAACCGCCCATCAAGGAGCTGGTCGAGGCGCTCAAGGGTCTGCCGAAGATGGACTTCGCGGCCGCGGTGGCGATCGCGCAGGAGTACTTCGCAAGCCGCGAGCAGGCGGCCGAAAACTTCGAGTTGATCGCTCGCCTACTTGAGGAAATACTATGCTTCAAGTTGCTTGCCGCGGAATTTAATGCACCCTCGCCCGAAGTGGCCGCTGTGATGGCGCAATTGGGCGACAAGCTCGGCGCCGAGGTGATCGCCAGGATCCTCGGCGCGGCGGTAAAGGCCGCTGCGGCGATTGAGGGCATGGCCAATCCCAGGCTTCAAGCCGAGAACTGGTGGATGTCGGCGGCGCAGGCCGCACGGAGCGAATAGTGGCAGCCGATATCGACCCTTTCGAAGGTCGCGACAACCTGCCGAAAATCGTCGCCGTCAGCCTGCAACCAGTCGGGCGCCTGCACAATTATCTCGCCGGTGCGCTCCCGCTCAAGCGCGGCGAGCGCGTGGTCGTCGATAGCGAGGCCGGAGTGCGCCTCGCCAGCGTCGAGATCGAACCGCATGAACCCGCGATGACGCTCGATCTGTCGCTGCTCAGGCCGATTATCCGAATCGCCGACCAGGATGACCTGAGCAACGAGCAGGAGACCCTGCAGCGCGAGGCAGAGGCGCGCCGGCTGGTGCTGCATCGAATCCAGGAACGCCGGTTGCAGATGAAGCTCGTCAACGCCGCTTACAGCAGTGACGGACGCAAGGCGGTGCTCTATTTCATGGCCGAGAACCGGCTCGATCTGCGCGACCTGATCCGCGATCTGGCCAATTCGCTGCGGGTCCGAATCGAGGTGAAACAGATCGGCGCGCGCGAAGAGACCAAGGTCACCGGCGGGATCGGCCCGTGCGGACGCGAGCTGTGCTGCTCCTCGTGGCTGCGCGACTTCGAAGCGGTGACGGTCAAGATGGCGCGCGAGCAGGGGCTGGCGCTGAACCCCTCGCGGCTGGCCGGAATGTGCGGCCGGCTCAAGTGCTGCCTGCGCTACGAATATGCCACCTACGTCGAGTTGAAACGCAACCTCCCTCCGCTCGGCCATCGCGTGCAGTGCGTCAAGGGCGACGGCAAGGTGGTCCGCCACAATATCCTGAAGCAGACGGTCCTGATCCAGCGCGAAGAGGACGGCGGCGTAGTCGAAGCGTCGCTGGAGGACCTCGTCGATCAACGCCCGCAGTAGCGGAGCCTGATCGGCAGGCTTCCCTGGCCGGTGAGTGCGTCCCGCGCCCGCTGCTATAATCCGGCCGATGCCTGAGCGTATCCACATCACCACCTCTATCATCTACGCCAACGCGCCCCCGCACGTGGGAAGCGCCTACGAGGCGCTGGCGACCGATACCTTCGTCCGCTACTGGCGCCGAAAGCTCGGCCGCGAACACGTCACTTTCGTCACCGGAACCGACGAACACGGGCAGAAGAATCGAGACGCCGCCGCCGCCCAGGGGATGGATCCCCAGGCGTTCGTGGACAAGATCGCTGCGCGTTTCGCCGACGCGTGGTCGAAGCTGAACGTCAGCTACGATTTCTTCGTGCGCACGACCGACCCGGTTCACGAGCGATTCGTGCAGCTGATGCTCGATCGCACCCATCGCAACGGCGACCTCAGTTTCAAAAGCTACGAGGGACGCTACTGCGTCGGATGCGAGCGGTTTTATACCGAGAAGGAACTCATCGACGGCAAGGTCTGCCCGGTGCACAACCAGCCGACGCAGCTGATCCAGGAATCGAACTACTTTCTCAACCTCGAGAAATACCGCCCGCGAATCCGCGCGCATATCGAGCGTAATGCGGACTTCATCCGTCCCGAGCGCTATCGCAACGAGGCGCTGAAGATGCTGGCCGAGCCGCTCGCCGACCTCTGCATCTCCCGGCCGAAGTCGCGCCTGGCGTGGGGAATCGAGATCCCGTTCGACACCAACTACGTCACTTATGTCTGGTACGATGCGTTCTGGGCTTACCTGAGCAAGCTCCCTCAGACCGACGACGATTCTCTGAGAGCAATCCTGCCCGTCACCGAACACTTCATCGGCAAGGACATCCTCAAGACCCATGCAGTGTACTGGCCCGCGATGCTCCTGGCGGTCGGGTTGCCGCTTTATCGCCATCTGAACGTCCACGGATGGGTGAACTTCGGCGGCGCGCGGATGTCTAAAAGCTCCGGCAATATCGTCGATCCGGCCGAGTATGAGACAGCCCTCGGCGCCGACGTGCTCCGCTATTTTCTGCTGCGCAACATGGTCTATGGGCTCGACGGCGATTTCGACGAAGAGCGGATGGTCGATCGCTACAACGCCGACCTCGCCAACGATCTCGGCAACCTGACGAGCCGCGTGCTCACGATGGCGGCGCGATACTTCAAGGGCGAGGTTACGGAGAGTGCGGCGGGCGCCAGCGACCCCGTTGATACGCCGCTGCGCGAAGTCTTGCGGGCGCTGCCACGGCGCGTTGCTCCAATGGTCGAAGACCTGAGTTTCAATCGCGCACTGGAGACGATTTGGCAGGCGCTGGACGCGGCCAATAAGTACGTCGCGGCGACTGCGCCCTTCACGCTCGCCAAGGACCCGGCGCAGATGGCGCGAGTTGCGCAAATCCTGGTCAATCTGCTCGAAGGGTTGCGAGTGGTTGCGGACACGCTTGAGCCGTTCATGCCGGTGACATCGCGCAAGATGCTGGCGATGCTCGCGGTGGACGAGCACGTAGCTCGGGCCCCGTTCGGTGAAGGGATCCGCAAGGGTCATCGTGTCAAGGAGCCGATCGCGCTGTTTCCGAGAATCGAAAAAGCGAAGCCGCAGTGAGCGCCTGGCACGAAGACGACGCGTTCTGGCAGACCTTCGGGCCGTACCTGTTCACGGACGAGCGCCTCGAACTGGCGCGGTCCGAAGCCGACTCGCTGATCAAACTGCTCAAGCTCGATCCGGGAGCGAAACTTCTCGACCTGTGCTGCGGCACGGGGCGGCATTCGATCGAATTCGCGCGGCGCGGCTTCGCTGTAACCGGAGTCGACAGGACGCGCTATTTTCTCGATCGGGCGCGCAAGCGCGCGGACGACGCGGCGGTCACGATTGAATTCGTCCAGGCCGACGCGCGCGCGTTCGAGCGTGCCGGCGCCTTCGATGCGGCAGTGAACCTGTTCACTTCATTCGGGTATTTCGACGATCCCGCCGACGATCTGAAAGTCGCGCACAACCTTTGCTCCTCGCTCAAGAGCGGCGGTCGCGCGGTCGTGGATATCCTTGGAAAGGAAATCCTGGCCCGCGACTTTCGCCAGCGCGACTGGCATTCATCTCCCGACGGAACGCTGTTCCTTGAAGAGCGAAAGCTGGTCGGCGCGTGGGAGCGGATCGAAAGCCGCTGGATTCTCGCGAGCGCCGGCGGCATCAAGGAAGGCGCAATCTCACTGCGGCTCTACTCGGGCACCGAGCTCGCCGCGCTCCTCACGCGGGCCGGCTTCGCGACGGTCGCGCTGTTCGGCAACGTCAATGGCGCCCCGTACGACCATCGCGCGCAGCGCCTCATCGCGCTGGCCCGGAAATGACCCTGATCGACACGCACTGCCATCTCGCCGACCCCAAGCTGTACGGCGATTTGGAGGCAGTGCTCGCGCGCGCCGCCGAAGCGGGCGTGCACGCCATCGTATCGGTCGGCGCAATCGGATCGATCGAGACCGACCGGCTCACAGTCGAAATCGCGGATCGGCATGACAATGTTTTTGCGGCGGTGGGAGTGCATCCTCACGACGCGAAGGATTGTGACGCTGCGCGGATTTCGCAGCTCCGGGCGCTGGCTCAATCGAAGAAGGTCGTGGCGATCGGCGAGACCGGCCTGGATTTCCACTACATGCATTCGCCGCGCGAAGCGCAGGAAGCCTCCCTGCGCCGGCATCTCGAACTGGCCGCAGAACTGCGATTGCCGGTCGTGATCCACTGCCGCGAGGCCGAGCGGCGCGTCGCGGAGATCGTGCGCGAAGTCGGAATGTCGGTCGCGGGCGGAGTAATCCATTGCTTCACTGGCGACATCGAGGCGGCGCGCGCGTTCGTCGAGATCGGTTTCCACATCTCGTTTTCCGGGATCGTGACGTTCAGGAACGCGGGCCGGCTTCGAGCCGCGGCCGCCGCGGTTCCCGACGATCGCCTGATGGTTGAAACGGACGCTCCCTACCTCGCGCCGGAGCCCTACCGCGGCAAGCGCAATGAGCCGGCCTTCGTGACGAGGACGCTCGACGCGATCGCGCACCTGCGCGCCATCGAGCCTGATCGGCTCGCCGCGCAGACCACCGCGAACGCATCGCGGTTGTTCGGTCTGCCTGCGTGACGCCGAGGCTACCCCAGCGGGTGGCCGCCGAACAGCATCGGATGGAGGAATACGATCAGCACGGTGGCGGCCGCGCCGATCCCGATCGCAGTCCACGGCATGTCGCTCGGCTTCCATTGCTGCCGCCCCTGCCATAGAGCCGCGCCGGGGAAGAACGAAGTCTCGTCCATCAGCCTGCGGTACTTGTCACCGAGCTCCTGCAGCTTGCGCCGGTCCTGATGTAGCCCGCCGAAAATTCCGAGCGCCGGAAAGGTCGCGAAGAACAGCAGGTCGCCTACGAAGCCGTTCATTAACATGTGCGCCAGGCCGAACATCGTGAACGCGACGAACGACGGATGGCGCGTGATCTTCAGAATCCCGCGCGCTCCGCCGGATGCCGAAGGCGCCCCCACTGTTGCGGGGTTCGGACTGACGAACGACCCCGCCAGCAGGATCAGCGCCGCAAGCATCATCAGCCACGCAAGCCATCGCACCGGCGCCACGTCGCGCAGGTTCCATAGGATCGGGCCGGCGTGCTTGTTGCGCGCGAATACGATCACCAGCGGGATCAGCGTGGCGAATCCTATCAGCGAATAGATGCCGCGGTACGGCTGCTCGCCGACCGCCGCGACCAGCCGCGGCCGAATCGCGGACGACGACACGCCGAGATGAGTGGTCAGGAAGATCGCGGCCCAGAACCCTATCAGGACGACCGGGTCCATCGATGTGCACCTCCGTCGAACGCCATCAGCTACGCACTTATATCGAGCAGGCGCGCAAAGCAAAGCGCGCCATCCGTGAGCGAGCGGAATTTTCCGGCCTTGCGCCAGTTCACGCGGAGCGAACTGCGGGGTTATAACAATCAGGATGGGCCTCACCGACAGTCTGCGGCTGCCGCCGCTGTTTGAGGAAGCGGTCTCCAGCCACGAGCGCGAGATCATGCGCTATCTGCTGCGGATGACGGGTGATCGCGACGATGCGATGGACATGTTCCAGGAGACCTGGCTGCGGGCATATCGCGCATATCCGCAACTCAAGTCCGCCGACGGGCTCCGACCCTGGCTTTACCGAATCGCGACCAACCTGTGCCGCAATCGCGCGCGCGACAATCTCCGCCGCGCGCGGGTGATCACCTCAGCGGACGGCGACGGGGCCGAGGAAGCGCCCTCGGGCGCCTGGCGCTCGCCGAGTGGCGGCCTCGATGGCGTAATTCACATGAGGAACATGGTCGCCAGACTTCCGCAGAAACAACGTATGGCGCTCATGATGCGCAAGTTCGGAGGGCTTGAGTATGGCGAGATCGGCGCCGCGCTCGAATGCTCGCCCGAGAGCGCGCGCGCCAGCGTGCACCATGCTCTCCGGAAACTGGAGGCCGCCAGATGAAGTTTATGAATTCCGCGCAGCGATCGAACCGCGAAGCGAAATCCGAAGATACGGTTGTCAACGCGCTCTTGCGGGATGCGCACGCGCATCTCGGGCCAAGCTGGCGATCATTCGCCGGCCCGAAGTGGCGATAGGCGCTTTCCGGACTCCGATTGGGCCGCTCCTGATCGCCGAGGGAAAGAGCGGCCTCGTGATGGTCCATTACATGGAGGGCGGCCACACCGAGGAGCGCCTCGAGACGTTGCGGCGCAAGTTCGATCCGGTAAAGGATGCGCGTGCGGTCGAGCCGGTTGTGCGGGAAATTCGCCGGCTTCTCCACGGCGAGACGGACGCGTTAAATCGCAAGGTCGATCTGAGCCTGGTCGAGAGCGGCTTTCGGCGCGAGGTGCTCGAGCGCCTGTGCGAAATTCCCGCCGGTTCAGTGCTGACGTACCAGTCGCTGGCTGCGGTATCGCACGCCCCCAGGGCGCAGCGGGCGGTCGGCAGCGCGATGGCGACCAATCCGATTCCGATATTCGTCCCATGCCATCGGGTGGTGCGATCGGACGGAACGGTCGGGTACTACGGCGGAGGACCGAGCCTCAAGGTCAGGCTGCTACGCGCTGAGGGCTTCGACGTCGACAGTCACAACCATCTCGAGACCCTGTGGGGCCATCGCGACACGCGGATCTACTGCCGGCCGCAATGCTATGCCGGCCAGCGCACGGACCCGGTGAAGATGGTGATGTTCGCGGACTCCGAGCACGCGCGGCGCGCCGGGATGCGTCCGTGCAAATCGTGCCGGCCCCCGGCGGAGTAAGCGCGCGAGCCGTCAGATCAACTCGATTGGGAACTCGCCGGCGGGGACGGCGTGGCCGATGATTTCGGCTTCGAGGTTGCCTTCGGCCTGCAAGTCGGCGAGCAACTTGACAGCGTGTGCGGCGGGCAGCGCGATCAGAAGTCCGCCCGAGGTCTGCGGATCGAACATCAGCTCGGCCAGCTCGTCGGCGATCTCGTCCGCGATTTTCACGCGCGGGCCGTAGTATTCGCGATTGCGCTTGCCGCCGCCGGGAATCATCCCGGCGCGGCACCATTCGAGCGCCCCCGGCAGCAGCGGCAAATCGGATTCCTCGAACCTGAGCGTAACGCCGCTTCCCTCAGCCATCTGCATCGAGTGGCCCGCGAGGCCGAAGCCGGTGATGTCGGTGGCGGTGTGGACCTCGTACTTGAGCATCGCGCGCGCCGACGCCGCATTCAGTTCCATCATTGTTTTGATCGCGGCGGCGTATTGATCGGGCGGCAACTGGTCGCGCTTGAACGCGGTCATCAGGATTCCGGTGCCGAGCGGCTTGGTCAGCACGAGCGAATCGCCGGCGCGCGCGCCGACGTTGCGGATTATCCGGCGCGGATCGATTACTCCCGTCACCGCCATCCCGTACTTGACTTCCTCGTCGGCGACGCTGTGCCCGCCAACGATCACGACTCCGGCTTCGCGCGCCTTTTCCGCGCCGCCGCGAAGGATCTCGTGAAGCATCTCTGCGGGCAGTCCCGATTGAGGCCAGCACACCAGGTTCAGCGCGGTCTTCGGCACCCCGCCCATCGCATACACGTCAGAGAGCGCGTTGGCCGCCGCGATCTGGCCGTACGTGAACGGATCATCGACGACCGGCGTGAAGAAATCGACCGTGTTGACGATCGCGAGGTCGTCGGTAAGACGATACACGCCCGCGTCGTCGCCGGTTGAAATACCGACGAGCAGGTCGGGATCGCTCCCCAGGTTCAAGTGCGCGAGCGCTGCTCCAAGGTCCGCCGGACCGAGCTTGCCGGCTCAACCCGCCGCCTTGCATCGCGCGGTCAGCCGCACGAGCTCGCCTCGCGTGGGGTTACTGTCGCCTTTTTCGGACATGGACGTAGCTTACTGCCGCACGCGCGCGCATCCAACGCGGCGCTTCGGGGTTGAATTTGGTGCCCTGGACCTTCTCGTAGGCCTTCGAAATGATTCTCCTTGCCGCTTATGTAACAGTCTCTATATTGAAAGACGAGCGGGAGATCCTTCGATGGCTTTGAAAATCACGCTGTTCAGCGATTTCGTGTGCCCGTTTTGTTACCTCGGGTTCGAGACCCTGCGCGGACTGAGGCCGGAATTCGACTTCCGGCTCGAATGGCGCGGCTTTCAGATTCATCCGGATTGGCCGGCCGAGGGAATTCCGGCGGAACGACTCAGGGAAACCGGTGACGCGACCGCGCGGCGCGCGCTCTGGGAGCGGATAAGCTCGATGGCCGACATGATCGGCTTGTCGATGAAGCCACCGGCGATGCTAACCAACTCGCGGCTCGCACTCGAGGCCGCCGAGTTTGCGCAAGACAGCGGCAAGGGCGAGCAATTCGAGCAGCGCGTATATCGCGCGTATTTCGGGGAGGGCGCGAACATCGGCGACGCGAGCGTGATCGGCGATCTCGCCCGAGACGCCGCCCTCGATCGCGCGCAATTGGACGAAGCGCTGGCCTCGGGTAAGTATTCGCTTCGACTGAAGAACAATTCGCTCGTCGCTCATCAGCGCGGAGTGAGCGGCGTGCCGACGTTTCTCATCAACGGCTTTCCGCTGGTCGGCGCGCAGAGTCCCGACGTGATGCGCCAGGTGCTCAGGCGAGCCGCCGAACGCCTGCCCGCCGGGGAGTGACTACAATTTCGCGGACAGTCGCGAAAGACCGAACGGACCTCATCCATCTCGACCTGCGGGGTGTCAAATGCCCGCTCAATTGGGCGCATGCCAAGGTGCGCCTCGAGAACATGAAGCGCGGCCAGGCGCTTGAGATTCTGCTCGACGATCCGCGCGGCGCCCGCGACATTCCGGGCGCCGCCGAGGCCGAAGGTTACTCGGTTATCGAGTCGGCCGCCAACCGCGGAGTGTTCAGGCTGATAATCGAGAAATAGCTGCTCAACTCAATTCACACCAGGCCGCGGATCTTCGCGAACGGATCATCGGCCGGATTGCTGTGCCATTCGTATTCCATCCTGACCGCCGCCTTCTCGGCGTCGGCGCGCCCGCTCAGCTTTGCGATTACCGCCAGCGCCATATCGATTCCGGCCGACACTCCCGACGAGGTTGCGAACTTCCCGTCTTCGACCCATCGCGCCGACTTGATCCAGTTCACCGCCGGCCCTTGCGTGACGACCCACTGAAAGGCCCATTTGTTGGTAGTCGCGCTCCTGCCGTCCAGCACTCCCGCCCGCGCGAGAATCGCCGCGCCAGTGCATACTGAAGTGACTATCTCAGCTTTGTCCGCGAAGTCAGCGATCGACTTGAGCATCGCGGCGTCGTTGACTAGCTCGCGGGTGCCGATTCCGCCCGGCACGAGGATCAAATCAAGATGGGAGCAGCTATCGAGTGAGTATTCGGCGATCGCGCGCGGTCCTTGCGCACTCGCCACCGGACCCGCTTTCGCCGCCACCATCGCGAGCTTGAACCGATCGGGAAGCATCCCGAACGCTTCGAGCGGCCCGAAAACGTCCAGCAGCTCGAAGCCGGGAAACAGAATCGCGCCGACGGTTCTCAGTTTGGTTTCCATCTCATACTCCCGCCAGTTTGCGCGCGTAGGCCGCGACTGATTTGAAATCGTACTCGCGATAGGCCTGCAGTTTTTCGGCCTCGAATCCGCCCTCGGCGTGAACCGCGAGCACTTCCTGGTATCCGCCGAAGTCGGAAGCGGTAAGGTCGCCGATGAGATTGATTAGCCTGAGCCGCTGCTCCGCGTCGAATCCCTGCTTTCCGCCCATGTACCTGAGCACGTAATTGCGGGTCGCCTCGCTGGTGAGATCTTCCGCGGCGGGAGCCGTGACCAGCAGGCCGCCCGCGAGATCCTGCACGACTTGCACCGCCTGATGGTAATTGTGGGCGAAGTGGTATTTCGCGACGTTGGTCAGCAGCGTGTTGGGCACCGCGACTCCTTCCTCGATCGTGCACGATGCGGCCGCATGCTCGATTAGCCCGCGCACGGTGGTGTGGTATGCCGCCAGATGGGTGAGCTTGTCGCGGACATGGCCGGCGCTGAGCACGCCGTTGGCCTCCGCGACTGCGTATCCGGCGCCGGCGAGCAGCTCCAGCAGCGGGAGCTTGTAGGAGACTGCGGTGAAGCGATGGAACCGCACGAAGGTCAGCGCGAGCAGCCCGGCGAACTCGATTTCGCCCTGCAGAAACACGCGCTCCCTGGGCACGAATACGTCGTCGAACACCGTCAGCGTCTCCATCATCTTGTGCCGCGCGCTTATCGGATGCTCGAACGGATCCTTGGACGCGCTGCCGTGAGCGCTCGCGATCAGCTTCAGCCCCGGCGTGGCGATCGGCAGCGCAAAGGCGACCGCGTAGGCGCGGTCTTCGAGCCTCATCGCGCGCGTCGGGAGCACGATCACCTCGTTGGTGTTGGTCGAAACCGAGGTATGGACCTTGGCGCCGCGCACCACGATTCCGTCGGGACGCTCCTCCACAATGCGCAGGTAGTAGTCGGGATGATCCTGCGCGGAGGGTCCGAGCGACCGATCGCCCTTGACGTCGGTCTGCGCCACCGCGACCGCGAGATCGTTGTCGCGGCAGAAGCGGTGATACTTGTCGATCCGTTCGCGATACTGGGGCAGGCCCGCGGCCGCCATCTTCGCGCCGATGATGTGGAGCGCGAAAAGCGCGTCGCTCCCGATCTCCTTGATCAGCACGACCAGCGTGGCGCCTTCGCGCGTCGAGGCCGCGATCAGGCGGCTCCGAAGCCGCAAGTCCTCGGCGTCGCGCGGCAGGCGGTAGTAGCGGCTGTAAAGATCGCCGCCGTCGCTGACTACCGCCAGTTCGCGGAAGCGCGGATCGTCCGCCATCCGGTAGTCGATCGATGCGTGTTCCACCGCGATGCCGATCACCGGATGCGTGGTCACATCGGCGACCCTCTCCCCGCGAAAGAAGACCGCCCGGCCGTCGCGCAGCGAACGCTTGTATTGCTCGGCGCTTCGAAGTCCCATAGCGCCCTATATTGTCGTCCGGCACGGTCGCGAGTCGAGCGCCATCTGTCATGCTCGCGCGTGGGAACGACAGAGGACACGCGAGCCTAGATGATCTGCAGGTAGTCCCGATCCGGCAGCGCCGGGAAGAGAGCTGTCGGCAGAGTCTGATACCAATACGCAACCGATGCGATGTCGTCCTGCAAGGGCAGATAGGCCGCGCCCCGGCGCGGGTCGCCGCGCCATCCGAGCGCCTGGATCGTCACCTTGAGCTCGCGCCTGAAACGCACCGGATCGACGATGTGCCATCGGTACATCCCGAAGCGCGTCTGCGAGTTGTAGAGCCCGTCGGGCCGGATAACCTGCGCGAGTCCGGCATATGGCGTCGTGAACTCGCGATAGCCGCCCTGCTCCTTGCCCAGGTCGAAATCGTACGATCCGCAGAAGTAGTCCTCGGTGCCGGTGCCGCAGATGGTCGGAAATTCGCGGTCGCCGTCGATATAGAACTTGATCTCGCCCTCGCCCCACCATCCGCAATTGTTCACTCCCCACGCCATGTAGGTGCCGACGTAGTGACCCTGTCCCCGCACGCCGTCGAGAATCGTATAGACCTGCTTGTAGGGCAGCGGATTGACGCGGCGGAACTGCGCATGGAAATAGGCGGCGTCGGGCGGGATGCGGGTGAGTGCATAGTTGATTTGGTAGAACAGTATGATCTGATCTTCGCCGATATTGCTAATCGTTATTCGGCAACTCTTGCGGAACGGCATCTCCCAGTAGCTACACAGTCCGCTGCGCGGATTGACGCACACCGCCAGCGAGGAGATCTGCCCGTACTGGTTCCATCCGCAGGCGAAGAAGTCTCCGACCGGAGCCTCGACCGACGGGACCTTCGAGCCGTCCCAGTAAAAGCGCAGGATGCCGTGGCGCCAGTTGCCGGCCGGGGTCATCCAGATCTGCTGGATCGCGCCAGCGCCGTCGATCTCGGCCAGCGCGCGCGTCTCGCCCGGCGCGATCGTGACGTACGGCGAGACCTTCCAGCCGCAGCCCAGATCGCGCGCCGGACCCCTGCCCGGCTCCGGAACCGCCATCGCGCCCTTGCCCTTGCCGCCGGTTGGATTTTCCGGACTGATCGAGCGGGTTTCGGCTTTGGAAAGCCGCGCCAGGTTGCCGAGATGCATCCCGAGCCCATTAAAAGCCGCTGCCGCCGTTGTCGCCACGTTACCTCACCTCCTCCTCATCAGCTCGCGGTGTTTCAGGCCGCTATCGGTATGTATCCGTATTTCATCGGTGGTTTCAATTCAAATAGTCACTTCGCAGACCACCAGATCGTGATCCGAAGCGCGGCGGTCGAAGATTGACGCGCGCGGCGGAACTATCGCGGCCGAACCCGCAACAGGACGAAGGCCGCGAACCGCTATCCAGTCGAGCTTGGGCCGGAACATCGGCGGAATGAAGCGGGTGAAAGTGAAAGTGGGCCTGAGCGGCAGATTCACGCCGTCGATCCGGAATCCCGCGCCGCGCAACCGATCGAACAGCGGCTCGCGCCCAACCGGATCGCGAAACCTGCGCGGATTCATCATCATCAGGGCCGCTACTTTCACAAGTGCAAGAGATCTCGGCCATTCGATTGTGGTGGTATTGAAGTCGCCGCCGATCACAGCCGGGCCGTCCGACGGAAAGGCCGAGAGGAGTTGCTCCATCTGCCGTTCCCTGAACTGCGGCGGCGCGTAACGATCCAGGTGCGCCACGCCGAGCGTCAGCGCCTTTCCGGCCGACCACCACGGCGGCGACCAGCCCTACCATCCTGACGATCCGATCCGGTCTGCGAAGCAGCGTCCTCTGCGAGGCGGGCAAAGGCGGCGTCCTTACGTCGGCGAGCGGTTCCGAGGAGATAATCGCATTGCCAATGAAGGCCGACGCCGGCGTGCCGGATCGCGTGAGGGCGTATGACGGGGCAAAGGCGAAACTCATCTCAAGCGCGCGCGCGAGCTCCGCGGCGACCTCGCGGCCAGGCGGCTCCGCGAGTGCGCCAGCCCGATTCGCAGAGTAGAATAACGCCCGCGCCGTCGAGCGGCGGAAGCCTCAAGCGGGCTGCGATTTCCTCTACCCGGCCGGCGCCCTTCAGGTTCAGGACAGCCACCTTGAGTGGAAACCGCGCGCCCGCCGGGCGGCGATTCGCCACTATCGGCTCGAACCGGGCCGACGGCGTTTCGACCGAAGTCGTCTCTGCGCGGGCGCCCTCGCCTGTCACCAGCCGCTATTCTCTCAATTCGGCTTCGACGGCCTCGATCGATGTGATCGGAGCCGAGCATGTCCGCTCGCGACAAACGTAGGCGGTGAGCTTGCCGTCGACCTGCGGCTTGCCGCGCGCCTGATCGGGGACGAAGGCGGCATCGGCGGCGCTGGGGTCGACCCAGAACAATGCTCGATTGGGAAGATACAGCAGGCCCAGGCGCTCGGCCCATCGCGTCGCGTCGGCATCGCCGCGCGCGCCGACAGTCACGATCTCGGTGGCCCCGCGCTCGTAAAGATCGATCGCCTCCAGCATGTGCGAGAAGGAAAACGGCTGCTGCTCGATGAAGTCCTTGAAGAGCCGGAGCGTCCGCTCGGCCTCGGCGAAATAGCGCGATTCGCCCGTGTATGCGTGCATCCGCAGCAACGCCATCACCGCCGCGCTGTTGCCGGACGGCGTCGAGCCGTCGAAGACCGGCTTCGAGCGCGCGATCAGCGCTTCGTGATCGTTGGCGGTGAAGAAGAAGCCGCCCTTTTCGCGATCGAGAAAGCGCTCCAGGACGACGTTAACCAGCCGGCGAGCGTGCGCCAGAAAGGCCGGATCCTGCGACGCCTCCCAGGTATCAATCATCGCGGTCGCCATCAAGGCGTAATCTTCCAGGTAGGCGTTGAAGCGGGCGACGCCGTCCTTGCAGGAGCGCTTTAGCGAGCGCCCGTCCCACATCCGCGTCATCGCGAACTCGCAGGCGCGTTGCGCGGCGTGCAGGTATCGCTGCTCGCCAAGGGCGCGATAGCCTTCGGCGAATGCGCCGATCATCATGCCGTTCCACGCGCTCAGGATCTTCTCGTCGCGGGCGGGCTTGATGCGCCGATCGCGCGCGGCGAAGAGTTTGCGCCGGATCTCCGCGATCGCCTCCGCCATCCGATCCTCGGACAGCTGGAAAAGCCGCGCCGCTTCGGCGGGCTCGATCGTGCGATGCAGGATGTTGCGCCCCTCGAAGTTGCCCTCGTCGCTCACGTCGAAATAACGGCAGGCGATTTTCGCGAGCTCGTCGCCGAGGACCGCGCGGACTTCCGCCGGCGTCCAGATGAAGAACTTGCCCTCTTCACCCTCGCTGTCGGCATCCTGTGTGGAGTAAAATCCGCCTTCCGGGCTGGTCATCTCGCGGAGCACGTAATCGAGGATTTCCCCCGCGACGCGCAGAAACTGGGGTTCGTCCAGCGCGCGGCCGGCGTCGAGGTAGAACCGCGCGAGCATCGCATTGTCGTAGAGCATCTTTTCGAAATGCGGCACGAGCCATCGCTCGTCCACGCTGTAGCGATGGAATCCGCCGCCGATCTGGTCGTAGATCCCGCCCTTGGCCATTTTGGTCAGCGTATGGCGGACCATCTCGGTCAATCCGAGATCCGCCTCGGCGTGCGCCACGCGCAGGAACAGCGAGAACGTGAACATACTGGGGAACTTCGGCGCGCCGCCCAGGCCGCCGTTGACGCTGTCGTAATGCGCCGCGAGCGCCCGAGCGGCACGCTCGGGCAGCCCGCGCCGAAGCTCGCCCTCGGGCGGCGCGTAATCGGCCATCGCGCCGAGCGCGGCGGTCAGTTTCTCGACATTGTGCGTGACCTCGTGCGCCTGGTTCCGGTAGGCCTGCGCGACTCCGAGCAGCACGCGCGGAAATCCCGCCATCCCGTGGCGGTCTTCCGGGGGAAAATAGGTTCCGCCGAAAAAGGGCTTGCCATCCGGCGTGAGGAACATAGTGAGCGGCCATCCGCCGCGCCCCGAGATCAACTGAACGGCGTCCATGTAAATCTGATCGAGATCGGGCCGCTCCTCGCGATCGACCTTGATCGAGACGAAGTTCTCGTTCATCAGTCCCGCGATGGCCTCATTCTCGAACGACTCGCGCTCCATCACATGGCACCAGTGACAGGCCGAGTAGCCAATCGAGAGCAGGATGGGTTTGTTCTCGGATTTCGCCTTCGCGAGGGCGTCTTCTCCCCACGGATACCAATCGACCGGGTTGTACGCATGCTGGCGGAGATAGGGGCTCTGCTCGTTGATGAGCCGATTCGGCTTGCGCGCCGCGGCGTGTTCCGGATCGTCACTCATGAATGCCTCGACTTCGATGCCATCGGCGGGCGGCAGCGGTAGGAACAGTCTCGACATTATCATGCATGGGAGCCGCTATCCACGCGCCGCAGTGATGAGCCGTGTGGCACGCGGCGGGCTCAGATGACTACAATTCACGCGGATGCACGCAGTTGTGGATGAAGCCGGGGCAGCGCCGATTCCCGGACCGAGCGGGGATCGTGCGTTCAAGTTCAAGCTTTTGGCCGCGGGCGTTCTGATCCTCGCGGCGGCGTTGTTCTTCACGAGGCTGGGTGCGCGCGCGCTCTGGTCGTCGGAGTTCCGATGGGCCGAAATTGCGCGCGAGATGCGGCTTACCGGCAATTACTTCTGGCCCACGATCGACGGCCGGCTCTACTACGACAAGCCGCTGCTGTCGTACTGGATGGTGCTCGGAGCCGCGCAGCTCACCGGATCGGTGAACGAGGCGGCAGCACGAATTCCGTGCGCGATTGCGGGGCTGGTCGCAGTCGGCCTGCTGATACTCCTTGCGCGGCGGCTCTATGACTGGCGCGTGGCGCCGCTGGCCGGCTTCGTTCTCGCCACCTGCATGAGCTTCGTCTTCTTCTCGCGCCACGCTTCCGCCGACGTCGATACGATTACCGGCGAGCTCGCCGCGCTGCTGATATTCGTCTCGTGCCGCGACCGGCCCGATCGATGGTGGATCGTGCCGCTGTGGCTGGTGATGGCGATCACATCGCTGACCAAGGGATTGCTGGGATTCGTTCTGCCGCTGACAGTGATCGGGACATATTCGTGCCTCTCCGGCGGATGGCATCAATTTTACGACGGGGTGTCGATCGGGAGCGCGACGCAGCGCTTTCGCTGGCTCGTCGAGCGCAATCGATGGCTCTTCAACTGGAAGTCGATTCCCGCGATCGCGCTGGCCGCCGCCGTTTACGCGGCCCCTTTCGAGATGTCGTCGGCCCGGATGCGATCGGGCGCGGGCTTCTACATGGTGTATCGGGAGAACGTGGTGCGTTTCTTCCATCCGTTCGACCATCGCGGACCGGTTTATCTTTATGTTTACGTGATCTTCGCGCTGATGGCGCCCTGGTCGGCAATTCTTCCCGCCGCGCTCGCGCAGGCCCATCGGCGGAGCCCGACGCAATGCGCCGCCAGTGATCGGTTCGCGCTGGTCTACTTCTGGGCGACATTCGCCTTCTTCACGCTATCCGGGTCGCGCCGCAGTTATTACATCCTGCCGATTCTGCCGGCGGGTGCGATCCTGGTCGCGCGGCTGCTCGTAACTCGATCCGAGGAGATATCGGCGTTCGCGCGCTGGCTGCTCCGGCTCGGATATTTTGCGCTGCTCGCGATTGTGTTGGCCGGGGCCGTGCTGCTGCTGCCAGCCTCGATACGGCCCGCCGCCTGGAGAGCGTACCCGCCCACGCCCGATCGCATGGTCTTCGGGTTGTTCTGGATCGTATCGATTGCCACGGCGCTCTATACGCTCCGGAGTTTTCGTCCGGCCGCGATCGCGGTATCGATTGGGACTATCGCCTATCTCTCGATGACGTACCTCTACGTCTTCGCGATGCCGGCGGTAGAGCGCTATCGCGGCGAGAAATCCTTCGGCGAAACAATCAGGCGGGACCTGCACGGCGACATGGGGGATCTCGCGTTCTTTCGAACCCTCGGTCCGCTCTTCTATATCGATCCTCCGAGGCCGATACCGATGTATGACGACCCGGCCGCGTTGAGAGACGCAATAGCCCATGACGTTGTCCGATGGATTGTGGCGCGACGGCGCGACGTGGATATGCTGGGCGTGCCGGCTACGATCGTCGCCAGCGAAGCGAGCTTCTCATGGGAAGAGGATCGCGAGGTCCGCAACAAGCAGGTCCTGCTGAGGGTCGCGCCACGCGCGGACGCTTCGCGGCACTGACTCAAGTAGAATGAAGGCGGCGCAACAACAATCCTCGACGATAAGAGAGCCATGAAGGACACACGCGTAGAGAGTGACAGCATGGGATCGATAGAAGTGCCCGCCGACGCATATTGGGGCGCGCAGACGCAGCGCTCGATGCGCTACTTCGCGATCGCGCATGACAGGATGCCTCGATCGGTGATCCGCGCGATGGCGCTGCTGAAGAAGGCGGCCGCCGAGGTCAATCGCGATCTGGGCAAGCTCCCGTCTGACAAGGCTGACCTGATAGTCAAGGCCGCCGAGGAAGTGATCGCGGGCAAGCTCGACGATCACTTCCCGCTAAGGATTTGGCAGACCGGCAGCGGCACGCAAACCAACATGAACGCCAACGAGGTGATCTCCAACCGCGCGATCGAGCTGGCCGGGGGCCGGATGGGCAGCAAGAAGCCCGATCCATCCCAACGACCACGTCAACATGTCGCAGTCCTCGAATGACACGTTCCCCACCGCGATGCATATCGCGGCGGCCGAGGAGCTGAACCATCGCCTGATTCCCGCAGTGAGCCGCTGCGCGACGCGCTGCGCGCCAAGTCGGTTGAGTATCGCGACATCGTGAAGATCGGGCGGACGCATCTGATGGACGCGGTACCCCTCACGCTCGGGCAGGAGTTCTCCGGCTACGTGGCGCAGCTCGATTACGATCTGAAACGAATCGCCGCGATCCTGCCCGACATCTACGAACTCGCGATCGGCGGCACCGCGGTCGGCACCGGCCTGAATACCCATCCGGAGTTCGCCGAGCGCATGGCCAGGCGTATCGCGGCGCTGACCGGGCTGCCGTTCGTGTCCGCGCCCAACAAGTTCGCGGCGCTCGCCGCGCACGACGCGCTGGTGATGGCCAGCGGAGCGCTCAAGACGCTGGCGTGCTCGCTCATGAAGATCGCCAACGACATCCGCTGGATGGGATCGGGGCCGCGATGCGGCCTGGGCGAACTGCTGCTCCCGGAAAACGAGCCCGGCTCATCGATCATGCCCGGCAAGGTAAATCCCACGCAGTCCGAAGCGATGACGATGGTGTGCGTGCAGGTGATCGGCAACGACACCGCGATCACGATCGCGGGCTCGCAGGGCAATTTCGAGCTGAACGTCTTCAAGCCGCTGATCATCCACAACTTGTTGCACTCGGTGTCGCTGCTGTCCGACGCGTGTCGATCGTTCAGCGAGCATTGCGTGGCCGGCTCGAAGCCCAACCTCGAGCAGATCCGCCGCTATGTGAACGATTCGCTGATGCTGGTGACGGCGCTAAGCCCGCATATCGGTTATGACAAGGCGGCCGCGGTCGCGAAGAAGGCACATCACGAGGGCAAGACGCTCCGCCAGGCTTGCGTGGAATTGGGTTACCTGAAGGGCGAGGACTTCGATCGCCTGGTGAAGCCGGAAAAGATGATCGCGCCGGAGGAGTGAAGGATCGGCGGTCGGACTCCGAGCGCGTGCGGGCGTTTTACTGGTGCGACCGGATCAGGAGAGCCGGCGGGCGCCATTTCCGCGCGTGGCTGCCGCGCAGGGAATCCCGGAATCCGGGATTCTTCGCGCGCCAGGCAGACAGACGCGCGAGAATGACAGAGACCGCTGGGCAAGAGTGCTCTTCGGTCGTTTGGATTTCGATTCGCTTTAGGGCTTGAGGCAACCGCCTTTGTTGTATGGGCGACTCGCGAGTCGCCCTCACCTACCGCCGGTTTCATTTTGCCAGCCATTGAGCGTATGCCCGGATGTCGATCATCGGCACCGTAGCGCTGCTCTGCAAACGCGCGATTAATTCAAACAAGAACGCTGTTGCAGGCTTTCCTTCCGGCGTGATCATATGACAGCCGTCGGCGTCCCAGCCGAATATGCCATGAGCAGCAACACATCCGAGATCGAGACGGCTCTCAGGAGTGCCGCGACCAAGCGCTTCTGTGAGCGGCCCACCAAGCGGGGGATTCCAGTCGCTTTCGAAAGTTAGCAACCCTCCCAGAATGTGCTGGGGCGTCTTCGCCGGATACTTGCCGCCAGCGTGCGGGATTTCAAGGCTCGTGCGATGGAGACGGCGGACGCTTGCAACCTTCTTTTGCGCATAATCCACTTCTTCCGCATTGATGCTCTGTTTGGCTTCGAACGCGGCGTAGACACTTTCGGCAGGAATGACGATCTGGCCTTGATAGTTGAAGATGAATGGCGAGTATTGTTGATCGAATACCACGACATCCATCTGGTCGCTGAAGGCTCCGTTGCTGTCAACCACATGGGCCTTCTCGGCCCGGTAGCGTTTGGGCAGGTAGGTTCCGAGTAATTCAAGCCATACGCGCTCGCTAGCATCCCCTTTTGTGCCGGGGTGACCAAACGCTTGACGGGCGGTTTTCAGCCGCTGCTCGATGTCGTCGTGCAGGCCGGCGAGAATCTTGGAAAGAGACCAATTATTCATGACACCACCGACGACCTACGAGAGCGGGAAGTAATCACCGAGAATCTCGCGCCAGATCTGAAGGGCCTCCCCCTGCCGGCCCATTTCTTCCGCGCGCGCCGCCAACGCCGCCTTGCGCTGCGCTTCCTGAAGAGCCTTCCTTGCCGCTGTGATGAGGTCCGGAGTCATCTGGTCAGACACTGCCGGTCCGAGCTTTGCCGGATCCGGCCACACTCTGCCGATATTCGCTTCCATTGCCGCGAAGAAATTGCGTATCTCATTCGGGTACGTCGAGAACGGCGTTTCAACCAGCTCTTCGGCCATCACCTCAACGAGAAAGGATGGTTTAATCGGCTTCCCGTTGGCCCGATTCCAGCCCTTGGCCATTTTCACTAGCGGAACCCAACGTCCGTCGAGTTCCTTGTTCTTGTCCGTGGCTTGCTCCTTATGCTCTTGAGGATTGGTCTTGATCCAGGTTCCCGTCACCTTGTCGGGTATTTCGTAGTTGCCACCGCTGCAGTCAAAAGCAGGTACGGCGTCGATGCTAAGCACCTTGCCCTCGTGATCCTCGGGATAGTAGGTTTTCTCGAATTCAACCGTGACGGAGCGGCGCCCGATTTCGACCTGGTCCTGCTCGGCGTATGTTTTCTTCAGACATCGTTCGAATGCCTGCAACATCTCAATTGGCGGCTTGTCACGACGCCATTTTTCTTTGTCGCCAAGCACGAACACTATGTCAACGTCCTTTAGAGGTTTTGTCTTGGTGTGGCGGCTGTACGAGCCGGAAAGAAAGTCGGTTTTCACGTCGAAGCCGCCGCGGATGCACTCGCGCACATCCGCGTGGCGGCGCGCCGCGTCCTTCTGCTCGGTATCGCTCAGCTCCAAACGCTGCCGGAACTTTTCAAAAGCCTGGGTAGTCGTGAGCACTTCCTCTACCTCCAATATGTCGCCCCAGCCGTCATGTGACCGGTGGCAATAACCGTTCCAGCCTGGCGCGCTCCGAGCTGCCCCGTAGAGAGGAATGCGCAACCGACAAAACCGTAAACTGGCGGCGCCCCAGGGTCCGTGCAGAGAACAATCCGATACGTGCAGTCGCTTGTCGGACGCGCGGACTTGGCAATCAGTTGTCGCAGGTAGGACTTGTCCAGCCACATGTCATCGACACCCGACCCGCTGTAGCCAATTGGGAATTCCCATCGCGCCGAGGCGACCAGCGCCCCCGGCCTGTAGAATTCAACGACGACCTTGTTTAGATGTCCTGTCTGGAGCCAGGTCCGAATGCCGCGCTCGATCGTCTCCCAATCCTGCATGAGTTTGTCCGGGCTGAGCCCATTCTCCCGGATCACTTCGCGCAAGGTATTTCGGAGATTATCACTCAGAAACACGATGCAGTGCGTACGGGAGAACGTGTGCGTGTAAACGTGGGCGTAAGCAGGTGATCCCATAACTTATCCTTTCACATTCCAGTCAACGACCACGCCGCTACCTTTCGCGGCAACACCATCTTCCTCTTCTTCAGCCCTATCCGCTTCCGCAACGTCAAAGACTTTGACTCTGGGCGAACTCTTTGAGAGCGACGCCTTAAGCCACACGATGTTTTCGGCATCGCACGGGACGTGCATCGTCCAATCTCCCGCCGTCGGATTCCAGGTAAGGGATTCGACGGCGTCGCCCTCCTCGACGGCCTTCATGCCGTATCGGCAGTAGATGCGAAGCTGGGGACCAACGCCTTCGATCATTATGGCGCGGACTGTCGGGTGCTCGTCTGTGATAATCGACCCCATCACGCCGGCAGCATTGCGGAGCTGATGAATATCCCTCGAGTCTGGCCCGCTCACGAGGTTGATGATTGTTTCCCAGGTTTCACCGGCCGAGCGGAGGGGAATCGCACTCACATCGCGACGCACTCTCATTCCGCCATCTCCTTCTGTGTCTTCAACGCCTGTCGGAAAGCAGACTCAATAAGAGCCCTGGTCAACTTGTTGGGATCTTTAGCGGTCTCGATATCTGACCCGATAGCCACGAAGATCTCCTTGCGGATACGCCGCCCGTCGAGACCTTCCGCGGCCTTTGCCAGATGACCCGCATCGCCCTCAAGAGCACGCACCTTTTTCCAGACGCTGGCGATGCTGTTCAGGGTGTCCAAGATGATTTCGCGCCGCGCCGCTTCAGTTGGCATGCCAATCTCTTCGATGTGGTCTGCCCGCGAGAGGACCGCCTTATCGAGCGCTTTGGGAAAATTGGTCGTCGCTATCAGGAGCACATTTTTGTGGTCGCGCGTGAGCCGATCCATCCCTGCGAGGGCCGCATCCGTCGCCCGGTGCACGTCAATGGGATTGGCTTCAAGGCTAAGCTTGTGGCGGGAGACCGCGAGCGTTTCGATCTCATCGAGCAGCACTATCGCCACGCCACCGATCGCGATTTGAGGAAGCGTCTGCTCGAACAGCTTCGCCACCGCTTGCTGGGTGCGGCCATGCGCTGAACTCGCAAGAGCGTGAGGATCAACCTCAACGAACGTGCATTTGGTGCCGGGCAGGTGCTTCGCTACTTGGTGTGCGAGACCCCGGCCAAGCGTCGTCTTTCCGGTTCCGGGCGCGCCCGTCAGCAAGATCAGGCCATGCAGCGGCGCCGCTTCAAAAGCGAGCTTCTGGCGCACTGTAAACGACAGGAGGGACTGCGCCAGCAAGCGATCGTGTACACCCTTGCCGAGCTTAATCGAAGTCCAGGCCGTGGCGAAATCGTCGTTCGGCAGCGGACACCGCCGCGCTATGCCCTCAGGGTTGCTCACTTTGAAACTTGCCCACTACCGCTTAAAGAATCGCCGTTCATCTTCTTTGCACGCTCAACGTTCGGTCTGCGCTCGCCGCTCGACGCGGCCGTTTCGTTCGTGTAGTTCTGTTTATCATAGTGGTATTCCGAATGCGATCTCACGTCAATATGCGTTTCACTGACAAAACAGGGATGAGGAGGAGGGGTGAATGCCGCGCCTGACGTTGGCAACACTGGGGGTGAGGGTAAAGGAGAAACGTGCAGCTCGAAAGCTGAGAGAAGTTGCGAAGGAAATCGGTATCAGCCCTGCGACGCTGATGCGCATCGAGAATGGCCGGGTGCCAGACCTCGGCACATTCGGCAAGGTCTGCAAGTGGCTCGATATCGATCCGCGACCGCTTCTCGGACTTCAATCAACACTGGAGGTGAACCCGGAACGGACTGTGAGTGCGCACCTCAAACTCGATCAAAATCCGAAGCCGGAGACAGTTAATGCGCTCGCCAAGATGATCCTTCACGCGGCCAAGCTTCACCGGAGCTCCGAGGAACTACCCGAAGATGGGGACGCTTGACCGCGGATTCAAGAGCTGGGCGGAACGAACTGCGGCAACGCTGCGGCGGGAACTGGAACTCGGACCGCTGGCGCCCATTGACCCCATTCGCGTCGCGTCTTTCCTCGATGTCGAAGTTTGTACGCCCCGAGAGATTCCGGGGCTCCCAGCGGATGTCATCGATCCATTGCTCGAAGGCGATCCCTTCGGATGGTCGGCAGTCAGCCTCGCCATCAACGGAGGCGGGCTCCTGATCTACAACCCGCGTAAGTCGAAGGCGAGGCGGGCGAGCGACGTCATGCATGAGCTTGCGCACTTCCTGCTCGACCACAAACCCACAACGATCATCATGTCGGAGGAGTTGGATATTGCGATCCGCTCCTTCGACGCCAAACAGGAGGACGAGGCCAATTGGCTGGCCTGGGCCGTCCTTCTGCCACGCGAGGCACTTGTTCGACTGCCTGCGCCGACGCCTAAGCGCTGGCGCAATTGCCGAAGAATACGGCGTCAGCGAAGACCTCGTCACATTCCGAATGCGGATCACCGGCGTTGAATACCAGTTCCGAGCAGCGCGTCGGCGCGCATAGATTATTCATGCTCACGGAATTTCCTCCTCTTCCCGTCCTCGAAGCGCCCGCGATCGAAAGCCCGGGAGCGGCACCACGGCCAAGAGCGAATTGGTGCGAGTCGCGATCGATCTCATGACGGTCCTACCGCTCCTTTGTTCACATCCGAAACACTCCGAATGATGCCGCGGCCGGGATGGGCGCGTTTAGCGAGGCCGCTATCCCCAGCGCGAGGGCGGCGCGGGTTTCCAGCGGGTCGATTACGCCGTCGTCCCACAGGCGCGCGCTTGAATAGTAGCAACTCGACTCGCGCTCGTATTTCTCCAGTGTCGGCCGCACGAACTCGGCCTGCTCCTGCTCGCTCATCGCCTGGCCCGAGCGCTTCAGCTGATCGAGCTTGACGGTCAGCAGCGTGTTCGCCGCCTGCTCCCCGCCCATCACGGAGATCTTCGCGTTGGGCCACATGAACAGCAGGCGCGGCGAGTATGCCCGCCCGCACATCCCGTAGTTTCCCGCGCCGTTGCTGGCGCCGATTATCACCGTGAACTTCGGCACCTGCGCGTTGGCGACCGCGTTGACCATCTTAGCGCCGTCCTTGGCGATTCCGCCCTGCTCGTAGCGCTTGCCGACGATGAAGCCGGTGATGTTCTGAAGGAAGACCAGCGGAATCTGCCGCGCGCAGCAGAAGCTCGATGAAGTGCGTCGCCTTGAGCGCCGATTCGCTGAACAGCACGCCGTTGTTCGCAACGATTCCGACCGGATAGCCGTGGATTCGCGCGAAGCCGGTGACGATGGTGGTCGCGTAGCGGGCCTTGAATTCGTGCATCCGGCTGCCGTCGACCAGCCGCGCAATTACCTCGCGTACGTCGTAGGGCTTGCGCGTATCAGCCGGGATGATCCCGTAAATCTCAGCCGGGTCGTAGTGCGGGTCTTCGGGCTCATCTTGCGCGATCGGCGCGCCGGCCGACTGCGGGCCCAGGTTGCCCAGGATCGAGCGGGCGATTTCCAGCGCGTGCTGATCGTCGTCGGCCAGATGATCGCTGACACCGGAGAGGCGGGTGTGGACGTCGCCGCCACCTAGGTCCTCCGCGCTGACTTCCTCGCCGGTGGCGGCGCGCACCAGCGGCGGCCCGGCCAGGAAGATCGTGCCCTGGTTCCTGACGATCACGTTCTCGTCGCACATCGCGGGCACGTACGCGCCGCCGGCGGTGCAGGAGCCCATCACCACCGCCACCTGCGCGATACCGGCCGCCGACATCCGCGCCTGATTGTAGAAAATCCTGCCGAAGTGATCGCGGTCGGGAAAGACCTCGGCCTGGAGCGGCAGGAACGCGCCCCCCGAATCGACCAGGTACGCGCACGGCATCCGGTTTTCGATCGCGATTTCCTGCGCGCGCAGATGCTTCCTCACGGTCATCGGGTAGTACGTCCCGCCCTTGACGGTCGCGTCGTTCGCGACCACCATCAGCTCGCGGCCGTGGACGCGTCCGATTCCGGTGACGATTCCGGCCGCCGGCGGCGCGTCATCGTACATCCCGAAGGCTGCGAGGATCGAAAGCTCCAGGAAGGGGCTCTGCGGATCGAGCAGCCGCTTGATGCGGTCGCGGGCCAGCAGCTTGCCGCGCTCGAGATGGCGCTTGCGGGCGTCTTCGGGGCCTCCGGCGCGAATCCGGTCAATTTCGCCGCGCAGTTTCTCGACCGCCGCCTGCGTCACTTCGCGATTGTGTCGGAACTCGGCGCTTGAAACGTCGATTCGGGATTCGATTCGGTCCATCGATTGTGCTTCTTCCGTCCGGCGTAGTTGGTTAGATATTAGCCTTAGAAAGTGCCGCGGCGCGAAGCGGCGCGTGGCGGTTCATCGACGATGCGGGAACGCGATCTGAAGGCGCTCGAATTCGACAAGGTGCTCGGCCTGGTGGCGGCGCATGCCGCCTCCGATCCGGGCCGTATTGCGATCCTGGCCCTGAAGCCCTCGACCGATAGCGACGAAGTGCGCGGGCGCCTGCGGCTGACGGCCGAGCTGGTCGAGTTGCGCGCGCATGCCGGATCGCTCCCGATGCAGGAGTTCGTCGACCAGCGCGCGATTCTGCTGGTCGCGGCGCGCGAGGGCGCGCTGCTCGACGGCGTATCGCTGGTCGCGGTGCGCGACTTCGTGCTCGCGGCCCGCCACGTCGAGGGATTCATGCGCTCGCGGATCGAGCCGTTCCCGAATCTCGGAGGGCTGGCGATAAGCCTCGTTGCGCCGAAGGAACTCGCCGATGCGCTGCTGGGCACGCTCGCCGACGACGGCGGCCTGCTCGACGACGCGAGCCCGGACTTGAAGCGGCTGCGCAACCGCCTGCGGGAAGAACGCCTCGAGCTGGAGGCGCGGCTCGCGCGGGCTCTCAATGCCGGCGGGATGGAGCCGTTTGTCTCGGACAACGTGGTGACGATGCGCAATCGGCGCTTCGTCCTGCCGCTCAAGCTCAATTACTCCGAGCGGCTGGATGGTATCGTGCAGGACCGATCGGTCTCGGGCGAGACGCTGTTCGTCGAGCCGATGTGGGCGGTCGAGTTGAACAACCGCCTGATGATGCTCGAAAGCGAGGTCGAGGCCGAGGAGCGGCGCATCCTGGCCCACCTGACCGCGATGGTCGGCGGCTATGCGCGCGAACTCGAAATCACCTTCGATGCGATGGTGGCGATCGACGCGCTCAACGCGCGCGCGATCTTCGCGGAGCGTTTCGGCGCGATCGAGCCCGAGATCGCCGACGGCGCCCTGGAGCTGTTCGACGCGCGCCATCCGCTGCTTATCCAGAGCGGGCGGGAGGTCACGCCGATCGACGTGAAGATTCCGGCCGGCCAGCGCGGAATCGTGATTTCGGGTCCCAACACCGGCGGCAAGACGGTCGCGCTCAAGACCGTGGGATTGTTCGCGCTGATGACGCAGGCGGGCTTGCTGATTCCCGCGCGCCAGGGCAGCCGGATGACGGTGTTTCGCAGCGTGTTCGCCGATATCGGCGACCAACAGTCGATCGAGGCCAACCTGTCGAGCTTCGCGGCGCATATCGTCAACCTCTCGGAGATTATCCGATCGCTCGTCGAGCCCGCGCTGATAATCCTGGACGAGCCGGGGGCCGGCACCGATCCCGCCGAGGGCGCGGCGCTGACGATCGGCCTGATGAATTACCTGGCGGGCCGCCGATGCCTGATCGCTATCGCGACTCACTCGACCGCGGTTAAGCTGCACGCATATTCGCGTGCGGCGTTCGAGGCGGCGGCGGTCGATTTCGACCCCGAGCACCTCTCGCCGCTCTATCGGCTCAAGGCGCACACGATAGGGCAAAGCTACGGATTGGCGGTGGCGCGGCGGCTCGGGTTGCCCGCCGAGATCATCCGCGCCGCCGAAGAGGCGCGCCCGGCCGGAAGCGTCGAGCTGGAACAGGCGCTCAATCGGCTCGAAGCCGAGCGCGCCGAGCTGAGGCGGCGAATCGAGGAGGTCAGGGAGCGCGAAGCCACGCTCGCGGAGCTCAATCGCATCGCGGCCGAGCAGGCCGAGAGCGCGCGGCACAAGCTGGCTGCGGATCGCGCGCGGATACGTGCGGAATCGGCGAGCCTGATCGAGGAGCTTCGGCGCGAGGGCAGCTCGCTGCTCGATCAGTTGAAGGCCAGAACGAAGTCGCAGCGGGATTTGAGCCAGTTCGTTGCCGAGGCGCAAAGCAAGCTCGAGGAATTGGCGCCGGCGCCCGAGCAGGTCATTGCGGGCGCGGAATCGGAGCCGTTGAAGGTGGGCGACCAGGTCGAACTGGGCCAGATTCGCGGCGAGTTGCTGGTGCTCGAGGCGGGCAAGGCAGTGATCGGGCGCGGCGGGATGCGAATCGAGGTCGCGCCGGAGCGTCTGCGCCGCGCGCCCGATCAGCCGCCGGCGCCGCGCGCTCCGAAAGTCAGCGTGACTTCGGTGGCTCGTATCGAGCGCGAAGAGTTGATGCTGATCGGGATGCGCGCAGCGGAGGCGGTGCGCAAACTCGAGGAGTTCCTCGACCAGGCGTACCTGACGAACCGGCCCGAGGTGCGAATCGTGCACGGAATCGGGTCGGGAGCGCTCAAGAAAGCGGTTCACGAGTACCTTGGCACGTCGCCGTATTGCGCGGCGTTCCGCGAGGCCGATCCGCATCTGGGCGGAGCAGGCGCAACGATCGTGGAGTTGAATTTGTGAGATGCGTTGCCGAGTGCGCTAAAGGCGGTGCCGCTTCAATGCAGGAACTTCTCGAGCGGGGCGAGCGGATTGGCGTTCGATCCGCCGCTCCCCTTGTTCTTGCCGCCTAGCAGGCCGCCCAGTAGCTTGCCGCCCTTCTTCTGGAGTGCGTGCTGCGCCGCGGTCTGAATCATCGACTGAACATCGGGCAGCACGCTCGGCTTGGGCAGCGCTCCCGCGATCGTAACCGGAATTTCCACCTCGCCGCCGCCGTTGGTCAGATAGACGATATTCTTCCTGGCGGCTTCCAGCTCCTTGCTGAAGGGCTGGGTGAGAACGATCTTCGCTTTCAGGTCGATATTGCGGTCCATGTCGAAGCTTCCGTCGGCCAGGATCCTGTAGTTGACGGATTGCACGACGATATCGTGGGAAATGATCCGCGGCCCCTCGACCGTAAACGTCAGGCTCGCGTCCCGGATATCGGTGTCAGGCGAAGCGAAAAGCTCCGGATGCCGCGCGACGACTTCCGGCGGCACCAAATCGCCGACCCCCGGAATTCCGTGCGCTTTCTTCATTCCCTGGGCGACGACATTCACCCCGAGCAGCTTACCGTCGTGGATCGCCGCCTTTCCGCCGCCTTGCAGCGTCGGCTTGATTTGGTCAAAAGTGGCGCCGCGCCCGGAGATCCGGATCTGGCCGGTCATGATGCCGCGCACGGTGCTGGCGGCCTTGGCCTTTTGCGAGGCCAGCGCCTTTTCCAGATCGATATGGTCGAGATTCAGAGTCGCTTCGATGGGTCGGGCGCCGGCCATGGTTGCGGCGCCCGCTCCCGCTATCGTGCCGTCGAAGCCGTTCAGCTTAATCGAGTTGAGATCGATCCGCTTGTCCCCGTATGTCGCGGTAAGCGCCAGGTTCCGGTAGGCGACGTTTGCAACGCTGCCGTCCGGCGAAGCAATGCTCGCATTCAACTGGGGCGCCGACAATGATCCGCCGAGCGTTCCGCTTGCCGTGAGTTGACGAAGCTCCTCGGGGCTCTCGGATTTCCGCGACGGCAGTAGTTCGGAAAGTTTCAGCACGTCGTCGCTGAAATGGAAGTCCCCGTTGAGCGGGTCGAACGATGCGACGTCGGCCTGGAGCTTCGCGTGTCCCGAACCGAGATCGAAGGTCGTCGGTTCGATTTGGGCCCCGTTGCCGGTAAGCCGGACATTCCCATTCAGATTGGCCAGCGCCGGAATGGCGCCGCCCGGCGGCTTGATCGATACCTTCGCAAGCTCGACCGTCCCATGCGCTTCGAGACGCGGCGCGACGACTTTGAGTTGCATCGACGGCGGGCCGGGCTTGCGCTGCGGCGATGCGGCAATTTCGACGTACGGCATCTGCGCGCGCAGGTCGGCATGAATCTGCGCGCTTCCAGTAACAGCGTACTTTGCCGCGGCTGGCATCACTCTGACGAGCGGCGCCAGATCGAACCGATTGGTGTCAACGCGCGCTTGCACGATTCCCCGGCCAAACTGGGGATTGCCAACCTTGAGATCGAGACTCGCCAGCTCAAGATTCGCTTCGGCGATCTCGAGCCGGCCTTGATTGCGCGATCCGGAGGCGGAGACCTTCAGCACGACGCCTGACGGCTTGTCCAGAATGCCCCCGTAGATGACCTGCGGAGAACTCAAGTCCGTGCTGAGGGTAAAGCGGAGCGAATCGAGATTGCCGGTGAGATTGGCCTGCGCTTCGACGGCTGCGGAGATTGCGAGGGGCCGCGGTATCGCGCCGCCGACCATCGACGTTTGCCGCAGCCGCTCCAGCAAGATCGGACCCACGGTCGCCTTCAGATCGAGCGGGATGGCTCCGGGATCGAGTTTGCCCTCGCGCATCAGGGGTCCGGCCTCGCCCGAAAAAGCCAAATCCTGATCGTCGCTCAGAGCCGCCATCTTTCCCGAAACGTCGAAGCGTCCAGAAGCGCTGAAATTTTTCACCTCCAGATCGATCGCCGCCGCGCGGAGCGGCTCGCCGCCCTCGCGCAAATCCTTGTAGGACACCGCCCCGTTCTCGATCGCGAACGCGTTGATCGACAACTCCTGCAACTGTCGCAGCCCATTTGACGACGACTGCCCGCTCGCGACCGCCGGCGAGCGCTCGGCACCGAGAGGTCCGGGCGGTTTCGCCTCTGCCGGCTTGGTCTCGTCGGGTGCGCCAGCCCGGGGCTCCGGCTTCTTGCCGAGCTCGCTCAGATTGAGTCTTCCGGCGGCATCGCGGACGATCCTGATTTCGGGCTGCCTGAACACCAGCCGCTGCAAGTGGAACTTTCCGAAAATCAGCGGAATCAGCTCGGCCTCGCCGAACAGGTCGGCAACCTCCACCACCGGCAACTGCGAGAAGCCCGGATCGTCAGCGATCTTGAGTCCCGTTACGTCGATCGCCACGCCCCATCGGAGCGTTACCGTGACGTCCCGGATCTCCACCGTGCGTCCCAGCGCATCGCTGATTCTGGCGAGGGCGTAGCCCCGATTCGCGGCGATGATCCGGTTAAGGTTCAGGATCGCGAGGCCGATCAGGACGACGATTACGAGGAGAATCGCACCGCTGACGATCAGTGCTCTGCGCATCGGAGACTCCAAGAAAGCGGCGTCGTGGTTTCAGGGTTCCCTTCGTTGGGCAGCCGCGCAAGGGACTTTACGCGATACCGCGTGGACGCGTTACAGGCGCGCAGCCACAATGTAAGTATGGAATTTCGGCTTGCCGTATCAAACGGGCAAGCGCATGCCCGTTCGACACAGCCGTGGCGAAGAAACGGAAAAAGCGGGAATCAGACCGGCGCAACGAGGCGCGTCCCAAGGTGCCAAAGCCGATCTTCATCTCGCCCTTCAAGGTCCTAAAGAAGATGGTTCGCGAACGCGAGGAGGCCGCGCGGAGCGATGTAGCCGCGTGCGCCAAGGCGGCTCCGACTGTCCCCCCTGCGATTGAGATTGAAACCCCCGATGAGGCGACGCTCCTCCGGCAAGCATTCGAGGGCGTGCGGCCTTTGGCAAATTCCAGCGTGAGCAGGGTCCCGCTCGAGCCTGCGGTGAGCCGATCGGTTGTGAGCGAAGATTCGGAGGTGCTGGCGCAGTTGTCGGATCTGGTGTCGGGGCAGGGCGCATTCGACATCAGCGAGACCGACGAATACGTCGAGGGCGCCCGGGTCGGGATCGATCCGAGAATCCTGACGCGGCTGCGGCGCGGGGAATTCGCCGTGCAGGACCACATCGACTTGCACGGGATGATCCAGCCGGCAGCGAAGCAGGCGTTGACCGGTTTCATTCTCGATTCGACCCGCAAGGGACTTCGCGCTGTGCTGGTCGTACACGGCAGGGGCCTGCGCTCGCCGGGCGGGCATCCGGTGCTCAAGCATGCGGTGGCGAAATGGCTGTCGCAGGGTTCGCTCTGCGGATATGTGCTGGCGTTCGCGACCGCGCGGCCCGCAGACGGCGGCGCGGGAGCGATGTACGTCGTCCTCCGGCGCGAGCGGCGTCGCGCCCCGTTCGAGGTATTACACGGCGCCAAGCGGAGGGACTGAGACTCAGTGATGGCGGGGCCCGATGGCGGGCCCCGGTCCCGGAGTTAGCGATCAGATCTTCGCCTGCAGGAAGAACGCGATCACCAGCGCGTACAGAGTCAGCGCTTCGATAAAGGCCAGGCCGATGATCATCGGCGTGAAGATCTGGCCGGCGCTGTTGGGATTGCGCCCGATCGATTCCATCGCCGAGGCCGTCATCCGGCCTTGGCCGATCGCGCTGCCGAATGCCGCGATACCGATACCGATGTTCGCGGCGATTGCGATTAGACCGGCGCGCAGCGCGCCGCCTCCGCCCGCTGCAGCCTGACCCGCCGCCTCCTGGGCCATCGCCATCAGCGGCGAGACCAGCAGCAGCGTCGCCGCCGCGCTCACTAAAATCCCGATTCGTATCCCGATTCGTCGAAGCATCGAAACGTACCTCCTTCTACCCTCGCGCCGCCGATTCAGCCTCGTCCACCGCCTCTATCCTCCTCTACCACCCAACGAACAGGCTTGAACCGCGGGTCGCGGGATTCGTACCGCAATCTGCGAATCAGTGCTCGTGCATCGTGGCGAGCCTTACGTAACTCATCGCGAGCACAATGAAGATCAACGCCTGGATTACGCAAACGATCGAGCCAAGCGCGTAGAACGCGAGCGGGATGATCAGGCGCGTAAGCCCGGTGAAGATCGAGAGCACGGTGTGGTCGGCGAACATGTTGGCATAGAGACGAATGCCCAGCGAAAAGGGACGGAACAGGTTGTCGGCGAGGTTGATCGGTATCATCAGGAAGAAAAGCCACCAGACCGGACCGACGAGATCGTTGCGCGCGTACTGAACGACTCCCTGCGCCCTGGCCCCGTGATACACATAAAAGCAGAAAGCCACCGTGCCGAGAGCGAAGGTGAGGTCGGAATTGCCGGTCGGCGGTTCCATCCCGGGAATGAGGCCGAAGAAGTTGCACGCCAGAATGAAGAGGAACAGCGTGCCGAAGAACGGCACGAAGTCGCGATAGCCGTGAGTTTCGAGCACGCTCGAGACGAACCCATCGATCCATTCGACGGCGACCTCTGCGGTCGAGCGCAGCGTTACGCCTTCATCCGGTATGACCGGATCGGCGGCGCGACGAAGCGCCGCGGCCGCGATCGCGCCGAAGACCAGCAGCAGGCCCATCACAATCCACGTCCCGAGGAGCACTTCGGGCAGCTTGCCGCCGCCGATCAGTTCGAGCAGATTGACCGCTTGTTGTCCCAAGGCGAAGTTCCCTCAAAAGTCAGCGCGCGTGCTGAGCCTCACGAATCGAGGCGCGCCCAGTTTCAATAAAGACTGCGAGCAACTGAGTCAATACTCCCGACGCGAACCCGGCCGCATCGACCCCTGCATGGGCGAAGACCAGGTAGACGAGCCCGACTATCAACAGCAGCTTCAGCGGAATCGCGAGGACTCCGGCCCGATGGGCCATCGCGCCGCCGCCGGAGGCAGCGATTACGAGCCGCCCAAGCAGGCTCAGAACAAAGAGATTCGCGACGACGACCGCGCCTCCGAGCAGGCATCCTGCGGCGGCCGGGCCGGAGGCGAAGAAAAACAACAACGCCGCCGTGATCGCGACGAGAACGAGGTTCGTGCGCTGAATCGCCGGTATGGTCGGAATCGCCCAGGTCACTGTTTCAAGTCCCGCTCGAAATTCCTGGTCTCCCGCACGAGATTGAACCCTCCGGCAATCACTCCCAACAGCAGCATCAGCACCGTCAGCTTCGGGTCCGTGCCGAAGTACAGGTCGAGGTAATGGCCGACCACAGGCCCCACGACTATCGGCGAGACGAACTCCGTGCCGATTGCGGCGTATCGCAGCATCTTGCCCGGACTCACCGGCATTCGCGCGTCACCTCGACCAAGAACTCACGCCGCGCGCAGCCTCCGGATCGATTCGCGAGCGGCCTCGATCGTGCGGTCGAGATCCGAATCGCTGTGCGCGAGCGAGATAAACATCGCCTCGAACTGCGAAGGCGGAAGATAGACGCCCCGCTCGAGCATCGCGTGGAAGAACCGCGCGAACTTTCGGCTATCCGATCGCCGCGCGTCGTCGGCGTTGCCGACCCGATCCGCGCCGAGGAACATCGTGAGCAACGACCCGGCGCGGTTGACGCATCCGGTTTCGCCAGCGTCGCGCAGCGCGGCGGCCAATCCGGCCTCCAATCGCGCGCCGGCGGCCTCGAGACGCTCGTAGGTGCCGGGTTCTTCGAGGATCTCCAGAGTTTCGAGTCCGGCGCGCACTGACAGCGGATTGCCCGAGAGCGTTCCGGCCTGATAGACCGGGCCGGCCGGCGCGAGCAGGTCCATCAGTTCGGCGCGCCCGGCGACTGCTCCGATCGGCATCCCTCCGCCGATTATCTTTCCCAGCATGATCAAATCGGGCGTCGCTCCAAGGATTTCAGATGCGGCGCCGAAACGCAGGCGAAACCCGGTGATGACCTCGTCGCAGATCAGAAGCGCGCCGTAGCGATGGGCCAATGCGCCGAGATCCTTGAGGAAACCCGCCGCCGGCGGCACGACTCCCATGTTTGCAGCGACGGGCTCCACGATCACGGCGGCGATCTCCGATGGCGTGGCGGAAAACCGGCGCTCGACCTGATCGAGCGAATTGTATGGCACAACGATTGTCAGCGCCGCCAGCTCCCCAGGTACACCGGCGCTGTCCGGAATTCCCAGAGTCATCGCGCCGGAGCCCGCCCTGACCAGAAGCGCATCGCTATGCCCGTGATAGCATCCGTCGAACTTGATTATCCTCGACCGCCGGGTGTGCGCGCGCGCCATCCTGATCGCGGTCATGCCGGCTTCCGTGCCCGAGCTCACGAGCCTCACCTTTTCAGCCGACGGAATCGCAGCGCATATCTTCTCGGCCAGCTCGACCTCGAGCGCGGTCGGAGCGCCGTAACTGAGACCGCGGGCGGCCTGTTCCGCCAGCGCCGAACTTACCCGCGGATGCGAGTGACCCAGGATCGCGGGTCCGAAGGAGCCAACGTAGTCGATGAGACGGTTGCCGTCAGCGTCGAGCACGTACGCGCCCGATGCGCGATCGATAAAGAGCGGAATTCCGCCGATCGCGTTCCACGCGCGCACGGGAGAATTCACCGCGCCGGGGATTTTTTTCTGCGCGCGATCGAAGAGCGCAGCGGAATTTTCTTTCGCGATCATCGCAACGCCCGGCAAGACTGAGGTCGAATCGCAGCGAGAGCAGACAAACGCGCGACTCGGCATCGCGTTCCGCGATTTCAGATCGCCCGCGATGGCTCCTGGAGCCAGCGCAAGGCACGATGCTCGCGAGCATCGCGAAGGTCGATAACTCGCGCGCAAAGATCCGTTCATCAATTTTGCAAATAAATCGCGCGCTTGGAAAATTCGCGCGCGCGACGCTTGAGCGTGCGCAGAGAAAGTTCTATCCAAGTGACTTCGCCGCACGATTCGATCGCGAAAAAAAATTCCGTCGCGCTCGAATCGCGGCACGCGATGCGACTTGTGTCCGGGGGAAGTCCAGCAGCAGTTGTTCCGCTCAGAGGAGACCGGGGAGGACGGCTCGAGGCCGGCAAAGTTGATAGGTCGATTCGGCGGGCAACGCATGTGTGCTCCGAAGCAAGTCAAAAGACGGTTATCAACAACTGTGGACAACATTGTGTGTAATCGATCCCGCTGCCCGGATCGCCGAAAGGCAGGGCGGGGCGGCGCAGCAACCCCGGGGATGGAGGGAAAATGAGCATGTTGTGGCAGAAGACGGCAGACCGCCTGCGAAGCGAGATGGGCCAAGTCGGTTTCGAAACCTGGATTCATCCGCTCAACTTTCAGGGCCTGCACGGAAAGACGGCGACAATCTCCGCGCCGAACAAATTCTTTCGCGATTGGGTGCATGATCGCTACCTGGACCTGCTGCGCCAGTCGCTCTCGGCCGAGGCCGGCGAGGCTCTGGACGTCAACCTGACGCTAACTGAGCAGCGCGCGGCGGTCGAGCGTCCCGTTCAGCGTCCGGCGCCAGCGGCATCGGCGGCGCCTGCCGCCGCATCGGGCGGCAACGGAGGTCGGCGCGACGGCGACGGACATCAGCAACTCAATCCGCGTTACACCTTCCCGGAGTTCGTCATCGGCTCGTCAAACCAATTCGCGCATGCGGCGGCGATGATGGTCGCAAACCAGCCCGGCGTCAAGTACAACCCCTTGTTCATTTATGGCGGAGTTGGACTCGGCAAGACCCATCTGGTGAGCGCGATCGGTCATCATCTGCGCACCCGCACCGACCGCTCGCGCAAGGTGCTGTTTATGCCGGCGGAAGTGTTCATGAACGAGCTGATCGATTCGCTGCGGAAGGACCGGATGGGAGAGTTCAGAGAGAAATTCCGCCGCGTCGATGCGCTCATTCTCGACGACGTTCAGTTCCTGGCCGGGCGGGAGCGGACCCAGGAGGAATTCTTCCATACTTTCAACGCGCTTCACGGCGATCGCCATCAGATCGTGATCACCTCCGACAAGATGCCCAAAGAGATCCCGGACCTGGAGAGCAGGCTCAGAAACCGCTTCGAATCGGGACTGATCGCCGACATTGCGCCGCCGGACCTGGAGACGCGCGTGGCAATCCTGCAGAAGAAAGCGGCGCTCGAGGACATCGAGTTGCCGCCGGAGGTGGCCATCTACATCGCTCAAAATGTGTCGTCGAACGTTCGCGAGCTCGAAGGATGCCTCACGCGGCTGGCCGCGCTGGCTTCGATGAACGGCTCGACGATCACGGTTGACTTCACACAACAGGCGCTCCATGACCTGATCGACAATCAGGACATCAAACCCGACATCGAAACGATCCAGAAAACCGTAAGCGATCACTTTCACATCCGACTGATTGACCTGAAGTCCAAGAAGCGCACGCAACACATCGCATTCTGCCGCCAGGTTGCGATGTACCTGTGCCGCAGACTGACCGACAGCTCCTTCCCGAGGATCGGCGAACAGTTCTGCCGCGACCACTCAACCGTGATTCATGCCTACAACCTGATCGCGGGCAGAGTCAGCCACGAGGACGCCTTTCGCCTCGAGATCGCAAAAATCGAGCGGATTTTGACCGGCAATCGGCAGAACGGAACTTCGGCCCGGCAAAACGGTGCGCATCTATAAGTCTGGACAAAGCTGTGAGCAAGCTGGGTAGAATCATGGAGATATCGACAGGCGCGGGGCCGGCAACCGAGATGAGACCATGACCGTGGCGGGAACCAACAGTTCTGCCGCCAGAAATTGCGCCGTGTTTTCGCGGGCTTGGCGAGCGCATGAACAAATCAACAGCATCTACTATTACTACTCAATTTATTTATAAAAGAATCCAGCAGAAGCAGGAGCATCGGAAGTTGTGGAATTCGCTATAGACCGCGCTTCGCTCGCAAACGGGTTGTCCCTGGTTCAGGGAATCGTCGAGCGCCGAAATACGGTGCCGATTCTCGGTCACGTGCTGATGGAGTCCGCCGACGGTGGGCTTCAACTCGCGGCGACCGACCTCGAAGTCGGAATTCGGACGGAAGTGCCGTGCAAGTCGAGCAAAGGCGGAAGTATCACGCTCAATGCGCGCAAGCTGTTCGAGATCGTTCGCGAGGCGGCCGGAGATGAGGTGCATCTCAAGTCGCTCGACAACGATTGGGTGGAGATTCGATGCGGGCGCGCAAAATTCAAAATGATGGGACTGGATCCGCGCCAGTTTCCCGCAATGCCCCGTCAGGGCGATTCGAAGTCGCAAGCCGCGCCGGCGAGGGCCCTCAAGGCTGACCTGAGCGTCTCCGCCGCAGTCCTGGCCACGATGATCGACAAGACGCTATTCGCAGTCAGTCCGGACGAGACGCGCTACAACATGAGCGGCGTGTTTGTCGAGTCGCCCGAACCCGGAATAGCGATGATGGTCGCAACGGACGGCCATCGGCTCGCAATGATTCGCCGCGAGGTCAAGGGGTTCTCGGTGCAAGGCGGCGCGATCATTCCGCGGAAGGGGCTCGGAGAACTTCGCAAGCTGCTCGATCTGGCGGGCGATACCGAGGCGAAACTGACGCTGGACGGGAATCTCGCGTGGCTGAAGCGGGGCGCGACCGAAATCTCGATGCGGTTGGTGGAGGGCGAATTTCCCGACTATCGCGGCGTAATTCCCAAGCAATCGCGCCACGAGATCACGCTCCCGCGCGATGGACTGCTGGCGGCCGTCAAGCGCGTGGCGATTTTCTCCAGCGAGCGCTTCCACGGGGTCAAAATAGCGCTCGCGGCCGGATCGCTCACGGTCTCATCGACCAGCCCGGACCTTGGCGAGGCAAGCGACAGTATCGATGTGGACTTCAGCGGCGAAGAAATGTCGATCGGCTTCAACGCGACCTACGTAACTCAGGCTCTGGCGGCCATCCCTCCGGAGAGCGATCTCGTCCTCGGCGTCAGCGACGAGGTGAGCCCGGGCGTAATCACCACCCCGGCGGATTCGGGCTTCACCTACGTCGTGATGCCGATGCGGCTGTAAGGCGTCGCGGCTTTCGCCGTTTGAATCGCGGGATGCGGAGCGCTAATTTTGCGTGCCGGCGCCATCCGCGGGCTGAGCGTCATCGGCGAAGCGGCGCACGCGACATTTGCGAGCTTTCAGGTGCCGATGTAGTTTGAAGCTGGCGACGGTTGCCACAGGAGATATGCGGCTATGCCATGGACCATCACCAGGCTCTGCGTGGACTGCCTTGACACCGGATGCGTCAGCGTCTGCCCGGTGGATTGCATTTACGAGTATGTCGGCAACGACAAGGAACATTTTCCCAATCAGCTCTACATCAATCCCGATGAGTGCATCGATTGCGGGGCGTGCGAGCCGGAGTGCCCGTGGCAGGCGATTTTCGAGGAACCTGCGGTCCCGGAGGTCCTGAAGGATGACATTGCGTTGAACCACAAGACGCTCGAACTCGCCGATCAGTTCAAGGTGAAGGCCTTCGTGCAGACGGAGCATCCGACGCCGGAGCAGATCGCGGCGAACAAGGTGAAGTGGGGTCTCGACCCGAACGCGTGACCGCGCAGCGCGCGATTGCGATCGGCCGACAGGGTCCCTCACCCGCAAGCGCAACGCTTGTTCGGCCTCTCCCATCCGGGAGAGGCCAAATCGAAACCCTAAACGATTCGCTTCTGGCCGCGCTTGAAGCCGCCCTGCTCGCCGATCGGAGCTTCGCTATCGCGCTCTCGTTCGCGATCGCGCGGACGGCTGCGGCTGCCACCACCGCCGCCGCTGCGCTCCGGGCGACCTTCCGCCGGCGCTATCTCGATCGTGCGCATGTAGCCCTCGCCGGTTGAGCGGGTTGTCACGAGCGGGTCGTCCTTGAGCGCGAGATGTACGATGCGGCGGTCGCGCGGCGGCATCGGCTCCATCACCATCTTGAGGTGCTCGCGCTTTGCCCGCTCGCCCATCGAGAGCGCCATCCGCTCGAGCTGATTGCGACGGCGCGCGCGGTAGCTTTCCGTATCGATTATCACCGACAGCGCTTCCCTGATCTTGCGAGCGACCAGGCGATTGAGCAGGTACTCCAGCGCGTCGAGCGTTTGCCCGTGGCGTCCGATAAGGATTCCCGAGCCGTCGCCCCTGATCTCGAGTTCGATCGCTTCGGCGTCGCTGCCCGACCAGGCGGACTTCGGCCTTTTCGCCCATCAGCTCGAGGATCTGCGAGAGCATCGCGGTCGCCTCGCGCTCCTGCTCCTCGATGTTGGCGGGTTTGCGCGTGGCTCCGCCCGCCGCTTGCTCATCCGATTCGCGATCGCCGGCGTCCCGCGTTCGAGCCTGAGCCGGTTCGGGTCGCGAGCGAATTTCCGGCGCGGGCGGTGAGCTTCGGCCCGCGCGGCGGATGGGCGGCGCCGGCGGAGGGGATTGCGCCTCGCTGTGAGCACCCTCTATCAGCCGACGGCTGACGCGCACGCGCGCCTGGCGCGAGCCGAGGCCCAGCAGGCCCGAGCGCGGCGTGCTGAGCACCTCGACCACGACGTTATCTTCGGTGGCGCCGAGCTGGCGGAGCGCTTCGCTGGTTGCCTCGTCGATGGAGGCGGCGGTTATCTCGATGGAATCTTTCTCGGTCATGTTGTCGCAGTCGCAGGAGTCACTTGTTTGAACTCACGGTTGAGAACGAATTGCTGGACTATTCCGAGCACGTTGGAAGAGAGGTAGTACAGCGAAAGGCCGGCCGGGAAATTCACCAGCATCACGGTGAAGATTATCGGCGAGAGCATCATCATCCGCTGCTGATTGGGATCCGGCGATTGCGGCATCATCCACTGCTGCAGGAAGGTGCTCAACCCCATCAGCAGCACCAGCACCGGGATACCGCCGCAATGGGTCAGCGGCAGCTTCGGCATCCCCGGAATCATGAGGCAATCCGGCGTGGCCAGGTCGGTGATCCATCCGATAAACGGCGCGTGGCGTAACTCCACGGCGTTGAGAAGGGCCTCGTACAGGCCGATGAAGATCGGCAGTTGCAGGATCATCGGCGCGCAGCCACCGAGCGGGTTGACGTGATTGCGCTTGTACAGGTCCACCATCTCGCGCTGGAGGCGCTCCTGGTCGTCGGCGAATTTTTCACGAATCTTCGCGATCTGCGGCTGGAGGCGCTGCATCCGGAGCATCGAGCGCTGGCTGCGGATCGACATCGGGAGGAGCGCCGCGCGAATCGCGACCGTCATCAGGATTATGTCGATACCGTAATTCGGGGCGATAAGGTGAAACAGCTTGAGCACTCTCAGGAACACAAGTGCCAGCACGCCGGTCCATCCGAAGTCGATCGACTTGCTGAGCAGCGGATTTATCGCCTCCATAACGTCGATCTGCTTGGGCCCCATGTAAACCAGGGATCTGATCTGCTTCACATCTGCGAACAGGATTTCCGCGTTGGCCTCGGAGCCGTTGAACCCCATATCGAGCGTACCGCCCGCCGGGGTTTGCGGCAGGAACACGGACAGGAAGTACCGGTCGCCGAATCCCGCGTAGGTCACCGGTCCGCTGATTGGGGCAACGCCCTTGGTCAGCGCCTTTTCGGCCTCGACATACGCTTTGCCCCCGATGTACGCCTGGATCTCCGGAACGTCGTAGTATCCGGCGTGAGCGGTGAGCGGCTGCGCCATCGAGAGGCCGACGCTGTCGGTGGCGCCGCCTCCGCCGCTTTCGTCCACCGACATATCGAACGCATAGCTGCCCGTGGTGAAAGTAAAGGTCTTCCGGAGCGTCAATCCGTCCCTGGTTTGCGTGCTGAAGGTCACAACCGACTTTTCGCCCGCGGCGGGCACCACGCGGGCGGGCGCATCGGTCGAGTAGTCGAGCGCGCGATCGTCCACGGTCGTATCTCCGCGCTTGACGACGACGCCGAGCGGAAGGATGCCGCCGGGCGCCGGCTTGACCATCTCGTACCACGGGCTGTCGGGCGCCGCGGTCTCGCGGAATTTCTTGAGCCTGAAGCTCTTGAGGCGTGCGCCGCGGCTGGTGATTATCGCCTCGTAGAGATCGGTATCGATTTCGACCTCGCGGGCCGGCGGCAGGGAGGTGGCGACCACGGCGAGCGGGGTCTCGGCAGTCCGGCCGACTGGTGACGGAAATGGTCTGGCTGCTTCCGTCTCCGCCGCGCTGGGTTGCGCGGTGGTTTTAGGAGCCGCGTTGCGTTGCGGCGGAGGATAGAGTCGCTTCAGCACCAGCTCCTGGTAGGCGATTATCAACCCCAGCGAGAGGATGACCGCGATCAGAATCCTGGTTTCCAAAGCTACCTGTCCTGGGGCCTATGATTCGGCGGACGGCTTCGGGACCGGGTCGTAGCCGGAGCCCCCGAGCGGATGGCATCGCAGGACGCGCCACGCGGCGATGTATCCGCCGCGCATAATTCCATGATCGCGAATCGCAGCGGACGCGTACTCGGAGCAGGATGGCTCGAATCGGCAGGCGGGGCCGAACAGCGCGACGATGAGCGGCGAGCATAGCGTGCGGTAAGCGCGGATCACTGTCCGGAGAATCGCGCGCGGGGCGGCCTCCAGGAAGTTGCGGATGAGAGATAATCGGCCGGCCACGCGAGTCAGACCTTCAGCTTACGATTCAAGCTTAAAGTAGCAGTCGCAAGCTCCGCCTTGATAGTGGGGGTCTCGAGCAGGCCGGCGCCGGCGCGCGCCACTACGACCAGTGCGCTGTCCGGGGGCATGATCGGCCGGAGCTCGAGCCTGAAGGCTTCGCGTATCCGCCGTTTGAGCCGGTTGCGGACGACCGCGTTCCCGATCCGGCGCGAGACCGAAATCCCGAGCCGGGCGCGATCGAACCCGGGCGACCGCATCGCGTACAGCAAGAAATGATCGGTCTGGCAGCGCACCCCATGGCGTCGCACGCGCACGAAATCGGCGCTCGCCCGCAGGCGGTCGGCTCTTCCGAAGCTGCGCGTTGGGCGCTCCGTGTTCAGCCGGGCTGCTTGGGCGGGATCGTGATCGCCAGGCGCTTGCGCCCCTTGGCCCGGCGATGCTTGAGCACCTTGCGTCCGCCGGGCGAGGCCATCCGCGCCATGAAACCGTGTTTGCGTGTCCGCTTCCGATTGTGAGGCTGATAGGTTCTTTTCATCGTTGGGAATCAACTTTCGCGATCTGACGGGTCCTGCCGGCGCGATCGAAGGTGACCGGGGGCAACCGTTCAAGGCTTCGTGAGCCCAAACATCGAATCGAACCACATGGCCCGCGCCGGGGCAAGGGCACCAGTTCTCTCCCGCCGCCGCTTTTGTCATTGCTGCGCGCGTGTCTGGCGCGCGCGAGGAGTCCCGGACTCAGTAGGTGCGGGTGACCTGGAACAAGTCGAAGTAACTCGAGCCGGTTCGCGGATAGCGCTTGACCAGCGTCAAGCATCGCGCGGCCGATGCGCCCCATCGGCGCTCCTCGCGGCTTGCCAGCATCAGGTAGTTGGCTGCCGGAACCGTTGCGAGCCATCCGCACAGGTCCGGCATCGGGTCGGTCGGGAGTTGGATAAAGCGCGCGCCGGCGTACCAGGCTATCCGGCGATCGCCCGCGGCGATCGCGACTGGCGGAGTGGTGCTACGGCGCAAATCTGCCGCCGCGTAGCGAAACGCGCGCAGGTCGTAGCCTATCGGCCATAGCGTTCGCGGCAGGAGCAGCAGCGCGAGAATTATCGCGAGCGCCGCGCGAGGCACCGGGCGGCCACGGAACTTGATCCGCCCGGTTTCAAGCGACAACCACTCAAACCCGATGATCGCCCATCCGAAGGTGAACGGAGCGATGTGCAGCATGAAGCGCGGGCCGGTGTTCAAGAAAGCAAGCCCCAAATAATAGAAGAGCACGAAACTCGCTAGCAGGCTTTCGCTCCAATTGCCGGCGATCGTACGACCGCGAATCCAAAGTCCCGCGATCAGTATCGCCAGCACCGGCGCCTCGATTGCCTGCGCGAAGTAGTAACCCGACATCATCAGGTTGTCGCCGACCTTGTAGAGATACGCGCGAGGATCCACGCTCCCCGTGGCCGTTTTCGTCATGCCGCCGGCCGCAACTTGATTCAGTTGGCTGCTCACGATCCAATGCCCGGTTGCCGCGTGGAGATATGTGAGATACGGCGAGGCGACGATCAAAAATGGGATCGCGAAACTCAAGCTCCAGGCGATGGCCTGCTTGAACGTCCACTCTCGTGAGAGCATCGCGCGCAGCACAAGGAAGGCGCAGCAGACTACGGCCAGCCCGATCGCTTCCGCCCGGTACAGGTATGCGATACCGCCGACGGCGCCCGCGACCGCGAGGCTTGAGATGCTCCGTTTCCTGACACCGCGCGCGAACAGCCAGATCGTCGCGGCCGCCAGGCACAGATAACCCGACTCCGTGCGCACCGACGCCGAGTAGCTTGCGAGTCCGGGATGGATGGCGGCGAGCGCGGCCGCGCCGGTGGCGATATCGCGGCGGCCGAACGCTTCTCGCATCAGATAGTACAGAATCGCGACGGCCGCGGTGCCGAACAGCGCCGAGATCAGATTCCCCGCCATTTCCAGATTGTTGGTAAAAGGCGATGCGAGCGAAATCAGCCACGGGTAGAGCGGAGAGAGGGCCAACCCCAGGGCGCGCATCCAGTGGCCTGCAGCGAAATCCCGCGCCATCTCCAGGTATTCGATCCCGTCGGCCGAGATACAGAAATTCGTAAGCACGAGGTACAGCCGAATCGCGAGCGCCGCCACGACTGTCGCCGCGACGATCCTGCGCTCCGGCCAGCCGTCGATCGCATGAAAGTTCGACTTCGGCGTTTGCCTGCCTTCGTTCAACGGGCGCCCAGAGGCGGCAGCACAAGGAATTCGCCGCTCATGGCGGGCTGATGCTGCATGCACTTGAAGTCGAACAGGCCCTCTTTGTGAAAGGTGAAAACATAGGACGTCTTCTTGAGCGGCGGGAGATCGACATACATCAGGACGCTCAGGTCGTGAGAAAGCAGCGCGAAGTCGTGATCGTCATCCGGCTGAAGATTCCAGAAGGTGACCAGCGTCGGTTCATCGCGATGAACGGCGACAAATGAGGGTGAGAATTCATACACTTCACCAAAGGTGCTGATCGTCTCCTTCGGCCGGTCTCCTTAATTGCCACCGGTTCCGTGACCACGATGATCTCGCGCGCAGGCTGGCCGTGGCTTGTCACCGTAACGATCTTTGAGGCGGCCTGACTCGGCAGATAGAAATGCCGATTCCCGCGCGGGGTCGGTGAGTCTGCCAGAGCGTTCATGTGTGCGCTCAGCGCGATGAGAGTCGCGAACAATGCCACTCGGGCGGGACCTTTAATGTGCGCGGACATTCAGTGGGTACCTCGGAAATCTGTTGCTTTGGTCCGTGCTCAGCCAGACCACACGCTGGCTATCAGGCCGATCAGACCGCCTGCGAAGATCAACCAGACCGAGCTGATTCGCGAAAAGATCAGGGCAGCGGCGCTCGCCGCTCCGATGCCCGCAGTCAGGCCGTCAACCAGAGCGGCCCGGCTCAGTTGCCAGGTGACCGCGACCATCAAGGCAACTGCGCCGACATTCACGCCGTCGAGGAAAGCCGCCGCGATCTTCGAGCGGCGGATGCGCGGGATCAACGGGCGGCTGGCGGCGACCAGAACAAACCCCGGCAGAAAGATCGCCACCGTCGCGACTATCGCTCCTTTCAGCCCTCCTAGAAGATAGCCGATGAAGGTCGCGGTGGTGAAAACGGGTCCCGGCGTTACCTGCCCGATTGCCACGGCGTCGAGCAACTGCGCCTGCGTCAGCCAGTGCAGGCGGTCTACGAGGTCGAATTGAAGAAACGCCAGCAGCACGTAACCGCTGCCGTAGACGATCGCGCCGAACTTCAGAAAAAGCAGGAACAGCCCCGACATGGTGATCGATACCGCGGCGGCAGCGGCGGAAGTGGCAGCCAACGGCGACCTTATCGCGGGCAGGATAGCGGCCAGAGTCCTCGGAGCGCGGTCGCTCCGAATCGACTCTCGAAGAGCAGCCAGAATGCCCGCTCCAAAGAGTATTGCCAGAAGATTCGCACCGGCAAGCGCCACCGCGGTCGCGATCAGCGCCAGAATCGCCAGCGGCCAGTCCTTGCCGGCGGCGCGCCCGAGTCTCCATAGCGCCTGCAACACGACTGCGATTATGACCGGCTTGACGCCGTACATGACGCCTTGAACATCGGGAAGCGATCCGAATCTCGTATAGACCCACGCGCAGGCCGTGACGATCAGCATCGCCGGCAGGATGAAGCAGGCACCGCCCACGATTAGACCCTTCCAGCCGGCGCGCCGATGGCCGATATGGATCGCCATCTCGGTGGAGTTGGGGCCGGGAATCAGGTTGGTGGCGCCGAGCATGTCGAGAAACTCCTCGCGCGACAGCCATCGCCTCCTGCGAACGAACTCCTCCTCCATCATCGCGATGTGCGCTGCCGGTCCTCCAAATGCGATCGTGCCGAGTCGCAAAAAGGACACCGCGACTTCGCCCAGCGCAGCGTCATCGCCTGGCGAGGGAGGGCCCGAACCGGCGACACTCGCGCCGGCGCTGGCAACTCGTCCGTCTTCTGGAGGGCCATTGCTCATTCGTCTTCGTTCAGAGAGTACAAATCGAGTGCGCCGAGCTTTGCAAGGTGTCGGTTGGCGGTTGTATCGCGACGCTCCCTCTTCAAAGCCCTCCAACCCCAACCTGCTCGTGGCGGTCGAATGGCGGCCCCACGCGGCTCGGCTTTCCGAGCGAATACGTCTTTGAGTTTGAAGAGGAGGTATTCAGTAGGTTGCGGAAGGCTTTTGAGCGTCAGGATCAGTCGGCGCTTTTTTCGCCTTGGGCGCAGGCCAAGAAATTCGATGTGCGTAGAATTTCTTGCGTTTGATTCGTACCACTCCGACGTCTGACGCGTCTTGACTGCGCCCCACGAAGTGCTATTTGGCTCTCATCGCACTTCCGTCGGGGGCAGAGAGGGACGGCACCAGAAGATGACAGATACCTCCAAAGAGTCGCGCGAGAATATTCGCGCGAAAGAAAGGAAAGGTCGGTTCCTGTTTGTAGCGTTTGATGGCGGAGGAAACATGACGCCGACGCTGGCGATCGTCCGGCGGCTGGTGCGGCGGGGCCACCGGGTGACGCTGCTCGGATCGCGAGCGCTTGCTGCGCGCGTGATCGAAACGGGCGGCTCGTTCCGCGCGTTCGAACGATCGCACGAGCCGGATCCTCCCCCGCCTGGCGTCATGATTGACGACAAGATTTCCGAGTGGCTGGCATTCATGTGTTCGTCCGAACTTACGCAGGAGGTTCTCGCCATCGCCGAGACGGCTGACGTGCTGGTTGCGGATTGCATGATGCCGGCGGCGCTTATGGCCGGCGAGATGAAGCGGATCCCAACGGTCGCACTCGTCCACGCTCTCTACAGATGGTTCGTGGAGGGCGAAAATGGCGTACCGTTTCTCGACGGGCCAATGCTGCCGTACGTCAATCAGGCCCGGCGCTCCCTCGGACTTGAAACATTCGCTGCCAACACTCCACTCATGATGCGCTTATACGATGGCGCTACCCTCGCGCTTGCCCTGACGCTGGAGGAGTTTGACTATCCGCTCGCAAGGCCCCACCCCAACCTGCGCTACGTGGGCCCCGCGCTTGATGTAGAGGTCTCGACCTGGAAGCCACCCGGTCATCCTCTGGTTCTCATCAGCTTCAGCTCAACCTACATGCGACAGGAGGACGCGCTGCGACGAACGTTCGACGCGATGAAGGGCATCGACGCCGCGGCAGTCTGCACGCTCGGTCCCGGCGTGACACAAGCCCAGGTGGGCGCGGCATCAAACGTCTCGATACATGATTGGATACCGCACGGCGCGATTCTTCCGCACACTGCGGCAGTCGTGACTCACGCGGGACACAGCACCGTGATGGCGGCGTTCGCGCATGGCGTGCCGATGGTGTGCATGCCGATGGGCCGCGATCAGAACGCAAATGCCGACCGCGTGGCGACGCTCGGAGTGGGACTCGCAATCTCGGCCGACGCACCCACCAACGAAATCCGCGCCGCGATCCGCGAAGTGCTGACCAATCCATCCTTCCGCGAATGCGCGCAGCGCATGTCCAGGCTAATCGACGACCTGGGGCGGGGAGAGCGCGCTGTTGCTGAGCTGGAGAATTTGCTTCCCTGATGACGCCGGCTAGGCGGGAGCCTGACGGCCCGCCTTGCCAGCACTGCGATCAGGCAGCGAGCCGCTACCTCAAGCGATTAGCGTGTTCAGGCGGCCGAAATCACATCAAGGGTCGCGATCTATCACGATGAAGCAATTTCCCACTCCGGCCTCGAACATCAGAAGTGCGATCTTCATTCGGCTAGCGGTGGGTCTGATCTTCCTGACGCAAGGTGTTCTCAAGTACATCGACCCGCACATGGGCGTTATTCGGTTTACCAGAATTGGATTTCCGTATCCCGGATTCACGGCGCATTTCGTAGGCAGCTTCGAGATTGCTTGCGGCCTGCTGGTCCTCATTGGCCTGTTCACAAGGATCGCCAGTATTCCGCTCTTGATCGTAATCCTGACGGCGATCGCGACGACCAAGATTCCGGAATTGTTCCGGCCCGGCCAGGGCTTCTGGTTCATGGTGAGCGACGCAAGGACGGACTTTGCAATGACGATGAGCCTGCTTTTTCTAATCAGCGTCGGAGCCGGATCGTGGTCTCTCGACGCATGGTTTAGAGAAGAAGAACGGCGGCGCGCTGAAAGCGGTTGACCCGAGCATCCGCTACGTTGGGGCGAACCTGATGTACATCCAGGATACGATCGTCGCGCCGGCTACGCCGCCGGGTACCGGCGCGGTCGCGATCATCCGCCTTTCCGGCCCCGATGCGATCCGGATTCTGCGCGCGATATGGCGCCCGATTCGCGCCCGCGCGATTCTGCGCCCGCGCACGCTCTATCTTGGCGAAGTCGGCGAGTCCGCGACCGGCGCCACGATCGATCGCGCGCTCGGCGTCGTCATGCCGGCGCCGAAGAGCCTCACCGGCGAGGACGTCGCCGAGCTGCACTGTCATGGCGGCGCATACCTGGTCAGGCGCATCGTCGCGCTCGCGATGGCTCATGGGGCCAGGATGGCCGAGCCGGGCGAGTTCAGCCGCCGGGCGTTCCTGAACGGCCGGATGGACCTGACCGAGGCCGAAGCGGTCGCCGACCTGGTCGCCGCGCGCGGCGATGCTGCGCTCGGGCAGGCGATCGCGCAGCTCGGCGGCGCGCTGGCCGAGCGCGTCGGGCGACTGCGCGCGGCGGTGATCGGAATCCGTGCGCATCTCGAGGCTGAGATCGACTTCTCGGACGAGGGCTTGGACCTGCCCTCGCGCGATCAAATCGCGGCTTCGATAGAGCAACTGACTGCCGATATCCGGCTCCTGCACGACAGCTTCGCGCGCGGGCGCCTGATGCGCGAGGGGGTGCGCGTGACGATCGTCGGCAAGCCCAACGTCGGCAAATCCAGCATCATGAACCTGCTGCTCGGCGCTGACCGCGCGATCGTCACGCCGATTCCAGGCACGACGCGCGACGTTATCGAGGATTCGGTGAGCCTCGGCCCCTATCCGCTGGTGCTGCAGGACACGGCCGGGGTGCGCGACGTGGCGGAGGAAGTCGAGCGGATCGGGGTCGAGCGCGCGCTTGCGCACGCGGCCGAGGCCGAGCTGGTGCTGGCGGTCTTCGATTCCTCCGGGCCGCTGGAGGCCGAGGATCAGCGCGTGATCGCGGTATGCACCGGCCGTCCCGGCGTGGCCATTCTCAACAAGCAGGATCTGCCCGCGGCGATCTCATGCGAGAGCCTGAGCGGCTTGCGGATGCCGATCCTGCGCTTCTCGGCGCTGACGGCCGACGGCGTTCCGGCGCTTCGCGACGAGCTGCTGCGGGCGATAGAAACGTCGGCGCCGGCCGGCGAGGGCGCGCGCACGGAGGTCGCGATCTCGCGCGAGCGCCATCGCCAGGCGCTCGCGACGGCTCTGGGCGCTCTCGAGAGCGCGCGGCGCGGCGCAATAGCGGCGCTCCCGCCCGAGCTGGTCGCGGTCGACGTGGCCGCGGCGGCCGACGCGCTCGGCGCGATCACCGGCGCAGTCGGCGCCGAGGACGTGCTCGACGCGGTGTTCCGCGAGTTCTGCATCGGGAAGTGAGGGGCGGGCGGCGCTCACCAACAACTAGTCGTAGTAGATACCTACTAATTGTAGGTATCGAGCGACAGCGCGCACCCTCACCTGCCCTCGCATTCGCTCGGGTGACCTCTCCCTGGTCTGGGGGAGGCCTTCGATCGCTTCGCGAAGCCTCTTTGACCCTCTCCCTGACCAGGGAGAGGTCGCGGGGAGCATCGCGAGCGCGGAGTGAGGGTTTCCAGGCGCAGGCGTGCCAATCTCGACCCGTTTTGACCGCCGCCCTCGCCGCGGCATAATCCATCCGTGGCGAAATACGACGTAATCGTGGTCGGCGCGGGGCACGCCGGAATCGAGGCCTCGCTCGCGGCCGCCAGGATGGGCGCGAAGACCCTGATGCTCACGCTCAACCTGGACCATATCGGCCAGATGTCCTGTAATCCCGCTATCGGTGGGATCGGCAAGGGCCATCTGGTGCGCGAGATCGACGCGCTCGGCGGCGAGATGGCGTGCGCGATCGACGAGACCGGAATCCAGTTCCGGTTCCTCAATACGCGCAAGGGGCCGGCGGTGCGCGCCCGGCGGGCGCAGGCCGACAAGGCGGCGTATCGCGCGCGGATGAAGCGCGTGCTCGAGACGACCGGCAATCTATCGATTCGCCAGGCGAGCGTCGAACAACTGATCGTGGAAGACGGGACCGTCCGGGGGGTCGAATCGCAGATCGGGGAGGTATTCGAGGCCGATGCGGTGATCCTGACTACCGGCACGTTCCTGAAGGGGCTCATCCATGTCGGGACGAAGAACTACTCCGCTGGACGGGCCGGCGATTTCGCCGCTATGGGCTTGAGCGAATATTTAGCGAAACTGGGATTTCGAATCGGCCGGCTCAAGACGGGCACCTGCCCTCGAATCGATGGGCGGACGATCGACTATTCGCGCCTTGAGCTTCAGGCGGGCGATCAGCCGCCGCCGACGTTCTCGTTCCGGACCGCGCGAATCGAACGGGACCAGATCCCGTGCCATCTCACTTTCACTAACGCGGGCACCCACGAGATCATCCGCCGGAATATCGCCCGCTCACCGATGTATTCCGGAGTTATCCACAGCAAAGGGCCGCGATACTGCCCGTCGGTCGAGGACAAGGTGATGCGTTTCGCGGGCAAGGAACGCCATCAGATTTTCCTGGAGCCGGAGGGTCGCGATACGGTCGAGGTCTATCCGAACGGGCTTTCCACCAGTCTCCCGCTCGATGTCCAGATAGAGATGGTGCGGTCGATAGCGGGCCTCGAACATGCCGAGATCATGCGGCCTGGCTACGCTATCGAGTACGATTTCTCCGATCCCACGCAGCTCGATCCTTCGCTGGAAACCAAGCTGGTCGGCGGGCTGTTCTTCGCGGGTCAGATTAACGGCACAACCGGCTACGAGGAGGCCGCCGCGCAGGGGCTGATCGCCGGAATCAACGCGGTGCTCAAGACGCGGCGGCAGGCGCCACTCATCCTGCGCCGCGAGCAGGCCTACATTGGCGTGCTGATTGACGACCTGGTCACGCGCGGAATCGGCGGCGAACCGTATCGGATGTTCACGTCGCGGGCCGAGTATCGGTTGCTACTGCGCGAGGACAACGCCGACCGGCGCCTCTCGGCGATCGGGGCCGAGCTTGGCCTGCTCGATCCGGAAGTCGTCGCGAGCGTGCGCGTCAAGGGCGAGAAGGTGGCTGCGGAATGGGATCGGCTACGAGCCGCTCCGGTCGCTCCCGGCGATCACGTCAATCGGCAATTGCTCGAATGGGGATCCTCGCCGCTATCGCAGACTGTGCGGGCGATCGAGCTGCTGAAGCGCCCCGAAGTTCCGTATGCCGGGGTCGTCGAAGTGGCCGGTCTCGAGCCGCTTCTGGACTTCGACCAGGCTGCGGAACTCGAAATCGAGGTCAAGTACGACGGCTACGTCCGCCGTCAGGCAGATGCGATCGAGCGCTTCAAGCGGCTCGAGGACACCGCGATTCCGGAGCGGCTTGACTATCGGAGTGTCCCAGGGCTGTCGACCGAAGCGCGCGAGCGGCTGTCCAACGTCCGGCCGCGATCGCTCGGGCAGGCGGCGCGAATGCCCGGAATCACCCCGGCCGCCATCTCGCTGCTCGCGGTACACATCCGCGGCGGCGTCTCACGTTTCACGTGAAACAACCTCACCCGCCGTCGCATCCGCTCCGGCACCCTCTCCCTGAAGGGAGAGCGCTGGGGAGAGGTTTGAGCGCAGCTAGCGTCTCATCCCATCCCGATCGTTTCACGTGAAACATCGACCTGCGCGATCGACTCGCGATCCTGATCCCGACGCGATCGCTATCGAAGCGCGCAAGCTAATCGGGCGCGCGCTGCGGCGGCTCGACTTCGTACCGCCTCCCCGTTTCCTCGATCGCATCCAGAGGCTCTCCGCGATGCTCGCGCTTTGGGGCGAGCGGACGAATCTCACGGCGCGTCCCGGCGATCCCGGTGAGATCGCTTTCCACGTCGTCGACAGCCTGATGCCGCTTGTGATCGGGGAGCATCGCGGTAACGCCGCAATACCTGGGATCTTTTCGGATGCCAGCCGAATTCTCGATCTCGGCAGCGGCGCGGGTTTCCCCGGACTCGTTCTCGCCGCTGCTTGCGATGCGACATTCACGCTGTGCGAGTCGCGGCGCAAGCGCGCCAGTTTCCTTCAGGTCGCGATCGCAGAGATGGGTATCCGGAATGTCAGTGTCGAATCGATGCGGGTGCGTCCGGAGAGCTTCCGGCCCGAGTTCGATGTGGTGACCGCCCGCGCGGTCGGTGACTTGCCCCAGCTCTATCGGATATGCGCAGCGGCGCTGCGTCGCGATGGAGTCGCGCTGCTATACACCGCCCCCGCGCAACGCCTTGAACCTGAGATGGCGGAGGCCGCGGGGTTGGCCAGCCGCTCGATACTGGAGTACGAGCTCGATCGCGATGGTGAGCGCGTCAGGCGCGCACTCGTGCTGTGGCGAAAAACGTAGAGCACTGCTCGCGGAAAAAAGCTCGCCGAATCATGCGCTTGCGGAGATCCGCCCGCGCCGCTTTGATTTTCCGATCCGCCGGTAGTAAATAACATCCCAAAGACAGTTTCACGTCTGCGCGAAGGCAAGGAGCGGTGCGGTGTGGGGCGGGTGATCGCAATAGCCAATCAAAAGGGCGGAGTCGGCAAGACCACCACCGCGATCAACCTCGCGGTCGCGATAGCCTCCTCCGGCTCGCGCGTGCTTCTGATCGATGTAGACCCGCAGGGCAACGCCACCTCCGGCCTGATGACGAGCCTGGAACTGGCTGCCTCGCGAGGCTCCAGGAAGACCGTCTACGAGGCTCTGATCGGGCAGATCGATCTGATTGAGACAATAAGGGCAGTCCGATCGACGCTGTTCATCTCCCCATCCGGTCCCGACTTGGTCGGCGCGGAGATAGAATTGGCCACTATCGAAGGCCGCGAGCGGCGGCTGAAGGAGCTTCTGAGACAGGTCGATCTACAATATAACATCGTTCTACTTGATACGCCGCCGTCTCTCGGTCTGCTTACTCTGAACGCGCTAGTCGCCGCCGACTCGGTGCTGATTCCGATGCAATGCGAATACTACGCGCTGGAGGGACTTAGCTCGCTGAGCGCGACGATCAGTCGGGTCAGGGCGAACCTCAACCCGGGCCTCGAAATCGAGGGGCTGCTGCTCACGATGTTCGACGCGCGCAACCGCCTGAGTCACGAAGTCGCCCGCGAGGTGCGCGAGCACTATCCGGGCAAGGTTTTCCAGAGCGTGATTCCGCGCAATGTGCGTCTGTCCGAGAGTCCCAGCCACGGGCTGTCTGTGCTGGAGTACGAGGCGAAATCGAGCGGAGCGGAGAGCTATCGCCAGCTTGCCGCAGAGCTGCTGGCGTCTAATCGCTGAATGAGAGCGGCAAAGTGAGGAGAGGCGGATGATAAGAAGACCTTTGGGACGCGGACTCGATGCACTAATCGAAGATACCCGGCCGGAGCCGGAGGGCAACGGTGCGGCGGCGACGGCATCGATGATGATGATGTTGGCGGTGGATCGAATCGTGCCCGGACCATTTCAGCCGCGTCAGCGATTCGACTCGGATCGGCTCCAGGAGCTGACGCGCGCGATCCAGACTCAGGGCGTGATCGAGCCGCTGATCGTGCGGCGCGCGCCGGGCACGGACGGCGCACGTTTCGAGCTGATCGCCGGCGAGCGGCGGCTTCGCGCGGCGCGCAACGCCTCGCTCGCCGAGGTGCCGGTGGTGGTCCGCGAGCTCGACGATCGCGCGGCGCTCGAAATGTCGCTGGTGGAAAACCTGGCGCGCGAGGACCTGAACGCGATCGAGGAGGCGCGCGCGTTCGTGCGGCTCGGTTCGGAATTCGGGCTGAGCCACGACGAAATCGCCTCGCGGATCGGCAAAAGCCGTCCCTACGTCAGCAATATCGTCCGGCTGATCGACCTTCCCGCGCCGATTATCGAGATGCTCGTCATCGGGCAGCTCACCGCCGGACAAGCGCGGCCGTTGCTCGCGATGCCTTCCGCCGACGATCAGATCGCGGCGGCCCGCGAAATTGCGCAAGGCAAAATTTCAGCGCGTGGCGCCGAGCAGATCGCGCGCTCCCGCCGGCATCCGAAGCGAAGCGCCATCGGCAACGGTGCCGCGCTCGACGCCAACCTGACGGCGCTCGAACAGGGCTTGCAGCGGTCGCTGATGCGCAAGGTTCGGATCATCCGCCGCCGCGGCCGCACGCCGGGCCGAATCGAAATCGAGTATTACGACGACGACGATCTGACCGCGCTGGCGTCCAGACTCGGCGGCCACCCGCGGGTCGCCCCAGCGCCGGGACCGTAGCGGTACACCGGCCCGCGGGCGCTAGCGAATCAAGGCATTCGAGGGCAGGCTGGGATCCAGCACCTTGCGGGCGGTTTCGACGCCGGCGATGGGGAGATCGGTCGGCTTGAGAAGTCCCAGCTGGACCAGGACGGACGCCTGATCCCAATAGATGTGTTCATGAGCCAGCTTCCCCTTGCGGAAGTGAACTATCGCCACCAGAGGAATTTCCACGCGCTTGCCGGTCGGTGGCACGCCCGGCAGCATCCACTCCATCTTCATCGTGTGGGTGAAGCGGAAGATCATCTCATCGACCAGCCGGTCGGCGCCGATGGTACGTGATACCGGAACGATTTCGGTGTCAGGCGGCATTTGCGGAATGAAGAGCCGCGCGTAGAATGCGCGCAGTGCCTCGCGCCCCACGCCGCCGGTCATCACCGGCACATGGTTGACGTAGGCGTCAGGCGCCATGGTGTCGAGCGTCGCGACCGTATCCCGAGTCACGAACTCATCGCGGACGTGCGCTTCCCAAAGGTCGTTGAGTCGCTGCTGCTCGGGTGTAACCTTGGCGGTCGCTGCCGCGTTGTCTGCCATATCGGGATGCCCCCTTTTCCAGTCGAATCTGGCTCTCCCAAACGCTACGCCGATCAGTCGTGGCTGGGCAACTGCATATTGCATCACGCCCGTCACAAACCGCGCGCCTGCCGACGTAGACCGATTCACGATCGCCGCGTCGGGATCGCTGCATGCAGGGCCGTCATTGCATCGCCGGATGCGCAATCGTGCCGCATTCTCGATGCGTTTACTGATGGCATCGCCGTTGCGTAAGACCGCGATCATCGCGAGCCGGTTCGTCCAGAATCGGTTCCTCTAAGGTCAGGAATCAAAATGAAAGCCGTGGCCGAACCCCCGTCGGACATAGGTGGAACGGGAGAGGCGATTGCGATGCGTAAAAGCTCGCTGGCGTCTGGCCCCGCCATTGTCGCATGTATCGGCGCTCTTGAGTTCGCTCTGCATCTGCCCAATCCCGGCGGCTACGGTTTTTTCATTGACGAACTCTACTTCATGGCTTGCGGCGAGCATCTGAGCTTCGGCTACGTCGATATGCCGCCGCTCACCGCGCTGCCAGGCATGGGCGGCACGCGGACTGTTTGGCGACTCACTGCTGGCTATTCGGCTCCTGCCGGCGCTCGCTTCCGCCGGATTGGTTCTTCTCACAGGCGCGTTCGTGCGCCAACTCGGGGGTGGACGATTTGCGCAGGCCCTTGCTGCTCTGGCCGTTCTGTTGGCGCCTTTCTACCTGGCCTTCGGCAGTTATCTGTCGATGAACTCAGTCGAACCGCTGCTGTGGACGGGTTGCGCCCTGATATTGGTCCGCATGATCAAGACAGGCGACACCAGGCTCTGGCTGTGGTTCGGACTACTGGCCGGAGTCGGTCTGGAAAACAAGCACACGATGTTGATATTCGGGGTTGCCCTGGTCGCCGGCCTTGCGATGACAGCCGGGCGCCGACTGATGGCGAATCGATGGTTCCTGCTCGGCGGCCTGGTGGCGCTGCTGATCTTCCTGCCGAATCTTATTTGGGTTGTTCAGCATCATTTCCCGCACCTGGAGATGCTCGCCAACATCAAGCGCAACGGGCGCAATGTTGCTCTTCAGCCCGCTGGGGTTCTTCGGCCAGCAAGTCCTCGGCATGCAGCCAGTGGCGCTTCCAATCTGGATTTGCGGTCTCTGGTTTTTCCTCGTCAGCACTCAGGGCAGAGCCTATCGCGCCCTTGGATGGGCATACTTGATAACGCTTGCAATCCTGATCCTGACCGGCGGGAGGTTCTACTACCTGGCGCCCGCCTATCCGATGCTGCTGGCTGGCGGAGCCGTCGCGATTGAACGTTGGCTCGCCTCGCCGGGATGGCGTTGGGTGCGCCCTGCATACCTCAGCCTGCTCGCAGTGACCGGTGGTTTGACTGCGCTGATCATGCTGCCCCTGCTGCCACCCGAAACGTACGTTCGCTATACGCACTTCATTGGCATCTCGCAGCCGAAGTTCGAACATCGCCAGGCAAGCGAATTGCCGCAGTTACTTGCCGACCGCTTTGGATGGCCCGAAATGGCTGCGGCCGTAGCGAAGATCTACAACAGCCTGCCCGCCGACGAACGAGCGCAGACGGCCATTTTCGGGCAGAACTACGGCGAGGCGGGAGCAATCGACTTTTATGGGCCCGAGCTCGGTCTGCCCAAGGCGATCAGCGGCCATGCCAACTACTGGTACTGGGGTCCGCGCGAGTATACGGGTGAGAGCATGATCGTGCTGGGGGAGACGCGCGAGCGCCTCGAGCAATACTTCTCCAAAGTGGAAGCGAAGGGGGCCCTCGGCAACCCATATGCGATGGCTTCGGAGCATTTTACGATCTACCTTTGCCGCGAGCCGAAGGGTTGGAGCCTCGCTCAGCGCTGGCCGGAGTTGAAGAACTGGGACTGACCACGAAGCGGGCGCCCGCGAGCAGACTCGACTCGACCGTGCAAAGCTGGAAACCTTGCCAACAATTGGAGGCGCGCCGAAACTTATGAACCAGGCATCAGGCGAATTCTATTTCAATCCGTGGGATCCGGAATTTCGGGCGAATCCCTATCCGCACTACAAGCAACTGCTCTGCGGCTCGCCGCGAAAGGTCGAGATGTTTTTCCCGATCACGCTGATCGCGCGATACGCCGACGCGGTCGCGGTTCTGCGCGACCACCAGCGCTTTTCGAGCATCCAGCCCGAGCCGATCGAGATTGTGACTCAGGATCCCACCGATCCGTTCCTGCACGCGCAGACCATGCTCTTCTCCGACCCGCCGACCCATTCGCGGCTGCGCCGCCTGGTCAGCCGCGACTTCACGCCGAAACGGATCCGCGAACTCGAGCCGCGCATCAGCGAAATCACCAACCGGCTGCTGGACAAGGTCGAGGCGAAGGGCGAGTTCGACCTGATGGCGGACCTCGCGATTCCGCTGCCGGTGACTGTGATCGCGGAGATGCTCGGGGTTCCGCCCGAGAAACACGAGATCTTCAAGTACTGGTCGGACACCATAATCGCGGGCGATAACAACCTGCCCGGCACGCCGCAGCCGCCCGAATTCTTCAAGGCCCGCCACGGGCTCGCGGATTACTTCAAAGAGGAGATCGAGAAGCGTCGGCGCCGGCCCGGACCTGACCTGGTGAGCGCGCTGGTCGCGCAGCATCAAGCCGAAACATTGAGCGAGCAGGAGTTGATGGGCTTCGTCGTCCTTCTGCTCTTGGCGGGCAATGAGACTACGACCAACCTGATCGGCAACGGGATGCTGGCGCTCGGGCGCAATCCCGATCAGCTCGCGGCGCTTCGCGGTGAAAACGGCCGGACGCGGATGCCGCGCGCGATCGAGGAGATGCTGCGCTACGACGGTCCGGTTCAATCCACCGTCCGTTACCCGAAAGAGCCCGTCGAGCTTGGCGGGACGACCGTCGAACCGGGTTCGGCCGCGTTCATTTTGCTGGCCGCCGCCAATCGCGATCCGGCGCAGTTCACGAATCCCGACAGCTTTGACATCACGCGCGATCCCAACGACCATCTCGCTTTCGGCGACGGAATCCACTTCTGCATCGGGGCGCCGCTGGCGCGGCTGGAGGGCGCGATCGCAATCGGCTCCGCGCTCGACCGCTTCCCGCGACTGCGGCTGGCCGATCCGGAAGCCTGCGTGAGTTACAAGGGATCGTTCTTCCTGCGCGGCTTGAGTTCGCTGAAGATGGCGATCGATTAAGCGGATGGACGCGAAAGAAGTGGTCTCGCTCGGGTCCGGAAAAGACGCCGCCGTAAGCGCTGTCGCGCCTACCGGCCTCAGCCCGACGACGAGGTTTATTCTTCGGCCGGGCTGAGGCACGGTCTCCGGCTCTTCGGCAAGCTTCCGCCGTTTACCCGCCGCCAGTGGCGCGTGTTCGGAATCGCCGCTACGGCCGGATTTTTCAACAACTACGATTTCGCTCTCCTGAGCCTCGCGCTCAAGCAAATCCAGCGCGGACTCGGTGTGGCCGAAAAGAACCTGGGCTGGATGCTCTCGACGATCCGCCTGGGCCATATCCTGTCGCTCTTGATAACGCCGTGGGCGGATGTGTTCGGGCGGCGCCGGCTGCTGCTCTACACGGTCTTCGGTTACACGCTGTTCACCGGGCTGAGCGCGATCGCGCCCAGCGCCCTGACGTTCGCCACCTTCCAGTTGCTGGCGCGCGCATTCGCGGGCGCCGAAGGCACGGTCGCGCTGGTTATCTTGACCGAGGAAGTGGACGCGGGCGTGCGCGGATGGGCCGTCGGATATCTGGGAGCGCTCAGCGCGAGCGGATATGGGCTGGCGGCCGGCGTCTTCGGATTCATCAACGTCATTCCGTTCGGATGGCGCGGGCTGTACGCGCTCGCGCTGATCCCGCTCGCCGCGATCATCCCGCTCCGGCGCGCGCTGCCGGAGAGCCATCGCTTCGAGGTTGAGAAGCTTGCCGGAGTGCGCCCCACCAATATCCTGCAACCGCTCGCCTCGCTGTTCCGCTCGTATCCGGGGCGGCTCTCGATGCTGGTCGGAACATCATTCTTCGGCAACATGGGCGCCAACTCCGCCGGCGCCTTCCTGCCCAAGTATCTCCAGGAGGCGCATCATTGGTCGCCCGGTTATATCTCGATATTGTTCATTTTCGGAGGCGCACTGGGCATCCTGGGCAATATCGTCTCGGGGCGGCTGAGCGACAACTTCGGCCGCCGCAGGATGGGCAGTTTGTTCATGATGATGGCGTCGCTCTTCGCCCTGTGGATGTACACCACCCGCAGCAACACCGTGATTGCCGCCTGGATCCTCGAGTTGTTCTTCGATACCGCTTCCGGCACGATTATGGCGGCCTACAGCGCCGAGTTGTTCCCGACCTCGTTTCGCTCGACCGCCGGCAGCGCGTTGGCGGTGGCAGGCACGACCGGCGGCGCAGTCGGCTTGATGCTCGAAGGCATGCTCTACCGGATCACCGGATCGCACTGGACGGCGATTCGTTACCTGCTCGGATTCTGGATGGTCTCGCCGGTGATAATTTTCACCTTCTTCCCGGAAACCGCAGGCCGCGAGCTCGAAGAGATCTCCCCCGAAGCCGCGATCGCCTCCGCGCCCGGTTGACGAAGCCATCGGGCTCGCGAAGTAATCATCAGCCGAGGAGCGACAGTTGCTCCAACGAGTTCCTTCCCGGAAGCCCGAGTACCTCCGCAATCTCGCTGGCGGGTACACGAGCCAGCTCCTTAGGCTCCAACTTGTGAAGACCTCCACCGTAGACCCGCCCCTCTTCCAGCAAGAGACCCGGCTCGAGGCGGTTGAGCAGCGACCAGATTTCATCGGCCAACTCGGGGCGTGAATGCAAGGCGGAAGATAATGCCTCTTTCGGGTACATCAGTAGATATACATTCGCCGCCGTGGCGTTGAACGATTTCGAATAAAGCGGAAAGGCGATCTCGAGCTGGCGTGGCTGCGTCCCATATACGTAGAGATGAAGGGTGCGGGCGGCCGATCTTCCTGCGCATACCACGGGCTTCGATGACGGCACAGGTACCGTGCGTCCAGGCCGCGAGTCTTGCCTTCTTCAAAGTAGAGCAGAAGGGCCGGATAAGATTGGCGGACTTGCTCCTCGGAGAGTCGGCAGTCCAACAGAAAGAGCTTCGGATCCGTTATGGGGTTGCCCTCCGGGTCTGCCATAACCTCGTCGCCGAGAATATGGCGTGGACCTGGCAGAATGGGCCTTAGAAACCGTTTCGGCAACCTAAGTTCACGGACTCGTTCGGCGGACAGGATGAAGTATGAATTGTCTCCGGTGGCGAGGCCCCGTTTGATCGAAAAGAAGTCTCCCAGCACGTACCCCGACCCGGTTCGCTGCTCTTGAGAGGGAAACCGTGTCGGGGTACGTGCTGGGAGACTTCTTTTCAATCAAACGGGGCCTCGCCACCGGACATTAATCTCATCCTGTCCGCCGAACGAGTCCGTGAACTTAGGTTGCCGAAACGGTTTCTAAGGCCGTTCTGCCAGGTCCACGCCATATTCTCGGCGACGAGGTTATGGCAGACCCGGAGGCGGAAAATCCGAAGCTCTTTCTGTTGGACTGCCGATTCTCCAAAGAGGGCGGAATTCCGCCGATCTTATCCGGCCCTTCTGCTCTACTTTGAAGAAGGCAAGACTCACAGAGACGGTACCTGTGCCGTCATCGAAGCCCGTGGTATGCGCAGGGAAATCGGCCGCCCGCACCCTTCATCTCTACGTATATGGGACGCAGCCACGCCAGTCCGATGGTTTCCACTTTTGTTGGAAGTCGTTCAAAACGCCACGGCGGCGAATGTATATCTACTGATGTACCCGAAAGAGGCATTATCTTCCGCCTTGCATTCAGCCCCCGAGTTGGCCGATGAAATCTGGTCGCTGCTCAACCGCCTCGAGCCGGGTCTCTTGCTGGAAGAGGGGCGGGTCTACGGTGGAGGTCTTCACAAGTTGGAGCCTAAGGAGGTCGGCTCGTGTTACCGCCGCGATTGCGGAGGTACTCGGGCTTCCGGGAACCTGTCGCTCCTCGGCTGATGATTACTTCGCGAGCCCGATGGCTTCGTCAACCGGGCGCGGAGGCGATCGCGGCTTCGGGGAGATCCTGGAAACCGCCGCCTGCGGTTTCCGGGAAGAAGGTGAAAATTATCACCGGCGAGAGACCATCCAGAATCCGAGCAGGTAACGAATCGCGGTCCAGTGCAATCCGGTAATCCGGTAGAGCATGCCTTCGAGCATCAAGCCGACTGCGCCGCCGGTCGTGCCTGCCACCGCCAACGCGCTGCCGGCGGTCGAGCGAAACGAGGTCGGGAATATCGGCGCTGTCCACCGCGTGACCCGGAAGCGGTATCGAAGAACGACTCGAGATCCAGCGGCAATCGCGTGTTGCTGCGGGTGGTGTACATCCACAGGGCCGCGACGCCATCATCATGAACGAACTGCCTCATCCTGCGGCGGCCGAAGTTGTCGCTCAGCCGCCCGAGACGATATTGCCAGGAGATCATGCGCCTCCGAAGATGAACAATATCGATGATATAACCGGGCGACCAATAATGCGCCTCCTGGAATGCTTGGCGGGAAAAGCCGAGTTGCGCGCCTATACCCAAAGAGGTGACTGTCCAACCCGCCGTAAGGGACACCCGGTCAACAAACTCGGCGCGAACGGATTTTCCAGGATCTGGTGGGGCGCGCTCCGGCAAAAACATTCTCAACCTCGATGGCTCTCCGGCAGCGCGCGCCGGAGCGGTAAATAGCGGCGAGCGGGAATAGCGCCGACGCGTACAGCCCGCGCCATGCGAACGGAATGACGTTGATGAATCCGAAGACACCGGCCACAGCCCACTCGCGCTGAGCGCTCCAGATATCCGACGGCCCATCCGCGCACGCCCCGCGTCCCACCTTCCTGGGTCAAGATAACCAGGCGCAACCGTGCCTTCGGCGCCCGCGAATGCGGCGGGCCAGCAACTGGAAGGTGGCACTGGGCGCGATCGCACTCAGCCCGGTGAACAGCGTGTAACCGAAGACGGTGTAGAGCGGCAGGCCCGGCGCCGCCCGAACACATCCACCACGGCGTTATCAGCGACAGGATATGGCCGGGCAAAATGCGTCGAGAGCATCCGGGCCAGGTTCTTTTTCGGCCACACCGAGTCCGCGCTGGATTTGCTTGAGCGCGAGGCTCAGGAGAAATAGTAGTTGTTGAAAAATCCGGCATAGCGCGCCCGCACTGGCGGCGGGTAAACGGCGGAAGCTTGCCGAGCCGGAGACCGTGCCTCAGCCCGGCCGAAGAATAAACCTCGTCGTCGGGACTGCGAGAGGCAGCATCTTTTCCGGACCCGAGCGAGACCACTTCTTTCGCGTCCGTCCGCTTAATGAATCGCCATCTTCGGCGAATTCAAGCCGCGCACTCCTTGTAACTCACGCAGGCTTCCGGGATCCGCCAGCCGCAGTGCGCGGGAAGCGGTCGAGCGCGGAGCCAATTGCGATCGCGCCCTCCAGCCGCGCCGGCGCTGAGAAAGTGGATTCCGTCGCCGAAGAATCAGGAATGGCGCGTGATGTCAAAGCTGTCGGATTGGTGAACTGCGCCCGGATCGCGATTGGCGGCGGCCAGCAAAATGAACGCGGCAGCGAGCCCGTTTCAGCGTTGTGCACCAGAAGCTCAACGCGGGCTCGTTACGGGTGACGGAAGGTGGATTGAACCGGACCGTCGTAGCGCAGCATCTCCTCATCGCCGCACGGCGCATCCGCGTCCACCACCGCGAAGCGCGCGGCTCGGACATCGGACGACAACGCCCACGTCCGTTGGATGCGGTTGGTCGTGGTCTCATTGCCCGCCAAGAGAAGCCCATGTATATAAAAGCTGCTCGCTCGATGTTTCCGGCTTGATGCTGCGCGACCAGCGCGCTCACCAGGTCAGGTCCGGGCCGGCGCGACGCTGCTCAATCTCCTTCTTGAAGTAATCCGCGAGCCCGTGGCGGGCCTTGAAGAATTCGGGCGGCTGCGGCGTGCGGGCAGGTTGTTATCGCCCGCCGTAGGTGTCCGACCAGTACTTGAAGAAATCTCGTGTTCTCGGGCGGAAGACCCGAGCATCACCGGCAGCGGAATCGCGAGGTCCGCCATCAGGTCGAACTCGCCCTTCGCCTCGTCGGCCGCCGGTTGGTGATTTCGCTGATGCGCAAGCTGGAGTTCGCGGATCCGTTTCGGCGTGAAGTCGCGGCTGACAGGCGGCGCGGGTCGGCGGGTCGGAGAAGAGTCAGGAACGGATGCGTGGGGATCCTGAGTCACAATCTCGATCGGCTCGGGCTGGATGCTCGACGAAAAGCGCCCTCGTGGCGCAACCGCGAGCATCGGCGTATCGCGCAATAAGCGTGATCGGGAAAAACATCGACCTTTCGCGGCGAGCCGCAGTTGCTTGTAGTGCGGATAGGGATTCGCCCGAAATTCCGGAATCCCACGGATTGAAATAGAATTCGCCTGATGCCTGGTTCATCAGTTTGGCGCGCCTCCAATTGTTGGCAAGGTTTCCAGCTTTGCACGGTCAGTGAGTCTGGGCGCCCGCTTCGTGGTCAGTCCAGTTCTTCAACTCCGGCCAGCGCTGAGCGAGGCTCGACGCGCTCGGCCATCGTTAAAATGCCCACCCAAAGCCATCGCATATGGGTTGCCGAGGTCCCCCTTCGCTTCCACTTTGGAGAAGTATTCCTCGAGGCGCTCGCGCGTCTCCCCCAGCACGATGCATGCTCTCACCCGTATATCGTTCCCGTACCGTAGTTGGCATGGCCGCTGAATTAGGGATGC